>NZ_PGFA01000001.1:1200000-2400000 GCF_002797555.1 Hymenobacter chitinivorans DSM 11115 | reverse complement strand
GTCAGCTCGGCAATTGTCAGGTCGTATTTTTCCGTCTGGCGCAGATTCACGTTGTAGTGCGTCACGTGCAGCACCGACCCTTCGCGGGCGTAGCGGCTGCTCGAAAGCAGCACCTGATTCTCGAAGTACCGTATGGTGTCGGCCGAGAAGGTAAAGTACAGGCCTTGCCCGGCCAGCTGATCTTCGGTAGTCGCCACAACCTTACCGGCTGGGTCATAATCGGTATAGGCAAAGACGTTGCGGTTCCAGCGGCCTGCCAAGGCGGGCTCCGGTTCGGGCTGCACCGGTGCTTTCTTGCAGGCGGCCAGCAGCGTCAGGCACAGCAGGAATAGGGATGATAAGCGGGGCATAAAGACAGATGAAGAAGCTTAGGGGTAACTGTTCGGCGGTAGAGGCTCCGAAAAAAATTACTGGTATGCCTAAGCAGTTCAGTTAGTTACTCGGCGGCGGCGGAATCTGCCCGTGTGCCCAGTGTATCAGTAGCAACTGCTGAAGTTGTTTGTTCGGGCTGCGGAGTAGGGGGCGTCGAAGTCGTGGACTTACCGAAAAGGGCTATTATGATCAGGAGGACGACCAGGATGATGATGCCGTGTTTGCTGGAAACAGAAACCCCGGCTGCGGGGGGAGTGGGGGTAGGGTGTTGGGGCATAAGAAAAGCAAGGAAGGAAGATAACAGAGGAGTAGCTGGCCGGTAGTGGCGCCGGGTTCAATGGGCTGAAAGATAGCAAAACGCTTATGCTTACCCTTCGGCTTGCCCGTGGGCTCAACTTTCGCCTTCCGCCCGCTGCACTGCTTCCTGCAGCGACTCGAGCAGTTCGGCGGCGGTGGCCTGCACCTGCTGGCGCTGCTGATTCTGCCGGTAGCCCGGGCCGGTGGCCGGGTTGAACTCCCGCCCGGGCGGCAGAATTTTCTCCAAGGGAATCAGGCGGGGGTGGGGATTTCCGGGGCTGGGCTCGGCGGCGCGGCTGAAGCGGCTGATTTCGTAGCGCAGCCAGCCGTTGGTGAGCGTCAGGCGCAGCGTGTACCAGAGCTGGAAAGCCGTGGTGCGGCCCGAAGAGTTGAGCAAATCCATGGGAACCCAGGTGCGGCTGCTCATCACCAAGGTGTCGGGCCGGGGACTGTCGACCTTCACTGGGCCCAGCTGCTGCTCCAGCCAGGCGTAGCTGCGGGCGGCCAGTTCGTTGAGCTTCAGACTGTCGGCCCCGATGGTGGTGCTAAACGTAATCTGGCCGGTGCCCGCCGCGAGGGGCAACACGATGGGGTCGGGGTACCGAACCAGGCGCCGGGCCGCAACCAGCACCGTATTGTGGCCCCGCTGAATTCGGAGCCAGCCGGGCGCGGGCGCACTGATGGCTTTGATAGGGGCTTTCAGGACCAGGTACCGCGGCTGGCCAGTGGTGTCAGCTAGGGTGGTAAAAGTGGGGGTAAGCCGGTTGCGGGGGCTGTAATAAGCTACGCGGGGCCCCGCGCTGGTTTGCCCTAAAGCAGAGTGGGCACACAGCACGACGAAGACAGAGAATAATAATCTGGGCATTAGAGCTAAGCAATAACGGTCAGTAATTGGACCACCCGGCTTGACGCCCGAAGGAAGAGCTGAGGGGTGCAGCTCGGCCCAACTTACAGCTTTTGCGCCACCAGCCGCACCAGGCGCTGGGTTTCCCTAGAAAAATCGGCCACGGCTACCGGCTCCTCGTAGCGCAGAATCCGGAAGCCAGCCGCGCGGTAGAGGTTGGGCAGCGCATTGGTGCGAAAGCCTATTTCCTGGCCGGGTGGGCTTTGCCGGGCCTGATTAACGTCAAAATGAAAGTTTTCGAAGACCACCAGGCCGCCGGGCGTCAGGGCCTGGGCGGCTCGGCCGGCGTGGGCCTGTTCGTCGGCGTAGCACAGCACCAGCAGGTTCCAGCTACTTTGGCCCCAATCGAAAGAAGCCGCGTCGTGCTCGACGGTGGTCAGCGCTACGCCTAGCTCCCGGGCGCGTTGTTGGGCGTAGTGCAGGGCCTGCTCGGCAATATCCACGCCCGTGACCTGCCAGCCGAGGCGGGCCAGGTGCAGGGCGTTGCGGCCCTCGCCCATGTTCACGTCCAGGGCCCGGCCGGGTGGTAAGTCGCGCACGATTTCGGCTAGCAGAGCATTAGGGGCGGGGTTGAAGCGGGTGCGGCGCCAGGTTTCGTCCAGCAGCAAATGATTCCACAAACTCCGCTGGTAGGCGCGCTGCTGCTCCGGCGAGGCGTCGGCGGCCGGGGGGGTGGGGTGGTCGGGGAGGGTAGAATCAGGCATTGGTAGCGGCGTGGTTGGGGCCTGACGGCAACGGGTGACACGGTCAAGGTACGCGCTTCCCGGCGGATTTTCTGCGCCTCAGCCGCCGGCAAAAATGTCGATTACCACGTTCCAAACACCAGGCAAAATTGGAAATCCAGCGGCGGCGGTAGTACTTTTAGTACAGCACTAGATTCGTCATGGTATGGAGGCTGATAAAAACCGGGTAGCCGAGGAGCTGCCGACGCCCGCGGCGCCGCTGCACGGAGCCCTGACTGCCGTCCGGCCGCGGAAACGGGACCGGCTCCTGGACCCGCTCGTAACCACGGCCGCTACCACGGCCACCAAGCTGCGGCCCTTAGTGGAGCTTGTCGAGCGGGTGCGGCCCCACCTGGAAAACGACTCGGTTTTCACCTCCCGGCGCGACAAGCTTCGGGCCCAGCTGGCCGTGGTGCACCAGGAGCTGCACGCCGCCAAGCCCCGGCACGAGGCTATTGCCCAGTCCTTTAAGCTGCTGGCGGAGTTTGTGCGCGACGAGTCCCGGGAAGTCAGCAAGGACGAGGTGAAAGAGTCGGCCAAGCGCTTCGTGCTGGTGGCCCTCAAAACCGCCCCCGACCTGATTCGGGCCGCCCATACGGCGGGGCTATTTTCCTAGCTTAACGCACGTACACATCTTCCCCCGTCACGTAGTCGCCCGAAAGATAGGTCGACATTTTCTCGTAGCGAAGCGTGAGCTGGTGGTCGGTAAGCTCGGCAATAGTCGGGCTTTTCAGGGGGGCCTCCAGCCGTAGCAGGCTGCCCTCGCGCTTTAGGGTGCTGCGGCCCAGCGAACGGTCGTCCTTCGATGAAAAGAACTCCAGCGTTTCGCTGGTAATAACCATATAGTACGGGTCGTTCTGGTTGGCTTGCTTTGAGAGCAGCTGCCCGGTCGGGCTGTAGAAGTTGGCCGTCGTGCTCTGCATCGTCCAGCGGCCCTCCAGCGCGGGGGCCGCGCCGGTGCCGGTGCCGGTGCCACCGTGTCTTTCCGGCAGGCGGAAGACGTCAGCAGGAGCAGGGCGAAGAGAAAAAGCGGTAAGTGGCGTAGCATCAGGCAGGTAGAAAATAGGCTAATCAAATAAGCGGGTCGGGTAAGGCAAGTAAAGCTTGGAAAAGCAAAACCCTACTCTGCCACTAAGAGAAAGGCCGAATACTTACTGTTGGCTCCATTCCTGGCGCTCCCCCTGCGGACGGACCGGCGGCAGTTGGGCGGGCAACTGATGGTCGTCGGGCAAGACTTCGGCCCCGCTGCCGGCGTCGGGCACCATGGTTTTCCAGGCGGCGCGCCGGAGCTCGTCGAGGCGGCGCAGCGTGTCGGCCACGGTGGTGTGGGTGCGTACTTTCTCGAAAAAGCCGGTGCTGACGCCTACTTTTACCAGGCGTTCCAGCACGAAGGGCAGAATCCAGCCCACCACATTGGAGGCCAAAGCGCCCCGCAAACCAATACGCACCAGCAGGCGGGCCGTCATGCGCTCCAGCAGCAGGGCCTTGGCGGCGGGCAGGGCTTTATCGGCCAGAAAGTCGGCCACGAGCTGCACGTTGCCTTTCTGCACCTCGGCCCGCAAAACGTCCTGAATCGAGTCCAGGGCTTTTTTGGCCAGCTGCTGGAAGAGGCGGCCGGTTTGCCAAGCGGCCAGGCCGGCGGTGCGGGCGGCGGTAAACAGGGGCGGCAGAAATAAAGGCTTTTTCATGGGGTGAGGGGCGTAATAGCTGCTACGCGATGGCGCGAAGAAAGGCTAAAAAAAGCAATGACGCCGGCGAAACCACCATACCCGGCGGCCGGCCCGGGACGCTAAAAAGTGTCCGGCAAAGCAACAATCCGGCGGCGGAATGCTTCAGTTTGGGGGCTCTTGCGTATACTGCCCCGCCAGCAAGGAGCTTCTGCGGCCTGTTACGATTCTCTTATGCCTGCCCATCCCGACTATCAAGCTCTGTTTGCAGCCTTGCCCGGCATCCATTTGGCCCTCACCCCGGAGCTGACCATCGTAGCCGCTTCCGCCCGGGCGGCCGAAGTGGCCGGGCAGCCCCTGGATCAGCTGCTGGGCCAGGCCGCGGCAGCCGTCTTTGCCCCCGGGGCCGCGGCCGAGCAAGGCCTGGTCGGCGCCGAACTGCAAACCGGCGTCGCGGCCGTGGCCCGCTCCGGGGCCGCGCACGAGGCCCGGGCCGGAGGCTGGCAGCACCGCACCTGGCCGGTGTGGGGCCCCGAAAACGAGCTGCGCTACCTGCTGTACCGGGCTGAGCCCACGGTGGAAATTAAGTTGGAGCCCGCCGAAGTGTCCGCCGCCGACACCGACTACCGCCAGCTCTTCGACACGCTGCCCGTAATTGTGTGGACGACCCGCGCCGACGGCGGGGCCGACTACCACAGCGTGCGGTGGCTGGAATACACGGGCCTCAGCCTAGCCCAGGCCAATGCTGACGGGTGGCTGGCCGTGGTGCACCCCGACGACCGGGCCCGGGTGCTGGAAACCTGGCGCCAGGCCCGGGCCGCGGCCACCGACTACGCCGTGGAGTACCGCATGCGCCGCGCCGATGGGCAGTACCGCTGGCACCTGGTGCGCGGTATTCCGCGCCGGGATGCGGCCGGCGCCGTGACGGGCTGGACGGGCACCACGCTCGATATTCACGACCAGAAGCTAACCGAGCAGCGCCTGGCGGCCCAGGACCGCCACTTCCAGCAGATTCTGAGCCAGGTGCCCGCCCACATTGCCACCCTGCTCGGGCCCGACCACGTGTACGGCTTCCTCAACGAGCGGGGCAACCAGCTCTTCGGGGGCAAAGTGCGGGCGGGAATGCCCGCCGCCCTGGCCGTGCCCGAGCTGGTTACCAACGGCTACATCAAGCTCGTGGATGAAATCTACCGGACTGGGGAGCCGTTTGTCTTGACGGAAATGCCCATGGAGCAGCCGCCCGCCGCCGATGGCTCCGTGGCCACGCTCTACTTCGACGGCGTGCTCCAGCCCCTGACCGACGAGCAGGGCCAGACCCAGGGTATTCTGGTCTTTGGTATCGACGTCACGGAGCGGGTGGAGGCCAAGCAGCGCACGGCCGAGCTGATGGCCGAAATCCGGGAGCAGGACGCCCAGTTTCGGACCATGGTGGAGTCCCTGCCGCTCTTCATTTACATTGCCGACGACCAGGGACAGATTCTGTACATCAACCCCCAGCGCTACGAATTCACGGGCCAGCAGCCCGAGCCCGGGTTCCGCCACTGGACGGAACCCCTGCACCCCGAGGACCGGCGCCGCCTGCAGGCCGACTTTGCCCGGGGCCGCGCCCTGGGCCAGCCTTGGTCGGGGGAGTACCGCCTGCGCCGCCACGATGGGCTCTACCGCTGGCACCTGCTGCGGGCCGTGCCCCTGCGGCGGCCCGAAGACGGCTCCATTGCCCGCTGGTACGCCTCCAGCGTGGATATCGACGACCAGAAGCAGTTTCAGCGCCAGCTCGAAACCAAGGACGAATACCTGCGCCAGATCCTGACCCAGGCTCCGGCCATGATTGCCACGCTGGAAGGCCCCGAGCACCGCTACGCCTTTTTTAACGCCCGCTACGAGCAGCTCGTGGGGGGGCGCGCCGCGCTGGGCCGACCTGTGGCCACCGTGCTGCCCGAGCTGGCTGAGCAGGGCTTTCTGCCCATTCTGGACCAGGTATACCGCACTCAGCAGCCCTACGTGGGCCAGGAAATGCCCGTTTGGCTGACTGATCCGGCCACCGGGGAGCTGCGCCTGCACTACCTGAACTTTACCTACCAGGCCCTGCGCGACAATCAGGGCCAGCCCCAGGGTATTCTGGCGTTTCTGGTGGAAGTTACCGAGCAGGTGCTGGCCCGGCAGCGGGCTGAGGGCCTGGCCACCCAGCTGCAGCGCAGCGACGAGCGGCTGCGCCGCATGACCGAGGCCCTGCCCGTAATGACCTTTATCAACGATGCCGCGGGCCGCACCGAGTATACCAGCCCCCAGTGGCGGCAGTACGCGGGCTACCCCGAAAGTACCGACGTGAACGAGGTCTGGGACGCGCTGCTCCACCCCGACGACCGGGCCCGGGCCCGGGCCGAATACGCCGCTGCCCTGGCCGAAAAGCGGGGCTGGAACCTGGAAGTACGCCTGCGCCGCCACGATGGGCTCTACCGCTGGCACCTGAGCCACACCGTGCCCGCCCTTACCGATGAGGGCCTGAAATGGTACGGCTCCACGGTAGACATTCACGAGCAGAAACGCCTGAGCCAGGAGCTGGCCGCCAGCACGGCCCACTTCAGCCAGCTGCTCGAGGCCCTGCCCCAGCTCACCTGGACGGCCCGCCCCGACGACGGGCAGGTAAGCTACACCAACCGCAGCTTTCAGGCCTACACCGGCGCTACGGCCCAGGAGCTGCTGGGCACGGGCTGGGCCCGTTTCGTGCACCCGGATGATCAGACCACGACTTTTCAGGGCCTGCCCGCCGTCATCCGCACTGGCACCGGAGCTCAGACCGAGCACCGCCTGCGCGGGGCCGACGGGCGTTACCGCTGGTTTTTGGGCAACCTGCTGCCCCTGCGCAACTCGGCCGGCGAAATAACCCAGTGGCTGGGCACCAACACCGATATCGACGACCAGAAGCGGGTGCAGGAGCAGCTGCGCCGCCAGGACCAGCGCCTGAGCCAGATTCTGGGCCAGGCGCCGGCCATTATAGCCACCATGGACGGGCCCGAGCACCGCTACGCCTTCTTCAACGAGGCCCATAATGCGCTGATGAACAACCGCGCCGTACTGGGCCAGCCCCTGGCCGAGCTGCTTCCCGAGCTGGTCGAGCAGGGCTTTGTAGCCCGCCTCGACCAGGTGTTCCAGACCGGAGAAACCTTCGTGGGCCACGAGGTGCCGATTCAGCCCGTGGGCCGCCCAGCCGGCGCCCCGAGCCTCTATCTGGACCTGACGTTTCAGGCCCTGCGCGACGAGCAGGGGCAGATTTTTGGGGTGCTGGCGTTTGCCGTCGATACCACCGAGCGGGTGCGGGCCCGGCAGAGCGCCGGCGCGTTGGCCGCCGAAATCGGCCGCCGCGACCTGCGCCTGCGCCGCATGACCGAGGCCCTGCCCGCCGTGTCGTTTATCTGCGCCCCGGATGGCACGATGCAGTACCTGAGTCCGCAGTGGTACCACTACACGGGCCAAACCACCGAGCTGCAAACCGGCGACATCTTCACGGCCCTGGTGCACCCCGACGAGCAGCCCGAGGTGCGCCGCCGCCTGCGCCAGGCTCTCATGCGCGGGGAGCCCTGGGAACTGCACTACCGCCTGCGCCACCACGACGGGCACTACCGCTGGCAAATCAGCCGGGGCGTGCCCGAGTACGATGCCCAGGGGCAGGCCCTGCGCTGGTACGGCACTTTGGTGGACAATCACGAGCAGCGCGAGCTGCAAAACCAGCTGCAGCGAAGCGAAGAGCAGTTCCGCTTTATGGCCGAAAGCATCCCGCAGATTGTGTGGACTGCCCGCCCCGATGGACAGCTGGACTACATCAACCAGCGCTGGACGGAACTGACGGGCCGGTCGGTGGCCTATGCGCTGGAGTTTGGCTGGACCGAGCTGCTGCCGCCAGCGGAACGGGAAAATATTACGGCCAACTTCATGGCCGGCATGCACAGCGGTACCGATTATGAGCAGGAAAGTCAGCTGCTTTCGGCCCACGACGAGCGCTACCGCTGGTTTTTGCACCGGGCCACGCCCATGCGCGACGCGGCCGGCCAAGTGGTCAAGTGGTTTGGCACCAGTACTGATATCGACGACTTTAAGCAGGCCCGGCAGCAGCTAGAAGCCCGCAACCAGCAGCTGGCCCGCACCAACGCCGACCTGGACAGCTTCGTTTACACCGCCTCCCACGACTTAAAGCAGCCCATCAACAACATGGCCGGCATTTTCGAGGAGCTGACCCGCACGGCCTACTTCCGCGACCCGGAAGCCATTAAGCTCATCACCATGTTTGAGCGGGCCCTGCAGCAGATTCACCAAACCATTCACGACCTCTCCGACGTGGTGCAGCTGCAGCGCCGCCACGCCCTGGTGCCGGCCGAAAACGTGGACCTGGCCGCTCTAACCCGGGAAGTGCTGGCCAGCATGCAGGAGCAAAGCGCCGCGTTGCAGGCCGAGTTTAACCTCGATTTTGCGGCCCTGTCCACCGTGCGCTTCGTGCGGCCCAACCTGCAGAGCATCCTCTACAACTTGCTCAGCAACGCCCTGAAGTACGCCGAGCCCGGCCGGCCGCCCCGGGTGGAGGTGTCGGGCAGCCTGCAGGATGGCACCCCCGTGCTGACCGTGCGCGACAATGGGCAGGGCATCGATTTGGAGCGGCACGGCAGCCAGCTGTTTCAGCTGTTTCGGCGGTTTCATGAGCACGTTGAGGGCTCGGGCATGGGGCTGTACCTGGTCAACCGCATGGTGCAGCTCAACGGCGCCTGGCTCGAAGTCGACAGCGAGGTGGGCGTGGGCTCCACGTTCCGCATTTACTTTAAGGCCCAGGATTTCTGATTGTTCTCATGAAAGCCATTGTCATAACCCAGCCCGGGGCCGCCGCCGTGCTGCAGCTTCAGGAAAGAGAAAAACCCGTTCCCGCGCCCCATCAAGTCCTGATTCGGGTGGCCGCTGCCGGCGTCAACCGGCCCGACGTGCTGCTGCGCCAGGGCAAGTACGGCGGCGCCGCCGACGTGATGGGCCTGGTGCCCGGCCTGGAACTGGCCGGCACCGTGGAAGCCTGCGGCGCCGCCGTCACGCGCTGGCAGCCCGGCGACGAAGTCTGTGCCTTGCTCACGGCCGGGGCCTACGCCGAGTACGCCGTCGTCGAGGCCCGCCACTGCCTGCCCGTGCCCGCCGGCTGGACCCTGGCGCAGGCTGCGTCCTTGCCCGAAACCGTGTTTACGGTGTGGCACAACGTGTTTCAGCGCGGCGCCCTGCAGCCCGGCGAAATCCTGCTGGTCCACGGCGGCAGCAGCGGCATTGGCATCACCGCCATTCAGCTGGCCGCGGCCCTGGGTTCCCCGGTTTTGGCCACCGCCGGCAGCGCCGCCAAGTGCCGGGCCTGCGAGGAGCTGGGGGCCCAGCGCTGTATCAATTATAAGCAAGAAGATTTCGAAGCTGCCCTGCACGAAACCGGCGCCGACGTGATTCTGGACATGATTGGGGGCGACTACACGCCCAAAAACCTGAGCCTGCTCCGGGACGACGGCCGTCTGGTGTTCATCAACGCCACGCGCGGACCCCGGGCCGAGTTCAACGCCCTGGAAGTCATGCGCCGCCGCCTCACCATCACCGGCAGCACCCTGCGCCCCCGCTCCGCCGATTTCAAAGCCGCCCTGGCCGCTGAAGTCGAGCGGCACGTGTGGCCGCTGCTGGCCGCCGGCAAGTTCAAACCCGTTATCCACCGCACTTTCTCCCTGGCCGAAGCCGCCGCCGCCCACGAGCTGATGGAAAGCAGCGAGCATATCGGCAAAATCATGCTAATGTGCTAATTGGTAATGTGCTCAGGTGCTAATGTGGTTGAATGTGCTTGAATGTGAAGAATGTGAGAAATGAAAAGCGTGTGTCATTGCGAAGCCAAAGGCAGAAGTAATCCGTCCGCTGCTAGTGACTAGGGTCCTTTTACCAAAAAGCCCTTTCTCGTGAATACGGGAAAGGGCTTTTTTACTTAAAAGAGCTCAGTACATTTCAGAGGACGGATTGCTTTGGCTCACGCCTCGCAATGACACGGTTTTTCATTTCTCACATCCCCCACATTAGCACTTGAGCACATTAATCATTAGCTTTTTTTCCACTTAATCGTGCAGCCGATGGCTTTGGTGGAATTGGTGGCGGCGGGTTTGCCGGCCAGCAAGTCGGTCATGGCTTGCTCCACGTATTTGGTTTTGACCAGCTTGGCGTCTTCCGAGTTGTCGTCGATGGCGCCGATGTAGCTCACCACGAATTCGGAGCCCTGGCGGGTAACCACGTAGAGGTGGGGCGTGCGGGTGGCGCCGTAGGTGCGGGCTACCAGCTGGGTTTCATCCTGCAGGTAGGGGAAAGGATACTTTTTGCTGGCGGCCCGGGCCTTCATTTCGGCGTAGGAGTCGCCGGGCACGGTGGCCGCGTCGTTGGGGTTGATGGCCACCACGGGGTAGCCCTGGGGCGCGTATTTCTGGTGCAGGGCAATAATGCGGCTTTCGTAGGCCTGGGCGTAGGGGCAGGTGTTGCAGGTAAAGACGACGATGTAGCCCTTGACGGCCTTGTTATCGGCCAACGACACCGTTTTACCGTCCACGTTCCGAAGCTTGAAGTCCGCGACTTTGTCGCCGACCTGGTAGCCGGCCGGCCCCAGTACGAAGCCCGTGAGCAGCACCAGGGCCAGCAGGGCGGGGAAGAAGGAGAGGAGCTTTTTCATGGCAAGCAGGATGAGGTGAAGGATTTGACTACAAAAACTTATTGATTTCAGCCGTCAGCTCGGCCGGGGTAAACTCCTTTTCGAAGGTGGCCCGCCGGTTCTTTTTACCGTTCCAAATCAGCGTGAACGGAATGGCGCCCGACCATTTGGGGTCTACTTTTTCCAGGTAGGAGTTCGGGTCGGGCTCGTTGAGCAGCACCACTTCCGACTTCAGGCCGCGCTTGAGCACGAAGGGCTTGACTTTCTTATCGAGTTGGGAGGCGTAGTCGAGGCTGACCAGCAGCACTTTCACCTTTTTGCCGGCCTGGGTCGTGCTCAGCTGCTCAAACAGCGGCAACTCCTTGACGCAGGGCGCGCACCAGGTGGCCCAGAAGTTGACCACGTAGGTCGTGTCGTTTTGCCGGCTCAGGCGCCGCTGCAGGTCCGCGAATTTGATGACCGTAACCTGCTGGGCCCGGCCCGGAAGAGCCCACAGCAGCGCGGCGGCCAGCAGCAATAGAAAAGACTTCATGGAAGCATCGTTGATACAGAACTATAGACCGGCGGCCACGCGAAAAGTTGCCCCGCGGCGGCCGCGGTTCGCCTGTGGCCCGCCCCACGGCCTGCCGCCCCGGCCGGGCTGGTACCGCCCAACGCGGGCTTGATACCGGCCAAGCCCCGACGTGTCCCGCGCCCAAACCTTGCGTACCTTTGCCCGCCGCAACTTTACGCGACTATCCGTAGTTTTGACTACGCCTATCCAGTTTTTGAGCATGACCACTGCCTCCGCTTCCAAGATTTACTGCCCCAGCCTGACCGAATACAAGCGTCGCCTCTCGCGCGAGGTGAAAATCGGGGACCTGCCCATGGGCGGCCTCAACCCGATTCGGGTGCAGAGCATGACCACCGTAGACACCATGGACACCCTGGGCTCGGTGGAGCAGACTCTGCGCATGGTGGAAGCTGGCTGCGAGTACGTGCGCATCACGGCCCCCAGCGTGAAGGAGGCCCAGAACCTGCTCGAAATCAAGAAGGAGCTGCGCAAGCGGGGCTGCACGGTGCCGCTCATTGCCGACATTCACTTCACGCCCAACGCCGCCGAGCTGGCCGCCCGCATCGTGGAAAAAGTGCGCGTGAACCCCGGCAACTACGCTGACAAGAAGAAATTCGACGTCATTGAGTACACCGACAGCAGCTACGCGGCCGAGGTAGACCGGATCCGGGAACGGTTTCGGCCCCTGGTCCAGATCTGCAAGCAGTACGGCACGGCCATGCGCATCGGCACCAACCACGGCTCGTTGTCCGACCGGATTCTGAGCCGCTACGGCGACACTCCGCTGGGCATGGTGGAGTCGGCGTTGGAGTTTTTGCGCCTCTGCGAGGAGGAAAACTACTACGACGTGGTGCTCTCGATGAAGGCCTCCAATACCCAGGTAATGGTGCAGGCCTACCGCTTGCTGGTGCAGAAGCTCGATGCGGAAGGCCTGCAGCCCTACCCGCTGCACCTGGGCGTGACGGAAGCCGGCGAGGCCGAAGACGGCCGCATCAAGTCGGCCGTGGGCATCGGGACCCTGCTCGAAGACGGCCTCGGCGACACCGTGCGCGTATCACTCACCGAAGCTCCCGAAGCCGAAGCCCCCGTGGCCAAGGCCCTGATTGACCGCTACACCACCCGCGCCCTGGAGGCCAAGCCCATCCGGCCCTTAGTTGTTAGTTCTCAGTTGTCAGTTGTCAGTGAAAAGAACGACCTAACAACTAACAACCAACAACTGACAACTAACATCCCCATCGACCCCTTCCAGTACTTCCGCCGCTACACGCGGGAGGTGCAGAACCTGGGCGGGCAGAACGTGCCCCGGGTGATGGTAGATATTTCCCGGCTTTCATCGGTGGAATATGCCGATCTGCGGGCCGTGGGGCACTTGTACTCGGCCTTCCTCGACAAGTTTCAGATGAACGACCTGGGGGCCGACTACCTCTACAGCGGGCAGCGGCCGGTGCCGTTTATGCTGCCCAACGGCCTGAAGGAGGTTGTCGACTACAGCGCCTGGCTCGACGGCGGTGCCCGCCCCGACCACTACCCGGTGCTGACCCCAGCCGAGTACGCCGTGGCCGGCACCCGGCACGCCGAGCTCAACTTCGTGTTCCAGACCCTGGACTCGCTCACGCCGGCCGCCCTCGACCAGCTCCGCCAGGATACCACGGCCGTCGTGCTGCTGCGCACCGACAACGCCCACGCCATGCCCGAAATCCGCCGGGCGTTTTTTGAGCTGCTCAATAATGGCATTACCAACCCGGTGATTATCCAGCGCCAGTACCCCGCGCTGACGCCCGAGCAAACCCAGCTCTACGCCGCCACCGACGTGGGCGGCCTGCTGCTCGACGGCCTCGGCGACGGGGTAATTCTGAGCACCGAGCTGCTGCCCGAGCGCCCGAAAAGCGAGTGGCTTCAGACTCTGGACCAGCTCAACCAGCTCAGCTTCGGCATTCTGCAGGCGGCCCGCACCCGCATGTCTAAGACCGAGTACATCAGCTGCCCCAGCTGCGGCCGGACGCTGTTCGATTTGCAGGAAACCACGGCCATGATCCGCAAGCGCACCGACCATTTGAAGGGCGTCAAAATCGGCATCATGGGCTGCATCGTGAACGGGCCCGGCGAAATGGCCGACGCCGACTACGGCTACGTGGGCGTGGGTAAGGGCAAAATTGCCCTCTACCGCGGCCAGGAAGTCATCAAGAAGTCGGTGCCCGAGGAGCAAGCCGTGGACCAGCTCATCGAGCTCATGCGCGAGGATGGCAAGTGGCTGGAGCCCGTGGTGCTGGCCGAGCCGGTGGGGGTGTAGACCTCGCCTCTAGACGATGAGGTTATTGCTGTTTCTCATCTGTGGCTTTGCGGGCGCAATTCTGCTTGCCAAGTTGCTGAACCTGGATAAGCGGCCCAAATGGATATTGGGCGGCGCATTCGTAATTGCTTGTGGATTTGCCGTACTGGGCGCCTATGAGGGATGCGCAGATAAATGGAATTCTACGTCTATTGGTAGACACGGAAATTGTACGCACCGCCGAAGGGTAAAAACCCATCTGAACATCTATGGCTGGTGCGGCCTGGCCGGTAGTCTGCTGATCATACTGGCGACGCCCGCTGATTCTAGGAAAAAGTAAACGGGTGCAGCGCTAAAACATCCGCCCCGCTCACCCGTCTACCTTCCCATGAAGATCAAAGCAATTCTGACCGGGGCTACCGGGATGGTGGGCGAGGGGGTGCTGCACGAAGCCCTGAACAGCCCCGACGTGGAGCAGGTGCTTAGCATCAGCCGCCGGCCCTCGGGCGTGACGCACCCCAAGCTGCGCGAAATTATCCATGCGGACTTTCACGACCTGACCCCGATTCAGGACCAGCTCACGGGCTATAACGCCTGCTTCTTCTGTTTGGGCGTCTCGTCGGTGGGTCTGCAGCAGCCCGAGTACCAGCGCCTGACCTACGATTTGACCCTGCACTTCGCCCACACCCTGCTGCCCCGCAACCCCGAGCTGACGTTTTGCTACGTCTCGGGCGCGGGCACCGACAGCTCGGCCCACGGCCGCAGCATGTGGGCCCGGGTGAAGGGCCGCACCGAAAATGACCTGTTGGCGCTCGGCTTCAAACAGGCCTATATGTTCCGGCCCGGTTTCATGCAGGCCACGCCCGGCCTGCGCCACACGCTGCCCTACTACAAGTACTTCGGCTGGCTGTACCCGGCGCTGCGGCGCTTTTTGCCCCGCTACGTGTCCACGCTGGCCGAGCTGGGGCAGGCCATGCTCAACGTGGTGCGCCGGGGCTACCCCAAGCCCGTGCTGGAAGTGCCCGACATCGTGGTGCTGGCCCGGTAAAGCACTCTGCGCTCCTCGGCGGGAACTGTCGCCTTGGTGAAAGAGGAGGAGTGCTACCTTTACCGCATGATTCGCACCGTCATTTTTGATATGGACGGCGTGCTCGTCGACACCGAGCCGCTCCACCACGACGCCTTTTTTCGCCACTTCGCCGAGCTGGGCATTCCGATGACAGCCGCCGAGTACGCCACCTTCCTGGGCGCCTCCACCCGCAACGTGTACCAGGAGCTCAAGGCCCAGTTCGGACTAAGGGAGGAAGTAGAAACCCTGATTCAGCGCAAGCGGGAGCTGTTCGGCAAATCCTTCGACGAGTCGACGACGCTAGAGCTGCTGCCCGGGGCGCGGCCCCTGATTGAGGATTTGCACCGGGCCGGGGTGCCCCTGCAGCTGGCTTCGTCGGCTTCGAAGGAAACCATTGCCCGGGTCTTTACCCGCTTCGGGCTCTACCCGTACTTCGACAACCTGATCAGCGGGGAGGATTTTCCCCGGTCCAAGCCCGACCCGGCCATTTTTCTGCACGCGGCCCAATTGGCCGGGGTTCCGCCCCACGAGTGCCTGGTTATCGAGGATTCGGCCAACGGCGTAACGGCCGCCAAGGCCGCGGGCATGGCCTGCGTCGGCTACAAGAGTGAGCATTCCGAGGGCCAGAACCTCGACCACGCCGACCGGGTGGTGGCCCACCTGGGTCAGCTCAGCGCCACCGCTATTCAGGCCTGGCCGGCGTAAGGGCCGCCGCGTACTAAGCGTTGCAAGGCGGAGCAGAAGCGGGTTGTGCTTCGGTTGGGGGCTGCCTTTTCCGGCGCGTTATCGTATGTAACAGCAGCACTAGAAACCGGACTTCGTCTGATGGCCACTCGTCTGCTCAAACTGCCCGAGCTGGGTTTGCTCCTCTTCCTGCTGCGTGGTCTGCCCCAGGCTGAGCACCTGCTAAGTTTGCTTTACCGCATCGAAGTCGTGGAGCTGGATGAGGCGCTGACCGGCAGCCTGCGCTTCGTGAGCCCGCAGGCCGAGCGCCGCCTGGGCGAGAAAATTGCCAGTACCCGCTTCCTGGACGAAGACGGCGTGCCGGTTTTCGTCTCGCTCTACCTCGACCAGCGCGGGGAGCTTTACGAGCTGGACTGCTGGAAAGTAGACGACACGCCGCTGCGCCGAATCCCCGCATTCTAAGTTGATTTGCAGCTACTTGCCGTTGTCTACTTGCAGCCGTCCTTGCGGCGAGTGTCGATGATGTGCACGATTTTCCAGCCTGCGGCGAATTTCACCAGCTGAAAGGAATTGTAGCCGCAGTGGCTGAACTTGGGCCCCACGTAAAACTGGTAGGGCGTCCAGACACTGGCCAGGTTGGCATCCACGAGCACCTGCTCGAAGCTGATTCGCTCATCGTACACCTCCGGATGCGGGGTGCCGACGAGCTGGAGAAACTCCGCCGCTTTTTCCGTGCCCGTTTGCACCGTGCCGCTGCGGCTGCTGATGGTGTGCAGCACCACGCCCGGGGCCAGCGTGCTGCGCACCAGGGCACTGTCGCCCCGGCGCATACCGTCGAAAAAGGTGGTAATGGTTTTTTTTACGGCGGCCGTTTCGGCGGCGGAAGTCTGGGCAAAGGCCGCGGGAGCCAGGGCCCACAGGCCGGCGGCGAGCAGAAGTTTTTTCATCAGCTGAAAAAGTAGGTGGGGAGAATATGCCAAGGAAACGGGTTCGGCCGGGCAGTTGCACGCGGGCCGGGCGGGCTAGTCCTTAGCGAAGCGCTGCCCCACGGCCTGCCCGGGCGCCTGTAGGCGGAGTAGGTAGAGGCCCGTGGGTAAGTCGGCCACCGGTATAGCCTGGTTGGGAATGAGCGTACCGCTGCGGACGGCACTGCCCCGGGCATCATTCCAAGCGGGTGCCGGGAGAATAATTGGCTTTTATAGGTACAGCTGAATGAGCTGCCGGCCGGTAAGAGTCTGGTTCCGCCGGCTCTTACCGGCCGGCGACTAAGCGCCGCATCGGGTAATCTGACGTAGCTTGCCGGCTCATCCTTTCATAGTCTTCCTGCGCAGTATGAGCTTTCCTTTGCCCGAGCTGACGGATTCATTGCACGCGGCGGGCTTTGTGCTGCTGCCCAACCTGCTGAGCCCGGCCGAAACGGCTGCGCTGCTGCACGCCATTGCCGGGGCTCCCGCTGCGGGGCCCGGTTTCCGCCGTCACCAAGACCTGTTTGCCATTCGCAACGTGCTGGGCGAAATTCCGGCGTTGCAGTCGATTCTGGTTGCCACTCAACTACCGCAGCTGCTGGCGGTCCTGTTTCCGTCGGGCTGCCACCTGGTCAAGTCCATCTACTTCGACAAGCCTGCCCATTCCAACTGGCTCGTGGCGTGGCACCAGGATCTGATGATTAGCGTGGACGGCCATACCGAGCTGCCCGGCTACGGGCCCTGGACGCGCAAGCCCGAGGGGGTGGCCGTGCAGCCGCCCCGAGCAGTATTAGAGAACATCTGCACCATCCGCCTCCACCTTGATGCCTGCGACGCCGACAACGGGGCCCTGAAGGTAGTGCCGGGCTCCCACCGGGCTGGGCCGCTGCTCGGCCCCGAGCTGGCCGCCCGCACCACCGGGGCCGTCGTCTGTGCCGTACCGGCCGGCGGGGCCATGCTCATGAAGCCTCTGCTGCTGCACGCCTCGGACCGCAGCCGCAGTGCCCGTAGCCGGCGCGTGCTCCACCTCGAGTTTGCCTCCGCGCCGCTGCCGCCGGGCCTGCAGTGGCGGGAAAAGCGGCAATTGACGTAGCGTCTAAATCGGCCGCGCCAGATGGCTACCCTTGTGGTTTGGGTGGCCGGGCGGCCGCGAATATTTCGGAATCTATTTACCTTGCCGGCAAATCTTTCCGCCCGTCTGGGTGTTCTGTTTCTGTACCAAATCCTCCCCGCTATGGACGGCCGTAACCTGTTTAACTTTGGTCCTGCACTCGGATATTTCTTCCGCAAGAACGACCCCAACCGCAAAACCAACTTCAACCTGCGCACGATGCACTTCATCAATAAGCTCAGCATGGCCATGTTCCTGGTCGGCCTGTGCGTGGTGCTGTATCGGTTATTTACGCGCTAGAGAAGCCAGTAACTCCATATATCGGCCTTCGGGCGGCTGTCGGGCCGTTCGAAGGCTGCTGTTTTTAAGCTCTTTCCAGCGGCTGCTCCCGTATGAACATCGAAGAATTCCGCGACTATTGCCTGCTCAAAGCCGGCGTCAGTGAAGAAACCCCGTTCGGCCCCGAAACCTTGGTCTTCAAGGTCGGCGGCAAAGTCTTCGCCCTCACCGATATCGACACCTTCGGTAGCATCAACCTGAAGTGTGACCCGGAGCGGGCCGTGGACCTGCGCGAGCAGCACGACTACGTGCGGCCGGGCTACCACATGAACAAAAAGCACTGGAACACGGTGCTGGTCGGCACCGGCGTACCCGCCGGGCAGCTGCGGGAGCTGATTGACCATTCCTACGACCTGGTGCGGGCTTCGTTGCCCAAAAAGCAGCGCGAGGAGCTGGCTGCTCAGGAGCAGGAGCAAGCCTAGCCGCGCGGGCCGGCTGGGGGCCTTGGTCCGCGGCTGGGCAAGCGTAATTAATTACGCAACTTACTTGCGGAAATAGGCAGCAAAAACGCCGGGCCGACAGGTTTTGGGTTGTATCTTCGGGGCTACCTTTTTCCTGCCCATGAAACACCTTTTCGCAGTTTTTTGCTGCCTGCTGGTCGGCTCCCTGGCCCAGGCCAACCAGCTTACTTTTCGAGTGGATATGAGCCGGCAAACGGTGCCGGCCGCCGGCGTCCACGTGGCGGGCAGCTTCCAGGCCGCCGCCGGCTTTGGCGCCAACTGGAACCCGGCCACCACGGCCCTCACCGACGCCGACCACGACAACGTCTGGGAAGCAACGGTCAACGTGCCGGCCGGCGTCTACCTCTACAAGTTTGTGAACGGCAACGGCTGGCCCGGGGCCGAGCTGCCGCCCGCCAGCTGCGGCCTGGACGACGGCGGGGGCAACGTGAACCGGCAGGTGGTGGTGGGGGGCTCCAGTGTGCGCCTGCCCATCGTGGCTTTCGGGGAGTGCGCTACCCAGCTGCGCTTCGCCGTGGACATGACCGGGCAAACCGTGGCCAGCGGCGGCGTGCACGTAGTTGGCAACTTCCAGGCCTTGGCCGGCTACGGCACCAATGACGATGCCACGGCTATTCCTTTGCTCGACGACAACGGCGACGGGGTGTACGAGGTGCAGCTGTCCTTGCCCGCGCCGGGCCGTTTTCAGTACCGCTTCGTGAATGGCAGCACCCTGGCCGGCGCCGAAACCGTGCCGGCCGGCTGCGGCAGCCCGGATAACTCCGGCACCCTGACCCGGGTGGTAGACGCCACGGCGGCCGTCAATACCCCGCCTGCCCTGTGTTTTGGCCAGTGCACCGCCTGCAGCGGGGTGCCGCCCACCGGCTACACCACCCACTGGTGGAACGACGCGGTGTTCTACGAAGTATTCGTGCGCAGCTTCTACGACAGCAACGGCGACGGGCAGGGCGACTTCGCCGGCCTGATTCAGAAGCTTGACTACCTCAACGACGGCAACGCCGCCACCACTACCGACCTGGGCATTACGGGCCTGTGGCTGATGCCCATGATGGAGTCGCCGAGCTACCACGGCTACGACGTGACCAACTACAAGGCTACCGAGCCCGACTACGGCTCCATGGCCCAGTTTGAAGCCTTTCTGGCCGCCGCCCACCAGCGCGGCATTAAGGTCATTATTGATTTGGTGCTCAACCACTCCTCCAGCCAGCACCCCTGGTTTCAGCAGTCGGCCAGCAGTCCCACCAACGCGTACCGTAACTGGTACCTATGGTCGCCGACTGATTTGGGATTCGGCCCGTTTGGGGGCAGCGGCTGGCACCTGCGCAACGGGCAGTACTTCTACGGCGCTTTTTGGGATGGTATGCCCGACCTCAACTGGCGCAACCCCGACCTGAAAGCCGCTATGTGGGACGCCAGCCGCTTCTGGCTGCAAAAAGGCGTGGATGGTTACCGCCTCGACGCGGTGCGCTACTTCGTGGAAACCGGCTCCACCACGGGCGACACGCCCGAAACGTTGGCCGTGCTGGAGGAATTTCACGACGTCATTAAAGCTGAAAACCCGGCGACCCTCTCCGTGGGCGAGGCCTGGACCAGCACCCGCGCCGTGGTGCCCTACGTGCAGAACGACCGGCTCGACCTGTGCTTCGAGTTTGACTTGGCCACGGCCATGATTACGGCCCTCAAACAGGGCAGCGCGGCCGGCCTGACCAGTCAGCTGAATCTGGTTAACAACCTGTACCCGCGACTGCAGTACGCCACCTTCCTGACCAACCACGACCAGAACCGCGTCTTCGACGAGCTGGGCAGCAACGTAGCCCGCATGAAGCAGGCCGCGGCCCTGTACCTGACCATGCCCGGCGTGCCCTTCCTGTACTACGGCGAGGAAATCGGGATGGCCGGCAGCGGCGCCGACGAGGACAAGCGCCGCCCCATGCAGTGGACGGCCGGCGCCCAGGCGGGTTTTACCACCGGTACGCCCTGGCGCGCCCCGAATGCCAACTACCCCCAGGTCAACGTGGCCGCCCAGCAGGCCGACCCGGCTTCTCTGCTCAATCATTACAAGAAGCTCATCGGCCTGCGCAACGCCCACGAGCCCCTGCGCAAGGGCTATTATTTGCCGGTCAGCACCGCCTCGGCGGCTACCGTAGCCTACGCCCGGGTGTACGGCCCCGAAGCCGTGGTAGTGGCCGCCAACCTGGGCAACAGCCCGGTAAGCAGCCTGGCCCTGTCCCTGCCCGTATCGACGCTGGCGGCGGGAGCCTACCGCGTCGTGGACCTCTACAGCGGGCAGGCTGCCGGGACCGTCACGCTCGATTCCCAAGGCGGCTTCAATAGCTGGACGGCCACGCTGCCGGCTCTGGCGGCCAACCAGACCTGGGTGCTGCGCCTGCAGCCCAGCGCCACGCTGGCCACAACCCGTCCTGCCGGGGCGGCGCTGACCCTGGCGCTGTATCCGAACCCCGGCAGCGGGGCCGTCCGCCTCACGCTGGACACGCCCGCTGCCGCTCCGGCCCAGGTGCAGGCCTTCGACCTGACCGGCCGCCTGGTGCATTCGGCCCGCTTCGAGGGCAAAAGCTACGCCCTGAACGTGAGCAACTGGACGCCGGGCACCTACTTCGTGCGGGTGCAGGCAGGCTCGGCCGTGGCCGTGCAGCGCCTGGTAGTGGGCCGCTAAACCCACCCCGGTTAAGTTAAAAGCAGTACCGCTCCAAACGCAAAAATCCCCTGGCAGCCCAAGGCGTCAGGGGATTTTTGCGGGTAGGCCGCGACGCTCACGCCCGGGGCCGCCGGCCCGGCCGCTGCTTGCGTTTCAGGGCTACCCGCTGACTTTGGTATTTGGCGTACTGGTCGGCCGACAAAATGGCCTTGAGCTCCGTTTCGGTGTCGTCTGGCAATTGGCGCTGCATGATTTCGGGAGTTGGGTGAGTGTTGCTTGGGGCTGACTGTCAGCTACTAACCGGCTGGCTTACTTCAAAACTACCGGCTCTCCCAGGCTATGCAGCCGGTAATCGGCCAGCGGCGCAATTGCCTCGACCGGGGCCGGGTTTTGTCCGCCACCGCCGGGGTTGCGCCTCCTGCTTGGCCCACGAACCGGAAGCTGAACCGCTTGGGCCCGGCCCGGATTGCCGTACCTTGCCCAACATGCGGCAGGGCGGGAAACGAGCGGGGCACGGTGGCACGAGCACGCTGGCCGTCCCAGAGTTTTTGGGGCTTGGTCGGGAAGCCGGCAAACGGGCCGCCCGAAAAATCCCTTCCCAACCGCCCAATTCTAGCTTCTACCGCTGATTTGATGCGCAATAGTACTGCCGGGCCTACCAGTCTGATCCTGCTGCTGGGTTTGCTCACTGCCTTCGGGCCCATGAGCATTGATATGTACCTGCCCGCTTTTCCGGCTATTGCCCGCGAATTTGGCGTGTCGATATCGGCGGTGCAGTTTACCCTGGCTTCCTATAATATCGGCATTGCCCTGGGCCAGCTGCTCTACGGCCCGCTGGCCGACCAGCTGGGGCGCAAGCCCAACCTGCTGGCGGGTATGCTGCTCTACGGCCTGGCCGCCGTAGGCTGCGCCTTTGCCACGTCCGTCGATAACCTGATTGTGGTGCGCTTCCTGCAGGCCGTGGGCGGCTGCGCCGGCATGGTGCTGGCCCGTGCCATCGTGCGCGACCGGTTTGGCGGCAACGAGTCGGCCAAGGTTTTTTCGACCCTGATGCTCATCATGGGCGTGGCCCCGATTCTGGCGCCCACCGTGGGCGGCCTCCTCATTGCCCACTTCGACTGGCGCTATATTTTCGGACTGCTGGCCGTGCTGGCTGCCTTTACCCTGGTCTGCATTGTGGCGGTGCTGCCCGAAACCCTGCCCGCCGAGCGGCGCAATCCCCTGGCTGTGCGCAACTCCTTTCGGACCTACGCCGCCCTGCTGCGCGACCGGGAATTCGTGGGCTACGCCCTGACGGCGGGCATGGTACAGGGTGGCATGTTCACCTACATTACCGGCTCGTCATTCGTATTTATGAAGCTCTTCGGGCTCAGCGAGCAGCAGTTCGGCATTCTGTTCGGCATGAATGCAGCTGGCATCATCACTGCCTCCCAGGTCAACAACCTGCTGCTCAAGCGCTACACGTTCCAGCAGATTCTGCGGGCCGTGACGGTGTTTTACCTCGGCGCGGCTCTGGTCTTGCTCCTGATGGCGGCCACGGGCTGGCTGGGCATCTACGGCATTGCCGTGCCGCTGTTCTGCACCGTGGGGTGCGTGGGCTTGGCCGTGCCCAACGCCACGGCGGGGGCCATGATGCACCACGGCCAGCAGGCCGGCAGCGCCTCGGCCCTGATGGGTACGCTCATGTACAGCTGCGGAGCCCTGGCCGCCATCAGCGTCAGCGCCCTGGCCAACAACACGGCCCTGCCCATGGCCGCCACTATTGCGGCCTGCGCCATAGCCAGTCTGTTGATTTTCAAAACGATGGTGGGAAACGTTAAGGTGGAAAAGCAGGAAGTAGCAGCGTAGCCTGTGCCCTTTCCTGATTTTTCGTCTGTCATCCTGGGCCTGCTCAGGACCTTCCTCGCCTATGTGAGGAGGCCCATTAAACGCAAAAAGCCCTTTGCCACCGGTGTGGTAAAGGGCTTTTGCACGTTGTCAGAGGCTATAGTGGGGTAGGCGAGGAAGGTCCTTCACTGCGTTCAGGATGACAGGTGACGAACATGCAAAAAAGGCCCGCCGGAGCAAACCGGCGGGCCTTTTACTTGCCAAGCAGTAGCACGTTTACACCACCACGTTGACCATGCGGCCGGGCACGACGATGAACTTCTTGGGCTCCTTGCCCTCGGCAAAGCGCGCCAGGAAACCGGACTCGCGCACGGCGGCTTCGATTTCGGCGGGGGTAGCGGCGGCGGCAAACTGCTGGGTTTCGCGCACCTTGCCGTTGATGGCCACCGGGTAGTTCACGGTGTCTTCCACCAGGTACTCCTCCTTGAACTCCGGATACGCGGCCGAGCTGATGCTGCCGGCGGCGTGGCCCAGCTTTACCCAGAGCTCCTCGGCCAGGTGGGGGGCGTAGGGCGAAATCAGGATGGTGAGGGGCTCCAGGATGGCACGCTTGTGCGAATCGAGGGCCGTCAGCTCGTTTACCGTAATCATCAGGGCGCTGACGGTGGTGTTGAACGAGAACTTCTCGATGTCCTCTTCCACCTTCTTGATGGCCTTGTGCAGGGCCTTGAGCTCGGCGGGCGTGGCTGCTTCGTCGGTTACGGCGAAGTCGCCGTCCTGGGGATGATAGAGGCGCCAGAGCTTCTTGAGAAAGCCCGCCACGCCGCTCATGCCATTGGTGTTCCAGGGCTTGAACTGCTCCAACGGGCCCAGGAACATTTCGTAGAGGCGCAGCGCGTCGGCCCCGTACCGGTCAATCAGCACGTCGGGGCTCACCACGTTGTACTTCGACTTCGACATCTTCTCGACCTCCACGCCGCACACGTACGTGCCGTTGTCCTCGAGAATGAACTCAGCCGTAGCATACTCGTCACGCCACTTCTTGTAGGCTTCGACGTCGAGTACGTCATTCTCCACGATGTTCACATCCACGTGCAAGGCGGTAGTTTCGTGCTGGTCTTTCTTGCCCAGCGTCACAAACGTATTGGTGCCGTTGATGCGGTACACGAAGTTGGAGCGGCCCAGAATCATGCCCTGGTTGATGAGCTTCTGGAAGGGCTCGGCGGCGGTTACCAGGCCCAGGTCCTTCAAGAACAAGTGCCAGAAGCGGGAGTAGAGCAAGTGACCCGTAGCATGTTCTGCACCACCGAGGTATAAGTCTACGTTCTGCCAGTACTGCTCGGCTTCCTGGCCCACGAAACGCTCGTTGTTGGTGGGATCCATATAGCGCAGGAAGTACCACGAGGAGCCGGCCCAGCCGGGCATGGTGCTCAGCTCATACTCGTACTGACCCTTGTACTTCCAGTCCTTGGCCCGACCCAGGGGCGGCTCGCCGGTTTCGGTGGGCTTGTACTCGTCAATTTCGGGCAGTACCAGCGGCAAATCCTCTTCGGCCACGCCGTAGGCCACGCCGTCCTTGTAGTAAATCGGGATAGGCTCACCCCAGTAGCGCTGCCGGCCAAAGATGGCGTCGCGGATGCGGAAGTTGGTTTTGCCTTTGCCGATGCCGCGCTCCTCGAGCTGCTGAATCAGCGTCTGGGTAGCCTGCTTGTAATTCTGGCCCTGGATGAGGCCGTGCAGGTAGGTGCCTTCCTTGGTGGGGTCGGCCTGCTCCTCAATCTGCTGCTGATCCACGACCTGCACGATGGGCAGGTTGAAGTGCTTGGCAAAGACGTAGTCGCGCTGGTCGCCCGAGGGCACGGCCATGACGGCGCCGGTGCCGTAGCCGGCCAGCACGTAGTCGGCAATCCAGATCTGGATGGGCTCGTTGCTGAAAGGATTGATGCCGTAGGAACCGGTGAAGGCACCCGACACGGTTTTGGTGTCGGCCATCCGGTCGCGCTCCGAGCGGCGCTTGGTGGCGTCGATGTAGTCCTGGATTTCGGCCTGCTGCCCGGGCGTGGTCAGCTCCTTGACCAGCTCGTGCTCGGGGGCCAGCACCAGGAAAGTCGCGCCGTAGATCGTATCGACGCGGGTGGTATACACCTTGATCTGGGCCTGCTCGTGGCCTTGGACCTGGAAGGTCACCTCGGCACCAATGGACTTACCAATCCAGTTGCGCTGCATTTCCTTCACGGCCTCGGGCCAGTCGATGTGGTCGAGGCCTTGCAGCAGGCGGTCGGCGTAGGCGGTGATGCGCAGGTTCCACTGGGGCATCAGCCGACGTTCCACGGGGAACCCGCCCCGCTCCGAGAGGCCGTCCTTGACCTCGTCGTTGCTGAGCACCGTACCCAGGCCGGCGCACCAGTTCACGTACGTGTCTGACTGATAAGCCAACCGGTAGGGGTGAACGGCCTGGAGCTTTTGCTTTTCGCTCCACATCTGCCACTGGCCGGCCGTGAAGTCGTGGCGCTCCTCTTCGTCGCCGGCGGCCCGCACGCCCTGGCTGCCGTTTTCGGCAAACTTGGTGAGCAGAGTTTTCAGCGGCTCGGCGCGGTCGGTTTCAAGGTTGTACCAGCTATTGAACAGCTTGAGGAAAATCCACTGCGTCCACTTGTAGTAGCTAGGGTCGGAGGTGCGGACTTCGCGGCTCCAGTCGTAGCTGAAGCCCAGGCTGCTGAGCTGCTCGATGTAGCGGGCAATATTCTCGCGGGTGGTTTTTTCGGGGTGCTGGCCGGTCTGGATGGCGTACTGCTCGGCGGGCAGGCCGAAGGAGTCGAAACCCATAGGGTGCAGCACGTTATAGCCCTGCAGGCGCTTGTAGCGCGTCACAATATCGGAGGCAATGTAGCCCAGCGGATGACCCACGTGCAGGCCCGCCCCCGAGGGGTAGGGGAACATGTCGAGCACGTAGTACTTGGGCTTGGTCGAGTGGTTATCGGCCTTGAAAGTGCTGTTCTCTTTCCAGTGGGCTTGCCACTTCTTCTCGATATCTTGGGGATGGTAGCCGGGCATGGGCAGTTGTAATGCTGTGGTTCGGAACGGGCGAAATTACGGGCAATTGCTGGGAATGGCTAATTCCCGCGGCCCCGACCCCAAATCGGCCTTGCTTTGCTTGCTACCCCTCTACTGCGCCGGGTCGGTTGCCGATTACAGCACCAGGCTCAGCTTAACGGCCGCTTCGGGTACCAGCGTGGGAGGGTAGCGCTCGTAGCGCAGGGCGCTGCCCGTATCGTGCCGGTCCCGCAGCTCATCGGTCAGGCCAAGGCCCAGGTAGGCATCCAGCAGGCCGTGGCCGCCCAGGCGGCGCTGCAGGCCCCAGACCAAAGCCACCGAGGTGCGCTTATACTGCCAAGTAGGTGTCAGATAAGTGGTTTTTACCCAATGAGTAGTCGATTGCAGGGCCACGTAATTGCCGCTGAACGGTCCGGGTTTGCGGCCTTTCTGCTGGCGTTTCGCCAGGTTATAGTACCGCCGGATTCCGGCATCGAAACCCAGCCGGTTGGGCCCCACGGACCGGGAGTTGCCGCCGCCGAAGAGGTAGATGCCGCCGAAGCCATTGGCGGACAGGTTCCAGCCCGGCCGCAGCGCAACTTCCGCCCCGAGCGCCACCGGCAGGGAAAGGCCGGAAAAGCCCCCAAGCTCGTAGCCGCGCGTAAGGCCGGTACCCAGCTTGAGGAGTAGCTTTTGGGGGCGGGCCGCCCGAGCAGCCTGGGTTGAGTCGGGGAGGAGCCGCGTTTGGGCCGGGGCCGCCGGAGCCCCGGGTAATAAAGCCAGTAGTACGAGCAGCTGAGTAGAGGCAAGCAGCATAGAATCAGAAAATAACGGCGGTTTATTCGTGGTTTTTGCCCGCACGGCATAAAGCCAAATGTAGGCGCTGCTAGCTAGATTAAAGTCATACTGGCCGAGCTGCCGCCGGAAAAAAGCTAGTAAATCCGCTTGAACCCAAGCTTTGCTTCCCGGCGTGCCCCATGCCCTTTTTATTGTAGCTAAGCAATAACTATTCCCTCCGGTAGAGGCTGGTTTGGAGGCATAGCATGTCAAGGGACGGAGATTATTCAGGTTGTAGAAAATAAGTTAAATTAGTTATTTACATTGTTATATAATTAGTGGGGTATTCAGTCCATCTGCTTCTGGCCGTTGGGGCGAAAGGCGGGTGAAGGTCAGGTATCAGCCGCTAGTGAAATATAAGACCGGACAATACGATTTTATCGATGTGCCGCAGTTGCGTCGGCTTGGCTGTCTTTTTTCACTTAACCCCCTGATGTATGCATGTGCTGGTAGTAAACTCAAGTGGCCGGACCGCGCTGTCGGTTAGCCGTCAGCTGGTGGCCGAATTGGTGACCGAACTCGTGGCTCAACAGCCCGCTTCGCGCATTACCTACCGGGATGTGGCGGCCGGGCTGCCGTTCGTCGATGAAGTGATGATCAGTGGGCTCTACATCGCGCCGGACGAGCAAACGGCCGAGCAACGCCAGGCCCTGCGGTTGTCAGACCAGCTGGTTGCGGAGGTGCAGGCTGCGGATGTATTGGTCATTGGGGTGCCGATTTACAATTTCAGCATTCCGGCGGCCCTCAAAGCCTGGATCGACCAGATCGTGCGGGCGGGCCTCACGTTTGCTTTTCTGGAAAGTGGCTACGCGGGGCTGCTGCACGGCAAAAAGGTTTACCTCGTCGTGGCCTCGGGGGCCGTTGAAGTCGGTAGCTCCCTGGACTTTGCCACGCCTTACCTGCAAGGGCTGCTGGCCTTTATTGGCCTGACCGACGTGGAAGTTATCAGCGCGGCCCAGCTTAGCCTACTGGGTGAGCAGCCCATTGGCGCGGCCCGGGAGGCCATCCGGCAGGTGCACTCCGTGGCCTGACGTTGCCGGCGGTTGCAGCCGGGCCAACTGGACTGCCAAGGGAGAAATAAAAGACTGAAAATTGCACTGGCTGGCCTATATTGCCGGCTTATGACCTTCTGTGCTACTTTTAATTTGTCTTTAATGAAGCTTCTTTCGATTCTGCTTGGTCTGCTGACCCTTACCACCGCGCCGGTGCTGGCCCAGCAGGCCCCGGCCAGCCTCCAGGCCCTGGACGAAACCTACGGCTACCGCGGCGCCCGTTTCGAGAGTGACACCAGCGCCTTCCGGGACCTGGCCCTGGCCGAAACGGCGGGCCAGACGCGCTACTACCGCCGCAAGAGTGAGCCCAAAACCCTGGGTGAGGGCGAAGTGGCCGACGTGACCTACGGCTTTTACCAGGGCAAGCTTAGCGTGATTTTGCTTAAAACCCGCGGCGTGACTAACAGCCGGGCCGTGCTGGCAGCTCTGCAGCAAAAAGCCGGCACGGGTACCCGCAGCAGCGCCTTTGCCCAGCGCTACGCCTGGAACGGTCGGAAAGTGCACATGAGCTACGACGAAAATGCCCTGAGCAACGACGCCGTGGTGGTGCTGACCTGTAAAAAGCTCAAGGAAAAGGAAATGAAACAGGCCCTGAAAACCCAGCCCACGACCAAGGCGGCTCCCATTGGGAGCTAGTTTTTGCGTTGCTCGTCAATCTGCAAAGCCCGGTTCGTCGCCGGGCTTTTTGCGTGTTGCGGTGGCTGGTTGCGCCCGCCGCAGCTTGATTTATACCAGGCCCTCCAGCGGGTTGTTGCCGTCGAGGGTGCCCTGGCTGCTGAGCACCCCGAAGCGGGCAAACAGCTCCTCGCCGTACCATTTTTCCTGGCGGGTACGCTGAATTACGCCCTTGTGGGCGGCCCCGCGGTAAGCATACTGCTGCATGGCCTGGGCCGACTCCCAGACGCTGAACGTGGCCTGCCGTACAATCGGAATTTCGCCCAGGCCAATGGCGGCCCGCACGCCCTCGGCCTGGGCAAAGGCGGCGCTGGTAGCCGGCACGGCCCGCCAGAACTGCGGCGCCTTCCAGAGCTTGATAGATGCGCGGGTCAGGACGGCAACCGGTCCATCGGCCGGTGGGGCGGCAGCGGCAGTCTGGTAGTCAAACGGGTTTTGGCCGTCCCAGAGGCCGTGGGCCTTGAGCGGGGCTAGGTGCAGGGTCCAGATTTCGGCGCTTTGCTGCTCATAGGCTTGCCACAGCGGGTGGGCCGCCCGGAAAGCGTCGGCCGCCGCCTCGGTTTCCCACACGGCCAGCAGGGCGTAGCGGCGAAAATTGGGTTTCAGGCCAAAATCAAAGCCGCTGCCCAGCATCTTGAAAAAGCGCAGGCCCGCCACCTGCTGTAGCTGCCGGGGCGCGGTGCCCATGCGGGCCAGGCCCCAGCGCGTGGTACCGGGCTGCAGGGTGAAGATGGTCAGGGTAGTAAACAAGGGCAGAGGCAGAGTAGGGGCGGAAGGAAGTTCGGCCATGGGTGGGCTGACAAAACAACAAAAAAGGGCCGGAATTGCTTCCGGCCCTTGCTCCTGGTTTGGGTTGTGGCCTAGGAGGGGTTCACCTTGGCGTGCTCGTCGCCGGTGGGCTGGTACCGCTCCCCGGTCGTGACGGCCTTTACGTAGCCAAAGGCCCGCACCAGCACGTTGCTGGGCTGGTCCCAGTACTCACCACGGCTGATATCGACGCGGAGCAGGGAAATATTCGGGTCGTCGGAGCCCTTGGGAAACCAGGCGCGCAGGCCTTCGCTCCACAGGTCCTTGATTTTCTGCCGGTCGTTGACCACCGTGGCTGTGCCCGAGATGGAGACGTACAGGTTCTGGTCGGGCTTGGAGTAACCCAGATTGACGTGCTGCTCCTGCTGAACTTCATCAATCTTGGCGGAGTCGCGCTCGGTGAAAAACCACAACGTGCCGTCGGCTTCGGGCTCGTGGGTGTACATCGGGCGGCTGTGCAGCTCCCCACTGGGCTCCACGGTGGTCATCATGGCAATTTTGATGTCTTTGATGCGCTCCACGAGCTTCGTGACATCGTGGCTAACGGCTACTTGCTCGGCCATAGTATCTAGGGTTTTGGTAGTGTAAGGGTGTGTAAGGACGTACGGTCGGGGCGGGGGAAGGTTCTACGGCCGGGCTTGACGGACGCCGTTGCCGCAGTTTTCCAGTACTTTGCCCTCCATGAATTTTCTGGCCCACCTGCTGCTCTCCGGCGCCCCCGCCACCACGCCCGACTACGACGACATCGTCCTCGGCAACTTCGCGGCCGAAGCTGTGCGCGGCCGGGCCCAGGTGCAGGCCTACCCCGATACGGTCCAGCGCGGCATCCGGCTCCACCGCTTCATCGACTCGTTTACCGACGCCCACCCCGTGGTGCGCCGCAGTACCGCCCGCCTGCGCGGGGCTGGCCTGGGCAAGTGGGCGGGCGTGGTGGCCGACGTGGGCTACGACCACCTGCTGGCCCGCTACTTCACCGAGTTTCACCCCGCCGAGCCCCTGCCCGAGTTTAGTCAGCGCCACTACGCCCTGCTGCACGCCCGCCGCGCGGAGCTGCCCGAGCGCCTGCAGCACATGCTGCACTACATGCGCCGCGACGATTGGCTGACGGGCTACGCGAAGCCGGCGGGTTTGGAGCGGGCCTTGCTCGGGCTGAGCCGCCGGGTACCTAGCGCGGGCGTATTAGCTTCTGGCGGCTCCGCATTTCTCAGAGAATTGCCGGCGTACGAAGCTGATTTTCGGGAGTTCTGGCCGCAGCTGCGGGCGGGGGTAGGGACTGAGTTTGCTAGCCTCATATTCTGATTCCGGCCGCCGTGGATGCGCCCGGCCCGCGGCGGCAGTCTGTTCTATTCACCTCGTTAACTTGGCAGCAGTGATACAGTATATTCGATTCGACCAGCAATTTGACGCGGCCCGGCTCCAGCAGGAAGTAGCCCGGCTAACTACCGCGCTGTGGCAGGATCATTACAACCGCGGTGGCTACGAAGGCAGCTGGCGAACCTTGCAGCTGCGTGCCCTGCACGGGCAGTTAACTAACAACGTCGCCAGTCATGCCGGGACGCTGCCCGATGCTGCGGCGTTTCGGGACACGCCCCTGCTGGCCCAGTGCCCCTACACGAAAGAAGTGCTCGACTTTTTTCAAATCGAGAAAACGGCCGTCCGGTTTATGCAGCTCGACGCCGGCGCGGTCATTAAGCCCCACTGCGACCCGGACCTTAATTTCGAGCAGGGCGAGGTTCGCCTCCATATTCCGGTGCTGACCAACCCGCAACTGCATTTCTACCTGGAAGAGGAGCGCCTGGTGCTGGACGAGGGCAGCTGCTGGTACCTCAACCTCTCCCGGCCCCACCAAGTGAAAAATGAGGGCGCCACCGCCCGGGTCCATCTGGTCCTCGACGGCATCGTCAACGACTGGCTCCGGCAGTACTTCCAGCATTCCGGGCATCGGGTAGTACGGCGGCCCGAGCCCCTGCCAAATGAGCAGTACAGCCGGGAAGACCAGCACACCATCATTGCCCAGCTGCGCCTGCTGCGAGCGGCTACCGCCGACAAGCTGGCCGACGAAATGGAGGCGGCGCTAGCCAGCCGGGAGGAATAAAAACTAAAAACGGGGCCGACAGGCCCCGTTTTTACTATCAGCAAAATGGCTCCGGCCTAGTGGTGGTGGCCACCTTCGCCGTGCACGTGGCCGTGGGCCAGCTCCTCCTGAGTGGCTTCGCGCACATCGGCTACTTTGCCGTCGAAGTGCATGACCATACCAGCCAGGGGGTGGTTGAAGTCCATCTTCACGGTGTCGGCGCCGATTTCGACGATTTTGCCCTGCATGTGGTTGCCCTGGTTGTCGGACATGGGCAGGAAATTGCCTTCCTGCAGCATTTCCTCATCAATCTTGCCGTCGATTTCGAAGACGTTTTTCGGAATGTCGACTACGGCCTGCTGGTCGTAGTCGCCGTAGGCCTGCTCGGGGGTGAGGCTGAAGTTGAAGGCGTCGCCGGCACTTTTGCCGCTAAGCTGGCTTTCAAATTCCTCGGGCAGGCCGCTCTGGCCAAAGAGGAACACCATCGGGGCGTCGGCTTCGGCCGATTCGACCAGTACTTTTTCTTGATTTTCGTCGGTTACGCTCAAGTCGTAGGTGATGGTGACGACTTTGTTGGGGCTGATCTGGGCCATAATCGGGGTGGATTAGGTATCCGGGTTGGGTGAAAAATGGGTTTAGGGCGGCTAGTTACGGAAAAGGCCCGAAATCGGGCGGGTAATACGTCGGCCCGCCGCTAGTCCATACCGCAAGCTGCCGGGCAAGGTTGTGGCCCCGGCCATTTGGCGCCGCCAACCCACCGTAGCAGCGGAAAATAGACTACTTTGGCTGTACTATCCTCGTTAACCTATTTCACTACTTCTATGCGCATCCACCTGCTAGTGGGATTGGGCTTTCTGGCGGCCGGGCTGCTAAGCCAGTGTACCACCGCACCCGAGACCCGGACAATGCCCGCGGCCACCGCTCCAACCGCTGCCCTGCTGCTTTCCGCCAAAACAGATACTATTGTGACTACCAGGTTCGTGGAGTCTCTGGACCCCGACCCAAACAAGCCATATCGGGAAATGCCGATAGAACCGATGGGAGCGGAGCCAACGAACTACTCCGCCTCCGTCGTCTGCAAGCGGGATTCGCTGGGCGCCATGATTCTGGAAATGAAACTGAATCCGTCACGGCATTCCATCGAGAAGGTTTCTCTGGCCTTTGGCATGGCCCGCCCCAAGCAGAAGGCCCAGCAGATCGGGGGTGGAGTAGGGCACTACGATGCGGAGAAGCAGCGGTATTATTTCTCGGTTTACTACCAGGTTGTTACCCAGCTAGCCAACAATCAAATCCTCTACAGTGACTTGTATCCGGTGCACGGCTGGGTTTCCACCCGCACCAATACTCTCGGGCTGCAATTGTAGCGCTGCGCACTGTTCTTCTTGTGAAGGTGAGGACCCGGACTATTCCGCGAGGCTGCCCAACCTCACTGCAAGTCCCGCGGCGCCCGGGCCAGGTGCCGCGGGACTTGTGGCGGACTCAGCTACAGGTAGTACTCCAGGTTTTCCCGGGTAATAATGTCGAGTGGCAGGTACTTGAGCCGCAGCACCTCTTTTTTGAAGATCAGCTGGTCGGCCAGCGCGTAGATGCCCCGGTAGCCCTGCTTCTTGGGGTTCTGATTAATCAGAAAGTCAATAACGCCCTCGTTAAGGAAGTGGATGTTTTTCTCCAGCAGATCATAGCCCACCAGGCGGATGTCTTCGCGGCGGTAGGCCTGCAGGTAGGGCGCAATTTCGTAGGCCTTCGAAGTACTCACGAAAATTCCCTTAAGCTGGGTTTGCTCTTCGTCCAGGAGCCGATTGAGCAGGCGGGCAAACGTCGGATCGGCGGGGTGGGGCAGATCCACGCTAATAACGGTGTGTAGAGGCTTAGGCTGCGCTGGACTGGCCGGGTCAGTGGCAGCGGCCAGCTGGGCGAAGTAGTCGCGGAAGCCGCGCTCCTTTTGGGTGATGTGGGCGGAGTTGGCAATATCCTCGGCAATGTGCGCAATGAGGAAGGTGCCGGGCTGAGTTTGGCCGATCTGCACCAGCTTGCCGGCCAAAAAGCCGCTCTGGTACGAATCCTGCCCCACGTAGCTCAGGGGCTGCAGCTCGGCGATATACGTGTTAAATAACACGTAGGGAATGCCCTGCTGCTGCCACTGCTCAAAGTACGCCAGCGACTCGCGGTAAAACAGCGGGGCAATAAGAATCCCGTCGGGGCGGGCCTGGGTGGCTGCTTCGGCCTGGTCCCGAAACGAGTCTACCTGAGTCAAATTATACGGGTAGAGCACAATGTTCAAGCCGTATTGCTTGAGCTCCCGGGCCGCCTTTTCGATGCCGTTCCAGGGCGCCTGCCAGTAGGGGTCCAGGGTATGATCGGGCTGTAGAACAGCTAGTTGGTAGGTGCGGTTGGAGCCCAGCGTGCGCGCAATCATGTTGGGCTCATACTCCATTTCCTTCATCATCAGCAGCACTTTCTGCCGCACGTCCTCCGCCACCCGGCCCCGGTTATGTAACACCCGGTCTACCGTGCCTACCGAGACGTTGGCCTTGGCCGCTATATCCTTGATGCGCACCGCGTTTTTCTTCATGGGGTACTTTGCGCTTACTGGTAAAACATGCCAAAGATATCACGAAGGTAACACGCGGGCGACAAGCAGTCGAGCAGCTCGATGCTACCAGTTAAGAGAAGAGGGAGGTAAAGAGCAATAACCTTGGCCGGTCCCTTACCAAAGGCGCCTTCCTGGCGCGCTAGCAGTGCCCGGAGCGGGTGGCCGGTGGGGCGGAGTACGGATGGTTGGACTAAGATTTTTACTACTTGTTCGTTTGACGTCAATAAATATATCAGGAATTCTATAAGTAACTGCGTGTGCGCCCACTCAAGCGAAATTATTTTTGCGTGTGCGCACACATTTATTTGTTAGTTCACTTGCATTAGTAATTCAGCTTCGTTACGTTTGACTTAGATACTCTAGTAAGTGTCAGGAAAGTACTATTCTTTCTCTGCCTCGCAGCCTATATAGGCTATGCCCTCAGCCGGGAGCTACTTGCCCGGCTTCCTGACCTGCCGCCTGATACAGGATGGTCTTCCCACGGGAGGAGCCACCCGGAATGGCCACCTCTTGCTTCGTTCTTAAAATTTCCCACTTTTAAATACGAAAGGTCACAATGGAAGTCCTCAATTATCCTGAAACTACCTTTGAAAAGCTCCCCGTCACCATTTTCGATAATGCCCAGGAAGGAGCCGTTACCCTAGCCTACGAAATTGCCGAGCTGATTCGCAGCAAGCAGCGCAAGGGCGAAATGGTCGTGCTGGGGTTGGCTACCGGCTCGTCGCCCATCAGCGTGTACCGGGAGCTGATTCGTCTGCACCGCGAGGAGGGGCTAAGCTTCCGCAACGTCATTACCTTTAACCTCGACGAATACTACCCCATGCAGCCCGACGAGCTTCAGAGCTACGTCTACTTCATGCACGAGCACCTGTTTAACCATATTGATATTCTGCCCGAGAACATTCATATTCCGGATGGCACCCTGCCCATCGACAAGGTCAAGGAGTACTGCCAGGCCTACGAAAAGCTGATTGAGGACTGTGGCGGGCTTGATTTACAGCTGCTGGGCATTGGGCGGACCGGCCACATCGGCTTCAATGAGCCCGGCTCGGCCATCACCTCCACGACCCGTCTGGTAAAGCTCGACCCACTGACTATTACCGACGCCGCCAAGGACTTCATCAAGGAAGAATACGTGCCGCTCCGGGCCCTGACGATGGGGGTGGGCACGATCATGAAGGCCCGCAAAATCATGCTCATGGCCTGGGGCGAGGGCAAGGCCAAAATCTTGCATAAAACCGTGGAAGGAAGGGTTTCGGACGAGGTGCCGGCGTCCTTTCTGCAGCTGCACCCCCGCGTGGCGGTGGTCGTCGACCAGTGGGCTGCCGCCGAGCTGACCCGGGTCAAAACGCCCTGGCTGGTGGGCATGTGCAGCTGGGACGACCAGCTGATTCGGCGGGCGGTTATCTGGCTGAGTTTGAAAACCCAGAAACCCATTCTCAAGCTGACCGACGAAGACTACAAAGATGGCAGCCTAAGCGACTTGCTGGTAGAGGCCGGCAATGCCTATAATCTTAATCTGAAGGTGTTTAACGCCATTCAGCGCACCATTACGGGCTGGCCCGGGGGCAAGCCAAACTCCAACGACACCCACCGCCCCGAGCGGGCCGAGCCGGCCATTAAACGGTCGTTGATTTTCAGTCCCCACCCCGACGACGACGTCATTTCGATGGGCGGCACGCTGCTGCGCCTCGTCGACCAGGGCCACGACGTGCACGTGGCGTACCAAACCAGCGGCAACATTGCCGTGTTTGACGACGACGCCCGCCGCTATGCCGATTTTGCCCTTGATTTTGCCCAGAAAATGAACGTGGGCGTGGCCGACATGCAGCGGCAGCACGACGAAGTAGTTGAGTTTCTGCGGCATAAGAAGCTGGGCGAAGAAGACAGTACCTTAGTGCAGGACATCAAGGCGCTGATTCGCAAGGGTGAAGCCGCCGCGGCCTGCCGCTTTTGCGGGGTTAAGGAGCCGAACGTGCACTTCATGAACATGCCGTTCTACGAAACCGGGCAGGTCAAGAAAAAGCCCCTGGGCGAGGCCGATATTCAGGCCGTAGTCGATATTCTGCAGGACATCCAGCCCCACCAGATCTTTGCCGCCGGGGACCTGCGCGACCCGCACGGCACGCACCGGGTGTGCCTGGATGCCATTTTTGCGGCCTTGGCCCGCCTGAAAGGGAAGGAGGCCTGGGTGGAAGACTGCAACCTGTGGCTGTACCGGGGCGCCTGGCAGGAGTGGGACGTGGAAGAAATCGAAATGGCCGTGCCCATCAGTCCGGAAGAGCTGCTGCGCAAGCGCAAAGCCATTTTTAAGCACCAGTCGCAGAAAGACAGCGCCGTGTTTCCCGGCAACGACAAGCGTGAGTTCTGGCAGCGTTCCGAAGACCGGAACCACACCACGGCCAAGCTCTACGACAAGCTGGGCCTGGCCGAATACGAAGCCATGGAGGCTTTCGTCCGCCACCGGTTTTAGCGCGCTGGGTTGGAGAAGCCCTGAAAAATCCCACCAATGGCCGGAAACCAGCTGTTTTTGAGCCGCCGCTACCCTAAAAAAAGCGGCTGTTCCTGCCACTCCTGTGGCCTTGCTGGTCGCCGGCCCCAAGCCCTTTCTGACCTATGAAACAAGCTTCCCGAAGCGTCGTGCCCCCGCTGGCTATTATCGGCGCCCTATTTTTCATCTTTGGCTTTATCACCTGGCTCAACGGAACCCTGATACCGTTTCTGAAGCTGGCCTGCGAACTAAGCTACTCCCAGGCCCTGCTGGTGACGTTTGCCTTCTACATTGCCTACGTTTTTCTGGCTGTTCCCTCGTCGCTTATTCTGCAGAAAACCGGTTTCAAGAATGGCATGGCGCTGGGACTAGTAGTTATGGCGGCTGGGGCGCTGCTATTTGTGCCCGCCGCCCAGGCCCGCTCATTCGGACTGTTCCTGCTGGGGCTGTTTGTGCAGGGTGCGGGGCTGGCTTTGCTACAAACCGCTTCCAACCCTTACGCCACGATTCTGGGGCCGTTGGAAAGCGCCGCTCAGCGCATCAGCATCATGGGTATCTGCAGCAAAATAGCCGGGGCCTTGAGCCCGGTAATCATTGGGGCCGTGGTGCTACAAGGGGCCACGGCGCTGGAAACCGAGCTGGCCGCCGCTGGCTCGGCCGGCGCCAAGGCCGCCCTGCTTCAGCAGTTGGCCGACCGGGTTATTGGGCCCTACGTGACCATGGCGGTAGCCCTAGTGGGGCTGGCCGCGCTGATCCGGCTGTCGAGCCTACCCGAAATTGACCCGCGCCCGGAGAATCTGGAAGAGGCCGGCGAGGAAGCAGTCCGCAGCGTTTTCCAGTTTCCCCACCTGCTGCTGGGCGTACTGGCTATTTTCTGCTGCGTAGGAGTAGAGGTCATTGCCGGCGACACGATAACCCAATACGGTAGGGCCCAAGGCATCAGCCTCGACGTGGCCCGCAACTTTACGTCTCTGACGCTGGTAGCCATGCTGGTAGGTTACGTTATTGGCGTAGTCACGATTCCCCGGTACGTGGACCAGCAGACGGCCCTGAGCATCTGCGCGCTGGTCGGCGTGGGCTGCACCGTTGGCATTGTGTGCACCCACGGTTACGTGTCGGTGCTGCTGGTGGCCCTGCTGGGACTGGCCAACTCGCTGATGTGGCCGGCCATATTTCCGCTCAGCATTCAGCGGCTGGGCGCTTTTACCGAGCGAGGCTCAGCTTTGCTGATCACCGGCATCGGGGGCGGGGCCATTCTGCCCTACGTCTATGGCTGGCTGGGGGAGGGTATAGGCTTACAGAAAGCATACCTGCTGCTGATACCCTGCTACCTCTACATTCTGTTTTTTGGCGTGAAGGGCCACGCATACCAGGCGAAAAGCCGAGTGAAGTACGCCGTGCCAGCAGTGTAAGTAAGCCCGCTGCTTGGTTCTTGGTCAGTCAGCGCAGGAACGCTTACGTTGGCGGGCGGAAGAAAAAATTATATCAATGATAATTGAATGGTTGAATACTTGACGAGAGGGCGGGCGCTGTGCTGCTAGCCTACACCATTGAATTATTCTGAAAAAATATTTATGCGTGTGCGGGCACTCAATCAACAGATTTTTGCGTGTGCGCACACATATTTTCCCCAGACTACTTGTTTCGTCGCTCCAGGAAAATTATGTTTGATGCATAACTGTGAGTAACCGCTCTGCTCGTCTTGTTTCGTTCCCGGAATCAGACAATCAGCAGGGATGGTGAGAACAAGCAGCCTTGGCACAATCTAACTGCCAATTGCTTGCCCTGAGTAGAGTTTCGGTTGGTGCTACCTCTAGTAGGCAGCCAGCTTGCTACCAGTGGCCGCCCCTGAATACGCCCGAGTGCATTGCCTAACGCTTCATTACCAAACGCTACAGCCCATCTGGCCTCAGCAACCGGTAATACCTCAGTCCCAGCTGAATAATCCCTGATTATCCCAGCTGCTTCGCCCGTCAGAGCCTGCTCCCAGTACTGCCCGGCAGTACGTCCACCTAGTTGCGCATTCAATACGAATTCTTCTTTCCGGCCCGGCTTCCGGGTGGCGTCTGAGCGGGTATAGCTCCGGCTGCTGCTACGGTTGGGCTTGGGAAGCTGGTTTGCCGCGTTTTCTCTCACCAACCCCCACTGAAGGCTATGCGAAAATTTACTTGGCTTACTTTTCTGCTGCTTCTGAGCCTGCCCGGCTTGGGATTAGCGCAAACCCAGCCCGTGACCGGTAAGGTCACCGACGCGAAAGGCGGCTCCCTGCCGGGCGTCACCGTCATCGTCCGGGGTACCCAGCAGGGCACCAGCACCGATGCCAGCGGGGTGTACTCCATTGCCGCCGCCGATACGGCGACGCTGGTGTTTTCTTCGATTGGCTTTACCCCGCAAACCATTGCGGTGCGGTCCAGAAGGGTTATTGACGTGACTCTGAGCGAGAATGCCCAGCAGCTCGGCGAAGTAGTGGTGACGGCCCTGAACGTGGCGCGGGAGCGGAAAACCCTGGGCTACTCCGTCACGGAGGTGAAGGGCGAAACCCTGACCCAGGCCCGGGAAAACAACGTGGCCAACTCCCTGGTGGGCAAAGTAGCCGGTCTGAACGTCAACTCCACGTCGGGTGGGGCGGGCTCCTCGAGCAACGTCATCATCCGGGGCGTATCGAGTTTGAACCAAACCAACCAGCCGCTCTACGTCATCAACGGGGTGCCGGTGGAAAGCCAGCCCAGCATTGCCAACACCGGCGGGCAGTACGACAACTCCCCCGACCTGGGCGACGCCATTTCCAACATCAACCCCGACGACATTGAAAGCATTTCGGTGCTGAAGGGCGCCGCCGCTTCGGCCCTGTACGGCTACCGGGCCAAGGCTGGCGTGATTCTAATTACCACCAAAAGCGCCAAAAACAACGAGGGTATCGAGTTCAACAGCAACTACGTAGCCGAGCGGATCTACAACCTCACCGACTGGCAGTACGAGTACGGGCAGGGCGCCAACAACATCAAGCCCACTACGGCGGCCGGGGCGGCCCAGGTCGGCAACTCCAGCTGGGGTGGCCGGCTCGATGGTTCCAACGTCGTGCAGTTCGACGGCACCCTGCGGCCCTACGTAGCCCAGCGCGACAACCTGCAGAACTTCTACCGCACGGGCTCCAGCTGGACCAACACCCTGGCCTTCAGCAAGGCGTTTACCGGCGGCTCGGTGCGGCTGTCGGCCAGCAACCTGACTAATAAGGCTGTGGTGCCCAACTCGGGCCTGGGCCGGCAGACCTTCAACTTCGTGGGCACCTTCGACCCGTTCAAGCACCTGACCATCGACGCGCGGGCCAACTACATTCTGGAGCAGGCCGATAACCGCCCCATTCTGGCCGACGGCGCCGGCAATGCCAACTTCAACGTGACGTTTCTGCCCACCAGCCTGGACGTCCGCTCCCTGGAGCCGGCAGTAAATGCCGACCGTACCGAGCTGCAGTACAACACCGGCAACCCTTACAACACTAACCCGTACTTCGCGGCCTATAAGTTCGTCAACAACACCCGCCGGGAGCGGCTGCTCTCGTCGGTGAGTGCGCGCTACGCCTTCGAAAACGGCCTGTTTCTGCAGGGCCGGGTGGGGCGCGACGGCTACACCGACCGGTTTACGAGCGTGACGCCCTCGGGCACGGCCTACCTGCCCACGGGCAAAATCACGGAGCTGACTACCCAGTTTACGGACCTTAACGTGGACGGGCTGCTTGGGAAGACGTTTGAGGTGGGTGGCGACTTTGCCTTTACTCCCAACCTGGGCGCCAGCTACCGCCGGACCAAGTCGGAGGCCTTCCAGAACATCGGCTCCGATTTGGCCGTGTTTGGGGTAAACACCCTGGGCAATGCCAAAAACAAGTCGGCCCAGAGCTTTTTCAGCGACCAGGAAGTGCACTCGGCCTACGGCTCGCTGGAAATGGCCTACCGGGAGCTGCTGTTCGTGACGGCCACGGTGCGCCGCGACTGGTTTTCGACCCTGGCCACGCCGGGCAAAGACAACAAGCTCTACAACACGACGCCCGGCGTCAGCGCCTCGTTTGTTTTCTCGGAACTGGTGAAGCCCGAATTCCTGTCGTTTGGCAAGATTCGGGCGGGCTACTCGGAGGTAAGCCAGGCCACGCTGCCCTTCCAGACCCAGCTGAGCTACGCCTTCCTGCCCACTTCCCTCAACGGCCTGCCGCTGGGCACCATCAGCCCCGACAACGTGAACATTCCCAACACGGGGCTGCGGCCTTCCCGGGCCACGGAAATAGAAGTTGGCACCGAGCTGGCCTTTGTGCAGAACCGCGTGCGGCTGGACCTGACCTTCTACAAGAAGAACTCCAAGGACGAAATTGTCTTTGCCCCGGCCTCCATCAGCTCGGGTTACCAGGGCGCGGTGCTCAACTCGGGCGAAATGGAAAACAAGGGCGTGGAAATGCTGCTCACCGTGCAGCCCATCCGCACCACGGACTTCTCCTGGACCTCGTCGTTTAACGCGGCCTACAACAAGAACACGGTGTTGTCCTTGGCCGCCGGGCAGCAGCAGTCGGTGTACGCCACCTCCCGCTCGGGCGTGGGCTTCGTGGGTCAGATTGTGGGCCAACCCTACGGGCAGGTGCTGGCCTACGACTACAAGTACAACCCCGACGGCAGCATTGCCACCACGCCCAACGGCGTGCCGGCCCGCGGCGAGCTAAAGTCCTTCGGCACGGCCTTCCACCCCTGGACCGAAGGCTGGAGCAACGATTTTGTGTACAAGCGCCTGAGTCTGGGCGTGCTGATTGATGGCAAGTTCGGGGGCAAGATTTTCTCGGCTACCGATTACTACGGCACCCTTTTCGGGCTGCACAAACGCACCCTGGAAAATCGGGAAGGCACGTTCGGGTCCGACAAGATTGATGCCGCCACCTACTACAGCACCTTGGCCAACAACGTGTCGAAGGACTTTGTGCAGAATGCCGACTTCATCAAGCTGCGGCAAGTAACGCTGGGCTATTCTTTTCCCAGCGCCCTGTTCGGCAACCATATTCAACGCCTGACTTTGAGCTTGGTAGCCCGTAACCTGGCTTTCCTGAAGCGCAAGACCGACAACATCGACCCCGAGGGCAACTACAACGCCTTTGCCCAGGGCCTGGAGCTGGGTGGCGTGCCTCCCGTCCGCACCTTTGGCCTGAATCTGAGTGCCCGCTTCTAGGGTTTGCCTCACCAGTTCCTCTCAACGCACTTCCCCATGAAAAATAGTTTTCCCAAATACTCTGCGGCCCTGCTCGCCGCCCTACTGCTGGCCGGCGGCTGCACCGATGATTTCGACGACATCAACACCAACCCCTCGACCTACACCCAGTCGACGTTTGATGCCAATTACCTGCTCACGACCTCCCAGCTGGCTTACACCGGCAGCTCCGACTTTGCCTACGACACCTGGCGGGCCAACCTGATTTACAGCGCCACCATGATTCAGGGGCTTTCAACGGTGGTCAGCTACTGGGCCGGCGACAAGTACTTGCTCAATGAGGCCTACACGGCCGCCTACTGGGGTGGCAACACGGTGGGGGCCTACGCCGAGCAGGTGAAGCCCGTTACCGACATGGTCGAGTTTACGAAGGGCAAGGCGCAGTACAAAAACCTGCATCAAATTGGCCGCATCATGCGGGCCCTGGTCATGGCGCGCCTGACCGACCTCTACGGCGACGTGCCCTACAGCGAGGCGGGCAAAGGGTACTACACGGGCGTAATTCGGCCCAAATACGACAAGCAGCAGGATATCTACAACGACCTGCTCAAGGAGGTGGAGGAAGCTACGGCCGCCCTCGACCCCAGCGCCGACGTGCCGACCGGGGACGTATTCTACAAGGGCAACATCGCCCAGTGGCAGCGGCTGGGCAACACCCTGTTGCTACGCCTGGCCATGCGCCTGACCAAGATTGACCCGGCCAAGGCCCAGGCCTACGCTACCAAGGTGCAGGGTAAAACCCTGCTGAGCAACGCCGACAACGCCTACGTGGTGCACGACGTGGCCGGGGCCCGGGTAACCCAAAACCGCAACAGCCAAGTGCTGCTCGGCGACGGGGGCCAGGAAAACTACTACGTGAAATGGTCCCAGACCTTCATCGACTTTCTCAAAACCAACAACGACCCCCGGCTGTCGAAAATAGCCGTCACCCAGCTCTACCTCACCGACATCAGCAAGACCCAGAACCCGGGCGCTGTTTCGACGGCCGCGGCGCAGAAGGGTATGCCCAATGGCAAGGACCTGAGTGGCCGGCCAGCCTACGACATTTCGGGCGCGGCCAACTACACCACCTTTCCAGCCTATTCCTCGCCGAGCCCGGGAATGATTAAGCGCAACGGCCCCACGTTTGTGCTGACCTACGCCGAGTCGGAGCTGCTGCTGGCCGAGGCCGCCCAGCGCTGGGGCATCGGGGGCAGCGCCGCCCAGCACTACAACGCCGGCGTGACGGCCGCCATGACTTACCTGAGCCAGTACGACCCGGCCATGGCCGTGGCCGAGGCGGAAGCCAGTGCCTACCTGGCGGCCCACCCGTACAACGCCGGCTCGGGGCTGGAGCAAATCAACACCCAGTACTGGGCCCTGACCAACACCATGCTGGACTTCTACGAGTCGTGGACCAACTGGCGCCGCAGCGGCTTCCCGGTGCTCACGCCGGTGGTGTACCCCAACAATGCCACCAACGGCCAGATTCCGCGCCGTTTCCCGTATCCCACCACGGAAATCACCAGCAACCCGGACAACTACAAAACGGCCCACGATGCCGTACCGGGCGGTGACTTCCTGACGGGCCGGGTATGGTGGGATAAATAGATAGGAGTGGGCCGGCCCGGTGGCCGACGGGCAACTTACCCGCTGCAACGTGGTAGGTGCCGGTCAGCCGCCGGGCTACTCGCACTAGCCCACCAAGCAATATTGCCCGGCGTGCTTACTTTGGTGCCGCTTGCCGTTCCGCTGGCTTCTCGCTTTCCCGACCAACCCACCGTTTATGCCCCTTTCTTTCTCTTGTGCTACCCGACTGGGTGGAGTTCTGACGGTATGCCTGCTGGCCACTCAGCCGGCCCTGGCCCAGCTAACCGAAATGCCGGCCCAGCGCCTGGGGTTGGTGCCGCTGCCGCGCGAGGTGAAAGCCTATACCGCCACGTACGCCCTGCCCCAGAAGATAAGCATCTACGCCACGGGCAAAGATGGGAGCAACGTGGCCGGCCTGTTAAAGGAAATGCTGACCGGGTTGGGCAAAACCGTCACGCTGACCTCGACCCGGGCGGGGGCCAATATTGCCCTGCTCACGGCGGCCACGCCCAACCCCGAAGCCTATCAGCTCACGGTCGACCAGCAGGGAATCCGGATTACGGCGGCGGGCGGCCCGGGCCTGTTCTACGGCGCTCAGACGCTGCTGCAACTGCTGCCCGCCCGCTCGGCGGCTACGGCCCCGGTGCCCTACGTACGCATCAATGACCAGCCGGCCTTCCGCTGGCGGGGCGGCATGCTCGACGTGAGCCGGCACTTCTTCTCGGTCGAGTTCGTCAAGAAATACATCGACTTGCTGGCCGCCTACAAGCTCAATACCTTTCACTGGCACCTGACCGACGACCAGGGCTGGCGCATTGAAATCAAGAAATACCCCAAGCTCACCCAGGTCAGTGCCTTTCGCAAGGAAACCCTGATTGGCGCCCAGCAGCTGTTCAAAACCCCCGCCGAGTTTAAGTACGACGCCACGCCCTACGGCGGCTTCTACACCCAGGACCAGATCCGGGACGTGGTGGCTTACGCCCAGCGGCGCTACGTGACCATCGTGCCCGAAATCGAAATGCCGGGCCACTCGGTGGCCATTTTGGCCGCGTATCCGGAGCTGGCCTGCAAGCCCGGGACCTACGAAACCTGGACCATGTGGGGCGTGAATGAGGACATCGTGTGCCCCACCGAGCCCACGTTCCGCTTTTTTGAGGACGTGCTGAGTGAAGTAACCGCCCTGTTTCCCGGGCCCTACGTGCACATCGGCGGCGACGAAGCGCCCAAAACCCGCTGGAAAGAAAGCGCCGCCGTGCAGGAAATTATGAAAAAGGAAGGCTACACCGACGTGGAGAAGGTGCAGGGCTGGTTTAACCGCCGCATCGAGAAGTTCCTCGCAAGCAAGGGCAAAAAGCTCATCGGCTGGGATGAAATCCTGGAAGGCGGCATTGCGCCCAGCGCCACGGTAATGAGCTGGCGGGGCGAAAAAGGCGGCATCGAAGCCGCCAAAATGGGTCACGACGTGGTCATGTCGCCTACCACCCACATGTACGTCAACTACGGGCAGAGCCCCAAGCCCCACAGCCCCTACGAGCCGCTGATGATTGGGGGCTACATTCCGCTCGACGTCATCTACAACTACAACCCGCTGCCCGCCGAGCTGACCCCGGAGCAGCAAAAGCACGTGCTCGGGCCACAGGCCAACCTCTGGACCGAGTATATCACCACGCCCGCCGCGGCCGAGTACATGCTGTTTCCGCGGCTGCTGGCCGTGTCGGAAGTGGCCTGGCGGCCGGCGGCCGGTAAAAGCTACGCCGAGTTTCTGCCCCGCATGGGCCAGCAGTTTGCCCGCCTCGACGCCAAGAAAGTCTACTACCGGGTGCCCGAGCCCCTGGGCCTCGACAGCGCCAGTGTGGTCCGGCAGAATGGCAAGGCCGTTTTCACGCTTCGTTCCCTGGTGCCCGGCGCCCAGATCCGCTACACCCTCGACGGCCACTTGCCCGACGAAACCACGGGGCTCTACACCAAGCCTGTGGCTGTGCCCCTGAACAAGGGCCTCACCGTGCGGGCCGTTACGATTACTCCTGGCGGCCGCAAGAGTCCGCCCGCCGAGCTGCTGGTCAACTAACGTTACCGCTTTTTCCGTCCTTCTTGTTTTCGCAAGAGCACACCACGGCGGCTGCGCCGTTCTTGCCCACAATCTGAGTTCCCGGGGCCTTTGTCCCCGCGGCCTGCGTTTGCCTAAGCAACTCATTTGGTAGTGTTTCCGGTCCCGCTGTGGCGGGGCCCGGGCTGGCTACGGCCTTTCCGCAACCCGCTCTACCCGCCCCGCACCCTTTCGGGGCCGCAAGAACCTAGCGCAACTTCCGCGGCATTCATTGCTGCTGGATTTTTGGATTCCCCATCTAACCCCGTTCACAGCTATGAAAACTCTTCCATTGCTTCGGCTAGCCGAAGCCCGGCCCCGCCTTGCCCAAAAAGTCGGCCCCGGGAAACGCCTGCTCGGCCTGCTGGCCCTGCTACTTTGCTTGCTGCCCGGCCTGCTGCGCGCCCAGGTCAGCCCCACGGTGCCCAAGAAGCGCACCGACCACAATAAGCAGATTATCGGCTACCTGACGCAATGGGGGCCGTGGAAAGATATTCCGGGCCTTATCCCGAAGGGCAGCCTCAACCAGCTGAACGTGGACTACTCGCAGTACACGATTCTGAACTTCTCCTTTTTCGGGGTGGCCGTCGACGGCTCCATCCACAGCGGCGACTACCGCAACCCCAACATTGCCCAACCGGGCTCGGTGCAGCAGCCGGCCCCCCTCGTTAACTCCGACACCTACAGCAGCTGGGATTTGTACCTGCTGCAGGGTGAGCTGGACCTCATTCAGTACATTTCCGACGGCAGCTACGCCTACTCGCTGGGCTACCGCAATGCCGCGGGCGGCTGGTCGAACGTGAGTACTGGGGCCATGGGCGCGTTTCCGTTGGCCCTGCACAAGCAAAACGGCAAGCTCGGCCTCATCGACCTGGCTCATCAGCAAGGGGTGAAGGTCATGGCCTCGATTGGGGGCTGGAGCATGAGCAAGCACTTCGGCGACATGGCCGCCGACCCCACCAAACGGGCCCGCTTCGTGAGCGACTGCCAGAAGCTCATTGCCTTGGGCTTCGACGGCATCGATTTGGACTGGGAATACCCCGGGCAGGAAGGCATGAACTTCACCGGCCAGGCCCAGGACTACCCCAATTTTGCGGTGCTGGTGGAAGCCATCCGGACGGCCGTAGGTCCTAATAAGCTGATTACGGCCGCCTTCACCGCCGTGCCGTCCCGGTTCAGCCAGTTCGACTGGGTGCGGCTAAATCGGTCAATGGACTACTTCAACTTCATGACCTACGACTACAACGGGGGCTGGTCGAGCAAGGCCGGGCACAACTCGCCGCTGTACGACTACCCCGGCGCCGAGGCCGCCAATTTCTCCCTGGATGCTACTACCCGAGGTATTAAGGCGGCCGGTATTCCGCTGAGCAAGGTGAATCTGGGCGTGGCCTTCTACGGCCGGGGCGTGGTAACCAGCGGCCCGGCGGCCCTGAACGCGCCCACCGTGAAGCGGCCCGAAACCGTTACCCCCGACGGCCAGGTTTCGACCAGCGCCGACTTCACCAACTGGCCCAAGGACGTGTGGGATGGCACGCCCAACTACCAGGCAATTCTGGCCCAAACGGCCAGCTGGACCGAGTACTGGGACGACAACGCCAAGGTGCCCTACAAAACCAACGGCAGCTACTTCCTCAGCTACGACAACGAACGGTCGGTGGGCCTGAAGGCGCAGTACGTGAAAGACCAGCAGCTGGCGGGCGTCATCGTCTGGTCGGCCAGCGGCGACTGGCTGGATTTGGCCGTCAATACAACCACCTACGGCGGCAAGCTGGTGTCCAGCCCCAACACCAAGGCTCCGCTGGTCAACAAGCTCAACGAAGTATTCGGCGCGGGCACGGTGGCCAATACGCCGCCGACGGTGAGCTTGACGAGCCCGGCCAGCAACGCCACGTTTGCCGCTCCGGCTAGTATCACCATCACGGCCAATGCGGCCGATGCCAACGGCACGGTCAGCAAAGTCGAGTTCTACCAGGGCACGACCAAGCTCGGCGAGGACCTGACAGCTCCTTACAGCTTCAGCTGGAGTAGCGTAGCGGCGGGCACCTATTCCCTCACGGCCCGCGCTACCGATAACGCCGGCGCGGCCACGACTTCGGCCGCGGTAACCATCACCGTAACCGGCAGCACAACCCCGAATACGCCGCCCACAGTGAGCCTCACTGGCCCTACCAGTGGGTCCTCTTACACCGCTCCGGCCACCATCAACTTAACAGCCAACGCGGCGGATGCCAACGGGACGGTGAGCAAAGTCGAGTTCTATAATGGTGCTACGCTGCTGGGAACCGACACGTCGAGTCCTTACAGCTTCAGCTGGAGTAGCGTAGCAGCGGGCACGTATTCGCTGACTGCTAGAGCCACCGACAACGCCGGGGCCACGACGACCTCGGCGGCGGTGAGCGTCACGGTAACGAGTGGCAGTGGCGGCTGCACGGTGGCGGCGTGGTCAGCTACGGCCGTGTATACCAAAGACATGCAGGCCAGCCGCAACGGCAACCTATACGTGGCCAAGTGGTGGACCCAGAACGAGGACCCGCTCACGGCCAGCTGCCAGTACTGCCCCTGGCAGCTCGTGGGCCCCTGCGCCAGTGCCCGCACCGCCGCGTCGGCCAGCGTAGCAGCGGAGGCGCTGACGGTTTTCCCCAATCCGGTGCTGACTGGTAATAAACTCACCTTAGATCTGGGTCGGCGTTATGACCAAGTGGAGTTGGAGTTGACCGGCATCAGCGGGGGCAAGTCCTACCGGGTGGCGGCTAAGAACACGCGTACCGTCGAGCTGACGCTGCCGGCGCTACCCAAGGGCGTGGTGGTGCTTCAGGTGCGGGCCGACGGCCAGACCTTCACCAAGCGCCTGCTGAATCAATAGTTCTGTGGGGGAAGCTCCGCGCGGGCTTCCCCTTTTCTTTTCCCAACCAACTTTCCCAACCACTATGAAAACACCGCTCCTAGTACCATCCCCCCAGTCTACTTGGCTTAGCCGTAAAAAGCCGTTGCTCCGGCTGCTGGCCCTCTTTTTCGTACTGCTGACCGGCAGCTTCGACGCCGCTGCCCAGGCCCGGGTAATCGTGGGCTACTTCCACAACTGGAACAACGCCAGCGCCCCCTACATCCGCCTGCGCGACGTGGATTCGCGCTACAACGTCATCGATATTGCCTTTGCCACGCCCGTGGCCTACGGCGACATGACCATGACGTTTACCCCAACCCAGCAAACCAAAGCCGAGTTTATTGCCGATATGCGCACCCTGCAAAGCCAGGGCCGCAAGGTGCTGATTTCGATAGGCGGGGCCGACGCCCCCGTGGAGCTCAACACCACCGCCGACAAGGACAAGTTCGTCACGTCGATGAAGGCAATTATTACCGAGTACGGCTTCGACGGCTTCGACATTGACCTGGAAGGCACCTCGGTTATCCTCAACTCCGGCGACACCAACTTTAAAAGCTCCACCACGCCCAAGATCAACAACCTGGTGACGGCCGCCCGGGAGCTCACCACATTTTTCCGGGGGCAGGGCAAGGATTTCTGGCTGACCTCGGCCCCGGAAGTGCAGTACGTGCAGGGGGGCTACGGCAACTACGGCACGGCCTTCGGCGGCTACCTGCCCATTCTCTACGGCCTGCGCGACCTGCTCACCTTCGTGCACGTGCAGTACTACAACACCGGCTCCCAGAACGCGCTGGACGACAAAATCTACGGGCAGGGCACGGCCGACTTCATCGTAGCCATGACCGACATGCTGCTCAAAGGCTTCCCCGTAGCCCGCAACGCGGCCAATTTCTTCCCCGCCCTGCGCCAGGACCAGGTGGCCTTCGGGCTGCCCGCTACCGGCACCGGCGCCGCCCCCGCCGGCGGGTACGTCACGCCAGCCGACGTGACCAAGGCCCTGAATTACCTGGTCAAGGGCATAAGCTACGGCGGCCAGTACGTGCTCAATACGACGTACCCCAATCTGCGGGGCATCATGACCTGGTCGGTGAACTGGGACAAAACCCAGGGCTACCCGTTTGTAACCAATGCCTACAATTTCTTCAGCACCCTGGGCACCCCGAACACGCCGCCGACGGTGAGCCTGACGAGCCCGGCCAACAGCGCCACGTTTGCCGCTCCGGCTAGTATCACCATCACGGCCAATGCGGCCGACGCCAACGGCACGGTCAGCAAAGTCGAGTTCTACCAGGGCACGACCAAGCTCGGCGAGGACCTGACAGCTCCTTACAGCTTCAGCTGGAGTAGCGTAGCGGCGGGCACGTATTCCCTCACGGCCAAAGCCACCGATAACGCCGGCGCGGCTACGACTTCGGCCGCGGTAACCGTGACCGTCACCGGTGGCACCACCTCCAACACGCCGCCGACAGTCAGCCTGACGGGTCCGGCCAGCGGGGCAGCTTACACCGCTCCGGCCAGCATTACGATTACGGCTAATGCGGCGGATGCCAACGGAACGGTGAGCAAAGTCGAGTTCTATAATGGTGCTACGCTGCTGGGAACCGACACGTCGAGTCCTTACAGCTTCAGCTGGAGTAGCGTAGCAGCGGGCACGTATTCGCTGACTGCTAGAGCCACCGATAACGCCGGGGCCACGACGACCTCGGCGGCGGTGAGCGTCACGGTAACGAGTGGCAGTGGCGGCTGCACGGTGGCGGCGTGGTCAGCTACAGCCGTGTATACCAAAGACATGCAGGCCAGCCGCAACGGCAACCTATACGTGGCCAAGTGGTGGACCCAGAACGAGGACCCACTCACGGCCAGCTGCCAGTACTGCCCCTGGCAGCTCGTGGGGCCCTGCGCCAGTGCCCGCACCGCCGCGCCTAGCGCCGTAGTCGTAGAGGCCGCCGAGCTGTTGGTTTATCCGAACCCGGCCCAGGGCTCGGCGCTGACCGTAGAGCTGGGGCGTAGCTACGAGCAGGTGACGGTCGTCGTAGTCAATGACCGGGGCCACGAGGCCAGCCGGGCCACGTACCAGCACGTGACGAGCCTGCAGCTGCCGGTAACGAAGCTGCCCAAAGGCCTGCTCGTGCTCCGGATAACGGCCGACGGCAAGACGCTAACCAAGCGGGTAATGAATCAATAAGGCTTTTAGTCATTTGCTAACAAAAAGGGGCACCCGGTTTGGGTGCCCCTTTTTGTTGGGTATTAGTGAAATGGGTAGGAAGCACAATAACCTCGCAATGACACAAGGTATCTTTACTGCAACTCCCAGGCCGTGCGGTAGGCGCCGATGCTTTCCACGTAGTCCAGAAAGGCTTTGTAGAAGGGGTGGGAGCCCAGGGTGCTGGAGTCGCCGACGATGAGCAGCTTGCGGCGGGCCCGGGTCATGCCCACGTTCATGCGGCGAATGTCGGAGAGGAAGCCGATTTCACTCTGGGCATTGCTGCGCGTGAGGCTGATGGCAATAATGTCGCGCTCCTGGCCCTGAAACGAGTCCACGGTGCCGATGCTAAGCATGCGGTGCTCCATGAGGCCGACCAACTCGTCGTTGTCTTCCACCGCGTCCTTGAGGTAGTTGATTTGGGCGCGGTAGGGGGCAATGACGCCGATGGTCAGCAAGTCGTCGGTGTGGTCGGCCGGGTCATACACTTCCAGCAGCTGCGAGAGGCGCTTAAGCAGCAGGTCGGCCTCTTCGGGGTTGGCAATGGAGCGGCTTTCCTCGATGCCCAGCTCCTGGAAGCCGAAGCCGGCCGTGTCGAGGAACTCGACGGGCAGATCGGGGGCAAAGCGCAGGTCATAATCGGGCAAATCGGCGTGGGCCACGCTGGGCGCGGCTTTCAGGCGACCTTCGTAGAACTGCTCGGAGCTGAACTCCATGATTTGCTCGTGCATGCGGTACTGGGTTTCCAGCATCCGGGCCGAGTCGGGCTGGCGCTTAATGCACTTCTCGAACAGGGTTTCGCGCAAGCCTTCCCGGGCCGCCTGCTCACTTTTCACCGTGGGCGGCAGCTGCTGATGGTCGCCGGCCAGCACCACGCGGCTGCCCTTGGTTATCGGAATCCAGCAGCCGGGCTCCAGGGCCTGGGCCGCCTCGTCGATAAACACGGTTTCGTAGGTCAAATGGCGAATGGCGCGGTTACTGGCCCCCACCAGGGTACAGGTAATCACCTGCACTTTTTCCAGCAAGTCCTCGGTGATGTAGCGCTCCAGGTTGTCGGAGTCCTGCAGCATCTGGTGGGCCATTTCCTTGAGCAGGCGGCGCTGCTCGCGCTCCTCCCAGCCGAAGTGGCGCTTAAACTTGCCGGCCTGCTCGCGGTACTGCTCGGCCGTTTGGCGCATGCTTTTCAGCTCCCCGTAGCTCTTGTGCTCCATAATCTGGGCGTCGAGCGTGTGGTGCAGCAGCAAATCCGACACGCGCGAGGGGTTGCCCATGCGAATCACGTTGACGCCCCGCTCGGCCAGCTTCTCGGTCAAGAGGTCCACGGCCGTATTGGAGGGCGCGCACACCAGCACCCGCCGCTCCCGCCGGATGGTTTCCAGGATGGCCTGCACCAGCGTGGTGGTTTTGCCGGTGCCGGGCGGGCCGTGAATAATAGCCACGTCCTTGGCCGCCAGCACGTGGCGCACGGCCGCCAGCTGCGACTCATTCAACGGCGAAGGGTAGTACAAAGTGGCTTCCGCTTCGTCGCGGTAGCGGGCGGGCCTGGCGCCCAGCAGCACGTCGCGCAGCTCGGCCAGGCGACTTTCGTAGGCGCCCATCACCTTGCCCAGGGCGTGCTCCATCTCGCGGTAGCTCACCTCGTCGAAGGTCAGGTCCACGCCCAGCTTGCCGTCGTCGACCCAGTCGGGCAGGTCTTCCTTGTTGGTGGCCAGCAGGATTTTATTGCGCTTGACGCTGGTAATCACGCCCGAGAGGGTGGGACGGTCGGAGGCGGCGCGGCCGGGAATGTTGCCAAACAAAGCCGCGTTTTTGCCGACCTGAAACAGGTGCAGGCCGCCCTGGCCCGCCGGCCGCTCGATTTCGAGCACCAGCTTGCCGCCAAAGCCGATTTCTTCCTTGGTGATTTTGACCGGGTACCAGGTCAGGCCGCGCTTCTGCCGCTCGCCAATGGTGGCCTGGGCACTCTTGATTTTGAATTGTTCGAGGTCCTCTTTCTGCTCAAGCTTCATGAGGGCCTGCACCTTACGCAGCTCTTTCTCGATGGCGTAAGGGTCGGTATACGTGGGTTGTTCAGACAAAAGGGTAGTCGTTATGAAGTCCGCTATAACAACGGAAACGGCAAAATGGTGGCCGAAGGTCGGGGAGAAAATTAACTTTATGGGCTTGGATGGTATCCTGATTCTATGAAGTATTCTAATCCTCTTTTGCTGGCAATGGGACTTGCCTTGTCATCCTGTATGCATATTTCTACTGCGAAGCATAGTCAGCCAGTCTATTCTAAGTGCTATTTCATGGCCTCTGAAGAACCTATTGAGTTTGCATATTCTGAGTTCGTACAGCCGGTAGTATGTCATAAAGTAGCCGGGGTAAAGCCCAGTGGGTACCAGATGCCCCGCCAAGAAGGTGAGGCCATGTTTGGCAAGATATGAGTGGGGTCTAGCGTGCTAACATTAATATTTTCGACCCAGCAGGTTGGAGTGGGCATCTGATTATTTGTGAAAACCTGCCTTTGCAGAATGGCTAACGCGTCCTCAAGGGTATACGCCGTAACACCAAAACGATGGTCAGGTATGCTTCCTCCAGCAGGGCCAAATTCAATCCAGTATCGTTTCATAGTGTTAGTGTCTAAACCTGAATCCCGGCCGCAAGCAGCAGCTGCGCCAGCAACGCCGCCTCTCTCTGCTTCTGTTGCATCTCAGGCTGCCGCAGCTGCTGGTAAAAGGCAGCCAGCTCGGGCAGCGGCAGCGGCAAATATCGGCGTAGCGTTGCCAGGCTGAGCGGGGTGCGGGCCAGCTCCGCAGCCCGCTGCCTACTGTGCTGCCAGATAGCCGACTGTTGCGGCAGCTGGGGCAGCTCACCCCAGGAAACCACGCTGACTTCCCCAGTTTGCCGGTTTACTGCGAAGCCCGGCGCTCCGGCAAATATTTCCCACTGGCTTTCGGGCAGGCCAAACCGGTGGCACAGCTGGTAATCGAAGTAGTAGCAGTGCGCATACTCGACCGGCTCACTCAGCACGTACTCGTAGTCATCAGGAGTCAGTCCAGTACGATTTGCCTCTTGCAGGTGAGCCTGGGCCAACGCAGAAGCATCATGGAGCGTCATACTGAGTAATTGCTAACGTTTTCGGCTCCGTGGAAGCCATACCTTAATGCTGCTTATCCTCTCTAATTATAGTTTATCACCTTGGTGTAATACCGCTTCACCTTGCCGTCGGGGCTAAAAAGCAGCAGGTAGCGCAGGGTTTTATTGAAGGTGGAGAGAATATCCCGCACCCGGGGGCCGCCTTCCTCGTTGAGGCTGACCTCGGCCAGCAGCGTGTTCTTGCTCAGGCGGGAGAAGAGAATAACGGCGCAGCCTTTCTGGGCCCCGGAAGCGGGCGTCAGCTTGGCAGCTAAGGGAGAGTAGAACGGCCGATGGTCGGCCCGCTCATCCATCCGGAAAAGCGAGTCGAGGAGCTGCACCTGGGGCTGGTCTTTGGGGAAATTCCACTCCGTGCGCAGGGCCTCGCTGAAGGTGACGTAGTCCTGAAACACGAGACTGTCGAAGACGGCCACGCAGGGCTGGCGGTACTCCTCAAACTCCGGGCTGCGCAGAATATGCTGGTAGGCCGCCTGGTACACCAGGGCCGGGGCCGCGGCCGCTGGCGCCGGGGCATGGGTACTGGGGCGCGACCGGGCTCGTTTACGGGCTTGGGCTGCACTCTGAAAAGGCAGGGCCAGCAGCAGACTAGCTCCAAGGATCCAGGCAAAAATATTCATTGGCGTTCGGCGGGCAGGCGGTGCTGAGTTAAACTGCCCGGCGGCAAGATAGAGGCTTTCCCCGAGCACTGAACACCCGCGGGTATTCCGCTGCCTTAGGCAAGCAGTTTACCGTCCCCGGCCGCGGCTCGGGTGCTTGGCCAGGGCCTGGCGCACGGCCGCCACGGTGGGCAGGTTGTCGAGGTAGGGGCGCGGGACCGGGTCGAGGCGGTAGTGGGGGCGGCCGGCTTCACTGAGCCCGGCGTACTGGAAGACGACGGTTTGGTACTGAGTCACGCGGCCGTAGTACTGGGTGCCCTGCTTCTTGAAGGCCGGCTCGCGCAGGCTGCATTCGAGCAAAGTCAGCAGCTCCTTTTGCCCGTTCTGGTCCACGTCGGCAAAGAACAGGGCGGCCAGGCCGGTTTCGTCGCCCAACGACTCCAGGGTCAGCACCTGCACGGCGTAGGTATCGGCCTGGTAGGGGTCCAGCACGAATAAGTCGCGCCCGTACTCGTTGCCTTCCCCGCCGGGCACCGAAAAGAATAGCTGCTGGCCAAAGGTGCTGGGCCGGCACTGGTAGGCTACCAGGTCGGCGGAGTTGGGGAAGGACACCGGCAGCACGCGCCGCAGAAAAGTGGTATCAGCCTCGCCGGGCAGGCGCTGGGCCGTGCCCTGCTTGGTGGTTTGGTCTTCGCGGCGTTGGTCGTCGTCGGGGCCCTGGCTAATAAGCGCGGCGCCAACCTCGGCCGGTGCGGGCGGGGCTGATAGGCAAAAGCCGGGCAACCCCAGCAGGAGCAAGGCGGCCAACAGCACGGGCCGGAACGAAGAAGTGCGCATACGGACGAGGATCTGGCCCGCAAGTAAGGGGAAGTAAGCCGGCTTGCCAAGTTCCGGCCGGGCTTCCCGGGGCTAAGGCGTGGGGGCCGGGGGCTGTTGCCCGGCCAGCAGCCGCGCCAGCTCCTGGGCTTCTTCGCGCAGCAGCCGCTCCCGCAGAACCAGATGGGCGCGGGCCAGCGGGCCGGGGCGCTTCTCCGCATTGGTATCGGCTTCGAGGCCGGTAAGCCACTTTTCGGCTTCGGCCGGGTCAAACGTAGTATCCGGCACCGCTTGCGGAGTTGCCAAAGCCAGGCGCAGGGCCGCCAGGCCCTGGCGACGACGCAACCGGGCCGCATCCTGCAACGCCCACGTTTCGAGCTGGTAGCTAAGTCCGTCCGCCAGGTGCTCACAGCGGCGGATGCGACGGCGTAGCAACTGGGCCTCGCGGCTCTCTTTGGCCGTCTGGGCCAACCGAACCGGGGGCAGCGGCAAGGTTTCGGGCGCAGGCAGGGCGGGGCCAGTCGGGGGCATCAGGTCCCGGAGCTGGCTCAGGCGTCGGCGGGTGGCATCGGAAAACTGACGGCGGCCGGCTTCCACAGCCTGCACCTGCCGGGCCGTTACGCCGAGCCAGCGCCCCAGCTCGGTCTGGGTGAGGACAAAATGCTGGCGAATGTAGGCCGCAGTAGTTTCCGAGAACGAGGTGGGGGTGCGCATATCCGGAAGATACCGGGCGCAGGCGGAACGCAGTAGTACACTTGAAAAAAATAAATTGAGTGTACGACAGATCAGTAGTACACCCAATTTGTTTTTTTCAAGTGTACTACTCTACTAAGTGCCGGACCCGGGGGCGTTTTCCGAGCGCGCCGCCGCAAAGGGTACTGACAAGAAATTCGCGGGCAATGACGTAGCTGCGGCCGATGAGCAGGAGCTGGTAAGAAGCGGGGAAGTCAGGCCATTGGCGACAACCAGCAGGGTTTTCCTATTTGTTTACCAACACCCCGGTTACTGCCGCCCCCCTGCCTCCTGGCTGAAGGCGAGCAGGAGCGCGCTGAGCCGCGCCGGCTGCTCCTGTTGAATCCAGTGCCCGGCACCCTCGATGAGCTCGATGTCGCCCATCCGCGTCGTTGCCTTCGTCGTCATCAGCTCGAGCGCGCCCGGCGCCGCGTAGGTCGCCCAGTCGCGCTGCCCGCCGATGAAGAGCGAGGGGACATCGAGCGTGCGGCCCGAAAACAGGCGCAGCTCCGCATTCAGATCCGCATCGGCATAGACCCGATACGCCTGCAGGGCGCCCTGGAACCCCGTGCGGTCATACTCCTCCGTGTACACGGCCAGTTCCGGCTCGGTAAGCCAGGGGCTGGCCCCGACCTCAGCGGCGGACGGGTAAAAGGGCGCGACGGTCTGGGGCATCGTCTGGCCGCGCTCCATGACGTAATAGGTGGGCAGCTGGGCCAACTCCAGGGCGGTGCGCGCCTGCAACGGATGCGGCTTATTGCCCGGCCAGTCGGCGCTCTTGACGTAGAAAAAGGCCCGCAGAAACGCGTGCAAGCCTTGTGGGGGGTGCCACAAGTCCTCGTTTGCCTGCCGGGTGCTCAAATACTGTTGATACGATATTCTGGGCGGGGTGAGCGCCGCCAGCGCGGCCGCTAGCTGTTGATTTTCGGTGCTGGGTTGCACCGGTGAGGCCTCGCTGGCGGCGGTATTGAACGGCAGCGCGGGCGGACCGGGAAACGGGGCGCTCATCAGCACCACCGAGGGAAAGACGTCGGGTCGGGCCAGGGCGCAATAGGCCGCCACCGGCGAGCCGAAGTCGTGCCCGACCAGCATGGCCGTCTGCCGATACCCCAGGGCCGAAACCAGGCTGAGGGCGTCGCGCGTCATGTTCAACAGGCCGAAGGGCGCCAGCGGGGTGTCGTACTGGTTTGCCCACCCGGTGGTGCGGCCAAAACCCCGCTGGTCCGGCGCTACGACGTGGTACCCGGCATCGGCCAGCAGGGGCAGCAGGTGGCGCCAGCCGTAGGCCAAATCCGGAAAGCCGTGCAGCAGCAGCGCCAGCGGCCGGCCGGGGCTTTCGTAGCCGGCCTCGAGCAGATGAACATCGAGGCCGTTGACCCCATGCACCATGCGCGAGCGGACTCTCTTGGGCAGCGTGCCCCGGCCGTAAGGGGAGGTGGTCGAATCAGTTTCTGGATTACTCATGATAGGTTGGGTTAGATTGGGTTTGGGATTTGCGTGGCCGGGTGGAAATGAAGCCGCAACGAGACTCGCCGCGCTCTGCTCTACAAAGCCTGGTCGGGACGTCGAGGGGTTCAGACGAAGTGGATACCGCCCGATTCTTCAGCGTAGGCTTCGGCAGCGGAGCAGCGCCAGATTCGTTGTATGGCGTGCACGCAGGCCCTCGGCCACCTGGTAGCCGATAAATTCCCGGGCCGGTAATACCTGCCGTGCGGATTAAGCCAGTTGGCTCCAGAAGATAATCCGGCCGGCGTTGTGGTGCACCAGCTGCACGCCGCCGTCCTGGGAGACGGCTACGGCCAGGCACGCGGGGGCCGCTTCGCAGAGCCGGTAGGCGGCCCGGTGGCGGGTGCCGCCCTGGTCGGCGGGCTCGGCCTGCAGCTGCTCGCCTTCCAGGTCCAGGGCCCGATAAACCTGGTCCAACGCAATGTGCGGCGCCCGAATCTCGACGCCGAAGCCCACTATTTCCAGATTTTGGGTTAGTACCAGCGCCCCGTCGACGGCCATCAGGTCGGCCATCAGGTCGGCGAAGTGGTCGAGGGCTACCGCCAGGGCGCGGAGCTCGGGGTCGCGGGCTTGCTGGTAGCAGGTCCAGCTCACATCGCCTAATACCTGCTGCCGCGCAATAATGGCGTGGATGAGCTGGCTGCACCGCCCTTCCCCGCCCAGCTCCTGGGTGGGGTACTTGGGGCGCAACAAGCCGCCGGGCGCCAGTAGCTCGGCCACGGCACCCGGTGGCACAAACACCAGCAGTCCGCCGTGGCCCCCGGCCCGGACCCGCGCCACCGCCCGGCGCTGCACATGGTGTCCGAGCAAGGCAATAAGGTCGAATTCGGCGGGGCCCAGCTGGGGATTGGCGGCCACCATCTCCCCGAAGCGCCCCCGGCTCCAGGCCGTGGGGAACTGCAAAAAGCCGTGGCCGTCGATGCGGCCCGCCCGCAGTGTCAGCACGCGGGTGGCCCCGCAATAACAGGTCAGCAGGCCCGGGCCCTGCACGTGCACCACCAGCACCGGGGGCACTTCCTCGGCAGTGGGCCCGGGGCTGCCGGGGAGCCGGTCCCAGGGCGTGTCCGTCAGCAGCAGGCCCCACAGTGCCAACTCACCAGCCTCGGTCTGCCGAACGGCGAGCAGCGTGGCGGGGCGCGCCACCGCCGGACTGAGCCGCCGGATTTCCTGTTCGTTCCAGGGCCGGGGCGTGCCAAAAGCCACGACGTGAGGCCCGGTAGCGAGCGGCCCGTCAGCCGTCAGCTGCGCCGCGGTAGCAAGCACGACGTGGCATTCCACGGGCCGGGCTTCCTCCTGCAGCAGGCTGGCCTGGTAAATGATGGACAAGAATTGGGTCAGCACGGCGTACTCAGGCAGCGGACTGCCCTCGGTTTGGACCCAGCGCGCACGCAGCGCGTGGGCTATATCAGCAGGATAATACGCGGTGACCATGGGCGAGAGGGAGCTTGGATAAAAGAGTGTTGATTGCTTAGAAGCGGTCCGGGGAAGGTAACTTGTAATTTATAGCAATGCAGTCGGCTATTCAGGACCGCGCGCTTCCGGCACCCGCCATCAAGGTCTGGGTGGGTTGCGGGGCTGGGATAAGCGCCGGAGGGTACAAGGCCTGTAAGGCCTCGCGCAGCCCGGCAAACTCGAAGGTAAAGCCCTGGGCCAGTACTTTGGCTGCACTTACGCGTTTGCCGGTCAGCACCATTTCGCTCTGCTCGCCCAGGGCCAGCTGGAGGATGAAGGCGGGAATCCTGGGCAGTAGCAGAGGGCGGTGCAGCACCTCGGCCAGGGCCGTGGTGAAGGCGGTGTTGGTGGCCGGGTTGGGAGCCACCGCGTTGTAGGCGCCCTGCCAGGCCTCATCGATTAGCATGGCGAGCAACAGGCGACACAGGTCATTAATGTGAATCCAGGACAGCCACTGCTGCCCACTGCCCAGGGGCGCCCCAAAGCCGAGCTTTACCGGCCCGGCCATAGCCGGCAGGGCCCCGCCCGCCAAGCTCAGCACCACCCCGATGCGCGGCACGACCACCCGCAGGCCCAGGGCGGCGAGGGGCGTGGCGGCCTGCTCCCAGGCCTGGGTCAGGTCGGCCAGCAGGTCGTGGCCGACCGGCACTGTGTCTTCCGTTACCAGCGCGTCGCCGGTCGTGCCGTAGAGGCCAATGGCCGAGGCCGAAACGACGGTGCGGACGCGGTGCCCGGGTTTGGTCAGCTCGCGGTGCAGCAGGGCCAGGCCGTCGACGCGGCTGGCCAGCAGCTCCTGTTTGCGGGCGGCGGTCCATTTGCCCTCACCCACGTTGGCCCCGGCCAGGTTCACCACCGCCTCGGCGAAGGGCACGGCGGCCGGGTCGATGGTGCCGGCGGCGGGGTCCCACTGAAACGTGCGGTAGGGGCTGCCGGGCGCCAACGTGCGGCTCAGATGGGCCACGTGGTGGCCGGCTTCGGTGAGCACGGCGGAAAGGCGGGTGCCGACGAGGCCGGTGCCGCCGGTGATGAGGACGTTCATGGGCCGGAATTTTAGGTTCTGGCCGAAGAGCACCAGAACACTACAAAGGACCGGGCTGCCCCCGCGCCCAAACGATAACAAACGCTAAGAAATGCGGCGCCACTGGTATCTTCCCCGGTTCCTTCCTCCACTGTTGTCTCACTACCTGCTTTTTTATGCTGCCGTCCTTCCCCGAAGCTGCGCTGCGCCTGCGCCAGCACCTGACCCAGTTTGTTCCCCTGAGCGACGAGGATTGGAGCCTGCTGGTGCCGCACCTGCGCCTGGTGCCCCTGGCCCGGCACGCCGTGTTTACCGAGCAGGGCCGGGTTGCTACTGAGGTGGGGTTTGTGCTCGAAGGCATGTTCCGGCAGTATTATACCAAAGACGGCGAGGAGCGCACCAGCTACTTCTTCTTCGAAGACCAGCTGATAGGCGGGTACTTCAGCAGCCTGACTGGCCGGCCTTCCTTGGTCACCATTGAGGCCCTGAGTGCGGGCTGCTGCCTGACGTTTCCCTATGCGGTGCTGGTGGACTTGTTTGGTCAGCGCATGGCCTGGCAGGAGTTCGGCCGGCGGTTTGCCGAATACCTGGCCGTGGGCCTGGAGGAGCGCATGGTGAGCCTGCTGCTGCTCAGCCCCGCCGAGCGCTACGAGGCCCTGCTGGTCAGCGGCAATCCGAATATCCTCGCGCGGGTGCCGCAGCACTACATCGCCAACTTTCTGGGCGTGACGGCCGTGAGCTTGAGCCGCATTCGCAACCGCACCTCGCGCGGGCAGTAGGGGCCCCATTTCTTAGCGTTTGTTATCGTTTTAGGCCGGCGAAACGGCGGAGTTTTGTCCCGTTACATCTCCCCTAAAATCACATGAAGCTCCACACCATTCTGGGTGCCAATGGCACCATAACCACGCAGCTGCTGCCGGTGCTGCAACAGCACGGCGAAAACATCCGGTTGGTATCCCGTAACCCGAAGCCGGTAGCTGGGACCGAAACCCGGTCGGCCGATTTTCTGGACGCCGAACAGACCCGGCTGGCCGTGGACGGCTCCGCCATCGTGTACCTGCTCGTGGGCCTGGAATACAGCGCCAAGGTGTGGCGGCGCGACTGGCCCGTGATTATGCGCAACGTCATTGCCGCCTGCAAAGCCACGCAGGCCCAGCTGATTTTTGTCGACAGCCTCTACACCTACGGCCGGGTGGAGGGCCCGATTACGGAAGCCACGCCGGCGCGGCCAGTGAGTGAAAAAGGCCGGATTCTGGTCGAAATCGAAAGCCTGCTGCTGGCCGAGCGCCGCAGCGGCGGCGTGCCGGCCATCATCGCCAAAGCCTCCGATTTTTACGGGCCGGGCGTGGTTGAGAAAAGCTGGTCCGGCTCGCTGGTGTTCAGCCGGCTGAAAAACAAGCAAACCCCGCAGTGGCTCGTGAATGCCCGCGTGCCGCGTACCTACACCTATACGCCCGACATCGGCCGCGCTCTGTACGTGCTGGCCCAGCACCCCGAGGCCTTCCACCAAACCTGGATATTGCCCGTGGCCTCGCCGACGCTGACCGGCCAGGAGTTCAGCGCCCTGGCGGCGCAGTACATGCAGGGCACCGGCAAGGTGCAGGTGCTGCCTAAGTGGGTAATTGGCTTGCTGGGGCTCTTCGTTCCTTTTATGAAGGAGGCGCATGAAATGCTGTACCAGGACGAAAACGGCTACGTGCTGGACTCCACGCGCTTCAACCAAACGTTCGGCTTTACGCCGACCCCTTATGCGGAAGGCATCCGGGCCACGGCGGAGTGGTTCCTGCAAAACTGATCCTGGCGGCAGTTCCATGCGCTGTCAGCTTGATTCACCTAACTTGTCAGCAAACCCGCTGGAGCGGAGCTAAACCGTTGGGCGCGGCTTTTACCTCATATTCTTTAACCCTACTTCTATGTTTCTCGGACATTTCGGCGTCGCTTTCGGCGCTAAGAAGCAACAGCCGCTCGTGTCGCTAGGCACCTTTTTCCTGGCTGCCCAACTCGCCGATTTGGTGTGGCCCACGCTGCTACTGCTGGGCGTGGAGCGCGTGAACATCGTGCCGCACGCCACGGCCACCAACGCATTCGATTTCGTGTATTATCCCTTCACGCACAGCCTCGTGGCCGAGCTGGTGGCGGGCCTGTTGCTGGGGCTGGTGTATTGGCTGGTAACGCGCAACGCCAAAGGGGCGCTGCTGGTGGGCCTGCTGGTGCCCAGCCACTGGCTGCTCGATGTGGTGGTGCACACCCCCGATTTGCCGCTCTATCCCGGCCCGTCGCCGCTGTTCGGCTTTGGGCTCTGGAACCAGGTTGCCCTGACGCAGGTGGTCGAATTCGCGCTGCTGGGCGCGGGCCTGTGGCTGTACGTGCGGCAGACCACGGCCCGCAATGGCGTGGGCCGCTACGGCCTGCTGGGCTTAGTAGCGTTCCTGGTGCTGATACACGTGGGCGGCCTGTTCAGCCCGCCGCCCGCCTCGGTGGAGGCCCTGGGGTGGTCAGGGCAGCTGTTTTGGGTCATTGTGCTGCTGGCCTATTGGGTGGACCGTAACCGCGAAGTGAGCGGCCAGCCACAAGGTGAAACGCTCCGGGCGGTTGTGCCACCCATTTCGTAGCGTCCATCCGAATTTGACAAGCGCAGCAGGACCGTTCTACTTGGATAGACTCTTGGTGGATACTTCCTCCGCGGCCCGCAACCCACGCGTCAAGCCGTGCAGGCTGATGGCTTGCTGCCGGCCCCGCAAGTTCAGCGTAGAAACGAAGGTGGCTACTACGCCTGATAAAGGAGGCAACTGGGTCAGCAAGTCCTCGGAGATGAGCAGCTCTTGTCCCAACTCGTTGCACAGGCTCTGAATCCGGGCCGTGGTGTTGAGCACGTCGCCGTGGTACACGATTTCGCGTTTCACCTCGCCCACCCAGGTCGCCACCACGCGCCCACCGTGCAAACCGGCCTTGAAGCGTGGGTAATGGCCGTACTGCCGTAAGTAGCTGTCTTTGCGGGCCTCGATGCTGCGCTGCATGAGGAAAAAGCACCGTACGCACTGGGCTTTAGTCAAACCGACCGGCAAGGGCCACGTCAGTACGACCTCGTCGCCGACGTACTGGTAGACCTCGGCTTTGGTGAGCACAATGCCGTCGGTTAAATCCAGGAAGAAGTCTTGAATGAACTGGCTGTATTGCAGGTTGCCCAGCTCCTCGGCAATCGTGGTGGAGGACTTCACGTCGACGAACATAAAAATACGGTCTACTTCCTGCGGCCGGTGGTACTTGCCCCGCACCAGGTTGAATAGCTGTCCTGGGCCGTGCAAGGAGCTGATTTGCTGCAGCGCGATAATGAGCAGGCACACCAGCAGCGAGGCCCCGACATCCAGGATAAAGGTGCCGTGCAGCACGTACTGCTGGAACACCGCCTCAAAGCTTAGCTGTTGAAAGAACAGGCATTTTAAGCTCGCTGCCGACAACAGCCACAAGGCTGCTACCGTCGTGTAGAGCAGCGTACGAACCAGTAGCAGAAACAGGAACGACTTATGGCGAAAGTTGCTGCCGATGACAAACGCTTCACCCAAGCCGACGAACAATCCAACGCCCAGCCCGATGAAGGCATGACGCATCAGCAAGCCCACCTCTTGGTGTAACAGACCAAAACGCAGGAGCGCATATACCACGCCCCACACGACGCCTTGCAGCGCGTAGCGGCGGATGAGAGGAAAAAGCAACTGGCGGCGCGGCGCGGTGAGTAACATAGCTTGACGTATAGTAGAGTTACCTGTTGCCCCGGGAAACTGCAGCCGACGCGCCACGTGGGTACAGGCTGCCGTGGGGAGGTGAGGAAGGGCCTTCGGCTGCGCCGCCCTCAGGACGACAGACGCGAGGCGCCTCAGGCGAAAAAGTCGCTCGAATCGGTTTGGCTGAAGTACTTGTTCAGGCTGCCCAAGTCGGCGAAGATGGGCTGGATCAGGCGCATAAACTGGCGCACAGTGGCTTCCGAGTCGGCGTAGAGCAGCAGGCGGGCCTCGGTGGAGTAGCCGTCGACGTGCTCCAACAGCTCGGGGGCTTCCTCTTCGAGAATGGTCAGGATGTGCTCTTCCCAGGAGGTGCCCCCGCCGCCGAAGCCGTACTTCTCGAACAGGTAGAAGTGGCCTTCCAGGGCCGGATCGGCTTCTACGTCGGCCATAATGCCATATTGGGCATCGTCGACGCGCATTTCCGGGGGCAGGGCGAAAATCTTGAAGGGGAAAGTGGTTTCCATGAATAAGAGCTGGGTAAGGGGGGCCCAAAGCTACGCCCAATAGTTGGCGCACGGTGGGCAGTACCGCGCCGTTCCACTTCGCGCCGTGGCCGCGCCGGAGCAATGGCCGTCTTGCAACAACCCGGCGAAGCGGAGCTGCGCGTTACTGGCCGAGCAGGCCGGTTTCGTCCTTCAGGGCCACGCCCGAGAGCTGGCGGCGCAGGGCTTCCTGCACCAGCAAAAACAGCTTATCGGCGGCGGCCTCGTAGGGCAGGCCAGCGGGGCGGATATTGGACACGCAGTTGCGGGCTTCGTCGGTGCGGCCGGGGCGGGGGGCGTAAGTGAAGTAGGCCCCCAGGCTGTCGGGGGCACTCAGGCCGGGCCTTTCACCCAGCAGAATCAGGGCCAGGCGGGCGTGGAGCCGGCTACCGATTTCGTCGCTCAGCGCCACGCGGGCGTGTTCGGCCAGGGTCAGGGGCGCAATGCGGAAACCGGCTTCCCGCAGCTGGGGCAGCAGCAGGTTGAGCAGGGGCAGGGCATGCTGGTTCAGGGCCGTAGCCGACAGCCCGTCGGCCAGGATAATAGCTACGTCGGCGGCAGCGGGGGCTATTTCCTTGAGGGCCCGGCGGGAATCCTCGTGTAATACACGGCCCAAATCCGGGCGTTGGAGGTAGTGGGGGCGGTTTTCGGCCTGGCTGCGCACGGGCACTACGGGTAACTGGAAAGCTTCCAGCGCCGCCAAAAGCCGCCCGGTTTCCAGCTCCGAATACACTGCGTCGCGGGCGTGGGCGTGGGCCAGCCGAAAAGCCAGGGCCTCGCGCAGGGGTACGCTGCTGCCGGTGCGGCCCAGGGCAATGCGGGCCGCGGTGAAGGCGCGCAGCCCGTCCCAGGGGTCGGCGGGCGGGTCGGGAGGCGGCAGAATGGGGCGCAGGTCGGACATAGGGTGCAGGAATAGAGCCGCGCAGTGGCTAGGCGTTGAATAATCTGTTGCCCCAGCGCAGACGGTGAGCCACGAATAAGCGGCTTTCCCTCGGGCAAAGGTGCAGGCGTACTATCCCTGGTCAGGCCGCCTGGGTTAGCAGCAGCAGGGTTTTGGCGTCGGCCGCGCCCTGGAAAAACTTGTCCAGTACCTGCTTGAACACCGGGTCGGCACCCTTCAGGGTGGCAAACAGGGTCATGCAGGATTTGAGCTTCACATCGTCGGGGCTGCCGAAGACGTGGGTGGCGTCGGAGCTGTCCAGGCCGAGCAGGGTCCGGCTGATTTCCACCAGGCGCGGGCCCAGCACGGGGTGGTGGAGGTAGGCCTCGGCTTCCTGCTGGTCTTTAATAGCGTAGAACCGGGCGGTTTCGCTGAAGCCCAGGCCCTGCAGCTGGGGGAAGATGTACCACATCCAGTGGCTGCGCTTGCGTCCGTTCCGGATTTCGGTCAGGGCCGTGGCATAGTCGGTGGCCTGGGCGCTGAGGAAGCGTTGTAAGTCGTGGGCTAGGGCCATGCGAGAGGATGTTTTGGAGGAATAGTGCTAGGCTGATTACGGAAATGCCCGGGTTAAAGCCACCTGGTAGCAGCGCAAACTACCCTGCCTGCTCCCGTACAGCGGTTCAGCGCCGCCGACCCACTTCCAGCAGCCGGTGCCTAGGCGCGGCGGGCAGCAGCTGGCCCCGTTCGTTGAAGATTCCCTGCTGCTGGAGCCAGGCCTCGAACTCGGGGGCGGGCCGCAAACCCAGCACCTGCCGCAGATACAGCGCGTCGTGGAAGGAGGTCGACTGGTAGCCCAGCATGATGTCGTCGGCGCCGGGAATGCCCATAATGTAGCTGCAGCCCGCCACGCCCAGCAGGGTGAGCAGCGAGTCCATGTCGTCCTGGTCGGCCTCGGCGTGGTTGGTGTAGCACACGTCGACGCCCATGGGCAGGCCCAGGAGCTTGCCGCAACAGTGGTCTTCCAGCCCCGCCCGGATAATCTGCTTGCCGTCGTAGAGGTACTCGGGCCCGATAAAGCCCACGACGGTATTGACCAGCAGGGGCCGGAACCGCCGGGCCACGGCATAGGCCCGCACTTCGCAGGTCTGCTGGTCGAGGCCGTGGTGGGCGTTGGCCGACAAGGCGCTGCCCTGCCCGGTTTCGAAGTACATGACGTGCTGGCCCAGCGTGCCGCGGTTCAGGCTGAGCGTGGCCTCGTGGGCTTCCTGGAGCAGGCTCAGGCTTACCCCGAAGCTGGCGTTGGTAGCCTCCGTGCCCCCAATAGACTGAAACGTGAGGTCCACCGGGGCGCCCTGCTCAATCAGCTGCAAGGTGGTCGTGACGTGGCTCAGCACGCAGGTCTGGGTCGGAATCTGGTACTGCTCGCGCACGGCGTCGAGCATATCGAGCAGCTGGCGCACGGCGCGCGGGTTGTCGGTAGCCGGGTTGATGCCCAGCACCGCGTCGCCGCTGCCGTAGAGTAGGCCATCGACCAGGCTGGCCGCCACGCCCCGGGTATCGTCGGTGGGGTGGTTGGGCTGCAGACGGGTGGCCAGGTGGCCCCGCAGCCCCAGCGTGTTGCGAAACTGCGTAACAACCTCACACTTGCGGGCCACGGCAATCAGCTCCTGGTTGCGCAGGAGCTTGCTCACGGCCGCCACCATTTCCGGGGTCAGGCCCGGGGTCAGCTGCTGCAGCGCGCCGGTGTCGGCGGCCTCGGAAAGCAGCCAGTCGCGCAGCTGGCCCACGGTAAAGTGGCTGATGGGAGCAAAGGCCGCCGCGTCGTGGGAGTCCAGGATCAGGCGGGTTACCTCGTCCTGCTCGTAGGGCACCAGGGCCTCGTTCAGAAATTGCCGGAGCGGCACATCGGCCAGGGCAAGCTGGGCGGCCACCCGTTCCTCGTAGGTTTCGGCCGCCACCCCGGCCAGCACGTCGCCCGAGCGCGGGGGCGTGGCCCGGGCCAGCAGGGTTTTCAAATCCGGGAAGCCGTAGGTCCGCTGGCGGATGGTGTGCTGGTAGGGCATAGTGGTTGTTAGTTGCTAGTTGTCAGTTGTTAGGTCGTGCTGTTTGTTAGTTGGGAGGAGAAGAACGTCATGTCGAATGCAGTGAGACATCTCGCGGGCTGATGTTGTGGTAGTACTTTGCTTACTACTACTCATGAGATGCTTCGGCCGTGGCTTTTCGTGCCGTTCTATTCAGAGCGGAGCCAACAACTCTACAACGCCTCCACTGGGGCCAGCAGGGCGTCTTCGGCAAGCGGCTGCCGGTGGCGCCCCAGCAGCAGGTAAACGCCCAGCATGAGTCCTAGGCCACCAAAGAAAATCAGGCTCAGCAGCCAGTTGTAGTAGATAATGGCGCCGAGGCTGACCATGGTCAGGACCAGGGCCACCACCGGAAAATACGGGTAGAACGGGGCCGTGAAGGGCCGCTCCAGCCGGGGTTCCTTCCGCCGTAAGGCAAACAAGCTGAGCAAACTCATGGCGTACATCACCACCGCACCCAGCACCGACAAGATGATAACCTGGGCCGTGGTGCCGGTCAGCAATGCCGCCGCGCCCACCCCGCCACCCGCCACCAACGCCCAGTGCGGAGTGCGAAACCGCGGGTTGACCCGGGCCAGCACGCCAGGCAAATAGCCGCTGCGGGCCAGGGCAAAAATCTGCCGGGAGTAACCGATAATGGTGCCGTGAAACGAGGCTACCAGCCCAAAAAGGCCGATGCTGGCGAAAAACTGGGTCCACCGGCTCTGCCGGCCCAGCACGATGCCCAGGGCCTCGGGCAAGGGGTAGTCGATGCCGCTGAGCCGCCGCCAGTCGGTGATGCCGCCGGTGAGCACCATCACGCCCAGGGCCAGCAGCACCAGCGTGCCCAGACCGTAGATATAGCCCTTGGGAATGGTTTTACGCGGGTTTTCGACTTCCTCCGCTACCATGGCCACGCCCTCAATGGCCAGGTAAAACCAGATGGCAAAGGGCAGGGCCGCAAAAACACCCGCCGCGCCCAGCGGCACGGGGTGGGCCAGGAAGCTGCGGACCCGGAAGTGGGGCGCCACCAGGCCCATGTACAGCACCAGCTCGGCCACGGCCAGCAAGGTAACCAGCAGCGAGAAGCGCGCCGACTCCTTGATGCCGAGCAAATTAATGCTGATAAAGACCACGTAGCAGGCCAGGGCCGTGCCCAGCACCGGTAGCCCCGGGTACAGAAAGTGGCCGTAGCTGCCCAGGGCCGCGGCAATGGCGGGCGGGGCAAACAAGAACTCGACCAGCGTGGCGTAGCCGGCCACGAAGCCGCCCAGGGGCCCAAAGGCGCGGTAGGAGTAGGCAAACGGCCCGCCGGCGTGGGGAATGGCAGTGGTCAGCTCGGTGAAGCTGAAAATGAAGGTAACGTAGAGCACCGTTATCAGCAGGGTGGCCACCAAGAAGCCCACCGGGCCGGCCACCTGCCAGCCGTAGTTCCAGCCGAAATATTCGCCCGAAATAACCAGCCCTACGGCCAGGGCCCACAGGTGCAAAGGCCCGAGTACTTTTTTCAGCGTGGGCGAACCAGCAGCGGCAGTATGCTTCATCGGCGGTAGTAAAAGTCCTGCTGCCTAAAGTATTACATAAACCCGTAAGCGCCACCGGAAAATTACCCCAGGTTTGAGTAACGCCGGCTGCGAGCCGCCTGTCCTAACGCAAGCCGATTAGAAAAACAGCCCCTGGAGCGGGCGGCGGGCGCACGTTCCAGGGGCTGTTGAAGCGTCAGACGGGGTGCTGCCTAGCTGCCCAGGTTTTCCAGGGCGGCCAGGTCCTCGGCCGAGAGCTGAATTTCGGCGGCCTTCACGTTTTCTTCCAGGTGCTTCACCTTCGAGGTACCCGGAATGAGCAGGATGTTGGGCGAGCGGTGCAGCAGCCAGCTCAAAGCCACCTGCTGGGTGCTCACGCCGTGTTGCTGGCCAATCTGGGTGAGCTTGCTCAGGGCCTGCTCGTTGCCGCCGGCCAGCGGGTACCACGGAATGAAGGCCAGGCCGTTTTGCTCGCAGAAGTCCAGCTCGGCTTCCCACTTGCGGTTGTCCACGCTGTACATGTTCTGCACCGACACGACTTTCACGTACCGCTGGGCCTGCTGAATCTGCTCCACCGTTACTTCCGAGAGGCCAATGTGCTTGATTAGGCCGTCTTCCTGGGCTTTTTGCAGGAACTCCAGGGTCTGCTCAAACGGCACGTTCGGGTCCACGCGGTGGAGCTGGTATAAGTCGATTTTATCGAGCTTGAGGCGCTGCAGGCTGCCTTCCAGGGCTTCTGTGAGGTGCTTGGGGCTGGCGTCGATGGGCCACTGGTTGGGGCCGGTGCGCAGCAGGCCGCCCTTGGTGCCGATAACCAGGCCCGGGGCGTAGGGGTGCAGGGCCTCGGCAATGAGCTCCTCCGACACGTTGGGGCCGTAGCTGTCGGCCGTGTCGATGAAGTTGATGCCCAGCTCCACGGCGCGCTGCAGCACCCGGATGGATTCGGCGTGGTCCTGGGGCGGCCCCCAGATACCCTCGCCGGTGATGCGCATGGCGCCGTAGCCCATGCGGTTGACAGTCAGGTCGCCGCCGAGCGAAAAGGTTTTAGCGGGTGCGGTTGTGGTTTGATTCGCCATTGGTAAAAAAGGATAGGGAGAACGTGAGGCTGACCCGCACGGCCGAGTAGCCGCCGCGGGTTCAGCTGTTGAATAACAGGTAAAAGCCAGAAAAGTATAGGTCAAGTGCTAAACTAGGGACTGTTATCCGAGCTTTGCGCTGAGAATAAAGCGCTTACGCCGGGAAGTTGCGCCCGCAACTCCCGCACTGGTAGCGCGTGGTGCCGGCGTAGTACAGCCGCTGCCAGAGCGTGCGGCGCGCGGCTACGGCCGTATCCGCACTGCCGCAACGGGGGCAGCGCACCACGGTCACCGTCGCGCGCCCGGCCTCGAAGGCCTCGACCAGCTCCCGGGCCGCCGCGGCGTCGGTTTCCTCGATGAGCAGTTGGTACCAGATTCCGTCGCCAAACGGAAACGAGGGCGGCCCGCAGCTTTTGACCAGCGCGCTGATATCCGCCTCCCGCAGTTCGTTGTAGAGCTGCACCGCTTCGGCGTAAGTCAGGTAGTGAGCGGCGGGAATGAGCATGGAGATGGGAAGTAATACAACTACCTGTCATCCTGAGCAGAGCCAAGGACCTTCCTCATCTACCCCAACGCAGCTTATTCAACGCAAGAAGCTTTGTACTGTGCTGTATAGAAAGGGCTTTGTACGTTGAGGAAAGCTTATCACTCAGGCGAGAAAGGTCCTTCGCAAGCTCAGGATGACAGAGGAAGGATAACAGGAAGAATGCTACCGTCGGGCACTGCGGCGGGGGGCGGGGCGGGCCTGCCCGCGCAGCTTAAAGATATACCACAACAGCAGGATGCTAAGCCCGGCCAGGCCGGCGGCAATCAGCTCCCGGCTCTGGCGGGCACCTTCAGCCTCCGTGGCGGCGGCCTGAGCTTCCTGCAGTTTCTTTTCGCGCTGCTTGTCCCGGATTTGCAGGTTTTGAATCTGGTTTTCCAGGTCGTAGAACCGCTCCCGGGTCATCGACTGGTCGCCGCGGGCCACCACAATCTGCCGCTCGGCCTGGGTTTTCTCGGCTACGATGGTGGCCGTGCGCCGGATGGACGACTCCTTGAGGGCCTTCACAATCTCGGTGTCCTTGCGGATGATGCCCTTCAGCGCGTCCACGACTTCCTCCAGGTCCTTTTTGGAGGGCTTATTGGCCAGAAAGGCATTGCGCTGGGCACTGGCCTCCTCGTACTGGCGAATCAACATTTCCCGCTCCTTAATCAGGGGAGTCAGCGGGTCGGGCTGGGTGGGGGCGGTGGGCTCCGGGGTTTGGGCGTGGGAAGTCAGGTTAAGAAACAGCAGCAGAGCGAGCAGGCGAATCGTCATCGGGTAAAAAAAGGGGTTAGGCGCTATAATACGGAACTCCCGGGCGTTGGTAAGCAGTAACGCGGCCGGCCAAGACCACAAGAAGTGCAAGGTGGGAGAAAAAACCGGGCGGGACGTCTCATGTAGCATTGGCGCGGCCAACGCGGACCTGGTCCGCCGCCGGCTTAGGGGGCTTGCCGGCCAGTATCCGGGGCGCAGGTCCAGGTGGTGAGCTGAGTGCCGCGCCGCAGGGTTAGCAACGGGGAATTAGCCGCTTTTTGCAGTAGGTCGCCCTTTTTAATGTAGTAGGCCAGGGTGTTATAGTAGTAAATATTGTCCTTGTTCTGGGCCAGAATCCGGGCTTGCATCACCTGGGTAGCCGAGTCGCCGGCCGTGAAAGACCACAGGTCGTAGCGCACGGGCTCATCGTTGAGGTACCAGTAGTAGTGCTGCCGGTTCACGTCGCACTTGGTGACCCGGCCCGCCACGGCCGTAGCGGCGTCGACTTCAATCAACTCGTCGCCCATCATCCAGCGAAGCATTATGCCCATCAGCACAACGATCAGGCTGGTGTAGAGCAGATGGCCGCCGGTATACAGCATTCGGCGCTTGGCAAATGACTGCGGTAAGCTGATACGAGGCATAGCGGCCGAAAAGTGGATTCGCGGAAAGGCACAAAGAAACCCAATCCGGACCACCGCCAAGGACTTAATTGAAAAAGCCTTTGCGGCTGCCACGGCGCGGCGTGAGCCGAAATCATCTGTCCTTTAGAATAGGCCGAGCTTTCTTAAGCGAAGAGCCCTCTATCGGTAGTTCGATAATGGGCTTTCTGGGAAAAGAGATGTTAGTCACTAGCAGAGGACGGATTGCCACGGCTGCGCCTCGCAAGGACACACCTTGCGCCAGCCGAACAACAACTCACTCATTCACTCATTCACCATTTCACAGCTTCACCGCCAAAGGCTGACGAATTTCCTTGGGCTTGTGCTTGTAGAACCCCAGAATCAGGATGGGCAGCAGGGTGAGCTCGGCGACTACGCCGAAGAGCAGGGTCAGGCCGATGAGCAGGCCCACGTAGAAAGTGCCGTCGAAGGAAGAAAAGATGAGGGTGCTGAAGCCGCCAACCAGAATTAGGGATGTCACGATAACGGCTTTGCCGGCCATCAGGTAGGTTTTGCGCACGGCCCGGAACAAACTCCGCTCGTGCAGCAGGGTGAGCTTGAGCTTGCTGATAAAGTGAATCGTGTCGTCGACGGCAATACCGAAGGCAATGGTGAAGATGATGCTGGTGCTCACCTTCATGCTCACGCCGGCCAGGCCCATGACGCCGGCCACAATCAGAATCGGGACCAGGTTGGGAATGAGCACCACCAGGGTCATGCGCAGGCTGCGGAACAGGGCCAGCACGATGAGCGTGACCATCACAATGTCGATGCTCATGCCCGTAATCATGTTGAGCGTGAGGTTCTCGTTGTTTTTGTCAATCAGGTTGGCCGAGCCCGTCAGGCGGGTCTGGAGCACGTTGGGGTCGGTATGCTGCTTTAAAAATTGTTGCAACCCGGCATTCAGCGCGTCGGCCCGGATGCTGCCCACGTCGGGCATGCGGCCGGTGAGCCGGCCTTCGGTGGCGTCGGGCAGCACCAGGGCCCGGAACTCGGGCTTGTTGCGAAACAGCTTCACCTTACGCACCAGCCCGGCCAGCTCGGCCTCGGAGGCGGGCAGGCGGTACTCCTCCAGTAGCCCGCCGTTCAGGGCCTTGCGCACCGATTTGATGATGGTTACGGGCGAGGCCACGAAGTTGAGGCCGTAGGATTTCTGCAGGTAGTTCTCGATTTCCTCGGTTTCGCGCAGCACCTGCAGGTCGTAGATGCTGCGGCCGGGCGCGGGCTTCAAATCCAGCTCGAAGGGCCGCACCCCGGCGAAGTTCCGCTCGAAAAAGCCGAAATCCAGCTTCACCGGGTCGTTTTTCGACAAGTCATCCAGCAAAGCCGAGTTGATGCGGATGCGGGAGGCCGAGGCCACCGAGCCAATCAGAATCAGGGCGCTCAGGCCCACAATGAGCTGGCGCCGGGCCAGCACCGTGCGAAACAGACGGCCCAGCACTCCGTCCCAGCTGTGGCCTTCCTGGCGCGGGATGCGCAGCTGGGGCTTGCGCAAAAGCAGCAGCATGGCCGGCAGCAGCGTAAATGACAAGGCAAAGGTGAGCAGCACGGCAATGCCGGTAAAGAGGCCAAAGTTGTAAATCGGCCGGATGGTGCTGGTCATCAGCGTGAAAAAGCCGATGCTGGTCGTCAGGGCCGACAAGCCCGAGCCGAAGCCCGACTCCTTGAGGGCAATCAGCAACGAGTCCTTCTTGCTGGCCCCGTAGCCCAGCTCGGTGACGTAGCGGGTGATGATGTGAATCGTGTCGGACATGCCCACCACGAAGAGCATCACCGGCAGCAGGGCCGTCATCAAATCGATGCTGATGCCGCAGGCACTCATCAGCCCCAGGCCCCACAAAATGGCCCCCAGCACCACTACCAGCGGCAAAACCACGCCCCACCAGGTCCGGAACGTGAACCACAAGAGCACTGTGACCAGCACCACCGACAAGCTCATGAACACCATCAGCTCCCACTGCAGTCGATCGACGAACACCGACTGGGCCACCATCTTGCCGGCCATGTGGTACTCGTTTTCGGCAATGCCCTGGCGGGCCAGCTCGGTGCGCACGGCCGCCAGCAGGGAGTCGCCGGGGGGCTTGCTCAGGTTGGGCGCGGTCTGAAACAGGATGGTAACCGAGCGGGCGTCGCGCGCAATCAGGTTGCCGACCAGGCCCGGCGTGCGGTACACCAGCAACGAGTCCGGGGCCCGGCGGGCGGGGTCCCGCGGGTGCAGGTAGGGCACGTTGAACACACCAAAGCCTTCCACGACGGGGTTGGTGGCGTTGGTGGGGGAGGTGACGTGCACCACGTGCCGGCGCTGCTGGATAAAGCCCGTCAGCGAATCGACTTTGGTTAAAAAGCCCGGCTCAAACACGGAGTGGCCCGCCGGGGCTTCCAGGCCCAGCAGCACGTAGTCGTTGTCGTTGCCGAAGCGGGCCGAGTACTGCTGGTAGTAGTCCAGGTCCGGGTCGCCGGCGGGATAGAAGTCGTTGAAATTGTAGTTGAACCGCAGCTGGGCCACGAAGTAGATGCTCACGGCCGACACCAGGGCCAGCAGGAGCAGGGTAAGGTAACTGAGTTTGCGAAGCGGCATTCGGGAAGCTAAGGCCGCCGCCCGGGGGCCGCGGCAAATCCAATAAAAAGCAGCCTCCCGGCGCGTCGAACTATGCCGCCGCTTTTGTACTTTAGAGGCACCAGGGAGCCAACCACGCCCCGCCGGCTTTTGTTTCCTCACCTCTTAAGATATCCAATCATGAAAAACGTCCTGCTCGCCCTAACCTTGCTGGCCTTCGTCGGCACTGCTTCCGCCCACGATGGCAAAGACGAGAAGAAAGGCAAGAAAAGCTCGAAATCCTGCTCCATGGCCGAGAAAGGCGGTTCGAGCTGCTGCATGAAAAAAAGCGGCAAAACGGCCTCGGTAAAGCCCGCCGAAAGCACCCCGGCCGCTATGACGCCGGTGACTAAGTCGCTGTAAGCAATAGTGCTTTCTAGGAAAGGAGCCGCCCCTACGTAGAAGTGGCGGCTCCTTTTTTTGCTTGTACTAAAGCTTACTTTTCGCTCCGCAGCCAATGGCAGTCATCGAGGTTCAAACCAGCATTCAGGCTTCGCCTCTGATCTGCTACACGCTGGCCCTGAGCGTGGATCTGCACTCCATTTCGGCCCAAAAAACGCAGGAGACGATAATAGGCGGCGTCCGCAGCGGCATCCTGCAGCTTGGGGATTCCGTCACGTTTCGGGCCCGGCACTTTGGCCTCTGGCAAACCCTGACCAGCAAAATAACGCAGGCTAAGCCGCCGGTCTATTTCTGCGATGAAATGCAGCAAGGCGCCTTTAAGTCAATGCGCCACGAGCACCATTTTGAGGAACAGGAATTTGGTACCGTTATGCGGGACGTATTTGCATTTGAATCACCACTGGGGCTACTAGGCCGGGCAGTAGACTTTCTCTTGCTGGAAAAGTATCTGCGCACGTTTCTGGTTGAGCGAGGTAGAGTTATTAAGCACTACGCCGAAAGTAGCCCCTGGCAGGAAATCATCAAGCTGGAGAATGACCCTGTGGAAACCGGTGCAGGTAATTGAGAGCCGGTAGAGTAAGCCCAGAATAGAGTTGCCATAAAAAATTGTCAGTCAGCCCCATGAGCGCCCAAGCCATTATCGAGAAACTGCAGATGCTGCCGCACCCGGAAGGCGGCTACTACCAGGAAACCTACCGGGCGGCGCAGATTATTACCACCGAAAAAGGCGTCCGCAACCTCAGCACGGCCATTCACTACCTGCTCGAAGACGCCGATAAGTCCCACTTCCACCGGATTCAGTCGGATGAGCTATGGCTTTTTCACCAGGGCCAGGCCCTGGAAATCGTCCTGATTCAGCACGGGCAGCTGGTTACCATTGCGTTGGGTAATGACCTGGAGCGGGGGGAAGTACCCCAGGCCGTCGTTCCGGCCCATACCTGGTTTGGGGCCCGGATAAAAGGCGGGCAAGGCTTTGCCCTGGTCAGCTGCACGGTGGCCCCAGGCTTCGACTACCAGGACTTTGAGCTGGCCGAGCGGGAAACCTTGACCCGGGAATTCCCCCAGCTGCGGGCGGTGATTGAGCAGTTTACCCGCGGCAACTAAAAACGAACCTAGCTGGGCCGTGGCAGCAGTAATGAGTAGAGCAAGCCGCCCACCGGGGCGGCTTTTGCGTTAGTATCAACTCTGTCCTCCGGCGCTTTGCCCAACCCGATTCCTATGCGTCCCATCCTGGTCTTGCTGTGTAGTCTGTTCGTCTTTTCTGCCTTTGCCCAGCGCGGTGCGCCCCGGCCGCCCGAGCCTAAAGTGGCTCAGCAGGTGCTACAGTTGGAGCGGCGCTGGAATGAGGCCATCGTCAGCCGCGACACGGCCTTTATCAGCGGCCTGCTGGCTCCCGATTTCCTGCACGTGGCGGCCGACGGGAGCGTGAACGACAAGAAAACCGTGCTGCTGGCCGTCAGCAACCCCAATTCGGTTATCAACCCTTTCCAAAGCCAGGACGTGCGGGTGCGGCAGTACGGCAACAACACCGTAGTGCTGACCGGCTGGTATCTGCAGACCGGCACCTGGCTCAGCCAGCCCTTCGCCCTGCGCCTGCGCTACACCGACGTATTTGTGAAGCTGCGGGGCCGTTGGCATGCCGTTTCTACCCAGGTGGCCCTGCTACCGGCCGCGCGCAAATCCTGACGAGAATCCCGGCCCGGTTCGTACTTTCGCGCCATGCAGCAGTACCTCGACCTCGTCCGCCACATCCTCGACCACGGCACCCAGAAAACCGACCGCACCGGCACCGGTACGCTCAGTATTTTCGGCCCCCAGATGCGCTTCGACCTGCAACAGGGCTTCCCGCTGGTGACCACCAAGAAGGTCCACCTGAAAAGCATCATCCACGAGCTGCTGTGGTTTTTGCAGGGCGATACCAATATCAAGTATCTGACTGACAATGGGGTAAAAATCTGGGATGAGTGGGCCGACGAAAACGGCGACCTGGGCCCGGTGTACGGTAAGCAGTGGCGCAACTGGCCCCGGCCCGACGGCTCCCACATCGACCAGATTTCGGAAGTCGTGCGCCAGCTCACCACCTCACCCGACTCGCGCCGCATTCTGGTGTCGGCCTGGAACGTGGCCGAGCTGGACCAGATGCACCTGATGCCCTGCCACGCCCTGTTCCAGTTTTACGTAGCCGACGGCCGGCTTAGCTGCCAGCTCTACCAGCGCTCGGCCGACGTATTCCTGGGCGTGCCCTTCAATATTGCCAGCTACGCCCTGCTCACGCTCATGATGGCCCAAGTCACGGGACTACAGCCCGGCGAGTTCATCTGGACCGGCGGCGACACTCACCTGTATTCCAACCATTTGGAGCAGGCCCGCCTGCAGCTCACCCGGGAGCCGCGCCCCTTGCCCCACATGCGTCTTAACCCGGCGGTGCAAGATATCTTCAGTTTCCGCTACGACGACTTCACACTGGAAAACTACGACCCGCACCCCGCCATCAAGGCTCCCGTAGCCGTGTAGCCCCGGCCGGGCTCCCAGTGCGCCACCGCCCCGGTAATCGACGATTATCGGGGCGGTGGCGCACTAAGCTAGCACATAAGCTTCCCGCTCAACGTTATTACTGGGGAGGGGAAAGAAATATAGAAGTTAACCTATGATTTTGCACTTATTCAATTACGAGCTTAAGCTTCTGCGTTGCGGCTGAATTCAATTAATCGTTTTAAACGAAAAATTTACGCCAATTGTAACCTGCATGGGGCTAATGCGTTGAAGTCAGAACCAGCTCTTTTTTAGGAAATTTCTAATGCCACGGGAATTTTATGGCCGGGCTTAACCTTAAAGAGAGTTCAATTGTATTTATAAAGTCCAAAAGAGCGTAGCTTGCGTACGTATTCGCAATTCGGCTCACCCTTCTCAGTGCCCAGTATCACCGTGTCCCCCATCGAATCCCCTGCGCTTTCCCGTAAACACCGCGCCTGGATTGCTCTCTACGCCCTGGAAGGGTGTGATGAGCAGGACCGAACCGAAATCTTGCGCGTAAACAACGTCACGGAGGCCGACCTTACCGAGTTTGAGGAAGGCTGGCTGCGGCTACGCTGCGGTAACCTGTCGTCGAACCGCTAATTCCGCTCTTCGACCTGTTCCCAGCGCCGGAGCTGAGCCAGCAGGGCGTGAGCGGGCCGAAACGCCGTGGAGCCCACGTTGACCACCGACCGAATAGCGGCCACATTAGCCACGAATACGGCCTCCGCCGCCTCCACGTCCTGCCTGGTAAATAAGCCTTCGGTACAGGGCAGGGCGTGCTGCCGGGCCACCGCCAGCAGGTGGGCCCGGCGCACCCCGGCCACGCAGCCCGTCGTCACGGCCGGGGTAAACAACTGCCCGTTTCGCACCCAGAAAACCGCCGCAGCGCCGGCCTCGGCCACATGCCCGGCGGCATCACAAAGGATAATTTCCTCGAGGCCGCGCTGCTGCCGCTCCTGAGCTGCCCGCACGTAGAGCCAGGCCTGGGGACCCTTGCAAAAGCTCAGCGGAGAATATAGCGTCTGGGTTGCCTGGGCAAAATCGGCCTGCCGAATCGGGGAATCGTTCGGTACAAATTCTTCCGCCGTAGCCAACCACTCCGCATTATCGGTTGTGGGCGTGTAGCGCCCCCCCCCGGTCCGCCACAGCTGCAGCCGCAGCCGGGCCCTGGGCAGCTCACTGGCCACTGCCAGCCCGGCTAAGGTAGCTTCCAGGGCGGAGGCCGTAGCCAGTTCGGCGGGCAGGGTCAGGTAGAGGGCGGCGGCGGCCTGCTGCAGGCGGGCGGCGTGGTGGGCCGCGTAGCGCAGGTGGCCGTCGGCATACACCAGCGTCTCAAAAAAACCGTCGCCAAAAGCCAGGCCGCGGTTGGGCAAGGGGAGAGTAGCGGTAGGTAGCAGTTGGTTGTTGAGCAGCAGCACGAGCAGGAAAAGCAGTAAGGTCAGATAACAGGCAGGCCGTAAAGAAGCTTACACCAGCACAAACTTCTTGCCCGGCAAAGCCTTCACCACGCCCCGAAACTCGAGGCCTAGCAGCAGGGTAGCCACTTTATTCACGGGCAGCTGGGCTTTCCAGCTCAGGTTGTCCATCTGCTCTTCCTTGCTGGCCAGCAGCACTTCCAGCAGCTGAAACTCCTCGGCCGTGAAGTCGGCCGGGTCGTAGGTAGGCGTGGGCTTGAACTTGCCGCTCTGGTGCAGGGCCGCGTCCCAGTTGAGGAGCTGCTCCAAATCGGCCGGCTCCCCGTAGAGGGCGGCTTTGTTGGCTTTGATCAGGTCGTTGCAGCCCTCAGAGGCGGCACTGCCCAGGTTGCCGGGAATGGCCAGCACGTCCTTGTTATAGCTTAAGGCAATTTCGGCTGTTATCAGGGCCCCGCCTTTGCGGGCGGCTTCCACCACTACGGTGCCATCCGACAAGCCGGCAATAATCCGGTTACGAGCCGGGAAGTTGTAGCGGTCGGGTTGGGTGCCGAAGGCAAACTCAGTGAGCAAACCGCCCTGGGTCAGCATTTTCTCGGCCGTTTTGCGGTGGGCGGCGGGGTAGAGCACGTCCAGGCCGGTGGCCATGACGCCGACGGTTTCCAGGCCTTCCTGCAGGGCGGCGCGGTGGGCGGCAATGTCGATGCCGTAGGCCAGGCCGCTGATGACCAGCGGGCGGTGGGCTACCAGGCCCTGCACCAGCTTCTCGGTTTGCTCCCGGCCGTAGTCGGTGGCTTTGCGCGTGCCCACGATGCCGATAGTTTTGGGCTGATTCAGGTTCGCCGTGCCCTGGTAGTAGAGCAGCACGGGCGCGTCGGGAATGGTTTTGAGCCGGCTCGGGTACTGCCGGCTGGTGTAGAACAGCAGTTGCACCCCGTCTTTTTCGGCCTTGCGCAGCGTGTCTTCGGCCTTTTTCAAAGCGGTGGTTCGTTCCCCGCCGGTCAGCGTGGCCACGGTGGTCGGGCCCACGCCCGGAATCTTGCGCAGCTTGCCCGGGGGCAGCATCAGCACGTTTTTGGCCGAGCCCCCATAGCTCATCAGCTGCCGCGTAAGCTGCGGCCCGATACCGGGGAAGAGGGTGAGGGCAACTTCGTGAAAGAGTAATTCGTCGGTAGAAATAGGCATTAGGGGGGAAATAAAAAATACAGTGAGTAGAATACTGGATTGGGTAATTAAGAAATGCCGGTTCTGATGTTTATTTCCAAGATATGACTTGAAAATCGGTCAGCAAACGACAAGGATGATTTTGATAGTCGAAGCCTACATAGGTGGCGTAGGAACCGTCACCCCAGCCTGTTGTAAAAGCCGCCAATGTATCACTTTGCGCCGCGTACAAGAAACCTGTTGGATAGAATTTACCAGGGGATGACGGCTCAAAGCTTTTAATAAACAGCTGTTCATAAGTTGATTGGTTGTTTAATTGATTACCCAATCCCGTCATGAAGTCAGCATCAATAAAGAGCGCTGTGCCAGCGTCTACCGAGTAGCCATAGTAGGTAGAATCGTGAAGGAGTAGAGGCGTTTGGCCCGGAATGAGGGCCAATTCCCATCTTGCTACTGGCTTGGCCGAAAATACAATACGGGCAAAGGCCACTCGCTCAGCCCCCCTGAATCGAGCAACAGCCAGCTCTACCGGAAAGCGGCCGTGGGGGAACTCAGTTGTGAAAGCCGTAGTGCGCATGGCAACCGGGTCGGTGGCAATGATGCGGCCGGAAGGCACTGGTAGGTTGCCCAGGAAGTTGGGCATCAGATCGATTGTGACACTATCTTCTTGAACCTGAGCGTTCGGGAAAAAGCTGGTTTCAAATACGGCGGGCTCAGCCGTGACATGATAGGGTAGGAGGTGTACAGCTCTGTTGCCAGGGCCCGTTATTCCACTCGGTTTAGAAGTACAAAAGCTTGTAGCTAGGCTAGCTGCTGCCAACAACACATAAAAAACGCGCATAGAGCCAATACCTATAACCTTAATTGATAGTGAGAAAAGATAAAGCTACCCTTGCTGCGCCTTACCAATGGCGTCCAGCTCCTTTTTCATGGTCACCAGAAAGCCACGCACCTTTTCCAGGCTCTGAATTACGTCGATTTTCTCCTTGAGCTGGGGGCCTTTCTGCTTGAGCATGTCGCGGGCGCCGGGAATGGTGTAGCCGCGCTCCTTGACCAGGTGGTAAATCGTGCGGAAAATATCCACGTCCTGGGGCGTGTAGAGGCGGTTGCCCTTCTTGCTTTTGCGCGGGCGCAGTTCCTCAAACTCGGTTTCCCAGAAGCGAATCAGCGACGGGGCCACGTTGAACTGGGCCGCCACCTCGCCGATGGTGAAATACTGCTTCTCGATGTCGCGCTCTTTGTAGGGCATGGGCTGGGGGAATCAAACTAAGATAGAACGTCATGCTGAGCTTGCCGAAGCATCTCTACCGCTTCGTTGCACCAGCATTCGATTAGTAGCGCGGTAGAGATGCTTCGGCAAGCTCAGCATGACCCGGCAAAAAGCCATAAAGACATTCCAGTTTCGCTTTCCGGCTTAGTCGGCTAACTTTGCCGGAACGGCCTTTCCGCTGGAAAGGCGAAAAGTAACCAAATTCCCGGCTGCCGCCAATTCCAACGGTCCAGCCGTTTCGTTCACCGCATCCTACGACTCGCGAAGTCAAGCTTCGCGTTACCCGCTTATGTCACTTCCCACCGCCAGCCACGTCCGCCAGCAGTTCCTGGATTTCTTCGCTTCCAAAGGCCACCACATCGTGCCCTCGGCGCCCATCGTGGTGAAGGACGACCCCACGCTGCTGTTCATTAACTCGGGCATGGCCCCGTTCAAGGACTATTTCCTGGGCAACAAGCCTGCGCCCTACAAGCGCATTGCCGACACCCAAAAGTGCCTGCGCGTGAGTGGCAAGCACAACGATCTGGAAGAAGTAGGCTACGACACCTACCACCACACCATGTTCGAAATGCTGGGCAACTGGTCGTTTGGCGACTACTTCAAGAAGGACGCCATTGCCTGGGCCTGGGAGCTGCTCACCGAGGTGTACAAGCTGGAAAAGGACCGCCTCTACGTCACCTACTTTGAGGGCGACGAGAAGGACGGCACCGCCGCCGACTCCGAAACCCAGGATTTGTGGCGCCAGTACACCACCGACGACCGGATTCTGCCCGGCAACAAGAAGGATAACTTCTGGGAAATGGGTGATACTGGTCCATGTGGTCCGTGCACCGAAATCCACATTGATTTGCGCTCCGCAGAGGAGCGGGCCCAGAAGCCCGGCCGCGAATTGGTAAACGCCGACCACCCGCAGGTAGTCGAAATCTGGAACAACGTGTTCATGGAGTTCCAGCGCCTGGCCGACAAGTCCCTCATCAAGCTGCCCGAGCAGAGCGTCGACACCGGCATGGGCTTCGAGCGCCTGATGATGGCCGTGTCGGGGGTGAAGTCGAACTACGACACCGACGTATTCCAGCCCCTGATTCGCTTCATTGCCGCCGAGGCCGGCGTGCAGTACCACGGCACGGCCCCGGCTACCGTGAACGACCAGCCGGCCACCGAAAACGAGAAAACCGACATTGCCATCCGGGTGCTGGCCGACCACATCCGCACCATCAGCTTCGCCATTGCCGACGGGCAGCTGCCTTCCAACGTGAAGGCCGGCTACGTGATTCGCCGCATCCTGCGCCGGGCCGTGCGCTACGCCTTTTCGTCCTTGGGCCAGAAGCAGCCCTTCCTCTACAAGCTCGTGCCCGTGCTGGCCGAGCAGATGAAGGATATTTTCCCCGAGCTTCAGCAGCAAACCCAGTTTGTGCAGCGCGTGGTGGAAGAGGAGGAAGTGGCTTTCCTCAAAACCCTCGAAAACGGCCTGCGCCGCCTCGATGCCCTGGAAGAAACCGCCCGGCAGAACGGCAACCGCATCGACGGCAAAACGGCCTTTGAGCTTTCCGACACCTTCGGCTTCCCGCTCGACCTCACGGCCCTGATTGCCCGCGAAAAGGGCTTGTCGGTGGACGAGGAGGGCTTCCAGAAAGAACTGGCCCAGCAGAAAAACCGCAGCCGCAACGCCCAGGAAACCGAACAGTCGGACTGGACCGTGGTGCTGGAATCGGAGGAGCAGCCGGCTTTCGTGGGCTACGATCTGGAGGAGGCCCCGGCCAAAATCCTGCGCTACCGCAAAATCGACAAGAAGGGCAAAACCGAGTACCAGGTGGTGCTCGACCAGACCCCGTTCTACGCCGAGTCGGGTGGGCAGATTGGCGACACGGGCTATTTGACCAGCCCGCTGAGCAAGGTGCGGGTGATTGACACCAAAAAGGAAAATGACCTGATTGTGCACACCGTCCTGGATTTGCCCCAGGACCTGGACGCCGACTTCTCGGCTAAAATCGACCATGCCCGGCGCGAGCTGATCCGCAAAAACCACACGGCTACCCACCTGCTGCAGGCTGCGCTGCGCGAAATCATCGGCTCACACGTGCAGCAGAAAGGCTCGTTGGTAAATGACAAGCTGCTGCGCTTCGACTTTTCCCACTTCACCAAGGTCACCGACGAGCAGCTGCGCGAGATTGAGCGCATGGTCAACGAGCGGATTCGCCAGCAGATTCCGCTCGATGAGCGCCGCAACGTGCCCATTGCCGAGGCCAAAAACCTGGGCGCCATGGCCTTGTTCGGCGAGAAGTACGGCGAGTTCGTGCGCGTCATCACCTTCGACAAAAACTACTCCGTGGAGCTCTGCGGGGGGACCCACGTGCGTGGCACCGGCGAAATCGGCTTCTTCAAAATCACCTCCGAAAGCGCCGTGGGCGCCGGGGTGCGCCGCATCGAGGCCGTAACCGGCGAAACCGCCGAAGCCTACGTCGACCAGCAAATCGACTTGCTCAACCAGGTGCGCGAGGCCCTGGGCAACCCCCAGCACCTGCTGCCCAGCCTGCAGAAGCAGACCGAGGAAATTGCCGGCCTGCGCAAGCAGATCGAGCAGTTTGAGCAGCAGAGCATCAACCAGCAGAAAGACCAGCTGGCGGCCCAGGTGAAGCCCCTCGGCGGCGTCAACTTCCTGGCCGCTCAGGTGCAGGTCGGCTCGGCCGATGGCCTCAAGACCCTGGCCTACAACCTGCGCCAGACCGTGGACAACCTTGTGCTCGTACTCGGCGCCGACATCGAGGGCAAGCCTCAGCTGGCCGTGATGCTCGACGACGAAATTGCCAAAGCCGGCAAGCTCAATGCCTCGACTTTGGTGCGCGAGCTGGCCAAGGAAATCCAGGGTGGGGGCGGCGGACAGCCGTTCTTCGCCACGGCCGGTGGCAAGAACGTGGCCGGCCTGGGCGCGGCCATTGCCAAGGCCGAGGAGCTGGTGAGCCGCAGCAACGGTTAAGGTATGCGCAAGGTCCTCCGCATTGGAATCCCCGGCCTGCTGCTGGCAGCGGGTATACTGCTTAGCCTGCCCGAAGCAGCTTCCGGGCAGGCTCCGCGTAGTTATCCGTATCGTACCGTGACTTACCTGGCCCCCAACGGAGCCCAGCTGCCCGGCCCCGAGGGAGCCGGCTCCCGGATTGAACGAACATTTCGGGACAGTCTTTCCGGCTCGGCCCGGCACTACAACGCTGCGGGGAAGCTGGAGCGAATCACCCCTTACGCCGTGATGGACGTCCTTAAGCTCGGACCCGAAACGACATACTACGACACCGGGCAGCTGCACACCAAGGATGACTATGTCGGCTCAAAGCGCAACGGCGAGTTTGTGGTGTATTACCCGGATAGCAAGGTAAGGCGCCGCGAAATCTACGTGGACGACAAGCGCCAAAGCGGCGAATGCTACGCCCCGGACGGAAGCATGGTGCCCTTTTATGAGTACCGCACCATGCCGCTTTTTAAAGGAGCGAGTATGAGCGAAAAGGCAGGCATGAACAAAGTGCTTGCGGCAGTGGCAGCTACCCTGCAATATCCGGCCAGCGCGTTGAGAAATCAAACCCAGGGTCAGGTGTTTGTAACCTTGACCGTAGGGCCGGCAGGGGAAGTCACGGGCGTTTCTCTCGCCAAGAGCGTGTCCCCGGATCTGGATGCGGCTGCCATTGCTGCCGTGAAAAGATTGCCGGCCTTTACTCCAGGCCACGTGGACGGAGTGAATACGGGGTTTGCTTTTATCCTGCCGATTAACTTTGCCATAACGGGCGGCTCAACGCAATACCCATCACCGATGCGGCATCGGGGCGGGGTGTACCCGGTAGACCGGCCAACATTTAGAAACTAAGTGCCCGGCGCTGCCTTACGGGGGCGGAATTGGGGCTCTTTGCCGGTGGGCGAAGGGCCCCACCTTTTTGTGCCAAAGCCAGAACCCGGTACCGGCTGGCGGCCGGGTCATGGCTTTGGGTTGGCAAATACGAGCAGGCAGCCCGTGGCGGCTACGCTCGCGCCGCAATTCTGTGCTGGGGCCGTGCTGCGCTTTGCCATCCGGGCCGTCCGGTCCACCCCATCTATATTCGGATGGTTGGATGCCTGCCGTGTCGGTGCCTATCTTGCCGGCCCCCTACGCTACAGCACTATGATTGAAGTTGACCTCGTTGCCAAGCACGGTAAAAAAGCCCTGGGCCTGGAAGAGCACGGCCACCACAGCCCAACGTGGCGGCAGCGCCTGCCCGAAATTCTGCTCGAAATCGGCATTATCGTCTTTGCCATTACCCTTTCCATTCAGCTCCACAGCTGGCACGAACACTCCCTGGAGCGCCAAAAGGAGCGGAAGTTTCTGCTGGGGCTGCGCCAGGATTTAAGCCATGATATCAAGGAAATGCAGGAGGACTCCGCCTCGTACGTGGTTCAGCAGAAAGCATTCAGCTACTTTCGGGCCCTCACGCCCCAGACCCTGAGTGCCGACAGCCTGAAAAAGTATAGCTGGACGCTGCGCAACACCACGGTGCTCGTGCCCAACGCTTCCCGCTTCGAGGGGCTCAAATCGTCAGGCGACCTGGATATAATTGAAGATGAGGCCTTGCTCAACGGTATCCTCGACCACTACCAGGAGCTAATTCCGGGTCTGGTGAATGAAGCCGATAGTTTTTCCGACTATAAAGGACAAACCATTAGCCGCTACCTCGACGAACACCTGGCGCCCAATCAGCAGAATCTGGTGGCCGTGATGGGAGCCGGACCGATGCAGAATTACCTCAGTCACGCCAGTATAATTCCCGGCATTGTCAAAGAATACCACCACGTGATGCAGCATAGCCGCCACCTTATCCACCAGATTGATAGCCAGCTTGGCGGGCACTAAACAACGGCTATTCCCAGCCTGCTAGGCCATTTAATAGTTCCGCAAGCAGAAAGCCCTGCGACGGGCCTTGCCCCACCACAATTCTCCCTTCTACCTAATTGCCCTATGCGCATTTCTACCCTCTTACTGGCCGGAGCCTTATTTACCGGCCTTTCCTTCACCGCCCGCGCCCAGGCCTACACCGACCCGGGCACCTACAACAACGCCATTGTGGCCGAGCAGCTGATAATGCAGAAAAAGTGCCTGCGTTACATCAGCAAATCGGCCCACAGCGAGAATGAACGCAAAATCGAGGCCCGCCGTCAGGATGTGGTGGCCCAGAACAAGGCCTCACTGGCCAAAATATCCCACATGCCCGGCTACAAAGGCAACACCGAGTTTCGGGACCGGGCCAAGGCCGCCTTTCAGCAGATGCTGAATGTGTATTCGGTCGACTACCAGAAGGTCAATACCCTGGCCGTGGGCCGCAGCAAGAGCCTGGAAGCCATGCAGCGCTACTTCGACGCCCTGGAGGCGGCCGAAAACAAGCTGGAAGTGGCCGGCGACAGTGTGCAGGCCGCCCAGCAGCGCTTCGCCACCCGCTTCAACCTGACCATGACCGAGGACCGGGAAGCCCGCAAGATGAACGAGGTCATCCGGCAGGTGTCGGAGGTGAACACCTACCAGCACAAGATTTTCCTGGCCTACTTCCGCCTCGAGCGCGCCAATGCCCAGCTCACCGACGGCCTCAACGCCCAGGATGCCAAGCGCTTTGAAGCCGCCCGGCTGGCCCTGGAAGCCGAAACCGACAAGACCCTGGCCGAACTGGATGCCATTCCGGCCTTCCGCGGCAAAGACACCCAGTACCGCGACGCGGTGCGCGACTACGCCAAGTTCTACGTTATCTGGAGCGGCAACCAGTTCAAGAAGATGACCGAGCTGCTCGAGCAGAAGGACCGCCTGACCAAAACCGACGCCGACGCCTTCAACGGCTACATCAACGCCTATAACAAGCAGAACCACAAGCTGCTGGAAGCCTACAACAACGCCGGCAACGCCTTCCAGGCCGCCTACATCCCGGTTTTCAACGACTAACGAAACCCTGGCCCTACCTTGGTGGTTTGTCTGAACCGGGCCGGCAGCACTGCCGGCCCGGTTTTTTTGTCCGGTGGGGGCCGCGGATAGTTTTTATCTTGCGGCCGCATTGGGGTAAAAACTTGCCCCAACGGCTCAATTTGATTGATATGGACGACGCAATAAAAGCCAAATACCAGCCCGTCATCGGCCTGGAAGTACACGCCCAGCTGCTGACGCAGAGCAAGATGTACTCCGCGGACGAGAATGAGTACGGCGCCCTGCCCAACAACAACCTGTCGGTAATTACCCTGGGCCACCCCGGCACCCTGCCCAAGGTGAACCGCTCGGCCGTGGAGTACGCCATGAAGATGGGCCTGGCCACCAACTGCCAGATTACGCGCGACAACCTGTTTGCCCGCAAAAACTATTTCTACCCCGACCTGCCCAAGGGCTACCAGATTACCCAGGACAAAACCCCGATCTGCACCGCCGGTAACGTCCTGATTCGGCTGGCCGACGGCTCGACCAAGAACGTCGGCATCACCCGCATCCACATGGAGGAAGACGCGGGCAAGAGCATGCACCTGGCCGGGGAAGTCGAAACGCTGGTGGATTTGAACCGGGCCGGCGTGCCCCTGATTGAAATCGTGTCGGAGCCCGATATCCGCAACGCCGACGAAGCCTACGCCTACCTGAGCGAAATCAAGAAGCTGGTGGTGTATTTGGGCATCTGCGACGGTAACATGGAGGAAGGCTCTTTGCGCTGCGACGCCAACATTTCGGTGATGCTCAAGGGCGCCGATACGTTTGGCACCAAGGTGGAAGTCAAGAACATGAACTCCTTCCGCAACGTGCAGCGGGCCATTGAGTACGAAATTGAGCGGCAGATTGAGGTGCTCGAATCCGGCGGCACCCTCGACAGCGAAACCCGCGGCTTTGACGCCGCTACGGGCACTACCAACGGGCAGCGCTCCAAGGAAACCCTGAACGACTACCGCTACTTCCCCGAGCCCGACCTGCCCCCGCTCATCATCAGCGACCAGTGGCTGCACGAGGTGCAGGCCTCACTGCCCGCGCTGCCCCAGCAGCTCTACGCCCGCTTTACCGGCGAGCTGGGCCTGTCGGACTACGACGCGACGGTGCTCACCGACCAGAAGGAAGTGGCCCTGTTCTTCGACGAGGTTTCGCGCCTGACGTCGAACGCCAAGGCTGCTGCCAACTGGGTGCAGGGCCCGGTGAAGTCCTTCCTCAACGAGCGGGCGTTGACCATGCAGGACTTCCCGCTCACGCCCCAGCACCTGGCCGACATCATTCAACTCATTGATGAGAACAAGGTCAGTCACTCGGTAGCAGCCAAGCAGTTATTTCCCTACCTGCTCGACAACCCCACGCAAACTGCCGCCGCGGCGGCCGAGGCTCAGGGCCTGCTGCAGCAGTCGGATGCCGGGGCGCTGGAAGCCATGATTCAGCAGGTGCTGGACGCCAACCCGGCCAAGGTGGAAGAGTACCGCGGCGGCAAAAAGTCGTTGACCGGTATGTTTATGGGGGAACTTATGAAGCTCACCGGCGGTAAGGCCGACCCCAAGCTGGCCAACCAGCTGCTGCGCCAGAAGCTCGACGCCTAAATACGGCGCCGCCGCGCCCGGAAACCCGGCGGCGGCGGCGTTTTGCTCTGTAGCTGAACCAAATAGCCGGTTGGTTGCTTGTTTTCACAAAAGCGGAAAGCCTCCCGGCTTAGCCGCTGGTAGCGTAACTAAGAATGATTCAGAACATGAAAAGCTTACTTCTGGTAACCACCGTGCTGGGCATGGCCAACGCCTGCAGCAAATCGACGACGCCCACCACGGGCGCGGCCGGCGCCGGCTACCAGATCAACGGGCAGCTGACCAACGCCCCGGCCGGCACCAAGGTGTACCTGGCCGAGCTGGGCGAAACCCAGTTTGTGTCGCGCGACACGGCTTCGGTGGATGCGCAGGGCCGCTTTACGCTCAAGGGCTCGGTGCCCGAAGCCGGCTTGTACCAGGTGAAGGTCAACGATGCCAACCAAGTGCTGCTGGCCCTCGACAACCAAAGCAACATCCAGCTCTCGGGCGACGCCCAAAAGCTCACCGACGGCTACGTGGTGAAGGGCTCCCGCGACTCGGAGAGCCTGCAGCAGCTGGGCCGCACCATGCTTAAGTCGAAGCGCGACATGGCCATGCTGGAAATGCGCTACAACAACAGCGCCCAGGCCGGGCAGTCCGATTCGATGAAGCTTATTGAGGCCAAGTTCTACGCCGCCCAGGCTCAGAACACGGCCCTGCTCAAGCAGTTGATCCGCCAGAACCCCAACTCGGTGGTGTCGGCCTTTGCCGTGGGCAACCTGCTCAACCCCGAGGAGCAGTTCGGCTTCATCGACTCCATTGCCACCCAGCTCAAGAAGACGCTGCCCGACTCGCGCTACACCAAGGCCCTGGCCGCCAAGCTCGACCCGCTGCGGGCAACGGCCGTGGGCGCCGCCGCCCCGGAAATCAACCTACCTTCGCCCGACGGCAAAACGGTGGCTTTGTCGTCGTTGCGCGGCAAGTACGTGCTCATCGATTTCTGGGCCTCCTGGTGCGGACCTTGCCGCAAGGAAAACCCCAACGTGGTGAAGGCCTACAACAAGTTCAAGGGCAAGGGCTTCGAAATCTACAGCGTTTCCTTCGACCAGGACCGGGAGAAATGGCTCAAGGCCATCAAAACCGACGGCCTGGCCTGGACTCACGTCTCGGATTTGCGCGGCTGGGAAAGCGCCGCCGGCCAGACCTACGGCGTCAAAGCCATTCCGCAGTCGGTGCTGCTCGACCCCCAAGGCCGTATCGTAGCCAAAAACCTGCGCGGCGACGCCCTGGAAGCGAAGCTGGCCTCGGTGCTGAAGTAGGGGCTAGTTGTTAGTCGTTAGTTGTCCGTTGTTAGGGTCAACTGGTCAATAGAAAAGGCCCGCCAGATGGTGGGCCTTTTTCATTGAGGGAAGTTGAGTGTCAGCCGCCTTGCTTCGCACAATCCTACCAACTGACAACTAGCAACCAACAACTAACCTAACTTAGGAACATGCGCTGCATGGCTTGCCAGAGGAGTTTTTTGCGGCTGTTGTCTTCTTCAATCAGCTCAATTTCGGCGGCTGGCAGGTAGGCCGCGTCCCCGGCCAGCAGCACGGGCTCGTAGAGCTGGGTTGTGCGAATGGCTACGTCGAGCAGGTTTTTACCAAAGGCAATGATTTGCTTGGCGGCCAGCTTCTGCCGGATGGTTTTGAGCTCTACCGGCAGGGGCGACTCCACATTGATGAGTACCACGTCTTCCATCACCAGGCGAATAGCCTTGAGCAAGTTGTTGAGAAACACGTTGCGGGGCAGGCGCTGGAAGCGCACCGGGTCCATGCGCACCAGAATCACCAGGCCGTTGGGGTTGCTGCCCAGCGTGGAGTAGGGCGTTGCGCTCAGCGGCGGGGCCGTCCGCGGCGGTGGGCCGTCGGCGGGTGGCGTGGGCCGGGGCGGGGCGGGGGGAACCGCCGGCGCCGAGGCCGGAGCTACCGGGGCTCGTTCGGGGGCCGGTGTCGTCGGCAAATTCAGGGCCCCGAGGGAAGGTAGCTTGCCTGGCAAAGTCGCCGAAGCCGCGGCGGGCGCAACGGCTGGCAGCACCGGCCGTATTGGCGCGGCGGCCGGCGGCGGTGGGGGCAGCACGGGTGCCGCGGCCGGCCGAGCGGGCGTGGCTACCGGCGGCCCGGCAGCGGCCGCTGCTGGGGTTTCAGTTGCCGGGGCTGCTACTGCTGCCGTAGCCACGACTGGTGGGCTCAGGGGCTCGGCCACTACGGGGGCACCGGCCGCGTCGGGCTCGGGCACCACGTACAGCGCCACGTTGGTGTAGAAGCTCTGGAAGAATGCCAGGGAAGCCTGATCCATGGGCTGAGACTAGTTGTTGTTAGTTGTTGGTTGTCAGTTGTCAGGTGGTGCGGTCAGGAAGGTAATAAAACAGCCTAACAACTGACAACCAACAACTAACAACTAAAATTACTCCAGGTCAAACAAAGCCTTGAGCTCGGTGGCTTCGTGGGGCTTCATGCGGCCCCCGAGCACGAGGCGGAGCTGGCGGCGGCGCAGGGCCCCATCGTAGAGGCGGATTTCCTCCTCGGTTTCGGCCACGGCTTCGGGCACGTCGATGGGGCGCCCGGTCTGATCCACGGCCACGAAGGTGAAAAAGGCCTCGTTGGTTTTCATCTTCGTGCCGCTGGGAATGTCCTCGGCCCACACGTCGATGTGCACTTCCATCGAGGAGTTGAAGGAGCGCGTCACCTGGGCCTGCAGCGTCACCACGCTGCCCAGCGCGATACTGTCGCGAAATGAGACGTTGTCGACCGAGGCCGTCACGACGATGCGGTTGGAGTGCTTCTGCGCCGAAATGGCCGCGGCAATGTCCATCAGGTGCATCATGCGGCCGCCCATCAGGTTATTGAGCGTGTTGGTATCGTTAGGCAGCACCAGCTCAGTCATAATCACGAAGGAGTCTTTAACGGGCTTTTGTTTGCGCATCTGAAAGGGCATTGCTGAAAAGAAATGGGAGCCCAAAGATAGCGCCGCCCGGCCCGTATTGTCGAATCCGGACCGATAATACCTGCCGGGCTCCGGCGTTTCAGACCGCAAAAGCCCTAGTCGCTGCCGCAGTCAGGGCCCCCTGCTACGGGACCGGGGTGGCTGGCTCCGCTGGCGGACGAGGCGAGTTCAGGGCACTACTTCGGCCAGCCCGCCTGGCCCAGCAGGGGCACGAAGCGAAACTCCTCAAATTCCTCCCGCACAAACTCTTCCGCGCTTTCGCGCACCACCCGCATCATGCGCTGGCTGCTTTCGTCGCCCACGGGGATGACCAGGGAGCCCCCCACGCGCAACTGCCGCAGCAAGGTGCGCGGAATGGTGGGCGAGCCGGCCGTGACCAGAATCTTATCGAAAGGCGCGTGTTCGGGCAAACCTACCGAGCCGTCGCCGCAGAACAGGTGGGCCAGCAGGCCGAAGGCCCCGAGGCGGCGGCGGGTGCTTTCAAATAGCACCGCGTTGTACTCGATGCTGTACACCAAGGGCGTGAGCTGCAGCAGCACGGCGCACTGGTAGCCCGAGCCGGTCCCGATTTCCAGGACCCGGTCGGTGGGCTGCAGGCGCAGCAGCTCGGTTTGGTAGGCCACCGTGTAGGGCTGGGAAATCGTCTGACCCTGCCCGATGGGAAAGGCCTTGTCCTGGTAGGCGTGCTGCTGAAAAGCGGGGTCAAAAAACAAGTGGCGGGGCACCGTTGCCAGGGCCGTCAGTACCCGCTCGTCCCGAATTCCTTTACGGCGCAGTTCTTCAACCAGGGTACGGCGCAGGCCTCGGTGGCGGTACGTATCAGCGTGCATGCAATGTGGGTTAAGCCAATGTCGAGGGTATGGGTTAATGCCCTACCTTTGCGCGGCTCAGTTAGTGGATAAAGGCCCTTTTCGGGCCGTATCTGCGGCGAAATTACGGCATCGTGCCCACATAACCCATTTGTTTGCCAGCTCCAGCTGGTCTGCTTCCCTTATCCCCTTGACTCGCACCTTTCAAAAGCTGAAGCTTATTGCTGCCGACTTTCTGGCGGCCCTGCTGGCGTGGATGTGTTTTTTTCTGCTGCGCAAGTACCTGCTCAGCGAAATCAATGCCGGCTACCGCTTCACCGGCGGCGAGCTGTTCACCCTCACGGGCTCAGCCCTGATGATTGCCGCTTTCTGGACGGTGCTCTACAGCCTGATCGGCGAATACCGCGACATCTTCCGCAAGTCGCGCTTGTCGGAAATTATCCGCCTGGGGCGCATTTCGGTGCTGGGGGCGCTGGTTATCTTTTTTGCCCTGCTGCTCGATGACCAGGGTGTGAGCTCCTACCGGCTGTACTACAAGACGATTACGGCCTATTTTCTGCTGCACTTCTTTATTACGGCCGTGCTGCGGACCTGGGCTATTACCACGGTGCAGCACTTGGTGCGCAGCGGCGTTATTTCGTTTAATACCCTGCTGGTGGGTTCCAACCTGCTGGCCCGCGAAACCTACCACGAGCTGGCCCGCACCGGCAAGCACCTGGGGCTGAAGCTGGTCGGCTTCGCGCCCATGGGCGACACCGTGGACCCCGGCCTGGCCGCCGAGCTGCCCGCCCGCGGCTCCTACACCCGCCTGCCCGCCCTGATCCGGGCCTTGAAGATCGAGCAGATCATCATTGCCATCGAGCCCAGTGAGCACCGCATGATTCAGGAAATTCTGTCGTTGCTGGAAGGTACGCCGGCCCGGGTCAGCATCCTGCCCGACTTGTACCAGATGCTGCTGGGCTCAGTGAAGGTAAACCACCTGTTTGGGACCCCGCTCATTGAAATCAAGCACGACTTGCTGCCGCCCTGGCAGGAGTTTACCAAGCGCGGCCTCGATATCGTGGGCTCAGCTCTGTTTATGCTGCTGGCCTGGCCCGTGTACGCCTTCACAGCCGTGATGGTGCGCCTCTCCTCGCCGGGCCCGATTTTCTACGCCCAGGAGCGCATCGGCATCAACGCCCAGCCCTTCCGCATCTACAAGTTCCGCTCGATGTACGTGGACGCCGAGAAGATGGGCCCGGCCTTGTCGTCGGATCGGGACCCGCGCATTACGCCCTGGGGCCGGTTTATGCGCAAGGTCCGCCTCGATGAGCTGCCCCAATTCTGGAACGTGCTCAAAGGCGACATGAGCCTGGTGGGCCCGCGCCCCGAGCGCCGCTTCTACATCGATCAGATCGTGAAAGTAGCGCCCCATTACCGCCACCTGCACCGCGTGCGGCCCGGCATCACCAGTTTGGGCCAGGTAAAGTACGGCTACGCCGAAACCGTCGACCAGATGGTGGAGCGCCTCAAGTTCGACATTCTCTATATCGAGAACATGAGCCTGGCCATGGACTTCCGCGTGATGCTCTACACCCTGAAAATCATTGTCGAAGGCCGGGGGAAGTAGGTTTTAATGTGCTCAGGTGCTAATGTGGGGAAATATGAGGAATGGGCGAAATGTGCCAAGGTCGTTCTGGTCTTGCGCGCAACGCGAAGCAATCCGTCCGCTGCGAAGTACAGCCCGCTCTTTCACCACAAAGCCCTTTTCGTTGTTATACCTCAAGTCTCGTCGTTTAAGAAGGCTCGGCACAGTTTAGCGGACGGATTGCTTCGGCTGCGCCTCGCAAGAACACAACGACCTTCGCACATCAGCTCATTCAACCACCTTAGCACATTACCAATCTCATGTTTACTGGCATTGTAGAAGCTCTCGGCACGATTACGGACGTGAAAACGGAAGGCACGAACCGGCACTTTACCGTGGCCGCGCCCTTTGCCCACGAGCTGCAGATTGACCAGAGCGTGGCCCACGACGGAGTGTGCCTGACCGTGGTGGCCGTGGATGCCGCCGCCGGCACCCACGTCGTGACGGCCATCGACGAAACGCTGCAGAAAACCAACCTGGGAAGCTGGGCGCCGGGCCGGCAGGTAAATCTGGAGCGCTGCCTGGCCGCCAACGGCCGCTTCGACGGCCATATCGTGCAGGGCCACGTGGACCTGACGGCCGTCTGCGAGAGTGTTACCGACCAGAACGGCAGCTGGCTCTACCGCTTCCGTCACGAGCCCGGCCCGAGCCGCGTAACCGTGGAAAAAGGCTCGATCTGCATCAACGGCACCAGCCTGACCTGCTTCGACTCGACCGACGACAGCTTCGCGGTGGCCATCATTCCCTACACCTACGAGCACACCACTTTCCAGCACCTGCGCCCCGGCGATTTGGTCAACCTGGAGTTCGACATCGTGGGCAAGTACGTGGCCAAGCTGCTGGGCCGGTAGCGCCGAATGCCAATGACGGGGCACGCTAGTGGTACCCGCAAGGGCAGAAGCCGGTGGATAATCCTGCTGGCGCTGGGCGGACTGGGACTAAGCTTGATCTGCTGCTCCCCAACTGATTCGGGCTACGTGAGCTACCAGGTTGATCTGCGGCGGCAGGACTTGCGGCTGTACTGGAAAGACGAGCAAAACCAACGGCTGGGCAGTCTGGGCCGCCTTTCGGCCTGGCTCAGCGGGCAGGGGCGGCGGGTGGTGTTTGCCATGAATGCGGGCATGTTTCGCCCCGATTATTCCCCGCAGGGGCTGTTTGTTGAGGAAGGCCGGGTGCTGGTGCCCCTCGATACAGCGGCGGGCACCGGCAACTTCTACCTCCGGCCCAACGGCGTGTTTTACACGACCACCGACCAGCGGGCCGTGGTGTGCCCCACCGCAAACTTTCGCTATTCTAGCCGCGTCCGGTACGCTACGCAGTCGGGGCCGATGCTGGTGGTGCAAGGCCGGATTCACCCGGCCTTTACCCCCGGCTCTGCCAACCGGCAGATTCGCAACGGCGTGGGCATTTTGCCCGACGGCCGCGTGCTGCTGGCCATGTCGCAGCAGAAAGTGAGCCTCTACGAGTTTGCCGACTTTTTCCGCCGCCGGGGCTGCCGCAATGCCCTCTACCTCGACGGCTTCGTGTCCCGGGCCTATGCGCCCGGGCAGCGGTGGCGGCAGACCGACGGTAATTTTGGGGTGATGCTGGCAGTGAGTGAGTGTTTCGGCAGAAACGGGGCGTGGGTTGGGGAGTAGCCTTGCCCTGGTAGACGGCGTGCTTGCGTAGCAGAAGTTGCTTCCGAAAGGTGCTAACTGGGTTCATTCAAGGCTTGAACGGCAGGGAGTTAAGCTCAACAGCGGGCCGTGAATTGCTAACCAGGTTGGCCTCATCCGCGTATAGGAAGTGTCTCACCTTAGACTTTCCTCCGCCATGTCGAAACGCGAATTGATAGAACCCACCCCGGGCGACAAGCGCTACGTGCGCCGCAACGAGAAAGGCCAGTTTACCAGCGAAGTGGACCTGAACCGTTCTTTGTCCCAGGACGATAAGCACAACTCCCACCGCACCAGCCGGCCCGGCCAGGGCGACCGGGGCGACGGACACACCGGCAACCGCAAGCCGGGCAAGAAGTAATGAATAACTCAAAAAAAGCCCCGCCAGCAACGAGTTGGCGGGGCTTTTTGTATTAGCAGCCGAAGTAAAATAGAGTACTAGCCGGCCGTAAAAAACGTTTCTGCCGCCGTCAACGCGGCTTGGTCCTGCAGAATGTCGCCGGGGCGGGAGCCGTTGCCGAACAAAAGGCCACCCCAGGGCATGCGCATGTACTGCGCCGTTAGGAGCAAGGTATCGGCTAAGGGCTGGACCTCACTTCGCGCCCCGCTGCTGGCTACGACTGCCCAAAGCGTTTTACCAGCCATCCGGGTCCGAAAATCCAGGCCGGGGGCCCGCATCCAGGCGCTCCAGTAGTCGAGGTAGCGCTTGGTGGGCACAGGCATCGTGTACCAGTACAGGGGCATGACCAGCACCAGGTCGGTGGCCTGCAGGGTAGCGTCTGCCAGCGTCTGGGCATGGCCTTCGGGCGCGGCGTAGGCCCCGTCGTGGCGCAGGTCCACAAAATCGGGCAGGGGATAATCCAGCAGGTTCAGCCAGTGCTGCTCGGCCCCGGCGGGCAAGTGCTGAGCCGCTAGGCGGGCCAGCTGCTCGCTGTTGCCCATGTGGCGGGTACTGCCGGGCAGAAACAAAAACCGGCGGGCAGAATCAGTCATGACGGAGAGTAAAACGGGGCTCGGGCCACCAGCGGGCGGCCCCGAGCTGATACAACCGGAAGCAGGCCCAGGCGGCCAGGCTGCCCAGGGTGGCGCCGGCCAGCACGTCGGAAGGGTAGTGGGCGCCCAGGTACATGCGGCTGTAAGACACCAGGATGGCCCAGATCAGGACCAATACCTTGGCCAGCCGGTAGCGCCGGGGCAACGCCAGCCACAGAAACACGACCAGGGCAAAGGCATTGGCCGCGTGCGACGACATAAACCCGAACTGCCCCCCGCAGCCGCTGGCCAGGTTGAGCGTGGCCGAAAGCTGCGGGTCGTGGCAGGGGCGCAGGCGGGCAAAGTAGGGCTTGAAGAACCGGCTCGAAATCCCGTCGGCCAGGGCCACGCTCAAACCCAGCAGGGGCAGCAGGAGCAGGGCCCGCTGCCGGAACATGTAGCCCAGCACAAGCAGAATGACCAGATAAGCCGGAAACCACACGAAGCGCTCCGAAAAGAAAATCATCCAGGCGTCCAGCGCGTTGGAGTGGTGAGTATTGGCCGCCAGCAACAGCCAGCGGTCCAGGGCTTGCAGTTGTTCGATCAAAGCGTACTGGGATTTTCGGCGAGCCACTCCACGCCCTTGCGCAGCCACTGCTGGGTGGCCGCTTCGGGCGAGCCGGGTGCGGGGCGCTGGTCGTAGTGCCACTCGCAGCGCGGGGGCAGGCTCATCAGGATGCTTTCGGTGCGGCCCCCGGTTTCGAGGCCGAAGCGGGTGCCCCGGTCGAAGGCCAGGTTGAACTCGGCGTAGCGGGCCCGGCGCAGCATGTGCCACTGCACCTGCCGCTCGCCGAAGGGCAGGTCGCGGTTCTGGCGCAGCAGCTCGGTATAAGTGGGCCCAAAAACGTTGCCCACGGCCTGGATAAAGGCAAACAGCTCCTCGCGGCTGCCGTCTTTGCCCACGGTGAGCCGGTCGAAGAAGATGCCGCCCACACCCCGGGTTTCCTGGCGGTGGGGCAGGAAAAAGTAGTCGTCGGCCCACTGCTTGAAGCGGGCGTAATAGGCCGGGTTGTGAGCGTTGCAGACGGCCCGGAGCTGCTCGTGGAACCAGCGGGCCTGCTGTTCGTCCACGTAAATCGGGGTCAGGTCGATGCCGCCGCCAAACCAGGCTTCGCCGTTGCCGGCCTCGAAGTAGCGCACGTTCATGTGGGCAATGGGCACCATGGGGCTGCGCGGGTGCTGCACCACCGAGACGCCGGTGGCAAAGTAGTTGGGGTTGGGCATGAGCAGCACTTTGGCCGCCTGCTCGCTCATCTCGCCCCACACGGCCGAGAAGTTGACCCCGCCTTTTTCGAGCACCGCCCCGTGCTGAATGACCCGGGACAAGCCCCCGCCGCCGCTACCGTGCTGCCACTCGTCGGACTGGAACGTGGCCTGGCCGTCGGCGGCTTCGAGCTGGGCGCAGAGGCGCTGCTGGAAGTCGCGCAGCCAGGTGGCCACGGTGTCGCGGAAGGTGGAGGCCACCGGCGCAAGGGAAGAAGCAGAGGTCAGCATACGGGAAAAAACGGCCAGGCTGACGAGGCAGCCACGGGGCCGACTCGGACAGAAAAAGAAAACCGCCGCCGGGCGGAGTAATTGGCAAGCCGCAAAGGTAGGAGTTTGCGCGCGTTCCGGCGGGGTGTACGGCCCACAAAAGACCCCGCGCGCGGCAGGCTGGCGCGGGAAACGGGATTCGCGGATACCCCACCTGCCCAGCGGCGGTTAATTTGGGGGGTGGAGCCCCGTTAGAGAATCAGCCCGGGGTGGCGGGTAGGCAACTTGGGGCCAAGCAACGATGTTGCTGTCGTTTTGATGCTGTACTTTCGCCCCGTATTCCTAGCCACCCATGCCGAATTCAACTGCTCCCACCCTGGAAACCGACTTCACCGCCCAGCTTAACGCCACCCAGCCCGACCAGGCCACCCTGTTGCGCGCGTATTCGCTCATGCGCACCGGCGACGAGCTGGCCCGCCTCTACGAAGAAAATAAGGCCGTAACGGCCAAATACGTCCACGCCACGGCCCGGGGCCACGAGGCCATTCAGCTGGCCGCCGCCTGCTTTCTGGGCCCCCAGGACTACGTGACGCCCTACTACCGCGACGACGCCCTGCTGCTGGGCTTGGGCCTGGAGCCCTACGAGCTGATGCTGCAGCTCATGGCTAAGCGCGACGACCCTTTTTCGGGCGGCCGCACGTATTACTCGCACCCGTCCTTGCGCCGGGCCGGCTTCCCGACCATTCCGCACAACAGCTCGGCCACCGGCATGCAGGCCATTCCGGCCACGGGCATGGCCCACGGCATTAAGTACCTGGAAAGCCAGGGCCTGAACCCGGTGATGGCCGACCCGCGCGACTGGTACGAAAGCGGCAAAACCGGGCCCGGCCTGTATAGCCTGCTGCCCGCCGAAGCCCAGCAGGGCGGCTCCGTGGTGGTGTGCTCCATCGGCGACGGGGCCATGACCGAGGGGGAAGTCTCGGAGGCCCTGCAAATGGCCGTGCTGCACCAGTTGCCCATTATTTATCTGGTGCAGGACAACGACTGGGGCATTTCGGCCACCGGCCGGGAGATGCGCGCCATGGATGCCTACGAGTTTGCCGCCGGCTTTAAAGGGTTGCAGCGCCTGCGCGTAAACGGAGCCGACTTCCCCGATTCCTACGCCGGCCTGGCCACGGCCTTCGACTACGTGCGCCGCACCCGGGGCCCGATTCTGGTGCACGCCAAATGCCCGCTGCTGGGCCACCACACCAGCGGCGTGCGGCGCGAGTGGTACCGCGGCGACAACCTGGCCGAGCACACCACCAACGACCCGCTGCCCCGCCTGCACCAGCAGCTGCTGGATCTGGGCATCCCGGAAGCCGAGCTGGAAGAGCTGGGCCGGCAGGCCCGCGCCCTGGTGGAAGCCGACTACCAGCGCGCCCTGGCCGCCCCGAACCCCGACCCGGCCACCTTCGCCGACCACGAGTTTGCCGAGCCCGAAGTAACCGAGGAAGCCGGGGAGCGGAGTCCCGCCGGGGCCGACAAAGCCCTGATGGTGGATGCTGCCCTGCACACCGTGGACGACATTCTGCGCGAGTTTCCCGAGGCCCTGTTCTACGGACAGGACGTGGGCGGGGAGCTGGGCGGCGTGTTCCGGGAGGCGGCTCTGCTGGCCAAAAAGTACGGCGACACCCGCGTGTTCAACACCCCGATTCAGGAAGCCTACATTGTGGGCTCCACGGCGGGCATGAGTGCGGTGGGGGCCAAGGCCATTGTCGAAATCCAGTTTGCCGACTACATCTGGCCCAGCCTCAACCAGCTGGTGGAGGAGCTCAGCAAGTCGTGCTACCTCTCCAACGGTAAGTTTCCGGTCCAGAGCCTGATTCGGGTGCCCATCGGGGCCTACGGCGGGGGCGGGCCTTACCACTCGGGCTCCATCGAAAGCACGCTGCTTACCATTCGCGGCATCAAGGTGGTGTACCCCAGCAACGCGGCCGACATGAAGGGGCTGATGCGCGCCGCCTTCCTGGACCCCAACCCGGTGGTGATGCTGGAGCACAAGGGCCTGTACTGGAGCAAGGTGCCCGGCACCGACGAGGCCAAAACCGTGGAGCCGGCCACCGGCTACGTTATTCCGCTGGGCAAAGCTGCCGTGGCTCAGGAGGCTGATGCCGAGCAGCTGCGCCAAGGCACCACCTGCGTGGTCATCACCTACGGCATGGGCGTGCACTGGGCCAAAACGGCCAGCAAGCAGTTTGCCGGCCAGGTTGAAATTCTGGATTTGCGCACCCTCAACCCGCTCGACTTCGAGGCGGTGCAGGCTGCCGTGCGCCGCCACGGCAAAGCCCTGGTCCTGACCGAGGAGCCGCTGATGAACTCCTTTGCTGAGTCGTTGGCCGGCCGGATTCAGCGCACCTGCTTCGCGCAGCTCGACGCCCCGGTCTTTACCCTGGGCGCCGCCAACCTGCCCGCCATTGCCCTCAACGTGGAGCTGGAGCGCCAGATGCTGCCCAGCGCGGAGAAAGTTGCAGCGGCGCTGGCGGAGCTGCTGGAGTATTAGGTTAATGTGCTAATGTGTTTTCAATGTGCTGATGTGCTGATGTGCTGATGTGCTAATGTCGTTGTAATGTGCTAAATGTGAGGAAATGTGTCATTGCGAGGCCAAAGGCCGTGGCAATCCGTCCTCTGAAATGTGCTGAGTATTCTAAAGTGAAAAGCCCTTTTCTACCGCGTGTAGAAAAGGGCTTTCTGGTAAAAGGGTGTTTGTCACTAGCAGAGGACGGATTGCTTTGTCCTTCGTCCTCGCAATGACACGTTGGGCATTAGCACATCAGCACATTCCTCCACATCAGCACATTAAAAAGGATAGCCGATGCCGAGGTTGAAGGCGGTTTGGTTGGGGGATTTGGCCAGCCGGAAATTGGGCAGCACGAACTTGTTGCCCGGTGCGGTGGGGTCGTAGACTTTGGTGGCCACGTCGAGGCGCAGGATGAGGAAGGTGAAGTCGAAGCGGATGCCGATGCCCGAGCCCACGGCAAACTGCCGGTAAAACTGGTTGAGGTGGAATACCGCGTCCTGGCGCGTGCCCTCGGCCTGCAGGGTCCAGACGTTGCCAAAATCGGTGAATAGGGCCCCGTTGATGAAGCTGTAGAGTGGGAAGCGGTACTCCAGGTTGCCCTCAATGAGCACTTCGCCGGGCTGCTCCAGAGCGTAGTCGCGGATGGGCTGGCCGGTGGTTTCGTCGATTTGATTGGTGCCGTCGTTGTTGAGCTTGTAGGTAGTGTAGGTGCCCGTGCCCAGGCGGCGCGGGCGCCAGGCCCGCACGCTGGAGCTACCGCCGGCAAAGAAGTATTTGTCGTAGGGAATCGTGTACTGACCCTCGGTTTTAGTCAGGGCATGGGCCACGCCAGTGTTGAGGCGGTACACGAAAAACGATTTGGGCCCCAACTTGTGGTAGCGGCGGTAGTCGGCGCTGATTTTGGCAAAATCATACACGCTGAGCTTGATCTTGTCCTGGTAGAGGGAGCGGGTCAGGCCGCCGACTTCGGCAAACAGGCGCAGGTAGCGTGCGTCCCGGGTTTGAGTGAAGTCGTTGGAGTTGTAGAGCGAGGTAAAATTGAAGCTCGGAATGTAGAGCGAGGTAAAGCTGCGAAACAGCGGGGAGCCCTGCGTCACGCGCAGCTTTTCCAAGTCGGCCTGAAACCGATCCGAAATCGTCGGGGTGTAAATTACGCTCAGGTCCAGGGGCGTCAGCACGTACTGGTGAAAGGCCGAGCGCTGCCAGATGTAGTCGTAGGTGGCCTCCAGGTTGGTGCGGGTGTACTCGGGCCGGTTGACGTAGGTGTAGCTGGCGCTGATGCGGGTTTTGGGGTTGTAGCGGGTCAAAAACCGGTTCGTGTTCCAGGGCACCAGAAACTGCGGGATAATCAGGTTCACGTTGCCCCCGAGCTGGGTGGTCAGCACGCTTTTGTCTTCCGTACGGCTCAGCTGGCCTTCGAAGCCCGAGCGCAGCCCGATTTCCAGCACCTCGGCCCCGCCCAGAATGTTACGCACCTTCAGGCGGAAGTTGATAAACGGCCCGGGCAGGCCCGCCACGTAAGTGCCCCCGAATTCGGTAGTTTCCTGGTATTTCTTGGTGGGCGAGGCATTCACGGTGGCAATGAGCTGCCCCCGGGTGCTGATACTGTCGCCGTTGGTGGGCCGGATTTTGTTGTAGTTCACGGTGTTAAACCGGAACATGTCCAGGTCGCTGAGCTGGCGCTGGGTGAGCAGCGTGTTCTGCAGGCTGTACCGGTCGCCGGGGCGCACGGCCAGCTTGCGGTCCAGAATCTTAGTACTGAAGCGCTGCTTGAAGGCCAGGTAGTACACCGAGTCGCGCACGAGCGTGTCGCGCTTCACGCCGAAGCGCACCGTGCCGGCGTCGGTAATAAAGCGCACCCGGCGCACGGTGTATACCTGGTGCGGCTCGTCCGGCGCGGGGTTGGCAATGATGGTGCGCAGGCGCACGGTGGCCGGGGCAAAGCTGGTGTCGGCCTCCAGGGAGATGTACTGCTGGCGAAAATCGAAGTAGCCGGCATTTTTGAGCAGGGTTTCCAGCCGGGCCCGTTCCTGCCCGATGACGTTCTCGTTGTAACGGTCGTTGAGGTGGAGCAGCGAGGCCGACTGCCCGGCCATCACCACCCGGGCCACGGCCGAGTCGGCAATGTCGTAATCGAGCTGGGTGTAGTGAAACGGCTGGTTTTCGGTGACGCGGTAGGTGACCGTCACCCGGCGGTTGTGCACCGTGTCGGGCCCTTCGAAGAGGTGAACCAGGGAAAAGCGCCGGTCCACGACCGTGTCGGTGGCCGAAACTTGGCTGCGGAAAAAGCCTTCGGATTTGAGAAATGTCCCGATCTGCTGCACGGTCTTGGCCGTGAGCGAGGAGTCGTACACCACCGGCGGCTCGCCCAGGCGCATAATGGCGTTGCCCTTGTCGAGGGCCAGCTGCAGGCGGCGGGTGCGTTTCTCGCGGCGCACCAGCAGCTTACCCACTTTCACCGAGTCGGGGCGGGCGGCCTGCATGCGCTCATCAAACTCCTGGCGGATGCGCTGGAGCTTGGTTTGCAGCCGGGGCTTGTTGTAAAAGCGGTTTCCCAGCTGGTAGATTGTTAGCTTTGGCAGCGGAAAGCGGCTGTTGGGCTTCTGCTGGTAAAGCGCCTCAATGCGCTCGGCATCGGCTTCCTTGACGCCTTCCAGCCGGATGCGGCTCAGCAGCTTCTGCCGGGGCCCCAGCAGGCGCAGCGGCGAGCAGCCCGCCAGCACCAGCAGGGTGCCGACCAGCGCCACGCCAGTTATCCATCGTATAATAGGCCGCTCTGGGCGGTTAGCAAACAGCGAATATGGTTTCAAAAGCAGTAGCGAAATACGTGCACGCGCTGCACCTGAAGAAATACCGGCTCCGCCACCAAGCCTTCCTGGTGGAAGGCGGCAAAAGTGTGGTGGAGCTGTTACGTTCCGGGCTCTTAACGGAGCGGGTGCTGCTGACGGCTGAGTTTGCCGCAAAAATCCCGCCCATCCCCGCGAAGGTACCGGTTGAAATCGTGACGGAGGAAGAATTAACCAAACTTGGTACCCTGGCCAACAATACCACGGCCCTGGCCATTGCCCGCCTGCCCGAGGAAACGCCCCTGCAACCCTCGCCCAACCAGCTGCTGCTGGCCCTCGACGAAGTGCGCGACCCGGGCAACCTGGGCACCCTCATCCGCCTGGCCGACTGGTACGGGCTGCAGGGCGTGGTCTGCTCCGAGTCGTGCGCCGACCCGTGGGCGCCCAAAACCATTGCCGCCACCATGGGCTCGTTTGCCCGCGTGCCGGTGTGGCAGCGCGAATTGCCCGAGTGGCTCGATGAGCTGCCCGCCGACTTGCCCCGCTACGGCGCCCACCTCGAGGGCGACAATGTCCACCGGCTCAGCCTGCGCCCCGGCGGCGTGCTGATTATGGGCAGCGAGTCGCACGGGCCGCGGCCTGAGGTGCTGGCCCGCCTTACCCAGCGCCTGTTTATTCCCGGGGCCGGCGGGGCCGAAAGCCTGAACGTGGCCGTGTCGGCCGCTATTCTGCTCGACAACTTCCACCGGCAGCTGTAGGAGGTGGTGAACTGATGAGTTGTCGTTCTTGCTGCGGCTGTCATCCTTCATCTGACGTCCGCCGGGCAAAGGAGCTTCCTCATTTGGGGGACAAGCCCGATATCAATGCAAAAAGCCCTTTCCAACGGATGGAAAAGGCTTTTTGCATTTAATGAACCTTCGTGGGGCAGGAGAGGAAAGTCCTTCGTCTCTGCTTCATGTGCGCAATACTCAAGCTGACGGAACAGAGCACCTCAGCCCATTTCTCATTAGCACATTCGCTAGTCCAGAATCGAGACGCCGAAGCTGATGGTCTGGGCCTGGGGGCCGCGGTTGTTCTTGAACAGCTCGTTCATGTTGTACTTCACGAACAGGTCGATGCCCCGCACGCCGATTAGGCCCTGTACGCCATACTGAAAGTCTTCCAGGTTGAAGCTGCCCCGGTCTTTGTCTTTGCGGGTGTGGCCTTCATCCTCGTACTTGATTTTGGTGTGGCTGGCCAGGCGGTAGCCGCCAAAGCCCCCGGCTCCGAGGCGAAAGGCGTCGTTCCCGCTTTTATCCTTGAAATTGAGCTTGGCCAGCAGCGGCACATTCACGACGGTGGTGGCCAGCTTGCTTTTTTCCAGGTTCAGAAAGGGCTCCCGCAGAATGGTCGTGCGGGTGTCGGTGGCAAACAGGCGGCGGTTGTTGTCGAACATGTAGTTGTTGAAGGCCAGCTCGGGGCCCAGCACCAGAAACAGCGGACTGCGGCGGCCGCCCAGGCGGATGTCGTAGTGCCAGTTTAGGCTAACGTAGCGTGAGCCGGTGGGCTTGAGGTCGAACTGCTCCTCGCTCAGGCCCGAGCGGTTGGTCAGCGCGTTCAGGCCCAGGTCGAGGGAGAAGTTGCTGTGCACGGCGCGGCTGGCGTGCTCTTCGCGCTTGGTCCGGCGGTTGGCTTCGCGCAGCGAGTCCCCGCGGTGCGAGTCGTCGCGGCCGATGTTAATGGAAACTTCGTCGTCCCCGTCCTTACCGTTCTTTCCTTCCTTGACCGAGATGCTGAACACTTGCCCGAACTTGTAGCCCTTCACGGCCACTTTGGTGGTGGGTTCCTCGTTGCGCACCGTCACCCGGATTTGCTCGGGGGCCTGGCTGCCGGGGTGGTCCTTGGCCGGGTAAAACTCCATGGTGACGGGGCTGTTGCCGGCATTCTTGCTGGCCAGCTCGGCCTGGTGAATGTAACGGTCCAACAGGGCCATGAGCGTATCGAGGCGGTAGGTCCGCAGCTCGCGCAGCTGTTCCTTGTTCTTGGTATAGAGGGTCATGGTGGCCTGGTTGGGCAATTTCACCACGATGGTGTCGTCGTTGGCGGGCTTATCGGCGGCCTGGGAGCGGGTGGGGCCCGTCAAAACTGTCAGCAGCAGCAGGGCCAACAGCGCGGAAAAACGTTTCATGACGTAGGGAGTTGAAGATCTTAGAGTTGAATGACTTTGGTGGCCGAGTGATTGAACACGTTGACCTGCACGGTTACCGTTTCCGGTAGCTCGACTTTGGGCAGCTTCACCCGCCCGTCCTTGACGGCGGTTTTGGCTTTGTGAAACAAGTTTTTGAGGTGAGAATCCGACTCGTAGGACTGCCGCGCGTCCGCGGCCGCCAGCGCTACTACCGGAGCTTCGGTGCCGCGGTGCACTTCCACTTCGATAGGGCCCGCCGGAGCGGGGGAGGCGGGGGTAGGTTCCACCACGGCTACGGCCTCGTCGGGGCGGCGCTCCGGTTGCGGCGCGACGAGAGAGGAAGTAGCAGCCAGAGCCGGGGCGGGTACCGCCGCCCGGTGGCTGGCTTTCGTGGGTTGGGGACTGGTTTGGGCCAGCAAAGCGGGCTGCGAGGCGCCGGCTGCGGCCCGCCGCTGAGATGCCGCGGCCAGGGGCTTGGTTTTCGAAGCCGGAGCCTGTACAGCGGCAACTTCGGTGGCCGACCCTTCTACACCGCTAGATGGCAACTCATTAGGGGCGGTTGCCTGGGTAGTAGATTTTTCTTCGTTGTTGGAAGCGGCCGTTTTCGCCGGGGCAATAGCCGAAGAAGCGGTGGTAGTCGTCGTGGCCAGGGTGCCCGTAGTCAGACCCGGACCGGCGGGGCGCAGCAGCCAGGCGCCGCCGGCCACGATGAGCAGGGCAATCATGGCCGCGGCGGCGTAGAGCCACATAACCGGGCGCTTGCGGGCGGGCCGGATTTCTTCCTCCAACTGGTTCCAGAGGTAGGCCGGGGGCGTGGGGGCGTGGTGCTGGAGCTGGTCGCGAAACAGCTTATCAATATCTTCCGGTTGCATAGTATTCTTTCGGTGAGGAGGTGGAAGCGCTGCTGCTGGCGGCAGCCAGGCGGCGCTGGAGCATGGCGCGGGCCTTGCTCAGCTGCGATTTGGAAGTGCCCTCGGAAATGCCCAGCAGCTCGGCAATTTCGGGGTGGGTGTAGCCCTCCACGGCGTAGAGGTTGAACACCGTGCGGTAGCCGGCCGGCAAGTCGGCCAGCAGGGCCAGCAGGTCGGCCGCGTGCAGGTTGCTTTCGGCCTCGGCGGCCGTGGCCGGCACGTCGGTCACCATATCGTCGATGGCCAGGTGCAGGGGCTCCTTGCGGCGCAGCTGGCCCAGGGCCTCGTTCACCATGATGCGGCGGATCCAGCCCTCGAAGCTGCCCTCGTGCCGGTACTGGTCCAGGGCCCGGAACACTTTGGCAAACCCGCCCAGCATAGCTTCCTCGGCATCTTCGCGGCGGCGCAGATACCGGATGCACACGCCCAGCATCATGCCCGCAAACCGCTCGTAGAGCAGTTTCTGGGCACGGCCACTGCCTTGGCGGCACGCAGCAATAAGGTCGGCGTCAGTCACGGGAAAACGGGGTAGAATCGAACGATAGAAAGGTGTTTGGCGGGTTAGATACAAAACGCCCCGGGCCGGTTGCCTGCGGCCGAAAAAGTTTTATAAAATACCGCGAAAGGCGGCAAAAATCCTTTCTAATCCTGGTTCGTGGCGCTGTCGGGCACGAAAGCAAAAGCCGACAATCCCCTTACCTGGCCAGGTAAGGGGCTTGTCGGTGTTGAAGTGGCGGCTAAGCTTAGTGGCGGTAGCCGAGCGAGAAGCCCACCTCGGGCGCAAGCTGCAGCCGGGCACCATCACCCGGGGAGAAGTAGTAGGGGGTGGTGGCGGCCAAATACAGGTCCAGTGCGAGGCGGCGGCCTAGTGCCAACTGCGCGCCCAGCTGCAGGCGGGAATCCACGCTCCAGCCGCGGCTGGAGCGCTCTTCGAACGGGGCGAAGTTGTCGCGGTCCAGGCTAGCGCGGTGAATCGTGCCCACGCCCACGCCCAGATACCAGCCGCTCAGGGCCTGAGTGCGCGGGGCGCTGAGGTAATAGCGGGCTGCCACGTCAGCCGTCCAGAAGGTGGTCTGCAGGTCCCGATAATAGCCCACCGAGTACGCACGGCGCTGGTAGCCGGCCCCCAGCTGCACGCTCCACGCGGGCCGGAGCTGCCATTCGTACCGCAGCTGGGGCACCACGGTCCGGCTCGTGGCCGTACCGTAGCGGACGCCCAGCTTCACGAGGTGGGTGGGGGTAAACTTGGTGGTATCAACGGGCGCGGCGGCCGACGAGGCCAGGGGAGCTGCCAGCAGCGTAATGGCTAATACGTGCCGGCTGAAACGAGCCAGCGGGGGCTGCGGCCGGCCGCAATGTGGGTGAGTTAGCATACAGAGAGTAGCATAAGCAATACGAGCAATACGGTGCGCGGTAAGGTAGAATGAATTCTTGGTAGTCGACGTGGAAGCTGAGCCGAACTGCTTGTAAAGAAGCAGGGGCCAGCAGCAGCAGCAAACACCCCGCAGAAACGAAAAAGCCCCGACACCTAGTCGGGGCTTTCTGGGGCAGTACGGGTTAGGACCAGCTAGTAATTGCCCACCGACAGCATCACCAGGGTGCAGGCTTCTTCGGTGCGGATGCCGCGTTCCTGGGCCATACGTTCCAGCTCCTCGTTTTCGGTGCCGGGGTTGAAGATGATGCGCTTGGGCTTCAAATCCAGGATGTAGTCGTACCAAGCGGGCTGGTTTTGCGGGCCCACGTACAGCGTTACGGTGTCGATATCTTCGCCCGTGGGCCGGTCGGTGTGAATGTCGAGGCCAGCCACCTGGCCTTTGCGGATGCCCACGGGCACAACCTCGTGGCCGTGGCGCTGGAGCTGGTGCACGGCGCGGTAGGAGTATCGGGAGGGGTTGTCGCTGGCGCCGAGAACAAGGGTCTTTTTCATCTGGGGAGTTGATTGTCGGTTGTTGAGTGCTGTTCGTTAACCGGTCGGCCGGAGCTTGGTTAACGAATACCTGCGGCGGGTGAGGGAAAGCAGGTTAGTGACTTAAACGCATTTCAGCCGCGAAGAATCAAAAATCAACCGCGAAAAAGCCCCGCCGACTTTCAACAATCAACAATCAACAATTATCAATTATCAATCACCAATCACCTACCCACGAACCAGGGCCGCTACGGCTTCGGCGCACCGCTCCCCATCCATGGCCGCCGATACGATGCCGCCCGCGTAGCCGGCTCCTTCTCCGCAGGGAAACAGGCCCGTGGTTTCGGGGTGCTGCAGCGTGGCCGGGTCGCGGGGGATGCGCACCGGGGCCGAGGTGCGGCTTTCCACGCCCACGATTTGGGCCGCGTTGGTGGCGTAGCCCGGAATCTTGCGGCCAAAGTTCTCGAAGCCCTGCCGCAGCCGCGCCGTCAGGCCTTGGCCCAGCACCTGCTCCATATTGACCGAGACCAGGCCGGGCTGGTAGGAGGTGTCGAGCAGCTCGGCCGAGACTTTGCCCTTGAGAAAGTCGCCCAGGCGCTGGGCCGGGGCCAGCTGGGTGTTGCCGGCCAGCTGGCAGGCCCGCTGCTCGATTTGCTGCTGCAGCTGCAGGCCAGCCAGGGCGCCGTAGCGCTGCAGGTCCATGTCTTCGAGCTCAATGGCCGTCACGATGCCGGAGTTGGCGAAGCGGGAGTCGCGGCGGCTGGGGCTCATGCCGTTCACCACTACTTCGCCGGGCGCGGTGGCAGCGGGCACGATAAAGCCGCCGGGGCACATGCAAAACGAAAACACGCCCCGCTGCTGGCCCTGCCACTGAGTTTGGTGCACCAAGGAGTAGGATGCCGCTGGCAGCGGACCCCGGTCGGCGCGGCGGTACTGGGCCTGGTCGATAAGCTCCTGCTGGTGCTCCACACGCACGCCCAGCGCAAAGGGCTTGGCCTCGATGCGGACCCCGCGGCGGTGCAGCAGCTCGTAAATATCCCGGGCCGAGTGGCCGGTGGCCAGAATCACGGCGTCGGCTTCCAGGGCCTCGCCGGCGGCCGTCACTACGCCGCGCAGGTGAGTGCCGGCCAGAATCAGGTCCGTGACGCGGGTGTCGAAGCGCACTTCGCCGCCGGCCTGCCGGATGGATTCGCGCAGGGCCGCCACCACGCCGGGCAGCTTGTTGGTACCGATGTGGGGGTGGGCGTCGACCATGATTTCGGGCGTGGCCCCGTGCTGCACGAGCAGCTTGAGGATGCGCTGAATGTCGCCGCGCTTGGTAGAGCGGGTGTAGAGCTTGCCGTCGGAATACGTGCCGGCCCCGCCTTCGCCGAAGCAGTAGTTGGAGTCGGGATTCACGACGTGCTCCTTGTTGAGGGCCGCCAGGTCGCGGCGGCGGGTGCGCACGTCCTTGCCCCGCTCCAGTACGATGGGTCGGATACCCAGCTCAATGGCCCGCAGGGCGGCAAACAAGCCGGCCGGACCCGCGCCCACAATCAGCACCGAGCGGCGCGCCCGGCTGATATCGGGGTACTGAAACCAGGGGCCGAACAAGTCCGTGGGCGGAGCTGAGCGCCAGATGTCGGCCCGCAGGCGCACCAGGGGCTGCCGGCCGCGGGCGTCGATGCTGCGCTTGCGCAGGTGCACGAAGTCGGCCTGGCCGGGCTGCAGGCCGGCGGCGGCTAGCAGGGCGCGGTAGCGCGCGTACTCGTCGTAGGCCACTTCCGGGGGAAGCAGGGCCTCAATTTCTTGTTTTTCGGACATAAGGGGTGAAAGGTGTTTAGCCTTTAGACCTAAGCAAAAGGTGTTTTTGGACTGCAAAGATACCCAGGGAAAACAGATAAACCCGGCGTTTAATTCGGCTGTCCTCCTTCATCTGACGTCCGCAAAGCGCGGGACCTTCCTTCACGTCCTGCCCAACCCCGGTAAATGCAAAAATCCCTCTACCAGTGGATGGCAAAGGGATTTTGTCACGTTGGTACTGCCTGCCGTGGGGTAGGTGAGGAAGGTCCTGCGCAAAAGCTCAGGAGGACAGGCGGTGGGGTAGCCTACTCCGTCGTAGCGGCCTCGGACAGGATGCGGACCGGGCGCTTTTCGTTGTCGATGGCCACGAAGGTGAACGTGCCGGTTACGGCTTTGGTGCGCTCCTCGGAGTACATCTGCTCCACGAACAGGTCCACGCGCACCTGCAGGCTGGTGTTGCCCACGCGCACCACGTTGCCGATGAGCTCCACCAACGTGCCACCGGGAATGGGGTGGGTAAAGTCGACCTTGTCGGAGGACACGGTGACCATCTTGAGGCGGGAAAAGCGGGTGGCGCAGATAAAGGCCACTTCATCCATCATGTGCAGGGTGGCCCCGCCGAAGAGCGTATCGTAGTGGTTGGTGGTGTTGGGAAATACCGCTTTGAAAATACGCGTTTCGGCGCGGGCAATTTTCTCGTCGAGCGTGAGCATGGAACTGGGAAAAAGAGGGAAAGAAACGTCCTGCGGCTGGTTTCAAACCGCCCACCCGCCAACAAGCCCCGTCGAGAAAAAGCCGGAACCCGGCGCCGGCGGGCGCAGCAAAACGGCCCGGCCCACCGCCCGAATTCCTTCAGCACCCAACAAGAGCCCCATAGCGCGAGGGCCGTCTTATCCACGCGGCGCAAGGCAGGTCTCCTGACTTATACCAGTTTTCACGGCCCTTCTCAAGCGGGCCCGCAGGCCGGCTCAATGGGCGGGATTTGGGGGTGAAAACCAACTCGGTACTTACAGTAGCGCGTCTGTCCGGGATTCGCACCCGGTTCCCTATTAATTCCGGTATTACCCGGAAACCTTGCGGCCGTCTGATTGAAATCAAACCAAGAACAACGCCGGCAAAGGTAGGAGTTTGGACCGGGCCCGCTACCTTGGCGGCTGCCACCGGTCGTTTTTGCCCGGTTGGCCCGGCTGAATTTCCGCTTTCTATGTCTGCTTTCCTTCCCGGTGCGCCGCCCGCGCGTAGCATGGCTTCCCGCATCAAATCCATCGTCAGCGGCTCCATTGGCAATTTGGTGGAGTGGTACGATTGGTACGTGTACTCGGCTTTTTCCCTGTATTTCGCCCCGGCGTTTTTTCCCCAAGGCAACCTGACGGCCCAGTTGCTCAACTCGGCCGCCGTCTTTGCCGTGGGCTTTCTGATGCGGCCTTTGGGCGGCTGGCTCATGGGCACCTACGCCGACCGGCACGGCCGCAAAGCGGCCCTGGTGGTGTCGGTGCTGCTTATGTGCGGGGGCTCGTTGCTGATTGCCCTCACGCCGGGCTACGGGCAGATTGGGGTGGCCGCGCCGGTGCTGCTCGTGCTGGCCCGCCTGCTGCAGGGCCTGAGCGTGGGTGGCGAGTACGGCACCTCGGCCACCTACCTGAGCGAAATGGCCGACGCCCGGAACCGGGGCTTTTTCTCCAGCTTCCAGTACGTGACCTTGCTGGGCGGGCAGCTGCTGGCCTTATCGGTCCAGCTGGTGTTGCAGCGGAGCCTGAGCGAGGCGCAGATGTACACCTGGGGCTGGCGGGTGCCGTTCGTCATCGGGGCCGCGGCGGCGCTGGTAGCGTTGTATCTGCGGCGGCACATGGACGAAACCGACTCGTTCGTGAAGCAGGAGCAAACGGCCCCCACCCAGCAGGAGCCGGGTAAGCTGGCGCTGCTGCTGCGCTACCCCAAGGAAATCCTGACCGTGGTGGGCCTCACCCTGGGCGGTACCATCGTGTTTTACACCTTTACGACCTACGCCCAGAAATTTCTGGTCAATACGGCCGGTTTCAGCAAGGCCCAGGCTTCCTGGATTTCCTTCGTCACGCTGGCCATTGCCCTGGTGCTGCAGCCCTTGTTCGGGGCCTTGTCGGATCGGGTGGGGCGGCGGCCGGTGCTGCTGTTTTTCGGCGTCGGGGCCACGCTGGGTACCGTGCCGCTGCTCACCCTGCTGGGCCGGGCCCCCTCGGAGTGGGCCGCCCTGGGGCTGCTGGCCGTGGCCATGCTGATGATGAGCGGCTACACTTCGATTAATGCCGTGGTGAAGGCCGAGTTGTTCCCGACGGCCATCCGGGCCCTGGGCGTGGGCTTGCCCTACGCCCTGACGGTGGCCATCTTCGGCGGCTCGGCCGAGTACGTGGCCCTGCAGGCCAAGCAGTGGGGCGTCGAAACCTGGTTTTACTGGTACGTGACCTTCTGCGCCGCCCTGTCGTTGCTGGTGTACTGGCGCATGCCCGACACCCAGAAAGCGGGCCGCATGGAAGCCGGAGTGGGTTAGGGCGTAGTGACCGTCTGGCCCGTTTTCAGGTAGAGGCCGGGGCTTGTCGTCGTTTGAAACAAGGTTGGCACCATCCGCGGGTCAGGCTCGGCGCTGTATTGCACGTTAAACCCTAAGCAGGGCTCTTTTACCCAACCGGTGTTACCGGAAAAGCCGAGTACGTCGCCCTCGTTGACGCGCTGCCCGGCCTGCACGGCCGCACCGTTCTGCCGAAAGTGCGTGTAAACGGCGTAGGTCCCGTCGTCGTGAAATACCACTATCATATTGGCATCATACCGGCGGCCCCGGCCCCCAGATTTATCGGAATCCTGGCGCACATCGGTTACAACTCCGGCCCGGGCCGCGCACACGGGGGTATTTTCGGGCAGCCTGAATATAACCGCATGACTCCAAGGCTTACTGTAGGTGGAGTCGACGGTCCTGGCTTGCAGAATGGTGCTGGTCGTGCCCGTTGGTAAAGGCAACCGATAAATGAAGGTGGTGTCCGGCTTCTTGCCGTTGCAAATGCCCAACTGTGCCCCGTACCAGTAAGTATACGTGCGGGTCAGGTACTGCTCTTGCGGGGTGAAGTGCGCAATAACCTGCGGCTTGGGGGAAGGAAACACCACTATTTTAGCGGGCAGGGCTACGTCGCTGGTCATGTGCAGCAACTCGGCTTCCAGAAAGATAGTACAGGGCGCAAATCCCCGGTTTGTAGCTACTAGTACCGTGCTGCCATCCTTATATTTCACATCCTCCACTGAAACCAAAGGGCCGGGTTTGTTCTGGGCCATGCCCGCAAACCCCGACAGTAGCAGGAAGATATAGCTCAATAAACGGGGCATAGGTATCGGGGAGAAGGGCGTAATAATACCCCGAAGAAACGCCCCCCGGTCGAAATAACCTATTGCCTCAGGCGCCGGGCCCCACTAATTACGGCGTGCCACCCGGTAGCACCTACCCGAATCAGGTTGGGGAAGTAGTGCCTGAATCTGCCTGACCGTTCATGCCCAGCTGCCCCAGGCTGGCGTGGGCCTTGCTGGCGTTGTCAAATTTCTCGCTCAGAATGGCGCTGATGGCCTGGGCTACCTCGGGGCCGTAGCGGGCCATGCTGCCGCTGAGTACCTCGTAGTAAAAGGCGGCCAGAGTATCGGCGGGCCAGAGCGGGCTAATGTTCTGGTGCAGGGTGCGCAACTGCTCCAGGGAAGTATCAATGATTTTGCGGTCGGTGGCGTCCATAGTGCAGGCCGAGGGAAAGGCGGTTCCGGAAGGCATACGCTAGGCCGCCGGGCCGGGGTTGCGGAACTGCCCGCCACCGCTGGGCTTAGCGGCAGTGCTCCTTCAGGATACGCTTGAGCTCCTTTTCGCCCACGGCCGCGTCGCCCCAGCGCAGGGCCTGGCGCAGCGACTCGCAGGCGCTGGGGTCTTCCAGCTTGATCTGCACCACGCCCAGCATGCGGTAAAACTGGCCTTTATCCACGAATTCCGCCATTTCCAGGCACTTGCTGTAATCGGCCACGGCCTGGGGCAGCTGGCCCTGCTGCTCGTAGGCCAGGCCCCGGGCAGCGTAGGCATCGAGGTAGCGCGGGTTCAGGCGCAGCGCCTGGCTGTAGGTGGCCACGGCCCGGGCGTAGTCCTGACGGGCGTAGGCCAGCTGCCCCAGCCCGAAGTAGGTAGCCGAGTCGGCCGGGTTCAGACTCAAAGCTTTCCGCAAGTGCTGGCGTGCCCGGGCGCTGTCCTGCATGGCGGCGTAGGTGGTGCCCAGCACGCGGTAGGCCGTGGCGTTGCCCGGGTCCAGTTTGATAATTTCCTGGTAGGAGTCCAGCACGCCGGCCCGGTCGCCGAGCTTTTCCTGCAGGTCGGCCAGACGTACGTAGTAGGTGCGGGCCCCAAGGCGCTGCGGGTCGCGCTGCTGGGCCAGGGCAAAGTACCGCGCCGCGGCGGCCGGGGTGCCACGCTTGGTCAGGTAGGCGCTGAAGCCGTAAAAGACGTTGGCGCTGGCCGAGTCGAGCAGCCAGGCCCGGTTGTAGCTTTGCAGGGCCTGGGAGTATTTTTCCTGGTAAAATGCCGTCCAGCCCTCGTCCACGTAGGTTTCGGAGGCCGCCGCCCGGGTTTTGTACTGCTGCAGGGCCTGGGTTACAAACTCCTGGTCGGCCTGGCGCTGGGCCGCCGTTTGGGGCCGCCCGGCGTAGCGAGGCTGCTCGGCGTCGCGCTGGGCCCAGCTGAGGGGGCCGGCACCCAGGCACAGGAGCAGCAGCAAGAGTATCGTTTTGGGCATAACAAGCGCGTCAGCAGAAGGAGAATATCCGCCTACTACGTTTTCCGGCTCTACAAGATGCTTGCGGGCAGCCCAAGCTCGTTCCGGCCGGTAGCTACAAAGCGCCACCTGCGCCCGGAACCAAGGAATCAGCCGCTTCGGCTGGCTTATTGGCAAGGCAAACAAGCTCCGGGAGTGTAAGAAAACTTCCGTGAATTGAACTTCTGAAGCTCAAGCGGCCAGTAGCGGATGCTTACTGCTCAAGCTAGGAAATCCAGGTCATTTCGGCCTGCCTGATGCGCCAGCGGCCCTTGGTTTTTTCAACCCAGAGCACTTCCCCAAACCCGCACCGCGGTCCACACGTCCACCCATACGCCAGGAGCGCCTGGTCGCGGCGGGCGTTGAATACGACCTTGGATAAGCTCAACGTGCCTCTGCCCGGTGAGTGCCCAAAAGCTGGAGCTGGTTCCGCCGCCCGCAGGGTCGCCGTGCAGAGTTGAAAGTCCGCGGCCTGCAGACGGCGTTGTAAGTGCCGCAAACTATCGGCCACGGCTTGTTGGGACAGAGCCGCAAAAGAGCGCAGCAACCCGGCCACCCTGGAACTAGGCGGTAGGGTGGAGAGCTGAGCCGGCAGATCGGCCAGCACGGGTCCCTTTTCGTAGGTCGTATTCAGGTAAAAGGTCTGAAAGTGGGCCGTGTCCTGGAAAAGCTGGTTCTGGAAGCGGGCTTCCTGCTCCTGATGCCAGGCCGTATCGGTGGCCGTCGGCACCGGGTGGTCTACCGTCGCCAAGTGCTGCCAGAGCACCTGTTGCTGCTGCTCCGGTAAATACGCGTGGTCTAAGCCGTGTTCAATCAGCTCGGTCACAACGTCCTGATACAGCTGCTTGGTCGGGTCCGTCTGCAGGTTCGGGCAGGCGCGAAACTCCGTCGGCTGACAGGCGCTGCTTAGCCCAAGCAATACATAAAGCGTCCAGCGCATCGGTAAGTTGCCGTTAACCAAGCCGCGCGACTAGCCCGCCGGGCAATTGCGTGCAGCACCAAAAAAAAGCCCCCGACCGTAGAAGCCGGGGGCTAGATTAGTGAGTCAAATTACGAGCGGGCTTCTTCCAGAATGCTTTCCACCCAGTTTTTGCCCCAGTCTTCCAGCTCCTGACTGGTCCAGAGCTGGGGGTAGAAGATGCGCTTCTGGAACTTGGGAGGCAGGTACTTCTTCCAGTTGGTGCCCCCCGTGGCGGCCAGGGCCGTGGGGTCGCGCTCCAGGTAGCGCACCGCCGACTTAAAGTGCATCAGGGGCCAGTTGACGTTGACGTTCGTGTCGAGCAGCTTGAGCTGGCGTAGCAGGCGCGGGTGCTGCTGGTCTTCCGGGCTCAGGCGCTGCACCACGGTCCACACGTTGCGGTCCTGGTAGTGGGCCGCGTGCTGGCTGAGCTGCTGGGTGTATTTTTCTTCGAACTGAATAAGTGTCAGGGCTTTGGCGCCGGTTTCTTCGATGGTGGCCCCGGCTTTCCAGTAGATGCAGCCCATTAGCTCGTCGTGGGCGGCGGCCTCGCCCAGCAGGCGACGCTTCTCTTTGTTTAAAAGGTTGTCGAGCGAGGTGGAGGCAATTTCAATCATGCGGTACTGCACGCTCTGAAAGCCCGAGGCGGGCATCAGGGCCATGCGAAACTGCAAAAACTGGTTTTTGTCCATGCCGTCGACCATCACGTCGAAGGAGTCAATCAGGTTCTCGAAGTAGCGGTTGATGCGGCCCAGGCGCAAGACCAGCTCGCCCACGGTGGGCTGCTGCAGGAGCCCGATCTGCTCGTACTCGCAGAGGCAGAGCTTGAAGTAGAGCTCCGTAATCTGGTGGTACATAATAAAGATTCGCTCGTCGGGAATCTGGGTCAGGGGCCGCTGCAGCGAAAGCAGCGTATCGAGCTCGATATAGTCCCAGTAGTTGACGTAGTCGGCGTAGTACAGGCCCTCGAGGTAGCCTGCCAGATCCTGACCGTCGGCGGCGTACTTCTGCTGCAAACGGCGCAGCTGCTCGAGCACGGCGGGCGAGAATTCGTCCTGTGGCAAAGACATTGATTTAGGGTGGTTGGAGGCGGGAGAAGAAAGCCGTCTGGGTGGGAACGGCGGCACAAGGAACAAAAAAGCCGCCGAATCTGCCAGCCGCGGGCAACCCTTGGGCCCCGATGCCCATCTACTCGGGCGGGACCGTTTGGCGCGGGGCGCACCCCCTACGCAAACCCGACGATTTTGGTTGGTTTCCCGGCCAAATCACCTACTTTTAGCCCACTTATGGCCGAAAAGAGCAGCATTTTTGATATGATCGGACCCGTGATGATCGGGCCCAGCAGTTCGCACACGGCCGGCGTGGTCCGCATTGCCGGCGCCGCCATCCGCATCCTGGGCTCCTTGCCCACGCATGCCACCATTACGTTTTACAATTCCTTTGCCCGCACCTACGAGGGCCACGGCTCCGACCGCGCCATCGTGGCCGGCCTGCTGGGCATGGCCACCGACGACAAGCGCATCCGCGAGGCCTTCGAGCACGCCCGGGAAGCCGGCCTGCAGTACACCTTTCAGAGCGTGGGCAACGCCTCCACGATGCACCCCAACACCATCCGGCTGCAGCTGCGCGACGAGCGCACGGGCCACAGCGTGGAAGTTATCGGCCAGAGCCGGGGTGGGGGCGTCATCCGCATCGTGGAAGTCGACGGCTTCCCGTCCGACTTCTCGGCGTCCCTGCACACGCTCATCGTGGATGCCGACGACCGGCCGGGCTCCATTGCCTTTATTGCCTCGGTTATTGCCCATGACGACTGCAACATTGCCACCATGTTCGTGAGCCGCAAGGGCAAGAACGACGCGGCCCGGCAGTTCATCGAAATGGACTCGGGCATCAAGGAAATAACTCTGGAGTACCTGCGCCAGCTCAGCTGGGTCCACCGCGTAACGTATATTCCTAATATTGAATAATTACCTTTGCCACGCCGGTTCTTGCCAGCCCTTTGCCCTATGAAAACACTTCGTACTCCGTTTCTGCACCAGTTAGCCACGGCGGGCGTCGGGGCGCTGCTGCTGAGCGCCGTGGGCCTGCCCGCCGCGGCCCAAACCACGGCTCCCGTTCAGCCCCCGGCCGGCACTGTGCCCGCGGCAACCCCCAGCGGCCCTTACTCGCTGCAGCGGGCCGTGGACGTGGCCCTGCAAAACAACCTCACGGTGCGCCAGCAGCAGCTGACCACCGAGAATACCAACGTGGTGCTGCGCCAGAGCCGGGCCGCCCTGCTGCCCACGGCCAACGCCGCGGCCTCCCAGAGCTGGAACTACGGCACCAACGTCGACCCGCTGACTTTCCAGTTTCAGAACCAGACCACCCGGGCCAATAACTTCTCGCTCAGTTCCCAGGTTACGCTGTTTTCGGGCTTTCAGCTGCGCAACACCATCAAGCGCAACGAGCTCGACTACCAGGCCGGCCTGAGCGACATCGAGAAGTCGCGCAACGACATTGCCCTGAACGTGGCCTCCTCGTTTCTGCAGCTGGTGCTGGCCCAGGAAATTGTGCGGGCCAATGAGGCGCGCGTCAACACCAGCCAGCAGCAGGTAAGCCGGGCCCAGAAGCTGCTCAAGGCCGGCAGCGTGGCCGAAAGCAACGTACTCGACAGCCAGGCCCAGCTGGCCTCCGATGAACTCAACGTTATTACGGCCCAAAACCAGGTGGCTTTTTACCGCCTGCAGCTGGCCCAGCTGCTGAACCTGCCCTCGGCCACCGGCTTCGAGATTGAGGTGCCCAACCTGCCCGACCCCGACGACGTGGTGATGCTCACGGCCGACCCCGATGGCACCTACCAGACGGCCCAGGGTATCATGCCCGAAGTAAAGGCCGCCGACCTGCGGGTGCAAAGCGCCCTGCGCACGGTGGAGCTGGCCCGCGGTGCCTATTATCCCCGCCTCACCTTCGGGGGCAGCATCTTCTCGGGCTACTCCTCGGCCCGCATCGGGCGCAAGCTCACCGGCGACTCCACCGTCGTGCCCTCGGGCTTTATCTACCAGCTCACGCCCACCGGGGCCCAGGTAGTGCCGGGCCTATTTTCCGGTATCAAGCAGCCCCGCTTCGAAACCTTGTCCGAGGGCTTTACTTCCCAGGTCAAGAACAACCTGGGCAAGCAGCTGAGCTTTAACCTGTCCATTCCCATCCTCAACGGCCTGCAGGCGCGCACCAACGTGCAGCGCTCCGAAATCGGGGTGAAGCAGAACGAGCTGCGCGCCGAGCAAACCCGACTGCAGCTGCGGCAAACCATTCAGCAGGCCTACGCCGACGCCATTGCCGCCCAGCGCCGCTACGCGGCCGCCAAGCGCCAGACGGAAGCCCTGACGACGGCCTACCGCAACGCCGAAATCCGCTTCAACAACGGCCTGCTCAACGGCACGGACTTCAACATCGCCAAAAACAACCTCTACGGGGCCGAGTCGAGCATGATTCAGGCCAAGTACGAGTTCATCTTCCGCCGCAAGGTGCTGGATTTCTACGAAGGCCGTGGCATCAGACTCTAAGCTACTTTTCCACTAAAAGAAGCCAGTCGCCGGGATATTTAGTCCGGGCTACTGGCTTCTTCCTTTTTTTGCCCCAACTTTCCGCCATTTCGCACAACGTACCCCCGATTCGCCATACTATCGAACATGAAAAACAACCGCTTACTGTACATTTTACTGGCTGTCATCCTGGTGATGATTGTTGGCTTTGTGGTCGCGAAAAAGAAGGGCTGGGTGGGGCAGCCGGCCGGCACCGAGGTGATGACGGCCAAGGCCGCGCCCCAGACCATCGTGGAAAAAGTCAGTGCCTCGGGCAAGATTCAGCCCGAAACCGAAGTGAAAATCTCGCCCGACGTGTCCGGTGAAATCATTGAGTTGTATGTGGCCGAGGGCGACTCGGTCAAGAAAGGCCAGCTCTTACTGCGCATCCGCCCCGATAACTACCAGGCCAACGTGAACATGCAGTCGGCCACGGTGAACACCCAGCGTGCCAACGTGGGCCAGACCCAGGCCCGCCTGCAGCAGCTCATTGCCTCGGCCAAGCAAACCGAGCTGACCTACCGCCGCAACGCCTCCCTCTACAAGCAAAAGGTGATTTCGCAGGCCGATTACGAGGCCAGCAAAGCCGCCTACGACGCCTCGCAGGAGGAAATCAATTCGGCCCGCCAGAGCATCCGGGCGGCCCAGAGCAACGTGGCCAGCGCCCAGGCCGGCCTGGAAGAAGCCCGCAAGAACCTGAACAAAACCACGATTTACGCCCCGGTGAGCGGCACGGTGAGCAAGCTCAACGTGGAAAAAGGCGAGCGGGTAGTGGGCACGACCCAGATGGCCGGTACCGAAATCATGCGCATTGCCAACCTCAACTCGATGGAGGTGCGGGTGAACGTGAATGAAAACGACATCATCAACGTGCACCTCGGCGACTCGGCCGACGTGGAAGTGGATAGCTACGCCAGCAAGGACGAGAAGTTCCGCGGCATCGTGACCAGCATTGCCAACACGGCCAAGGACGCGCTGACGGCCGAAGCCGTCACCGAGTTTGAGGTGCGCATCCGCCTCTTGCCCGAGTCGTATCGCCACCTGGTGCGCACCGTGCAGGGCCGCACCGTGGTACCGTTCCGCCCCGGCATGACGGCCTCCGTGGATGTAATTACCGACCGTAAGAGCAACGTGCTGAGCGTGCCGCTGGCCGCCGTCACGACCCGCTCCGACAGTACGTTGACCACCGCGGCTAAGCCCGAGGAGAATGGTGCGGCCGTTGCGGTGAGTACCAAGACGGCGCCTAAAACCGAAATTCAGGAGGTCGTCTTCGTGGTGCGCAACGGTAAGTCGGTGCTGACGCCCGTCAAGACCGGCATCAGCGACTTTGCCAACATCGAAATCCGCAGCGGTCTGCAGGCCGGCGACGAGGTGGTGAGCGGGCCGTTCCGGGCCGTAGCCAAAACCCTCAAGGATGGGGGACCGGTGGTCGTGAAAGACGCCAAGACCATCAACAAGGCCGCCCTGAAGGAAGAGCCCGAGGGCGACAAGTAAGCCGCAGCCGGCGCCAAACACTAACAGGCGCGTGCCAAACGCTAACAGTCGCGTGCCAAACGCTAACAGTCGCGTTTTCGGCTAGTTGGGAGGTCGGGAGCAGCAAGTGCTTCCGGCCTCTCATTTTTTTTGCCTAAACTCGGCACTCTGACCCCTAAAATTCCCAATCCCCGGTGGATAAAATAGCCATGATTGGCGGCGGCTCCTGGGCCACCGCGCTTACCAAAATCCTGTCGGAAAACGGGGCCCGCGTGGGCTGGTGGATGCGCAGTAAGGACGACGTGCAGCACCTGCTGCGCACCCGGCACAACCCGCGCTACCTCTCGTCGGTGGCCTTCGATTTGAGCCGCATATTTCCCTCCACCGAGCTCAAGGAAACCGTGGAAGAGGCCGACTGGCTGGTGCTGGCCGTGCCGGCGGCCTTCGTGCAAAGCTCCCTGGATAAGCTCGACCGGGATATGCTCAAAAACAAGCGCGTTATTTCGGCCATCAAGGGCATGGTGCCCAGCAAAAACGTGCTGGTAACCGACTACGTGGCCGAGCGGTTTCGGCTGCCCCACGACCGAATCGGGGTGGTGGCCGGTCCGTGCCACGCCGAGGAGGTGGCCCTGGAAAAGCAGAGCTACCTGACCATCGGCTCGCCCAGCCTGGCCCTGGCCGAGGACTTCTGCCACCTGCTGCGCAACCGCTACGTGAAGGCCCACCCCATGGAAGACCTCGACGGCATTGAGTACTTCGCCGTCATGAAAAACATCATTGCCCTGACCTGCGGCATTGCCCACGGGCTGGGCTACGGCGACAATTTTCAGGCGGTGCTGGTCAGCAACGCGGTGCAGGAAATGCGCCGCTTCGTGCACGCCATGAACCCCCAGCCCCGGGACCTGTCGGCCTCGGCTTACCTCGGGGACTTGCTGGTGACGGCCTACTCGCAGTTTTCGCGCAACCGCACCTTCGGCAACATGATTGGCAGAGGCTACTCGGTGAAGTCGGCGCAGATGGAGATGAATATGGTGGCCGAGGGCTACTACGCCGTCAAGAGCATTCATGAGCTCAACAAGAAGCTCGGCGTGCACATGCCCATTACCTCGGCGGCCTACCACGTGCTCTACGAGAAGATTTCGCCGGCCGTGGAGCTGGAGATTCTCAAGGAGAAATTCAAATAGATGCGCCGGCCCCAAACCCTGCTGCTGCTGGCTACCGGCGCGGCCCTTGTATCGGTCGTTTGTATTGCTCTCAGCCACGGCGTGCTGCCCCGGCCGCCGTGGACCTATAGTCAGCCTATTGGCGGCTGGACGATTTACCCGCCGCTCAGTGCCTTGCCCCAGGCCAGGCCGGAGCAAATGGGCCCTACCATGGAGGAGTTTTTTGCCTACGCCGCGCTGTGGGTCGGGGCCTGCCTGGCCGCCGTCGTGACGCTGCTGCTGTGGCTGCCCGGGCTGGTGCTAGTGCGGGCGTACGCCAGTACGACGGTACAACGCGTAAGTCCCTGGCTGAAAGCTCTACCCGCGTTGCTGCTCATTCCCTGCGCCGTCCATGTGGTCGGGATGATACATCTGTTGCAGAAGTCCGAGCAGGAAACCGAAATGGTGCAGCAATACCTGCAGCTGAGCAGCACTACCTCCCCCGATTCCTTGCGCGTATCGGCCCCGGCTGATTCGTTGGATGACGCTGCGGAGTAGACACAAGGGCTCTGAAGCCGGGCTAGTCGAAACCTCGCGGCCAGTCGTAGTGCAGGTAGGCGTACATTTCCTGGTCGTGGTACAGCTCGATGCGGTGTCTGATACGATGGTCGGCTAGGGCTGCGGAGGCACTTTGGCAACTGTCAAGTAGGGCTCTTGGCGTGCCCGCATTACCGCTGATCAGGGTATCAACGGCGGTTTTTTCACAGATGAGGCGTGAAGCAGCATTGTTGGTGAGCAGCAGATACTCTCCGTTCTGGTAAAGACTGGATTCCCGGATTTGACTGCCGGAAAGACCGACTGCAACTCCAGCAGGCGCACAGGCGGCTCAATTTGACCGTAGGCTACATCCGTTTCCTGGTCATCGGCTGGCATCCTGCGCTGTAGTAGTGTAATAAGGTAGCCGGGCAAATTACGTAACACCGGATGCCTCTTTTGCTTTTTTCACGTATCAACACTCCTAAAAACCAACACCACCTTATGGGCACCTGGGGCTACTACAACTTCGACAACGACGCGGCGGCCGACTTCGCCGAGGATTTCCGCGACAACCACACCGAGGCCGTGCTTTACGAGGCCTTGGCCACCGCCGCCGAGGAAGAAGGCGCCCTGGAGGCCGCGGAGGCCAGTGAAGCCCTGGCCGCGGCCGAAATTGTGGCCGCCATTCTGGGCAAGCCGGCCCAGGAGTTTCCCGTCGACCTGATTCCGGTTATCGTCAAGCTGGATGCTTCGGAAAGTGAGGACCTGCGCGAGCTGGCCATTGAGGCCGTGGAAGCCGTGGTGCGCAAGTCGGAGCTGCAGGAGCAGTGGGCCGCCAAAGACGATTACCCGAACTGGCAGCAGCTGCAGCAGGGGCTGTTGGAGCGCCTCAAGTAGGATGCCCTGGCTGCTGCTGGCGCTGCTGACGGCTTTCTGCCTGGCGCTCTACAACTTTTTTATCAAGCTGGCTTCCGACCAGCTGCCTGCGGCCGTGGGGGCCGTAGTGCTGCAACTCGTGGCGGCTGGCTTGGGGGCCGTGTGGCTACTCAAGCTCAAGCTGCAGGGCCAGCCGCTGCCCATTACCACCAAAGGTTTGCTGCTGGCCGCCCTGGCCGGGCTGGGCGTGGGTCTGGCCGAGATTCTGACCTTCGTCGTGTTTAGCCGGGGCGTGTCGTCTTCGGTCGGGACGCCGGTCATCGTGGGCGGCTCGGTGCTGCTCACGGCCCTGCTGGGGCTGGTGGTACTGCGCGAGGCTTTGTCCTGGTCCCAGGCCCTGGGGCTGGTCAGCATCGTGGTGGGCATTGCCCTGCTGGCCCGGGGCCATTAGCCGGGCTTATTACGGCTGAAGCTGCTTGGCCTGGGCGCTCTTCTGGCTAAGTACCTGCAGGCTGCGGTGCAACGCCGCGCACAAATGCCCGTGGTGACAGGCCAGATAGGTAACGAGCTGCGCGTAGTGATACACAAAAATCTTCGTGTCGGGGTACCAGGCCTGAGCGTCGTGGGGCGGGCAGAAAACGGTTATCAGCAGCCGGTAGCCACCGGCAAAGCGCAGGCTGAGCGCCGCGCCGTGGTGCTCTTGATCCTGCCAACCCTCTATTGCGCGGGGACTGAAAGTCAGCAGTAGCGGCAGGCACTCGGTAAGCTGGGCCATGGTCAGCTGCTGGCAGGCCGTCGACAACGAGCCCACCAACGCTAACTGCTCGGCCAGCGTGGTCTTGATTTTGTGGTTGAGCCGCTCGTGGTTTTTCGACTTATTAAGCAGTAACAATCTTTTCATACACACGGCTACTTTCAGCTTTGGGCTTACTACTGCCAACGGCAGGTGGCCGTACAAAGCCCGTCCGTGGGGAATTCGTTCCGTCCGGGTAAACTATTTAGCGCGGTTGTTGTGGGCCCGCGCCGCGGTAGTTTTTACCGGCTCGTTGGCGCGGGGGGAGTTGTGGCGGCAAAGCCGCCGGGTAGCTGACGCAGGTAGTGGGGTAAGACTGTAAGTGGGTGCGAGTAGTAAATTTAAAATCAGGGCGTTATGCTTTCATTGCTTTCTAAGAATACAGTTTCGGCTACCGCCCACCGCGTGGCCGTCAGCACGCTGTTTTTTCTGCAGGGCCTGTGTTTTGCCAGCTGGGCCTCCCGCATTCCGAGCATTCAGCAGAAGATGAGTTTGTCGGAAGCAGAGCTGGGCCTGGTGCTGATTACTTTGCCCGTGGGCCTGATGCTATCCTTGCCGCTGTCGGGCTGGCTGGTAGCCACTCAGGGCAGCCGCCGCATGGCCCTGGTCGGGGCCGTGCTCTACAGCTCCACCCTGGTTAGCATCGGCTGGGCCCAGAACCTGTATCAGCTCGTGGGCTGTTTGTTCCTGTACGGGGTTACCAGCAACCTGATGAATATTTCGGTCAACACCCAGGCCGTGGGCGTGGAGGCCTTGTACCAGCGCCCGATTATGGCCGCTTTCCACGGGCTGTGGAGCCTGGCCGGCTTTACCGGCGCCGCCATTGGTAACTTTATGAATGCCCGCGGCATCGAGCCGTTGGGGCACTTTGCCCTGATCTGGGGCGGTATTCTGGTGGGCCTGCTGGCCTGCTGGCCCTACACGCTGCGCCACGACCGGGCCGCGGCGGCCAATCAGCCCATCTTTGCCCGGCCCGACCAGGCCCTGCTCGGCCTGGGCCTGATTGCCTTCTGCTCCATGATCTGCGAGGGCGCCATGTTCGACTGGAGCGGTATATACTTTCGCAAAGTGGTGCTGGCCGAAAAAGCCTGGGTGGGCGTGGGCTACACGGCCTTTATGAGCACCATGGCCGGGGGCCGCTTCGTGGCCGACTGGTTTGCCCACCGTTACGGGGTGCGGGCCGTGTTGCAGGCCAGTGGGCTGCTCACGGCGGCGGGCCTGCTGCTGGCCGTGCTGCTGCCGGCCCTGCCCACGGCCATTGCGGGCTTTTTGCTGGTGGGCTTCGGGGTGTCGTCGGTGGTGCCGCTGGTCTACAGCGCGGCGGGCAAGGCCTCCACGATGTCGCCGGGCGTGGCCCTGGCCGCCGTATCCACGGTGGGCTTTCTAGGCTTTCTGATCGGGCCGCCGCTGATTGGGTTGGTAGCCGGGGCCGCCAACCTGCAGATTTCGTTCTCCATTATTGCCGTCATGGGCTTGTGCATCACCCTGGTAGCGAGTCGGGCCAAAGTGTAAGATTTGGTTCTGCCGCGGTCGGGGCCGCGCCAGGCGGGAAGCGGCACCCCGGCGGGTAACCTGGCTCTATCCTGCTTGTTTTCAACGCCATTGACGGCCCGCAGTAGTACGCCCGCCTTACGGGCTGGCTCTAAACGGCCGTAAAAAGGCTGGGTGAAACCCACGCCAGTCTTTGGAATGAGCTATTGGTCCTGAGTATGTTATAAAACATTCTCCCGGTTTTTTGGTATTTTACTACTTCCAATCTACCCCACAAGACCAATGACACAGAACGAAGAACAGAACCAGAACGGCGCGGCTGGCTCCAACGGCCATGATGTGTCGGGCAACGGTACGGGCACGGCCGTAACCGGGGCCGGCACTTCCCACGACTCGCGCACGGCCGAGGGGGAAAACGCCCAGACCCTGACCACCCGGCAGGGCCACCCGCTGACTAACAACCAGAACATCCGCACCGTGGGCAACCGGGGCGCGGCCACGCTGGAAAACTACGCCTTCATCGAAAAAATCAGCCATTTCGACCGGGAGCGGATTCCCGAGCGGGTGGTGCACGCCCGCGGCGCCGGCGCCCACGGCGTGTTTGAAGCCTACGGCCGGGTCGGCGACGAGCCCATTGCCAAGTACACCCGGGCCAAGCTGTTCCAGGAAAAAGGCAAACAGACGCCCGTTTTCGTGCGCTTCAGCACCGTGGGCCACGGCGGCCACTCGCCCGAAACCCTGCGCGACCCCCGCGGCTTCGCCGTGAAGTTCTACACCGAGGACGGCAACTGGGATTTGGTGGGCAACAACCTGAAGGTGTTCTTCATCCGCGACGCCATGAAGTTCCCGGATTTGATTCACTCCCAGAAGCCCGACCCGGTAACCAACCGGCAGAGCGGGGAGCGGATTTTCGACTTTATCTGCAACACTCCCGAGGCCATGCACATGGTGTCGTTCCTGTTCTCGCCCTGGGGCATTCCGGCCAACTACCGGCAGATGCAGGGCTCGGGCGTGAACACCTATAAGTGGGTGAATGCCCAGGGCGACGCCGTGCTGGTCAAATACCACTGGGAGCCGCTGCAGGGCATCAAAAACCTGACGGCCCACGAAGCCGAGGCCATTCAGGCCAAAAACTTCAACCACGCCACCCAGGACCTGTTCGAGCACATTGCCAAGGGAGAATTCCCGGAGTGGGAGCTGCGCGTGCAGATTATGAGCGACGACGAGCACCCCGAGCTGGACTTCGACCCGCTCGACGACACCAAGATCTGGCCCGAAGACCAGTTTCCGCATTTGCCCGTGGGCAAGATGACGCTCAACCGCAACCCCGAAAACTACTTCGCCGAGGTCGAGCAGTCGGCTTTCGGGACCGGCGTGCTCGTGGATGGGCTGGACTTCTCGGACGACAAGATGCTGCAGGGCCGCACGTTTTCGTATTCGGATACGCAGCGCTACCGGGTGGGCACCAACTACCTGCAGCTGCCCATCAACGCGCCCAAAAAACACGTGGCCACCAACCAGCGCGACGGCCAGATGACCTACCACGTCGACTCGGCCCCGAATCAGAACCTGCACATCAACTACGAGCCCAGCTCCCTGAATGGCCTCAAAGAGGCGCCCCGTAGCGCCCCCGACCACATGCCCGAGTACAAGGGCCGCTTGATGAAGCAGACCATCGACCGGCAAAACAACTTCAAGCAGGCCGGGGAGCGGTACCGCCTGCATGAAGACTGGGAGCGGGACGATTTGATCAACAACATGGTCGGGGCCCTAGCCGATGCCGACCGCCGCGTGAGCGACAAAATGGTGGAGCTTTGCACCAACTGCGACCCAGACTGGGGCCGGCGCCTAGCTGAAGGCCTGGAGCAGGCCCGCGGCGGCAAAACGGCCGAGGGCGGCAACCAGTACAACGAAGCCCGCGGCTCGGAAGCCGTGGCCGAAGCCGAAGCTACGGCCCACGACGCCAAGCCATACTAGTTGAGGTCAACACCGCTAAGAAAAAAGGGTCCCCGGAGCAATTCGGGGGCCCTTTTTGGCTGTATACCAGGCTCGTTATTACCAGGCTAACTAGTCGCCCGCCGGGCTTGTATCATCCAAATTCGGCTCAGCTACTTCGGGCATCACCTCGGAGGAATCGGCGGCTGGCGTGGGAGTGGCCGCCGAGTCAATAATGACCGGCTCCTCAGCTCGGGCATCTTCGGTAGAATCTGCGAAGACCGGGGTTTCGGCGGCGGTGGGCTGGTCTTGCGTGGCCGGCAGCTGGGCGCGGCGGCCGGCAGTGGCTTCGGACTTGGGAGCGGAGGTCAGCTTGCCGGCCAAGTGAATAGCGCCCCACACGCCCCAGCCCAAACCGCCCGCTACGGCGGCCACCACGGCCACCCGGTGCCAGCGCAGCTGCCAGATCGGCGCTGGTGTTGGAGGGGCTGCTACCCGGCGCACCTGGGCAGCCGGGGCGGAGCGGACCGCTCCGGCTAGTGGGGCCGGGGGCTGTGAAGTTGGCGGTGGGAGCGGGGAGGCTGGGCTCGGCGCCGGGCGGGCTTGCAGTTGCTCCAATGCCTGGCCCAGTTGCTCAATGCGGGCATCGAGTTGACGGTTACGGGCGGCAAGCTCGGCCTGGGCCTGGCGTACGGCTTCGGCCAGCGCGGCTTTTTCCCGGGTTTCAGCGGCCAGGCGGGCTTGCAGGTCGGCCGTTTCGGGGGCCACCGCCGAGGCCTGCCGCAGCTGGGCTTGGAGCTGGGCAATGGTCTGCTCCCGGGCGGCTTCCCGGGCCGCGGCGGCATGGTTTTGCGCCTGCAGCTCGGCCCGCACCTGCTGGCGAATTTGCTCCAGGCGCGCTTTTTCGTCCTGGCGGGCGGCCACGGCTTCCGGGGCCGAATAGCCCCCGTAGGGCTGGTCGTGGGGCACATCTTCGGCCCCGAGCCAGCGCCAGAGCTGCCGGGCCTGGTGCTCCCAGAAGCCCATCGGTGCCACCAGCTCCGACATTTCTTCCACCACGTCGTCGGCCTCGGCTGCCGCCTCGCCGGCCAGCGCCGTAAACCAGCTTGCCAGCGCCGCTTCCGGCAGTTCGACACCTGTACGGGTCAGGCTCCAGAGGCGGCGGGGCAGGTGGGCCGGCTGCCGCAGCAAGCCCAGACTATCGGCCGTGGGCAGCTGGCGCAGGTGCGTTTCCAGGGCCGGGGCCAGCTCTCCGGCGTCTTCGGATACGACCAAACCTGTCACGTCGGAAGTGGAAATAGGAGCGGGGCCCAGGTCGGCGCTGAGCCAGGCGGCCAGCACCTGCTGCTGCCGCTGGAAGGTCGCGGCCAGATTCTCCAGCTCCGACCCGCTCAGCTTGCCCGGCCCGGGCACCAGCAGCGTGGTAATGCTGCGGGGCCGGATAACGACGGCGTCGAAGCTTTCCTCGCCCAGGGTAAAGTTGCCCAGCAGCAGGGTGGTGGTGGGCGGGGCTTCGGCGGCTAGCGCGGCCTGCAGGGCGTCGTAGTGCGCCTGGCGGGCGGCATCGGCAAAGGGCGCGAATAACAGGCTGTGGAGCATCGGGCAAAGAAAGACAATTACTTCGGGCCGGCGGTTATGCCGCGCTACGGCCCGGCTGCTGGCCCTTACGCAGCCGCGCGGGGCCCAGTTTGGTTTCGGGTCAAGCCACTCCTGCCAGCTGCTCCTGCTGAAACGCTTGAGGCCTGCCAGCTGCTTTTGACCGGCCCGGATACGCAAGTATGCCCAGACTATCCTTACTTGCGCCCACTCTCCCCGAGGTCTTCCTGTTTTTCAACTACTAGCCCGTGAAACGTTCCGCAGTATTCGTACCCGCCCTGGCGGCGCTTTTAACCCTGTTTACTACCTTATCAGCCGCGGCGCAAAAGCGGAAAATCAACGTGCCCCAGGAGTTTGCCCGGGCCGGGGAGCAGCTCACCCAGTTGCTCAAAACTCACCCCGACCGGACGCAATTTCCCTATTCTACCCGGCCCGACGGCTCGCTGAAAGATACCAAGTCGGAGTGGTGGACCAGCGGCTTTTTTGGCGGCACGCTCTGGTACATGTACGAGTACACCAAGCAGCCCCAGTGGCAGCAGGCCGCCGACCAGTGGACCCAGGCCATGCAGCAGGAGCAGCACAACACCGGCACCCACGATTTGGGCTTTATGCTGTACTGCCCCTTCGGCAACGGCTACCGCCTCACCCAGAACCCCGCTTACAAGCCCGTGCTGCTCACCGGCGCCCAGTCGCTGGCTACGCGCTTCAACCCGCAGGTGGGCCTGATTAAGTCCTGGAATAGCTTTGCTGGTTACCAGTACCCGGTCATTATCGACAACATGATGAACCTGGAGTTGCTCTGCTGGGCCGCCCGCACCAGCGCCGACTCCACGCTGCGTCACCTGAGCATCGTGCACGCCGACAACACGCTCAAGAACCACTTCCGGCCCGATGGCAGCACGTTTCACGTGGTCTGCTACGACGATAAAGGCCAGGTGCTGGCCCGCAAGACGGCCCAGGGCGCGGCCGACAACTCGGCCTGGGCCCGGGGGCAGGCCTGGGCCATTTACGGCTACACCATGCTCTACCGCGAAACCAAGCTGGACCGCTACCGCCAGCAGGCCCGCAAAACGGCCGACTTCTTCCTGAATCACCCCAACCTGCCTAAGGACAAGATTCCCTACTGGGACTTCAACGCCCCAAATATCCCCACCGAGGAGCGCGACGCCTCGGCGGCGGCCATCGTGGCCTCGGCCCTGCTGGAGTTGCAGCAGTACAGCCCCGCCGCCGATGCCAAGCGCTACCGCCAGGCCGCCGAGCAGATGCTGGTGAGCCTGAGCAGCCCCGCCTACCGCGCCGCCCTGGGCGACAACCAGAACTTCCTGATCAAGCACTGCGTGGCCCATAAGCCCGCTAAAACCGAAGTCGATGCTCCCTTGGTGTACGCTGATTACTATTACCTGGAGGCTCTGCTGCGCTACGACCGGCTGAAGCTGAAGTAGCGGCCACTACTGCGGCCTGGACTGGCCGGACCAGCGGCTGCATTTTTCATTAGGATCAAACCAAGTCTGACCAGAAACCGGGCTGCTTGCTGCAGCCCGATTGGCGGAGCCACATTATCATGTGATTTTATATAGAATATTAATTATATAATTTTGAATCATTCCTTGTTGGGTGGGTGCGCCGGAAGAAGTTGAGCAGTTGGTAGCCGAATGGCTCGGCTGGACAAAATAGCTTGCCCGTCGGCGGCCCGCAGGTGTTGCTTTCATTTTTAATTCGTGGGGTTATGAAAAAGATTGGACTGGCTTTGGTGGGAATTCTATGCGTTATTCAGTCGGCTCTGGGGCAGGCGTCCTGGCAATGGACCCGGAGCTTGCAGCAGGTGGCCGTGGCCAGCGTGGCCGCCGACGGCTCGGGGGGGATGTACGTAGTCGGCAGCTTTAGCAGCCCGGTGAGCTTCACTTCTCCCAACTTCAACGGTGTGCTTACCCTGGCGCCGGTGGGGGCATCCGACGTGTTTCTGGCCCGCCTCGATGCCAACGGCAACCTCAGCTGGGCCCGGCAGGTGGGCGGCAGCGGAGCCTCCGCCTCCGGGGCCGGCATCACGCCCGACGGGCAGGGCGGGCTCTACGTGGTTGGCCGGTTTACGGGTACGCTGACTGCTAATACCGGTACGGGCAGCCTGGCCGGCTCCTTGGGTTACTCCTCCGTGCTGGTCATGCGCTGCTCGGCCAGCACCGGCAGCGCCTACTGGAGTCGGCGCGTGGGCACTAATGAGTCGGCATCGGGGGCGCTGGCCGTGGCAGTCGGACCCGGGGCCGTGGGCTACGTAACGGGCTTTGTGAGCGGCAACGTCACGTTTGGCTCGTATGCGGTGTTTGGCGGCCGGGCCGCCGCTTTTGTGGCTGCGTACAGCGCGGCGGGTGCCGTCAACTGGGTTACGGCCGGAGCTATTGATCCGCTCAACGGGGGCATTTCCTCCGCTTCGGGTTCCTGGGCCAGCAAAGTGGCCGTCGATGGGGCGGGCAACTGCTACGTCACAGGCCGCTTCACGACAGGGCTGAAGCTGGGAGGCCTGCAGCTGGCCGACAACGGCCTGTTCAATCCGCACTCGTTCGTGGCCCGGCTGAATCCGGGTACGGGAACTGCTGTCTGGCTGAAAGGCACGACCGGCACCGTGTCCGCCGACCGGGCCGATGGCACCGGCCTGGCTCTGTACGACGGCTTTTGCTACGTGGGCGGCACCTTTGGCGGCACCGTTAGCTTCGGGGGAATCTACACGCTCACCACCGGCAACCCCACCACCGGCTACCTGGGCCGCCTCGACGCGGCCACCGGCACCACGGCCTGGGTGCGCCCCCTCGGGGCCGCGGCTACCAATGTACACGTAGCGGCCGGCGCTGCCAACGTGCTGGCTACCGTCGGTATTGATGCCGTTTCCGACTATTCCCGCCTAGTAAGCTACGCGCCTAGCGGTGTGTATCAGTGGGCACTAACGGCTACTGGTCCGGGCAGCAGCAAGGCGACCGACGTGGCCCAGTATGGCCCGGGCGTAGCCTTCTGGACCGGCAGCTGGCAGGGCACCTGCAGCTTTGGCCCCACCACGCTAACCGCGCCGGCGGGTACCAGCTATGGGTACGTGTCGCGCATCCACTTCACCAGTCCCGCCGCCCGCACCGCCCCCGACCAGCTCAGCAGTGCCCCGGAGCTGTATCCCAACCCGGGTTCGGGTCAAATTCAGCTGCACACCGCCTCGGCGGCGCCCCGAACCATGCGCGTGTATTCGTCCTCGGGCCAGCTCATGCTGCAGCAGCAGGTGCAGGCCGCCGACGTGACCCTGGACGTGAGAAATTGGCCCCAGGGCACGTACTGGGTCCATCTGCAGGGTCGCGGCGCCCCGGAGCGGCAGCAGATCTGGGTGCGCTAAATTCGAATCGTTATCCGGGCTACCAAACAGAGTAAAGCGAATGCCCCGCTCGTGTACGCCGACTACTACTGCCCGGAAGCCTTACTGCGTTCCGACCGGCTGAAGTAGCTTCCGGAGCCGTACGGCCGGCTTCACGCAGTTAAAATGAGAGCCCACCCGTGCCGGCACGGGTGGGCTCTCATTTTAACTGCTGGCTGTCATCGGCACCAAGCTACCCGCGGGCGGGGATAAGAAAAGTGTGGATGGGCATGGGCCGATGGGGCAGGTAGAAACACTCGATTTAGCAACTGGGGTGTTTCTACGCTGAAAAAATGAGAGGGGAAGCGGGAAGTTTGTCTCAGCATCTCGCGAATCTGCTACCCGTCGATTATTCCACTCCTCACTTTTGATTACCCATGGAAGACCAGTTAATTACCCAATCGGAACAGCTGACCGAAGAAACCGAGCTGCTCACGGCCGTAACCGAGCGCAACGCGCAGCCCATGCCTGCCGCCGGCAAAACCAGGGCCGCCGGACCTGTCAAACCAGCGGCCACGCCCAACGAGCCGCAAGGCCATGAGCTGGAGCTGGAGGCGTTAGCCGATGCTCCTCCGGCCCAGATGTCCATTGTAGACCAGCTCTACGCAAAATTTGTGGACGTTTTTGGTAACTCCAACGCTAAGCAGCTGTTTTCCCTGGTCTGGCCCGGCACTACGCTTGATGCCAACAGCTACGCCGGGGCCCTGGCCTACGGTCCGCTGCCGCCCAGCCTCGAAATTGCCCAATCCACGCTGTTCGACCAGTATTACCCCGTGGCCACCATCACCCAGCCCGATGGTACCCGGGTTTCGGACCGCTACCAGCAAACCATTGAGCACTACGGCCCTGTGCCCAACGGCGACTTACTCACGCTGCAGGAGATGATCCGGCAGCGGCTGGAGCAGTCAACCACGGCCACCATCGACGGCAAGACGGTGACCATGAGCCTGCTCGATAAGTTCGAGCTGCTGCACGGCACCTGGACGGCCAAGCGCGAAGCCTGGAGCAAGCTCAAAACCATTGAACTCAGCCGCCTCAAAGCTGGCGGCGACGCCACTTGGTGGGACGACTACATCACGTGGTACGAAAACAACGCGGCGGCCTACATCGACGACATCAACGCCAGCTACAACCGCATGATTGCCGAGTTTCCGCTGAACGCCTTCGAAGATGCCATTGCCATCCTGGACACCCACGATGCGGCGGCGTTGCTGCGGGCCAAGGAAGACATCCGCAACGCCCCGCTGCCCGTGCCGGCCCAAATCGGCAGCCAGTTTTTGCCCGCCGCGGCCATTCCCAAGGACTGGGGCAACACGCTGGTGCCCTCTACCAAGTTTACGGACCTGCTCTCGGCCCCCGACGCCCAGCAGCGTTACCTGGATATGTGCACCCAGCAGCTGCACAACCAAATAGCGGCCTGGAATGCCGTTCTGGCCCAGATGCCCAACGTCAGCAAGCAGGAAATGGCCGATGCCCTGGCCGAATTCGACCAGGCTTCGGAAGTCTATCGGGCCAGCAGCAGCAAACTGATTACTAACTACACGGCGGCGTCCTTGCTGGCCGTGAAAATCTTTCTGCAGAACAAGAAGGGCAGCAAGGACGCCGTGAAGCCGGAGGTGGTAGCCGAAACCAATGCCCTGGCGAAGGACATGAACCCGAATGCCAAACAACTAACGGATGTCGAGTGGAAGGCAGCGGCCAAAGACATCAAGGATAACATGGACCAGCTTAATGCCGATACCGGCAGCATGGTAGCCGCCGGCAGCACCCTGGGCGCCAAAGCCACGGCATTCCTGCAAACCAAAGTGGCGGAGGGCCTGCGCGAAATCATTGCTCCCGTGCTGGCTCAGCTCAACTCCCAGCTGACGATTCTGCAGCAGCAGATTGCCAACCTGGAATCGTCGGCGTACCGGGCCTATCAGCTCCGCACCGCGCCGCCCGTAAATCCGAACGACAAGAACCCGACGTCGCCGGACTTCCCGAGCACCACTGATTCGGAGCTGAACCGCCGCTGGACGGAAATAACCATGCAGGTCGATACGTCGGCCATGGCTACCGCCTCGACAACCAGCACCTCGTTTTCGCAGTCCAACTGGCAGGTCGACCTGTTCTTTGGTAGTGCCGGAGGCTCCAGCCGCAGCGCGTCGGAAAGCTTTGCCAGCGACTATCTGGCCCAGTCATCCAGTATTCAGATCGGAATGCTGGCCACCAAGGTGCTGATTGAGCGGCCCTGGATGCACCCGGAAATATTCAACCTGTCGAAGAAATACTTCCGGGTAATTGATACGCCGCTGACCACGCCGGCCGCCCCGCCGCAGGAAGGCTGGGTCCGCTCGGCTCTGGTAGCGGATAACCTCGGGGGCGGAGTACCCCCCGGCCAGGCTGCCAAAAACTGCGCTAAAATCAATGATGGCCTGTTTCCGGCCTACCCGGTGGCCCTGCTGCTGGTAAAGGACGTGACCATCAAAATCAAGTGCGCCACCGACAAAACCCAGGCCCTGCAAAGCCACTCGGAAAGCAACTCCAGTCAGGGCGGCGGCTTCCTGTGCTTCAGCACCTCCCGGGAGCAGTCCTCGAGTGCCACTTCCAAGTCGGCCAGCAGCTACTCCATGGCCGGCGACTACGTGTTCCGCATTCCGGCGCCCCAGGTGGCCGGGGTATGGCTGCAAATTACGCCCGACGATAAGTCGAGCGTCCTTAAGCCCGATGAGGCCGCGCGCATCGCTAAGATGTTGGGCTTTGCTAGCAAGCTGAAGGGCGCCATCGCCGCGGGCATACTGACGGAGCCTTACCCGAAACCGCAGGTTTAGCGGCAGATGTGCCGGGCCGAATACAGACTTGGCTCTAAGCTGCTAATCGCCCCAACTTCCACAGCTACCCAGTATTTGTCGCAGCGTCGCGGCAGGTACTGGGTAGCTGCATAAACCGGCTGGGCATCTAGCTCAGGTAGGTAAAGCAGGGAATAAAATAAGTCGCTCTAACTCAACCGGGCCAGCCCCAGCTTTTCCAGCTCCGTCCATACCCGGTGCACGGGCAGGCCCATCACGTTGAAGTAGGAGCCTTCGAGCTTGGTGACGGCCACCATGCCAATCCAGTCCTGGGCGCCGTAGGCCCCGGCTTTGTCCAGAGGCTGGTACTGACGCACGTAGAACTCGATTTCGGCCGGCGTCAAGCTCCGGAAATACACGCGGGTCTGGTCCGAAAACACGACGCGGTGGCCGGTGCCGGTGAGCAAGCACACGCCGGTGTACACGTCGTGGGTGCGGCCCTGCAGGCGGGTGAGCATGGCTATGGCCTCGGCTTCGTCGGCGGGCTTGTTGAGCACGTCGTCGTCGAGGCACACGATGGTGTCGGCGGTGAGCACTACTTCGTCGGGGGCCAGGCCGGCGCGGTAGGCCTCGGCTTTGTGGGCGGCCAGATACTCGGCCACTTCGGCCCGGCGCAGCGTAGGCGGGAAGCTTTCATCGACTTCCTGCAACCGGACTTCGTAGTGCAGGCCCAGGTCGGTAAGCAGCTGGCGGCGGCGCGGGGAGTTAGAGGCCAGAATCAGGCGCAAAGTGGGGAGCGTAGAAGCCATTGTCGTGTTCGTCGTCGCGAATAGAAGTAAAGAGGAAGCCGCCGATGGTTTTGGGGTAGAAAAACGTGGATTTGGGCGGCATCACGGCCCCCGAGTGACACACCCGCTCGACTTCTTCCATCGTCACCTCATTCACGATGAGGGCGGCGCGGGCCTCCTGCCGGTCCACGCGGCTCAGGCACTCGGAAAAGGTGCGCACGTAGGCCACGCCGGGCCAGCTGCGCTGGGCGTCGGGCCCGATGATGCCGAGGGCTTTTTCGAGTACGAAGTAGTGCAGCACCGTCAAGTCCAGGTTTTTGACTTCGGGCGTAGTGTCCCAGTCCAGCTGGGCGTGCACCTCAGGGCGCAGGCGCAGCTTGAAGGATTGCCCACCCAGGTAGAGCCCAAAGGCCCAGGGCTTGCCGGCAATCCGCTCGGGCAAATCGTAGGCGTCGTCCAGGGGCAGTTGGGTGAAGTAGGGCTCCAGGCGGGCCAGGAACTCGGCGTCGGAAAGGCCCCCGGGCAGCTCCAGCAGCAGGCGGTGGGTGGGCAGGATGCGCAGGTCGTCGGCCGCCGCGTTGGTGAGGTACATCAAATGGTAGTTCCAGGGCTCCCGGCCGGTGTGCCCGGGCTCGGCCAGCAGGCGGGCCTGGCGGTAGGCCAACGAGCCCTCGTAGCGGTGGTGCCCGTCGGCCAGAATCACTTCGCGCCGACTGAGTACCTGCTGAAACCGCCGAATCACCTGCGCGTCCTGAATGACGGCCAGCACGTCGCGGGCGCCCTGGTAGTCCTCCTCGGTCTGGTAGAGCGGGTCCTGCATGGCCTCGTCGAGGTAGCGCTCCAGCTCGAAGTCGTCGTCGCGGTAGAGGCCGTGGGTGGCGCTGGTCTGAAACTGGGTGCGGGCCAGCAGCTCGGCCCGGTCGTTGACGGCGGCGGGCAGGGTGTTTTCGTGGCGCAGCACCACGTTTTCACTCCAGTCGTAGGCCCGGATGTGGCACATAAAGCCCTTGCGGCAGTACTCGCGCGAGGAGCCCGGCAGCCGGAAATATTGGTAGTACACGTAGATGCCCGGCAGCTCGTCCTGGCGCAGCACGCCCGCGTTTTGCCACTCCGTCAGCCGCGCCAGGGCCGCCCCGGCCGGGTCCTCGCCCCGGGGCACCGATAAGTGGATACTGTTGAGCTCGTTGCGGTACAGCGCCTCGCGCTGCTTCTGCGACACCACATCGAACAGCGGTGAAACGTAGTCGTCGATGTGCGCACTCAGCTCAGCGTTATAGCGCCAGCCGCGCACGGGTTGAATTTCAGCCAAACTGTGAATGGGTGAAGTTGTGGATGGGTGAAGTTGTGAAATGGTGAACTAGTGAACGGGTGAGTTTGACGTTCTGACCGCGCACATGGCGCATCTGGAATGGCAAACTCACTAGTTCCCCAGTTCAGCATTTCACCATCAAGGAGCCAGGCGGGTGCGGGTCCAGGCTGCGCCTTGGCGCTCGTACACGATTCGGTCGTGGAGGCGGGAGGGGCGGCCCTGCCAGAACTCAATGCGGTGGGGCCGCACGATGTAGCCGCCCCAGTGCGGGGGGCGGGGCAGCGGGTCCTGGCCCGCGAAGCGCTCCTCAACCTGCTTTTCCTGGGCTTCCAGCGCTTCCCGACTGCCAATCTGCTGGCTTTGGGGCGAGGCCCAGGCCCCGATCTGGCTGCCGCGGGGCCGGCTCTGGAAGTAAGTGTCCGACATACTATCGGGCGCTTTTTCCACCCGGCCTTCCACCCGCACCTGCCGCTCCAGGCCGGGCCAGAAGAAGGTCAGCGCGGCCAGGGGCTGCCCGGCCAGATCGTGGCCCTTGCGGCTGTCGTAGTTAGTATAAAACAGAAAGCCCGCGTCATCGGGCAGGCCCTTGAGCAACACCACCCGGGCCGAGGGCTGACCCTGGCCGTTCACGGTGGAGACGGTCATGGCCGTGGGCTCGTCGAGGTGGGCGCTTAGGGCTTCGTCGAGCCACTGCCGGAACTGCCGCACGGCATCGGGCTGCACATCGGCTTCCGAGAGGGTGCGCTGGGCGTAGGTCTGGCGCAGGTCGGCAAGTTGTTGGTCGGTCATAGAAGAAGGGTTGGCGGCCGGTCCGGGAAGGCCCCGGCGCCGGCCGGGCGAAGGTCGGAAGTTCAACGCAAAAAAGAACGGTTGGCTGGGCGGGAGCCAGATCAAGCGGTTTGCTGTGCCTCGCGGTAACGGGTTTCGGCGGAACTACTCCGTTGCGGACTAGCTTTTTACCGGAAAAAAGTTTCCTTTACACCGGTTCATCCGCCGAAAACCTGCCGGCTTCCCAAACCCGCAGCCGCCCGGAAAGTTACTAGTGGGGGCGGCCAGCCCCGGCCAAGCGTGGTCCGGGTTTGTCGTACTTCAGGCTTGCCTCTTGGAACTTGCGCCGGAGCAGAAGCCTTTCTCAAAAGCGGCTGCGCCCGCGCCAACTTCGTATTGTACGTCTCGTTCCATCCCAAGCACTTCTTCCGATGCCTCGTCCCCGTCCCGGCAGTATGCTCATTTCCCAGCCTTTCCTAGGTGATCCTAACTTCGAGCGGACGGTGGTGCTGATGTGCCACTACTCGGAGGAAGAAGGCTCCTACGGCCTGGTGCTCAACCGGCCCTCCAACCTGCTGCTCGGCGACGTGCTTGAGCTGCCCGGCGGCGACGCCTCGCCCGCGGCCAAGCTGCCGCTGGGGCTGGGCGGCCCCGTGTACCCCGACACGCTCCACTACCTGCACCGTCGCCCCGACGTGCCCAACGCCATCAGCCTGGGGCAGGACGTGTACTGGGGCGGCGACTTTCAGGTGGTGCTCGGCCTGCTGCTGAGCGGGGAGCTAGCCGCCGACGATATCCGCCTCTACGCGGGTTATTCGGGCTGGACGGCCGGCCAACTGGAGGAGGAAGTGAAGGAAAATGTTTGGATTGTCCACCCCAATGCTGCCGGGAAAGTATTTACTTTGGACAATGATGCCTTCTGGCAAGCCATTTTGCGGGAAAAAGGCGGCCGCTACCGGGTGCTGTCCAACTACCCCCTCGACCCCCGCCTAAACTAGCTTTTGCTTTCTTCGCTGCCGGGCCACCCACTCTTTCCTACGCCGGGCCATTTTCCTCTGACCTATGTTACCTGAAAACGAAAACACCGCCCCCAACCACTCCGACGACAATTCGGAGTCGCCGATGAGCATCCTGGAGCGCCGTCTGGCCGAAATCCAGGCCAAGCAGAACCCGGCCGATGAAGCTGCTACGCCGCCTGCTCAGGCTGCTGCTGCCCCCAACGAGCCGGCTCCCGCCGCCCCGGCGCCCGTAGCCTCCACCACGACCAACGAAATTACCGAGCGCCCCGCCCAGGGTACCCCGCCCGTAGCCGAAGCGCCCGGCGCCGGCACGGCCGAGCCCGCCGCGGCCGTTACTGAAGCCTCCGCCGACTCGGCTGCCACCCTGCGTGCCGGTGAGGCATCTGAGTCGCTGACCCGCGCCGAAAGCCACTACGGCCAGGAAAACCCCGGTGTGCAGTCGGCCGAAGCGGCAACTCAGGCTCCCTCGGCCGCTGGCGCCTCGCCCGAGGCAACCACCGCCGAAGCCACTACCCTGACCGACACGGCACTCGTAACTGCGGAGGCCCCGGCCAGTGCCGACGCTAGCCCCGCCCAGCCCGACGCCGTGCACGAGCCCATTGTAGCCCTGCACACGGCCGCCGACATCGAAACGGCCGACGCGCCCGTTGCCGCCCTGCCAACTTCTAACAACGAATCGGCCGCCGACGCGGCGCAGGCCGCCGAAGCCGCCGATGCAACTCAAGGCGCGGGCACGGAGGAAGAGGAAGAGTACGTACCCGAAATTCCGGTACCCGACTTCTCCACCCTGGATCTGCCGGCCCAGGCCGCCCACCTGCTCACGCTGCTGCGCCGCCCCGACGCCCGCCAGAACCGCAAGCAGATCTTCGACCTCTACCGCCAGTACGAAACCAGCATCAACGCCGACCGCACCGCGGCCCGGCAGCGCTTCACTGAAGGCGGGGGCGAGGCCGACGACTTTGCCTATCCCGGCCCCGAAGGCCACGCCGAGCTGACCCGCGCCCTGCAGGAGTTCCGCGACAGCCGCGCCAAGGACGCCCGCGCCGAGGATGAGCAGCGCGCTAAAAATCTGGCTCACAAGCAGTATCTGCTCTCCCAACTGCGGCAGCTGGTGGAGTCGGCCGAAACCAAGGACAGCTCGGTGCGCATCAAAGCCTTGCAGAACGACTGGAAAGCCACTGGTGCCGTGCCCCAGAAGGATGCCCAGGAAATCTGGAACAGCTACCACGCCCTGCTCGATATTTATTACAACAACCGCGGTCTGTTCTTCGAAATGAAGGAGCTGGACCGCCGCCGCAACCTCGAAGCCAAGGAAGCACTGATTCAGCGCGCCGAGGCCCTGGCCCAGCAGCCCAGCATCAATAAGGCCCTGCAGGAGCTGCGCCAGCTGCACGAGGAGTGGAAGCACGTGGGCCCCGTGGCCAACGAGCAGCGCGACGCCATCTGGAACCGCTTCCTGCAGGCTTCGGAGAAAGTGCACGACCGCAAGAAGGAGTTCCTGAACGTGCGCTCGACCCAGGAAAATGCCAACCTGACCCGTAAAACGGCCTTGCTGGAGCAGATCAAGCCCTTCGCCGAGTTCCAGACCGAGCGGGTAAACGAGTGGCGGGCCAAAACCGATGAGCTGCAGAAGCTCAAGGAAGAATGGGATGCCGCCGGCCTCGTGCCCCGCGACAAAGCCGAGCAGCTCAACAAGCAGTTCTGGTCGGCCTACAAAGGCTTCTTCCAGCGCAAAAATCAATTCTTCAAGTCGCTCGACGAGGAAAAGAACGCCAACCTGCAGCGCAAGCTCGACCTGTGCAACCAGGCCGAAGCCGCTCTGCAAAACCCGAATTGGGAGGAAGGCCGCGAAATCGTGATTCGCCTGCAGAAGGAGTGGAAGCTCATCGGCCGGGTGCCGGAAAAGCAGTCGGATAAAGTCTGGAACCGCTTCCGCACCGCCTGTGATGCCTTCTTCGAGCGCAAAAACGAGGAAGCCAAACAGCGTGTGCAGCAAGCCCAGCAGGTGTCGCAGGAGCAGGCCACCCACCTCGACCGGGTGGCGGAAGCCGTAACGGCACTGTCGGTGGATGCGCCGGGCACGCTGGAAGGTTTCCGCCAGCACGTGGAAGAGTGGCGCAACTTTGATGGCGCCTCGGGCGGCCCCCGCGGCTCAGCCGAACGCGCTGAGGAAAAATTCCAGTCGTTGATGGGCAAATATCTGGACCATGTGCCGGGCCTGTCCTACGCTGAGCGCGCCGATCTGCTGTTTCAGCTGCAAGTGGAACGCCTCAAGTCTAGCCCCGATTCCCAGCAGGCCCTCTACCGCAAGGAGCAGGCTTTGCGCCGCGAGATCAACGAGCTGGAAAACGACATTGCGACGTTACAAACTAACCTTGAGTTCTTTGCGCGTTCCAAAAATGCTAGCCAGCTGCGCGAAGAGTACCAGGGCCGGATTGATGAAGCCAAAGGCCGGATCGACGGCCTGAAAAAACAATTGAAAATTATTCGCTCCTAGTTTGGGAATTTGGTGCGAAGCGCTAGTTTTGCACCACAATTCGCCTCCATAGCTCAGCTGGTAGAGCAACTGACTTGTAATCAGTAGGTCGCTGGTTCGATCCCGGCTGGGGGCTCATTGCCCTGGAAACCCCTTGTAAACCGAGTGTTTGCAAGGGGTTTTTTGTTGGTGTGCTCCTTTGTCCCGGCGCCAGGCATCTGTGAATCCCAGCCCGGACAAATGTTGTCAATGTAATATAATACGCAGGAGCCTTGGACAGCAACACAGGCCTGGAGGGGTCTATAGCATGTCACAATTCGAGCAAGAGTGACCTTGTTGCCTGGGTGGAAAGCAGATAGGTTTGCCACATCCAATCACCATTCTTTTTTCCTATCAACGCTATGAAAATCTTGTTCCGTACCCTGTCCCTGACGTTGCTGCTGGCTTTCGGCAGCGCCGCTTCCGCCCCTGTATCCCGGGCTGCCTCCGTGCTGGTCTTACGTTCGGGCGTCATCGATACCCAAGTAAAAATCGCCGTTCGTAAGTACGCCTCCGTCAACAGCCTGGGTACATTGACCTACGTGTATGACAGCGAAACCGACTTCCGCGTGTACAGCGGCTCGACGCTGATCGAATACGGCTACGCCGATTTTGATGGTTTTGAGTACACCGTCTACATCGGCGGGGTCGATTACACGCACTACCCCAACTAACCCTTTCTCTTTCCACAACCATTCGTCAAAGCCCTGATTCACCAGATCGGGGCTTTTTCGTGCCTAGTCTGCTCTGCTTTTTGCTGCCTTGGTTGTCCAACCACGTTACTCAAGCTCGCCGGCCTCAAATTCGACTGGGTTGAGGACGATTTCAATGAAGGCATTGAGAGTGAGATTACTACCTGCGTCGAGGTCATGCGGATCTACCGTCATGAGCCGCTGGGGCTCAAGGAGGGCAGCATCGAGTACGTGCAGCGCAAGATCCGCCGGCAACTGCGCAATGTCCACGTGCAGAAAATGAGCAAATAGCGGAAGCAAACGGCAAAGCCCATCTTGCGGTTGGGGGCTCATTACCCTGAAACCCCTTGTAAACCGAGTGCTTGCAAGGGGGGGTGGTGTGCCCCTTTGTTACTACTACTGCGTCTGTTTGTGTCCGGGGCGCTATTACCTTTCGACGAAAGGTGCTCAATTTTTTTGTAGTCGTTTTGGCAGTAGCGGCCCGTAGCGGCATGCTAGCGACTTGCTGGCGGCCGAGGCTTCTGCTATATCGGTAAGTCATCTAGCCTGACGTACACCGCGTAGCCTTCTAGCCATTCCGAGTTCGTGCAGGTTCGGATGCTCAGTCTCTTGTGTTTGGTTAGGTCGCAGTAGACCTCCGTGAAAAAGGAGCCAACATGGTAAAGGTATACGCGGTCCTGCTCTTGCCAGCGGGCGGCAAGGAAAGTGCCCTCAGCCCAGAGCACTTTGAGCTGTTCTTCAATTGGGAGGGCGCGGAAAGTATAGTGCGAGAAAGGCATGACGGGGGCACGGGTAGAATAGCTGCTAAAAAAGTCGCTTCTGTGGCGTACTTGAGCGAGCTATATAGACTCACTGCGTGATGTGAACATGATAAGAGGCCCATCTGAATTCTTTAGCGGCCCGTAGGCATGGCCGCTTCCAGAGGTTGTCGCAACTTCCTTCTCCCACTTGGCCCGGTGCCTGCTTCTGATATTCTCGTAGTCGGAGCACGACCCTCTTGAAGCAGAGTTACTGCGGAGTCTGTTTCAACGACGTCTATACACCAGCTGAAGAGCGTTCATCGAATAGGTATGGAGGCTGCTTTGCTCTATTGTATTGCAGCAGAAAATTTACAGCAAGCATAAAGCACTAGCACCAGCGCCTATGATCAAGGCTAATGGTATACTTTACCAGGCTACGCAAACCCTGCCAGAAAGGAGTATTGTAGAATCCAACGTGGCTGCCAAAGTCACGTTTGTGCAAGCAGTTGATAGTTAGTATTCAAGAGCGCAGAAATTCGCCCCAACTCAACTAAGTCAAACAAGTCACTATCAGATAGCACTCGTGTTTCTCGTCAAAAAGAGTATGAAAATCTTAAATAAGTGGTTGGCTATTTTTGTCTTGTGTACCGCTTTTTGTGTATTATTTATAGCAGTCCTGATTAGAAAAAAAGAATCCTTACAGGTAGAAAAAGCCCAAAAGTCAGTTCTGGTAGCCGTGCTACGTGCGAAAGAGTCACAAATTGGCAGAAGACGTTCTTATTATCTGTACTTTTCTTATCAAGGAAAAGAGAATTCGGCAACGATTGACAAAGAGTTTTTTACAAAGGCAAAGTCACTTCAGTCAGTAAAATTGCTTCATGACCCGGAATACCCTGACTTATTTCTTCAGCCTGGGCGCAGCGAGAAAGGGCAAATATTGTCATCATACATACTAATTACCTCGAGCGTATTTGGTATGATTTACAGTATCATAAAGCTCATAAAAGAAGGTTGAAAGCTGCTCGGTAAGAATACTGAAATTGATTTTGAACTGAATGAGCGGCAATAAGTTACGGTTCTAAACTGATGATGAGTAAATCCTGGTTGGCCCTTGTAAGTGCAGGTGTAGTGGGGAGTTGTCGTGGCTCAGCCGGTGGCTGATCTGCTCAACCATGTTGCCCAACGCCAGCAAGCCTGGGGTCAGGTCAGCGTATCTATCGGTCCCTCGTGCAGACCTAATACAGGCTGGTAAACATGCAAAAAGCCCCTTGGCCGGGGCTTTTGTTTTCTCAGGTCAAATGGTCGGTGACGTTATTTACTCCGCGGCTCGTTTTTCTGGGGACAATGGGCAAAACCCAAAGCCCTCTCATGGACGGGATTTTTATTAGGAAACGGATACTGCCTCTGCTGAGGTGTATTCTGGTAGTGTAGTAGTGGACTTGTCGCGGCGCTCGTACTGGCGCCACAGCGCGTGCAGGCCGAGCAGGGCCACCAGCATCACCACGGGCGGCAGCACCATCCCAACGCCGCCACCGCTCAGGGCCCAGGACAACGCAGCTCCGATGAAGCTAATAGCAAACCCGGCGTAGGCCCATTCCTTGACCGTGCGAAAGAAGGGCTGTAGCAGGGCTACGCTCCCCAGGATCTTGGCCGTGCCCAAAATGGTCATCAGGTACACGGGGTAGCCCAGCTGATGCATGGCCGCTTGACCGTCCGCTACCTGCAGAATGCCGGCTACGCCGTCCATGAGCATCAGCATGGTGAACAGGCCGGTCAGGGCCCAGTACAGGCGGGTAAGAGTGCGTGGTTTCATGGTCGAATGGGGTAGTGGTTACGTGACGGAGTAAAGGTATCCACCACCCGTTCGAAACACGGGGTGTACCTGCGCCCTTTTTAGGGGCAATTGCGACAGATGCTTACCCGGTCAGACCGTTGACGTATAGAAATTCTGTATATTCCTACGGGTCAAGTCATTAACCTTCTCGTCATGCCAGTACTGCTGCGCTCCGCCTTGGTTGTGCTCGTCTTTCTAGCAGGAGGCAGCGAGAGGTGCTATGAGAAAGTCCCGGCGGCCGACGTGGCGAAACTCACCGGCACCTTAGCCATCGGGGCTTCCTGTGGTAAGGCCGACCAGCCGGACTTTATGCTGCGCCGGGCGCAGTAGGGGTATGGTGTAGATATAAGTATTTATAAATTAAGGCTTCACATTTTGACAGGAGTGGTTTTGGGCTACCTGCTTATTACCCTGAAAATACCTTGCATGCATTCAGTTAAGAAAGACGACTCTTTTTTAACCGAAGCCGACAGCGCCGGTCTGATTCCTAAGTAGAAGTTAAACTCTCTTGCCATAAACAGCACGAACAGCAGAACCCCAGCGTTCCGGCAAACTTTGGATTTGCTGCCGCTGATTTTTGGAGTTGTAGCCCTTGGGCGGCCTTGCTGTGGCTGCGGCCCTGACTTGCCACCAATAGGCAGTTGTGTAGTCGGTTTAGGCCGCATAAGACGGCAATCATCCGGGGCAGGGGTACTGATTACGTGAGTGCTGCGCAACGGTAACAGCAATACTTAAGCAATAAAAAGCGACTCGAAAATGGCTCGTTTGCAACAGGCTACAAATAGGCTTCGCTTAACTAATCGCCGTAGGGCCTAATTACGAAATCAGTACTTGGCCGTGCAATTTCCAAGGCAGGAAAGCAGATAAGGCTGTTGCTCGTTCACAGCTGGTAGGGCCGAAGGTCGACAGGGGTACCTAAAATCATACGGAGCTGAAGAGAAAAAATATGCCGCGTTAAAAATATTTATTTAAATAAGTGAAAACGAAAATGAATATGTTACGTTTGCGGCAGAGTCAAGCATGCATTGGCTTTTCCCTTCCATCCACTTAAATAAACTTCAGCATGGCCCTAGATTTCAGCCAATTCGAAGAGGTGCTCAAAGTTGCGAAAAGCAGCGAGGTCGTAAAAAAGGATTTGCGCAAGGCGCTCCGCGGTGTTTCGGCCGCTATTAATGCGCTAAATCAGGCCGTAGCCGACATGGAAACCGTACTAGCCGACGATTATCAGCCCGCTCCTAAGGTGCGCAAGCCCCGTACCACCAACCCGAATGGAGCCAAGCGCGGCCGTAAGCCCAAAGCTGCTTCTGCTGAGTAGTAATTTCCCGGAAATTTTATTTTCCGATTAAATACAAAAAAAAGGAGCCTGCTTGTAGGCTCCTTTTTTTGTGTGGTAGCCGGGCGTCATCTACCGGTACTACAGGTAATAAGCCAGGTTGTAAATGAACTATTGCCCGGGCTGCCGGCCTAAATTAGAAAACTGAAGAAATAGGAGGGGCAAGCGGGGGAGTTACAAATCGACGCTTTTATTCTGGCAGAATTTACGCGCAATTATTCCGCCTGTATGCAAGGAGTTAACGCCCGCGTCGCTGGTATCTGAATTATCTGCCTCCGTACGTAGAGGAATTTGCAGTGGGGCAGCGAAGGTGCCCGCAGCTGGCCGGGGCGCAGGGCTGTCCAGCGTGGTGGTTTGCGCCCGAACCGCTATTTTGCCGGCGCAGTGCAGTTATACGAAGAAAAACGAATACACGAGAAGTAAGTGGTCTGGACGGAAGAGCAGGTGCGGGCCTTGGTACCCGATGCCGGGACGCTGAAACGGGGACTGGAATTGGCCCGCCCGGCTCCCTGGCAGAACCTGGGCACTACCAGCCGGGCCGTTTGGGGGGAATGCGCCGGCAGCGGGGCCCGGCCCTATCAAACGGCCGTCGACCTGGGGGAGCCGGCCTTTAAGTGCTCCTGCCCGAGCCGGGTGTTTCCCTGCAAGCACGGCGTGGGTCTGTTGCTGCTGCTGGCCCGGGAGCCCCAGCGGTTTGGCCCCCTGCCCGAGCCCGAGTGGCTAACCGAATGGCTGAGTAAGCGCCAAACCCGGCAAACCCCCGCTAAGGCCGAAAACGTGGCTCCACCGGTCGACGAAACCGACAATGCGGCCCGGCAGAAGCGGGAAAGCCAGCGGCTGGAGCGGATGCAGCTCGGAGCGCAGGAGCTGGAGCGGTGGCTTACTGATATAGTTAGCCAGGGCCTGGCCCAGCTTGACCGCGCCCCAGCCAGTTTCTGGGAGCAGCAGGCTGCCCGCCTCGTGGATGCCCAACTGCCCGGCCTGGCGGCCACGGTGCGGGAGGTGGCCGGCCTGCGCTACACGGGGCCGCAGTGGCCCGAGCGGCTACTCGGGCGCCTCGGGGAGCTGTATCTGCTAACCCAGGCTTTCGGGCGCCTTGACCAGCTGCCGGCTTCGCGCCGCGCCGACGTGCTGCAGCTCGTTGGGGTAAACGTGAAAAAAGAAGACGTGCTTGGCCGCCAGCCCGCCGTGGCCGATACCTGGCTGGTGGTGGGCCTGGTGACCACCGAGGAGGAACGTCTGCTCGTGCGCCGCGCCTGGCTCTGGGGCATAAGCACCGGGCGCTACGCCCTCGTGCTGGAATACTCCTTCGGTGGACAGGCTTTCGCCACCCCGCTGCTGCCCTTTGGCACGTACCGTGGCGGGCTGGCCTTTTACCCCGGCACGCTGCCGCTGCGCGCAGCGGCAGCGGCCGATTGGGAATACTGCGGCCTGCGCGGCGACATCCTGCCGCCCGGCCTTGCGCCCGCAGAGCTGCTCGACGGCTACGCCCGCGCGCTGGGGCAGCAGCCCTGGCTGCGCCAATGGCCCGCCACGGTGGCCGGCGTGGTGCCCGTGCTGCTGCCCAACGGCGACCTGCAGCTGCTGCACCCGGCCAGCGGACAAGCCCTGCCCCTGCACCCGGACAGCCAACTGGGCTGGGGGCTGCTGGCGGCCAGCGGCGGGTATCCCATTACCGTGTTTGGTGAGTGGGACGGCCAGGTCCTACTTCCCATTAGTTTTACCAGCGCTGCGGCGCCCGTATCGGCCGGCATATGAATATTTCCTCCGACTGGCAACAGCTGCTGCGCGTAGCCCTGCTGGGTACCCACCAAAGCGGGGAAGCAGTGCCCATGCCGCCGGGTGAGTTCCCGGCAGCGGCCTCGCGCGAGGCGCAGGTGCTGCTGAGCGCCGGCGCGCTGGCCCTCGTGCGCAAGGCGGGCTTGGTGCCGGCGGCGGCCACGCAGGCGCCAGCCCCAGCCGGCCCCGAAGCCTGGCCACCGCTGGGCCCGACCGGCGCACAGTGCCTGCAGCAGATGCTCGATAACCGGCGTTTCAGCTTTTTTGGCGGCAGCTACCTGCCGCGGGTGGTGGCCCGGCAGCGGCGCATTCCACACTATCTGCTGCCAGCGGTGTTTGAGCACGACATGCTGCGCATCGACCTGACGGAGGCTGGGGCGGCGGCCGGAGCTCGGGGACAGTGGCTGGCCGCCCTCAACCCGGCCTGGCAAGGCATGCTGGCTCCCGAATTTTCCGACCCCTCTGATTGGGAAACGGCCAACCTGCATCGGCGGCGGCACTTGGTGCGCTGGCTGCACCGCACCCAGCCCGCGCAGCTACGCCAGCTCCTGGCCACGGCCTTGCCCACCGAAGCCGCCGCCGACCAGGCGACCCTGCTGCACGAGCTGCGCCAGTCGGTGACGGCCGCCGACGTGCCACTGCTAGAGCCCTACCTCCGCTCGGGCAGTAAAGAAGTGCGGCAGACCGCCGCTGCCCTGCTGGCTCGGGTGCCCGACTCACCCTTACTCACCCGCCTCTGGGCCCTGGCCGCCCCGCTGCTCCTACTGGCTCCCGCTGCCGCAGGTGGGCTGCAGGTGTACCTGCCCGAGGCCTGGCACAAGGACTGGCAGCTGGCTGGCATCGAGGCCAAAGACAAGCGCTTCGAGGGCGGTGAACGGGCGGGCTGGCTGGGGCAGATGCTGGCGTTGCTGCCACCCGGCCGCTGGTCGGCGCACTGGCAGCTGGCCCCGGCCGAGCTGCTGCGCCGGACTGCCGACAGTGAATGGGCCCAGCTGCTGCGCACGGCCTGGGCGCAGGCGGCACACCTGCATCGGGATGCGGAATGGGCGCAGGCCCTGCTGACGGAGCACGCCGGGCAGGCTTTTCTGGCGCCCAAGCAGGCCAAGGAACTGCTGAACGTGCTGCCGCTCGCCCAGAAAAACGACTTTCTGCGGGAGCTGCTGCCGCCCCGGAGCGCCATCACGCCGGCGGCCCTGCAAACCCTGCAGCTGGCTGCGTGGGAGTACTGGCCGCGGGAGCTAACGGAGTCCGTGCTGGAATTGGCTGCCGCCGCGCACACTACCCCCGGCTTGCCGGGCCAAGTACCCTGGCCCCAGCTGCAGCAAATGCTCTACAACCTGCAGGCCTACGCCGACGAGGCCGACTTCGCCCGCTGCGCCGCGCTGCTCACCCCGCTTACGGAAGTGCCCGGCCCGCTCAGCGGCGAAATTCAGGAAACCCTGGCGGCGCTGGACTTTCGCCGGCAGCTGACCCTGTCGCTGGACGAGCCACCCGGCTCCGACGAACCGTAGCCACCTTTCTTTACTTCCGCCTTCAACTTTCCCGTCTATGTCTGCTACCCCCGCCCCCGATATTCTGCGCCCTCACGCCGAGGTGCAATACGCCGAAGAGCTAGCCGCCCTGGTGGCCGCCGACGACCGGCCCAAGCCGCCCAACTGGTGCCTTTCGCCCTGGGCCGTGGTAACCTACCTGCTGGGCGGCACCCTGGACAACGGCTTCGAGATTGAGCCCAAGTACATCGGGCAGCGGCGGCTGATGGAAATTGCCGTAGCCACCCTGGCCACCGACCGGGCCCTGCTGCTGCTGGGCGTGCCGGGCACGGCCAAAAGCTGGGTGAGTGAGCACCTGACGGCCGCCATTAGCGGGCATTCCAACCTGCTGATTCAGGGCACGGCCGGTACCTCGGAAGACGCCATCCGCTACTCCTGGAACTACGCCCGCCTCATTGCCGAAGGGCCCTCGGCCGCCGCCCTGGTGCCCTCGCCGCTGCTCAAGGGAATGCAGGAAGGCAGCCTGGTGCGCATTGAGGAGCTGACCCGCATTCCGGCCGACGTGCAGGACACGCTTATCACGGTGCTGTCGGAAAAGGTGCTGCCGGTGCCCGAGCTGGCCACCGAGGTGCAGGCCACGCGCGGCTTCAACGTCATTGCCACCGCCAACGACCGGGACAAGGGCGTGAACGAGCTCAGCAGCGCCCTGCGCCGCCGCTTCAACACCGTGGTGCTGCCCTTACCGACCTCCGTGGCCGAGGAAGTGCAGATTGTGCAGAGCCGGGTCGAGAAAACCGGCCGGGCCCTGCAGCTGCCGCCCACCACGGCCGGCCTCGAGCAGATCAGCCGCCTGGTGACCATCTTCCGGGAGCTGCGCTCGGGCGTGACCGAGAACGGCAAAACCAAGCTCAAAAGCCCCAGTGGCACGCTCAGCACCGGCGAGGCTATTTCGGTGCTCAACAGCGGCCTGGCCCTGGCCGCCTACTTCGGCGACGGTACCCTGCAGACCGCCGACCTGGCCGCTGGCCTTACCGGCGCCGTGGTTAAAGACTCGGTGCAGGACCGCGTGGTGTGGCTCGAATACCTGGAAACCGTGGTCAAGGAGCGGGACGGGTGGAAGGATTTGTACCGCGCCTGCCGGGAAGTGGTGGAGTAATGAGAGTAGCAATGGAGTTGCTGAAAGCCCGTAAGACCCTATTACCGCTACTGGTGCTAGCCGGGGTTTGTTGGTACACGGTAATTGTGACGCTGTTCACTCAGGTGCTCTACGAAGGCACCTATTACGATAGGGCATTCACCTTCAGACATTATCTGGCCTTTACCGCCGTTGCCCTGAATGTAGTGCTCTACTTTTATTACCGGCCGCTGTACAAGTTTACAGTGGCTGGCATGCTGCTGCTGGGGATATGGAATGTCATCTGTTTTACTCCCGATCAGCTTACCGCAGGAATAGGAATGGACGACTCATGTAAACTAAGCCTACAGCCGTTTTCGCTACTGTTCGCCATTGCTTTTTATGTCCCCAACCGGAAAACCGTACATGGATTTCTAAGAAAATACCTGTTCCCCGCGCCCAGTCTGCAGCGATTAGCAGAGTACCAGCGGGAAAGTATTGACAAGTTTAAAGCAACGTTTGTCCGGAAATCCACTGAAAGCCTAAGTCTGATGATACAGGAGAAGAAAATGGTGCCCGCCGCCGTGCAGGCGGCGCAAGAATTGCTGCTGGAGCGCAAAACGGCAAAGGCAAGTAGCCTTGGACAACAGTAACCTTCGGCTTGCATATTCCATCCGCCATGACCTTCCCCACGCTACTCACTCGCCTCGACGCCCTGCTGCAGCAGCGCCGGCCGGCGTATTATGCCACGCTCAACCCGCCCGCTACAGCTGCCGAGCTAGCCGCTTTCGAGGCCGAATTTGGGCTGATGCTGCCCGCCGAGCTGCGCCTGTGGTTTGGCTGGCACGACGGGCAGCGGGGCTTCGAGAGCTTCGTGCAGAACAACTGCCTGCAGTCGTTGAGTAGCGCCGCCGACACCATGCGCGTCAACCGGGAGCTGCTGGAGGACGGGGATTTTGTGGCCAACTGGTGGCAGCCGGGCTGGGTGCCCTTCCTGGAAAACGGCGGGGGCGACCATGTCTGCGTAGACCTGAGCGGCACCTTCACCGGCCACGCCGGGCAGGTGCTGGAGCACTGGCACGACTGGGAAGCCCGCCCGGTGCTCTTTCCCGATCTGACGGCCTGGTTAACGGCCGTAGTGCAGGCCTACGAAATGGCCGGGGAAGGCGGGGAGGAGCTACCCGATGAGTCCGTTGAGGAAATGGAGCTGGAGCATCCGGCGGGTTTTCCCCAGGAGTTCGAGGCTGGTTGATACGGCCAGCCGGGCCCAACGGCGTAATTTTCTGGTCGTTTAATTCTCTCTTCTACGATGCCGCTGCACTATCTGACCGATTCCATCCTCGAAATTCCGGACTTTCTCTCGCCGGCCGAATGCACCCAACTCATTGCCCGCAGTGAGCAGCAGGGCTTCGCCGAAGCCGGCGTGGGGCTGGCCACCGGAGCCCAGGTGATTAAATCCATCCGCAACAACTACCGGCTCGAATATCCCGATGCCGCGCTGGCCGAAACTTTCTGGCAGCGCCTGCGGCCCGACCTGTCCGGACTGCCCGCCGAAGCCGATGGGGCCGCACCGGTCGGGCTCTACGAGCAGTTCCGCTTCTACCGCTACGACGTGGGGGAACGGTTCAACCGGCACAAGGACGGCAGCATCCGCATCAGTGCGGAGGTAGCCAGCCGCTGGACGTTTCTGCTGTATTTGAACGATGATTTCGAGGGTGGGGCCACCGAGTTTGAAACCCTGACCGTGGCCCCCCGGCGCGGTTCGGCATTGTGCTTCCGTCATGAGCTGCGCCACAAGGGCTGCCCCGTGACCCAGGGCCGCAAGTACGTGCTGCGCTCCGACATCCTGTACCGCGGCTAGCGGCTAAGCCACTTTCTGCCATGTAATTAACTACCAATACCGATGATGATGATAACGCACCCATTCTGGGGAACAGTGACGGAAAGCTGGGCGGGCCTGACCGCCCAGGAACCCGTAGCCCTGCCGGGCTTCGCGCAGCCAGTCGAGGTTTTTCTGGGGGAAGAACTGTTCGAGGAAGATGAGGAATACCAGCTCACTGCAGCGCAGCTCGATGAATATGCCGCCACTTTTCAGGCCTTTTTGGCCCGGGCCCCGCGGCTGCTGCTGGCGCTGAAAGCACAAGCCTTTGCCCGCTACCAGCAGTTCTACGCCGCCCACTATGCAGACCCCGCCCAGTCGGGCGCCCCGGCTCTGCTGCTGACCACGCCCGAGGAACACGTTGCTTACATGCAGGATTTGGGCTACGTGCGCATCACCGACGAGCAAACCCTGCGCCTGTCCATTCGCTACAAGCTGGATGCGGAACACGGGTTGGAAGCTAAGTTTGTGGCCAATAGCTTGGTGGAGCTGGCGGGCATTGCCGAAACCTGATCAGGAACTAGTGCCGCCCTGTTTTCCTACCGATTTCCCCTTTGCATGCCCACCGACCTTCGCCTTTTCGGTATTCGCCACCACGGCCCCGGTAGCGCGGCCAGTCTGCTCAAAGCCCTGGACGAGTTCCGGCCCGACATCGTGCTGCTGGAGTGCCCCGCCGATGCGGAAAAAGTGCTGGAGCTGGCCGCCACGCCCGATTTGCTGCCGCCCGTGGCCCTGCTCGTGTACAACCCCAAGCAGCACCAGCAGGCCTCGTTTCTGCCCTTCGCCGAGTTTTCGCCCGAGTGGCAGGCCGTGCGCTGGTGCCGGCAGCAGGGCGCCCACCTGCGCTGCTTCGACCTGCCCCAGGCTCTGCGCTTTGCCCTGCCCGATTCGGTGGAGCAAGAGCTCAGCCCGGCTCCGGAGGAAAGCGCGGCCGGTGGGGAGCAGGTTTCGGGCCCGGAAGAAACCACCGCCGAACGGCCCCTGGAAGATACCCCGCTCCGCCTAGACCCCATTGCCCACCTGGCCCGCCTCGACGGTTACCTCGACGGGGAACGGTGGTGGGAGGCGCGCATTGAGCACAGCGCCGGCCGGGCCGATGCCTTCGAGGTGGTGCTGCAGATGATGACGGCCCTGCGCGAGGAATTGGCCCAGCCCGAGTCGGGGGAAACTCTGCTGCGCGAGGCCTACATGCGCGAAACTCTGCGCGCCACGCTCAAGCAGGGCTACGCCCGGGTGGCCGTGGTGTGCGGGGCCTGGCACGCGCCGGTACTCAGCGCCGAAACCCTGGCCGTCTATGCCAAAGCCGACAAAGCCCAACTCAAGGGGCTGAAAAAAGTGCCCACCCAGGCCACCTGGGTACCCTGGACCTACGAGCGGCTGGCCCGGCAGTCGGGCTACGGGGCCGGCGTTTTGTCGCCGGCCTGGTACGAGTTGCTCTTTACCCAGCCCCACGAGCAGGTCGTGACCCACTGGATGGTGCGGGCGGCTCACTTGCTGCGGGAGCAGCAAATCGACGCCTCCTCGGCCCACGCCATTGAGGGCGTGCGGCTGGCCGAAGCCCTGGCCGCCGTGCGCGGGTTGGCTTTGCCCGGCATCGAGGAGTTGGAGGAGGCGGCCATCAGTATTTTCGGGGGCGGCTACGCCGAGGCGCTAAGTTTGGTGCACGAGCAGCTGGTAATCGGGCAGAAGCTGGGGGAGGTGCCGGAGGCGCTGCCCGCCTCGCCCTTGCAGCAGGACCTGGTTTTGCAGCAGAAAACCTGGCGCCTCAAGCCCGAAGCCGCCCGCAAGCCCCTGGCCCTGGATTTGCGCAAAGACCTGGACCTGGGCCGCAGCCACCTGCTGCACCGCCTGGCGCTGCTGGGCATCCGGTGGGGAAAACCCCAGCGGGTGAGCGGCAAAAGCGGCACGTTTCACGAGGTGTGGGAGCTGCGGTGGAAGCCCGACATGGTGCTGCAGCTGCTCGAAGCCGGCCGCTGGGGCAACACCGTGCTGGCAGCCGCCAGCGGCGCTACCCGGCACCGTGCCGCCCAGGCCAGCCACCTGGGTCAAATCGGGGAGCTGCTGGAAGAAGCCCTGCGCGCCGACGTCGGCCCGGCCTTGCCGGCCCTGGTGGCCCGCCTCGAAACGCTCAGCGCCGACACCCGCGACGTAGTGCACCTGCTCACGGCCCTGCCGCCGCTGGTAAATGTGCTGCGCTACGGCAACGTGCGGCGCACCGAAACGGCTCAGGTGGCCCAGGTGGTGCAGCATCTGGTGCCCCGCCTGTGTATTTCCCTGCCCCGGGCCACCACCGGCCTCGACGCGGAGGCCGCCGCCCAGCTGCTGGAGCAGGTGGAAGCCGCCCACCAGGCCGTGCGCCTCTTGCCCGATGCCGCCGCCCAGGCCGACTGGTACGCGGCCCTGCGGGTTATTAGTCGGCAGCCGAGCAGCAGCGGCCTGCTGGCCGGGGCCGCCACCCGGTTGCTCTTCGACGGGCAGCAGCTCGGGGCCGAAGCCACGGCTACGGCGCTGGGGCTGGCCCTGGCCCCGGCCCAGGCCACGGAGTACGCCACGGCCTGGATTGAAGGCTTTGTGCGCGGCAGCGGCCTGCTGCTGATTCACCACCGCCCGTTGTTCGACCTGCTCGACGCCTGGCTCTCGGGCCTCGACGAAGCCGTGTTTCAGGAAACCGTGCCGCTGCTGCGCCGCTCCTTTGCCGATTTTACCCAGCCCGAGCGTCAGCAGGTGCTGGCCCTGGCCGGTGGCCCCACCAGTCGCCCGGCCGCGCCGGTGGCCGATATTGACCTGGCGCGGGGTCTGCAAAGTTTGGCCGGACTGCGGGAGTTGCTGGGCCTGGAAGCTTAAGGAAAAGGCTGGGGCAGCAGTGAGCCGGCACCCCGGAAAAGGCGGCGGGCAGTACCAACCGGACTGTTTATCGGCTACCTTCCGGCTTCGCTCTCGCTTTGCTGCCGCATGAACTTTCGCCTCTTCTGCCTGACCAGCGCCCTGGTTGGGGTTTTTGCCGGCTGCGCCAATCCCCCGGTGCAGCGCTACGACCTCATTATTGCCCACGCCAACGTGGTGGACGTGGAAACCGGCCAGGTGCGCGCCGACCAAACCCTGGGCATCCGGGACGGCCGCATTGCCTACGTGGGCAAACCGGCGCCCATGGCGGCCCCCCAAACCGTGGATGCCCGGGGCCGCTACCTGATTCCGGGCCTCTGGGACATGCACGTGCACTTTCGGGGCGGCGACTCCCTGGCCGCGGCCAACCGCAACCTGCTGCCGCTCTACCTTGCCCACGGCGTCACGACTGTGCGCGACGCGGGCGGCGACCTGACCCCGCACATTTTCCGCTGGCGTGCCCAAATGGCGGCCGGGCAGCTGGCCGGGCCCCGCATCTTTACCTCCGGCCCCAAGCTCGACGGACCCAAGGCGTTCTGGGCCGGCTCCCTGGAAATTGAAACGCCCGAGCAGATAAACCGCGCCCTGGACTCCTTGCAAAAGCTGCGGGTCGACTACGTGAAGCTCTACGAAAGCACCATCTCGCGCGAGGCTTTCCTCGGGGCCATTGCCGAAGCCGAAAAGCGGGGCCTGACCACCACCGGCCACATGCCCTACACCGTGACCCTGCGCGAAGCCGCCGAACGGGGCCTTGATGCCACCGAGCATCTGTACTACCTGCTCAAGGCCTGCTCCAATCGGGAAGACAGCCTCACGGCCGCCGTGCAGGCCAGTCTGCGCACCAGCAAGCCCCTGGGCTTGTTTGCCGTGCTGCCCGCCGTCTACCGCACCTACGACCCGGCCGTGGCCGCCCAAACCTTCCGGATGCTCAAGCAGCACCGCACCGCCGTGGTGCCCACGCTTTTCATCCAGAAGCTGCTGACCGAGCTGCCCACCACCGACCACGCCCCGGACACGCTGCTGGCCTATATTGCCCCCGGTATTCAGCGCACCTACGCCCGCCGCCTGGCCGGGGCCCGGGCCCAAAGCCCCGCCACCCGGGCCTTCAACCAGCAGCTCGGCGCCCGGTTTACCACCTTGATACCCCAGCTGCAGGCCGCCGGCGTGACGCTGCTGGCCGGCTCCGACAGCGGGCCTTCCAATTCCTACGTGTACCCGGGCGTCTCCCTGCTGGGCGAGCTGGAGCTCCTGGTAGCGGCCGGCCTTACGCCCGCCCAGGCTCTGCAGGCGGCTACCATCAATGGGGCCCTCTTCCTGAAAGCCGACCAGCGCTCCGGCACCATTGCCGTGGGCAAGGAGGCCGACCTGGTGCTGCTCGACCGGAATCCGCTGGAAAATATCAGCCACCTGCGCCGGGTGCAATGCGTCGTTTCCCGGGGCCGGCTCTACTCGGCCCGGGACCTGCGCCGCTTGGTGCTGGCCGTCAAAAATCCGTAACTATTCCGCATGCCCATCCGTGAGATTCTCCAGCTTGGTCACCCGGTCCTGCGCGAGGTGGCCGCCCCCGTGGCCGACCCCACCGCGCCCGACGTGGCGGCCCTGGTCACCGACCTGACCGACACTGTGGCCCACTGGCGCGAAACCACCGGCTACGGCCGCGCCATTGCCGCCCCGCAAATCGGGGTGCTGCAGCGCGTGATTCTGCTGCGCCTGCCGGGCCATCCGGTTTGGGCCCTGATTAACCCCAGTATCGTCGAGCACAGCCCCGACACGATAGAGGTTTGGGACGCCTGCCTTTCGTTTCTGTCCATCTTCATGCGCGTCACCCGCTACCCCTGGATTCGGGTGCGCTACCAGGATTTGCGGGGCGCTTGGCACGAAACCCACGCCGGGGCGGAAGACGATCTGGCCGAGCTGCTGCAGCACGAAATTGACCACCTCGACGGCATCCTGGCCCTGGACCGCCTCACCGACGTGAAAAGCATTTGCTCCCGCCAGGAGTTCGAGCGGCAGTTTAAATCAAGTAGCCCATACGGGCGGTAAATGAGCGGCTTACAGTTCCGGTAGCGCCGTGCCAGAGTTGGGCGGGTACACCCCGTTTTCCAGCAGGTAGCAGTAGCGGCGCAAATTCAGTTCGGCTGGGCCGCGCAGATACGCCAGGTACAGCTGGTCCTAGCCGTGGTTCATGCACCCGAGTTCCGGGTCGAGCAGGGCGCTGACGAGTTGGTCCCGGTTGCGCCACCAGGTCTTACAGGCCTCGTAAGTCCAGAAGTCGTTGCCGCTGGCTGAGTAGCTGTCGTTTACTTCTACGGCCGCCGCGCCCAGCACGGCGGCCAGTTCTGCATAGCTGGCAGGCTTTCAGGGTTTGAATGAGGCTCATTCCTGGGCGGCCGCAAATGGCTTTTTAATAATAAGTTTCACACTTTAAGGCGTTTGCAGCAGCTTCTCGGCCCGGAACACATCATCGGCGGCCTGCAGAATCTTGGCTCGCAGCTTAGGATTATAACTCGGATGAGCGGCCAGAAACTCGCGCACGGTGCGGGCCGCCGTGGGCGTCTGGTAGCTGCTGAGCGTGGCCTGCAGCCAGGAATAGGGAAAGAAAATGTCGCCGGTCTGCTGAATTTCTTCCAGCAAAGCCAGGCTTGCGGGCAAATACTGCTCCGACTCGGCCACCCGCAGCGGGTGGTGCAGGTAGGCCAGCGCCGCCACGACCCAGGCCTCTTTTTCGCGGTTTTTCTCCTCGCGCAGGCCGGCAAAAAAGGCGTCCCGGGTGGCTTTGTCCGCCGCCAGAGCGGGCCGCATAAACTCCAGGCGCTGCCGCCGGTCGGGGTTTTTGATGCGCTGCAGCTGCTGGGTGAGCAGGGGCGTGGGCGCCGGATAGTCGCGCACGGCCAGGGCCAAGGCCAGACTGGTGTAGTCGTCCTCGGTGAGCTTCACGCCCGTAGGAGCCTGCTGCACCTGCCAGATCTGGTAGAGGCGGGTTTGGGCCTCCTGGGTCAGGGCCACGGACTGGTAGGCTTTGAACAGGAGTTTCTTGGCATTGGGAGCCGGATTTTGCTGCATGGCCTGCCACAGCTCCTGCTCCAGAACCGGTGCCAGGGCCAGGCGGCGGGCGGGCTTGAGCAGCTTCCAGTAGATATCCGTCAACTGGCCGGTGAGCAGCTTGATATTCAGCTCCTCCTTTTCCTGGGGCAAGGCCCGGCGGTACACGTCCAGCAGCTGTCGGGGCGTGATGCTGCGGCCATTCAGCATGTTCTCGTAGAGATTGATGTAGGCAGCGGCCCGCGCCACGGGGCTCTGTAACCGACTCAGGCCCGTTGTGAGCTGCTTATCAAGTGGGAAAATCCCGTAGCCCAGGCCCGTCGAGTTGAACAGGATAAATGCCGGGGCCACGTTGCCAGCCGGCTGGGGCACCACCACCTGGCGCTGGCTCATGTTAACGGTTACTTCCTTGGTGCGGCCATCTGGATACACGAAAAGAACCTCGAAGAGCTGGGGCCAGAGCCGGTCCGATGTATCCTCGGCCCGCTGGGTGATTACGAGGTCGAGGCCTCGGCCTTCTTTGGGTTGCAGCTGGTAGTCGAATACGGGGCGGCCAGGCTGATTTACCCACACCTGGTTCCAAGCCTGCAAATCGGCGGGCGTGCGGGCGTCCAGGATGCGGATCAAGTCGGGCCAGGTAGCATTGCCGAAAGCGTAGGTTTTCAGGTATTCGCGCAGCCCGTCCCGGAAGGCGGTTTCACCCATGAGCCGCTCCAGCTGCCGCATCATGATGGGCGCCTTGTGGTAGATAATGTTGCCGTAGAGCGAGCCGGCATCCTTAAGGTTGGCCAGCTCCTGGCGAATGGGGTTGGCCCCCGCAGTGCGGTCCACGCCGTAGGCGGCCGGGTAGTGGTCCACCACGAATTTGAGGTCGTAGCTGGAGCCGGGCACGGCCACCTGGGTGATTTTGTCGGCCATGAAGTTGGCGAATACCTCCTTCATCCACACGTCGTTAAACCACTGCATCGTCACCAAATCCCCGAACCACATGTGGGCCGTTTCGTGGGCAATGAGGTTGGAGCGGGCCAGCAGCTGGTCCTGGGTGGCGCCTTCGTCCAGAAACAGCGTGCTGGCCTTATAGTCGATGGCGCCCACGTGCTCCATGCCCCCGTACTGGAAATCGGGCAGGGCCACGAAGTCGAACTTGCGGAAAGGATACGGAATGCCAGTGTAGTCCTGCAGAAACGTTAGCGCATCGGCATGAATCTGGAAGATGGGCCCCAGGCTCAGGCGCAGCTTGCTGGGGTCGGTTTCGCGGTGCAGCAGCTGCATGGTGCGGCCGTTCAGGGTTTGCTTCACCGGTGTGAACTTGCCCGCGGCAAACGAAAACAAATAGGTGCTGATGGTGTCGGAAGGGGCGAAGAAGTACAGGTTGGACCCCGGAAGAACGCCGCTGAGTTCATAATTGATAGAGTCTTGCGGCGCATTCGCTAAAGCAACCCATTCATTCGGTATGTTCAGGGTGAGCTTGAACGAGGCTTTCAGATCGGGCTGGTCGAAGACCGGAAACACCGTCCGGGCCCGGTCGGGCACGAGCAGGGTGTAGAGAAAATCGTCGTTGCGGTTCAGGCTCTGGTTGCCGGCCGTAAACTCGATTTGAACCTCGTTCAGCCCCGCTTTCAGGCTGGTGGCCGGTACTACCAGGTGCTCCGCCCGAAAGTCAATTGCCGTCGGCTTACCATTCACCCTCAGGCTTTTCAGGTGGTCGGCCTGCTCTTTGAAGTCGAGCTGTAGGTGTTGGTTCTCATCGGTGAGGTGGAAGCGAATAGTTTCGGTTGCTCTGATAGGATCCGCTTTTTTCCACGGTATATCCAGAAAAAGGTCGTAGGCCAAGCGGGAAATACGCTTGGACCGGTCCTGGGCCAGCTCCTGGCTCACGCCCGGTACCACCGCTACGGCCCCGGTCGTGGCCTGCGGAATTACCTGCGGGAGTGGAGCGGCCAGCTTGGCAGTGCAGCCCAGCAGACCCACGAGCAGCCCCAGACTGGTCCGGCGCGCAGTAATGCTATATTTCATGCGTAATTCTAAAATGCAGTCAGCGGCGAAAAGCCGAAAATACCGCAAACCCGCCAAAGCCGACTCTTATCCTCTCCTCTATGAGCAACCCCGCCCGCTGGAAGCTCGTGCTCGGCTCCTCCGCCGACGCCGACAACGACATCCCGCTTTCCCCCGACTACGGCCGCATGGACCAGGTGCTCACGGCCCTCTACGACGACAGTGAGCCGGCTGAGCGCAAGGCCGGCCTGTGCGGCTCGGCCCCGAAAGTGAGCCGCTGGCTGGGCGACATCCGCCGCTACTTTCCCTCGTCGGTGGTGGCCGTGATGCAGAAAGACGCCATGGAGCGCCTGGGTTTGCAGCAAATGCTGCTGGAGCCCGAAGTGCTGCGCACCGTGCAGGCCGACGTGCACCTGGTGGGTTTGCTCATGTCGCTCGGCCGGGTGATGCCGGCCAAGGTCAAGCACACGGCCCGCGAAGTCGTGCAGCGCGTGGTCCAGGATTTGGAGCAGCGCCTGGCCAACCCGCTGCGCCAAGCCGTGCAGGGCGCCCTGAGCCGGGCCGTGCGCAACCCGCGCCCCCGCTACGCCGAAATTAACTGGGCGGCCACCATCCGGGCCAACCTCAAGCACTACCAGCCGGCCTACAAAACCGTGATTCCCGAGAAGCTGGTGGGCTTTGGCCGCCGCGGGCAGGCCCTGAAGGAAATCGTGCTCTGCGTGGACCAAAGTGGCTCGATGGCCCCCTCGGTGGTGTACGCGGGGGTGTTTGGGGCGGTGCTGGCCTCCTTGAAAGCCGTCAAAACCCACATGGTCGTCTTCGATACCAGCGTGGCCGACCTCACCCAGGATTTGCAGGACCCGGTGGATTTGCTCTTTGGCATTCAGCTCGGCGGCGGCACCGACATCAACCGCGCCCTGACTTACTGCCAGCAGCTCATCACCCGTCCCACCGACACGATACTGGTGCTCATCAGCGACTTGTACGAGGGCGGCAACGAGGCCCAAATGCTCAAACGGGCCGCTGCTCTCAAGGCCGCGGGCGTCACGCTGGTCGCCCTGCTGGCCCTCAGCGACGAAGGCTCTCCCGGCTTCGACCGCCGCATGGCCGAACAACTGGCCGCCCTCGGGGTTCCTGCCTTTGCCTGCACCCCCGACCAGTTTCCGGCCCTGATGGCCGCCGCTATCCAGGGCCGCGACCTGGGCCAGTTTGCCCGGTAAGTCGCGCGGGCTACTTCTAATCCCGGGCCGGTTTTCCGCCGTATGCTCAGCAACTCATTCAAACCGCTACTACTCTTTCGATTCGATGGAATTCTCCTCTTCCCGCCCCGAAGACCTACTCTTTGATGCCGCCCGCCGCGGCGACGTGGCCCAGCTGCCGCAGCTGCTTGCCCAGGTGGATGTCAACACCCAGAACGGCAAGGGCTTCACGGCGCTGATTGTGGCCGCCTACGACGAGCACCTGGATGCCACCCGCCTGCTGCTCGAAGCCGGGGCCGACCCCAACGTGCAGGACGTGAGCGGCAACACGGCCCTGATGGGCGTCAGCTTCAAAGGCTACCCCGACATTGCCCGTCTGCTGCTAGAGCACGGCGCCAACCTGGATTTGCAAAACGGCAACGGTGGCACGGCCCTGATGTTTGCCACCCTGTTTGGCCGCAACCAGCTGGTGCAGCTCCTGCTCGAAGCCGGCGCCGATACCAGCATCCGCGACGTACGCGGCCTGACGGCCCTGGATTTGGCCGTGCAGCAGGGCAACCAGGAAGCCTACGACCTGCTGCAGGCCCAGCAGGCTTAAAACCGTATTTATTCCCGCCTACAAAAAAAGCCCGACCATCTGGTCGGGCTTTTTGCTGGTCGTCTTATGCCGCGCTGCTAAGTCGCTCGCGGGTGAGAATGGCCTGAATGGCCGGGGACTTCTGGACTTCCGGGGAGTAGGGAAGCTGGGCAATCTGCTGGATTGTCAGCTCCCCGTCGATGTAGCGCTGCAGCTCGTGCAGGAGCTCCGGCTTGGGGCCGGTACCGCCCATGGAGGCCACCGCAATGCCCCATTCGGCGTGGCGCTGGCGCTTGAGGCGGGCAGCGGCTTCCGCTTCGGGCAAGTCGGCAGGGATAGGTTTAAAATGAGGTGATTCCATCAGCTTACGCGGTTGGTGTTAGCTGGCTATACGGTTCAGGCAAAGAAGGGGTAATGGAAAAGATAATTTTACGCGCCGCCGTCCTCTTTTTTGCTAAACCGGTAATGGGTAGCAGGTTGTGCCTGCCCCAGCCGGGCGGCACCGGAATTTTCATTATTCCTTTATCTTTGCATCCTGACTATCTTTAAATAGATTTAGAGCAAACAACCTCCGCCGTCGGCTGCCCCGGCCGGTTTATTCCGCTTTTATCCCGCACTATGTCTACTTCCTGTCCTGCTTCGCCTCGCCTGCTGACCTGTGCCATTCTGGACGACGAAGAAATCAACCGCCTGACCCTGGAGCACTACGTGGCCCTGAGCGGGCAGCTGCAGTTGGAGGCTTCCTTGGCGGGCAGCGTGGAAGGCCTCAACTTCTTCAGCACCGGCCGCCGCGTCGACGTGCTGTTTCTGGACGTGGAAATGCCCGACCTCAACGGCCTGGACATGCTGCGCCTGCTGCCCGAGCCCCCGCAGGTGGTGCTCACCACCGCCCACGAATCCTTTGCCTGGGAAGCCTTTGAGCTGCGCGTGGCCGACTACCTGGTCAAGCCCTTCGACTACGAGCGGTTTTTGCTGGCCGTCGAACGGGTGCGGGCCCAGGTGCTGGCCAACCCCAAATCGGCCCTGGACGCGTCGTTCGGCTCCCTGGTCTAACGATTTGGCCTTAAAACAGCGGTGGCCCGCTCCTGACACTGCAGGAGCGGGCCACTGTCTTTGTACGCCTTCCCCGGCGCTAGGCCGGGCTGGGGTGGGAGTTGGAAACGTAGTGCTGCAGCTGCCACAGCAGCCGCGGCAGCAGGTCGAGCAGCTGCTGGGCGGCGTGGGCCCGGGCCGCGGGCGGGGCGCCGGCGTCTTCGAGCGTGGCAATGAAGGGCTGCAGTTCCTGGGCCATGAGCAGCTTCAGGGAAGGCTTGATACGGTGGGCCAAAGCCGCCGCCCGGGCCCAGTCGGCGGCGGCGGCGGCTTCCTGCAGCTGGCTGACAACGGCCGGCGTATGGGTCAGAAACGACTCCAGGATGCGCAGCACGAAGGCCGGGTTGCCGCGGGCCGTGCGCTCCAGGTCGGCCAGGGCAAACAGCGGGTGGGACGGTCGGGCGTCGGCGCGGTGCAGGGCCAGAATCTTGCGCACCAGCTCGGCCGCGTCGAAGGGCTTGGCCAGGCAGTCGTTCATGCCCGCGGCCAAATACTTTTCGTTGTCGGCCAGAAAGGCGTTGGCCGTCAGGGCAATGATGGGCGTCTGGGCCCGGGCCACGTCGGGGTGCTGGCGGATGCGGGCCGTAGCCTCCAGGCCGTTCATGCCCGGCATCTGGATGTCCATCAGAATCACGTCGTACCTGTTGCGCTCAAATAGGGCCAGGGCCGAGGCCCCGTCGGCCGCCGTTTCAACCACTACCGCGTAGCTTTCCAGCACCAGCTGGGCCAGCTGCCGGTTCACGTCGTGGTCTTCCACCAGCAGCACCCGCAGCCCGCGGATACCATCGGTGGCCGCCGGGTCTTCTTCCTGGGTGGCCTGGCGCTGGGCCCGAATTTCCTCGGCCGAGGCTTTGGCGAAGGTCAGCGTGAAGCCAAAGCTGGTGCCCTGGCCCGGCTCACTGCACATGAGCAGGTGGCCGCCGAGCTGCTCCACTAAACTACTGCTGATGCTCAGGCCCAGGCCCGAGCCCCCGAAGCGGCGGCTGGTATCGGCGTAGGCCTGGGTGAAGGTCGAGAAGATGCTTTCCTGCTTGTCGCGCGCCACGCCCAGGCCGGTATCGGTCACCAGGAAATTCACCGTCAGCAACTCGGGCGTGTCGGCCAGCACCTTGCCGGTGAGCGTGATGCCGCCCTGCTCGGTAAACTTGAGGCTGTTGCTGAGCAGGTTGAGCAGGACCTGGCTCAGGCGTTGCGGGTCGCTGAGCACCACCGGGGCGGCGGGCGTGGCCACGGCCTCGATGGTGAAACTCAAGCCCTTGCCGGCCGCCTGGAAGCTGATGGTCTGGCCCACGGCCTGCAGGGTCTGGTTCAGATCAAACGGAATCTGTTCCAGCTCGAGCTTGCCCGAGGTGATTTTGGCCACGTCCAGAATGTCGTTGAGCAAGCCCAGCAAATGGGTGCCCGAGTGGCGGATGATGTTCACGTACTCGAGCTGCTGCTCGCTGAGCGGGGTCCGGGTCAGCAGGCCCGCCATGCCCAGCACCCCGTTCATGGGCGTGCGAATCTCGTGGCTCATGTTGGCCAAAAAGTTTTCCCGGGCCGTAGCCGCCGCCTCGGCCTCGCGCTTGGCCCGCTTGAGCTCGGTAATGTCGGTGCACACGGTCAGGACCTCGACCACGCCGTGGGGCCGCTGCAGGGGGCGTTTCACCACTTGCAGCTGCAGCACCACGCCGCTGGCCAGGGTAAAGGGCATTTCCCCCGAAATTTCGTCGCCCGTGGCCAGCACGACGCGGTTCCACTCCGTAAGCTGACGCAGCTCCTCGGCCTCGGGCGAGTCGTCGGTTTCGCTGACTTGCTGGTGGTTGCTGCGGGTCAGGATGTCGGTAAAGCTGACGTTGCTAAACACCGGGTGGCCGTGCTCATCGGTGACGTAGAGCAGGTTGGGGGAGGTATCGACCACCTGGCGGATAAACTCCTGCTGCTCCTGCAGGCGTAGCTCGGCCTGATAGCGCTGGGTAATATCGAGGCCGTAGGCCACAATCATCCGGACGGCCCCGTCGGGCCCAAACACGGGCTGCATCAGGCGCACCATGCGGCGCGGCCCCTGGGGCGTTTCTATCGTTTCCTCGTGCGTAACGCGCTGGCGCTGCTCAATCACCTGGTCAAACAGCCGCTTGCGCTGCTCGGCCAGCTCGATGGGCCGCTGGCGGTAGGCGCAGTATTCGAAGTGGTCCTTGCCGATAATCCAGGCCCGCACCTCGGGGTTTTTGATGCCCACCGGGTTGACGTACAGGTAGCGGTGCTGGGGGTCGAAGACGCCGATGTCGGCGGGCAGCTCGTTGAGGATGGTTTCGTAGAACTCCCGCTGCCGGGCCAGCTGCTGCTCGGCCTGGCGCCGGGCCGTAATATCGAGACCGTAGGCCACCATCATGCGCAGCGTGCCGTCGGGGTTGAAGACGGGGTGGAACCGGCGCAGCACGTAGCTCGTGCCGTGCTGCTCGACCACGGTTTCCTCCCAGTGCACGTCGCCGCCGGAAGCCAGGGCCAGCTCAAACTGGCGCTGCCGCTCCTCGGCCAGGGCCCGGGGCCGCTGCCGGTGGGCCGTGACCGTAAAGTTGTCCTTGCCGATCAGCCACTGGCGCAGCTCCTCGTTCTGGGTCACGTTGGGGTTGGCAAACAAATAGCGGTGCTGGGCATCGAAGACGGAAACGCCCACGGGCAGCTCCTTGAGAATGGCCTCGTAAAAGGCGCGCTGCTCGGCCAGCTGCTGCTCGGCCTGGCGCCGGCCCGTAATATCGACCAGGTAGAGCGTGGCGTACTGCTCCCGGGGCACGGGCGCCACCTGCAGCAGGTAGTGCCGGCGGCCCACCGTTATTTCCTGCTGCTGGGTGCCGGCCGTGGCCAGGGCCGCCGTCACCAGGCTCAGCAGCTGGGTCCGCAGCGCCAGTTCCGTGGCCAGGGCCGTGGCCAGGCTGGCCGCGGCCGGGTTGGCGTAAATCATTTCGCCGGCGGCACTGAGGCGCAGCACGGGGTTGGGATTCTGCTCGGCAATCAACGAGACGGTGCGCAGCTGGGCCTCGCGCTGGTAGCGCTCGGTCACGTCGCGGTAGCACACCAGGCGCCCGGCCATCACGTTGTCGAGCACCAGGTAGTCGCGCTCCAGCACCCGGCCATCGGCCAGCACCAGCTCCTCGTTGAGCACCGACTCACCCCGCTCCCGGATGGCGCCGGCCTGGGCCAGGTAGCGCTCCGGGTCCTGAAAATTGTGCTGAATAAGGGCCGCTACGGTCATGCCCGTGGTCTGGTGCAGGTCGCCGGGCACTTCGCTCAGGCCAAACAGCTCGCAGTAGCGCTGGTTGACGAGCTCCACCCGCCCGCCGTCGTCGACGAGCATAAAGCCCAGGCGCATATTCTGCACCAGGGCGGCCAGCCGGGTCTGGGAGCGGTGGGCCGTGGTCTGGCTTTCGGCCAGCTGCCGCTCCAATTCGGCCACGCGGGCTTCGGCCCGCTGGCGGCGGACTCGTTCCTGGTCTAATTCAGCGGCAAGCGGATCGGGTGGGGCAGAAAAGGCGGACATGGGCGGCGGAGCGGAAGGAAGAAAGGAGCAAGAAAAGGTAAATATACAAGGCAACAAATGTGGGGGCCAACTTCCGGCGCTTTACCCCGGCCGGACAATATTTTGCCGGCAAAAGCAGTTTAGCTTTTACACCAACCTTTTCTGTGATGAATAAAGTGCTGCTGCTGATTGGCGTTGTGTTATTTCTGCTCACGGGCGGGCCCGCCGAGGCCGCCCGACCCAGTGCCTACGCCCGGGCCAAAGCCCGGGGCCGGGTGTTTGTACACCGGCCCAACTACAAGCTCTACCGCGGGGCCAAGCGCCACCGCAGCAAGAAAGTATTCCACCTGCCCGGCCTGAGCCGCAAGGCCGGCGGGAGCCGGAGCCGCTTCTAGCGGCCCCCAGCCAGGCAAGGCGGCGTCTGTGCGCCGGGCGGCTACATTTGGCGGAAATTATATTCTGCTCACTTCAGCTGCCGCGCCGTCTTGCCTCGCTTTCCTTTGTTTTCTCGCTTTTTGTCCGGTAGTAGCCTGCTGCTTGGGCTGCTGGCCGCGTCCTGTTCACAGTCGGCCGAGCCGGCTACCGTGCCCGCCCCGCCCGCAGTAGTGCGGCCCGCGGCCCCGTCCCGCCCCGTCCCGCCCCCCGATTCCCTGGCTACCTACGTCTGGGAAGATGACGTGTGCCGGTTTACGGGGCAGTATAGCCCGCGCCGCTACTCGGCCGGCCAGCTGCGGGGCACCTGGGAGCTGCTCAATCACGACGCCCTGCTTACGTACTACGCTACCGTTTTCCGGCCCGCCGGCCTGGACCGGCTGCGCCTGGACTCGCTGGACGCCAACTATGCCAAGCTGCACCGCCACTACCTCGGGCTGGCAGTAGTGCCACAGCCGGGGTGGGAAAAGCTGAAAAAGGCCCGCCTGCGCGAGCTGGAAGCCGACTACCGCAAAACCCGCCTCTACATCCTGGGCTTTACCGAGCCCGAGCGCCTGCTGCGCGCCCCGTACTCGCCGGCCTGCGCTCAGTACGTGCGGGGCCTGGCTACGCACAACGACAGCCTGATCCGGCAGGACTGGCACCGGCTGGTCGACGAGCATAGCCGGCGCAACGGCGACCCGGAAGAAATGAAAGCTACCTACCTCGACCAGGCCGCCTCCGCCGACTGGCGCACCTACGCCACGATTGACCTGTTGACCTTCGGCTGGTCGAACTGCGCCAACGAGGCCGTGCCCCGGGTCGAAATTACCGAGCGGCAGCGGCGGGAGTTCGAGCAGCTTTTCGTGCGCATCAGCTCCGAGTGCGACGACACGGAGTAGCCTGGTTCCTGGGCCCGGCCCGGGTACGGAGCCGGGCTTCTTTGTTTTGGTTTTTCCCAACTCCCGCATGCATAAAGGACGACTCGAAGCTTTCAGTGATGGAGTACTGGCCATCATTCTGACCATTATGGTGCTGGAAATCAAGGTGCCGCACGGGGCCGGGTTTGCTGCCCTGCGGCCTCTGCTGCCGGTATTCCTGAGCTACGTGCTTAGCTTTATCTACATCGGCATCTACTGGAACAACCACCACCACATGCTCAGCAGCGCCACCCGCATCAGCGGGGCGGTGCTCTGGGCCAACCTGCACCTGCTGTTCTGGCTTTCCCTGGTACCCTTCGCCACGGGCTGGATGGGCGAGAATCACTTTGCCCCCGAAACCCTGGCCCTCTACGGCCTGATCCTGCTCATGGCCGGGGTGGCCTACTGGGTATTGCAGCGCTGCCTGATTCGCCAGGACGGGCCCGACTCGGTGCTGGCCTACGCCATTGGCCGCGACCTGAAGGGCAAATCCTCTCCCGGGCTCTACTGCCTGGGTATTGCCAGCAGCTTCTGGAACCCGTGGGTGGCGGGCGGCATCTACGTCTTCGTGGCCCTGATGTGGCTCGTGCCCGACCGCCGCATTGAGCGCACCCTGCGCAAGCAGGCCGGCCCGGGGGCCACGAAGTAGGTAACCAGCCGGGGCGAGCAAGCCCGGCCTGGGGTTCGGGCCGAACCCCAGGCCGGGCTTCGCGTTTTCATTGTGGGTTCGATGTCGTAAGTTGCCCGCCGGCCGCGCCGGTGCGCGGGTCCTGATTGTTTCTTAGCTGCTGTTCTATGCCCATTTCCGCTTTCCTGTCCTTCCGGCCGCTGCTGCCGGCCGCCCTGCTGGCCTGGACCCTGGCCGGCTGCCAGACCCGCCCAGCCGCCACGTCCATGCTGCCGGCCTCCACGGCCGGCGCCCAGCTGCCCGCCGAGGCCGGCGCTACGCCCGGTACCGCGGCCCCAAGCATTTCGGCCGCCACCCTCGGTCAGTACCTGCAGGCCGTGTCCTCCGATGAGATGCAGGGGCGCAAGCCGTTTACGGTCGGGGAGGAGCGCATTACCAGCTACCTGGCCCAGGAGTTCAAGAAGCTCGGCCTGCAGCCCGGCCCCGACGGCAGCTACTTCCAGGCCGTGCCCATGGTCGAAGTCACGGGCACGCCTTCGAGCACGATGAGCGTCAAGGGCAAAGGCCAGAGCCTGAGCTTGCAGTACAAGACCGATTTCGTGGCCTTCACCCAGCAGGAGAAGGAAAAAGTCACCGTCACGAACTCCCCGCTGGTCTTTGCCGGCTACGGCGTGGTGGCCCCCGAGTACGGCTGGAACGACTACGCCGGCCTCGACGTGAAAGGCAAAACCGTGGTTATCCTCGTCAACGACCCCGGCAACGCGGGCAACGACACGACCATGTTTAAGGGCAAGGCCATGACCTACTACGGGCGCTGGACCTACAAATACGAGGAAGCCGCCCGCCACGGGGCCGCCGGGGTCCTCATTGTGCACGATACCAAGCCCGCTGCCTACCCCTGGAGCGTGGTATTGAGCGGGGCCACCAGCCCCAAGCTGCGCGCCCAGACTGCCAACAAAGGCGCCGACAAGTGCGCCCTGGAAGGCTGGCTGACGATGGACGCGGCCCAGAAGCTCTTCGCCGCCGCCGGCCAGAACTACGACCAGCTCTACGCCGCCGCCAACCAGAAGGGCTTTAAACCCCGGGCCCTGGGCGGCTTGACCCTCTCGGTCAGCATCCAGAACAAGCTGCGCCGCCAGACCAGCAAGAACGTGCTGGCCCTGCTGCCCGGCACCACCCGGGCTTCGGAGTACATCATCTACTCGGCCCACTGGGACCATTTCGGAGTGGGCAAAGCCATTGCCGGCGACTCCATCTACAACGGGGCCGTGGACGACGGCACGGGCCTGGCCGCCTTGCTCAGCATTGCCCAGGCTTTCCGGCAGGCGCCCGCCAAGCCCGCCCGCAGCATCGTGTTTCTGGCCGTGACCGGGGAGGAGCAGGGCCTGCTGGGCTCGGCCTACTACGCCCAGCACCCGCCTTACCCGCTCAACAAAACCGTGGCCGACCTGAACATGGACATGCTCTGGCCCTATGGCCCGATGAAGGATTTGACCGTCATCGGCTACGGGCAGTCGGAGCTGGAGGACTACGCCCGGGCCGCGGCCAAGGAGCAGGACCGCTACGTATTGCCCGACCAGACGCCCGAAACCGGCATGTTCTACCGCTCCGACCACTTCAACTTTGCCCACGTGGGCGTGCCCTCCCTCTACGCCAGCGGCGGCTTCGAGAGCCGCAGTGGCGGCAAGGAGGCCATTGCCCGGCAGCGCCAGAACTACACCACCAACATGTACCACAAGCCCGCCGACCAGTACGACCCCAGCTGGGACCTGACCGGCATTGCCCAGGACGCGGAGCTCTACCTGCGCGTGGGCCAGCGCCTGGCCGCCGAAACGACCTTCCCGCAGTGGCGCAAGGATTCCGAGTTCAAGGCCGCTAGGGATAAGAGCCTGGGCCAGTAGAGTTTTAACGCAGACCTTTCTAGTAGTATCTCCTTTCTTACCCCATCATGACCGACGAAGAGCCCGAAGAAGACTACCTCGACGAAGAAGAGCTTGATGCCCTGGAGCTGAAGCTGCTCATCGAGTGGCTCGAAACCGTGCCGCCCACCGAGTGGCACGTGCTGGCCCAGGAGTGGAGCTACGACAACTCCAAGGACATCCTGCGCTGGCTGTTGGCCAACCCCCGCACCGAAAAAGCCACGGCCCTGATGATCTACTGGATGGCCGGGGCCCGCTTCTACAAGCAGTACGGCTCCTTGGAAGAAGCCCGCGCCCGGGCCAATTCCGAGGGCGTCTGGTGGGAGTTCATCCACGATATTGAAGCCCGCTACCTGGCCGGCTTCTACACCGCGGCCACCGTCGGCTTCGACCCCCGCCGCGACACCTACGCCAGCCCCAGCGGCCACGACTGGACCCAGGGCTACCAGGAATACCCGCTCAAGGCCCCGCTGCCGGCCGTGATGGAGCAGGCCGTGCCCGGCATTCAGCCCAGCAGCGAGGTCGTCTACATCGAGGGCATTCCCGAGCACATCTACGAGCAGCTGGAGAAGTACTTCTAGCGGTCTGGCCGCGGCCCAACCCACCCAAACCCACCTGACCCCTGCGGCCGGGTGGGTTTGGCGCGTTACAGGGGCCGGTGAGCTTTCCGGAGCCCGGGCCGGCGGCTGCGAAGGCTGCCACAAGCAGGCCGAAGCCACTACCTCACGCGCGGAAGTCACTTCCGCTGCCATCTTAGTCACTTGGGGTAGCCGGAAAGTGACTTCCGCTTGCGCTAAAGTCCATTTGCCTTGCGCGTTAGGGACTTTGCCTTGCGCCTTGGGCACTTTGCCTACCGCGGCAGGGACTTTGCCTGACGCGGTAGAAAACTTTCAGCGTGTCACAATTGCAAGCGTAGTGTCCTGAAATTCAGGGGCTGGGAGCTGGGCCGTTCCCGGAAAGTAGTATAGCTTGGGACGGCTTCCACGCTGCGGGTGGGAGGTTCGTTCTTCCACTATTTTTCCTGGTATTATGTCTTACAAACAGCGTGAATCCAATTCGATTACCAAGGCTACGCAGCGCCTGAACGGCCTGCGGGCTATTGACCCCACCGGCAAGCTCGATCTGGGCAACGGCTTCGGCATTGAAACCTTTCAGGCCGAAATTCTCACCGCTACCCAGCACCTGACGGTATATAATGAGGCCCTGAAAGCCGTGGTCGGCCTCAAAAACGAGGTGGATGCCGCCGAGAAGCGCCTGAATAAGTTTTCCTCGGGCGTGCTGACGGCCGTCGGGCAGAAGTTTACCAAGAACAGCACCCAGTATGAGCAGGCCGGGGGCGTGCGTGAAAGTGAGCGGCTCAAGCGCATGACCAAGCCCCGCACGACGCCCAAGCCCGCGGCTTCCTAAGCGCCTTCCGCGCCACGGCCCGGCCCCAAGCCGGGCCGGCCTATTCCTGACCAAACCGCCGGGTCCTTCCGCAGAGGGGGCCCGGCGGTTTGCGTTTGCCCGGGCCCACCGCCCCGGCCCGCCTCCCAAACGATTGTGACGGGCGGTACCCGGCTCGGCCTCTGGAAGTTGGCGCTGGCAACGTTGCCGGGAACGTTTGCAATGATTTATATAGGATTATGACGGTTTGGTATGGCAGGAATGGCGTACGTTGACGACAGATTTCACGGCCAACGGGCTCTGCGCCTGCGGCTACCGCTCTGGTTTCCGGCCGGACGGAACGGTGCCGCCGCCCCCGCGGGCTCCCGCCGTGAACTACCTATTGCCCCGCCCTGAGTACCCGCCACGACTGTGCCGGGCTTCCACCATCCACCAAAATTCCCCATGAAAACGAACCCATTCCTGGCGTCCGCGCTATTCTCGTTGGCGGGCCTGCTGGCCGGCTGCGACACGAGCAGCCCCACGCCCGCCGCCCCCGCGGCCTCCGCTGCCACCTCCACTGCCGACGTAGAAGCCACCTGCACCGCGCAGGGCTGGGCCTCCCAGAACGGCGGCACCAACGGCGGGGGCACGGCCACGCCCACCATCGTAACAACTTACGACCAGCTCAAGGCCGCCATTACCAACTCGGCCGTGAAAGTGGTGCAGGTCAACGGCGTTATTACCATCCCCTCGGGCGGGCGGATTTCCTTCCAGGACCAGAGCGGCAAAACCCTCTTCGGCTCGGCCGGGGCCCGGCTGGTGTCCACGGACCAGACCCAGGCCGGCTCGGGCATCATGTACGTGAAGCGCTGCTCCAACCTGGTGATTCGCAACCTGATCTTCGACGGGCCCGGCGCCTACGACGTGGACGGGCAGGACAACTGCACAATTGACGCCTGCACCAACGTGTGGGTCGACCATTGCGAGTTTCGCGACGGCCTCGACGGCAACCTCGACGTCAAGAACACGTCGAACTACATTACCGTGTCCTGGACCAAGTTTGCCTACCTCAAAGCACCCCGCGCCGGTGGGTCCGGCGGCTCCAACGACCACCGCTTCAGCAACCTGATCGGCTCTTCCGACACCTCCACCGGCGACCGGGGCAAGCTCAATATCACCTTTGCCCGCTGCTGGTGGGCGCCCGGCTGCGTGGCCCGCATGCCCCGGGTCCGCTTCGGCAAGGTGCAGGTGGTCAACAGCCTGTTTAACAGCTCGAACAGCACCTCCGCCGTCATGGCGGGCTTTGAGGCCAACCTGCTGGTGCAGAACAACGTGTTTGAAGGCGTAAACCGCCCCATCGACTTGATGGCCAACAACTCGACGGCGGTGCAGGTCACCGGCAACCTCTTCACCAGCACGACCGGCAACACCGCCGGCAACGGCAAAACGGCCTTCACTCCGCCCTACACCCTGTCGGTGCTGGCGGCCTCGAGCGTGAAGGCTACCGTCACGGCTTCCAACGGGGCCGGGGCCACCGTGGGCGGCAATACCTGCGTGAATAGCGGCATCTAACGGCTGGCCGGGAAGGCTCTGGCGGCCTCCCGGCATCTGTTGGGTTACATGGTGAGTGTAAAAGCCCTCGGGCCGCCCGCGAAGTACTTCGCGGGCGGCCCGAGTTGTTTTTGGCCGCTAGCAGAAGCAGGCCGAGCGAGGGGGCCGCAACAGTAGGATGGTACTTTTCTGCACCTTGCTGCCGCGCAGGTTCCTCCGGTCTGCTATTCTACTCCCCGCTATCCTAGCCGAATGTATTTTTCCGTCCTGCTGCGCCTGAGTCTGCTCGTGCTGCCCTTGCCCGGGCTGGCGGCCTTGCCCCCCGACTACCTGGCAAAGTGCTGGCAGCACCAAGGGGCCGGGATAGGGCCGGGGTACGCCGCGTTTTCCTACCGCGAAACAACCCGGGAGCTGGAGCACAGCCAGTACCCCTGGCAAGCCACGACTTACGATAAGAAGGGCACGGCCTGGCTGAGCGGCCAACGCTTTCTGCGCCAGGACACCCTCACCCAGGGTGCCAAAACCTACTACTCCCAGACTCAGCTGGGGCCCGGGGAAGTGCTGTTTCAGGATTACGGAGAAAAGGCCGTGGCTGCGGCCACGCCCGAGCGGCTGGCGGCCCAGCTCGTCGGCTCGGCCCGCTACTCGCCGGTGCTGCTGCTGGGCTATTTGCGCGAGCACCACGTTCGGCCCGCCGCTACGGCCCCCGCCGGCCTGGTGGCCTACGGCGCGGAGTTGCCCAACGCTAGGGTCACGGTCCTTATCCGCAAGGCCGACCAGCTGGTGGAGCGCGTCACGGTTCTGAGCCACGATGAGCTTTTTGGCGACGTGCAAACCACCTTTACCTACCAGGATTATGTCCGGCAGGGCCCGTTGCGCTTTGCCCGCACCGTGGCCGTGGCCAAAATCAACGGCCGGGTGCTCGATACGGTGACGGTGGGCGCGGTGGCGGCCGTAGCCACGGCCCCGGCGCTGCTGGCGCGGCCGGCCGGTTACCAGCTGGCCGCCGCCAAGCCGGAGGTACCCGCTAGCAGCGTGGAGCATTTCCGGCCCAATCTGCACCTGCTCAACCTCCCGCACACCGACGACCGGGTGCTAGTCGTGGAGTTCCGGGACTTTCTGGTGGTGGCCGAAGCGCCCCTGAGCAGCGAAAATGGAGAGTACATCATCCGGGAGGCCCGCAAAATTGCGCCTAACAAGCCCATCAAGTACTTCGTCTTCGGACACTACCACCCGCACTACCTCGGCGGGCTGCGCGCCTTCGTAGCCGCGGGTGCCACCATCCTGGGCGGCCCGGGCACGGCCGACTACGTCCGTTACCTGGCCCAGGCCCCGCACACCCTGCAGCCCGACAGCCTGCAGCGCCACCCCCGGTCCCTGGCTTTCGAGGAGGTTGCGCAGATCAAAACCATTACCGACGGCACCTTTACGATGCAGATTCACTGCATCGGGGCGCAGTCGGCCCATACCAACGACTATTTGATCTACTATTTTCCCACGGAAAAGCTGCTCTTCGAGGACGACCTGGTGTGGATCAAGCGGGAAGGCGGGCCTAGAAAAGCCAGTGCCCGGCAGGCCGGCCTCACCCAGGCGGTGCAAGCCCTGAAGCTGCCCATCGACACGGTAGTGCAGTCCTGGCCCGTCGCCGATTACGGGGTCAAGACCATCATTCCCTACGCCGAGCTCGAACAGGCCCTGCAGGTGAAGTAGGGCCCCGCTGTCGGCTTAAGAGTGTGGGGGCGCAAGGGCGGGGCGCCGGGTCAGGAGAAGGAATGCAGGGCCTTGCGCAGGGAAGTTGCCATCAGCTCCCAGGCCCGCCGGGCCGGCTCCCGGGGGCCCAGCAGGGTAAAGCCGTGGTCGACACCGGCAAACTCCTCGTGCATAACCGCTACGCCCTGCTCTTGCAGGCGCCGGGCGTAGGCGAGGCCGTCGTCGCGGAGCAGGTCGTACTCGGCCGTGATAATCAGGGCCGGGGCCAGGCCGCGCAGGTCGGGGGCCAGCAGGGGCGAGGCCAGCGGATTGAGCCGGTCGGCGGGGCAGGGCACGTACAGGTGCTTGAAGAACGAGGCCAGCTCGACCGACAAAACCTGCTTGCGGCGGGGCCTCACGTGCTTGTGGTCGGTGCGGTCGGCCAGGTTCAGCGACGGGTAATCCAGCACTTGCAACGCCAGGGTAAACTCCTGCCGCTCCCGGGCCAGCAGCGCCACGGCCGCCGCCAGGCTGCCGCCCGCGCTGCGCCCACCGATGGCCAGACGGCCGGCATCGTAGCCGAGGGTCGCGGCCTGCTCGTGCACCCACCGTACCACCTCGTAGCTTTGCTGCACCGGGGCCGGAAACGGGTATTCCGGAGCCAGGGCGTAGTCCACGTTGACGACCAGACACCGGGCCTGCTGGGCAATATAGCGGCACAGCCGGTCGTCCTGCAGCGGGTGGCCCAGCACGAAGCCGCCCCCGTGCAGGTTCACGTACACCGGCAGCGGCCCCTGGGGCGGGAGGTCGGGCCAGTACAGCGTGACGGGCGTGGGCCCCTGGCTGGTCGGCACCACGTACTGCTCGACGAGACGCACGGGCAGCTTCGGCAAACCCAGCCGCCGGGCCGTTTGGCCCCCGAAGCGCTGGAGCAGCTGGCGCAGCACGGCCAGGCGAATTCGACCGGCGAAGGTGATGGTAGCGCAGCCGTCGGCCTGAATGGAGTAGGGTTTGCTGCGCCAGGCCCAGGTAAGCAGGCCAGCGGCTAGAAGTGGGCTCAGCAGAAGGGCAGCAGTTGTCTTTTGCATCAGAATAAGATGAATAAGATGAGTAGAAGGCTGGGGCCCGGCCCAGATAAACAGGAAGAGCCGGCGCCGGCCGGAGCTACCCCAGGCCACTTCGGGCAGCTCCGGCCACTTTCTTACGCAAAGTCGCGGAAAACAGAAGTCGGTAGTAAGCGTACCGACGAGCGAATGGCGCGGCCCGGGGCCTGCCCCACCGCCCGGGTGTGCGTGGGCTTCAGTATCTTTCAGGAATGAAACTACTCTACACCGCCCTGCTACTGCTAGTTGCCAGTGTTACTTTCGGACAAAACACTGACCAAGATAACCTTATCGCCTTGGGTAAAACCTACCGGAGCTATATGTTCCGGACCGACCCGCCCAAGGAGTTTGTGCAAAAAATGACGGCTGCCGCTCCCGGGACGCTCCAGGCTACAACGCGGTTTGTGGGGCAGACGATTACGAAGAACAACCAGCTGCTAACCAAGGAATACCTGACGATTCCCGATGATCAAACCCTGCGCAACGTGTACGCAGTCCGTCAGATCAACTATAACCTGCGCAAGGAAAATGCGCCCGACCACCACACGCTCCTGGATAGTCTGCGCACGGCTCCTACTTCCCGCTACGAGCTGATTGACTGCTACTACGAAATGCTGTTTGCTGGAGTAGGCAACAAGAACCAGCCCTTCAACTGGTCAAAAACTGACCTGACTCTGAACGAGTACGGCCTGCAGGACGACACCGAAAAGGGTATTCTTTTCCTGCAGTGTATGCAAGCCTGCGGAACCCATATCTGGGGCTACATGAATATTGTGAAGCCCGCCAACACCAAGGAAGCCTATTCCTATATCAAGCGGTATCCGAAGGTTAACGGCAACAAGTATTATCAGTATACCGACTTGTACTTCCCAGACTTTCAGATGGTAATTATCAAGGACAAAGGCCTGCAAAGCTACAAGTCGTATTATCTGAACAAATACTACGAGTTGCTGCTGTCCCACCTCGTCTGCCTGCACCAAGAAGGTGCCAAGGAGGCCGAGCGGCAGGAATTGCTGTTGTCTTCGGTGTTGAAGGAGCGGGCTTTGTATAAGTATTCCGTGTACCAGCCTACGTTGGAGAAGCTGTTTCAAGTGAAGCAACCATAAACGACTAGCTGAATGAGTCGGTCCCGCGCGTGCTACGGGCGTGCTGTCGCAGTACGCCTGAAGCACGGCTGCCCGTCTCGGTAAGTTTCGCTCAGGCGGGGCTGGAGCTTGCCCCAATAGGTGAGCAACTTAGCTTTGGGAGCCTGGTGCAGGCGGAAGAGCACGTCGCCGGGCTGGAGCTGCTGGTAGCCATTGCCCTCGAGGCCGCGCACAAACACCACCTGGGCATCCTGGGGCGTGCCGACGGCCCGCACCTGCAGCTTCATAAAGGTCTGCTGGCCTTCCACGCTCAGCGTGCCGCCCGGGCTGCCCGCCGGCTGCGCCTGCAGCTGCAGCTGCCAGCTCATGCCCATGCTGTAGCCGGCCAGGGCTTTCACCGGGGCTTCTTCGTAGCGGTAAGTGCCGGCCCAGCCCGTCAGTCCGCCGGCAGTAGGAGGTAACATCGGGAAGGGAAGCCAGATAACCAGGCGCAGCAGCAAGGGTAGCATAAGCGGAGCAGGTAAGGTGGAGCTCCCTCAAACGGGAAAACCGCCCAATTGGTCGGCGGCAGTCCTCTCAACCCCGCAGAAAAGCCGGGCAGCCCTTGATTCTGGTTGGTTTCCGGGGGCCTAACGCCAAGGGGCGGGGCTTAGCGCGTGCCTCCCGTCACGCGCACTTCCACGCGGCGGTTGAGGCGGCGGGTGGCTTCGCGGGCATTGCTGGCCCGGGGCTGGGCCCCGCCCAGCCCGATACCCGTGATGCGCGGGGCCCCCACGCCGTGCTCTACCAGGTAGGCCTTCACGGCCGCTACCCGCTCCTGGCTGAGCACCACGTTTTTTTGCGGGTCGCCCTGGTTGTCGGTGTGGCCGCGCAGCTCGATGGTCATCGTCGGATTCTTGGTCAGCATGCCCACCAATTGGTCGAGGGTGGGAAAGGAGGACGGCAGCAGCACGGCCTGGCCCTGGGTAAACTGCACGTTGTCGAGCGGCAGGGTGGAGCCCACGGCCAGCGGATAGAGCAGCAAATCCTGCACGTAGGGGCCGGCCGGGGGCGTGTAGGTGCTGTCGAGGGCCAGGTAGCCGGGCAGCTGAATGGTGGTGGCGTAGGCCAGGCCGGGCTCGGCCGTAATGGTAAACGTGCCCTGGGGCGTGAGCGGTACCTTGATTTCCCCGCCGTCGGGGCGGCGCAGGCGCAGCTGGGCCTGGGGCAGGGGCTGAAACGTGACGCCGTTGAGCACCCGCCCCCGCCAGATGGCTAGCGTTGGGGCGGCGGCCGGAGCCACCGCGGCGGCCGGGGCCGACTTGGCCGGCACGGGCCCAAACAGGTTGCAGCCGGCCAGGTCGGTGTAGGTGCCGCGGCGCACCAGGCGCACCCGGCGGCGGACCATATCTACCTCGTACAAGGCTTTGGGGCCGGCCAGGTAAAGACGGCGGTTGCCCTGCTCGTCTTTCTGCAGCAGCAGGTCACTGTAGCCGCCGCGCTTGGGCAGGCCCTGCAGGGCAATGGGCTCGGGGCCGGGCTGCCGGGTTTTCAGGTCCACGTTGAGCAGGCTGCCGTCGGTGCTGTAGACCTGAAACAGGGTGCCCGTATCGTCGAGGCAGAAGTTGCCGTGGGAGCCGGCGCCGGCAAACCCGATGCGGGGAAAGTAGGCGGCCTTACGCAGCGGGTCCGAGTCCCAGAGTTCGGTCACGGTGCCGTCGGCGGGGTCTATCTTCACCAGCTTATTGGCGTCGGCGGTGCTGAAGTAGAGGTTGCCCTGCTCGTCGGTAGCCCCCGAAATCCAGACTGTTTCGGGGCCCTGGGCCGGCAGTTGCCAGCTGGTATACTCGCCCTGGTGGGTGGCCGGGTTGTAGCGGTACACGTACTCGGGCGCGTCGGTGGGGGCCTTGGTAACGGAGTAGAGGCAGTTGTCGAAACCCTTGGCCAGGGCGTAGGATTGAAACGGCAGGGCGTTGCGGTGAATCCGGGGCGGGGCGCTCAGGTCGTCGGCGGCAAACTCGTGAATCGTGCGGCAGTCGTCCTCCCACAAGTCGTTGCGCAGGCGCAGGGCCGCAATGCCGTACATCTTATTGTCGCACCGGGCCGCGGTGGGCAAGGGGGGCGCGGGCGTGGCGGGCTCCGCAAAGTCGAAGGACTCCACCAGCTGCTCGGCCTCACTCAGGTAGCGCCCGTCTTCGTCGGCGGCCCGGTACTCGAGGTCAAACTCGGTGCCATTGCGCCAGAGCCGGCGGCCTAGTACCCGGGTGCGGTCGGCCGAGGCCAGGTCGGGGGCGAAGGTGTAGTGGTAGCTAACCTCGGCGTAGCCCGTGGCCTCGTGCTGCTCGAGGCGCAGAATCTGGGCCCGGGAAAGCTGCTGAATCCGGCGCCAGAGGGAGTCCTGGCGGCCCAGCAGGGAAGCTGCGCCCGGGCCGGCGGGCCGGACGGTTAGCGTCACGACGGGGTGCTGCCGGGCGCTGCCGGCAAAAAAAGCCACTTGGCTGCGGTCCTCGCTGCGCTGCCGCTGCCAGGCCTGGGGGTAGCTGACCCGGAAGCGGGCCTTCGAATCGGTGTACACCTGGCGGGGCGCCAGGGCTTCCTGCGCGGAAAGCTTCAGCCAGCATACGGTCAGTACCAGCGTCAGCAAAAACTTCATAGGCGAGGCGGCGGGAGAATCCAGAAAACCGATGGAAATCAAGGGAAACCCCAAAAGTACGCAAGCTTACCGGATGTTGACCGCTGCCCTCCGGCTATAATCCTCTTTCAGGGTCGTTATTGTTGTTTTTATACGATGCTAGTCCTGAATTATTGCAATCCAAAACCCGGGTTTGAGCCCGTTCGCTACGAGAAAACCGGTTCGGGCCGGGCCGTGGGAGTGGGCTCCGCAACTGTCTCGGCCTGCCCGGGATGCATAATGTGGCGGCGGTGCAGCTGGCCCCAGTTGTGCAGGGCCCCGATGACGGGAAAGAGCGTTTCGCCGTAGGGCGCCAGGGTGTAGATAACGGCCACGGGCGCGGCGTCGGCCTGCACCTGGCGGGTGAGCAGGTTGTTCATTTCGAGCTCTTTGAGTTCTTTGCTGAGCATCTTGGCGGTGATGCCCAGCACCTCGCGCTGCAACTGCTTAAAGCGCCGGGGCCCGTTGCTCAGGGCAACGATAATGGGCAGTTTCCACTTCCCCCCGATTAAGTCGAGGGCGTCGCGGACGGAGCGCATGGCCGTGGAGCATTCCTGGGGCGAGGGTTGGTGGGGAGCAAGACTAGACATGGTGTAAAGGTCGTTATAAATCAGGCGAGTAGCTTTCAGGATACCGGTATCCTTTGGGAAACCACTATCCGGATTATACCGGTTGGGGCTCATCTTTACGGCCCCGGCCAGCAAGGGTCGGAACGTTTTTTACCAACTTTTGCCATGGCACTCCACAAGAAACCCCTCCTTACCGGCCTGGTTACGGCCGTACCCGCCCTGATGATTACGGCCAGCGGCATCATGAAGCTGCTCGGCGCCGAGGAAGTGCGTAAAGCCCTCACTGCTGCCCACATGGTCGAGTACATGCCGGCGCTGGGGATGATGGAGCTCGTCTTCACGGCCCTGTTTGTCTACCCCAAAACCATGAAGCTGGGCCTGCTGCTGCTGACCAGCTACTTCGCCGGGGCCATTGCCGTCGACCTCTCGCACGCCCACACCGCTGTGCCGGCCGCCTTTATCCTGGCCCTGGTCTGGGTGGCCGCCTTCGTGCGCGACCGGTCGGCGTTTCTGCCGGTGGCCCCGGTGGCCGCCTAGCCCAGGCCGGGCGGCACTCTGGGGTAAGCGCGGCGGATATTGCCGGCCAGTACCGGGCGGGGGCATCTTTTGCTAAGTTTGCGGCCTTGTCAGCCCCTATGCGCCCACTCCGAGTTCTTGTTGTCCTGGCCGCTGTTGCTGGTTTGACCAGCTGCGAGTCTGGTAACCGCCGAGCGGCGGCCAGCGCGCCATCGTCGGCGCCCGGGACTCCCGCCAGGGGCAGGGCCAGCGGCGCTCAGCCACGGCCCGCCACTACCGGAAGTAGGGGCCGGGAAGCCAAGGTGCGGGAACTGCCCCTGGCGGACGGCTTTCGGCTGCAGCTGAAGAATGGGCGAGACTTCGAGGATTTTATCCTGTTCTCCTCCCTGCAGCTCCTTCAGGATGGCCAGGTAGTGCTCCGGGATACCAAGACTAGCTACGAGTTGAACGAGCCGCTCTACCCGCTGCTGCTGCGCAACCCGGCCGGGGGCCACGACCTGGTGCTGGAAGTAACCGGCCGACCGGGCATGAACCACGGCCGGGTGTTCCGCATCCGCCAGGGCCGGGTGGCGGGCCGGGAAAACGTGCCCGTGTTTGTGGCCCCGGCCGCCAACCTCGACCAGGACCCGGCCCTGGAATACGCCGGCTACTGGCGCTTTTTCGAAACCTGGGACGAGCAGCCCGACGGGCCGCCCCTGACCAGCTACAACCCGCTGGTGTTTTACGAGCACACCCGCCAGGGCCTGCGCCTGGATTCCAGCCTGACGAGGGAAGTCAACCAGCGCATCTACGGCGGGTTTCACGGCGTGGCCTTTCGCGAAGACCTGCCCCAGCCGGTGAGCATCATTGGCCGGCTCGATGACGAAGTGGCCCAGGTAAAGCGCCGGGCCGCCCCGCCGAAAAGTCCTCACTCTACAGATTAATAGTGCGCTCCACGCGGATATCCGCCAGAAAGGCCGCGTCGTGGCTGACGACCAGCACGGTGCCGGCGTACTCGCGCAGGGCGGCGGTGAGAATGGCCAGGTTCTGCAGGTCGAGGTTGTTGGTGGGCTCGTCGAGGACCAGCAAATCGGGGGCCGGCCGGCCCAGCGTGAGGCCGCACAGGGCCAGGCGCAATTTCTCGCCCCCGCTCAGGCTGGGCGCGGGCTGGTCCCAGGTGTCGGGCCCGAACAGGAAGCGGGCCAGGCGAATCTTGACTTCGTGCTCGGGCCGGGCGGCTTCCCGGTTGAAGTGCTGGGCCAGCTCGTAGACCGTACCGTGGGCGGGCAGCAGGGAATAGTCCTGGTCGATGTACACGGCCCGGCCGGCCGCCCGGCGCACGGTGCCGCGGGTGGGCGCTTGCAGGCCCAGCAGCAGCCGGATCAGGGTGGTTTTGCCCGTGCCGTTGGAGCCGCGCAGCGCTAGTCGCTCCCCGCTGCGAATCTGCAGGCTCAGGGGCTGGGGCCACAGCAGCGGGCCGCCCCCAAAGCCGACGTTGACCTGCTCGGCCGTGAGCACTACCTTGCCCGGGGGCCGGGCCGAGTGCTCGAAGCCGAACTTCATCTGGTCGGCGGCGGGCAGCTCCCGGCGCAGGTCGGTGAGCTCCTGGGCCAGGTTGCCGGTTTTCTCGGCGTGCTGGCCCTGCAGGCGGGCCGCGCTGTTTTCCGCGTTGTGGCGCATAGTGTTGAGCACAATAGTCGGCAGGCCGGCTTTGTCCTGGTTTTTGCGCCCTCGCGCGTCCTGCTTCTGCTTGCGCTCCAGCGCCTGGCGGGCCACTTCCCGGGCCTTGCGCAGCTGCTTTTCCTTGCTGTGCACTTCCTGGGTCAGGGCGGCGTGCGCCAGCTGCTTTTGCGCGGCGTAAAAGTCGTAGTTGCCCCCGTAGTGCGTCAGGCCGCGCGGACCGAGCTCATAGACCGAGCCGAGCAGGTTGAGCAGCTGCCGGTCGTGGCTGACCACGAGCAGGGTGCTGGTCGTGGTTTGGAGGTAGTCGTAGAGCCCCTGGCGGCCGGCGGCGTCGAGGTGGTTGCTGGGCTCATCGAGCAAGACCAGGCCGGGACGGTGCAGCAGCAGGCCGGCCAGAAAGACCTTGGTTTTCTGGCCGCCGCTGAGCTCGGCCAAAGGCTGGCTGAGCGGCAGGGGCCCGAGTTGCCAGTGAGCCAGGGCCTCGTGGCAGCGCTCCTCCAGGGTCCAGTCGTCGTCGAGCACCGCCATATTGGCCTCGGTGGCCTCCCCGGCCAGAATCTGGTGCAGGGCCGTGAGCTTGTCGGCCACGCCCAGGGCCTGGGCCAGGGTCAGGTGGTTGTACTGCCCGAAGTGCTGGGGGACGTAATACGACGTGCTACTGGTGCTGATGCGCCCGGCCGCGGGTGGCCGCAAACCAGCAATAAGCTGAAGCAGGGTCGATTTGCCAGCGCCGTTATGGCCGACCAAGGCACTTTTCTGGTGGAGTTCGAGGGCCAGCTGCAGGCCGTCGAAGAGCACATCCTGATTGGGATGGCAGTAGCTGAGATTCTGAATGACTAGCACGGTTTTCTTCGGAAGAGTACACGGATATGGCCTCGCCGCGGGGCGGGGACTACTCGGGAATGCTGCGGAAGAAAAGGGCTATTACAAGTGCGAATCGGAAGCGGTGAGCGGGGCAAAGGTAGCTTTTTCCCGAAAACCACGCGGGGCCCGGGACAAGTCCCGGGAAGCTTCCGCAACCAAAGAAACGCCTCGGGACTTGTGCCGACCGGTTTTTAGAGTTGCAAAACCCGTCCGGGACAAGTCCCGATGGGCTTCCGCAACTGCAAAAATGCCCCGGGACAAGTCCCGGCTGGTTTCTGGAGTTATTGAATAGGTCCGGGACTTGTCCCGGTGGGTTTTTAGAATCCCGAAACACGTCCGGGACTTGTCCCGACTAGGTTTTGGGGCATGAAAAGGCCTTCATGCCACGTCCCGGCGGGCTTTCGGAAATGGGAGAAGCCAGAAGCAGCCGAGGCAGCTGGGCCTTATCCAGGGCCACAAAGCCGGGCGGCCTTGACAAGAAGGGCTTTTGCAACTGCGGAAGGCCCTGTCGCCTTGACAAGACGAGCTTTTGCAACTACGGAAGGCCCTGTCGTCTCGCCCAGAGTGGCTTTTGCAGATGCAGTAGCGGGTGTGGCCTTGCCCGGAGGGCCTACGGGAGTTGCAAAAGGGACTGTTGCCTTGCCCAGAGGCATTTTTGCAATTTCGAGAGGGCGAGCAGCCGGTACGGGGCCGTACCGCCAAACTCTACTTCGCGTCCCCGGAAGCTTTAGCCGCAGGGCTTCAGGTGCACCGAGCGCAGGGCCTGCTTGGCGGCGCGCCAGTCGGGCATAAACTGGTCCATCAGCCCCCAGAAGCGGGCGTTGTGGAGCCGCTCGTGCAGGTGGACCAGCTCGTGGACCACCACGTACTCCAGGCAATGTACCGGCTGCTTGATGAGCTCCAGGTTCAGCCAGATGCGCCGGGCCCGAATGCTGCAGGTGCCCCAGCGGGTGCGCATCAGCTTGATGCCCCACTCGTGGGCCCGCTGGCCCACCACCGGCTCCCAGCGGGCCGCCAGGGCCGGCAGCTGCTCTTTCAGGCGGGCCCGGTACCAGGCATTCAGGGCCTTTTCGCGCTGCTCCGGCAGGCTGCCGGCCGGGGCAAACAAGTCTAGAAAGCCTTCTTCCAGTAGCTGCACCCGCGGCGTGCCGGCGGCCTCGTGCACCCGCAATTCGTGCGGCCGGCCCTGGTAGAAGTGGGTTTCTCCCGCCACGTATTCCAGGGCCACGGGCTGCTCACGGGCGGCAAACTGCTCCTGGTGCTTGCGAATCCAGGCGCGGCGGGTGGTGACGAAGGCGTGAATGGCGGCATCAGCCGTGCGCAGGGGGGCGGCCACCCGCACCCGCCCGTCGGGGGCGTACACGGTCAGGCGCAGACTGCGGATATTTTTGCGGACGACGTCAATCCGGAGGTCGTCGATGAGCAACTGGGGCATGCGGAAAAAGCGGGCTACGGAACTGATTCGGGCCACTGCACCTGCGTGGCCGCGTAACCCCAACGGTAAAAGTACGACGGCCAACCGAGCCCGCGAAACGGCCGGGTGTGGTTGGCCGCCGTACCGGTTATGCGCTATTTTCTATGTTTAGCGGCATTTTGCCCTGCCCGGCCAGCCTACTGCACCCGCACCTGCTTGCTGGCGCTGCGGCCGAAGCGGGTGGGAAAGTACATGAGCTCGGCTTTGGCCGGATTCAGGGTGTAGCGGCCCCGGTAGCGGGGCTGCAGGGCAATGCGAAAGGTGTGCACCCCCACGGGCAGCCGGTCGATGAAAATACCGGTCTGGTGGCGCAGATATTCGCGGTGCACCTCGAAGTAGTTGCCCGCCTTGTTGTCGCCGTAGGAGCAGCCGGCCGGAATGGGCACTTCCAGCAGCACGTAGCGGGCCTCGGCCGTCACATTTACCGTCACAACCAGCTCGGCGGGCTGCCCGGCGCGCAAACTCACTTGCTGCCCGGTTTGGCCGGCCAACTCGGTTTTCACCGTGAAGGGGGCGGCCGTGGCCTCGGGCGTGGGGTTCCAGCGCGTCTGGTAGGCCGTGGCGTACACCGGCAGCAGGCCGGTCTTGCGCAGGGTCAGCGGGGCGGCGGTGGCGGGCAAGGTGAGCTGCTGGGGAAAGGTGCTGACTTGCTGAGTGGTGGTCCCACTGAGCTGCACCTTCGCTGCAATAGTCGGTTGGCCGGCGGCCAGCAGGTCGGGCCCGATGGTTTCCAGAATCTGGGCCGCCTCGTAGGTGCTGGTCCAGTAGTCGGTGCGGCGCAGGTTGAGCAGGTAAAAGCGGATGCGGGTCAGCTCCGGCTCGTGGCCGCCCTGGGCGCGCAGCAGGCGGTAGGCCAGCAGCGTAGAGCCCACGCTGCCGCGCAGCAAATAGCGGTAGTAGGAGCCCGGGCGCAGGGTATCGGCGTAGAACACCCCGCCCAGCTGGGTGCTCAGGCGGTAGCGCCGCAGCGAGTCGAGCTGGTAGGGCAGGCCCAGCTGCTGGCGCAACTCGGTCAGGGCCAGGTAGCGGTCCAAGGGCTGGCGGCCCTTGTAGGAGCGTTCCAGGCGCGCCACGTAGGTGCGGTAATCGGTGGCCGTGCCCAGCTGGTGCAGTACCCGCAGCAGCCGGATCAGGTCGTCGTCCGACTGGTAGTACCAGGTGCGCCGCAGCTGAAGCTGGGCGGGGTTGGGCTTGGCGGCCAGGTGGTAATCCAGCTCCTGCAAGAGGTAGGGCTGGAGCTTGTCCCGGTCGAGGCGCACCTTGTAGCCGGCTTTTTCGGCGGCCAGCAACGCTTCCAGCACGTGGGTGGTGGCCCAGGGACTAACCTCGGAGGCGGCCCAGGTGCCCCAGAGCAGGTTTTCGGGCTGGTGGCGGCCGGCCAGCAGCTTACGAATGAGAAAGTTGATGCTCCGGTCACCGTTGAAGGGCTCCTGGCGCACGGCCCGGATCTGCTTTTCGAGCAGCAGGGCCTTGAGCTTGGAGGCGGCCTGCTCGTTGCAGAGGTAGGCGTACTGCTGCAGGTGCTGAATTTCGGACAGCAGCACCGGCAGCGCGTCACTTTCCAGGCGCACCGTCACGGGCCCCAGTTGCGGGTCGAAGGGCAGGGTCAGGGTCGTGTCGGGGGCCGCGAGAATGGCGAAGGTGCCGATATTCTCCCGGGTGCCGGCCCGCAGCACCGGAATCGGGCGCTGCTCCCCGTCGGCGTAGCCGCTGGCCTGGCGCAGGTCGTAGCTCACCAGCACCGAATCCTGGCCGGTGGGGGCCGTGAGGCTGAGCGTGTCCAGCACCGAGCTGCGCACCGTGCGGCTGTGGCGCGGGCCGGCCACTCCGGCCACCGCGAAGCCCGTGCTGACCTGGGCCGAGTCGGGCGTGTAGTTCAGGGTTTTGCCCAGCACCTGAGTCTGGTCGCCCTCGATGAGGAAGCGGGGCACGGCCAGCTCGGCCAGCAAGGCTTTAAAGGAGCGCAGCAGTTGGGTGGCTGAGCCCACGCGGCCGTGGTCGTCGGAGCCCAGCACGAAGGTGTCCCAGCCGGTCACGTCGTCGGGCAGGGTTACGTCGGTGCTGGCCCGGCCCTGGGCGTCGGTAATGAGCGTGGGCCGCCACCAGGCGTAGTCGCGGAAGTTGCGGCGCAGGGCCAGGCGCGGGTCCCGGCCGGCGGGGTCGTTGCTGGTGCCGCTGGCTTTGGTGGTAATAAAAAGCACCCCATTGGCCGCCCGGGCCCCGTAGGTGGCCGTGGCCGCCGCATCTTTCAGCAGCTTGACGGAGGCAATATCACTGGGGCTCACGTCTTCCAGCCGGCCGTTGAAGGGCAGGCCGTCGAGGATAATCAGGGGTTGGGCCGCGGCGGGCAGAGAGGCCACGCCCCGGATGAAGATGTTGGTGGCCCCGCCCGGCACGCCCGAACCCAGCGTCGCCGCCCCGCGAATCTGCACCCCGGCTACTTTGCCCGCCAGTTGGTTTGATACCGTGGCCGTGGCGTAGCTCACGCTTCGGCGGCTGGTTTCGGTGCCGTATGCTACCACTACCACTTCCGAAAGCTGCTTGGTATCTACTTTCAAGGCCACGTTTATTTCGTACTGGTCGGCGGGCCTTTGCTCCTGCACGTAGCCAATGGAGCTAAAAGTCAGCGTCACGTTTTCGTTGGGAACCTGCAGCGCGTAGGTGCCGTCGGCGTTGGTAGCAGCCCCAATCGTGGTGCCCTCCACCAGCACCGTCACCCCGGGCAGGCCTTCCCCCGATTGGCGGTCGGTGACCTGCCCGCGGATGGTGCGCCAGCCCGGCTGCGGCTGGCCGTACTGGGTAATGTTAATGGTGCGCTGGGCCCTTTTGAGCTCCTCGGCCGGCGTCACCAAACTCAGGTCTTTGGCCTCGTAGCCGGGCAGCAGCTGGCCGATGCGCCGCCGCAGGGCCGCGCCGGGCTGCCGGTCGGGGAGGCGCAGCTGGAAATAGGTCACCCCATCGGGAGCCACCACCACTTCCTCGGTGGGGAGCAGACTGGTGCTGTCCGCAAGCAGCACGGCCACCCGGTAGCGGCCCGCGGGCAGGGCGTGCACCAGGTTCAGGTGAGGCTGCAGACGGTGAAATTTAGCGTTGCCGGGCTGGGTGAGCAGCAGGTATGCTACGTTCGGAAATCGGTAGCCGGGCCCGGCGTCGGCCGGGCGCGGGGGCAGGCGCACTTCCAGGCGGCCCTGCCCGGCGGGCGTCTGCAGCGGGGTTTTAAAGTTGTAGCCGGGCCGGGGCGGGGCGGGCGCCCAGGTGGCGTTACCGGGCAGGTAGCGGGCTTGGAAGGCGGCTTCGGTCAGGGCAAAGTCGCCCAGGGGCAGGGCGCCGGGAAAACCGGCGCGGTGCAGGCTCCCAAACAATTGGGCGTGGGTCGTCGGGTCCAGGCTGGTCAGTTTCACCAGGCCGGGCGCGAAATAGTAGCGGTACAGGGGCTCAAACAGGAAGCTGCGCCGCAGCCCGTCGGAGCGCCGCAGCAGCACCGAGTCGGGCCGGAACGGGCCCGCGAGGCTGTAGGAATCCACGCCGTGGTAGCCCAGGCGACTGACGGGCCGCAGCACGTTGCCCTGGCGCAGGCTGCTGTAGGTGTAGTCGGTTTCCGTTACCAGCAACGAGCGGGTCAGGGTCAGCTTTTCCTCGGGCGTCAGCAGCGGGCGGCGCTTTTCCACGGTCAGCTCGGCGCAGGGCTGGTTAACGTCGATGCTGAGCGTGAGCTTGTGCAGGTGGCGCAGATACACGTCGTGCAGGGTCACGAGGCGGGTGGCGGTCCGGATGCTGAGCGTGTGCCGGCCCGGCTCGGCCACCAGGGCGTAGGGCTCGTGCTGGTTGACTTCGTACACGTACACCGGCACGCCGTCCAGGTACACGGCCACGGGCGGCTCCACCCGGCCCGAATCCACCACGAATGGCGCCAGCTGAGTCAGGCCGCCGGGCGCGGGCTCGTACTGGTAAAACGCGCCCGACTCGGGATAGAGAAACTGGTAAAACCGCAGCGAGTCGAGGCCCAGCTGGTGGCGCCACTGGGCCCAGGGCAAGAGCTGCCGGCCGGCGTCGGCGGGGGAGTTGTCGAAGCCCTCTTTCAGGGCAAACCGGCGCTTGGACCGGCGGCCCACTACCCGGGGCTCAAAGCTGGGCAAGTTCTGCTCCAGCTTGGCCTGCCCAAACTTGCTGGTGTAGGCGTAGGAAGTCAAGTCGACGCCGGGCACGGGCCGCCCGCCGCCGTCGGTGACGGTGTACTGCAGCCGGATTTTCTGGCCCGGATAAGCCACCTCGGGCTGCTCGGCGCGCACGATGAGCTGGCGCTGGGGCAGGGGAATACTATACTCCGCCTTGCGCAGCTCCTCGCCCCAGAGGTAGTGCACCGACACCGACCAGGTTTCCGGGCCGGGCGCCGTGGTTTGCAGCTGCAACTCTGAGCCGTAGCCGCGCTGCACCAGGGTGTTGGCGCGGTACACGAAATACCAGAACGGCAGCCGCCGCGGGTTGTCGACGCTGATAAAAATCGAGTCGTGGGTCCGGTCGGAGCGCACACTCAGGCCGGCGTTGGCCTCGGTCAATTCCAACTCCACCGAGCGGTGGTCGGCATCACTCAGCTCGTAGGAAGCCGCCCGCGGGTCGACGGGCAGGGTGAGCGGCAGCTGCACGGGGCCGGCTTGCAAGGTGCCGGAACCCAGCTCCCGGCCATTGCTGACTTCCAGCCGGGCCGCATGGGGCACCGACTGGCCCTGCACCAGGTAGCGCAGGCGCACCGAGTCGCCGGCCAGCTCCACTTGCAGCTTGCCCGGATCCAGGCCGTAGGGCACGGTCGTCGTTTCAGTGCGCCGCTCATTATCGGCATTCAGGAACACGGCTCCGACGGCGTAGGAGAATTCGGCTTCGGGGAAAATGCCGGCCGGCAGGTTCAGGCGGGTTTCCCCGGTGGGGTCCAGGGCCTGGCTGCGGGTCCAGAGCGTGTCGGGCAGAAACAGCTGGCGCTGGCTGAAAGGGCCGAGCGGGGAGCGGGGCGTCACGCTCAGCCGCACCCGGGCATCGAGCAGGTTGAGGTCGTTGGAGTCGGTGCCGCGCAGAAACACGGCCTGGGGCTGGCCCCGGCGGTGCTCTTTCTCGGCCACGCGCAGGGTGTAGCGGGTACTTTTAAGCTCGTAGTCTTCCAGTTGAAAATTGCCCCGGACTAAGGGCTGCCCCCGGCGGTTTTCCAGCCGGAAGCCCACCCGCGTATCGGCCCGCAAACCCAGCGTATCGGTCAGGGGCAGGGTGTACTCGTAGGAGCCGGGCCGCACGGGCCGCAGCACCGCCAGTTTCTTTTCCGGCTGGCCGTAGCCCCCGCCCAGCCACAGGGTCAGCGGCTGGCGGCCGGGCCGACCGGAGGGGCGACGCAGCAGGCGCACCTTCAGGTGCAGCGTGTCGCCGGCGGGGCGGTATTTGGGCTTGCTCAGGGCCACGTAGCTTGTCCATTGCTGCCCTTCCTGGTAGGCGCGCCGGTTGCGGCGCTCCGCGCGCACGTCTTCGCTAAAGGCCGAGCGCAGCAAGCCCACGGGTCCCGTCGACACGTAGGAAACGTGTTTCAGGTCGTGGCCCAGGTTCCAGACGGGCTTGGTGAGGTAGCCCAGCGGAAAGCCGAACACGAGGCGGCGCCCAACCCACAGAATCTTGCGGCCCAAAGGCTGCTGCTGCCAGTAGGTGCTCGGGTCTGCCTGCTTTTCCACCACGTGAAAGGTGGTGCGCCCGGCCTGGGTGACGGCCAGCAGCCCACTCCGGCCGCGGTTGGGCAGCCGGTAGGCCCGCGTGGCCGCGTCAAACGGCACCGGGCGGCGGGCCAGGGCCACGCGGGCATCTTCCAGCGGGCGGCCCAGGGAGTCGCGCACCACCAGGGTCAGGTCCACCTGGTTGTCGACGACCACCACTTCCCGGTCGGTTACGCAGCGCAGCCAGTACACCAGCTGCGGGCCTTCGGTGTGGGCCACCAGGTAATAGCCCGGGGGCAGGGGGCGCATCTGCCGGGCCGAGTCGGAGGGAAAGGAGTCGACGGGCTGGGTGAAAAACTCGGGCCGGGCCGCCCCTAGGTCGTGCTCATAGAGGTGGCGGGTTTGCTCCTCACTCAGCCGGAATACCTTGGTCAGGTAGCTGCGCTGCCGGGCGGTGGCCAGGCGCTGCTGGGCCGGGGCAGCAATAGGGAGCAGCAACAGATAAAGCGTGAACAGTAGCAAACGAGGCATAAGCAGCTGGAATAAGAGGCGCAGTATACTAGCTGGATGCTACCGGGCAGCTGATTCCACACGGACTTCTGCAAAATTCCGGGCTGCTTGGACAGAATGGGGGAGTTGCGCACTCTTCGGGGCCCAGAGCCCCGGCCTTGCGGCGCCCCTGGCAAGCCGGAACCGTTTACCTTCGCGCCTCGGCTTACTTCCCGGCCTACAGTGGAGTTGAGCAATTCTTAATTCTTAATTGAATCCATGCCGACCGGTACCCTGCTGCTCATCGACGACGAAGGCCCGCTGCGCCAGGCTATTGCCCGCATGCTGGAGCTGGAAGGCTACACGGTTTTGCAGGCCCCGGACGCCCGCCGCGGCCTGGAAACGTTGCAGCAGCACGCCGACGAAGTCCTGGTCATTCTCTCCGACGTGAAGCTGCCCGACGGCTTCGGCCTCGATTTGCTGCCCCGCTACCAGGCCAAAGCTCCGCTGGCCGAAGTCATCCTGCTTACCGCCTTTGGCACCATCACCGACGGGGTGCAGGCCATGAAGCAGGGCGCTTTCGACTACCTGACCAAGGGCGACTCCGACGACCAGCTGGTCGTCGTCGTGGACCGGGCCGTGGAAAAAGCCCAGCTGCAGCGCCGGGTGGCCGAGCTGGAAAAGAAAGTCGGAACCCAGTACAGCTTCGAGAGCATGATTGGCCACGCCCCGGCCCTGGAGCAGGCCAAGCGCACGGCCCGGCAGGTTGCCCAAACCGATGCCACGGTGCTGCTCGAAGGCCCCACAGGGGCCGGTAAGGAGCTCTTTGCCCAGGCCATTCACTACGGCAGCCCCCGCCGCAGCAAGCCCTTCGTGGCCCTGAACTGCTCGGCCTTTCCCAAGGATTTGCTCGAATCCGAGCTGTTTGGCTACAAGAAAGGCGCCTTCACCGGAGCCCAGGCCGACAAGAAAGGCCTGCTCGAAGAAGCCTCGGGCGGCACGCTGTTTCTGGACGAAATCGGGGAGCTCGACGTGATGCTGCAGGCCAAGCTGCTGCGGGTGCTCGAAACCCAGGAGTTCACCAAAATCGGGGATACCCGGCCTACCCGGGTCAACGTGCGGGTGGTGGCGGCCACCAACCGCAACCTGCGCCAGGAAGCCGAGCAGGGCCATTTCCGGGCCGACTTGTACTACCGTCTCTCGGTGGTGGTCGTGGCCGTGCCCCCGCTCAGTGCCCGCCGCAGTGACGTGCCCCTGCTGACCCGGTTTTTCCTGCTGCACTTTGCCGCCAAGCTGCGCCGCCGGCCCCTGGAGCTCACGCCCGAAGCCCTGCAGGCCCTGGAAAACTACCCCTGGCCCGGCAACGTGCGCGAGCTGAAGAACGTGCTGGAGCGGGCCTCCATCCTGACCCCGCCCGACCAGCCCCTGACCGTCGACGACCTGCCCGTGGAGCTGCAGCTGGCCGCCCTGAACAATCCGCGGCCCGACGCGCCCCCGCCGGATGAGCGCAACCTACGCAGCGCCGAAAAGCAGCACATTCAGCGCGTCTTGCTCGAAGAGCACGGCAACAAAACCGAAACCGCCCGGGTGCTCGGCATTGCCCTGACCACGCTCTACCGCAAAATCCAGGACTACGGCCTCTAGCCGGCCCCCAACTCTTGGCTTTCTACCCGACGACCCCGCCCTTCCGGCGGGGTCGTCGGCGTTTCTGGGCCCTAGTGTTTTGCGAAACACCCTAGCGTTTCGCTAGGGTTGGTTCCTGGGTTCTGGCGGCCGGAAGCGGGAGGCTGAAAATTATTGCCTTTGATAATTAGCGGGTTGTGTGAAAGAACGGTCGGGGAGGGGCGCTTGGGGCCCAGGCTTGTAACAGCGGCGGCACACGAGTTTACCACTTCACCTTGCTGCGTATGCCTGCTGCCCTTCTGATTCCTGTGCTCACCGCCGCCGGCCTGGCCGGTTTCTGGCTTTTTTACAAGTCCGTGGACTTCTTCGACCACCTCTAACCCGGCCCCCGTGATGATGCCCGCCCTGTTTCTGCTGTCTTTGGCCACGTTTGGCTACCTGAGCTACGTGCTGCTGCGCCCGGAAAAATTCTAATCATGAACCACGAACTTCTCAGCATCCTCGTCATTTTCGGCGCCACGGTGCTGCTGGCTATTCCCCTGGGCCGCTACCTGGCCACCATCTACCGCGGCGACCCTAGCTGGAGCGACTTTCTGGCCCCGCTCGAGCGCCTGATCTTCCGCCTCGGCGGCGTCGACCCGAACCGGGAAATGCGCTGGCAGCAGCACCTGGTGGCGTTGCTCACCATCAACCTGGCCTGGTTTGTCTGGGCCATGCTGATTCTCTGCACCCAGGGCAGCCTGCCGCTCAACCCCGACCACAACCCCTCCATGACGCCCGACCAGGCCTTTAACACGGCCATTTCCTTTCTGGTCAACTGCAACCTGCAGCACTACTCCGGCGAGTCGGGCGTGACGTACTTCTCCCAGGTTTTCTGCCTGATGTTCCTGCAGTTCGTCACGGCCGCTACCGGCCTGGCCGCCTGCGTGGTCGTGTTCAACGCCCTGCGCGCGGGCACCGCCGACAAGCTGGGCAACTTCTACCACTACTTCGTGCGCAGCCTGACCCGGGTGCTGCTGCCCTTGTCGCTGGTACTGGCCCTGGCCCTGGTATTTCAGGGCACGCCCATGACCTGGCAGGGTAAAATGCCGCTCGTAACCGTGCAGGGCGACTCGGTGAGCGTGAGCCGCGGCCCGGCCGCAGCCATGATTGGCATTAAGCAGCTGGGTACCAACGGCGGCGGCTTCTTCGGCGTCAACTCGGCCCACCCGCTCGAAAACCCGACGTATCTGACCAACGCCCTCGAAAACGGCGCCATCGTGCTCATTCCCATGGCTATGGCCCTGGCCTTCGGCTTCTACCTGCGCCGGCCCCGCCTGGGCTGGATGGTGTTCGGGGTAATGACGGCCGGCTACCTGCTGCTGCAAGTGCCCACCGTGTACTTCGAGCTGCGCGGCAACCCGGCCCTGACCAGTATGGGCGTCGACCAGCACCTGGGCTCTTTGGAGGGCAAGGAAATGCGGGTGGGGGCGGCGGCTTCGGCGCTCTGGGTAATTCAAACCACCGTGACCAGCAACGGCTCGGTCAATGCCATGCACGACTCGCTCACGCCTATTTCGGGCATGAACGCGCTGCTGGGCATGATGACCAACGCCTTTTACGGGGGCGTAGGCGTGGGTTTTCTCAACTTCTTCGTCTTCATCATCGTGGCCGTCTTCATCTCGGGCCTGATGGTGGGCCGCACCCCGGAGCTGCTGGGCCGAAAAATTGAGGCCCGGGAAATGAAAATTGCCATCCTCGTGGCCCTGCTCCACCCGCTGCTAATCCTGGCCGGTACCGCCCTTTCGGCCCACCTCTACACCAACAACCCCACCGAGTATGCCGCCTGGCTGGCTAATCCCGGCTACCACGGCTTCTCGGAAATGCTCTACGAATTCACCTCCTCGGCCGCCAACAACGGCTCGGGCTTCGAGGGCCTGGGCGACAATACCCCGTTCTGGAACATCAGCACCGGCCTCGTCATGCTGCTGGCCCGCTACCTGCCCATCATCGGCCCCGTGGCCATTGCCGGCATCCTGGCCCGCAAAAAGTTCATTCCCGAATCGGCCGGCACCCTGCGCGTCGACACGGCCACCTTCGGCATCATGGTCTTCTTCGTGATTTGGATTATTGCCGCCCTGGCCTTCTTCCCGGCCCTGGCCCTGGGCCCCCTCGCCGAGCATTTCACCCTGTACTAGAGAGAACGTCAATTCCCCTCCTTCCTTCAAGGAGGGGTGCCCGAAGGGCGGGGTGGTTCAATCGTTGAACGACGGCCGCTGAAAGTTGGGAATTGGCTCGAAACAGCAGTTTCCTAACGCCTCGAATTACCCCTAACGGCGCGGCCGACAAACCACCCCGGCCTTCGGCCACCCCTCCTTGAAAAAAGGAGGGGACTTCGACCAATCAACTTAAAAAGATGCCTTCTCCATCCCAATCCTTGTTTCAACCCGCGCTGGTCGCGGAGGCCGTTAAGCAGGCCTTCGTCAAACTCGACCCGCGCATCATGTTCCGCAACCCGGTGATGTTTACCGTGGAAGTCGGGACGGCGGTCATGTTCTGCGTCACGCTGGGCCTGCTCTTCCGGCCCGACGCGGCCCAGGGCAGCTTCGGCTACAACTGCACCGTGTTCGTGGTGCTGCTGCTGACCCTGCTCTTCGCCAATTTTGCCGAGGCCATTGCCGAGGCCCGCGGCAAGGCCCAGGCCGACTCGCTGCGCAAAACCCGCCAGGACACACCCGCCCGCCGCCGCCGCGCCGACGGCAGCTTCGAGGAAATCAGCTCGGCCCAGCTCGGCAAAGGCGACGTATTCGTGGTCGAAGCCGGCGAAATCATTGCCACCGACGGCGAAATCATCGAGGGCCTGGCCACCATCGACGAGTCGGCCATTACGGGCGAGTCGGCCCCGGTTATCCGCGAAGCCGGCGGCGATAAATCCAGCGTCACGGGCGGCACCAAGGTCTTGTCGGACCGCATCGTGGTGCAGGTCACCACGGCCCCCGGCGAGTCGTTTCTCGACAAGATGATAGCCCTGGTGGAAGGCGCTTCGCGGCAGAAAACGCCCAACGAAATTGCCCTCACCATCCTGCTGGCGGGCTTTACGCTGGTCTTCGTGATTGTGTGCGTCACGCTGGCGCCTTTTGCTGCTTACGCCCACACGCCCATTGCCATTGCCGCCTTCATTGCCCTCTTCGTGTGTTTGATTCCGACCACCATCGGCGGCTTGCTCTCGGCCATCGGCATTGCCGGCATGGACCGGGCCCTGCGCGCCAACGTCATCACCAAGAGCGGCAAGGCCGTGGAAACCGCCGGCGACATCGACGTGCTGCTGCTCGACAAAACGGGCACTATCACCATCGGCAACCGCAAGGCCACCCACTTCTGGCCCGCCCCGGGCGTGGCCATCGGGCAGTTTATCGAGGCCGCCACGCTCAGCTCGCTCACCGACGAAACGCCCGAGGGCAAGAGCATCGTGGAGCTGGCCCGGGATAATAAAGTCAGCCCCGAGCAGCTCCAGACCCAGTTGCAGGGCGCCGAGCTCATCAAGTTCACCGCCGAAACCCGCAGCAGCGGCGTGACCCTGGCCGACGGCACCCGCTTACGCAAGGGCGCGGCCGACGCCATCCGGCAGCTGGCCGAAAAAACCGGCAATGCCTACCCCGCGGAAGTCGCTGAGCGGGTGAAAACCGTGGCCAGCAACGGCGGCACGCCCTTGGTGCTCAGTCATAACGACCGGGTGCTGGGCGTCGTGGAGTTGCAGGACATCATCAAGCCCGGCATTCAGGAACGGTTTGCCCGCCTGCGCAACATGGGCATCAAAACGGTGATGGTAACCGGCGACAACCCGCTCACGGCCAAATTCATTGCCGAAAAAGCCGGGGTCGACGACTTCATTGCCGAGGCCAAGCCCGAGGACAAGATGCTCTACATCCGCCGCGAGCAGGAGCAGGGCAAGCTCGTGGCCATGATGGGCGACGGCACCAACGACGCCCCGGCCCTGGCCCAGGCCGACGTGGGGGTGGCCATGAACTCGGGCACCCAGGCCGCCAAGGAAGCCGGCAACATGGTCGACCTCGACAACGACCCGACCAAGCTCATCGAGGTGGTCGAAATCGGCAAGCAGCTACTCATGACCCGCGGCACGCTCACCACCTTCAGCATTGCCAACGACGTGGCCAAGTACTTTGCCATCGTGCCGGCGCTGTTTATGGTGGGCATCCCGGCCCTGGGTGCGCTGAACATCATGGGGCTCAAGTCGCCGCAGTCGGCCATTCTCTCGGCCGTCATCTTCAACGCCCTGATCATTCCGGCCCTGGTGCCGCTGGCCCTCAAGGGCGTGGCCTACCAGCCCTTGGGTGCCTCGGCCCTGCTGCGCCGCAACCTGCTCATCTACGGCCTGGGCGGGGTAGTCGTGCCCTTCGTCGGCATCAAGGTCATTGATCTGGTGGTCGGGCTCTTTTTGTAAGGCTAAAGCGGCACGAAACGGAAGTCCTCCGCAATGACGTAGCCGTCACCAACTAGCAGCAAGTGAAACGCAGGAGTGGCTTCGGTCTCAAGCTCCAGAGGGTCAGCAACCCAGGTTGCTACGCCATGCGCAGTGCAGGCTGCAATAACGGCTTTGGCTACCGGGACAGGTGCATCCAGAAGCAGCCCAGTGCCCTCCGCCAGGTTTCGCAGAAGTTGCTTTGCGCTGTACTCCTCCCGCCAATCCCGCCAGCTTTGCAATAAAGCTTGGATTCGCGCTTGAATCTCGCCAAACAGGCTTTGTGGGTCTTGTGGAAGCGAATTAATGTAGACCGACACCGAGCCGCTGTTGTAGCGCAGCAGCAGCGGATGCTCTGAGCAACTGAAGAATTTTCCCCGCATTCCCGGCTTGAGAAGCGCTTCCGCTTTTTCTACAAAGTCAACCCGATACTTCTTGCCCGGCATGGTCAGAACCGCGAAAGTGGTTTCGGCCACCATCACTGTGACCATCTGATTGTCGGGAATCGGGCTGCCGGGCATACCTCAAATGTACCAATTGATACAATCAACCATGAAAACTCAACTCATTCCCGCTCTACGCCTCACGCTGGTCATGCTCGTGCTGTGCTGCGGACTGTATCCGGCCCTGGTGTGGGCCGCCGCCCAGGTGGCACCCGGCCGCGGGGAAGGCGTGCAAGTCAACCATAAAGGTCGGGTCGTGGGCTTTGCCAACGTGGGCCAGAAGTTCGACCGGCCCGAGTACTTCACCTCCCGCCCCTCGGCGGCCGACTACCACGCCGATGCCTCCAGCGGCTCCAACAAGGGCCCATCGAACCCGGTGTACCTGGCCGAAGTCCACACCCGGGTGGAGGCCTTTTTGCAGCAGAATCCCACGGTGAAGGCCGGGGAAGTGCCCGCCGAGCTGGTCACGGCCAGCGGCTCGGGCCTCGACCCGCACCTGTCGCCGGAGGGTGCCTACGCTCAGGTGGCGCGGGTGGCCCGCCTGCGCCGCTTGCCCGAGGCCCGCGTCCGGGAGCTGGTAGCGGCCCACGTGGAGGAGCCCATCTTCGCCTTTTTCGGCCCGGCCAAGGTCAACGTGCTGGCGTTGAACCTGGCCCTCGACGAGCTGGCCCCGCTGCGCTAATAGCACCTTTCTTTTTCCTCTTCACCAGGGCTGGCCTGAACCTTAAACAGCCCGGAACCTCTCCTTCGCCCCGCTGGCGACTCTGTATGAAACACTTCCTAACCCTGGGCCTGCTGCTCACCGCTACCGGCGCCGCGCTGGCCCAGGCTCCCGCAGTAGCCGATACGGTTACTGCCACACCGGCCGCCCCGGTCAATCCGCTCACCTACTACGGCTTCGTGGACGCCTATTACGGCTTCGATTTCAAGCACCCGGCCACCAACACCCGCCCGGGCTTCCTGTATTCCCACAACCGCCAAAACGAGTTTACCGTCAACCAGGGCCTGGTGGGCCTGCGCTACGACGACGGGCGGGTGCGCGGGGCTGTGGGCCTGCACGCCGGCTCCTACGTGGCGGCCAACTACGCCGCCGAAGACCCGGTATTCAAGCACATCTACGAGGCCTACGCCGGTTTCCGGCCCTTCCAGAAAGCCTGGCTCGACGTGGGCATTTTCGGCTCCCACATTGGCTTCGAATCGGCCATCAGCAAGGACAACTGGACGCTGACCCGCTCGTTGATGGCCGAAAACTCGCCCTACTACGAGGCCGGGGCCCGCTTTAGCTACGAAGTCAGTCCCCAATTCACGGCCACGGCCCTGGTGCTCAACGGCTGGCAGAATATCCGGGAAACCAACCAGGCCAAGGCCCTCGGCACCCAGCTGCAGTGGAAGCCCACGGCCCAGCTGCTGCTCAACTCCAGCACCTTTCTGGGCAACGAGCAGCCCCAGGATTCGCTGCGCCGCCGCCGCTTCTTCCACGACTTCTACCTGACCTACGCCGCCACCGACCGGCTGAGCCTGGCCGCCGTGTTTGATATCGGTACCCAGCAAAGCGCCGGCCGCCAGGGCTCCGACACTTGGCACACGGCCGCGGCTTTTGCCCGGCTCAAGCTGGCCGACAAGCTCTCCGGCACGCTGCGCGGCGAATACTACTATGCCCAGCGCGGGGTAGTTATCAGCAGCCTGCAGCCGGCCGCTACCGATGCGGATTTTCGGGCCCGCGGCGGCTCCTTCAACCTGGATTACGCGCCCACCGACCACGTGCTGGTGCGCGTAGAGGGCCGTTACCTCAATGCTGAAAACGCCATTTTTCAGCAGCATGACGGCCGCGCCACTAACCAGTACGGCAACCTGACGACCAGCGTGGCCTTGTCGTTCTAACCCGCTTCTTTCCCGTGTCCGCCATCAATCCATCCACTTCCCCCGAGCAAGACCAGCGCGACCAGTCGGCCGAGCGGTTTCTGCGCCTGGTGCAGGGCAAGCGGCGCGGTACGCTCAAGGTGTATCTGGGCCTGGCCGCCGGCGTGGGCAAAACCTACCGCCTGCTCCAGGAAGCCCGGGAGTTGCACTAGCACGGCGTGGACGTGCTGCTGGGCTACGTCGAAACCCACGGTCGGGCCGGCACCGTGGCCCAGCTGCCGGGCCTGCCGCTGCTGCCCCGCAAGCAGCTCTTCTACAAGGGCCGGGCCCTGGAGGAAATGGACCTGGAAAGCATCGTGCAGCGCCGCCCCCAGGTAGTTGTTGTCGACGAGCTGGCCCACTCCAACGTGCCCGGCTCCCGCCACGAAAAGCGCTGGCAGGACGTGGAGTTTCTGGTGAAAAGCGGCATTTCGGTTATTACGGCCGTCAATGTGCAGCATCTGGAAAGCCTGCACGACCAGGTTTTCAAAATCACCGGCACCGACGTCACCGAGCGGGTTCCGGACCAGCTCCTCAAGCAGGCTGATGAAGTCGTAAATGTGGATTTGACGGTGGGGGAGCTGCGTACCCGCCTGGAGGAAGGCAAAATCTACGACCCGGCCAAGGTGCCCACGGCCCTAATGAACTTCTTTCAGGCCGAAAACCTGCTCCAGCTGCGCCGCCTGGCCGTGCGCGAAGTGGCCCAGCTGCTCAGCCACCAGGTCGAAACCGACGCCGGCGGGGCCCTGGCCGTGGCTCCCCAGCGCCGCAACGACGACCGGCTGCTGGCTTGCATCAACGCCAACGACCGGGCGGCCCGGGAAATCATCCGCAAAACTTCCCGCCTCGCCGACCGGTTTTCGGCCGCCGCCTGGTACGTGCTCTACGTGCAGACCAGCCGTGAAGCCGCCGACCGGATCAACCTGGCCACCCAGCGCCGCCTGCTCAGCAACCTGCAGCTGGCCATCGAGCTGGGCGCCCAGATTTTGCGCGTCAAGTCCGACGACATCGTGGGGACTATCGGCCGGGTGGCCGCCGAGAAAAACGCCACGCTGCTCGTCTGCGGTATTACCCGGGAGAAAAGCTGGTGGGAGCAAGTCCGCCGCGGCGTGACCCAGGACCTGCTGCGTGCCGTGGCCCGCACCGGTCAGGACCTGGACGTGTACCTGGTAACGTACTAGCCGACAACTCCGGGCGCTGAAATAGAACGTCCTGTCCAGCGGCGCGAGGCATTTCGCGTGCCGTCGTAGTGCTTGACCTAGCGTTGCGCGCAGCCGGAGCTTCTCTACGGCTGTAACGCCATGCCCATTCATTATCAACGGCAGGAATGCTTCCGTTCGGCCGGCCGCCAGATCAAGCAGCTCGGCCACTTCTTTGCCACGATCATTGAGTACCATTGCAGGCGAGATGTCTCCCGCTGCTCGACAGGACGGCGCTGCGCCCACTCACCTTCTGCTTTCCCGCTTCGAATGAATCTGAAAACCAAAATCAACCTGGGGTTTCTGGCCATGCTGCTGCTGCTGCTTAGCATCGGCGGCTACGGCTACTACTCCCTGCGGCAGCTCGACCGCAGCTCCCGCGACGTACTGGTGGCCAACCTCTACTCCGTCACGCTGGGCCAGCAGATGCTGCGCGGCCTGGATGAGCTGGCCCGGCAGCCCCTGACCGATACGGCGGCCACGGCCCGCTTTGCCGCCGCCCTGCGCAAGGAAAGCCGCAACATCACCGAGGCCGGGGAGCAGGAGGTGGTCGAGGAACTCGGGCAGCGCCTGGGGCTGCTCCAGCAGCTGCAGCGCACCGCGCCAACCACCGCGGCCCTGGCGGCCGGCGGGCCGGCCGTGGCCGAGCTGCGCCGCCTGACCTACCAGATGGTGGAAGTGAATACGGCGGCCCTGACCCGCAAAACCGAGCAGGCCAACCGCCGCGCCGACGCGGCCAACCGCAACCTGCTCGTCTTCCTGACCCTGGCCACGCTATTAGCCCTGGGCCTGGTGGGCAGCGTGCCCGAGGCCGCCGTGCAGCCCCTGCGCAAGCTCACCGCGGCCCTGAACCACGCCACCGAGCGCGACTTTTCGGGCAGCATCCCCCAGGAAAGCACCGACGAGTTTGGGCAGGTGGCCCGGGCCTTCAACCGCATGCTGAGCCAGCTGCGTGAGTACCGCACCTCCACCGCTGCCGAGCTGATAACCGAGCGCAACCGGGCCGCCAGCATCGTCAATACCCTGGATGAGGGCCTGCTGCTGCTCGATGAGCACCGCCGCATTCTGCTGGCCAACCCCGTGATGTGCGAGCTGCTGGGCCTGCCCCCGGAGCAAGTGGTGGGCCAGTCGGCGCCGGTTTTGCGCTTGCACAACGACCTGCTGCAAACCATGCTCCGCCCGCTCGACGCGCCCAACCGGGCCGCCGCCGTGGCCGAAGCCCCGCTGCTGCACATCAGTCAGCGCGGGGAGGAAGCCTTTTACCGCTTGGCCGTGCAGGAGCTGGTGTCCTTCAACGCGGCTACCGAGAAGACCGAGTTTGTGGGTCAGATCCTGACTTTGCGCAACGTGTCGGATTTCAAGAAGCTGGATCAGGTCAAGTCCAACTTCCTGGCCACCGTCTCGCACGAGCTCAAAACCCCGCTTTCCAGCATGAACATCAACCTGCGCCTGCTGCTCGACGAGCGTCTGCCGGCCGAGGAGCGTCTGCGTATCACCGGCGACGTGCGCCAGGAAACCCAGCGCCTGCAGCGCATGGTGGCCGAGCTGCTCGACGTGTCCCGCCTCGACGCCGGGGCCGGCATCCAGCTTGACGTGCGCCCCACCAGTCTGGCCGATATCGTGGGCTATGCCACCGCTACCGTGCAGGCCCAGCTTCGCGACAAGCAGCTGCGCCTGGAAGTGCAGTTGCCGGAGAATCTACCCGCCGTGCGTGCCGACGTGGAAAAAACCACCTGGGTGCTTATCAATCTGCTGGCCAACGCTACCCGCTATTCCCCGGTCGGGGAGGCCCTAACCGTGCGGGCCGCGCCGGCCGGCAGCTTGGTGCAGGTCAGCGTGCAGGACCACGGCCCGGGCATTGCCGCCGACCACCACGAGCGGATCTTCCAGCGCTTCGCCCAGATTCCCGACAAAACCGGCTACCGCGGCGGCTCTGGCCTGGGCCTGAGCATTGCCCGGGAATTCATCACCTCCCAGGGCGGGCGGCTGTGGGTGGAAAGTGAGCTGGGCGCGGGCAGCACGTTTCATTTCACGCTGCCCGCCGTCGGCTAACGTCAACCGCTAGCCGCTGTTGCGTTAAAGCAGACAGCACAACGGCCACCAGAGTATTCCGATGGCCGTTGTGCTGTTTATACAAAAGGATATACCCAAAAGTTGAAACAACTTCAACTCACTGCGTTGGCCCGCTGTCCACCTTGGCTTCCAGCGTCGCCTGAATTGCCGTGGGCACCCGCGCCATGATATCGTAGCCGGTAGCCGTTTCGATGGCGTCGACGGTAGTACGGTAGGTGCCCCAGGTGGTGCTGAGGGAGTTGTCGTTAGGCGTATCCACGGCAATAACCCGGGTGCTGCTGCTGACCCGGCTCACATCGTCGTTGCCCTGGGGGAGCACCACAATAACTTTCCAGATGCGCTGGGGCACCGTCACGCGGCCGTTGTCGAGGGTTTCCTTGTAGCCGCTGGAGCCGGTGCCGCCTTTGCCGTAGTTACCCATTACGATATACAACTCGTTGCCCTGATCCACCAGCGTACGGCAGTAGCCTTCCAGGTTGGCCCAGGTTTGCTGGTTGTTGCGCGGGGCCTGGGGCACCATGTTGGTCATCAGGAACGTCGCTGAGTTGTCGGCCACCGTTGTGGTGCGGTCGGCGGAAGGGCAGTTGTGGCCCCGGTCGAAGCCCGAGACAGTATAGCTGCCGGTTTGGACCTGGTACCAGCCGGCGGGCAAAGTAGCATCGGCGCGGAAGTCGTCCTGGCGGGCGGCGGTGCCCAGCCACTCTGGGCTCAGGTGCCAGCTTACCCAATTGGGAATGCCCCGGTCACGGTGGTAAGACAGGGCGTACTGGGTTTTCAGCAGCAGGTAATTGGAGGGCTGGGCGGCGTCCGTAACGGCGCCGCTGGGGTTGCCCAGGGTAATGTGCTCGGGCAGCGGGGGCAGTGGTACTTCCGGGACGACGGGCTTTACTTCTTCGGTTTCCTTGGAGCAGGCGCCCGCAAGCAGGCCCAGCGCCAGCAGGGCGGTGGCAGAGAATTTACTGGTATTCATGAAAGCAACAGGAGGTGAGAGTAGGAGCAGGCAGAAAGACAAATAACGGGAGTTAGTCGCAAAGCTGCGCGCGGGCCCGAGCCGGACTATTGACCACCCTGGACCGGTTAACCGCCCTTCGCCTTTTACGCGGCCGGCGGGGCTTCCCGGTAGGCGCTACTCCAATAGCAGCGGCGTGGACTGCCGTAATCGGGTAGGCCTGCACGGGGAGCTGCCGCTTCCCGGCCCGTAAGCAGCCCCGCAGCTGCTCAGCATACTCCCCGAATTTGGTCAGCTCGGCAAACACCGTGTAGCCCCGTACCCGTTACTGCTGCCCCATAAGCTACCGGACGGTACTTGCCATTTGGCAAAAATGAGAGCCGCCATTGGCGGCCCCGGCGACTTCTGCTCACGGCCGGGCTTGCTGCTGCGGGGCCGGTGCAGCGTGCTGTTTTGGCAAATGATCCTACCAAAATGGAAGGGGTGGCCGCGCGGCTGGTGGGTAAAGTTAGCCTGATAATATTTTTATAGTTTGATAATCAATTAATTGTGAATATGACTTGGAATTAAATCCGGCGGCGGCACTGGTCTTGGCAAAGAGGCCATATCACCAAGCATCTAACCTGCCGCTCCCATGGACCTTTTCGACAACCTCGCCAAAGCCGCCAAAGACTTCTTCGTCGAAGGCGACGACCCCAGTGCCCCGGCTAAGGCTAGTAAAGGCCCCGCCCAGCCCCTGCAGCCGCTGCCAGCCCAGGCCCCGCAGCAACTCCCCGTGGCGCCCGGTCCCGGCACTTTCGCCCTGAACCAGCCCGCGGCGGTAACCCAGCCCGAGCAGCGCCACCTCGACCACATTGCCACCCTGCTGGCCGGCGACGGCAAGGATTTCGTGGCCTACACCAAAATGGTGAAGAGCATGGCCGCCAGCGGCCTGGCCGGTCCGGTGCTCTATCAGACGGCCTTTCACGCCTTTGCCGCCGTCACCGGCCTCGACGCGGCCACGCTGCTAACCACGGGCGAGCAGCTGGAGCAAAAGCTGGTGGCCGACCGCAACAAGGTGCTGGAGCGCCACCAGGAAAAGATGGGGGAGCTCAAGATTGCCAATGCCCAGCCCAGCACCATCGTGCAGCTCACGGGCCAGGAGCAGCGCCTGCAGGCCGAACTGGCCGAGCTCACCAAGCAGCTCGAAGCCAAAAGCCAGCAGCTCCAGGCCACTCAGCAGCAGCTGGTGGCCGAGCGCCAGAAAGCCCAGGCTTCCCTGGCTTCCTACGAGCTGGCCAACGCCAGCGCCGCCGCCGACCTGAAAGCCCACCGCCAGGCCGCCCAGTCCTTTTTGCTAGGGGTGAAATAGTGAATGAGTAAGTGAGTGAATGAGCGAAGTCAGGCTTTGCAACTCACCCATCTTATTCCTCACTACTCTGCTACGCACCTCAACAACTCACTCATTCACTCCCTTACTCATTCACTTTACATATGAACACATTGCTTCCCGGTGGTACTTCCACTGATTTACCCAAATGGCAAAAGCCCGAAAAGGCCGCGGGCTGGGTTTTTCTGGCCGCCGCGGCCGGGGCCGGCATCTACTTCTGGGGCCAGATCGTGCCCTACCTGGTCGACATCGTCTTCGACACGGTCAAGCTCGGCTTCGGGCTCGGGGCGCTGTTCGTGCTCTTCCTGATTGTGACCAGCAAGCGGATCAAGGCGGGGCTCTGGTACGCCGGGCAGCGCATCTTCCGCACCGCGGCCGGCATCTTCGTCGAGACGGACCCCATCGGGATTATGCAGGACTACATCCGCAATACCGAGAAGGAAGCCCAGAACATGGAGTCGGAGGTAGGCCACATCGAAGGGGCCCACGAGCTGGTGAAGCGCAAGATGGACGCCAACAAGCAGCAGCTCCAGGAGTACCTGCGCCTGGCCGACTCGGCCGCCCGCAAGGGCGAGAAGGACTTCGCCGAGTCGTACGCTTCCCGGGCCGCTCAGCTCGAAGACTACAACTCCCGCCTGCAGCCCATGCTGACCACCACGGCCAACGTGACGCTGGTGATGCGCCAGATTCTGAAGGCCGCCCTGCGCCAGATCGACAATTCCAAGTTCAAGGTCAACCTGCTCAAGGACGAGTACGAGCTGGTGAAGCGCACTTCCTCGGGCATGCGGGCCGCCATGAACATCCTGCGCGGCGACCCCGACAAGAAGTACTTCTTCGATATGGCCACCGACCGGGTAGCCCAGGACATGGCCCAGCAGCTGGGTCAGATCAAGCAGGCCATGCGCTACAGCCAGGAATTCGTGAAGGAAATGGACATCCAGAACGGGGTGATGAGCGAGAAGGGCCAGCGTCTGCTGGAAAAATACCAGAAGGGCGACTTCAACACCCTGCTCAACGAGCAGCCCAGCACCCTGAGTAGCCCCGCCACCACGGCCAAAGCCACCAACGACGCCTATTCCAACCTGCTGGACTAGAACGTCAATAGCACGGCAATTCAGAACGAAAATTCCCCTCCTCAGATGAGGAGGGGTGCCCAAAGGGCGGGGTGGTTGAAACGTCAGGACGATGGTTGCTGACGGCTGCAATATGCCTGCTACCTGGAAGTACCTGCTCTACCGGCGCGGCCGACCAACCACCCCAGCCTTCGGCCACCCACGCCGCTTGATGCGCGGAATTTGAAAAAAGGAGGGGAACTCGCCCACCCCAACAACTGACAACTAACAACTGACAACTACCATGACAACGCGCGGTAAAATCGTGATTGGCGCCCTGCTAGTGGCGCTGCTCTACTTCGGCATCAACAAGCTTATTGGCAGCGGGATGCTGTTTAAAAAGGCGGCTACCGAGTCGGTGCTGCTCAACTCCATTGAGCTGCCGACCCAGACGGCCGGCAGCCGCACCAACATTGCCGTGCCGCTGGCCCCGCTGCCGGGCAGCACGCCCACTGAAAAAGGCGCGGCCGTGACCTGGGAAGTAATGGCCTGGAACTCGCAGATGGCCGGCATGCTGGCCAACGGCGGCCCCCGCACCACGGAAAACTCCAGCATGGCCGCCAACGGCATCAATCTGCAGATCGTACGCCAGGACGACGTGGCCAAAATGCAGGCCGACCTGGTCAAAAATGCCCTGGACATGCAGCAGAACCCCGCAACGCCGGGCCTCATCGTGAGCATCATGGGCGACGGGCTGCCGGCCTTCTCGGCGGTGCAGAGTCAGCTGGAAAAAGCCGGCACGGGTTTGCAGATTCTGCCCTACAGCTGCGGTAAGTCGTACGGCGAGGACAAGCTCATGGGCCCCAAGGAGTGGCTCGACAACCCCAAGGCGGCCCTGGGCAAGACCATTGCCTGCTACCTGCGCGACGGCGACCAGAACATTGCCCTGAAGTGGTGCGCCGACAACAGCCTGAAGGTGAACCCCGACGAAACCACCTACGACCCCGAAGCCGTGAACTTCATGGCCGCCCCCGACTTCCTGGCCGCCGCCGAAAAGTACATTACCGGCAAGCCCGAGCAGCGCACCAAGGTGGTCAAAGGCAAGGATACCGGCGTCAAAGTGGACGTGCCCGCCGACGCCGTAGCCACCTGGACGCCCGGCGACGTGAACATTGCCAAGCAGAAAGGCGGCCTGGTCAACATCGTCTCGACCAAGGAATACTCGAACCAGATGCCCAATATCATGGTGACCACCAAGCTCTGGTACGACGCCCACCCCAAGGAAGTGGAAGGCATTATGACGGCCCTGGCCGTGGCCGGTGACCAGGTGAAAACCCACCCCGAGGCCCTGAGCCGCGCCGCCGATATTTCGGCCGAAGTGTACGGCGACAAGGACAAGAACGGCGGCTACTGGCTGCGCTACTATAAAGGAGTAAGTGAAGCCGACCGCACCGGGGAAGTGGTAGAACTCGGTGGGAGCAAGGCCTTCAACTTCGCCGATAACCTGGCGCTGTTTGGTCTGGAGGAAGGCGGCACCAACGTCTACGCCTCGGTCTACAAGACTTTCGGCGACGTGCAGCGCAAGCTTTACCCCAAGGAATTGCCCAGCTACGTGCCCCTCGACCAGATGCTGGACCTGACCCTGCTCAAGAAATTGCAAGCTCAGTACAAGGGCAAAGCCATTGCCCCGGCCGACAAGCAGCAGTTTGCCGCCGACGATGAAATCCGCCGCAGCGTGAGCAAGCGGGCCTGGAACATCGAATTCGAAACCGGCAAGAGCACCTTCACGCCGGCCGCCGAGCGGGATTTGAACCAGCTCTTCGACGACCTGGTGGTAGCTGGCCGCCTCAAAGTAGCCGTCCACGGCCACACCGATAACCAGGGCGACCCCCAGAAAAACCAGCAGCTCAGTGAAGACCGGGCCCTGGCCGTGCAGCAGTGGCTGAGCCGCAAAAGCTCCAGCGCCTTCCCCGAGGGCCGGGTCCAGATCTACGCCCACGGCGCCACCGAGCCCCTGGCCCCCAACACCGCCCCCGACGGCCGCGCCAAAAACCGCCGCGTGGAAATCGTGCTGGGGAATTAGGTGAAGTTGTGAAATGGTGAAGTTGTGAAATGGTGAGTTTGACGTTCGATCTGCGCGAATGGCGCAAGCTGCCCCTCCAAATCAACAACTCACCACTTCACCATTTCCGCCCTATTGCTTGTGCTTTATCCTAGCTTTTTTATTCCTCGTGTCCTATTTCTCATCCATAGCAAAGAAGAAGTCCCGCCCGGAGCCGGGGCTTCTTCGGGCTGTGAGTCAATGCTTGGACCACCACTCCTCCTCGCAAGCCAAGTGAGTGCCGCGCCTGGCGCTTCATCAATGCCTAGTGCGCCGCCAGAACAACTCACAAATTCACTCTTCACAATTTCACCTCCATGAAAGAGCTATTTGCCCCCAATGCCCGGCCCAGCCGGCCGGTGTTTGCCACCATGGTGGGCGCCCAGCTGCTGGTGCTGGTGCTGCTTTGGGCGTTTTACCCCCTGCAAATCTTCCCCAGTCTGGGCCAGGTGCTGCGGGCGTTGGGCGACTTAATCACGACCCAGGGGCTGTTGCAGGAGCTGTGGGCCAGCATGACGACGGCCTTGCAGGCCCTGGCCATCGGCACGGTGCTGGCCCTGGTTATTTCGTACTTGACGGCCCTGCCGTTTTTCCGGCCCATTGCCTACGCCGCCACCAAAATGCGCTACCTCACTCTCACCGGCCTCACGTTTTTCATGGCCCTGATGCTGAGCTCGGGCCACGAGGTCAAGCTCTCGGTGCTGGTTTTTGCCACCACCGTGTACCTCGTAACGGGCATGACGAGCGTGATTCTGACCACCACCCAGGAGGAAATGGACCACGCCCGGACCCTGGGGTTGGGCGAGTGGCGCAGCTTTCTGGAAGTCGTGGTGCTGGGTAAGCTGGATCTGATGCTGGAAGTCGTGCGCCAGAACTTCGCCATCATCTGGACCATGATTACGCTGGTCGAAACCCTCTACCAGTCGGAAGGCGGCATCGGCCTGCTGCTCTACAAGCAAAACCGCTACCTGCACCTCGACGGGGTGCTGGCCATTCAGCTGGTCATTCTGGCCACCGGCGCCCTGCAGGACTACGTCTTCGTGCTCCTGCGCCGGGTATTCTTTCCCCACTCGGCGTTGGCTGCGGCGCAGGGCTAAACAGCAGGAGGGAAGCAAGGGACCCATGCGGTGTTTTTGCGCCGAAAAGCCAAAGCCTGGCTCCAGCCATCCAAAGCTTGGTCACAGTCACCCAAAGCCTGGTCACAGTCATTCAAAGCCTAGTCACAGTCACCCAAAGCCCGGACACAGTGGTCCAAAGCCCAGCCCCAAGCCTCCAAAGCCCGGATGCAGTCGTCCAAAGCCCAGCCCCAACGACCCAAAGCGTGGTCCACGGCTTCCAAAGCGTAGCTCCAAGCCTCCAAAGCCTGGCCCCAGCCGTCCAAAGCTCGTCTCCGGCGACCCGCCCCAACTTTCTAAACGATTACGCTTCTACACCCATATCCCAGATGACTCCTTACTTTCACCAGGAACCCGTACTGACCCTCGACAACGTGTCGATGAGCTACCAGGGCGAAGTCGTGCTGCGCGACATCAGTGCCCAGGTCTTGAACGTGGTGCGGCCCAACATGACCCAGGGCCAGGTCGTGGGCTTCTACGGCCGCTCGGGCATCGGTAAGTCGGTGCTCTGCCGCATCATTGCCGGGCTCACCCCGCCAGCCGCCGGCTCGGTGCGGGTCGGGGAGGAGCAGCACCCCGTGCAGGCCGGCGACGTGGGCCTGGTGCAGCAGCGCTACCCGCTCTTCAACCACCGCACCCTCTCCGACAACCTGCTGCTGGCCGCCGCCCGCAAGCACGAGCCCGAAGCCGCCAAGCGGGAAGTAGCCGCCTACCTGGAGCGGTTCCGGCTCGACCAGCACGGCAAGAAGTTTCCCGCCCAGCTCTCGGGCGGGCAGCGCCAGCGGGCCGCCATTGCCCAGCAGCTGCTCTGCTCCGACCACCTGATTCTGCTCGACGAGCCCTTCTCTGGCCTCGACGTGGCCATGATTGACGAAGTGAAGAAAATCATCCTCGAAGTCACCACCATGGATGAGCTCAACACGGTCGTCATCGTCTCCCACGACATTGCCACCACCACGGCCCTGTCGGACACGCTCTGGCTCATGGGCTACGAGCGGGACGCCGCCGGCCAGCTCCTGCCCGGGGCCACCATCAGCCAAGACCACCAGTACGATTTGGCCGGCATGGGCCTGGCCTGGCACCCCAACGTGGAAGCCGAGCCGGAGTTTAACCGGTTTGTGGAGCAATTGAAGGATGAAATCCGGGCGGCCTGATTATTCTACCGGCTTCGTTTATAATTCTATCAGGTCCCCTTTTGAAATCCGGCCAATTACCGTCCGTGCAAAACCACTTTCAAAGATTGTGTCTTGCAGTTTTTCAAATCGGTCAAAGTAGGATGATGGGCTTCCGGTTTCCAGGATGAGCAACCAGACTTCATCGCAGCCAGTTAGGTAGCCACTTATATTATTGCTCTTCCGGGTAATTATCTCTTGAATCTTAGCAACTGGAGCGTCAGGGACCCAAAAGGAAGTTATTGGTGACCAGCAAGGAGTTGTAAGTCGATCCAAATAGAATATTCCGACACTGTGAATATGCGAGTGTATAAAGGATTCAATTCGTATATCGAATTGAGCCTGATTCTGGGGCAGATCTTTTACTGCTAAGACACTGCTTTCTATTATGCCCGCTAAAAATGCTGCGATTGGCTTTCGATTTAAAGCGCTCCAATCTACTGCTTCTGAAAAACCTACTGTTACTTGGAGCGGCAGGTGGCTCCTCGCTTCAAATAGCCTTTGGGCTTCATCTAAAATAGCGTCTTGTTTTGCTTCTCTTTCTCTAGATTCCTCATTCAAAATAAGAGCAGTCATTTCAATCCCAATCTTCTTCCCCTCTACCTGAATTATAAAATCTGGTAGCGGTGGTTTTGGTTGAGACAAGGAGAAAGGTGTTTCTGCGAACAGAGTAGGAAGGAATTTTTCTAGCAGAAACAATTCGCGACTCTGTTTATCAGGCATAGTGGCAAGGTAAACGTGATTCAACAATGATACTTCTTTTGCAAGCCGATACTTTTAGGCGTTGAACAGCTAGTTCGCCCAATTCAACACTTAAAATTTAACATTCCCAATTCCCCTCCATGCCCACCGGTACCCTGCTCATCATCGACGACGAAACCCGCCTGCGCCAGCTGCTAAGCCGGGTCCTGGAGCTGGAAGGCTACACCGTGCTGCAGGCCGCCGATGCCCGCCGCGGCCTGGAAACCCTGCAGCAGCACGCCGAGGAAGTGCTGGTCATCCTCTCCGACGTGAAGCTGCCCGATGCCCACGGCGTGGAGCTGATTCCCAAGCTGCGGGCCCGCTGCCCCGAGGCCGAAATCGTGCTCATGACGGCCTTCGGTACGATTCCCGACGGGGTGCAGGCCATGAAGCAGGGCGCTTTCGACTACCTGACCAAGGGCGACTCCGACGACCAGCTGGTCGTCATCGTGGACCGGGCCGCCGACAAGGCCCGACTGCAGCGCCGGGTGGCCGAGCTGGAAAAGAAAGTCGGGGCCCAGCACAGCTTCGAGACGATGATAGGGGAGTCGGCGGCGCTGCGGGCGGCCCAGAATTTGGCCCGGCAGGTAGCCGTGACGGACAGCACCGTGCTGCTCGAAGGGCCCACGGGCGCCGGCAAGGAGCTTTTTGCCCAGGCCATTCATCAGGCCAGTCCGCGCCGGCTCAAGCCCTTCGTGGCCGTCAACTGCTCGGCCTTCCCCAAAGATTTGCTCGAATCGGAGCTGTTTGGCTACAAGAAAGGCGCCTTCACCGGGGCCCTGACCGACAAGAAAGGACTGCTCGAAGAAGCCAACGGCGGCACGCTGTTCCTGGACGAAATAGGCGAGCTGGAGCTGAATGTGCAGGCCAAATTCCTGCGGGTGCTCGAAACCCAGACCTTTACTAAGCTGGGCGCCACTACGCCCACGGCCGTGCAGGTGCGCATCGTGGCCGCCACCAACCGCAACCTCAAGCTCGAAGCCCAGGAAAGCCGCTTCCGCCCCGATTTGTACTACCGCCTCTCGGTCTTCACCATCGACGTGCCCCCGCTCAAAGCCCGGGCCACCGACGTGCCGGTGCTGGCCGAATACTTCCTGCAGCACTTCGCCGCCCGCCTCAAAAAGCGCCTGCCGGGCCTGGAACCCGAATGTTTGCGCCTGCTGCAGGCCTACGACTGGCCGGGCAACGTGCGGGAGCTCAAGAACGTGCTGGAGCGGGCCGCCATCCTCACGCCCGACAACGAGCGGGTGGCCCCCGGCCTGCTGCCCACCGAGTTTTACACCCTGCCCGACGCCATCCGGGCCACCGACGACCCCCACGACCGGAGCCTGCGGGCCGTGGAAGCCCGCCACATCCGGGAAGTGCTGGCCGACGTGGACGGCAACAAAACCGAGGCCGCCCGCCAGCTCGGCATCGGTCTGACCACGCTCTACCGCAAGCTGCAGGAGTACGGCCTGACGGCCTGATTTCCTTTTTCTCTACCTTCTCAACGCCCTGCCCGCAGCCTTTCGCGCGGCGCAGCCGGCACCCTACACCCATGAAATTCGCCCTTGTTTTCGTTGCCGCTTTGTTGCTAACCGGTTCCGCCAGTGCCCAGCAGCCCGCTTTGCCCGACTCGGCCGCGCCGGCTACGGTCTTACCGGCGGGGCTGACCGTCTACGGCTTTGCCGACGCCTACTACGGCTACGACTTTACCGGCAAGGCTCCGCAGCGGCCCGGCTTTCTGTACGCGCACAACCGGGCCAATGAGTTTGCCCTCAACAATGCCGTGCTGGGAGTGCGCTACGAAGAAGCCCGGGTGCGCGGGGCCCTGGCCCTGCATACCGGCACTTACGTGGAGGCCAATTACGCCAACGAGCCGACGGTCTTGCGCAACATCTACGAGGCCTACGCCGGCTTCCGGCCCACGGCCAAAAGCTGGCTCGACGTGGGCATTTTCACTTCCCACATCGGGTTTGAGTCGGCCCTGAGCAAGGACAACTGGACGCTGACCCGCTCCTTAATGGCCGAAAACTCGCCTTATTACGAAGCCGGGGCCCGCTTTACCTACGAGGTGTCGCCCACGCTTACGGCCACGTTCCTGGTGCTCAACGGCTGGCAGCAGATTCGGGACGTAAACCGGGCCAAGAGCCTGGGCACCCAGCTGCAGTGGAAGCCCACGGCCAAATGGCTGCTCAACTCCAGCACCTACTACGGCAACGACCAGACCCCGGGCAACTCCCGGCGTCGCCGCTTCTTCCACGATTTTTACCTGACCTACACTGCTACCGACAAGCTTTCCGTGGCCGGAGTGCTCGACATCGGCACCCAGCAGGGTGAAAACCGCAGCAACCAGGACGTGTGGCACGCCGCCTCGGCCTTCGTGCGCTACCAGGCCACGCCGCAGTGGGCCGTAGCGGGGCGGGCCGAGTACTACTCGGCCGAGCACGGCGTGCAGATTAGCGCCGGCCGGCCGGCCGGCACCGACCCCAACACCGAGCTGCAGGGCGCTTCGCTCAACCTGGACTACGCGCCCAGTCGCCACCTCACGGCCCGGGTGGAAGGGCGGGTGCTGCGCAGCAACACGGGTTTGTTTCCTGATTCCGATAATTTGCCGGCCAAAACCTACGGCAACGTGACGACCAGTATTGCCCTGAGCTTTTAACGCTCACCCGCTATGACCTTGAAAAACCGAATCCGGCTGAGCGTGCTCACCATGCTGCTCTTGCTACTGCTGGTGGGCGTGTACAGCTACAGCGTGCTCCACGGCCTGGACCGCCGGGCCCAGCACGTGCAGCGGGCCAACCTGCACTCGGTGGAGCTGGGCCGGCAGATGCTCTGGGCCCTGAGCGGCCTGACCCAGCAGCCTTCCCGCCCCACGGCCCTCCAGGAGTTTCGCCGGGCCCTGACCCGGGAAGGCGCCAACATCACCGAGCCCGGCGAGGCTGAGCTGGTCGACAGCCTGACCCAGAACCTGGCCGACTACCAGCGCCTGCTCGATAACCAGGCCCCGCTGGCGCAGCGCCAGGCCGAGCTGCTCCAGCTCCAGGCCCAAACCAACCGCCTGCTGACGATGAACCTGGCCGCCTCGGGCCGGCAGGGCGAGGAAGCCGCCCGCACCGTGCGGGCCGCCAAAACCACCCTGCTCGTGATTCTGGTGCTTAGCACGGTGCTCGGGGCCAGCCTGGTGCTGCGCCTGCCCCGCATCGTGGTGCGCCCGTTGCGCCGCCTCAGCGCCGACATCGAGCTGGCCACCGATCCGGCCACGGGAGTAGCCCTGCCCATCGAGCGGCACGACGAAGTCGGCAACGTGGCTCAGGCCTTTAACCGGGTGCTGGGCCAGATGCAGGACCTGCGCACGGCCAGCCGGGCCGAGCTGCTGATGCAGCGCAACCGCATGGAAAGCATCGTGCAGGGCCTCGACGAAGGCCTGCTGCTTATCGACCAGAACCGCCGCATTATTCTGGTCAACCCCGTGGCCAGTGAGTTGCTGGGCCAGCCCGCCGAGGCCCTTATCGGCCAGCTGGCCGCCGACGTGGCCCGCCACAACGAGTTTCTGCAAACCCTACTCACTGCCGAGGCCCAGGCCGCTCCGCACGAACCGGCCCAGCCCCCCGAGTACACCGTCATGCGCCACGGCCAGGAAGCGTACTACCGGCTGGCGGTGCAGCCAATTCTGTCCTACAACGAGCTGACGGCCCAGACTGAGTTTGTGGGTCACATTCTGTCCCTGCGCAACATCACCGATTTTAAGAAGCTGGATCAGGTCAAGTCCAACTTCCTGGCCACCGTCTCGCACGAGCTCAAAACCCCGCTGGCCAGCATCAACCTCAGCCTGAAGCTGCTCCAGGATGAGCGCACCGACACGGCCGAGCGCCAGCGCATTGCCGGCGGCATCCGCCTCGAAACCCAGCGCCTGCTGCGCATGGTGGGGGAGCTCATCGACGTGAGCCGCCTCGACGCGGGCGTGGGCATCAAGCTCAACCCCGAGCCCGTGGCCCTGGCCCTGGTCATGGACTACGCCGACGACACCATCATGGCCCAGCTCGAAGACAAGCAGCTCGAGCTCCGTTATGCCCTGCCCGAGGACCTGCCCGCCGTGCGCGCCGACCTGGAAAAAACCACCTGGGTCGTCATCAACCTCATGGCCAACGCCATCCGCTACTCCCCGCCGGGTGAGCAAATCCACATCAGCGCCGAGCAGCGCGGCGAGCTGGTGCAGGTGAGCGTACGGGACTGCGGCCCCGGCATCCCGGCCGAGTACCACGACCGGATTTTCCAGCGTTTCGCCCACATTCCCAATAAGGCCGGCGTCAAGGGCGGCTCGGGCCTGGGGTTGAGCATCAGCCGGGAGTTCATCACCTCCCAGGGCGGCGAGCTGTGGGTGGAAAGCCAGCCCGGCTGCGGCAGCGTATTTCACTTCACCCTGCCGGTGATGGGGTAGTAGTTGTTAGTTGATTGTTGTCAGTTGATTGTTAAAAAAAAGCCCCGTAACTGTACGCTACGGGGCTTTTTGACAATCAACTAACAACAATCAACAACTAGCAATCAGCAATCAGCCTAAAACGACACCTGATACTGGGCTACTACGGCGCTGCGGCGGCGGTCCACCACGTTTTGTCCGCTGCTGTTGGTGAGGTAGAAGGGGCGGTTCTGGTAGCTCAGCGTGAGCTTGGAAGTGTGGCCGGCCAGCAGCCAGTTCACGCCCGCGTCGTAGTAGTGGATATCGTCGGCCAGGCGCTTGTAGTGCGAGTACTGGTAGCTCACGTAGGGCATGAAGGTGGTTTCGCCCACCAGGTTGTCGCGCAGCTTGTAGCCCAGCTGGGTGTAGAGCACGTTACCGGTGCCGTACTGCGGAAACTGGTTGCCGAATTCGCCCAGCAACGCGTTGTTGGGATTGGTGCTCGTGCCGGGCCGGGTGTTGGTAGCCGGGTTCATCGGGCCGTTGGTGCGCAGATAGCCCGGGCCGTAGTCCAGGTGCATGCCCACGGCGTAGAAGTGCACGCTGGGTGCGCCCTTGGCCGTATCCAGCGGGGCGTCGTAGTACACGTCCACGGCCACCTGCTTCATGGCCTGGGTGAGCGTGTCGCGGCCGTTGTCGGCCAAATACCACATGGCCTTGGGCTGTACGATGGCGCCGGCCCCTACGTTGAACACGCTCTTTTTGCCCAAATACGTGCCCGTGTTGTAGGCCGTCAGGTTGCTTTCCTGGTCTTTGAACTGCCACATCAGGTAGGCCTGGTACTGGGGCTGACCGGGCCGGCGGGAGAAGTTGGCGTTGCGCGTGAGCGGGGCCGCGCCGGCCGAGCCCTTGGTGATGTCCAGCGGGTCGGAGAGGGCCACGCGGTAGTCGAGCTTGCCGAGCTTGCCCTTGGCGTAGAGGCTGAGCTTGCGGCCGAACTGGTCGTTGACGTCGTTGGTGGTTTCGGCTACCAGCGGCAAATCAATGCCCATGATGCTGCCCGTGGCCGAGGCCGTGAAGCGCGACAACCCGTTCCAGGCCCCCAAACCGGTACCCAAAGAAAGCTTGTCCTTGACCACGGCGTACTCGCCCACCGCGTCGTGTAGGAAAAACAGGGCTTTGCGGTCGGAGAGGTAGCTGAAGTTGTTGATACCAATCTGGGAGTAGATAAAGACCCGGTCGGTGAGCTGGCCCATAAACTGCATGCGGAAGCGCCGGATGCCGATATCGTAGGTTTCGGGCTTGTTGAAGCCGTTGACCTGGGTGCCGGGGTTGCTTTGGTTGTAGCGGATCCAGACCTGGTTGAGCAGCGTAAACTTGATGTAGCGGCTGCCGTCGGGGTTAAGCGTCAATTTGCCATCCTTGAAGGATTGGGCCTGCGTGTGCAGGGCGCCGGCCAGCAGGAAGGCTGGCAGCAGCAGCCCGCTGCGCCACCGTAATGGATTCATGCGTACTGGTTGAGTGAATAAAAGAGGAGCAAAGGTAGTAGCCAACGGTTGCCCACCGGGCCGTAAAGCCTGCGCTGAGCCGGTAAACAGGTGCTGCGCAGCCCGCTGGGGCCACTGCTTTTACCAATCCCCTGCCTGGAAGGCAACAAAAAAGGGCGCGTCCGGTCCGGAGGCGCCCTTTGTAAGCTGCTGGATGAAAAAAGGTTTGAAATAAGCCCGAAAATGGCCGCGGCTGGCTAGTTCAGCCACACGGTGTGCAGCAGCTCGAAGCGGTGCGGGGCATAGGCGTTGTAGTAGGGGGCTTCGGCCTGAAAGCCGAGCACGTGCACCAGAGGCATGCCTTCCAGGTGCGACTCCACCACGCGCACGGGGTAGAGCTGGCCTTCCTCGGGCCAGTCGCCCACGTGGTTGAAGGGCCGGTTGCCGGCGTCGATGCAGCGGGCGTAGTCCACGAACGGGGCGTGGGTGGTAGCTTCGGCCAGGGTCAGGTTAGCAACTTCGTGCGACATAAGACAAAGAGTAGGAACCGGGCAGGGTTCGATGGAAAAAACGGCCGGGCGCCGCGGAAAAACCAACTACGTACAAAACCGGGCCGGCCGCGTTAAATAACGCTTTTGCGAGGGTTCGGATTCCGAAGTTAGAAAAATACTTGACTTTACCACCGCCGCGTCCCTAGAAGAAGTGAGCTTCCTAGGGGGGCCGTACCAGCCGGTTTCCGCCCCAAGCCCCGGCGTTAGGGCTCGGTTACTACCTTTGGTTATGGACAAAGCCCAGCTTACCCGCCTCAGCAAATTCTTGAGCCTGCACCTGCGCCACCAGCCCCAGGCCCTGGGCCTCACCCTGGCCGAGGGCGGCTGGGTGAGCGTGGCCGAGCTGCTGGCCGGCTGCGCCCGCCACGGCCAGCCTATTACCCGCGCCCAGCTGGAGGAAGTGGTAACCAGCAACGACAAGCAGCGCTTTGCCTTCGACGAGTCCGGTACCCGCATCCGGGCCCAGCAGGGCCACAGCGTCGAAGTCGACCTGCAGCTGCTGCCGGCCACGCCGCCCGCGGTGCTCTTTCACGGTACGGTGCCCGCCGCGCTGCCCGCCATTCGCCAAGAAGGGCTGCAAAAACGGCAGCGCCACCACGTGCACCTCTCGCCCGACGAGGCCACGGCCCGCCGCGTGGGCCAGCGCCGGGGGCAGCCCCTGATTCTGGCTATTGAGGCCGGGGCCATGCAGCAGGCCGGCTTCGTGTTCTACGAGTCCGGCAACGGGGTCTGGCTCACCGACCATGTGCCGCCCCAGTACCTGCGGGAGCTGTAAGCCGGCCTAGTTGCCGCCGGGCTCCGACTTGAGGCGGGCGTCGAAGGGGTGGGGCTCCACTGACACGACGCGCAGCTGCCGATGGTCGGGGTGCAGGGGGTTGAGCAGGTAGTTCCACTCCGTGGGCGCGTGGGCCGAGGGCACCCGCAGGATCCAGAACTTGCCTTCCTCCAGCCAGGTGCGGGCCAGCTGGGCCAGCTCCAGCGGGTAGGGCATTTCCTGCCAGTTGGCCGGCAGCTCGTCCACGGCTACTTTCTGGAACGGCGTGTCGTCAGGAATTTCCAGGGTCAGGGCAAAGTAGTTGCGCGGCAACGAGGGCGAATTGGCCAGCACTTCCAGCTTGGCTAACGACAAATGCTCGGAGGTATACAGAATCTGGACGCCCTTTTCGTGCCAGCGCCCCGAGTAATACAGGCCGCCCTGGCCGGTGGTATCTTGAATATAGGGAAACTTGCCCAGCCGGTACAGGCGCATGCGGGAGGTGTCGTTGATAGTTGATAGTTGTTCGTAGGTGCTGATTGCTGATTGCTGATTGCTGATTGTTAATTGTTCGATGAAACAACGTTAACAATCAGCAATCAGCAACTACGAATAAATACCGTGCTCAATGCGGCCCAGGATTTCGCGCACCTGTTCCCGCCCGATGGCCGAGGAGAGCAGCTCCTTGGGCCGCACCTGACCCAGAGCCGGGTTGGGCGTGTCCAGCCAGTGGTGAAAGTCGTCCTGGTCCTCGAATACGTCGAGGCCCTTGGCCAGCACGGCCGAGAGCTGAATGGTTTTCTCAGCTTCGTCCAGGGTCAGGGCGCGCTTGGCCTGCTCGCGTCGGGCCAGGGTGCTTTCCGAGACGCCCAGCACCACGCTGATTTCCTTATTGGAAAAGCCCAGCCGCTGCTGCAACGCCCGCAGCGCCTGCACCGACAAGCCTTTCAGGGCCACGGCCAGTAGGTCCAGCTCGTTGTGTACCAGCTGCGGGATGACGGCGCCACCACCCATCAAATCAACCATGGTGGCCACCGGAGTTTTACGCATGACAGTCATTTGCTTATTCTTTAGTCGTCATTTGACGGCAATATACGCAATAACTTCCCAAGCGGCCCAAAAATTCAATTTCTCCGCCGGCCCGGCCGCCAAGCTGGGCTGAACTTGCTAATTTGCCGCCTTCATTCCTGCCAAAACCCACCCGTCGCGCATGAATCAGCCCCCGGCTTTTCCCGTCAGCACTGCCACTGCCGAGCACTACCGCTGGGGAGAGGGCTGCGACGGCTGGCACCTGGTCAAAACGGCCGCGTTGAGTATCATTCAGGAGCGCATGCCCGCCGGGGCCCGGGAAGTAAGCCACTACCACGAGCGGGCCTACCAGTTCTTTTTCGTGCTGGCCGGGGAGGCTACCTTGGAAATAAATGGCGTACCCCACCGTTTGCAGGCCCAGCAGGGCCTGGCCGTCCCGCCGCTCGTGGTGCACCAGCTGCGCAACGAGTCGGGCCAGGAACTGCACTTCACCGTCACGTCCCAGCCGCCCAGCCACGGCGACCGAATCTTAGTTTAAGCGCTTTCAATGTCTACTACCGTCCTTAGCGCCGCCCAGGCCGAACAAATCATTGCTCATACCGCCGACTTCGTGCGCGACAAATTCCTGGGCGAAGGCTCGGGCCACGACTGGGAGCACATCCGCCGGGTGTGGCACACCAGCCGGGCCCTGGCCGCCACCGTGCCCACCGCCGACCAGCTCGTCACGGAGCTGGGCGCCCTGCTGCACGACGTGGCCGACTGGAAATTCCACGACGGCGACGAAGAGGCCGGCCCCCGCGCGGCCCGGGCCTGGCTCAGCGGGTTGCAGGTCGAGGAAGCCGTCATTCAGCGCGTGGAGACCATTATCCGCGAGATTTCCTTCAAGGGCCTGGGCGTACCCACGCCCATGAGCACGCCGGAAGGGGAGGTGGTCCAGGATGCCGACCGCCTCGACGCCATCGGCGCCATCGGCGTGGCCCGGGCCTTTGCCTACGGCGGCCACAAGGGCCGCCCCCTGCACGACCCGGCCGTGGCGCCCATCAGCCACGACTCTTTCGAGAGTTATAAAAAGAACACGGCGCCCACGCTGAATCACTTTTACGAGAAGCTGCTCCACTTGCGCGAGCGGCTGCACACGCCCGCCGCCCGCCGGGTGGCCCAGGAGCGCCACCAGTTTCTGGAAACCTTCCTGCAGCAGTTTCTGCGCGAATGGGAAGGGCAGGACCTGCCCGCTGCTCCCAATACCCCGGCCTAGCATTACCTTTACTTGCATGAACTTTCGCCTGCTTACCCTGCGGTTTCTCGGGCCGCTTTTGCTTCTGCTCAGCGCCGCCTCCTGCCGTACCTGCCCCATGGCCTCCTGCCACACGCGCAAGGTGCATTTCCATAATGGCAACAAATACCGGGGCCAGCCGCTGTGGAAAAAACAGAACCCGGCCGTGGGGGAAAAAATCAAGACTTACACGCCCAAGGCCGGCACCCACAAGGCCGATAAGAGCAAGACGAAAGAATAGGCTGGATTAGGCAAAACGGGCCTTTTTTCGTATCTTGCGGGCTTCTCGCAGTACTCATTCACTGGTGCCGACAGCCCCGCTTTCGAGGGGGCCTAGGCCGACTTAGATTTCCCTATGGCGGAAGGCGAAAAGATCATTCCGATTAACATTGAAGACGAGATGCGTGGCGCCTACATCGATTACTCGATGTCGGTCATCATCTCCCGGGCCCTGCCCGACGTGCGCGACGGCCTGAAGCCCGTGCACCGCCGCGTGCTCTACGGTATGTCGGAGCTGGGCGTATCCTACAACAAAGCCTATAAAAAGAGTGCCCGTATCGTGGGCGAAGTGCTGGGTAAGTACCACCCGCACGGCGACTCCTCGGTCTACGACACGATGGTGCGCATGGCCCAGGACTGGAGCCTGCGCTACCCGCTCGTCGACGGCCAGGGTAACTTCGGCTCCATCGACGGCGACTCGCCGGCGGCCATGCGTTACACGGAAGCCCGCCTCAAGCGCCTTTCCGACGAAATGCTGGGCGACCTGGACAAGGACACCGTCGATTTCCAGCCCAACTTCGACGACTCGCTGGAAGAGCCCAGCGTCATGCCCTCGAAGTTTCCCAACCTGCTGGTCAACGGCACGACGGGTATTGCCGTGGGTATGGCCACCAACATGCCGCCCCACAACCTGACCGAAACCGTCAGCGGCATCATTGCCTACCTCGATAACCCCGAGATTACCATTCCCGAGCTGATGGAGCACGTTATTGCTCCCGACTTCCCGACGGGTGGTACCATCTACGGCTACGAAGGGGTGAAGCAGGCTTTCGAAACCGGCCGGGGCCGCATCGTGATGCGCGCCAAAGCCCAATTCGAAACCCTGCCCAGCGGCAAGGAGCAGATCATCATCACCGAAATTCCCTACATGGTGAATAAGGCCTCGATGATCGAGAAAACGGCGGCCCTCATCAACGAGAAGAAGATCGAAGGTATTTCGGACTTGCGCGACGAGTCCGACCGCGACGGTATGCGCATCGTCTATGATCTGAAGCGCGACGCCATGCCCAACGTGGTGCTCAACCAGCTCTACCGCTACACCCAGCTGCAGTCCTCGTTCGGCGTCAACAACGTGTGCCTGGTCAAAGGCCGCCCGATGACGCTCAACCTCAAGGAGCTGATTCACTACTTCGTCGAGCACCGCGCCGACGTGGTCGTGCGCCGCACCCGCTACGAGCTGGCCGAAGCCCAGAAGCGGGCCCACATCCTGGAAGGCCTGCTCATTGCCCTCGACCATCTCGATGAGGTTATTGCCCTGATCCGCGCCTCCCGCGACGGCGACGTGGCCCGGGCCCAGCTCATCGAGCGTTTCGCGCTGAGCGAAATTCAGGCCCGCGCCATTCTGGACATGCGTCTGCAGCGCCTCACCGGCCTGGAGCGCGACAAGATCGTGGCCGAGTATGAGGAGCTGATGCGCCTGATCGACCACCTTAAGGCTGTTTTGGCCTCTGATGTGTTGCAGCGCCAGATCATCAAAGACGAGCTGATCGATATTCGGGAGCGCTACGGCGACAAGCGTCGCACGGCCATCGAATACGCCGGCGGCGACTTCTCGATGGAGGACATGATTGCCGACGAGAGCATGGTTATTACCATTTCCCGCGAAGGCTACATCAAGCGCACCGCCCTCGACGAATACCGGACTCAGGGCCGGGGCGGCGTAGGAGCCCGGGGCGCGGCTTCCAAGCAGGACGACTTCACCGAGCATCTGTTTGTGGCCACCACCCACGAGTACCTGCTCTTCTTCACCGAGCTGGGCCGGGTGTTCTGGCTCAAGGTGTACGAAGTGCCGGAAGGAGGGAAGAACGCCAAAGGCCGGCCGATTCAGAACCTTATCGAGATTCCCCGCGAAGACTCGGTACGCTCCGTGCTGAACGTGCGCGGTCTGCGCGATCCGGACTACCTGGAAAATACTTTCCTGATGTTCTGCACCGAGCAGGGCACCGTGAAGAAGACTCCGCTGGAGGCCTACTCGCGGCCCCGCACGGCCGGTATCAACGCCATTACCATCAACGAGGGCGACCGGCTGCTCGACGTGCAACTCACCACCGGCAGCAGCGAGATTGTCGTGGCCCTGCGTTCGGGTCGGGCGGTGCGTTTCCCCGAGGAGAAAGTTCGCTCCATGGGCCGCAACGCCGCCGGGGTGCGCGGTATCAGCCTGGCCGACGAAAACGACCGGGTAGTGGGCATGGTCTGCATCACGGACCCCACCTCGCAGGAACTGCTCGTGGTTTCGGAAAACGGCTATGGCAAGCGCAGCTCCCTGGATGAGTACCGCGTCACCAACCGCGGGGGCAAGGGCGTCCGGGCCATGAAGATTACCGACAAAACCGGGGCGCTGGTGGCCATCAAGGACGTGCAGGACTCGGATGATCTGATGATTATCAACAAGTCCGGCATTACCATTCGTCTGCGGATGAGCGACTTGCGCACCATCGGTCGGGCTACCCAGGGCGTGCGGCTGCTGAAAATCAGCGCCGGCGACGAAATTTCCTCGGTGGCCAAAGTGGCTTCCGACGACAAGGAAACCGAGGTGCTGGAGGGCGAAGCCGGGGAAAACGGTACGCCGGAAGGGGCGGGGGATGTAGTCCTGGACTCGACCCTGGCCACCGACGACGTGGCGCCCGACACGCTGAGCGCCAGCTAAGATTCTCCAAGGCTTGAGTACTTTCGGGCACGGTATTCGTTTTGAGCGGAGCCGACCTGGGAGTATTCAGGCCTTTTTTCTTTCCTGCCGGCTAGCTGAACCAAGTGTTCCGGCCGGTGGTTTCTTTCCTAATTCCTTCCACTCATCCACCATTATTCTTCGGCAAAAACCATGAAGAAGATTTTTCTGACGCTTGTAGCGGCGGCGGCGCTGCACACGGCCTCGGCCCAAAACTCGGCCGTGACCAATGCTATTCTGAACCAGCGCAGCGGCTTGCTTGATAAGGCTCAGGCCGATATTGACAAGGCCATTGTAAATGAGAAAACTTCCGGCAAAGCCAAAACGTGGTACACCCGGGGCGAAATCTACGAGCAACTCACGGCCAGCCCAATTTTCGGTAAAAACCTGAAACCCGGCGAGGGCACCAAGGTAGCTTTCGAATCGTACAGCAAGGCTGTGGAGCTGGACGGCAAAACCGGCGAATTCGGTAAGCTGGCCGTGGCCAAACTCGACAACCTCTACGGAGTGGCTCTGAACGCCGGCGTGGAGGGCTACAATGCCAAAAACTACGATGCCGCCCTGGAGTCGTACCGCATGGCCCAGCAAATCCGGCCCCAGGACACGACGGCTTTCCTGTATGCGGCTTACGCGGCCGAAGCCAAGCAGGATTTTGCCACGGCAAAAGACACGTACGGCAAGCTGCTGGCTATGAACTACAAGTCGCCGGCCGTGTACGGCCGCATGCTGCAGATTGCCCGGCAGGAGAAAAACGAAGCTGAAGCGCAGAAAGTAATTCAGCAGGCGCTGGCCGCGTACCCCAACAATAAGGCCTTCATGCTCGAAGAGCTGAATATGTACCTGAGCTCGGGGCGGGGCGCTGAGGCTATCGGTAAAGTAGAAAAGGCCATTGCCGCAGATCCTACCAATGGCAACCTGTACGCCGTACTCGGCTCGCTCTACGATCAAAGCAAGCAGCCGGAAAAAGCGTCGGCGGCCTACAAGAAAGCCGTTGAAGTAGATCCGAACAATTTTGACGCGCAGTTCAACCTGGGCGTCTACAACTACAACAAGGCCGCGGACCTGTTTACCAAGGCCAGCAAGATGGACTTGGCCACGTACCAGAAATCGGGGAAGAAGTTTGAAGCTGACGGCAAGAAATACTTCCAGGATTCGCTGCCGTACTTCGAGAAGGCCCTGCAGTTGCAGCCCAACGACCGGGCTGTGATTTCGTCGCTGCAGAAAGTATACGTGCGTTTGGGTCGCACGGCGGATGCCGAGAAAATGAACACCCGTCTGGAATCGCTCAAGTAAGCGAAGCAGGGGATAGAAAATACGCCCGGATTCATCCCGGGCGTATTTTGAAATACATTACTTAACATAATATAAATTATAAGACAATATATGTTTTTGTTTTAGGCAGCTCATATATCCATTAGTTGAGTTACTTACAACTTACACTTATATACTTGGGTAATCTGCCTGGTGGATGATTGTGCAATGCAAGCCGCGTCGGATATTTCAGTGGGTTGCGTTCGGCGAGTGTGCGGTTGAGTCGGTAAGCTATCCGGTTGTCTCGAGTCCATGCCAAATCCAGTGGTTACCACGTTCCCCATTTAGGCCAGCGGCCTTTTCTATGCTGCTATGCTGCTATGCTGCTATGCTGCTATGCTGCTATGCTGCTATGCTGCTGCTAAGGTCACGTGCTCCATTCATAGGTTATAGCCTGTCCATCAGTAATCAGTCTAGAAGAAATCTGTAAGCCGCTTTTGATGTTTGAGTTGGCTGCCATCGTTGTGAGCAAGTTGAGCCTTAGGCATCTTGGTTGCCCCAGCTTCAAGCCTTGTAATATATATGAGAAACTACTGAGGCGTAAAATCTGACGCTGCCCTTAATAATCGGGTCTTGCTGTTTTTGGCACGGCCGGGCGCCACGCTGTTTAGGCTGCAGTTTGAGGTCCTGACGCTGGAGTCAGTATAGCCAATGGGTCCAACTAGTTCGCATCCCACTAACAAGAGCAATTCGCGCGAAGCCTCTCTCCTGCTGGTTTTCCGGCTTTACAGCTGCCTTTACACATCAGACTGTCGGGAGTTCTTTTTTCTTTTGAAGTCACTATGCCCTTTAAAAAAGCAAGCACACTAGGCTTTAGCCCCCCCTATCGCCCGTGGCCGCCCTTAGGTATGAGTGGTATTTTTATACTGTTATGCTGAGTAGATTCGTGAAAATAGATAATATACAGCTAAAGTAGTATTTGTGAGTACAAAAAAGTATAAAAAAGTAATATAATTGTGTACTTTTTTATACTTTATACTACCTTTATATACTGTTTGTTGTTATACTTGTTTATTCACTGCACATAACGCTCACCCTCTTTTATGCCTAAGACTATAGACTACCCCCGTACTAGTTACCTCAGTGCCTGGGAAATTGCTGAAGTAGTAGATGACACTGGCGGTAAATGTGCCATTGAAACATGTGCTCGTAAGCTCAATAGAAAGGTTAGTGGCTCTTTCAAAGCCATTATTGGCTCGGCCGTTAAGTTTGGGCTAGTTACCAGTAAACGGGAGCTACTGACTACTACGAATCTGTTTCGACGCATTAAGCACGCTTACGATAAGCAGGAAGAGAAAGTATTCCATCGGGAAGCCTTTCTGCACCCTCCTTTATTCACGCAGATATGCCGCAAGTTCCGCAACCGGGAACTACCAGTACACATGTTCGACGTGATGCTGATCCGTGAGTTTGGCGTGGAGGAAATCAATGCTCAGGTGGTGGCCAAAGCCTTTGTGGACGGGGCCCGCATGGTGGGCGTGATGGATGAACGCAACGTAGTGGCCGATATAGACCAACTGGCCGCGCAGCAAACACCCCGGCGAGAACTAGCCAGCACGGAGCTTCCCCAAAACTTATTCCGGGCTCCAACGACCGCAACGACGGCGTCCGCGGCTACGTCTTCTATTACTACTGGTTCTGCTGCTGGTATTAAACCCAACACGGGCTTTGTACCACCCGCTGCGCCGGCCCGAACACAAGACGCCGTATCAAGTCTGTTTGGGCTCGATACAGACGACTTAGAGAGTGAACACCATTCTCCGGATACATCGTATCCAGCCGAAGCGTACGCGGGGCCCCAAACCGTGTTTCCGGCCAGTGCAGCTTCGTCTGCCGCCATAGCTCCACTTCCGGAGGTGCCCGCCGGTGGGGAATCGGTACACCACCCAGGGCGTGGTACTGAACTCACGACGCAAGCCGCCGCAACGGGGGCGGCAGCGGGCGGGGCTGAAGGGTACTTTATTCACATCAGCGGGCCGGGAATTGATACGCAGTTGAACATCCAGGACGTGGATGACCTGCAAATCGTGAGCATTCTGCTAGAGAAGGTGCGAAAACAGCTAAGCCGCTGACACTTTGGCGGGCTCCACTCCTACTTGCTTACCACCGGTGTTTCCAAGCTGTTTATATTTTATGTTAACCTAAAACATTGGCTAAACACCTTCCCAGCGCAGGATTCAAGCTTTTCTTAGGGAATGCTGATGGGATATAACCTTTGACGGCTGCACGCAAACCCACTAATCCAACCGGCGCGCCCGGCCCGGCTGGATTAGTGGGTTTGGTTAGGTACCACCGGGAAAATCCCCGGCGGCTTAGGCGGCCTGCTGCTGCTCCCGGCGCAACAGCAGAATATTACGGGCGTACACCACGGTGCCGAAGACATTGCCCAGCAGCAGAACGTAATCGAGGCGCAGCACGGCGTAGAACAGAATAAGCAGGGACCCGGCTAAGCTCACCACCCAGAAGCCCAGAGGCAGTACGGAGGTCCCCCGGCGCTCGGAGTACAGCCATTGATAAACGAAGCGGAGCAAAAACACGGCCTGCCCTACCGCCCCCAGCAGCAGCCAGCCACCGGGAATGGCCGGGTGCAGCAGACGCCCTAGATTCACGTGGGACGTGCCGCTGGCAAACCAGCTGAGCAGCGCGAGCGGAAACCCGTAGGCCGCCCCCCGAAACCAGCGGCTCAGCTTCCGCCACTCACCCAGCAGCTGCAGGTTGCGGATGTAGATACCGTAGCTCAGCAGCTGGGCTCCCAAGATTACCGGGTCGTGGCGCAGCATGCCGTAGAGAATCATCAGAAACGAGGACAGCAGGCTGACTTTCCAAAATAGTACGGGCACCAGCACCCGCCGGGCCCGCTCACTCTGCACCCACTGCAGCACGATGCGGCTGGAAAAGAGCAGCTGCGACACCAGCCCAATAACCAGCGCCAGGGTTTGCGTACTCATCCCGCCTCCCACTACCGCCCCCCGCCGTCGGCCGGGCGGGATTCGGCGCGCAGCACCTCCCCGATTTCGTAGTTTTTCCAGCGGCTGCGGATCCAGCGGAACCCAAAGGTATCGACCAGCGGCTTCCAGGCCCGGTTCCAGAGCGTGTACTTGGCCGTGCCGGCAAAGCGCGGGAAATGCTGCACCGGCAGCTGCTTGACTTGGCCGCCCTGCAGCTGCACCAATGCGCCCAGGAAACGGTGCATACCGTGAAAAAGCGGCAGCCGGCGGGCGTATTCTATCTTGATAATCTTCAGCGGGCAGCCCGTATCCTGAATTCCGTCGTTGATTAAGGTGCGGCGCACGGTGTTGGCCAGCTTCGAGGACAGCTTCTTGACCAGCGTATCCTGGCGCTTGGCCCGAATGCCGTTGACCATATCGTAGGCGGGGAAAAACTCCAGAAAGCGCAGGAAATCCAGCGGGGTGGTCTGGATGTCGGAGTCGATGTAGCCCACCAGGGTACTGCGGCAGTGGTCGATGCCGGCCTTGATGGCCGTGCTCAGCCCCTGATTGCGCGAAAGGGAAATCAACTCGTAGCGCGTATCCTGGCCGCAGATGCTGCGCAATAAGGCCAGGGACCCATCAGTACTGCCGTCGTTGACGAAGAGCACGGTGGTGGGCAGCGGCGTTTGGGCGAGAAACTGGTTCATCTCGACCACGAACTGCGTCAGGCTTTCCTCCTCGTTATAGACGGGAACCAGCACGGTCAGCGTTTGGGTGGCCAGATACGGCGTAGAGGGCACGGACATACAACAGCAAAGAGAAGTTGTAAAGTAGCAACAAAAAAACCGCCCTGGGACTTTCCCACGGCGGTTGTCTTTAAAACGAGGCGGCCACAACCCCCCTTACCGACGAAAGTGCTACTCCCGGCGGGTGCCGGCCGAAATAGTACTGTGGCGCTGGCGCAGCACGGCTACCACGTCTTCCAACGTCAGGCCCGAGGCCGTGAGCAACACCAGCAGGTGGTAGAGCAAATCGGCGGCTTCGCCGCTCAAGCCGGCGCGGTTGCCAGCCACGGCATCAATGACGGTTTCGACGGCCTCCTCTCCCACTTTCTGGGCTATTTTGGGCATGCCCTTGGCAAAGAGCGAAGCCGTGTACGACTTGGGGTCTTCCTCGGGGTGCTGGTAGCGGCGCTGCACCAGCCGCTCGAGCTCGGCCAGGAACCCCACCGGGGCCGTTTGCTCGGGCTGCTCGAAGCAGCTGACGGTACCCCGGTGGCAGGTAGGCCCGTCGGGAATGGCGCGGATGAGCAGTGCGTCGTTGTCGCAGTCGGGGTGCAGGCTCACCACCCGCAGGAAGTTGCCGGAGGTTTCGCCCTTGGTCCAGAGCCGGTTTTTGGAGCGGGAGAAAAACGTCACCCGGCCTTCGACCTGCGTTTTAACCCAGGCTTCCTGGTTGACGTAGCCCAGCATGAGCACCTGCCCGGTGGCCGAGTCCTGCACCACGGCGGGGATGAGCCCGTCGGGCATTTTATTAAAGTCGAGTTCCATGTTGTTGATGCTTGGTGCTTGATGCTTGGTAACAGGACAACTCCCATCAATCCTAAGCACCAAGCACTACCTACGATACTTACAGGCGCATGGGAATACCCTCGGCCTGCAGGTGCTCCTTGAGCTCCCGGATGCCAATTTCCCCGAAATGAAAAATGCTGGCCGCTAAGCCGGCGTGGGCCTGGGCCTGCTGGAATACCTGGGTGAAGTGTTCCAGCTTACCGGCGCCTCCCGAGGCCACTACCGGAATCGATACGGCCCGGGCCACGGCCCCGGTAACATCCAGGGCAAAGCCGTCCTTGGTACCGTCGTTGCTCATGGATGTGAGCAGCAACTCCCCGGCGCCCCGGTCGGCGGCCTCCCGGCACCAGGCCACGGCATCCCGCTCGGTGTTCTGCGTCCCGGCCCGGGTGTAGATCTGCCAGCCGGCCTCGGCGGTATAGCGGGCATCGGCGGCCACCACGATGCACTGGCTGCCGAAGCGGCGGGCCAGCTCGTCAATCAGCTCGGGCCGGTGCAGGGCCGCCGAGTTGATGCTGACCTTGTCGGCGCCATTTAGTAGCAAAGCCTCCACGTCGGCCACCGTGCCGATGCCCCCACCCACGGTGAAGGGAATATCCAGCTCCCGGGCCACGTCGCGCACCAAATGGATAAGCGTCGTGCGCTTCTGGTTGGTGGCCGTAATATCGAGGAACACCAGCTCGTCGGCCCCTTCCAGGGCATAGCGGGCGGCCAGGGCCACCGGGTCGCCGGCGTCGCGCAGGCCCTCGAAGCGCACCCCCTTCACGGTGCGCCCATCCTTGACGTCGAGGCAGGGAATAATTCGTTTGGTCAGCATATGCGTGAATGAGTCAGACTAGAGAAACTTCTGCAGCTGCTGCAGGGTAATGGTGCCTTCGTAAATGGCCTTGCCGATAATGGCCCCGTGCATGCCGACCTCAGCCAGCACTTCCACATCAGCCAGCGTCGTGACGCCCCCACTGGCCACCAGCCGGGCGGCGGGCAGCTGCTGGCGTAGTTCCCGGTAAGTAGCCACCGAGGGTCCCTGCAGCTTGCCGTCCTTACTGACATCGGTACACACGAAGGTCGTGGCCCCGGCGTTCAGGTAGTCCTGGATAAACTCGGCCACCGTCCGCTCCGACTGCTCGGCCCAGGCATTGATGGAAATGTGATTGTCGCGAAAGTCGGCCCCGAGCAGAATCCGCTCGGCTCCGAACTCCTGCAGCCACTGCTGCACCGTAGCCGGCTCGCGCACGGCAATGCTGCCGGCCGTAATCTGGGCGGCCCCGGCGGCGAAGGCCGAGCGCACCGCCTCTTCGCTTTGCAAGCCGCCCCCAAAGTCAATGACCAGGCTCGTGTGCCGGGCAATGCGCTCCAGCACGGGCAGGTTGACGGGCTGCCGGGCCCGGGCCCCGTCTAGGTCGACCAGGTGCAGGCGCTTGACCCCGGCGGCTTCGAAGCGCTGGGCCACGGCCAGCGGGTCGGCATCGTAGGTGGTTTGCTGGGCAAAGTCGCCCTCGGTCAGGCGCACGCACTGGCCGCCGATGAGGTCAATTGCGGGTATTATTTCCATGGGTGGTTAGAGCTTGAGGAAGTTTTCGAGGATGCGCGTGCCCACCGGGCCGCTCTTCTCGGTATGGAACTGCACGGCGTAGAAGTTCTGGTGCTGCACGGCGGCGCTGAAGGGCGCGGGGTATTCGGCCTCGGCAATGGTGTAGTCTCCCACCGGCGCATAGTAGCTGTGCACAAAGTAGACGAAGTCCTGTTCCCGCAGCCCATCAAACAGCGGGGAGCGGAGCCGCAGCAGGTTGTTCCAGCCCATGTGGGGCACCTTGACCTCGGCCGAAGCCGGGAAGCGCTTTACTTCAAAAGGCAGAATGCCCAGCATCGTAGCGTCATTCTCCTCGCTGTGGGTACCGAGCAGCTGCATGCCCAGGCAGATTCCCAAAAAGGGCTGCCTCAGCGTGGGCAGCACCTGGTCGAGGCCCTGGGCCCGCAGCTCCTGCATGGCCGAAGCGGCTTCGCCTTCGCCGGGAAACAGAATCTTGTCGGCCCGCCGGATCTGCTCGGGGTCGGCCGTCAGAGTGGCCTGCACGCCCAGGCGCTCCAGGGCAAACAGGACCGACTGCACGTTACCCCCTTTGTAATCTATTACCGCTATTTCCATTTGAGTATATCCATTTGTTTAAATCTTGACACCCTGCTGCTTCCTGGGTTAGAGCCTCAATCAATGCTTTATCCGGCTGGTTTACTGCCGTTGAAAAGCCCATTCCTAGCTTTACCCAAATGTTAAAACATTTGGGTAAAGCCTCCAAAGCCTACAATACACCCTTGGTGCTGGGAATTTCCATTTTGCCCGCGTCCCGCACCAGGGCCATCTTGATGGACTTGGCTACGGCCTTGAAAATGGCTTCGATCTTATGGTGTTCGTTTTGACCCTCGCACTTGATGTTGAGGTTGCAGCGGGCGGCATCCGAGAAGCTCTTGAAGAAATGGTAAAACATTTCGCAGGGCATATCCCCCACCCGCTCCCGCTTGAACTCGGCCTCCCAAACTATCCAGGGCCGGCCCGAGAAGTCGATGGCAGCCTGGGCCAACACGTCGTCCATGGGTAGCAGGAAACCGTAGCGGGCCAGGCCGCGCTTGTCGCCCAGGGCTTGGTGGAAGGCTTCGCCCAGGGCAATGGCCGTATCCTCAATGGTGTGGTGCTCGTCGATGTGCAAGTCGCCCTGGACCTCGATTTTCATATCCACGCCCGAGTGCTTGCTGAGCTGGTCGAGCATGTGGTCGAAAAAGCCCAGGCCCGTGTGCATACTGGGGCGGCCGGCGCCGTCGAGGTTGAGCTCGATGCGGATCTTGGTTTCATTCGTGTCGCGCTGCACCACGGCCGTGCGGGCGGGCAGGCGCAGAAACTGATAGATGGCCTCCCAGCTGGTGGTGCTCAGGGCGGCCCGCTCGTCGGCTTCCGCCCGAATCAGAATGGCCTGGCAGCCCAGGTTCTGGGCCAGCTCCACATCGGTGAGCCGGTCGCCGATGACGAAGGAGTTCTTCAGGTCGTAGGCGCCGGGCTCCAGGTAGTGCTGCAGCATGCCGATGCCGGGCTTGCGGGTGGGCAGGTTGTCGTGGGGAAAGCTGCGGTCGATGTGCTCGGCCGCGAACTCCACTCCTTCCGCGCGCAGCACGTCGAGCATCATCGTGTGGGCCGGCCAGAAGGTTTCCTCGGGGAAGCTGGCCGTGCCCAGCCCATCCTGGTTGCTGACCAGCACCAGCTCGTAATCCAGCTCCCGGGCAATGCGCGCGAGGCCGGTAATGGCGCCGGGTACAAACTGGAATTTCTCCCGAGTCAGGGCATCCACCTGAAAATCCGTCGGCGGCTCAATCAGGATGGTCCCGTCGCGGTCAATGAAAAGAACTTTCTTCATGGTGTAAAAGTCAGAAGCCGGAGCTTCGGGCGGTAGAGCGTGAAAAAAAGGTGGCGGGTTGGGAAGGAGTTATTCGGGGTGCAGGAAAGAGCGGAGCAACGCCGCGTAGTCGTTTCCCAGCGGCAGCTCGGTATCCAGGGTTACTTGCTGACGGGTTGTTTCGACCGGCTGCTGGCTCAAGGGGTTAAAGCCCGTCTTTTTATACTGCTGCCAGTACAAGCCGACGCCCCGTTTCTGCCAGCTCGGCAGCTCATTGAAGTTGATACCGGCCCCGAACAGTAAATCGTGCTTGGCCGCCAGGCGCAGGCCCTTGACCTGACTGGTAGCCTCGGCCACCGAGCGGCCCTGCTTCCGCAGCAGCCAGTAGCAGTGGGCATTCAACGAATTACGGGCGGCGTCTTCCTGCCGCCAGCGGAAATAATCCAGCACGTCGGCCGGGCGGGGCAGCTGGGAAATCCGGCAGTCGAAAATACCCGGGCTGCCCAACGCCAGGGAAAACGTGGCCGAGGCCTCCCCGGCCAGCAGCGAGGTGTACTTGCGCAGCTTGCGGCCAAAGGAATTTTCCTCCGGGTGCAGCAGCAGAGAAATTTCGTCGCTCTGGGTGTAGCCGTACACCATCCGAAAGCCTGTGGTCAGCAGCTGCCGGGTGGTATGCACCATCAAATCCCGCATCCGCTCGTCAAAGGGCGCTTCGAAGGAATGGGTTTCCTTGGTCAGGCGGGTAAAACCGCGGCCGTCCAGGCGGGCTACCAGGTAGAGGCCGGGCAGGGCGCAATGGTCGTGGGCCGTTTCGAAAATGCGCAGGCGGGCGTCGAGGTCGTCAAATTTCATCCTGCCAGGGGCTGAGGTCAAAGGTATGATGGGGTCCTACCCGGACGAAGTACAGCTCGTCGAAGCCCTCGGAACGCTGGGGCAGCTCGAGGCGGTTGCGGGTGGCCCGCAACCCCACGGCCGGCACCTGCCGCTCCACCGGACGCTGCTGGTTGCGCCGCAATGCCTCGGTTATCGGGGCCTGGAAGAAGTAGCCGGTGATGGTAAACCCCGCCTGCCGGGCCGGTTCGATGTAGCGGGCCCGCTCAGCCCGGGTGGGGTTCGTGTTGTCGATTACGCAGCGCATCTGGGTTTCCAGGCACAACTGCAACAGGCGCTGCTCCCGGTTCCGGGTCCGCAGCAAATCGAGGCTGATGCGGACGTGGGAATGGAAGAAGTGCTGCTGGTAGAAGGTGGACTTCCCCGTAGCCTGAATTCCGCAGAAGACGATGAGCTGCATAGCCGGAAAGCTTAGGCCGAATACTCCCGCAGGGCCGCTACCAGCTGCTCGTTCTCGGCCGGCGTGCCCACCGTCAGGCGCAGCGTACCGGCGCACCCGGGCTGGGTGGTTCGGTTGCGCACCACGATTCCCCGGCTCAGCAGATACTTATACACGGCCGTAGCATCGGGGCGGAAGCGGGCCAGCAGGAAGTTGGCGTCGGAAGGAAACAAGTGTTCCACAATGTCGAGCCCGGCCAACTCCTGCTGCAGCCACGTGCGGCCGACGAGCAACTCCCGGCGCATCTGCTCGAAGTGCGGGGCATCAGCCAGGGCGGCCAGGGCGTGCTGCTGGGTGGCTTCCGACACGTTATAGGGCGGCTTGATCTTGTTGAGGTAGCCGATGATGTCGGGCGAGGCGAAGGCCATACCCAGGCGCAGGCCGGCCAGACCCCAGGCTTTAGAGAAGGTTTGGAGCACCACCAGGTTGGGAAACTCCGCCAGCCGGGTGGTCCAGCTCGGGGCGGCGGCAAAGTCGGCGTAGGCTTCATCCACGACCACCAGGCCCCGGAAGCCGCGCAGCACTTGCTCCACGGCCGCGGCGTGCAGCAGGTTGCCGGTCGGATTGTTCGGGGAGCAGACAAAGACCAGCTTGGCGTCGGAGGCAAGGATGCCGGCTACGGCTTCGTCGGAAATCTGAAAGTCGGCCGTGAGCGGCAGGCGCTCCAGGGCCACGTCGTTCAGGTTGGCCGCTACTTCATACATCCCGTAAGTGGGCGGCAAGATCATAATCCGGTCCTGCCCGGGGCGGCAGGTCAGGCGCACCAGCAGGTCAATGGCCTCGTCGGAGCCGTTGCCGAGGAAAATCTGGGCGGGCTCCACTCCTTTCAGCTTGGCCAGCTCGGCTTTGACGGCCCGCTGCTGGGGGTCGGGGTAGCGGTTGAACAACTCGGGGCCGGCGCTGCCCAGGCTGTTTTCGTTGGCGTCGAGCATGACGCGGGCTTCGCCCTGGAATTCGTCGCGGGCCGAAGAGTACGGTTGCATGGCCCGGATGTTGGGGCGGATAAGGGTTTCGAGCTCAAACATACGCTAAAGACTATGGACCCGGGCGCTTCAAGAGCGGCCCGGGGCCGAATGACAGAAAAACTCAGGCGCCGGTGCCCACCAGGCTTTCCAGGCGCAGGGTCACGGCCCGGGCGTGGGCCCGCAGCCCCTCGGCCTCGGCCATGGTTTCGACCACCGGCCCCACGTTGAGCAGGCCTTCGGCGGTGATGCGCTGGAAGGTAATTTTCTTCACGAACGAATCCAGGGACACCCCACTGTAGTTGCGGGCGTAGCCGCCGGTGGGCAACGTGTGGTTGGTGCCCGAGGCGTAGTCGCCGGCGGCTTCGGGCGTGAGGTGGCCCAGAAACACCGAGCCGGCGCTGGTCACGCCCTCGGCGTATTCATCGGCGTTGCGCACGGCCAGAATCAGGTGCTCGGGGGCGTACTGGTTCGAGAAGAACAACATTTCCTCCGGCGTGCGCAGCAGCACGGCCCGGCTTTCGCGCAAGGCCAGCGTGGCCACTTCCCGGCGGGGCAGTTCGGCCAGCTGCCGCTCCACTTCGGCCGTCACCAGGGGCAAAAGCTCGGCCGAGTCGGTCAGCAGCACTACCTGGGAGTCGGGGCCGTGCTCGGCCTGGCTGAGCAGGTCGGCGGCCACGAAAGCGGGGTTGGCGGTTTTGTCGGCAATGACCAGCACCTCCGAGGGGCCGGCCGGCAAGTCGATGGCCACCCCGCGCTGGGCCGCCAGCTGCTTGGCGGCCGTAACGTAGCGGTTGCCGGGCCCGAAAATCTTATCCACGGCCGGTACGCTGGCCGTGCCCCCGGCCAAGGCGGCCACGCCCTGGGCGCCCCCGGCCTTGATGATGGTGGTAATGCCCAGCAACTGGGCCGTAAAGAGAATAACGGGATTCACCGAGCCGTCTTTCTGGGGCGGGGTACTCAGCACCACTTCCGGGCAACCGGCCAGCCGGGCCGGGACGCCCAGCATGAGCAGGGTGCTGAACAGCGGGGCCGTGCCCCCGGGAATGTAGAGGCCCACGCGCTGCACCGGCACCGATTTGCGCCAGCAGGTCACGCCGGGCATGGTTTCCACCTTGGTGATTTCCTCGCGCTGGGTCAGGTGAAACTTCCACAGGTTGGCATGGGCCTGGCGGATGGCGGTTTGCAGCGCGGCCGGCACCAGGGCCACGGCGGCCGTTATTTCCTCGGGGCTCACGCGCAGCTCGGTCAGGGCGGCACCGTCCAGCTCCTGGGCGTAGTGGCGCAGGGCTTCATCCCCGCGCTGGCGCACGTCGTCGAAAATCTGGCGGACCCGCTCTTCCACCTGCCGGGCTTCCCCGGCGGCGGGCCGCTGCTGCAGCGCCGCCCATTCCGCCTGACCAGGATATTGAACTACTTGCATGCTCTTACTTAATATGAGAAATGTGGAGAATGTGGGGGAATGTGAAAAATGCTAATCGGGAAGGTGCTGCGGCGTTTTGAAAGTCCTCATTCGCACATTCAACCGCATTTCTCACATTCCCCCACATTAAAACTAGGCTATCATCTTCTCGATGGGCAGCACCAGGATGCCTTCGGCGCCGACGGCTTTGAGCTGGCCGGTGATGTGCCAGAAGTCGTCCTCATTCACCACCGACTGCACCGAGACCCAGCCTTCCTCGGCCAGGGGCGTCACGGTGGGCGACTTAATGCCGGGCAGCAGGGCCTTTACCGCGTCCAAGGAGGCGACCGGGGCGTTGAGCAGGATGTACTTGTTGCGGCGGGCCCGGCGCACGGACTGCATCCGGAACTGCAGCTGCTCCAATAGCTCTTGCTTTTCAGTTGAGAGCTGCTGGTTGGCAATGAGCACGGCTTCGGAGCGGAACACGGTTTCGACTTCGCGCAGGCCGTTGCCCAGCAGCGTGGAGCCCGAGGAGACGATGTCGCAGATGGCGTCGGCCAGGCCGATGCTGGGGGCAATTTCTACCGAGCCGCTAATCGTGTGCAGGTTGGCCTGCACGCCTTCCCCGGCCAGGTAGCGGCCCAGAATCTGCGGGTACGAGGTAGCAATGTTCTTACCCTGCAAGTCGGCTACCGAGCTGTAGCCCTCCGAGCGCAGGATGGCCAGCGAGAGGCGGCACTTGCTGAAGCCCAGCTTTTCGACCTCCAGATCGGGGAAACCAGCTTCGACCAGCACGTTCTGGCCCACGATACCCAGGTCGGCCACGCCATCCTGGACGTAGCCGGGAATGTCATCGTCGCGCAGAAATAGGATTTCCAGGGGAAAGTTAGTGGCTTCGGTCTTGAGCTTGTAGGAGCTGCTTACAAAGGAAATACCGCACTCACGAATGAGGTTGAGCGAATCCTCGCTCAGGCGGCCCGACTTCTGAATGGCCAGACGAATCATAGGGAATTGAATTGGGAAGAACACCTGGGAGCAAACCCGGTCGGGTACTCACGCGTGGCATTCGGAACAGATACGAAGAGAAGGGAAAAACGCCGGCTAAGCGGGCCGCAAGGGCAATAGCGGGCGGGGCGGCCTTTTCGGGGCGGCCAGGCACTTGTAAATACAGAGTGCCCCACGGGGTCAATATGCTTGTGTCGTTCCTCTCTTAAGAGGAATGATGCCCGTGCAGATGATGGTGCGCCGCGCGCAGCCAGCCAGTAGCCTGGCCCGAATGGGCGGCCTGGGAGCTGAGGGTGCACAGGAAAAGCGCGGCGAAGGGCATAAGGGCGAATTGCTGGGCAAAAGTACGCGCGGCAAGCTCGAAACAAAATTATTCAAGCAAAAAATATTTGGAAACCGCACCTTTGTGGTTTCCTATGGTTTCCTCAGGCTTTTAGTTGAGCTAACCCGTTTTTGGCATCATTGTTTCGGACCCCACCCCGGCGCTGCTGCCCCTCCGCTCCCGCTGCTACCCTATTGCTGCTTATGCGTACACGCTGTTCGTTCTCATCCTTTTCCCGGCGCCTGAGCCTGCTGCTGGTTCTGACCGGCTCTACCGGGGCCGCCCAGGCCCAGCTGGCCCCCGACTCGACGGTGCTCACCGTGCCGGCCCCGGAAAAGCTGCCCAAAGTGCCCGAACTGCCCCTGCCCCAGGCCAGCCCCCGGGCCCTGGTGATGCAAACCATTGGCCTGAGCGACGTAACTGTGGACTACCACACGCCCTCGGTGCGGGGCCGGGCCATCTGGGGGCAGCTGGTGCCCTACGGCCAGGTGTGGCGGGCCGGGGCCAACGAAAACACGGTCCTGACCTTCTCCGACCCGGTTATCCTCAACGGGCAGGCTGTGCCGGCGGGCAAGTACTCGTTCTACGTGCTGCCCAAGGCCGACCAGGACTGGGAACTGATTCTAAACCGCGTCATCAACCACTGGGGCACCGAGGGTTACGACCCGCGCGCCGACCAGATCCGGCTGCCGGCCGTGCCCGAGTCGGGGCCCATGCACGAAAACCTGGTCTACTGGTTTTCGGAAGTGAAGCCCAACAGCGGCCGGCTGAATTTGTCCTGGGAAAAGCGCACGGTGAGTTTGCTCATCGAAACCGACGTGCACGCCAAGGCCCTGGCCGGCATTCAGAAGGTATTGGCCGCGAATCCCGAAAACTGGCAGCTGCTGGCCCAGGCCGCCGACTACCTGGTGCAGAACAACATTCAGGCCGAGCTGGCCCTGCAGTACATCAACGAGTCGTTGCGGCTCAAGGAAGCCTATACCAATACCTGGATTAAGGCTCGGCTGATGGCCTCCAAGCAGGACTACGGCACGGCCATCGTCTACGGCCGCCGGGCCCTGAAGCTGGGCGAAAAGGAAGACGCCACCTTCAAGCAGCAGCAGCCCAACATGCGCATCACCCTCACCGAGTGGCAGAGCAAGGCGTATTAAGGCAACCTGTTTTTTAGCAATTTCCATCGTAGCTGCGTGCCACAACTACCCTCTGAGCATCGGCTATGGATGCGCTACTTTCTTCTCTTCCCGCTCGCCGGCCTGTTAACTGGCAACCTGCCCGCACTCGGACAAACCCACCCGGTGCCCCGGGCTCCTGACAACCCGGCCTGGATGGACAGCGTGCGACACCTGGCGCTGCCCCAGCAAGTTGCCGCCGTACGGGCCCGGCGCGACACGCTGCTGGCTCCCTTGCAGCCCGCCGTGTGTTGGATGCCGGCAGCTGCTACCGGCCAGCGGCCAGCGGCTTCGCCCGCACTGCCCGCTCACGCTACTCCACTAGGTATTCCGCTGCTGTATGTCGTAAACGGGAAGCCTTTCGTCAACAATGACCCGGCTACCATGGGCGAACTGCAACGCGTGCTGGGAAGCCGGCCCATCCGGCAGGTGGCCTTCCTGCACGATGCAGCGGCCACGGCCATCTACGGCACCCGCGGGGCAACCGGGGTCGTGGTACTGTCGAGTGAAAAGCCGAAACGCCACTAGTGCCGGCATAGCAACAACGTCTAAAACGCCGGATTCCGAGTACCCTCCACCATACAAAAGGGCTGCGGTAGTACCGCAGCCCTTTTGTGTGGTGGCAGAAGCCCGCTAGTCTACTTGCGCCTCGTGCTGTCTATACTGGCTAAAACCGGGCAATAACGCGCAGGTTCACGATGCGCTGGGACAGGTAGTTGGGCACGGCGTAGGTACGGGCATTCACGTCCTGCACGTAGCTGTAACCGGCCACGTTGTTGGCGGCCAGCACGTTTAGAATTTCCAGACCCAGCCACAGGCTTTCGAGGTGGCCGGGGCGGCGGGTTTCGCCGGTGTTATTCAGGGACAGTACTTTGGAAAAGCCCAAGTCGACGCGCTTGTAGGACCGGGTGAGCTTGGTGGTGCCCCGCTCCTCGGGCAGGCCGGGTGGGCTAAAGGGCAGGCCGGTACCGAAGACGAAGTTGACGTAGCCCTTGACCGAGGGGTTACCCGGTAGCTGGTCCTGGAAGAAGATGCCAAAGTTCAGGCGCTGGTCGGAGGGCCGGCGGATGTAGCCCTGGGCGGTGCGCCCGATGGTGTCGCCCTGGGCGTTGAATTGCGTCAGCGAATCGCCCACGATGTTTTCCCGGGTCGTCAGGATGCCCAGGCTAAACCAGGACTCCACCCCTTTCACGAACTCCCCGCTCACGCGCGTATCGAGGCCGGCGGCGTAGGCCGTGGCGTTGTTCTTGGCGAAGTAGCGCAGCCGCACGTTGTCGATGTCGTAGGGAATTACGTCGGTCAGATACTTAAAGTACAGTTCCCCGGTGAAGACGAAGGGCCGGTCCCAGCGGCGGAAGCGCACCTCGTTGCCGGCAATAAAGTGCAGGGAGCGTTGGGCCCGCAGCTCCGGGTTCAGGGCCGCCGTCTGCACCGTCACCGACTGGGGCGTGGCCTGGGTGCCCCGGGTCTGGTCGCGCAGCTCGCGGTAGAACGGAGGCTGGTAATACAGGCCGGTGGCAAACTTAAACGAGCGGTTGGGGTGGCGGCGGCTGATAACCGAGTACTGCACCCGCGGGCTCACCGTCAGCTGCTGGTTGACGCTCCAGTAGTTGGCCCGCACCCCGTAGGTGAGCGTGCGCAGGGTATCGAACTCCACCGTGTGCTGCACGTAGCCCTGGGTGCGGATGCTGCTCAAATCCAGATTCGACACGAGGCGGGTGCGGCGGGAGTCGGGCACGAAATCGGCCGAGTCCACGAAGCTGTACTCGTTGAGCTGGTCCTCGATGTTCTCCCGGCCCACCTTCACGCCCCAGCGCAGGGTGTGCTGGGTGCCGGGCGTCCACCGGCCCCGGGCTTCGAGGGTGGCCACGCGGGCCAGCAGGTTGTTGCGGGAGTGGTCGAAGCGGGAGCCCACGTTGCGCTGCCGCACCGGCTTGTTATAGTCGGGCGAGTTGGGGTCCCGGTTTATTTCGGCGAAGCTGTAGGCCGCTTCCACGTCGCGGTACTCAAACTCGCGGGACAGCAGAGCCCCGGCCAGCAGCTCGCCCTGCAGGTTGCTACTGAAGTTGTGGCGCAGGTTGAGGCCACCCTGGTAGGTATCGTACTGCATCCGCTCCCGCCCCGTGTAGTCGATAAAGAGGCGGGTTATCTGGTTGGTAGCCGTGCTGAACGAGGCCTGGCCCGACTCGGGGTTGAAGCGAAAGTCGTTGTGGGCAAACGTGGTCAGCAAACCCAGGCTGGTGCGGTCGGGGTTGTCCTGGGGGCCCAGGGCGGCGTTGATGTAGGCCTGCCCGTCGTAAAACGTCGGGTTGTAGCCGCCCTGCTGCTGCTTTAAGGAGCGGAGCACGTAGGTGGCATTCTTGTAGCGAATCCCGGCCAAGTAGCTGATGCGCTTGTTGGGCGAAGTGGCTTCCACGTGCATCGTGCCGCCTACCAGGCTGGCCGTGGCCGAGCCGGCAAACTTCTGAGGCTTTTTGTACTCGATGCTCAGCACCGAAGACAGCCGGTCGCCGTACTTAGGCTGCCAGCCACCCGACGAAAACTCGATACGGTCTACCAGGTCGGGGTTCACGAAGCTCAGGCCTTCCTGCTGGGCCGAGGTCACCAGAAACGGCCGGTACACCTCGATGCCGTTGACGTAAACCAGGTTTTCGTCGTAGTTACCGCCGCGCACGGTGTAGGTACTGGTCAGCTCGTTGTTGGCCACCACCCCGGGCAGGGTTTTGAGAATGGCGTTAAAGTCGCCGAAAGGCGAAGGCAGTTCCTTCACCGAGCGGGGGTCGATGCGAATCACGCTGACCTGCTCACTGGTGTTGGCCTCGTCGTTGCGGGCCCGGACGGTCACGTTTTTCAGGGCCCGGGGGTCGAGCACCAGCGTGATGGTCAGGTCCCGGGTGTCGGAGAGGTTGAGCACCAAGCGCTGGGCCTGGTAGCCCAGGCGGCGGGCCACCAGCGTGGGGGCCTTGCCGCTCAGGGGGCGCACCACGTTCAGGGCAAAGCGGCCTTTATCGTCGGTATTGGTGCCCCCGGGCTGGCCTTCCACCCCGATGCTGACCTGCTCCAGGACCGCGCCGCCGGCGTCGCGCACGGTGCCCGTAATCAGCACCCGCGCCCCAGACTGCGCCCAGGCCGGGGCCGTCAGCAGGAGCAGCAGTGCACAACTCAGCCAGAAAACCCGAAACGAAAAGCGGGAAGTGTACGGGTGCAGCATTAGCGGGACGACTGCGCTTCTTGTTCCTGGGCCACCTGGGCGTTGAGCTGCCGGCGCATGTCGGCCAGCGTAGCCACCGGGTCGGGCGAGTTGAACACGAAGCTGCCGGCCACCAGCACGTCGGCCCCGGCCTCCACCAGGGCGGCGGCGTTGTCGAGGCTCACGCCCCCGTCAATTTCAATCAGGGCGCTGGAATTATAGTCCACAATGAGCTCCTTGAGGGCGGCCACTTTGCGCAGGGTATTGGGAATAAAGGACTGCCCGCCGAAGCCCGGATTCACGGACATGATGCACACCAGGTCCAGGTCAGCAATGATGTCCTCGAGCAGGCTCACGGGCGTATGGGGGTTCAGGGCCACGCCGGCCCGGCAGCCCAGGGCCTTGATCTGCTGCACCACCCGGTGCAAATGCGGGCAGGCTTCGTAGTGCACGGTGATGTTGGCGGCCCCGGCGTCGCGGCAGGCGGCCAGGTAGTGCTGGGGCTCCTCTATCATCAGGTGCACGTCCAGGGGCTGCTGGGCGTGGCGGTGAATGGCCTGCAGCACCGGAATACCGAAGGAAATATTGGGCACGAAGCGGCCATCCATAATGTCGCAGTGCAGCCAGTCGGCGGCGCTGCCGGCCAGGCGCTCGGTTTCGGATTGAAGATTGGCAAAGTCAGCCGCCAGCAGTGAAGGAGCCAGCAACGGGGCGATACGGCGAGTAGGATTCATAGTGCGAAGGTAACGCTTTGAGGAGCAGGTTTTGGTATACTGGCGGGGCCGAAAACGGCTACTTTTCCGTGGGCTAAGGCCTTGTACCCGTCTATTTGCCCGGAATGCAACGAACCGCGGCCCGGCTGCCAAGCAGCCCAACCGCGGTTCGAAAAGTGATTCACAGGTGTTAGAAAAGCCCGTAAGCAGGGCCAGAACGGCTATTTCTCCGCTTTCTTCCAGGCCTGCCAATCCAGGTTGCCATCCTCGCGCTTGCGCAAGAACACGGTCTGGTCGTCCTTTTGGGTTTTGCCGAAGGTCACGTCGCCGCGGCAGTCGAGGCACTTGACGGAGGTGTACTTAAACTTATCCTGGGCCACGCGCGACGACAAATCCAGGTTGTCGGAACCGCACAGGCCGCAGGCCAGCACGTCGGGAAAGCTCAGCCGGTCGTATTCGGATACCACCTCGTGGAAGTTGGTACCCTGCACGGTGAAGTGAAACTGCCGGCGCCCAATGCGCTTGGTAATCATTAGCTGTAGCATGCGAGAAAAATGTTAGAGTCGGAATGCAGGTAGAAAGATACTAATTTTTTTAACATTCACCAAATTTAGACTAGGCCTGTTAGCTTACTAGCAACAATGAAAAAGGGCTCCTGATATTCACCAGAAGCCTTTTATACTCAAACTAATCATATTAGCAAATCACAACTGCACGAAGCGCACGGTTCGTTGGCCGTTGCTGCCAATCAGGGTGCATTGGTAGATACCCTTGCGCAGCGGCCCGGGCTTGAGGGCCACCTGGGTGGCGGCCGTGGCCGGCAGCTTCTGCTCCGCGACCAGTGCCCCGCGGGCATCGGTGATACGCACGGTCAGGGGGCGGTTCTGGAAGGTGGGGCTCAGCTGCAGATAGAGCTCGTCGGAGTGAGCCGGGTTGGGGTACACCAGCAGCTTGTCCTGCTCCGAGGCGGCTTCGGCAGTGGCCAGCGGGTCGTTGGGGTGGGCCAGGTTGTAGGCCAGCACGAAGTTGGGAACCCCGTAGCCCAGCTGGGCATCGGGCGTCGTGGCCCGGGAGCCGGAGCGCTGCAGGAAGCTAATCACCTGCTGGGCCGTCAGATTGCGGTTAGCCTGCCAGAAGCCCGCGACCATACCGGCCGTAATCGGGCAGGCGAAGGAAGTGCCATTGCCGCGGGTAGCGGCCCCCGAGGGAGTCAGAATAGCGGCCTGCACGCCCAGCGCCGCCACGTTGGGCTTCACCCGGCCGTCGGCCGTCGGCCCGAAGGAGCTAAAACCGGCCGGCTGCCGGGCGACATCCACGGCGCCCACGGTCAGGATGGAGTCGGCATCGGCGGGGGCCGTCAGGTAGTGCCAGCCATTGGCGCCCTCGTTGCCGGCGCTGTTGACGACCAGCATGCCCACGCGGGCGGCGGCGGCGGCGGCCCGGGTCGAAATGGCCGTGCGCCCGTTCAGGTCGGCGTAGGTGTAGTCTTTCGACGGATAGTCGAAGGTGTTATAGCCCAGCGAGGAGCTGATAACGTCCACCCCCACCGAGTCGGCGTATTCGGCCGCAATGAGCCAGTTCATTTCCTCCACCGGGTGCTCGGAGTAAATATCCTCGGTGAGGTACAAATGGAACGTGGCTTTGGGGGCCGTGCCGATGAAAAACCCGGTTTGGTTGCCCGCAATGGTCGACAGGCAGTTGGTGCCGTGGTCGTTGCGCTCAAATACGCTCCCGGTCTTATCCACGAAATTGAATGTACTGGCCAGGCGCCCTTCCTGAAACAGCGGCGCGAAAGCCGGAATCTTATCTACGCCGGGAAAGCCCGCGTCGAAAACGGCAATCTGGATGCCTTCCCCGCGGAAGTTGGCATTGTGCATGGCCACGGCCCCAATCATCTCGGCCTGACTGTAGGCCGGGCCGTAGTCGGCGGGGCTGGCCGTGGCCCGCTGCGCCGGCTCAGCCGGCACTGGGGTCCGGAGCTTGCTCGCCGGGCGCGCCCCGCTCTGGCTGCGGTTGAGCGTAACCACGCTGCGCACGAAGGGCAAAGCCTGCAGCGTGGCCAAGGTAGTAGAGTCGCAGGCCACCACGGCGGCGTTGAACCAGCGCGAGGTGTACCAGAGCTGGGCCCCGGGCACGGCTTTGACCTGGCTCACGTAAGTGGGACTAACCGGCAGGTCGCGGGCCTGCACGCTGATGTTTTGCCGGGTGCGCCGCTCAAGGGCCCGGGCCGAGAGAAAAGCCTGGGGCTGACTGGGGCTAAAGGGCGTGTTGGCTTTGTCGCGGAAGTAAATCAGGTGCTTGCGCACGGTGCCAGGGGCTTTGGCGGGCGGGGTACCGGGCCGGGAGCCAACGGAACCGGCCCAGGTGGGGAGCGTGCCCAGGCTCAGGCCCGCAAGCAGCAGAGTAGATAAGCGCATGGAAAAGAAAATAAAGCGTGCCGGAAGATACGTAAATACCGCAAGTGGAATGGCCGCCGCCCCGCAACCGGCCCAAACAAAAAGGCGACAGGTGAAATACACCTGTCGCCGGAATTGCGTTGCAGCCCGCGCCGCTTTTTCGCGGCATTACGGCCTGGCTTAGAGCTTGCCCTGCTCAATAAGCACTTCGACCCGGGCCTGGCCCCGGTAGATGCGGGTATTGGAGCGCCCGCAGATGGAAGTACCTACGTCCTGATCGGCGCAGTAAATATAGCGCCGGCGCGCCCGGTACACTGGCCCCACGCCCTGGGCATAGACCTGGTCGTAGGTCGAGCGGTAAACCGCATTGTTCTGGCCATTACGGTTATCCTCGGTCAGGGCCGTAGTTAGGGTTTGGTTATAGCTATAGGTTTTGCCACCGAACTGGCTCTGAAAGGTTTCGCCGACATTCTGGTAGTAGCGGTTTTCCGCCGCCACGGTGTCAAGGGAATTGAAGGCGTTCATATTCCAGACCCGGTCTTTGCGCACGGGAAACACGAGCTCCACGGTGCGCCGGTTGTTGCGCGTGAGCAGCAGGGCGTGGTCGGTGGCGGCCACGAACATCACGCTGTCGTCGCGCCAGGCGTCGGTGGGCAGCACGCGCCGAGCCCGCACGATGCGGTAGCCGGGCTGGCCGGTGGCGTCGTTGATCTGGTCGGTAATCGTTTCCCGAAACTGGTAGCTGCTGGGCGTACGCTGGTAGTTGGCCCAGAGCGTGTCGGCCACGGCATAGATGCGGTAGCGACCTACTTCCAGGGGAAAATAATCGGCGCCCGACTGCAGGCCGGGCACCGAATCATTCTGGCAGCCGGCCAGGATCAGCGTTCCGGCCACGGGCAGCAGGCCCGGCAGCAGCTTGGCAAACGAATAGCGACGGATCATAGGGTAGCGGTAGAGAAGGTGCGTTCGGGCACTTCGGCAATGGTGTGGCGCTCAATCCAGCCCCCGCCGAGCACGTCGTTGCCGTCGTAGAAAACGGCCGCCTGCCCGGGGGTAATGGCGTGAACGGCTTCCTCGAAATATACGCGGATTTTGTCGCCGACCTGCTCCAGCAACGCCGGGGAGCCGTTGTGATTGTAGCGCACCTTGGTCGTGGCCGGCACCAGCCCGCGGCCTTCCAGCGAGGCCAGCTTGCCCATGTTGAGCTTGCCCACGTAGGTGGTAGTGCTGGCCAGCTCGTCGAAGTTGCCGAGCACGACCTGGTTGGTATCGGGTCGGATTTCGGTGACGTAGGCCGGGAAGCCCAGGGCGATGCCCAGGCCCTTGCGCTGCCCGATGGTGTAGAACGGATAGCCCTCGTGGTGGCCCAGCACGGTGCCGTCGCGCAGCACAAACTCGCCGCCGGCCACGCGCGCCTCCAGCCCTTCCACCCGGCGCCGCAGAAAGCCGCGGTAGTCGTTGTCGGGGATAAAGCAGATTTCGTAGCTCTCGGGCTTGTTGACCAGCTCGGTGAAGCCCCGGCGGCGGGCCTCGTCGTAGATTTCGGTTTTGCGCATGCCGCCCAGCGGGAACAGCGTGCGGGCCAAACTCTCCTGCGACACCCCCCAGAGGGCGTACGACTGGTCCTTGTTTTCATCCAGGCCCTTGCTGACCACGTAGCGGCCGTTTTCGTGGCGCACGTTGGCGTAGTGGCCGGTGGCAATAAACTGGCAGCCGAGCTGGTCGGCGCGGCGCAGCAATGCATCCCACTTGATGTGGGTGTTGCAGAGCACGCAGGGGTTGGGCGTGCGGCCGGCCAGGTATTCCTCGGTGAAGTTGTCGATGACGAAGTCGCCGAACTCGTCGCGGATGTCGATGATGTAGTGCGGAAAGCCGAGCTCCACGGCAATCTGGCGGGCGTCGTTGATGCTGTCGAGCGAGCAGCAGCCGGTTTCCTTCTTGGAGCCGCCGGCCGAGGCGTAGTCCCAGGTTTTCATGGTCATGCCGACCACTTCGTAGCCTTGCTCGTGCAGCAGCACTGCGGCAACCGAGCTGTCAATCCCGCCGCTCATGGCGACCAGGACGCGTCCTTTCGATTCGGAGGTATTCGTATTCATATTGGTTGAAAGCCAAGAGTGCGGCCGAAAGTTTCCGGCGCCCATTCTGCAAAGGTAACAAGTAAGGGCCGGCTGGCCGCAGCCCACCCGCCAAACCCGGCCCCGGGGCCGTTCCGACCGGGCCGGCTCTTCCCGAACGGCTGGATTTCACGGCCCAGTTTGCCTACCAATTTCGGGGGGGCGTTACTGAACTGTTGCGGCGCTATGAGTTTTTATGCCGAATATTACCGCGGCATCTTTCTTTTTTACTGTTTACTCCTGCCTCATGCCTTTGCTTACCTCCGTGCTGGTGCGCGGTATCAATAACTTGTCGGACGCCCGCTACTGCGCCGGCATGGGCGCCGATTACCTCACCTTCCGCCTCGACCCGGCCTTGCCCGGCTACCTGGAGCCGGCCCTGGTGCAGGAGCTCAGCGGCTGGGTGGCCGGCGTGCAGCTCGTCGGCGAATTCGATAACCTCTCCATTCCGGAAATCAACGAGCTGGCCAGCCGCTGCGGCCTGCACTACGTGCTGATGCACCGCCGCCGCACCCCCGAGGAGCTGGCCCAGCTGGCCGTACCCGCCCTGAAGCTCATCAAGTGGATTCCCGACATGCTGGCCGAGGACGTGGAAAAGCGCTTCCGCGACCAGCAGGCCCACGTAGCCGGCTTCGTGCTGGCCCAGGCGCCGCCCGAGCCGCTGACGGCCATGCAGCGGGCCCAGCTCACCCAGCAGGCCCGCATGTACAAGCTCTGGCTGGGCACCAGCTTTGCCGACGCGAACCAGACCGTGCGCCAGCTGGTGGAAGAAGTGCAGCCCACCGGCATTGTGCTCGAAGGCGGCCAGGAAATTAAGCCCGGCCTGCGCGACTTCACCGAGCTGGAAGCCGTATTTGAGCAGTTGGAAGAAGAGTAACCTTGCGCTGACTTGCGGCCACCGGATTTGGCGGCCTGCGTCCTATTCATCCTGCTGAGCCCTGGCTCGGCAGGATGTTCTTTTTTTAAAGCAGGCTAGGCCATAACGGTCAGCAGGTCGAACACCGGCTCGCCCAGCCGCGGCTCGCCTTCCAGCTGCATGTAAGCCTGGGCCACTTCCCGGGGCAGGCTCTTGGTAAACAAACGCCAGGCCACGGCGCCGTCGATGGTAACAGAGGCCGATAACGGGCCCGAATACTGCTGCTCCAGTTCCCAAGCATTCACGGCGCGCCGCAGATACCACGTTTTCTGCGCCTCGCCGGTGATGGTAAAGGCCACGACCTGCCCGGGCGCGGCCGGCACGCTGCGGTAGTGGTAAGGCAAGGCCCGCAGGCAGGTGGCCAGAAACGGCTGGTACAGCTCCCGGCTTAGCAGGGGCTGCTCCTGCCCAACCGCCTGGCGGATCTGCTGCTGGTGGTGCCACTTTTCGGTGTAGTCGCGGGCAATGTGAAACCAGTTGGGCGACTCGGCTTCCCCGGCCCAGGCCACGGCAAAGGCCGCCGGCGCCCACGGGTCGAGGCCGGCCAGGTAGCGGCAGTACTCCGGCCCCGACACTGCCAGCAGCCACCGAATCACGCCCGGACTCAGCCTCTGTCCGGCCCGTACCCAGTCGGCGTTGAGCTGGTTGAGAAAGGCCACGATTTCGCCGTAGGAAAACCCGCCGGGCTGCTGGCCAAAGTAGCCGTCGCGCAGCATGGACAAGGTGCGCAAATTGCCGTCGAGCAAGTGCAGGGCCACGTCGCGCACCCGCCACTGCGGGGCCAGCGTGGGCAGTTCCCACTGCGCCGGACTCAGCGAGGCCAGCAGCTCGAGCAGATGCTGGTCCAGCACCGGAAACAAGTGGATAGTTGGAATCGGCGGCAGCGGCGGGTGCGACATGGGGGCGCAGGTTAGCTCAGCCGAAATTGCAGGTATTTAATGGGAATACCCTCGGCCCGGAAGCGCTTTTCGTAGTGGGTCTGGATGTCCTCGGCGTGGGGCAGCAGCTCGGCCGAGGCGTACAAATCCTTGGTGTGGGCCAGCACGGTGGCCCCGGGGCGCTGCTGCACCGTTTCCAGCGAGTAGTCGAACAGGGCTTCGTCGTCGGTTTTGAGGTGAACCAGGCCGCCGGGCTGCAGAATCTGCTGGTAGCGGTCCAAAAAGCGCGGGGCCGTGAGGCGGCGCTTGGCATCGCCGAGGCGGGGCCGCGGGTCGGGAAACGTAATCCAGATTTCGCTGAGCTCCCCGGGTCCGAAATGGTCGAGCAAGTCCAGGGCCCGCATGCGCACGAAGCCCACGTTGGTCAGCCCCAGGGCCTCGGCCTTAGTGCTGCCAATCCAGATCCGGTCCCCTTTGATGTCGAGCCCCAGAAAGTTACGCTCGGGGTAGCGGGCGGCCAGGCCCACGGTGTAGTCGCCCTTGCCGCAACCCACTTCGAGCGTAATGGGGTTGTCGTTTTTGAAAAACTCCGATTTCCAGCGGCCCACCAGCTGCTGGTAGGTGGCTTTGCCCGGTTCCACAATATCCGGCCGCTCGGCATTGTCCGAGAAGCGCTTTAGTTTAATTCGACCCATGCTGGTTGGTTACTCTTCAATACAGTTCTTCAATTTCGGCCACCACGAACGTGCTGCCCCCGATAAACACCACGTCGTCGGGAGCGGCGGCGGCGCGGGCGGCGGCCACGGCCGCGGGGACCGGGCCGTACACGGCACCGTGCAGCCCCAGGGCCGCGGCCCGCTCGGCCAGCTCGGTGGCGGGCAGGGCCCGCGGGATGTTGGCCTGGCAAAAGTAATAGGTTGCCGCCGTTGGCAGCAGGGCCAGCATCTTGGTCACGTCCTTGTCGTTGACGGTGCCGAGCACGAAGTGGAGCTGCCGGTAGGGCAAGCGGGCCAGCTGGGCGGTAATGAAGCGGATGCCGGCCTCGTTGTGACCCGTGTCGCAAATCAGCAGCGGCTGGCGGCCCAGAATCGTCCAGCGGCCCCGGAAGCCGGTGAGGCGGCGCACGTCGCGCAGGCCTTGCTGCACGGCCGTTTCGGGAATGGTAAAGCCCTGCCGGCGCAGCTCGTCGAGCACGGCCAGCACCCCGGGCACGTTCAGGCGCTGGTAGTCGCCCACCAGCCCCACTTCAAGCGTTTGGACTTCGGCCGTGCGGGAGTTGGTAACGGTCAATAGTTGGGTTTCGGCATCCGGAGCCGGTGGTTGGGCCAGGGCCGTTTGGTAGCGCGCGTCGGCAAATTGCAGCGGGGCGCCCACTTCCCGGGCTTTGTGCTCGAATACAGCCTGCACCTCAGCCTGGGTCTGGCTGACGATGGCGGGCACGCCGGGCTTGATGATGCCGGCTTTTTCGGCCGCAATCAGCGGCAGCGTGTCACCCAGCAGGTTCTGATGGTCAAAGCTGATGTTGGTAATCAACGACACCAGCGGGGTAATGATGTTGGTCGAGTCCAGGCGGCCGCCCAGCCCCACTTCCACCACGGCAATATCGACCTGCTGCTCGGCAAAGTACGAGTAGGCCAGGGCCACGCACATTTCGAAGAACGACGGCTGGATCTGCTCGAACAAGGGCCGCCACTTCGCCACCCACTGCACCAGGTAGTCGGGGTCCAGGTCCTGGCCGTTGAGCTTGATTCGCTCGGTAAATTCGCGCAGGTGGGGCGAGGTGTAGAGCCCGACCTTGTAGCCGGCCGCCTGCAGGGCGGCGGCCAGCAGATTGGAGGAACTGCCCTTGCCGTTGGTACCGGCCACGTGCACGGCTTTGAACTGCCGCTCGGGGTGGCCCAGGGCCTCGGCCAAGGCTAGCGTGTTGCCCAGTCCCGCCTTGAAACCGGCCGCGCCCACGCGCTGGAACATCGGGAGCTGGTCGTAGAGGTAGGCAAGGGTTTCGGGGTAAGTCATGCGGGGCGCAAAAGTAAAAACGAGGCCACGGTGGCCTACCAGACTACAAAAGAAACCCGCCGGCCGGAATAATCCGACCGGCGGGCCCGAACTCTGCGCCTGACCGGCTGGTTAGCGCACCGTAATCTTGAAGGTATAATAGCCCGTGGCCCCGCCCGCAGCCGAGCTGGTCCGGCGGAAGTCGGCGTTTTCCAGAGCGTCGCGGCAGACTTTCTCTTGGGCCGGCGTCACGTTGCCCGATACTTTGGTCACCGACTCCACCTCGCCGTCGGAGTTGATTTTGATTTTGAAGCGCACAAAGCCCGAGGTGTTGTCCAGGGCCGGGGCATCGGGTTTGGAGACGAAGGCCCAACCGGACATCTCCAGGCCGCCCGAGCCGGGGCTCAGGCCGCTGCCCCCACTACCGGGCTGCCCGTAGAGGGCCTTGGCGTCGAGGGAGCCGTTGGGGTTGCCCTGGTCACCGACCGAGCCGGGCTTGTCGCCGTTGTTGTTGCCGGTGGGCGCGTTGCTGGTGCCGTTTTCGCCGTTACCGCCACCGTTGGCGCTGCCCTTGGGCGTGTAGAGCGTGCGGGGCTTTTCCGCCGGCTTGGGCACTTCTTTCACCTCTTCCTTGCGGGGCGCGGGCTTTTCGACCGGGGGCAGCTTCACCGGGCTTTCCTCGGCTTCACTGGTCACGATTTTATCTTCGGTAGCTTCCTGGGGCACGGGCTCGGCGGCCTGCTGCACCGGCCGGGGCTCGGGGTCGGGGGAAGACGCCGGCGGGCGGCTGTCCTCCCGGTTCGGCGACTCATTGGCCAGGGCCTTGCTTTGCACGTCGCCGGAGCCAGCCTCGTCGATGCCGTAGTTGAGCTCCACCCCGTCGCCACCCAACCCCAGCAGCGGTGGGTCGGGGCCTTTGAAGACGGTGAAGACGAACAGGGCTATCAGCAGCGCGTGGATAACCACCGTGCCGATAATAGCCTCGCGGCGGTGCTGTTCGCGGTATTCGATGGGCATGATCTTCGTTTTTGGGGGTTCGTTTGAGGTCTTTGGCCGCTGGCTAACTCAGTATTGAGTACGGTGCTGGCGGCGGCCCAAAACCACGAACAAATTACCTTTCACAAGGTGCTAACGCAAACGATGTGGGGAATGTGCGAATGGCTATTGCGGATAGCTCATTTCGCACATTCCCCACATTCGCACAATCAAAATTACTTACCGCCCGACTGCTGAGCCTGGGTGGCCATCACCATCTTCACTTTCAGCCGGTTGCCGATTTCGAGGATGTCGACCAGCTTCTGCACGTTCAGCGAGGAGTCGACGCGCAGCACCACGGTGGGGGCTTCGAGGCCGGCAATGCGCTGCTGCAGGGCCGTTTCCAGGGTGGCGGCCGTCACCGGCTGCCGGTCCAGAAAGTACTGCCCGGCCGCATCCACCGAGATGTTGATGGTTTCCTTCATGACGGCCTTGCCCGAGCGGGCATTAGGCAGCATGAGCTTGATTACGTTGGGGTTGACCATGGTGCTCACGATCAGAAAGAACAGCATCAGAAAGAACATGATGTCGTTCATCGAGCTGGTCTCGACGTGCGAGGAGAGCTTACGGCGCCGGCTGAGGTCCATGCGGTGAAATGGTGAACTTGTGAAATGGTGAAATGGTGAGTTAGCTGTTCTGGTGGCGCAAACTGCGCAGAGTTGCGCAAATCGAACGCCAACTCACCATTTCACAAACTCACAATTTCACCTCTAGTTGTCCTGAAGGATGTCCATGAATTCGATGGCCGAGTTTTCCATGCGGAAAATCAGACGCTCGACCATGATGCTGAGCCAGTGGTAGCCTACGTGGGCGATGATGCCGACGATGAGGCCGGCGGCCGAGGTGACCATCTTGGTGTACAAACCGCCCGAAATCTGGGCGATGCCGAAGTCGCCGGTGGTGGAAATAGCGTAGAAAATCTTGATTACGCCGATAATGGTGCCGACGAAACCGAGCATGGGCGCAATACCGGCGATAATGCCCAGAATGCTGATGTTCTTCTCGAGGCGGGCCACTTCGATCTTGCCCACGTTCTCGACGCTGCTTTCAATCTCCTTCAGGGGCAGCCCGATGCGGCGGATGCCTTTTTCTACCATCCGGGCCAGCGGCGAAGGATTTTGGGCGCAGAGCATTTTGGCGCCCTGCAGGTCACCTTTCACCATCAGCCCGCGGATGCCGGCCATAAACGAGTCGGGATTGACGGCGGCCCGGCGGATGGTCAGGTAACGCTCAATGATGATGTAAATCGAAACGAACGAGAGCAGAAAGAGCGGGACCATGATCCAGCCCCCCTTCAAAATCAAATCAATCAGGGAGAGCCCACCGGCGGCCGCGGCCGCTTCAGAGGCCTGGTTGGCCGCGGTGGCGGCGGTATCGGTGGCGGTAGTAGCGGCGGTGGTTACCTGCAGCAGGAATGAGGTCATGCTAGTAATTGAGAACCCAGAGTGAAGAGCCTAAGTGCTTGCGCAGCATCGGCAGTTGTTTTTGCGCCTCGGCCTTGTTGGCGTAGTCGATGGCCGAGAGGCGGAACTTGCGGCTGCCCGGGGCCGGCATTACGATGCGGGCATTGCGGTGGCCGTGGTTGACCAGCGCCATGCGGCCCTTTTCGGCGTGGGCCAGGGTGTTGTACGCCCCCACAATAACGTAGGAACGGCCCGTACGGCTTTTAATTGTCGTGCCGGCGCTGGCAGCGGCCACGGCGGGCTTAACGGCAGCCGGCTTGGCTACGGACACGGCCACGGCGGGCTTGGTTGCAGCCGGCGTTTTCACCACGGGCTTGGTCGCTACGGCCTTGGGCTTGCTGACGGCCGGCTTGGCCACCGCCGGAGCCGCCGGGGCTGCCGGCTCAGCGGCGCGGGTTGTCGGCGTCTCATCGTCCCAGTCGTGAGCGGCCAGGGCGGCCTGCTGCCGGGCTACGGGGGCCGCTTGCTCTTCCTCCACGACGGCGGGCTGGGCGGCCGTTTGCTCCTCGCTGGAGGTTATTTTCCAGCTTTCGGGCAGGTAGCCCAGTTGAGAAGCAAACTGGTAGTTGGCCGACAGAATCAGGCCGGTGATAACCAGGGTAGCGGCAATTCGGAAGGTTTTCATCGCGCGGCGGGAACGGCTGACGGCTAAGATGGGCGCGGACTGCTGCCGGTCGCGGGCCAGCAGGGCGTCGGTGGCCCGGATGGGGCGCGATACGAGCTCGGGCAGGCCGTAGCTGGCCGTGAGCAGGTTCTGGGAGCCGGTGTACTCAAACTCCAGGCCCCGGCCGGCCGACTGGCGGAAGATACCCACGCCGGGCAGCTCGGTGCGCTGGCTCTGGTCGAGCTCGGCTTGCAGGCGGGCTACGGCGTCGCGCACCTGCAGGCGGGCCTGGGCCGTGGTCAGGTTCAGCGAGCGGCTCAGGGCATCTACCAGCAGCCCGTCGTTGCGGGTCAAAGACTGGTTGAAGGCCACGCGCTTGGCCGGGGGGGCCAGGGTGTGGCGCACGGGGTGCACCTGGGCCGGGGCGTAATCGGCAATCAGACCGCCGAAATCGGGGATGATAACGCAGTCGTGGTCCCGGAGCAGGGTGCGGATGTGGTCGGAGAGCTGCATTGGGCAAAGGTTAGGTGACGTGCGCCAGAGAACCGGCAGGGCCAAGTATGCAAAAGACCTCCAGGCCGTTTGCCGCGGGGGATACCCAACGGAACGAACGACCTGGAGGCCTTGGGGCAGGACTAGCTGATCTGCGGCTGGGGCATCAACTCAATTATGTTCAAAAATCATACGTTACGCCCGCCAATACGTTGAATCCTTTCACCGGATAGTTCAGAAAACGCTCGTACTTACGGCCCAGCAAGTTATTGCCTAGAGCAAATATGGACAGATTTTCCATAATACGGTAATCACCCCGCAAGTTCAGGTCCACCACCGTGTCGGTGGGGCGCACGACTTCGCCCACCGGGCGGCCACTGGAGAGGCGGCGCACGTAGCCCGAACCGTAGCTGGAGCTATAGGTGTATAACTCGGCACCCAGCAGCAGCTTATCGTACATGTTGTAGGTACCAAACAGGGTTGTCTGGAGGGCCGGGCGGTGGAAGGCTTCGGCCAGGGAGTGGGTCTTGTAGCCGTTGTAATCAGCCTTGAAACCAATGCGCACTTGCTCGGCGGCATTGTAGAGCAATTCGCCGTGGACGTTGATAAGCTGGGTCGATTTTTTGTCGTAGACCAAGTCGAACTTAGTCGAGTCGCGGCGGCTGTTGTTGTAGAAGTACAGGTTCCGGTCGTTGGCCAACGTCACCTTGGCATTCACCGACAGAGCCCGGGCCGGCGTCGAGTTGAAGCCGAAGTAAACCGTGGGCCCGCGGTGGGTGTCGGCCACCCGCTGATTGGGGGCCAGCCAGGGATTTTCGGTGGTCAGGTCGTACATCGTCACGCGCTGCAAGGCCCCACCCAGGCCGGCAAAGACCACGAACTTATCTTCCGTAACGGTGTAGCCCAAACGGATGGCCGGGTACACGTTGAACTGCGAGGCCCGCCGGATGGTGTCGCCGGTGTAGCCCAGCGTGGCCCCGATGGACAAGGCCAGCCGGTCCAGGGTCAGCTCGTAGGCCGGCGTTATCTGCAGGAAGGGCCGGCTGGTTTTAAGCGAGTCCTTGTAGGAAATCAGGGAGATGTCGCCGTTGACGGCCACCCGGCTTTTCTCGCTCAGGGCGTAGCCCGAGCGCAACGAGACGTTGAAGTTGCTTTCCGAGGCCTTGAAGTTGTCGGCCCAGTAGTTGAAGCCCAGGCCAAAGTCGTACTGGAAGGGCGCATCGGCGCTTTGGTTGCGCATGTAAACCTTGGCCGCGGCCCGCTTAAATACCTGCTTGAGGCTGTCGGTGGGCGGGGGCAGGCGGCGGCGCTCCTGGTTGTAGCCGTAGAAGTTGTACCGCTCCCGGCCCAAATCCAGCTTGGCACCCAGGGTCACGGGGCCGTTGTAGGTTTCGCCGCTCAACCCCAGGCGGGTCTGGCTGGAGCCCGAGTTCTTCTTATCGACCGGACCCGAGGACGAGGAAATATGACTGAAGTCGAGGCCGTAGGAAGCCGTTTCGCTGCGGGTATTGTGCAAGTAGGCCTTGGCGTAGAGCGTGCCGTAGTTGCCGATGGCGCCCTTGAGGTAGTTGCCGGTTTGCGGGGCCAGCTCCTCCTGCTGAATCGACAACACGCGCACCGCCGGGTTAAGTCGGTCGGCGGGCAGGCGGAAATCGGGGTAGGTATAGGTAACGGGCGCGGCCTGCTTGGCCGGCGGGTCAATCTTGATTTTCTCGAAGTTGCGGGTGGCTTCGGGCAGCTGGTTGACCCGCTCCTTTACAATCTCGATTTCGGCGTCTTCAATCTTGCCGCCTGTCTTGCCGGTCTTCTGGGCCTGCGCCAGCACGGGCGCGGCGGCCAACAGAACCGCCAAGGGCAGCATTTTAGGGGAACGAAGGGTCATATAGTGGGGTCTGGAAGAAAGCGGCCGGGGCCGGGCATCCTCCGGGTTGACGGTCAGATTGAGTTACGGGCGGCGGGCTTACTCCTTGCTGCCGGCTTCGGGCATGGCGGTGGAGTCGGCCGGGGCGGTTTCGGTGGGCTGCAGCGTGCTGCGCACCGGCGTTTTGCCCTTGGTAGTCGGGGTTTTGGGCGTGGCCGCGCCGGTTTTGCCAGCCGGCGTTTTCGGGGTAGTCGGGGTCTTGGCCGGCGGGGTTTTGCCCCCGCCCGTGGTACCCGTGCCGCCCGCCTCCGTCGACAAGGCTGCCAAACGCTGCTTGGCGCCTTCGATGACTTCGGCCACCGGGAATTTATTCTCGATGATGGAGTTCAGCGTGGCCTTGGCCTGGAAGGTTTCCCCCTGGGCGGTGTAGATGTCGGCAATCAGCAGAAAGCCCCGGCCCTGCCACAGCTCGTAGTTCGAGGAGTTGGTCTTGTAGGCCGCGTCCAGGGCTTCGGGGTACTTTTTCTGCTGATACAGCACGTCGGCCAGCAGGTACTGGGCTTCGGCCCCGGTTTCGTCGGTGGCGGCGGCAGCCGTGGTCAGCTCGGGCAGGGCCAGCTCGAAATTGCCGGCCTTGTAGCTGGCTTTACCCAAGTACAGGTTGGCCGCGTTGGTGGCGTTGAGCGAAGCGCCGGCCACGCTGCGCAGCTCCTCGGCCACGCGCCGGGTGCTGGGGTAGTCAGCCGTTTCGTAGTAGCTTTTCATCAGCCCAATGCCGGCGTTGGCCACCTCGCGCTTGTTCTGCGACACTTCCCGCAGGCGGCTGTAGTACTTAATGGCCTCGGGGTAGTTCTTGGCTTCAAACTCCAAATCGGCCACCCGGCCCACGGCCCGGTTCACGAATTCGCTCTTGCCCTCGGTTACCACGGCCCGCATCCGGGTCAGGCCCTCGGCTTTCTTGCCGGTTTTGATGTAGGAATCAGCCAGGAAGTAACGGCCGTCGGCAGCCAGGGCGTTGCTGGGGTACTGCTTCAGGTAGGATTCCAGGCGGGTAATGGCCTGGGGGTACTTTTCGGCCAGGTACAAGGATTTAGCGGCCTCAAACTCGACGCTTTCCGTGGCCTTGCTTTCCGGGTTCTGGGCCTTGAACTGGGCCAGGTACTGGTCGAAATCCTCGGTTTTACCCGTGGCCGACAAGCTTTCCTGCATGCTGTAGAGGGCCGTACTGGCGGCCTTGGTGCGCGGGTACTGGTCGAGCACCTGCTTGAAGTCGGCAATGGCCTTGTCGTGCTGGCCCAGGTTGGCGTAGGCCACCCCGCGCTTCTGCAGGGCCTGCGGAATCAGCTGGCTGTTGGGCCGGTTCACGATCAGCTTGGTGAAGCCGTCGACGGCGGGCTGGAAGTCGCCGGCCTCGAAGTCGAACTGAGCCTGCTGGTACACCGCGTCGTCGGCGTAGCGCGAGGTGGGCGCCGTTTTGAGCAGGGTGCTCAGGGTCTTGGTGGCCTCGTCGCGCCGGCCCATTAGGCCCAGGGTCACGCTTTTCTGGTAGTAGGCGTAGTCCTTGTCAGCGGCGTTGGCGGCAATGACCTTGTCGTAGAGCTCCAGGGCCTGGGCGTAGTTTTTCCCCACGTAGTAGGTGTCGGCCACGCGCAGGGTTACGTCGTAGTAGTTGGGGTCGGTGGGCTTGGCCACCGGGTCGTTGAGGTAGGCCTGAAACTGGGTGCGGGCCGGGGCGTACTGCTGGGTGTTGTAGTAGGCGTAGCCCAGGCCGTAGCGGGCTTTCTGGTCGAAGTCGGTTTGGGCGGCGGCCCCGTCGCGGGCCGTGCGGGCCGCGGCGGTGTAGGCCTGAATGGCTTCGGGGTACTTCTGCCCTACCGAGTAGATTTCGCCCTTGAGCACCTGGGCCGCGGCCCGCAGCGCGTCGTCCTGCGGATACTTCAAGGACTTGTCGACCAGCGGCAAAGCCTGCGAATACTGGTTGTTGTTGTAGAGCGTGGCGGCCTGCAGGTAGGTTACGCGCTGGTAGGTGGCGTTGAGCTTGGTGCTGCGGTCGTCGAGGCCTTCGAGGTAGCTGATGGCCTGGGTAAAGTCGCTCGAATTAAGGAAACTCTCGCTCAGGATGTCGTCGGCCGCGGCGGCGTTCTTGGAGCGCGGAAACCGCTTGTTGAAGTCCTTCAGGGCCGTAATCACCTCCTGGGTGTTGCCCAGCTCGTAGTTGATCTGGGCGTACTTGATGGTGGCGTTTTCGGTGATGGTCTTGTCGAAGGCCGTTTTGCGGGCCGCGTCGAACGAGTTCAGGGCCTGCTGCTTCTGGTTGGTTTTGAGGTAGCTCAGTCCCAGGTGGTAGGCGGCATTCTGGCCCAGGGAGTCGCGCTGGGCAGCCACGCCCTTCAAGCTACCGATGGCGCCCTTGTAGTCGCCCATCTTGTAGTTCGAGTAGCCGATTTTGTACTGCACCTTGGGCTCGATCTTCTTGCGGCCGGCGGCGTACTTGTCGAAGTACTCGGCGGCCTGCTTGAAGTCCTGCTTCTGGTAGAAGGCGTCGCCCACGAGCAGCTGAATTTCGTCGGCGCTCTGCGGGGGCGGCGTCTGGGCCAGGGCCTTGGTGCCGTAGGCAATCAGCCCGTCGAAGTTGCCTTCCTTGTAGTAGATCTGGCTCATGATGGCCGGGACCACGAGGCGGTAGGCGTCGTTCTGCTCGGCCACGCCCAGATCCTGGCGGGCGGCGGCGTAGTCGCCCCCGCGGAAAGCCAGGTAGCCCGCGTAGTAGGAGCTGGCGTAGCGGTACTCGTGGTTGCCCTGCTTGTTGCGGTCAAACAGGAGCTTGGCCTTGTCGAACTCCTTTTGGGAGAAGTAGCTGTAGGCCAGCTTAAACTCGGCTTCGGCCCGCTGCTCGGCGCTCAGGTTGTCGGCCCCCACGCGCTGCAGGTAGTCGATGGCCTTGGCGTAGTCCTTCTTGTCGAAGTAGAGCTTGCCGAGCTCAAAGAAGGCCTGGGCGGCTTTGGGGTGGGCCGGGTTGTTGGCGGCAAAAGCCAGCACCTGCCCCTCGGCGTCGGGGTGAAACAGGTAGAGGCCCGAAATGGCGCGGTAGTACTCGGCGTCGGTGGTTCGGTCGCGCAGCTCGCCGGTGCGGCGCTGGGTTTGGTCTAAGTAGCGCTGGAAGGCCTGCTGGGCGGCGCCGTACTTGCCGCGGTCAAAGAGTTCGAGGCCTTCCTGAAAGTGTCGTTCGTCGGAGGCAAAAACCTGCGTTTGCTGGGCCGAAGCGGCCACGGGAGCCGCGGCGCTGAGGGAAGCGGCCAGCGCAATCCGGGGAAATATCTTCATTAACGGGGCGTTACGGGAAAAAGGGCGCTGCCGGCCCGGTACTGGCCAAAAGTAGCGAAAAAAGGCAATGGGTTGCGCAGCTGGCTGCCTTTTAGCCCCTGAGTAACGCACCCACGGGCCGGTTTGGTGTAGACTGTGGCAAAGGCTACCTTCCCGGCTACTTGTTCTTCTGCTACCAGCCATGCCGCACCTACGACTTCTTCCCCTGGCTTTGGGGCTGCTCCTGCTGGCGGCCGGCTGCTCCGCCCCGGGGCCTTACCCCCATAATCCGGCGGTTTCCGACGCGCGGGGCACGCCGCGGGACTCGACTACTTTCTACTTTGCGAATTCGGATACACTGCCGCCCGACTATATTCCGCGGGATAAACGTCCCCCTGTGTATCTGGTGGACGGACGTGTCATGGATTGCAAGTATTCATTGGTTTCTGCCTCCAACCACCTGGTTTATTTCCGGGCCCCCATACTTTCCAACTACTATCTGGGACAGGACCTGTACCGCTTCCTGTGGATGCGCTCTTTTCACCGGCCGGTGCTACTCACGCTGCGCCGCAGCTCCAATGGCGTAACCTTGCGCACCCAACTGCTCTCCAGGCCCCCCGATAGGCACGGCGACGTTCAACCAGACGTAACGGTGGACTCAGTTCGGGTTCGGGAAGAAGCTAAACACAAGATTATCCGGCAGCACTCGACTCCGGCTGAGTGGCGGGCTTACCTGGCCCAAGAAGCCCTGTACCGACGCCCGGCTACGCACATAAGGGCCGAAGAAACTACCCGAACCCTTGGGTTTGCGCAGTGGCAACAGTTTGAAAAATTACTCGCTACTGCTTCCTTCCAGAAAATGCCTGCCTGTAAACCCATTACGATGCTCGACGGGGCCGAATGGCTGTTGGAAGCCCACCGGGCCAGCGGCTACCACGCTGTGCTGCGCCAAAGCCCTGATTCGACGGATGCCTTCCGCGCCGCCTGCGAGTATCTGCTCGACCTGAGCTCGGCGAAAAACGAGGAACGGTATTAAGTCAGGCTTACCGCCTAAAATACACGCTGAACGTGGAGCCCACGCCTACCTGGCTTTCCACCTCAATGCGCCCCCCGGCGTTTTCCACGATTTTCTTGACCATGTAGAGCCCGATGCCGGAGCCTTCCACGTGGTCGTGCAGGCGCTGAAACATGGCGAAGAGCTTCTTGCCGTCGTGGTCCAGGTCTAGGCCCAGGCCATTGTCCTGCACTTGCAGCACGACGAAGCTGCCCTCGGACCGGCAGCTGATCCGTACCTCGGGCCGCCGCTGCGGGGAACGGTATTTCAGGGCATTGCTGAGCAGGTTGTAGATAACGCTGCGCAGGTTCTTCTCCGAAAAAGAGAGTGTCGGGCACTGGCCCACGCTCACGGTCACCATTGCGCCGGTTGCCTCAATCAGGGGCTGCAGGTCCAGGGTTACTTCGTTGCTCAGGCGCTCCAGCTCCACGGTAGCCGCCGAGCTGCCGTGCTCCTTCTGCAGCTTGGTCACCTCGGTCAGGTGCTCGATGGTGCGCTTGAAGCGGTCCACCGAGTCCTGCATCATCCTTAGAATCGGGGCTACCTGCGGGGCCGCGGTGGCCGTGTGCTCGGGCAGCTCCAGCAGCAGGGCCTGCAGCAGGCCTTCGATGTTGCTGATGGGCGCCTTCAGGTCGTGGGAGGCGGTGTAGATGAAGTTGTCCAGGTCCACGTTGGCCCGGGTCAGCTGCTCGTTATTATCTTGCAGCTCGCGCTGGGCCTGGTCGATGCGCTCCAGGGCCAGCTTGTGCTCGTGGATGTCGGTAAAGGTGCCAATCCACTGCACAATCTCGCCCCGCTCGTTGCGCGAGGGCAACGCCCGGCCCAGCATCCAGCGGTAGTCGCCGGCCTGGTTGCGGAAGCGGTACTCCATTTCGAAGGCCGCCCCGGTGCGCAGGCACTCGGCCCAGTGGGCGTCGCTGGCTTCCACATCGGCCGGAAACAGGTGCTCCTGCCACTGGCTGTGCACGGCCCGCCCGGTGTCGGGTCCGGTGAAGTCAAACCAGCGGTGGTTGAGGTAAGTCGTTACGCCGTGGGCGTCGGTGGTCCAGGCAATCTGCGGAATGCCTTCCAGCATGCGGCTGGCTTCGGCCGCGGCCTGCTCAATGGCCCGACGGGCGGCCTGCTGCCGGCTCAGCTCCTCGTGGGTGCGGGCAATAACAACGTTCTGCTCCGTTACCCGGGCCTGAATGGCTTTGATGGCCTGCTGGGCCGATAAGTCGGTGGCAATAACGGCCAGCACCGGCGTTTCGTGAAATGTCAGCACGTTCATCGACAGCGACAGGGGCCGCAAGGAGCCGTCTTGGCTGCGCAGCGGCAATTCGCCTTTGCCCTTGCCCTCGGCCCAGCTCTTGCCCAGCAGCTCTTGCCAGTAGCCGTGAAAGTCCAGCGGGATAAAGGTATCGAGCTGGCCGCCGATGACTTCTTCCAGGGCCCGCCCCAGCCAGCCGGCCAGGCAGGCGTTGCCGTAGAGAATGGTGCCGTCGTCGCTGAGCAGCAGGGCGCCCTCGTTCATCTGCTCAATCAGGGTGCGGTAGCCGTGGTCGGCGCCTTCCAGGGTGAAGATGCGCGGCCCCTCCGGACTCTGAATGGCCAGGGCATCGACGGCCCCGGTGCGCACGGCCTCAATGAGCTCCTCGGCTTCTTCGAGGCGGCAGCGCAGTTCCTCATTTTCGCGGGCCAGCTCGGCCGCACTTTTTTCTACCGGCTCCCTCATTAGCTCCTCGTTTCGTCGGCCGCCGCAGGCGGCGTGATTCCCAACGCCCGCAGCACCCGCTCCCGGTCCGAGAGGTCGCCCACGAGGCGGCGTACCAGACCCGGACTGCGCTTGATAAGCGTGGGCGCGCCGATGAGCTGCTCGCGCTGGGCCAGCTCGGGCTGCTGGTAAATGTCCACGATGAGCAACTCGTAGCGGCCTTTCAGGTGCTGCTCGCAAATATCCTTGATGTTGCGCACGGCCCGCGTCGAGTTCGGGGTGGCCCCAGTAATGTAGAGGTGCAGCACGTACTCGGCCCCGGCTGTTGGTTCCGCCCCTTCTTCCGCTTCCATCTAGAGCTGGGGTTTACCGCCCAGGGGGCGGATGTCCAGCCCGACCAGCACGCGCTCCTCGTTCGACAGGTCGCCGATAATCTTGCGGATGGGCTCGGGCACTTTGCGTACCAGGGTCGGAATGGCCAGGATCTGGTCGCCCTCGGCCAGCTGCGGATTTTTGAGCAAGTCGATGACCTCGATGGAATAGCGGCCCTTCAGGTACTGCTCGCAGTACTTTTTCAGGTTGGCCAGGGCCGTTACCGACTTCGGCGTTTGACCGGCGACGTACAGGCGCAAAGCCCAGGATTCCTCGTCCATAAGTGAAGCCGTGTTGGCCAGTGTATTTTCCATTACGGACGTACGAATTAGGAAGTGTGTGATGGAGCCGCCCCGGGCGTCTGCAGGGGTTGGGGCTGGCTAAAGTGGGCCTTGCCTTCCTCCAGAACCTGCTGCCGGGCCTGCTCCTCGTGGTTGATCTGGCGCAGCTCCTCCTCCACCGACTCAAACTCGGTGCGCATGTTGCCGATGGTGGCTTCGAGCACCCGGCGGCGGCGCTCCAGCTCCCGGTCCTTGCGTTCCAATTCCTGCTGGGCGGCCAGCAGCTGGGCCCGCTCCTGCAGCTGCTGGGTCAGGCGGCCGGCCCCGGTGACGATGCCCGCCGGGCCAATCACGACGTCGAGCAGCTGAATGCCCTGCTCGGTAACCAGAAACTCGCGCACCTTGTTGGAGTGGCTCATCCCGCGCGACTTCAGAATGCTGATGCCGCGGTTACGCTCCCCGATGCCTTCCAGGTCGCGCACGCTGATCCAGGTGTCGACCAAGGACGAAACGCCTTCCTCGGTCATTTCCTGCTGAATGCTGCGCCCGCTGATCAGGGACGTAAACAGGGCCGTGATGTTGTTGACTTTGAGAAAGTCGATCAGGCGGATGAGCATGCTCTTGACCTCGCTCAGGTTGCCCACCGAAATCAGGTTGCTGATTGGGTCAATAACGACGGCGGCGGGCTTAAACTCCTTGATGAGCTTGTGGATGCTGACCAAGTGGCGCTCCAGGCCGTTGAGCGTGGGGCGGGTAGCCTCAATTTTGAGCAGACCACTGGCCACGAACGGGGCTAGGTCGATGCTGACCGACTGCATGTTGCGCACCAGCTGCTGGGGCGACTCCTCGAAGGCCAGAAACACGCAGCGGCCTTCGTGGCGGCAGATTTCGCGGGCAAACGTGGCCGCCAGCGTGGTTTTGGCCGTGCCCGCCGTGCCCGTCACCAGTACGCTGCTGCCCTGGTAAAAGCCGCGCCGGCCGAACATCTCGTCCAGGGCCGGCACGCCCGAGGAGACAATCTTGTCCGACACCTCGTGGTTGAGCTGCAACGACGTGACGGGCAGCACCGAAATGCCGGATTCCATAATCAGATACGGGTACTCGTTGGTGCCGTGGGTGCTGCCGCGGTACTTCACGATGCGCAGGCGCCGGGTGGTTATCTGGTCAATCACGCGGTTGTCGAGCAGAATCACGCAGTCCGACACGTACTCTTCCAGGCCCTGGCGCGTGAGGGTGCCTTCGCCCCGCTCGGCGGTAATGATGGTGGTAACGCCCTTGTCCTTGAGCCAGCGAAACAGCCGCCGGATTTCGGAGCGCAGCACGCCCTCGTTAGGAAAGCCCGAAAACAGGGCCTCAATCGTGTCGAGCACCACGCGCTTGGCCCCGATGGAGTCGATGGCGTGGCCCAGGCGGATAAAGAGCCCTTCCAGGTCGTACTCGCCGGTTTCCTCGATTTCGGACCGGTCGACGTGCACCTGGTCGATGCGCAGCTTTTTCTCGGCCTGCAGCTTGACCAGGTCGAAACCCAGGGAGGTGACGTTGGCCGCCAGCTCGGCCGCCGACTCCTCGAAGGTCATCAGCACGCCGGGCTCGTTGTAGTCCTCAATGCCGCGCACCAAAAATTCGATGCCCATCAGGGTTTTGCCGCAGCCGGCGCTGCCGCACACCAGGGTCGGGCGGCCCAGCGGCAGGCCTCCTTCCGTTATTTCGTCCAGGCCATCAATGCCGGAAGGCACTTTGGGCAGCTTGGGCAGGGCCGCAGACTGGTGGGAGGAAGCAGAAGCAGGGGTATCTAACATGCAGCTAAATTTTCAGCACGGGAAATGCTTGGCACAAGGTACGGCTTTCCGGCTGCTGGTATGGTCGAGCTTGGACGAAAATCCGCTTTCCGGCCCGTAAAACGGGTATTTCTGGCCATGCTCTACCCTAAACGAGAAAACCTACCGTCGAGGTTTTCCGGCCCCGCAAATCATAAGCTCCTAGTGGCAAGCCCGTAACCTCCGGCTAGCTGCCCGTTACGGCGCTCAGCGGCACGGGGTGCAGAATCAAAAATACCAGCTCGCGCAAAATTTCCCCGTCGCTCATCGAGCCGCTTTCCACGCCCTTGCTTTGCAAATCGGCCCGGCGCAGCAGGTGAATAATGTCGCGGGTGCGGCCGAAGTCGTACACCCGCAGGGCCTGGCTGTACTCCTTCTGGGCGAAGGAGTTCATGATGCCCAGCTTTTTAAAGTCGGCGTCCGAGGGGTTGCCGCGCTGGTGGAGCACGAGCAGCTTGGTAAAGAAGCCAAAGAGCAGGGTCAGGTTCGGAATCAGCGGGTTGGCCTTGGGGTTGGCCTCGAAGTACGAGAGGATGCGGTTGGCTTTGAGCACGTCGCGCTGCACCAGGGCCTTCTGCAGCTCAAAGATGTTGTAGTCCTTGCTGATGCCCACCATGCGCTGCACCAGCTCCTCGTCGATGGCCTGCCCGGCGGGCACGTTGAGCAGCAGCTTGTCGATTTCGTTGGTCAGGCGGCCCAGCTCGGTGCCGATGTACTCGGCCAGCATGGCCGTGGCCTGCCCGGTTATCTGCTGCTTTTTGCCGCGCACGTAGCTCGTAATCCAGGCCGGCACCTGGTTGTCGTAGAGCTTCTTGCTGGTCATCACCACCGCCTTTTCGGCCAGCAGCTTGCCCAGCTTTTTGCGCGCGTCCAGGGTCTTGTGCTTGTAGCAGAACACGAGCACCGTCGTCGTGAGCGGGTTTTTGAGGTAGGCTTCCAAAAAGGGAAACGTCTTTTCCGTCTCCAAATCGGCCACGGCCTGGGCTTCCTTGACAATGACGACCGAGCGTTCGGCCATCATCGGGAAGCGCCGGGCCTGGCCCAGAATGGTGGCCACGTCGGTATCCTTGCCGTAGAGCACCACCTGGTTGAAGCCCCGGTCGTGCTCGGGCAGCACGTGCTTTTCCAGGATGTCGGCAATATAGTCCACGTAGTAGGGCTCCTCCCCTTGCAGGAAGTACACGGGCGCGTAGTGCCGCTGGCGCAGCTGCTGCAGAATTTCGTCGGGAGTGGACAGCAAGGGTGAAGTTGTGAAGTTGTGAAATTGTGAAGTGGGCCGGGCACGTGCAGCCAGCCGTCCACCATTCGTACCGCAAATGTACCACCGCTCTTTTACCTTTGCACCTTCCCGGGAGCCAATCGGGCCGTATCCCCCGCGCTTGGCCTTCACAACTTCACAACTTCACAACTTCACCTCTTGGACTTACTAGAAGAGCTCCGCTGGCGCGGGATGTTTCACGACATGATGCCCGGCACCGACGAGCATCTGCGCCAGAACGCGCCCATCACCGGCTACATCGGCTTCGACCCCACGGCTTCCTCGCTGCACATCGGCAACCTGGCCACCATCATGCTGCTGGTGCACCTGCAGCGCGCCGGCCACCGCCCCTTGGCCCTGGTGGGCGGGGCCACGGGCATGATTGGCGACCCCAGCGGCAAGTCGGCCGAGCGGAATTTGCTCGACGAAGCCGCCCTGCGCCGCAACCAGGCCGGGATTCAGGCCCAGCTGGAGAAGTTTCTCGACTTCAACGACGGCCCCACCGGCGCCCGGGTGGTCAACAACTACGACTGGTTCAAGGAGTTTGGCTTCCTGCAGTTTCTGCGCGAAGTAGGCAAGCACCTGACGGTGAACTACATGATGGCCAAGGACTCGGTGAAGCGCCGCATCGGCGGCAACGAGGATTCGGGCGCCGAGGGCATCAGCTACACCGAGTTCAGCTACCAGCTGCTGCAGGGCTACGACTTCTTTCACCTCTACAAGGAGCTGGGCTGCACCCTGCAAATGGGCGCTAGTGACCAGTGGGGCAACATTACCACCGGCACCGAGCTGATCCGGCGCATGTCGGGCGGCGAGGGCAAAGCCTATGCCCTCACCGGCCAGCTCATCACCAAGGCCGACGGCACCAAGTACGGCAAGAGCGAAACCGGCACCGTCTGGCTCGACCCTACCCTGACCTCGCCCTACCAGTTCTACCAGTTCTTCCTCAACAGCAAGGACGAGGACGCCCCGCGCCTGATCCGCGTGTTTACCCTGCTCACCCAGGCCGAAATCGAAGCCCTGGAAGCCGAGCACGCCCAGGCCCCCCACCTGCGCACCCTGCAGAAGGCCCTGGCCAAGGACGTCACCATCCGGGTGCACTCCGAGCAGGCCTTTGAGGCGGCCCTGGCCGCTTCCCAGGTACTCTTCGGCGGCGGCGACCTGGCCACGCTCGACGAGGCCACCCTGCTCGACGTGTTTGCCGGTGTGCCCCACGTCGAAATCAGCCGCAGCGCAGTAGCCGACCTCGACGCCCTGACCCTGCTGAGCACGGCCACCAACGGCGTAATCTTCGCCAGCAAAGGCGAGGCCCGCAAAATGGTGCAGAACAACGGCGTGAAGCTGAACCGCCAGAAAGTAACCCTCGACCAGTCGGCCACGGCCGTGCCCGCCCTGCTGGACAAGTACCTGGTAGCCCAGAAAGGCAAGAGCTACTTCCTGATTACGCTGGTTTAGACCACGGCTTGGCTATGCCGAAATCCGTTTCGACGGATTACCCGGATTGGTCGGATTTTGTGGACGGCCCTGCGTTAAAAAGAAAAGTGGCCCCGCCCTAAAAGCAAAAAGGCCCCGCCAGACTGGCGGGGCCTTTTTGTTTGACCGATTAACCGGCAACCAAAGCCGGCTTTTCCGTCAAAAGCAGAAACTACTTCTTCTTAGCAGGAGCAGCTTTCTTGGCAGCGGCCGGAGCAGCGGCTTTCTTGGCGGGAGCCGCTTTGGTAGCAGCAGCACCAGCATCACCAGCGGCGCTGTTCTTGGTGTTCTGTACTTCCGTGCGGATGGTCTGGGCCAGGTTTTTCAGCTCCTGCATGCCTTTCCGCACGCGGGTACCAGCGGCCGAGTTCTGCTTGTCGTAGAACTTCTCGAAGTCCGATTCCAGGGAGAGAACGAGGTCTTTCAGTTGGCTATAATTGCTCATGAGAAAAAGGTTGATTGGTGTGGGTTTATGTTTTTGAACGGGCCTAATATACAGGGATTTCAAATACAAGCAATAGTTGCAATTTTTTTTCAAAATGGCCCTAGCAGCTAATGAAGCTAGGTTTTACCAAAATCAAACCCCATTTCCAGAATATAATACTTTTTTAATATACTAGGAATAATACCAAAACAAGGGGGCGCTTTCCTTGCGAAAAGCGCCCCGGGCAGTTAGCATTCGAAAACCGGCCTAGCTGGCTGGCACGGCCTCCGTTTTGGAATAAAGGCCCTTATCGAGCTTCTCGGCCACTACTTCAAAGGCCTTGATGGTCTGGTCCACGTCGCTGAGCGAATGGGCGGCCGTGGGAATCAGGCGAAGCATGATGACGCCCTTGGGCACCACCGGATAAACCACGATAGAGCAGAAAATACCGTGATTTTCGCGCAAATCGAAGGTTATTTGGGTAGCGTCGGGAATTTGACCGTTCAAAAACACCGGCGTCACGGGCGAAGTCGTGGTGCCGATGTTGAAGCCTTTTTCGCGCAAACCGCTCTGCAGGGCCCGCACTACGGTCCACAGGTTGTCTTTCAGCTCGGGCTTGGTGCGCAGCAGCTCCAGGCGCTTCAAAGCGCCCACCACGAGCGGCATGGGCAGGGATTTGGCGAAAATCTGGCTGCGCATGTTGTAGCGCAAATATTCAATTACGCTTTCGGGTCCGGCGACGAAGGCACCGATGCTGGCCATGCTCTTGGCGAAGGTCGAAAAATAAAGGTCAATACCGTCCTGTACACCCTGTTCTTCACCCGTTCCGGCGCCCGTCGTGCCCATCGTGCCGAAGCCGTGGGCATCGTCGACGAAGAGGCGGAACTCGTATTTTTCCTTCATGGCTACCACGCCGCGCAGGTTGCCCTGGTTGCCCGACATGCCGAATACACCCTCGGTAATGACGAGTACGCCGCCGCCGGTTTCGTCGGTGATGCGCTTGGCCCGCTGGAGTTGCTTCTCCAGGCTCTCCATGTCGTTGTGGGTATACACGAAGCGCTTGCCCGCGTGCAGGCGCACCCCGTCGATGATGCAGGCGTGCGACTCGGCGTCGTACACAATCACGTCGTGGCGGCCTACCATGGCGTCGATAATGGATACCACGCCCTGGTAGCCGAAGTTGAGCAGCATGCAGTCGGGCTTCTGCACGAAGTCGGCCAGCTCACTTTCCAGCTGCTCGTGCAGGTTCGAGTTGCCCGACATCATGCGCGCGCCCATGGGCAGGGCCATGCCGTACTGGGCCGCGGCGTCGGCGTCGGCCTTGCGCACTTCGGGGTGGTTGGCCAGACCCAGGTAATTATTCAGACTCCAGGTAAGCACCTCTTTGCCGCGAAAAATCATACGGGGCTCGATTTCGCCTTCCAGCTTAGGGAAGGTGAAGTAGCCGTGGGCGTAGTGCGAATGGCTGCCCAGTGGGCCGCGGTTCGCGGCAATCTTTTCGAAAAGATCCACGAGGGAATGGGTTAAATGTGAAAAGGAAACAGATGGGTGGCTGGGGGTTCAACCATCCGATAAAGTACAAAGTTATGGCAATCTGCAAAAGTAGCCCCTGCACGCGAGGCTTCCAACTCCGCCAAATTTTACCCGGCCAGTTTTATGGAGTAGCTAGAATGGCGTTTCTTTGGGCTGGAATTGCTTTTTGACAGTCCTTTCAGAACGTCAAAAAGCAGAACGTCATGTCGAACAAAGTGAGACATCTCGCGCGCTGAGGTTGCAATGCCAACTGATTACTATTGCACACAAGATTCCTCGGCAAGCTCGGAATGACGTGCTTTTACACCTTACGCCTCCCCACTCTCCCACCCGATGAAAGAAATCAAGAAGCTGCTGGTCGCCAACCGCGGCGAAATTGCCCTGCGCGTACTGCGCTCGGCCAAGGAAATGGGCCTGCAGACCGTGGCCATCTATAGTGAGGCCGACCGCAACGCCCTGCACGTGCGCTACGCCGACGAGGCCGTGTGCGTGGGCGGGCCGCAGTCGTCGGAAAGCTACCTGCGCGGCGACGCCATCCTGGAAGTGTGCCGCCGCCTGCATGTGGACGCCATTCACCCCGGCTACGGCTTCTTGTCGGAAAACGCGGAGTTTGCCCGCATGGTCACCGAGGCCGGGCTGATTTTCGTGGGGCCCTCGCCCGAGGCCATGAACGTGATGGGCGACAAGCTCTCGGCCAAGCAGGCCGTGAAGGCCTATAACATCCCACTGGTGCCCGGCACCGACGAGGCTATTTCGGACGTGGAGGAAGCCAAGCGCATTGCCTCCGAAGTCGGTTTCCCCATCCTGATCAAAGCCTCGGCCGGGGGCGGCGGCAAGGGCATGCGCATCGTGAATAAATCGGAGGAGTTTGAGGAGCAGATGCAGCTGGCTATCAACGAGGCTACCTCGGCCTTTGGCGACGGCTCGGTGTTCATCGAGAAGTTCGTGACCGGCCCGCGCCACATCGAGATTCAGGTCCTGGGCGACGAGCACGGCAACATCGTGCACTTGTTTGAGCGGGAATGCTCGATTCAGCGCCGCCACCAGAAAGTCATTGAAGAAGCGCCTTCCTCGGTGCTGATGCCCGAGCTGCGGGCCGAAATGGGCCGCTGCGCCGTGGACGTGGCCCGGGCCTGCAACTACACCGGGGCCGGCACCGTGGAGTTTCTGCTGGATGACCAGCGCAACTTCTACTTCCTGGAGATGAACACCCGCCTGCAGGTGGAGCACCCCGTCACGGAGCAGATTACCGGCCTCGACCTGGTGAAAGAGCAGATCCGGGTGGCCCAGGGCCTGCCCCTACCCTTCACCCAGCAGGATTTGACCATCACCGGCCACGCCCTGGAGCTGCGCGTGTACGCCGAAGACCCGCAGAACAACTTCCTGCCCGACATCGGGACGCTGACCACCTACGTGCGCCCCCAGGGCCCGGGCGTGCGCGTCGACGACGGCTTCGAGCAGGGCATGGACATCCCGATTTATTATGACCCGATGATTGCCAAGCTCGTCACCTTCGGCAAGGACCGCACCGAGGCCATCGAGCGGATGCTACGCGCCATCGACGAGTACCAGATTACCGGCATCCAGACGACCCTGCCCTTCGGGAGCTACGTGCTCCGGCACCCGGCCTTCGTCAGCGGCAACTTCGACACGAACTTCGTGCGGGACCATTTCACGCCCGCCGACCTCGACTCGAAGCCCGACGCCACCACCGCTAAGCTCGCCGCCGTACTCACGGCCATGCTGATGAGCGAAAAGAAAGCCCCGGTAGCGACTTCCGATGCGCCGGCTACGGCCACCGGCTCCAACTGGAAGCGGAACCGGCTGGGCGTGCGGTAGGAAGTTTGAATTGTTTAAGATTTGAAAAGCCCGGCTGCTTGGTCGGGCTTTTCTAGAGCGTTCCGGCCATAAGCCGGAACGCTTTTTTTAATGAAAACCACCGTTTGCGTGAATCATCATAAAGCACGAGGGCCACAACCTGGCTTAGTGCGACGGAAAAGGTGGCGCGGCTTATTCGGGGTAGTGGTAGCGAAATCGAGCCAGCAATGCGGCCAACAAGCCCAGTGGCGCGGCCACCACCGCTGCCACGCCGGAATCGCCTCGGTGGGGCAACCACGCTAACCACTTCGGCAGCAAGGAGGGCTCAAGCTGCATTCCCAACCAAACGGCGGCACCGGTCAACAGCCAGACCGTAAGGCTGGCGCGCCACACGGGTGACTCCTTCGTGAACTCTCGAATTACATACCACGCGGCTACTAAGAGCGCTAACCAGACCAGTAGGAAGAGTAGACCCCAGACGAGCATGTTTTTGGTAAAAACAGGCCGCAATTTGCAGCGTGTAAAGGAACGCGCGTTGCGCTATTTGGACCGTTTTTCAAGACTGATATTCCGCCGTTTTACTATGCTCACCATGACCCAGCTTCTTTTCTTGTCCAGCCGCTATCTATTTCCGCTGCTGGCAAACGCGTTGTTGATCCTATGGGCGTGGTTAGGCTTTAACCAAGGCAAGGGCATTGCTTTTTTTGCCAACGATGTTGTGGGCCTCATGTTAACACTCCCGTTACTCGTGTTCGTTAACCTCCTCTGCTGGACCGTCACCTTATGCTTAAAGAGGGAAGAATGGGCCAAAGGGTTCGGCATACTAGGCTTGCTCTCACTGGTGATAACCCTGATAGTCTGGATTGACGGGTTTCTCAGCGGTGCGACATCCTAAGGTGTCTTCTGCTAATCAAACCCTCCTTTGAACTACTGCCCATGCCCATCTACTGGTATGGAAAAGTAGCCCTACAGAGCAGATTGAGTTAAATAAACTGGTTCACCTTACCAAGTTCAGAAAATATAGAGTTGCGATGAGTTTTGTGTACTCCCCCTCGCACTAGCCCAGCGACTGCCGCTCCGCAGCTTTCCTACCGGCGCGAGTGTAGGCGCAGCCCTAGCTTGGGACCAGCCATACCGGGGAGGTTGTACTCCACTACCGAGCCAGCGGCAACCGAAACCGCGCCGCCTGGAGAAATCTGGGCGGCGTGCTCATTCTAGTGGGCCAGGCACGGCCTCCCGGTATGATTCGGCATAGCTGACGGCGGCGTCTACACGCGCGGCTGCACCTGCTTGGTATGTCATCTATTTTGAGCTTTTTTAAAATAGATGACAAACGTCACTGGGCATGTTGTCATCTATTTTTAGATTTCACAAAATAGATGACAACATTACTTTATGGCACGGCGCGCGCGAAATAGGACTACGCTGGTTTTTCGGGTAAGAACCTGGTTTGGACTGCAACAGGACGAGCTGGCCCTGTACCTGGGCGTGAGCAAGGCCACGGTGCAGAGCATGGAGAGTCAGCGCGTCGGCATCGGCCCGGCGGTGAGCGGGCCCCTATTGCTACTGCTGGCCCAGCTGCCTCCACCGGTTCCGGCCACGGCCGAAACGGCGGCGATGCCGCTCCCGCCGCCACCTACCGAACTAGTTCCCAATTCCGCTGAGCCCCCCGAGGCCGCCGAGCTTGATTTTCGCCGCCGCGTGTGCCTGTATCAGGCCGCCGGCCTGAAAGACCAGGCCGATAAGCTCGCCCTACAAGCTGCAACCCGGGCGCGGTGGGCCCAGGCCCTACCCGCGTTGTTGGCGGCCTATCCTGCTCCCACCACCGAGGAAGTAGCGGCCGATGATGACGCGCTACGGCACCACGCCTGGCTACTCAGCTGGCTGCACTTCCGCGCCCGGCCCCTACCCGCCGCCGACGTCACCCGCTGGCACCTGCTGCAGGCCCGCATTGCCGCCCTGGAAACCGAAGCCGCTGCTTTGGCGGCCACCCTGGCTACCCTGCAAAGCACTTCACCCAGCCGCCCGCAGAGTAGCGAGGTAACTGGGTGAAATGCTTTACGGAGGGCCTATACGCTGGTGGTTTACCGCTGTGCTTTACATACAGTCAGTTTCCCGGGAGCGGTACTGCTGGAGGGCCAGCAGCTCGCGCTGCACCCGCAGCTGCCACTGCTGCTGGGGCTCGGGGAGCAGGCCGTGGGTGGTTTCGGCATCGTAGAGGTCATCCAGGGCGCGCCGATCCTCCAGCAGGCACTGGATGTCTTCCCGAAGCTGGGCCTGGCGCAGGGCGGCTTGCAGAGGGTCGGCGGGCTGCGTGGTCCGGGTGGCCTGGTAGGTGGCGTGCCGCTGCCGGATGCGGCGGGCGGTGAGTTCGGCAATGTCGAAGTGCAGCTGCTCGTGGGCCAGCAGCCGGTCCGGATTGCGGACTACGCTGGTGGAGTTGCCCACGGTCTGCCCGCCGGGGTCAAACCAGGATTTGTCCTTGAGAAAGCGCACGGTAACGGTGAAGACCACCCGCTGCTCGGCCGTGGTAAAGGACCAGACCCGGACCTCGGCGTGCGTGGCGGCCAGCAGCGGCTCGGGCCCGGCTTCCGGGGAGGCGGTGAAGTCGCGCTGCCTGAGGCGCACGTTTTCCTGCCAGCACACACTGTTGCCAGGCGTTTGCCCCCAGCCGGCATGCGCTGCGCCGATGCCGAAAACCACCAGGCATTTTCCTATTAGACCGCGCAAAGGGCGCAGATACTGACTGAAGGGCAGCGGAATTATCATACCGGCTTACGGGGAGGCACATATCTGATGATGCAGCTCCAACACCCCAACGCTGGCCTTTCGTTCGGCAATTGGCACCAGAAAATAACACCACTCCGGCCAGAAGCCAAACAGCCGCCCCGACACGCTCGGGGCGGCTGTTTGGCTGCCGGTCCTGGGTAGAAGTCCGGTGTACTTACTTGTCCCATTGTAAAAAGCCCGGACGCTTTACCGGCGCGATGTCCCTGGGTTTCACAATTCGTTGCATCAGGCGCCGGTTCTGCTCATAATCAAACAGGCCTTTGCGGCAGGTAATGACTCTATTCTGGCTCGTCAGCCGGACCAGCAGCATCCGCTTGAGGGTGTCATCTATAAACGTAACGTCGTACTCCCCGGCAAAGAGCGGACTTTGCTTGGCGTGAATCGTCAGCTTTTTGGTCTCCTCATCCACCGTCCAGCCCCCGCTGCCGGCACTGGAGAGCCCGGCACACGGCCCTCCGTTAGGATCCTTAGGAAACGTACAGCCTGCGTTAGACTTCAGATGGATAAGACTGGTCCACAAACAGTCCGTAACGTCCTGCTTCCCGACTCTAAAGGAATCGATGCTCCATAGTCCCTCCAGAGCTTCGCGTTGGTCATGGCTGGTGCAGGCCGAAATACAGCTGCCCAGCAGCAAAAGCAAGTAGCCCCAGAGCGTACGATGCAACGTATTGCGCATGACTGCTAATGACTTCATTCGTCGAAATTCAGCTCGGTCAGTTGCCCAACAAGCTAATACGGCTTACAGATCAGCTGCTTTAAATCAGGGTCGTAATGTCGCGCACGCCCACGGGCCGCTGCCGGGTGAAACCCTCCCCGAACTCGACGCCGATGATGTGGCCAAACTCCCGGGCCCGGGCTTCCATAAACTGGCTGAACACCGGCGTGGAAAGGTAAGTGGTGGGCTCCTGGCTGTTGGGGTCGAAAAACTGGGTTTTATAGGCCTGAATGGACGCCCACTTACCGGGCCAGAACTCAGAGATGTCGACCACGAAGTCGGGGGCAATCTGGCGGTCCTGGATGTAGTGGTACACGGTGCGGGGGCGCCAGGGCTGCTGGGGCTGCCCGTCGGCGTCGAAGGTTTCAATCATGCGCAGGCCGCTCAGAAAGCAGGCTTCGGAGGCCAGCTGGGCCCCGCGGCCGTGGTCGGGGTGCCGGTCGTGGATGGCGTTGCAGAGCACCACGTCGGGCTGGTAGCGGCGCAGGGCCGCAATGAGCGGCAGCTGGTGCTCCCGGTCGTTGCGGAAGAAGCCGTCGGGCAAGCCCAGGTTTTCGCGCGCGCTCAGCCCCAGAATCCGGCTGGCGGCCTCGGCTTCGGCGGCCCGGGTAGCCGGCGTGCCGCGCGTGCCCAGCTCCCCGCGGGTGAAGTCCACGATGCCGATTTTCTTGCCCATCGCCGCGGCCGCCAGCAAGGTACCGGCGGCCGACATTTCAACATCATCAGGATGGGAGCCCAAGGCCAGAATATCGAGTTTCATTGGGAAATGGTGAGATGGTGAGTTGTTGTTCTGTACTGCAATCCGGCTGTCATTCTTGATCTGGCATACGCTTGTGAAGGCCCTTGCTCGCCTATCCCACTGCAGCCTACTAAATGCACAAAGCCCTTTACCAGTAGAGCGGTAAAGGGCTTTATACGTTGAAGAAGGCTTTTCACTTAGTTGAGGAAGGTCCTTCGCAGGGCTCAGGATGACAGATAAGAGGCAGCTTCTGCCCTACTTAATCCGCAGGGTTTTGCCGGGGCGCAGGGTTTTCACGTTGCCGTTCAGACGCCGGATTTGGGCCTGGGAAACGCCGTACTTCTGGGCTACTTCCGAAATGGTGTCGCCGCTGCGGATACGGTGGGTAACTATCCGGCGGGCCGCGGAAGCACTGCTACGCTGCTTGGCGGCGGCTTTGGCCCGCAGAGCCTTGCTGTAATAGTCAAACAGGGCCGAGGTAATCTGGAAGTTGTCCTTGAGCAGCTTGTAGTCGGGAAAGTCGTACATGCGCTCCGGGTCGATGGGGTTGCCCTCGTAGCGCACCTCGAAGTGCAGGTGGGAGCCCGTGCTGCGCCCCGTGCTGCCCCCGCGCCCAATGAGCTGCCCGGCCTTGACGAAGGTACCGGGGGCTACTAGGGCCTTGCTCAAATGGCCGTAGAGGGTTTCCACGCCGTTGTAGTGGCGCACGAGCAGATAGTTGCCGTAGCCGCCGCCGTCCCACTTCGAAATGCGCACCACGCCATCAAACGCGGCCCGCACCGAGTCGCCCGTTTCCAGGTCCAGATCCACGCCGTAGTGCCAGCGGTAGCCACGGAAGCCGAAGTCGGACGTGAGCGGGGTCGTGCGCAGGGGCATCTTGGCGAAGCGCTGCTTGCTGGGGTCGGTGAGCCGCAGGTTTAGGGTATCCCGGATGCGGCGGCCATCCACCCGGTAGGGGTTGATGTTGCGCGTATCCCAGATAGCATAATAGCCGGCCACCTTAATCCAGGAGCTGTCGATGAGGACCTCCTCCGACATTTCCACAATCTGCTGCTCGCCCTCGTTGAGCGTAGTTGTGTCCTCGCTGACGATGGAAAGCTTCTTGGCCGGATTGAAGAAAATCGACTTGGCCTCGTCCGAGTTGTCGTCGGGCAAATCCTTGGTTTCAATCAGAATCGTGGTATCGGGCCGCACGTAGCGGATTTTGGGCGACTTAATCCGGAAGAAGTCCTTCCGCTTACCCGCCGGGCCGGCCTTGGCCTTGGGTTCCGGTACTTTCCGGCGCTGAGCCAGCACCCGCTCCGGCGCCACCACCAGCAGCACGAGCAGCAGCAACGGCCCCAGCCAGTATTTCACAAATTTCAACAAGAGCAAAAGATAGAAGGTGAAATTGTGAAGTTGTGAAGTTGTGAAATTGAGAGTTAATGTTCCTCCACGCTACACGGCGCCAGAAGTACCAGAACTCACAATTTCACAACTTCACAATTTCACCACTAATGTACTCCCAGCGCGGCCAGGTAGCGTTCGGCGTCCAGGGCGGCCATGCAGCCCGAGCCGGCGGCCGTCACGGCCTGGCGGTAGGTGAAGTCCTGCACGTCGCCGCAGGCAAAGACGCCGTCGACGTTGGTTTTGGCCGAGCCGGGAATCGTTTTGAGGTAGCCCTGCTCGTCGTGGTGCAGGTAGGGCTGGAAAATCTTGGAGTTGGGCTCGTGGCCGATTGCCACGAAGAAGCCTTCAACGGTCAACTCCCGCGTTTCGTGCGTGAGCAGGTTTTTCACCCGCACGCCTTCCACGGCAAACTGCCCCAGAATCTCGTCGGTAGCCGTATCGAAGAGCACCTCAATCTTGGGGTTGTCGAGCACGCGCTTCTGCATGATCTTCGAAGCCCGCATCTCCCCTTTCCGCACCAGCATGTACACCTTATTGCAGAGGTTGGCCAGGTAGGTCGCTTCCTCGGCAGCCGTGTCGCCGGCCCCCACAATAGCCACGTCCTTGCCGCGGTAGAAGAACCCGTCGCACACGGCGCAGGCCGACACGCCCGACCCGTTCAGCCGTGCCTCCGACTCCAGACCCAGCCACTTGGCCGAGGCTCCGGTGGCAATGATGACGGCATCGGCCGTAATCTGCTTGTTTTCGTCGATGGTTACCCGGTGCGGGTGGCCCGAGAAGTCAACGGCCGTGGCCAGCCCATAGCGGATATCGGTACCGAAGCGGGCGGCCTGCTTCTTGAGGTCTTCCATCATTTCCGGACCCATCACGCCGTCGGGGTAGCCGGGGAAGTTTTCAACGTCGTTGGTAATCGTCAGCTGGCCGCCGGGCTGCAAGCCCTGGTACATAACGGGCGCCATATTGGCTCGGGCGGCATATATAGCGGCCGTGTAGCCCGCGGGCCCCGAACCGATAATGAGACACTTAACGTGCTCCGTGGTATTGTCCATGAGAGTAGGAATGGCAATTTGAACTGCAAAAGTAAGCTTCCCGCGGCTTTTCAACCGCCGGGGGCCAACATTGGTTGGTATAGCCTAAACTGAGCCATAACCCCGGGTATGCCGAAACGGCAGAGCTGGGGTTGGCAAGACCAACCAGAACGTCAGGAGCCGGGACGAGCGGCATCATCATAGCGGGACCGGACTGTACTTTTCCGGCGTAGTTGACTTACCCCCAAAGAAAAACCCCAACGTTGGGTTGGGGTTTTTCTGGGCGGATAAGTAAAAAACTTATCCCAGGTAGGGCTTCAGGGCCTTGCTGCGCGAGGTGTGGCGCAGGCGGCGAATGGCTTTTTCCTTGATCTGGCGCACCCGCTCGCGGGTCAGGTTGAACTTCTCGCCAATCTCTTCCAGGGTCAGGGAATGCTCGCCGTTGAGGCCGAAATACAGGGTAATCACGTCGGCTTCGCGCTTGGTGAGCGTGCTCAGGGCGCGCTGCACTTCCTTGCGGAGCGAGTCGTTCATCAGGCCGGTATCGGGCGACTCCTCGTCTTCGTTTTCCAGCACGTCGAGCAGGCGGTTCTCCTCACCTTGCACGAAGGGAGCATCTACCGACACGTGACGGCCCGAAATCTTGAGCGTATCCACAACTTCAGAGGTCGTGAGCTCCAGGACTTCGGCAATTTCTTCGGGCGAGGGCTCGCGCTCGAATTTCTGCTCCAGCTCGGAAAACGACTTGGAAATCTTATTCAGCGAACCTACGCGGTTCAGGGGCAAGCGCACGATGCGGGACTGCTCGGCCAGGGCCTGCAGAATCGACTGGCGAATCCACCATACGGCGTAGGAAATGAATTTAAAGCCCCGGGTTTCGTCGAAGCGCTTGGCCGCTTTGATCAAGCCCAGGTTGCCCTCGTTGATCAAGTCGCCCAAGGACAAGCCCTGGTTCTGGTATTGTTTGGCCACCGACACCACGAAGCGCAGGTTGGCTTTGGTCAGCTTTTCCAGCGCTTGCTGGTCGCCTTCTCGTATGCGTTGCGCCAGCGTTACCTCCTCGTCGGGGGTTAGCAAATCCACCTTACCAATCTCCTGGAGGTATTTGTCCAGCGACTGGCTTTCGCGGTTGGTGATTTGCTTGCTGATCTTTAGCTGTCTCATTGCGGGCGCGGAAGTAGAGTATTTCTGAAAATGTTAAACATCGTTGTACCCTTTCTACGGGTACCGGCTGATTGTGACCAACATGCCGGTACCCGCGAAAGTTCTACAGCAGGAAAATGGTTAGGCTTGCGCTTCGCCGTTGCTGCTGGCAGCACGCTCGGGCTTAGGTAGTAACACCTTGCGCGAGAGACGGTATTTACCCGTTTTCTTGTCGATGTCCAACAGCTTCACGTCGATTTCCTGGCCTACTTCCAGCACGCCTTCCAGCGTGGCCAGCCGCTCGTGCGACACCTCGGAAATGTGCAACAGGCCATCTTTGCCCGGCATGATTTCCACGAAGGCGCCGTAGGGCTGAATGCTGCGCACCTTGCCCTTGTAGGTTTCGCCCACCTCGGGCGTCGCGGCAATGGCGCGGATGCGGCCGATGGCGGCTTCCATGTCTTCCTGGTTGGAAGCGTAGATGCTCACGTGGCCTTTCTCGTCCTTCTCCTCGATGATAACCGTGGCGTTGGTGTCCTTCTGGATCTGCTGGATGACTTTGCCACCGGGCCCGATTACGGCGCCGATGTACTCTTTGTCAATCAGCATCTTGTGCGAGCGGGGCGTGTGGGGCTTCAGCTCGGCGGCAGGCTGGCTGATGGTCTTGGCCATCTCACCCAGGATGTGCAGGCGGCCTTCGCGGGCCTGGTGCAGGGCGGCCGTCATGATTTCGTTGCTCAGGCCCTGGATTTTGATGTCCATCTGGCAAGCCACGATACCTTTCTCGGTGCCGGTTACTTTGAAGTCCATGTCGCCGAGGTGGTCCTCGTCACCCAGGATGTCGGACAGCACGGCGTATTCGCCGGTTTCCTTGTCCTGCACGAGGCCCATGGCAATACCCGAAACGGCGGCGCGCACGGGAATACCAGCGTCCATCAGCGCCATCGAGCCGGCGCAAACCGTGGCCATCGAGCTAGAGCCATTCGACTCCAGGATGTCCGACACGATGCGTACGGTGTAGGGGTTCTCGTCGTCGGAAGGCATTACCTTCTTCAAGGAGCGCAGGGCCAGGTTGCCGTGGCCGATTTCGCGGCGGCCGGGGCCGCGGTTGGGCTTCACCTCACCGGTCGAGAAGGCCGGGAAGTTATAGTGCAGCATGAATTTGCTGTAGCCCGAGGTCATGGCCGTGTCGATGATCTGCTCATCGAGCTTGGTGCCCAGGGCTACCGTGGTCAGCGACTGGGTTTCACCGCGGGTAAACAGGGCCGAGCCGTGAGCACCGGGCAGGTAGTTCACCTCGCTCCAGATGGGGCGAATCTGGGTCAGGGCGCGGCCGTCGAGGCGGGTGCGCTCCTTAATCATCATGTCGCGGATGGCTTTCTTTTCAGCCGAGGCGTAGTAGCGGCCGAACATTTTCATGTCCAGCTCGGGCTGCTCTTCCAGCAGCTTTTCGGTCAGCGACTTTTTGATAGCGCCAAAGCCTTCCTTGCGGCCGGCTTTGCTGGTGTTGCCCGACTTGGCTACTTCGTAGGCCTGCTGGTACACCTCCTGGATGATGCGCTGCTTCAGCTCGTCGTTTTCCTCGTACTTGGGATACTCACGCTTCACGTGGGATTTGGCAACTTCAGCGGCCAATTCCTGCTGCACGCGCACCTGCTCCTTGATGGCTTCGTGGGCGTAGGCAATGGCTTCCACCATTTCTTCCTCGCTCACTTCGTTCATCTCACCTTCCACCATGGCTACCGAATCGGCGGTGGCACCTACAATCAGGTCGATGTCGGCGCGGGCAATGTCGGCCGTCAAAGGGTTGATCTGCAGCTTGCCGTCGATGCGGGCCACGCGAACCTCCGAAATGGGGCCGGCGAAGGGAATATCCGAAATCGAGAGGGCAGCCGAGGCGGCCAGGGCGGCCAGCGCGTCGGGCTGCACGGTCTTATCGGCCGAAATCAGGGTAATCATTACCTGCACCTCGTAGTGATAGTCCTTGGGGAACATCGGGCGCAGGATGCGGTCCACGATGCGGCAGACCAGAATCTCGTAGTCCGACAGGCGGCCTTCGCGGCGCTGGAACGAGCCGGGAATGTTGCCGGCGCCGCCGAACTTTTCTTGGTAATCAACCGACAACGGCAGAAAATCCACGTCGCCACGGGCGCTGGGCTGCGACACGACGGTAGCCAGCAGCATCGCGTCGCCGAGGCGCACGACTACGGCACCATCCGCGAATTTGGCCAGCTTGCCGGTTTCGATGGAAATCTGCCGACCATCGGGCAGGGTAATGCTTTTGGTAATAGCGGTGTAATTGGGCATCTTCTCAGTTTGCTTGAAAAAGCGACAGCGGGCGAGCAGCCTGGAAAAACAAAGTCCGGCATCGGACCTGGTTTTGCTCTGGGGTAAGCGCGAATCGTAAGGGCAACAACCCGCTGGCACCGATTCGTTACCAGCTAGGCCAAAAAAAGAGCAGGGAACCTTCGTAAAAAGGCTCCCTGCTCCAGGCGGGCGAGGTTACTTGCGGATACCCAGCTCTTTAATGATTGCGCGGTAGCGGTTGATTTCGCGGTGCTGCAGGTAGTCCAGCAGGCGGCGACGCTTACCCACGAGCTTCAGCAGGCCCAGACGGGTCGAGAAGTCCTTCTTGTTCACCTTCAGGTGCTCGGTCAGGTGAATGATGCGGTGCGTAAACAGGGCAATTTGCGATTCAGCCGAACCCGTGTCGGTTGCAGTCTTGGTCAGGCTGTTCTTCGCGAAGATTTCCTGCTTAATTTCGGTAGTGAGTTTCATCGGCAGATAGGTTTTCCCCGTCTTGGATTAAATATGAAAAGAAAAGTCACCCCGCACCTCGGGGTGGCCGCAAAGGTAGGGGTTTTATGTTGAATGTGCTAATGGAGAATGTGAGGAATGTACTAAATGTGGGGAATGTGCCATGGCGAGCAGCGCGAAGCCATCCGTCCGCTGAAATGCGCCCAATCTTCTAAAGTGAAAAGCCCTTTCCTACGCACGTAGGAAAGGGCTTTTTGGGGAAAAGGCTATGCCTGCGCAGAGGGCAGATGGCCACGGCTGCGCCTCGCAAGGACAGCTGATTAGCACATCAGCACATTCCAACACATCAGCACATTAACATTACTAAGAAGCCGCTTTCTTGTAGCCGCGCAGGGGCAGCTTGATTTTGCGGAAGAGGCGGCCGAAGATGTCGGTTTCGAGTAGACCGGAGTCGCGGCGGGCCTGGTTGAGGAAGAACAGGCCCACGGGCAGCAGCAGCACGGTAGCCATCCAGACGCCCGAGGCCACGGGCATCACACCTTCGCGGGCGTACTTCTCGCCGATGATGGACAAGACGTAATAGACGATGAAAAAGACAATGGAAATCAGCACTGGCACGCCCAAACCGCCTTTTTTGATGATGGCCCCGAGCGGCGCCCCTATCAAAAACATGAGCAGCACGGCCACCGACTGGGTATACTTTTTGTAGATTTCGATGCGGAAGTTACCGGCTTCCTTGGCCAGATTACTCATGTGCTCGGAGGAGCTGCCCACGTAGGTACGCAGGTTGCGCACCCGGTTTTCGGCCTGATCCAGCAGGTTGGTATTGACTACAGGCAACTTCGTAGTGGGCACCTGCCAGTTTTCGACCCGCTGGCGCAAAGCCTGCCCAGTCGTATCCAGGCGCAGGTACACGTAATACGGGTTGAGTTGCCGCGGAAACTGCTGCCGCTCAACTACCAGCTTGTTATGCAGCGAGTCGGTGAATTGCTGCAGCTGGGGAATATTCTTCATCATCTTGTTTTCCGCGAACAGCTTCTTGTCCGTCAGGCTCAGATTAAACGAAGACAGGGAAAACGTAATCAGGTTACGGTCGAAAGCCTGACGGTAGAAAGATGCCCCGGCCCGGTCGCGGGCGTCGGGTTGCTCAATGTAGGTGCGGCCGTGAAACAACTCCAGGCTTAGGTAGCCACCGTTGAAGCGGGTAAACATGCGGCCGGAGTCGGCTAGAATAACGGTGGCGTTACCTTGGCCGTTGCGGTGGTCGTAGATCATAACGCCTTTGAGCCGGTCGCCGTTCTCGCCTTCCTTTTTATTGACTTTAATCGTGATGCCGGGTAAACCGTTGTAAAATACCCCTTCGCGGATATCGAGGGCCAGTTTTTGCTGGCGCACGTCCCAGAGTAGGCTGAAAGTTTCCAGGTTGGCGCTGGGCACAATGCGGTTGTTGAACCAGAAAGCCAAGCCGGCCAGGACCACGCTCAAAATCATGACTGGCCGCAGAATGCGCAGCAGCGAAATACCCGAGCTCTTAATGGCCGTCAGCTCGTGGTGCTCGCCCAAATTACCGTAGGTCATCAAGGACGACAAGAGCACGGCCAGCGGCAGGGCCGTGGGAATGGTAATCACGCTGAACATCATGATCAGCTTGGTAATTACCTGCCAGCCCAGGTCTTTCCCGATCAAGTCGTCCATGTACTTGAGCAGGGTCACCATGAGCAGGATGAACTGCACCACGGCGAAAGTGAGCAGAAAGGGCCCGGCAAAGGCCCGGAGAATCAGTTTATCGAGTTTTTTCATGACAGGCTCTCCCCTGCCCGCCCACTCTGTGCGGGCGCCGCGGGGGAGCAAAAGACAAACGAAGATACGGCCCGTTTTGCTCTTGCTCCCCCAAGTTTATTTTTCGGGTTTCAGCCCCCTACCAGTTCGCGCAGCTTCAGAATCAGGCTTTCCCACATTTCCTGCAGCTCCACGTCGTCGGTTTCTTCCGAGTAGTCAATCACGCGCAGGTACACTTCCTGGGTTAGCTGCGACTCTTCCAGGCTAAAATCCAGATAGTTGGCGTCGGGGGTGTGGCGCTTGTTGTGGTCGAGGAAAACGTAGCGCACCGAGCGGTTGGTGCGGTGGGAATTCATCTCGGCAAAATGCGACTGGTTGTCCCAGATAAAATTGTAGCGGTGATCTTCATCAATGCGCACATCCTGGCAAAACCATTGCGACAAACCCGAGGCCGAAGCCAGGTACGGGTAAAGGATTTTGGGCGAAGCGTTTACGGGTAATTCGACCGTAAAACGGTGTTTGGAACGAGTAGCGGAAAGCGGCATAAGCAAAACAAAACGGGAGAAAAAGGAGAGAACCCGCGGTGGAGGCACCATGGGCTGAGCCAATATACACGGCTTTTTTTTTACACAGGACTTGCGCCTATCGAAATCTTGTCATTACCTTTGCACCACCAAAACAGGGCGGGGTAGCTCAGTTGGTTAGAGCACAGGATTCATAACCCTGAGGTCACGAGTTCAACTCTCGTCCCCGCTACATAAAGGCCTTCCTCTTGCAGGGAGGCCTTTTCTTTTTTAGGCCCACGGCCTGCTACTGCACCCGCCGGAACTCCACCACCCAGACCCACTCATTCCGGACCCAGACCAAGGGGTAAATTGACGTGATAAGCGCGCAAAACGCTTGCCTGGCCGATTCTCCCCTTTCCGCAATAACTCCCTCCGCCTGGGCGCCGGCTTCGGTAATCTGCTGCACCTGCTCGGCCCGCACGCTCAGCACTTCCAGCATAATTTCGGGGTCTTCCAGTACCTGCAGCCGGGTGCCGGGGTGGCCAAAGGGACAAACCACCGGCTCTACGGCCCGGGGGTGAGTACCGGGGCTAGTAGGCTCAAACAGAGCCCGGTCGTGGTGCAGGCCCAGAAACCGGAAGTGCTCGGGATGCTCGTTTAGGTCCGAAAAAGCCACAATGCGCCGCCGCGTAACGGTTTTGCGGGTGGCACGAACTGCCGCCAGCATTGCGGCATTAAAGGAGATTGGGCGAATGGCAGAACTATTAGCGGGCATACTCTGAGAAAAGCGAAGCTAGTAGCTTATAACCAATGCAGACCTAATAGGCCTAGCTGTCAACCGCAAAGTATCGGCTATAAGAAAGGACCGTAGCGCTTGCCACAGGCCTTCCTTGTCAATTGGTGCCGGCTTAGCTGAATAAAGCCAGGATGCCCCGGTTGGGGTTACCCGGACCCTTGTAGCGCTTGTAGTTGGGCCGGTGAATGTAGCGGCCCGAACGGGTCTTGTCCTTGGGTGCCCGCTTAAAAAGCGGCTGTACCCAGGAGCGGTCCGCCGGAGTTGCCGAAGTCAGGACGGCCGCTGAAGCCCATGGAAGAGTGCCGAGTATCAGCCAAAAAACGAGAAGTAGAGTTTTGTACATAATAAGTTTGTTTACTGATTAGATCATATACAAAATTAGGCTTCAATCAGCAAATATTCAAGCATTTACGGAATATAATAGCATTATTTAAAGTTTGAATGATTTAAGTGCAATTGGCGAATATATAATTATCCCAAGCACAAACTAAATCAATCTTTTCTAACTCAAGAAGCGCTTTTTCTGGACGGGCACTTAGTTACTTTTGCCCTGAAACCCTGTATTTCTTCCCCCATGCTCAGTTCATACCCTCTGGCAGCTCCTATTCCCGTATTATCTACCTCACGCTTAGTACTGCGCGAACACCGCTTTACGGATCTGCCAGCGTTTACCTCTATATTCCAGAAGCCTGAGTTTTACGCCTTTCTCGGCGGGCAGCCCCAGCCAGAAGAAGATGTCTGGATCAAGATACTGCGCTACAACGGGCACTGGTCCTTGCTTGGATTTGGTTACTGGGCCGTAGAGGAAACCGCCACCGCTCGCTATATCGGGGCGGTGGGCTTCGGCGACTGGCACCGGGCTCTGGAGCCTTCTTTGAAGGGAGAACCCGAAATCGGCTGGGTGCTGGATCCGGCCGTTCACGGGCGCGGCTATGCTACCGAAGCCGTTGCGGCCGCGCTGGCCTGGGGTGAGGAGCATTTCACCTGCTCCCGTACCGTGTGCATTATCGACCCGGACAACGCGCCTTCCCTGCGGGTGGCGGCCAAGCACGGCTACCAGCCCATTGCTGAAACCACTTACAAAGGCAAGCCCATCATCGTACTGTCCCGCCCGCAGTAGTCAGCCTTCAAACCTCGCGCTGGGCCAATAAAAAGCCCTCAACCATTGCTAGTTGAGGGCTTTTTTAGTGAATAACCATTCTGGCGAACCAGGCGGGGTTATTTACTTGATCTTGTCCACAATGCCTTTGAAAGCAGCGGGGTGGTTGAGGGCGAGGTCGGCCAGAACCTTGCGGTTCAGCTCGATGCCAGCCTTCTTCAGGCCGCCCATCAACTGCGAATACGACAGACCATGCTCGCGGGCGCCAGCGTTGATACGCTGAATCCAGAGGGCGCGGAACTCGCGCTTCTTGGTTTTCCGGTCGCGGTAGGCGTAGAGAAGACCTTTCTCAACGGCGTTCTTGGCTACGGTCCATACGTTCTTGCGACGGCCGAAATAGCCTTTCGCCAGACGCATTACTTTCTTACGGCGGTGGCGCGAGGCCACGTGGTTTACACTTCTTGGCATAACCTACTTTGTTTTTGGCGGCCGGTGACTATACAAGTGAAGTCTTCGAGACCGGACGCCGGGTTTGAAAATTGGGTGATTGTTGTTGGTTAATTGTTGATTGTTAATGGATAAGCCACTGACAATCAACAATCAGCTTTCAACAAATCAGATAACCAGCATGTCCTTCACGCGGTTCATGTCCGCGGAGCTAACCAGCGTTACGTGCGTCAGATTACGCTTCTGCTTGGTCGACTTCTTGGTCAGGATGTGGCTTTTGAAGGCGTGCTTCCGCTTCACCTTGCCCGAGCCGGTGAGCGTAAAACGCTTCTTAGCACCGGATTTCGTCTTTACTTTCGGCATTGTGGTATGAATTGAGAAAAAAGAAAATGCGGATTGAGGCCAGAGCTTACTCCTGTTCCTTGGGCTGCGCTTCTTTGGGAGCCGGAGCTCCTTCTTTCGCGGCTGGAGCCGCGGGCTTGGCCTTGGCGGGCGTCGGCGCTACTTTGGGAGCCAGGTACAGGAACATGCGCTTGCCTTCGAGCTTGGGCAGCTGCTCGACCTTGGCCAGGTCTTCCAGAGCCTGGGCAAATTTGAGCAGCAGGATTTCGCCCCGCTCCTTGAAGACGATAGAACGACCCACGAAGTGAACGTACGCCTTAATTTTGGCGCCTTCCTTGAGGAATTCCTGGGCGTGCTTGAGCTTGAAAGCAAAGTCGTGGTCGTCGGTGTTGGGTCCGAAACGAATTTCCTTCAGGACTACTTTCGTAGCCTTGGCCTTCATTTCGCGGGTGCGCTTCTTCTGCTCGTACTTAAATTTCGAGTAGTCGATAACGCGGCACACCGGGGGCACGGCCGTGGGCGAAATCTCGACCAGGTCGAGGTTCTGCTCCTGGGCCATGCGACGGGCCTGCTCAATAGAATAAATGCCTTGCTCGACGTTTTCGCCGACCAGGCGTACTTCCCGAGCCGTAATCTTCTGGTTGATTTTGAACGGCTCCTCGACCTGAGCGCGGGGAATGTAGCGGCGGTTTGGGGTTGCTATGGGTTGGTCCTCCTTCTGAAAGGTGAGCTAATTAACTTTTAGACTGGTTGAACTCAACCATTGCCGGAGCATTGTGGGTTCAATCAGCGGGCGAATATCCGCCTTTTTTTCCAAACGCTCAATATTTTAATGTGCTAATGTGTGGTTAATGTGCTTATGTGCTAAGGTGGAAAATGTAAAAAACAGAGCAAAGAAGACCGTAACAGCAACATCCAAGAAGACTTCATTGCTTTGACAACCAACTATATAATTTACCTTATAGCTAAAAAAAAGCCCTGCCGCCAATAGGTAGCAGGGCTTTTCTTAAATCTATTAGCCAACTGGTGTGCTACTATTCGAATGGGTGATTTCTCCCATTCAGCCGCATTAGCACATTAAACAGCCGTCATTTCGGCAACCTGCTCCTGGAAGCTGCGGATGAAGGAGTCGAGGGGCACGCTGCCGATGTCGCCTTCGCCGTGCTTGCGCACCGAAACAATACCATTTTCCTGCTCCTTCTCCCCTACAATCAGCATGTAGGGAACCTTGGAAATTTCCGCATCCCGGATTTTGCGGCCGATTTTCTCGTCGCGGTTGTCCAGGGAGCCGCGCAATTCGGCCTGCACCAGCTTGTCGTACACCTGTTGGGCGTAGTCCTGGTACTTTTCCGAAATGGGCAGCACGGCAAACTGCTCGGGCGAGAGCCAGAGCGGGAAGTTGCCGGCACAGTGCTCGATGAGCACGGCCACGAAACGCTCCAGCGAGCCGAACGGGGCGCGGTGCAGCATCACGGGGCGCTGGCGGGAGTTATCGGGGGCCACGTACTCCAGTTCGAACCGCTCGGGCAGGTTGTAGTCGACCTGAATGGTGCCGAGCTGCCACTTACGGCCCAGCGCGTCGCGCACCATAAAGTCGAGCTTCGGGCCATAGAACGCGGCTTCGCCGTACTCCGTTACCGTGGGCAGGCCTTTCTCGGCGGCGGCTTCCTGAATGGCGGTTTCGGCCAAGTGCCAGTTTTCATCGGAGCCGATATACTTAGCCTTATTTTCCGGGTCGCGCAGGGAAATCTGAGCCGTATAATCTTCGAAGCCCAACGAACGGAAAACATAGAGTACCAAGTCAATAACCTTGATAAACTCTTCCTTTACTTGATCCGGGCGGCAGAAGATGTGGGCGTCGTCCTGGGTGAAGCCGCGCACCCGCGTCAGGCCGTGCAGCTCGCCGCTTTGCTCGTAGCGGTACACCGTGCCGAACTCGGCGAGGCGAATCGGCAGGTCGCGGTATGAGCGGGGCTTGGTCTTGTAGATTTCGCAGTGGTGGGGGCAGTTCATCGGCTTGAGGAAGAACTCCTCCCCCGGGTTCGGGGTCTTGATGGGCTGGAACGAGTCGGCGCCGTACTTCTCATAGTGGCCCGAGGTTACGTACAGCTCCTTGGAGCCGATGTGGGGCGTTACCACGGGCAGGTAGCCCGACTTGATCTGGGCCTTGCGCATAAACTGCTCGAGCCGCTCGCGCAGGGCAGTGCCTTTGGGCAGCCACAGCGGCAGACCGGCACCAACTTTTTCGGAGAAGGCAAACAGCTCCAGCTCCTTGCCCAACTTGCGGTGGTCCCGGCGCTTGGCTTCCTCCAGCTTCTCAAGGTACTCGGTGAGCTCCTTGGCCTTCGGGAAAGTGATGCCGTAGATGCGGGTGAGCTGCTTGTTCTTCTCGTCGCCGCGCCAGTAGGCTCCGGCCACGTTGAGCAGCTTCACGGCCTTGATGGGCGAAGTATCGGGAATGTGCGGGCCGCGGCAGAGGTCGGTGAAGTCGCCCTGCTGGTAGAAGGTGATGCTGCCGTCGTCGAGGCGCTCCAGCAAGTCGAGCTTGTAGGGGTCGGCCTTTTCGGTGAAGTAGGCAATGGCGTCCGCCTTGCTCACTTCGCGGCGCTCGTAGCGGCTCTTGTTTTTGGCCAGCTCCAGCATCTTCTTCTCGATTTCGGGGAAGTTGTCCGTCGAAATCGTGCGGCCTTCGCCCAGGTCGATGTCGTAGTAGAAGCCGTTTTCGATGCTGGGCCCGATGCCAAGCTTAACGCCGGGGTACAGGGCCTCGAGGGCTTCGGCCAGCAAGTGAGCCGAGGAATGCCAGAACGTGGACTTGCCGTCGGTGTCGTTCCAGGTCAGGATTTCGAGCTTGGCACTGTGGTCGATGGGGCGGTTCAGGTCGCGAACCTCCCCGTTTACGCGGACGGCCAAGGCGTTGCGGGCCAGACCTTCGCTGATGCTGGCGGCCACGTCGTAGCCAGTTGCGCCGGCCTCAAACTGGCGGACCGAGCCGTCGGGAAGCGTGATGTCAATCATGAGTGGGAAATAAAGTAGCTATACAAACAGCGTTAGCCCGCAAGTTAGCAGCTTAAGGCGGTTTTCAGCGGACAAGGATAGAATTGGCCCGATTCGGACCAGCAAGGTTGATGGCTATTCGTCCCAACAATAAGGAGTTCCCGGAACGCTAAGATCTGTGACACCGAGCTTTGCGCCCACCCGCACTTGGTTGACGCCAGCGGCCGGTTTCCCTAGCCTGAGCGCCGCCAAGCGCAGGACAGTGGGTGCTAAATCCAGGTAGGCCAGGCCTTCACCCTAGACTAAGTCCGCAAGATTCGGGTTGAAATGGGCTGGGTTACGGCAGAAGTTTGTGACCGCAAAGTCCCTTTTCAATTCTCACAAGCCTTCTTTTACCCATGCACCAGCGCTGTGAACCCGCTATTCTGTATTTCGGCACGCCCGTCGTGCTTATCAGCACCACCAACGAAGACGGCACCGTTAACCTAGCTCCGATGTCCTCCATATTCTGGCTGGGGTGGCGGGCCGTAATCGGCCTGTCGGCCACTTCCCAAACTACCCAGAATCTGCTCCGCATGGGCCAGTGCGTGCTCAATTTACCCTCGGTAGACTTGGTCGGAGCCGTCAACCGCCTGGCCCTTACCACGGGCTCGGACCCGGTGCCGGTGGGCAAGCAGCAGAAAGGCTACCGCACCGAGCGCGAGAAGTTCGAGCTGGCCGGTCTGACGCCGATGGCCTCCGAAACCGTGGCGCCACCGCGGGTGCTGGAATGCCCGGTGCAGTTGGAAGCCGTAGTGGCAGCCACGCACGGCATCGGAGAAGAAGACCCAACCGTTCGGGGTCGGCTCCTGAGTCTCGAGCTGCGCATTCAGCGGGTTCACGTGGAGGAGTCTATCCTACTAGTGGGCCACTCCAACCGGGTAGACCCGGACAAGTGGCGGCCTTTGCTGATGAGCTTTCAGCACTTTTATGGCTTGGGGCCGCGGGTCCACGAGTCGACGCTGGCGCAAATTCCGGAGGCCCTTTACCGCAGCCCCGACGTGGACCGGGCCCGGCAGTCCACCGACCCTCAAAAGCCGGGGCTGTGGCAGCAAGCCGGAGCCCGGTAATGCGGGCCGTACTAGCAACTGGGCTACTGCTGACAGGAAGCATTATTTTGCTAACTGGCTGCCGCCCCGCCGAAAAGGCGACCGGGGCGCTAAAGCAACCGGACCCGGCTACGCAAATCGACAGCCTACCCGCTTCTCATGCCGTAGTAGACCACTGCCCAATTCCGCTGGAGCACTAAAAAAGCCCGGCGTTGGCTGCTGACGGGCTTGGCCGGCCGCAAAGGTTTAAAGCAAGAGCCGCCTCGGTTAGTTGGCGCCGCTGATAGTCAGCCCCTGCGCCTAATTGGTCAGGGAAGGCGTGAAGCGCTGGGGCATGGGCGCAATGGGCTCCACGGCCCGGCGGCGGTAAAAGGTATCGGCGCGCAGCTGCCGGGCTTTTTCGCCGGCTTTCCACACTTTAAAAGTCCAGTGGCGGTTACCGGGATTTTCTACCACGAGCTGCCGGTACTGAGCCAGGGCATCGGCGTTGCGGCCCAGGCTTTCGAAGCTCTCAGCCAGCATCTGGCGGGCATCCGGCAGGCGCGGGGCCCGGCGCACGGCCCGCTGCAGGTGCGGAATGGCCGTGGCGTACTGCCGTTGCTTAAAGGCCGCCAGGGCCAGACGGTAGTCGGCGCGGTAGAGAGTAGTGTCGAGCTGAATAGCCCGCGCGTAACAGCGTAGGGCGCTATCGGGCTGACTTTGCAGTTCAAACTGCCGGCCGTGGTCGTACCAGAGCAAGCCGTAGGCGGGTGCCAGCTTCAGGCCCCTCCGGGTATAGACCACGGCCTCGGCCGGCAGGCGGTAGGCATTCGACAGAAACGCCAGCTGGTGCAGGGTTTCGGGCTGACGCGGGTCGCGGGCAATGCTGGCGCGCAGAAATTGCAGGGCCTGCACGGTATCGGCGAGAGCCAGATAAGCCACGCCCTTGTAGAACAGGGCCCCGGCGTGGTCGGGCTCCTGCTGCAGGGTACGGTCGAGCTGGTCGATGGCGTCCTGGTAGTGGCGGGAGGCCAGCTGGGTTTCGCCCACGAGCAGGTTGAGCTCGGGCGAGGAAAAGCCGCGGCGGGAAGCTTCCTGGGCCGCGGCCAACGTGGCGGTCAGCCGGTTTTGGGCCCGCAGGCCCCGGGCTTTGGTAAAGTAGAATTCGCCGGGCGCGTCGTCGAGGTCAATGGCCTGGTCGATATCCTGCAGGGCGGCGTCTACCTGGCCCGCGTCGAGGCGGAAGGCCGCGCGGCGGGCGTAGAGAGAGGCATTGCGGGGCTGGCGGGCAATGGCCCCCTCGAGCTCCTGGGCCTGAATCTGGGGGCCGCTCTGCACCGTAGCCAGGTTGACCATGGTTTCGGAACGGCTGGCCGGGGCACTCTCGCAGGCGCCCAACAGCACCGCGCTGGCAGCTACACCCAGAAAGAGACGAAGAACACGCACGGCGGGGACAAAGAAATTCGGCACTGGGGCAAAGATACGCGGTGACGGCTAGTGGCCGGCGCCTAGAGCGTCTTTTTGACCTTTTGGTGGAGCTGCTTAAGCATTTTCTTGTTGAGCTGAATCAGCATCACCCGGCAACGGCGGCTCATTTCGAGCTCCTCACTGGTGATGGGCGTAAGCTGGGCCGCCTCCTGCAGCACGTTGCTGGCCCGGGTGCGCTGGCCCTGGTTGATGTGCACGCGGGCTAAGTCGTAGCAGAACTGAATCTTCTTGGGCTCCAGCTCGTGGGCTTTGCCCAGGGCCTCAATGGCCTTGGGCGTGCTGGCGCTGCCGGGCATACCGCCCAGGAAAAACTGGCTGTAGAACTTTTCCAGCGGGTTGTAATGGTCGACGCGGTAGTGCCAACGGCCCAGCAGCTGCCAGGCATCGGCCCAGTTGGGCGCCTTTTCCACGGCTTTGAATACGTAGGGCTTCATTTCCTTGTACGCCACCAGTCGCCCCCGGGCGTTGAGCAGGGTAGCCTGGTTGACTAGGGCCAGGGCTTCGGCGTAGTTCGACTCCGCGCCCTCCGGCTTGACTACCAACGAGCGGGTGGAATACAGGCGGGCGGCGGCAAAGTAGGCAGCCTTCCGGGTTTCGTCGGTGTAGCGGGTCCCGATGTGCACGCTCAGTACGGCGGCCTGCCAAAGGGCCTCGTAGTTGCCGGGCGCCTGCTTGAGCACCTGCTCGTACTTGGCCAGGGCTTCCGACTCCTTATACTGCTTCTGCAGCTCCCGGGCCTCCGCCAGCAGGCGGCTGAGGGTGGCCGCGCTGGGCTGGGCCACGGCCCGGCGGCCCGGCAGCAGCACGCCGGCCGTCAGGAGCAGCAAAAGCAGCAGCCACTTGGGAACGTAACAAACCGGGTGCGCGGGCATTGCAAAAAGGGGAAACGAACAACGGCAGCCCGGGCTTGGGCTGCCGAATTTGGGTTGATTTGACCAGAACACAAAAAAGTGCCCCGACTTCGCAACCGGGGCACTTTTGCTTTAGAACAAGCCCAGCTGGGCTTTGGGCCGCCGCAGAATGGCCTGGGCCCGCTCCACGTCTTCACTGGTCACGTCCACCGGCCCCGACATTTCGGGCAGCGGACCACTCTCCTCCCCGCTTCCGCCGGAAGCCGGGCGCGGAATCGTGGCCGGGCCCTTCTTCTTGGCTACCTGCCGACGCTCGGGCTCGGGGCCTTCGTCGGTGACGAGCGTCACGGCGTGAATCTTGAAGTAGTTGAGCTTGTTGCCCATAGCTTTCCAGCCTTTCACGTCGATAAACTCGTGCAGGTGCAGCTTTTCGGTTTCCTTGTCGGCTTTTTTGTCGCGCTGCAGCTTGATTTCCACCTGGGGCTCGCCGAAGCAGGTGGCGCAGAGCAGCTTGGAGCCTTTGGTTTCGGAAATAAAGGTAAAGCGCTTCTCCAGGGTGCTGGTTTCAATCTTGAAGCGCTTGATATAGTGCGTCTTGGTTTCGCCTTCGGCGTACACGGCGCTGAGCACGGTGTTGGGCTCGAGCTTGCGCAGCAGCACGATGTTGGGTACATCGAAGTGGTAGGCCGGGTCGGGCGACTTGAGCTCGTACGTTCCGTCCTTGTAGACCACCAGCACCGTGTTATCGGTGTCGAAGGTGCCCAGGTAGCGGCCGTGGCCGGCGGTGTTGAGGCGGCCCACCACCGAATCGAAGAAGACCTCCCGGCCACCCAGCGTGGAGTCGCCGAGGCTTTTCTGCGTGATTTTCTTGATGGGCTGCTTGGTCACGATGTTGCCCATGGAGCCCTTGCCCTTGATGGCCAGCTCGGCAAAGTCGAAGTCGAACTGCTTGACCCGGGCCGGGGCTTTATCGGAGAGCTGAATGCTCACGATTTCCGACTCCGAGTTGGGGTTGGCCGTCAGGTACAGCGTCTTGGAGCCTTTCGTGGCTTTGGTCAGGTCGTAGGTTTTGTCGCGGGTGATGCCCGTAACCAGGAAGCGCTTAGCGAAGCTGATGCCCGAGGCGCCGTCCAGGTAAATCATGTTGTAGACCAGCCGGTCGTCGTTCTTGTTGTAGACGCCCACGTGCAGAATGTCCTTGCCCACGAAGGTCTTCTCGGCAATCTTGACGACCATGAACGTGCCGTCGCGCTTGATGGCAATGATGTCGTCCAAGTCGGAGCAGTCGCACACGAATTCGTCCTTCTTGAGGCCGTAGCCCACGAAACCATCCTGGCGGTTGACGTAGAGCTTCTGGTTGGCCACGGCTACTTTCTGGGCCGTTACCACGTCGAAGGTGCGCAGCTGGGTTTTCCGCTCCCGGCCCGCGCCGTACTTCTTGAGCAGGCCCTCGAAGTAGGCAATGGCGTAGCGGGTAAGGTGGGCCAGGTTGTCGGCCACCTCGGCCAGCTCGGTTTCCAGCTTCTGAATGTACTCGTCGGCCTTGAAGCCGTCGAACTTGGAAATGCGCTTGATGCGGATTTCGGTCAGGCGGGTCAGGTCGTCCTCGGTGATGGGGCGGCGCAGCACGATGCGCTGGTCGTCGGCCTTGGCCTTGGAGCCTTCCACGCGTACAAACTTGCTCAGGCCCTTCTCAATCGTGTCGAGAATGTCCTGCCAGGTTTCGCACTCCTCGATTTTGCGATAGATGCGGTTTTCGATGAAAATCTTCTCCAGCGACGCCGAATGCCACTTTTCCTGGAGCTCATCCTGGCGAATTTCCAGCTCCCGCTCCAGCAGGCGCACCGTTTTACCAGTGCTCAGGCGCAGCATATCTTCCACGCCCACAAACCGCGGCTTATCCTCGATAATCACGCAGGTGTTGGGCGAGATGGAGATTTCGCAGTCGGTAAAGGCGTACAGGGCGTCCATCGTGAGGTCGGGACTCACGCCGGTGGGCAGGTGGACCTGGATTTCCACCTCGGCGGCCGTGTTGTCGACCACCTTCTTGATCTTGATTTTGTTGGCTTCCGAGGCCTTCACGATGCTTTCCATCAGCGCCGTGGTGGTGGTGCCGTAGGGAATGTCGCGGATGACGAGCATGGTCTTGTCGACCTTCTCGATGGTGGCGCGCAAGCGGATTTTGGCCCCGCGCAAGCCCCCGTTGTAGTTGGTTACGTCGCAGAGGCCGCCGGTCGGGAAGTCGGGGAACAGCTGAATGTCCCGGCCCCGGAGCACGTCGATAGAGGCCTTGCACAACTCGCGGAAGTTGTGGGGCATAATCTTGGTGCTCAAGCCCACGGCAATGCCTTCCACGCCCTGGGCCAGCAGCAGCGGAAACTTCACGGGCAGTGTAGTCGGCTCGCGCTTGCGGCCGTCGTAGCTCATCTGCCACTCGGTGATGTCGGGGTTGAAGACGACGTCGAGGGCAAACTTGCTCAGGCGGGCTTCGATGTAACGCGGGGCCGCTGCGCCGTCGCCGGTGCGGATGTCGCCCCAGTTGCCCTGGGTTTCAATCAGCAGATCCTTCTGACCCAGGTTCACCATGGCATCCCCAATGCTGGCGTCACCGTGGGGGTGGTACTGCATGGTCTGGCCGATGACGTTGGCCACTTTGTTGAAGCGGCCGTCGTCCATTTCCTTCATGGCGTGCAGAATGCGGCGCTGCACGGGCTTGAGGCCGTCCTCAATGGCGGGCACGGCCCGCTCCAGAATCACGTAGGAGGCATAGTCCAGAAACCAGTTCTGGTACATGCCGGCCACGGTGGCCACGTCGTGAATGGTTTCGCCGGGGGCAAACTTGGGCTCCTCCTCGGTTTCCTCGGTCACGGGCGTGGGCTCGATTATGGCCTGCACGTCGTCGGAAGACTCGGCCAGCAGCAGCTCGCCGGTTTCACTGACGACGAATTCGGGCGCCTCGGGCTCGGCGGCGTCCCCGGGCTGGCCCGGGGCGGACCCAAACTCAAAGGAGTCGCCGGCGCCAAACAGGTTGGGCTGCTCTTCGGAATTGGGGTCTTGGGGGTTCTTCTCTTCTGACACGGTGGGGTGTGGCGCTTGCCACGGTTAATGTTCTTGTACCTCTCTTCCGGCCGCAAAACCGGAAGGCTTTTCGCTTAACAAACCCGGCCTCCGAAAAGGTGCGGGCAACACTGGGAAGGGCCCCCGCGGGCCGGCAGGAGAAACGCTACGAAGAAAAGCAGCAGCGCCCCGAGCGGCCCCGGCGGAAACCCGGAATATCAAAAGTACCGTTAGCTGCGCAGAACGCAATATTTCTAATGCCGAGCAGCGCCATAAAGTTCCTAATTATATTAGCCAAGCGCAAGTCTGGCAGCAACTTTTTACTGGTCAAGAGCAAAGCTATTCGGGCGCCTACGCTGAAGAAAGGCTAGTTTCCGCGCCAATCATTTTAGCATCAACAAAAACCTATTTTCCTAACCCGGCACCTTTTCCTGGTCGGGTCAGGACTGCTAAGTGCAAAGACTAGTTACTGCCCGTGGCCCCAAAACCAGCGTGGCGTAGGCGGCGGGAGTTGGGCAACGTTATTTTTTGACTTTTAACGGAGTAAACTGAACTATACCCGCGTCAATATCTACCTTTAGCTATCCTTGCACTCCTATCTATCTAGTCATGCATAAACGTTTATTCATTCTGGCCATCAACTCCTTACCGAACTGGGGCCGCAGGCTGGCCATTTTGTTGCTGCTGAGCCTGAGCCAGCTCCCGGAAGCACACGCCCAGCTGCTGCCGGCCCGGGCCTACACCTTCATGGCCAGCTCGGGCACCTACGCCGACCTGACCAACGTCAGCGGGTTTGCCCAGGACATTATGCAGGACAATAATGCTTCCCGCCCCTACCCAATCGGCTTTCCCTTCGTTTTTGAAGGCAACACCTACACCGAGTTCGTCGTTTCGTCCGACGGCTGGCTCAGCCTGAGCAACTTTGCCCGCAACCCCAACAACCCCGACGACAACAGTCTGATGGGCAACGTAGTAACGCCGCCGCTGCTGGCGCCTTTCTGGGACGATCTGGACGTAGTCCCGGGCAGCTCGGCGATTTACGCCACGCTGGGCACGGCACCCAACCGGGAGCTGGTCATGGAGTGGCGCAACTGGGGCTGGCCCGGCAACAGTCCCAATTCCCCCACTTCCATCATCTCGTTTCAAATCCACCTGTTTGAAGCCACGGGCGTCATTCAGTACCGCTACCGGCCGGGCTCGGGGGTGCCGGGCCCGGCCAGCCGGCTCTCGGCCACCATCGGGCTGGCGGGCAGCAGCAGCACGTTTTTGTCGCTAAGCGACGCCTCGGCCGCGCCCACCATTAGCAGCACGGTATCGACCAATACGATAAACCAGCGGCCCGCCACCGGCCAATTCTACACCTTCACGCCGCCCACGCCCTGCCCCCCACCCACGGGCCTGGCCGCTACTCCCACTTCGCCCACCACGGCCAGCGTGAGCTTTGTGCCGGCGGCGGGTAACAGCAATTACCAGGTAACCTATTCCAACCGGGCAGCGGGTCCCATTCTGACGACTACTGGCACCGCATCCCCCATCCTGCTGACCGGCCTGGACCCGGGGGCCACCTACGAGGTAACGATTTACAGCAACTGCACCAACGGGGCGCTGTCGACCACGCCGAACCCAGTATACCTGAACACGCCGCCCCTGCCCAACACCACGGTCACCTGGACCGGGGCCGTGAGCACGGCCTGGAATGCGGCCGGCAACTGGAGCAGCGGCACGTTGCCTTCGCCGACCACCGACGTTACCATCCCAGCCGGCACCCGGCAGCCCGTGGTAACCGGCACCCAGGTGGCCGGCGCCCTCACCCTGCAAGCGGGTGCCACGCTGACCCTGGACCCGGCGGCCCGCCTCACCCTCAAGGGCACGGTGCTGCTGCCGGCTACCAGTACCGTGGTGCAGGGCGCCGGCTCCACTCTTTCAGTGGGCGGCGATTTGACCAACAACGGAGCCACGCTCACGCTGGCGCCGAGCAGTACCCTGGCCTTTGGCGAGGGCCTGCACGCAGTGAATGGCACGGCCCCTACCACCCTGCAAAACCTGACCATAGGCGAGCTAAGCGTGGCCGACGAGCTGGTCATTGATGCCCCGGTCAGCGTGCGGCGCCTGCTCAAAGCCACCCAGAACAGCCTGGTGCTGGTAGGAAACACCGGGACCTTGCGGGTGCTGGCCGGGGGCCAGGTGGTGCGCGACCCCGACAGCTTCATCAATGGCCCGGTGACGGTGGAGCAGCAACTCAGCGGCCCGGGCCGCTCCTACTACGCCGCCCCGGTGCGCTCGGCTACCCTGGCCCAGCTGGCGGCCCCGGGCTTCGTGCCGGTGGTGAATGCCGACTACAACACCAGCGCCACGCCGGGCACCGTCACGCCCTTTCCCACGGTGTTTGGCTACGACCAGAGCCGCATCAGTACCAACGCGGACGGCTTTGCTGACTTCGAGCGGGGGTTTGCCTCGCCCACGGCCCTGACCGAAACCTTCGTACCGGGCCTGGGCTACCGCCTCAATGCTCCGGGAGTGGCCACGGTGGCCGTCACCGGGCCGCTGAACTTCTCTACCATCGTCCGCGGCAGCCTGACCCGGGCCACGCTGCCGCAGTCGGGCTACCATTTACTGGGCAACCCGTATGCCGCCGCCCTGGACTGGAGCGTGGTGGCCACGGCCGCTACAACAACCGGGCTCGACGCGGCCGTGTACGTGTACCAGCCGGCCAGCGCCACCACGGGCACCTACCAGAGCTACGTCAATGGCGTGGGCGGGCCGCGCTACCTGCTGCCGGGCCAGGCCTTTTTCGTGCGGGTCAGTGCGGCCAGCACCCCGGGCAGCGTGGCCTTCACCCAGGCCGCCCGCCTGCTCGACTACTACGACCCGGCCAACCCGCCCGCGGCCACGCCCGAAACCCGGCCCCTGGTGCAGCTCACCCTGGCCGGCAGCACCGGCCCGGCCGACGTGGCCACGGCCTACTTTCAGACGGGCGCCACCGAGAGCTTCGACCGGAGGTTTGATGCCTACAAGCTGCCCACCAGCGGCGTGCCTTTCCTGGCCTTCAGCGGCGCGCAGCCCTTGTCCATCAGCGGCCTGCCCGCCCTGGGCGCGGCCGACGTTACGCTGCCGCTCGACGTGCAGGGCCCCGGCCCGGGCACCTACACGCTCACGGCTTCGCAGCGCCTGAACCTGCCCGCCGGCACCTACCTGTACCTGCGCGACGCGCTGACGGGCACTACCCAGGACCTGAGCCGGCAGCCAACCTACCCGTTCACGCTGAGCACGGCGGCCGTGCAGCGCTTCTCCCTGCTGTTTACCCGCACCGAAATACTGGCCGCCGCCCCGGCCGCCCTGAGCCGCCAGGTAGCCCTGTACCCCAACCCGGCCCACGGCACGGCCCTGCTGGCTTTGCCCGCCGAGCTGCACCGCGCCCCACTGACGGCCACCCTGCTAAACCCGCTGGGCCAAACGGTGCGCCGCCTGGAGCTGGCCCCCACCGCCGGTCCGCGCCCTGTGGACCTGCGCACGGTAGCCCCGGGCCTGTATAGTCTGCAGCTCGCCACGCCCCAGGGAGTGGTTACCAAGCGCCTGCGGGTGGAATAGCCCCGGCGCCGCCGGCCGGCCCAACGACCCGGCCCCGTTGGTCCTTGCCAGGATCAGCGGGGCCGGGTCGTTTGCGTTTCAAACAAGAAACCCATCTTGCGGCTTCTCCTCTCGCTCTACACTGCTTTTCCTATGCTCGACTTAGTAATCAACGCCCGCCAGGCGTCCATCAGCGCCGGCTTCGACGTGAAGCGCATTTTACCCTTCCGGGAGCGGCGCATGGTGGGGCCCTTCATCTTTATGGACCACGCCGGCCCGGTGCGCGTGCCGGCCACCCAGCTCCAGAGCCTCGACGTGCTGCCCCACCCCCACATCGGGCTGAGTACGGTGAGCTACCTGTTTGGCGGCCAGGTGATGCACCGCGACAGTCTGGGCGTGGAGCAGATTATCCGGCCCGGGGAGGTGAACTGGATGACGGCCGGCAGCGGCATTGCCCACTCCGAGCGGTTTGAGGACCCGGCCACCCTGGCCGGCGGGCAGCTGGAAATGATTCAAACCTGGGTGGCGTTGCCCGAGGCCGACGAGGAAACGGCCCCCACGTTTACCAACTACCAGCCCCACGAGCTGCCCATCTTCACCGAGCCGGGCGTGTGGATGCGCCTCATTGCCGGCGACGCCTACGGCCTGCGCAACGGCGTGCAAACCCACTCCCCCCTGTTCTACCTGCACGTGGTGCTGCAGCCCGGCACCCGCTTTGGCCTGCCCCAGGGCCACCCGGAGCGCGGGGCCTACGTAGCCAAGGGCCAGATTGAGGTAGCCGGCCACTTCTACTCGGCCGGGCAGCTGCTGGTCTTTACCCCCGGGCAAGACCCCGTGATTATTGCCCGTGAAACCACCACGCTCATGCTGCTGGGCGGCGAGCAGCTGGGCCCCCGCTTTATCTGGTGGAACTTCGTGTCCTCGCGCAAGGAGCGCATCGAGCAGGCCAAGGCCGACTGGGCCGCCGGCCGCATTGCCCTGCCGCCCACCGACAACCACGAATTCATTCCCCTGCCCCAGGATAAGTCGCGGCCGGCCTCTTCGGCGTCGGCCGCACCCGAGCCCTTGTCGTAGTCAGCCGGGCCGAACAGTAAACGAGCCGCCTTCAGCATGCTGAAGGCGGCTCGTTTACTGTTCGGCCTCCGGGGCTATTTGCCCCAACCCAAGGAAAAGGCTGACCGGCTTTCCGGCGAGTTCCCGGCTTTGAGGTGGCGGCTGGTTACCAGCAGGCCCAGCAGCACCAGGAGCAGGAGCCAGCCCATGGCCCGCTGGCGCCAGGGGGAGGCAGTGGAAGTGTCGGAGTGGCGGGACGAGGCCGCGCCGTAAGAAGGTAGGGTTGAAGCCATAGGTGTGAGGTAGGAAAGAGCAAGGCCCCGCACCGCGCGGGACGTACTACAAAGAACGAAGCTGCAGGTATACGGCGGTATCGCATAAAGATGTTGCGGGTTTGGACGAACCCCGGAAAATTGGCGTTGAAACCTCCCCTGCCGGTCGATGAAATCTGGCCGGCCGCCGGGGCCGCAACGGCTGGCCAGTATGCTGTCCATTCGCTATATTCCGGCTATAGTACCCGCCCCCATTCTAGTCCCGCTTATCCGTAACGCTATGTCCGCCGACTCCAATCAGCCCCCTGCTACCCCCCGCTCCGAAGACGAAGTCCTGGCCGACCCGCGCCTGCACGAATGGCTCCAGCGCTACCATCCGCTGTTTCACGAGTCCTGCCTGAAAAGCTACGCCCAGCTGCTCCACGAGCTGCACCACCACGGCAAGAACTACGAGGCCAGCCTGGAATACCTGCTCCACCAACACGACAAAGCCGCCGCCGAGGCCCTCTGGCTGCTTCAGCACCAGAAGCTCTTCGACCTCGAATGCCAGTGGCGGGCCGGGCTGGTAGCCGTCCCCGGGGCCCAGCTCTCCAGTAATTTCGAGGATTGGCACGACGATATTCAGGCCTGCCCGGTGCTCTCGCCCATCAGCGACGACGAAGTAGCCGTGCTCGATGCCTTCCTGGCCGAGAGCGATGAGCCCGACGCGCTGGACCTGGGCAATCCGACCCACGACTTCTGGCTGCACCGCCGCTACCCCCACATGCGCGACGCCGACTGGGACGAGCAGCAGGACCTGACGGAGTTTACCCAGTTCTGGGACCAGCACCGGGGTACCGGCTACCTGCGCCAGCTCCCCGACCCGCGCGGCGAGCAGGAAGCGCACTACGAAATGGCGGCCCGCGCCGAGCAACGCCGCCGCAACCCGCCCCCGCCCGCCGCTGCCGCCGACCCGCGGCCCCACGTGCCCACCTACGGCGCGGAATTCGACGACCTGGCCCGCGAGTGGCTGCGCCGCTTCGAGCCGGCCGTCAACCTGCGGCAGTTCGAAGCCAAGCTGCAAATGGCTGAGCGCCTGGAGGGCAACGACGACACTGACCTGGAGGTGGCCCTGGAACGGCTCAAGGATGCCGGCCCCGGTCTGGTCCCGATTCAGGCCCACGCCGACTGGCGCCAGGGCATCATCGAGGCCTCCAACCGCTACTACCTGGACCAGGTGCGCGCCGCCCTGCCCCACGTCTACGACGCGTACTGCCAGCGGGAGCAGCTCGGGATTCGCCAGGCCCCGGTGGCGGAGCGCCGCCGCCGCAAGCGGGCCGCCACCCACTTCGACTGGCAGCAGGAAATCATCCGGGAAGGCCGCCGCGCCCTGGGCGAGCCCGACGACCTGGATTTCTAAGCTGGCTACCGACGTACCGCCCCCCACTTTAGTACCGCCGCCACGTAGCCGACCTGGCCCTGGGGTTGCAGCCGCATTGCGGGGTCGGCCCGTGCGGTGGCGGGTAGTAGCAGCGGCATTCGTGCCGTGGCTGTCCGCTACTGAGCCACTTCCTTCCTTTTTCGTTCAAAACCCTTTCTACGCCCTACCAAGGCGCTTTTTAGCTTGAATAAATGCACGCGCTGACGTTTCATACGCTCGCGCCGAGGTTTCATAGGTACTTGGAAAGACTTCGAAAGCCGCCGCCGAAGCTGCGGAGGCAGGGGCAGCGGCTTCGAAGGGGCACGCGTGGGTTTGGGAGGCTGCAGCCGAGGTTCCGGAGCCTCGCGGCTAGGTTGCGGGCGGGCACGGCGGCAGGAAATCGGGTAGTTGCAAAGCTCTGGTTTATTGTGCAGCTTAAGGGGCCGCTGGCGGAGCGCACCGGGCTGGCAGCTATGGTTTTATCCTCTTTTACTTATCCATGAAAAAGAAAGCAGAAATTGCCCATTACAATATGTCCCAGCCCGATTTGGTGAGTACCGCCAACGAGAAGCTGGGCTACCTGCGCCGCGACGTGGCGGCCCTGGCCCGCTACGCCGTGACGCCGGCCCGCCTCGACGCGCTACAGGCCCTGACGGCGGCCTTCGTGGCCCTGCCCACCGAAACTGAGGGCGTGCAGCGGGCCGCAACCGCTACCCTGGCCAAGGAGGCCGCCCGCACCGCCGCCCTGGGCACCATGCAGCGCATTATGGGCATGGTGAACCTGGTGCACAACGACCGGACGCCGCAGTACAAGGCTTTCGGCAGCAGCGGGCTGAACTCGGCCTCCGACGGCGACCTGTACCTGGGCCTGGTGCGGGTGGTGCGCGTGGGCCGGGCCACCCTGGGCACCTACGCCGCCAAGGGCCTCACCGCCACCGACCTGAGCCAGCTCGAAGCCGAAAATGCCGCCCTGCTCACGACCGTGGGCGAGCAGCACGACGCCGAATCGGGGGCCGGCGGGGCTACCCAGCAGCGCCTCTCGGCCGGCAACACCCTCTACGACGAGCTGGTGGCCCTTTGCGAAGCGGGCAAAGCCGCCTTCGTGCAAACCGACGTGAGCAAGCACCAGGACTACGTGATTTACGACGCCCCGGCCACGGAAGCCAGAGTGCCCGCCAAACCCGCCGCCTAAGGCCCTGCCGACGACCGGTGCGCCTGTTACCACGCGGCCCCGCCCGAAGCTTCGGGCGGGGCCGCGTGCTTGAGGAGTGAGAGGTGTCCGTTGGTCGTTGGTAGACCTGTCCTCCTGAGGCGCAGCCGAAGGACCTTCCTCACCTACCCCACTGCAGGCAGTCCCAACGCGCAAAAGCCCTTTACCACGAGTGCGGTAAAGGGCTTTTTACAATTAATTAAGCGTGTCACTCAGGTGAGGAAGGTCCTTCGCAAGCTCAGGATGATAGGTCTGACAACTGACAACTACCACCTGACAACTAACCACTACCACCTAATCCACCACGATCCAGCGGAGGGTGAAGGTGGCCTGGCCGCTGCCCTGGGCGTTGCGGACCCAGATGTCGGTGGAGTTGTTGTCGATGTTGTCGTAGCTGACGGAGATGAACTCGCCCCCGCCCCCGCCGGACTGGTCCACCGAAATCATCAGCGTGGGCTTGTAGCCCATATTGTGAAACCAGGTGAAGTGGCCGTTGACGCCGGCGTTCAGGGTCAGGGGGTTGGAAAAGACGCTTTGGCGGACGGTGCCGTTCACGTCGAGCTTGCGCAGGGGCGTGGCCGTGCCGATGCCAACGTTGCCGTTGTTGGCGATGCGCACCCCCTCGTTACCGCCGTCGTTGCTGAGCCAGTTGTTGTTGAGCCGCACGGTGGTGGTGGCGGTGTGGTTGCCCAGGTTGTCGGCCCCGGCGGGCAGGGTCACGCTGTTGCTGCCGCTGAGGCTGAGCGTTTGGCCGCTCACACTCAGGGTGGGCACGGAGGATGCGGTGGGCAGCTCGTAGTAGGGCCCGCCGATACGGCGCAGGATGAAGGTGCCGTCCTCGGCCACGTACACCGTGCCCCGGGCATCGACGGCCACGCTGAAGGGTAGGTAAAAGGTAATTTGGGGCCCGGTGCCGTTCGTGGCCCCGGCCCCCCCGGAGCCCGCAAACGTGGACACCTGCCCGTCGGGGCTGATCAGGCGGATTTTTTGGTTGAGCATGTCGGCCACGTACACGTTGCCCCGGGCATCGACGGCTACGCCCGTGGGGCTTCTAAAGCGGGCCGAGCCGGCCGGGCCATCCAGGTCGCCGTTCAGGCCGGAGCCGGCCAGCGTGGCTACCTGCCCACCGCGAAGGATGCGGACGGTAAAGGAGCCCTGGTCGGCGATATAGAGGGTGCCGCCGCCGTCGAGGGCAATGCCGGTGGGCTGGTTGAACTGGGCCGTGCCTGGGGCGCCATCCACGCGGCCCGCGGTGCCCGTCCCGGCCAGGGTCGTGACCTGCCCGTTGCGGATCTGGCGGATTTTGTGGTTGCCCTTGTCGGCCACGTACACCGTGCCGTCGGGCGCCACCGCCACGCCCGACGGGCTGCTGAACTGGGCGCTGGCGGCCGGGCCGTCGGCGGCCCCGGCCGTGCCCGTGCCGGCCAGGGTACTTACCACCCCGCCGGGGGTTATCATCCTGATTTTATGGTTGTTCTGGTCGGCCACGTACACCGTGCCCTGGGCATCGACGGCAATGCCCACGGGCGAGCTAAAGCGGGCGGCCGCGCCGGTGGCGTCCACGTTGCCGGCGCTGCCGTTGCCGGCCAGGGTGCTGACGATACCGGCGGGGCTGATCAGGCGAATGGCGTGGTTGTCGGTGTCGGACACGTAGACCACCCCGCGGGCGTCCACGGTAATGCCGGTGGGGTTGTCAAACTTGGCCGTGGCCACGGGACCATCGACGAAGCCCTGGCTGCTCCCGGCCAGGGTGGTCGAGGTGGCGTAGGTCAGCGGCAGGGGCAGGTTGCCGGCCGCGTCGGGGGCCGCGTTGGTGGTCAGGTTGACCCAGTTGCTGCCGCTGAAGTAGTAGTAGCCGGGCGTGCCGTCGGTCTGGTACACGAGCAGGCCCTTGGCCGGGTTGCTGATGGCCCCGCGCTGGGCCGCCGTGAGGCGGGGCGTGAGCAGGCCCTGGCTGCTGGACTTCACGTCGAGGGCCGCCGAGGGGTCTGGCGTGTTGGTACCCACGCCCACCGACTGGGCCAGGGCGGCCGGGGCGGCCAATAACAAGAGGAAAAGCGCGGTAAACGTGTGTTTCATAGCGGACGGGAAAACGGGTAGAGTCCTGCGCGCTGCACCGCGCAGTATAGCCGCAAAACTATTTTCTTTCCGGGCATTATTCAACCCTAGTACAGAGTTCAGGGCTTTACACAAAACCGCCCCCGCGCCGGAGGGCACGGGGGCGGTTGGAATACCAGCATAAGGCGGCGGTTAGGCGAAGGCCAGGTCTTCCTCGGCTACTTCGCTCACGGGCAGCACGTCGGAGGTTACCAGGTCTTTCTCCAGGCGCAGGTTGTCGATGATGAATTCCTGGCGGGCGGGGGTGTTCTTGCCCATGTAGTAGGTGAGCACCTGCTGAATCGAGCGGTCGGACTGCAGAATGACGGGCTCCAGCTTGATGTTGTCGCCGATGAACTTGCCGAACTCGTCGGGGCTGATTTCGCCCAGGCCCTTAAAGCGGGTGATTTCGGGGTTGCGGCCCAGCTTGCGCATGGCCTCCTGCTTTTCCTGCTCGTTGTAGCAGTAGATGGTGGTCTTCTTGTTGCGCACCCGGAAGAGCGGGGTTTCCAGGATAAAGACGTGGCCGTTGCGCACGAGGTCGGGGAAGAACTGCAAAAAGAAGGTCAGCAGCAGCAGGCGGATGTGCATGCCGTCCACGTCGGCGTCGGTGGCAATAACGACGCGGTTGTAGCGCAGCCCCTCGATGCCTTCCTCGATGTTGAGGGCGTGCTGGAGCAGGTTGAGCTCCTCGTTTTCGTAGACGATTTTCTTCTTGAGCCCGAAGCAGTTCAGGGGCTTGCCGCGCAGGCTGAAGACGGCTTCGGTTTCCACGTTGCGGCTTTTGGTAATGGAGCCCGAGGCCGAGTCGCCCTCGGTGATGAAGAGCGTGGTCAGGGCTTCGGCTTCCTGCTTGCCCTCGCCGAGGTGGAAGCGGCAGTCGCGCAGCTTGCGGTTGTGGAGGTTAGCTTTCTTGGCGCGCTGGTTGGCCAGCTTTTTCACCCCGGCCATGTCCTTGCGCTCCCGCTCGCTCTGCTCGATGCGCTTCTTGAGGGCCTCGGCCACGGCCGGGTTCTTGTGCAGGTAGTTGTCGAGGTGCTCCTTGAGGAAGTCCAGGATGTAGCCCCGCACGGTGGGCCCGTCCTCGCCCATGTTAATGGAACCCAGCTTGGTTTTGGTCTGGGATTCGAACACGGGCTCCTGCACCCGCACCGAAATGGCGGCCACGATGCTGGCCCGGATGTCGGCCGCGTCGTACTCCTTCTTGTAGTGTTCCCGCACGGTCTTGACCACGGCCTCCCGGAAGGCGGCCAGGTGGGTACCGCCCTGGGTGGTATACTGCCCGTTGACGAAGGAGTAGTATTCCTCGCCGTAGTCGTTGCCGTGGGTCATGGCCACCTCAATGTCGGGGCCCTTGAGGTGGATGATGGGGTAGCGGACCGTCTCGGCGTCGGCTTTGCGGGAAAGCAGGTCGAGCAGGCCGTTTTCGGAGTAGTACTTCTGGCCGTTGAAGTTGATGGTCAGCCCCGCGTTGAGGTAGACGTAGTTCCAGATCTGGTTTTCGAGGTACTCCGGGATGAAGCGGTAGTTCTTGAAAATGGAGTCGTCGGGCTGGAACACCATCAGCGTGCCGTTGCGCTGGCTGGTTTTGACCGGCTTGGGGTCCTGCTTGAGGATGCCGCGCTCAAATTCGGCCGACTTCATCTGGCCCTCGCGCACGCTCTGCACCAGGAAGTAGTTGCTCAGGGCGTTAACCGCTTTGGTACCGACCCCGTTTAAGCCTACAGACTTCTGGAAGACTTTCGAGTCATATTTGCCGCCCGTATTAATCTTACTGACCACATCCACTACTTTGCCCAGCGGAATGCCGCGGCCGTAGTCGCGCACCTGCACCCGGCTATCGGAAATCTTGATGTCGATGGTGCGGCCGTGGCCCATCACGTGCTCGTCGATGGAGTTGTCGATAACTTCTTTTACCAACACGTAGATGCCATCGTCGTAAGCGGAACCGTCGCCGAGCTTACCGATGTACATGCCGGGCCGCAGCCGGATATGCTCGCGCCAGTCCAGAGAGCGGATGCTGTCCTCGGTGTAGCCGTGGTCGGGAATTGCGGCGATGGGTAGTTCTTCGTCAGCCATTGTACTTTTCGCAAATCAAATTTGAGGTAAAATAACGCAGAAAATCGAGGTTTTCCGCGTCTTGTTTTCGCTACTAAAGTTAGCAAAAACGTTCTTCACAACCTAAAACCGCCGGGTAAGGTTCACCCAAAAACTGAACAAACGCCCTGCAAGCCCGTCTTTACCCCTCTCTCGCCCTTCCAATTTAATTAGCAACATGCTCCCTCCCGCTACCCAACATCATTTGCCGCCTTCCGGTCATAAGCCCCAGCCCGAGGTACAGCAGCGCCCGATTGTTCAGTTTACCTTCATCCTGCTGGCCGGGGTGCTGCTGGTGTATGCCCTCAGAGTGCTGGACGACGTGCTGCTGCCCCTGGCCTTTGCCGGGGTCTTTACCCTGCTGCTGCTGCCCATCTGCCGCTGGCTCGAAGCCAAGGGCCTGGGGCGCATCTGGGCCATTATTCTGTGCCTGCTGCTGCTCATCGTCATTTTTGCCGGCATCGTGCTGGCCTTTGGCTCCCAGCTCACCCAGTTCAAGGACGAGATTCCCAAGCTGCAGACCAAGACCATGGAGTTCTTCAACCAGGCCCAGGAGTGGGCCCACCAGCGGTTTGGCTACAAGCCGATGAGCATTGAGGAAGTCAAGGAGTCGACGGTGAAGGCCCTCAAAAAGTCGGGCGGCACCTACCTGGGCACCACGCTGAACACGACGACTTCGGCGTTGAGCAACCTGGCCCAGGTGCTGATTTACATCTTCTGCTTGCTGCTCTACCGGGACCATCTGCGGCAGTTCATGTTCCGCTTCGTGGCCCCCGACAAGCGCACCGTGGTGCTGCACACCGTGGACAACATCCAGACCGTGGTGCAGGCCTACATTTCGGGTTTGCTCAAGGTTATTGTCATCGTGGCCGTGCTCAACGGCATCGGGCTGCTGGCCCTGGGCGTGAAGTTTGCCATCTTCTTCGCCATTTTCGCCTCGGTGCTGGCCGTCATTCCCTACATCGGCATTATGATTGGGGCCACTATTCCGGCCATTATTACCCTGGTCGAAACCGGCTCCCCATTGCACGCGGCCGGCGTTATTGGCGTGTTTGTCTTCGTGCAGTTTCTGGAAGGCAACTTCATTACGCCCATGATTACCGGCTCCCAGGTGAGCATCAACCCGCTGGCCGCCATCCTTGCCCTGATTCTGGGCAACGAGCTGTGGGGCACGCCGGGCATGATTCTGAGCATCCCGATTATGGCCGTTATCAAGGTGGTGCTCGACGCCAACAAAGCCACCGAGCCCTGGGGCTTTTTGCTCGGCGACACGGCCGAGGGTGAAGACTCCACCAAGCCCGACAAAGACAAAAACAAGGAGCTCAGCTGGTGGGACCGGCTGCTGGGCCGCAAGCCCAATACGGCCAACTAACCCACGCTTTTTTGGCGCTATTGCCTACCCCGCTGGCCTTGGTCGGCGGGGTATTTTTTGGCCTATGGGTCTTGGTATCAATCAACCCCACCTAAATTTTATAACATCTTTTTGGCAACCCTACTGTCCGGCTCAGGGTATAAAAGTGCAGTCGGCCCCCCGGGGCTGGCCTTCTGAACTCTTATTTCCACCTAAACTTTTCTTGTCTTATGGCAACTATCACCGGAGAAACCGCCCGCGCGTATAACGACCTCGTAGAAATCAACAAAACGGCCGCCAAAGGCTACCAGGAAGCCGCCGAAGGCGTGAGCAGCCCCGATTTGAAGTCGAAGCTGAGCGAGCTGAGCCAGCAGCGGGCCCAGTTCGTGTCGCAGCTCACCCAGCAGGCCCAGCAGATTGGCATCAACCCCCAGGATGGCAACACCATCGAGGGCGTGGTAGCCGATGCCGCCGCCGCCGTGCACCGCGGCTGGATTAACATCAAGTCGGCCATTACGGGCCAGGACGACTCGGCCATTCTGGGCGAGTGCGAAACCGGCGACGCCACGGCGCTCTCGGCCTACGAAACGGCCCTGAAGTCGCAGGAAATTCCGGTTCAGGCCCGTACCGTCATCGAGCAGCAGCACAGCGAAATCCTGTCGGCCAAAAACTGGATTACCCAGCAGAAAGGCAGCCGCTAGACTTATCGCCAAGTCAGAGCACTTAGAAAAGCCCGCCCATCCGGCGGGCTTTTTTGGTTTCTACAGCCTGGGGTAGCATTTTAGTTTCCGCGGCCAATCTGCCCGCCTGCCCCCTCTCGTACCTAGCCCAACTTTCCTGCCGGCTCCCGCTGGTTCGGCGCAAACTTCCCGGCTTGCAACCTTCGCGGGTGTTATCTTTGTTACCAATCGTATTAGCATCTTCGTTTACCTGAATCCGCGCCGCTTTTGTACGCCATCATTGACCTTGAAACTACCGGAGGGCAGCCTACCCAGGACCGCATCACGGAAGTAGCCATTTTTATTCACGACGGCGACAAAGTCGTTGACCAATACAGCACGCTCGTCAATCCGGGCCGGCCGATTCCCTTTTTCATCACCCAGCTCACCGGCATTACCGACGACATGGTGCGCGACGCGCCTAAGTTTCACGAGGTGGCCCGCAAGATTGTGGAGCTGACCGAGGGCTGCGTGTTCGTGGCCCACAACGTGCGCTTCGACTACTCCTTTATGAAGAAGGAGTTTGCCGACCTGGGCTACAACTACTCGCGCAAAACCCTGTGCACCGTGCGCCTGAGCCGCTCCCTGATTCCGGGGCAGCCGAGCTACAGCCTGGGCAAGCTCTGCCAGAATATCGGTATTCCGCTGGAGGGCCGGCACCGCGCCGCCGGCGACGCCGCCGCCACGGCCATTCTATTTGACCGGCTGCTCAAAATCAGCCAGCAGGACGAGGCCCTGCGCAACCCGACCGTATCGGCGGCCGACACGCTGGCTTCCGTGGACGCGCTGGCGCCGGCGGGCCGCCCCAAGCGGGCGGCTTCGGCCACCGCCGCGCCGGCCGGCGCGGCAACGACCAAGCAGCCCAGCCCCCGACGGGTAGCGGCCGTGCAGGAAGCCATTCGCACGGCGTTGCTGCCCCCCAATATCACGCCCGAGAAAGTAGCCTCCCTGCCCCAGGAAGCCGGGGTTTACTACTTCCACAACGAGCAGGGCGAGGTTATCTACGTCGGCAAGAGCATCAACATCTACAAGCGGATTCAGCAGCACTTCGCCGTCGACTATAAGTCGCGCAAGTCGCTGGAGTTCAAGAACAGTATTTCCGATATTACCTGGGAGCTGACGGGCTCGGAGCTGGTGGCGTTGCTCTACGAGTCGGCCGAAATCAAGCGGATGAAGCCGCTCTACAACCGGGCCCAGCGCCGCTCGGTGTTTCCGGCCGGCATCTTCCTGCGCACCGATGAAAACGGCTACAAGCGCCTCTATTACGGCCGGGCCGACGACCACGCCGAGTCCCACCCGCTGATTGCGCTGGGCAACCAGTACAAGGCCAAGGGCTTCCTGTTTCACAAGGTGGCCAAGTTCAACCTGTGTCAGAAGCTTTGTGACCTGTACAAAACCAACGGCTCCTGCTTCGACTACCAGGTGCACCGCTGCAAGGGCGCCTGCCTGGGCCTGGAAGCCCCGGAGGAGTACAACAAGCGCGTGGAGGAAGCCATTGAGAGCTTTACCTACGAGCACGGCTCCTTTGTTATCATCGGCAAGGGCCGGCGTGAAGATGAAAAGACGATTGTGGTGGTCGAGCACGGCCGCTACCTGGGGTTTGGCTACGTAGATGGGGACTTCTCGGCCCGCAAGCTGAATGACTTCAAGGAGGCCATTACCCGGTATAACGACAACAAGGATGTGCAACAGATCATCCGGCAGTATCTGCGCACCAAGCACAAGGACAAAGTCAAGGTTTTTAAGTAAGCCTAACGTTTTAGCACGCCTCAGGCCCGCTTCTATCCGGAGTGGGCCTGGTCGTTTAAGGAGGTTGGATCTTTCACTGTTGAGCTTAAAGTTCTGATACGGGTTTCTCTATATTCAACGCCCCGCGCGCTGCTTTTCCTCTCTCCCGTACTCTGTTGCCACTCCATGCAAACCTTGTTTAACGCCCCTTTCCTGCAGATTCACTACGATGGATTTGCCCACGCCATTGAGCTCGAATGGCTGGACTTTGCCAACAGCTCGGAGCTGCGCCAGGGCCTGAATGCCGGCCTCACCCTGGCCCAGCAGTACCACGTGCGGGCCTGGATTGGCAACCTTAAGCAGATGCGCGTGATTCGGCCCCAGGATCAGGATTGGATCAACAACGACTGGTTTCCGCGCTTTGCCCGGCTCGATATTCTGCACATGGCCGTCGTCGAGTCGGACGACGTGCTGAACCGGCAGGGTGTAACCCACGTGATGCAGCGGGCCAACGGACTGGCTCCGCTGAGCACGGCCTACTTTATCAATACCGAGGCGGCCCGGCGCTGGATCCGGACGGCGGCCTTTGCCTTTCAACCCTGAGTGGCCCAGCCCGGCCCCGGGAACCGTAATAATTGACGCAAAATTAAAGTGTGGCTTGCGGCTGAAACTTAACTATTAGCCGTATTATAGTGCTCCGATCTGCTTTCCCGCCCACTGCTCCCAGCTAGTGCAACTATCCGTTTCCCTATCCTGCTTTAGCTGCCCCACCCATGGCTGATTTGCGCTATCCCGCCGACGCGTCCTTATACTACCACAACGACTTGGCCACCATTATGGAACACGCCCACGGCTACGCCCGCATCGACTGGCACCCCGTGCCGATTACCAGCGCCGCCTTGCGCACCGTCTACGAGCAGGTTTTGACCTTACTCAGCAGCCGGGGCCTCTGCAAAATTCTGACCGACCACCAGCTGATGCCGCCGGTGCTGGCCGCCGAGCGGGAGTGGTTAACCCAAAATTGGGCCCCGCGGGCCATGCGCGAGGCCGGTTACCGCTACTGCGCCATCGTGCAGGCCTACGACGTGCTCAGCCAGCAAAGTACCCAGCACATGGTGCAGCAGCTGGCCGAAACGCCCCTGACCATCCGCTACTTCGAAGACGCGCAGGCGGCGGAAGACTGGTTGCGCAGCGCCGGCGGCCCCGACCGGCAGATCGGGCAGGTAGCATAGACGGTGGCCTAAAACAGCCGGTGCCGGAGCAGCCAGCCGGCCGCGTCGAACTCGGTAGCGGCGGGCACGTAGGCTTCCACCTTCACGGGCTTGGCTACTGTAATCGTATTGCCGTCGCCGCTGTCGTAGACCATCACGGAAGTCGGGGTTTTGCCCGTGTCCGCCGTGGTTTTTAGCTCTACTACATCCTGGCCGGCCCCGTCGTAGATGCCGATGGCGAAGCGGTGGTCAGGCAGGCCCCGCAGCTCAAACACGTCATTGCCGCCCAAGCCAAATACCTTGATGGAGTGGGTCTGGCGGTAATCGAAGGTGCGCTGGCCCACCAGGCTGTCGGGGCGGCCGGCGCGCAGGCTGTACTGGCTCACGCGCAGCAAGCCGGGGCCCGTCGGCTCGAGTACAAACCGCTCGGGCGCGTCGGTGCCGGGAATTTCCACGTCTCGGGCCAGCAGCTCGTAGAAGCGGCCGGCCACGGCCTTAAGCTGGTCGCGCCGCCCCTGCAGGTTCTCGGTAAACTCGGCCCCGGCCTCGGCATACACGGCTTTGGGCCAGAGCGCCAGCGCGTCGTGAATCACTTCGTTAGAGAGGCTGCGCTGCATTGAATCGGCGACCTGCTGAAAGTCCTGGGCCGTGAGGTAGACCAGCAGCGACTTATCCATGGGGCGGGCGGCCCGGTTGAGGCCTTCCACGTCGGCGAGGCGGATTTTCTGGTGGAAGCTCTGGTAGTTGGACTTCACCCAGCCGATGATGTGGGTAAACAGGCCGTCGTCGAACTTGAAGAAGGCATGGTCCCGGTCGCGCGGAATGGGCCGGTACACGGTGGCGCCGCCGGCCGCCGGAAAGCTGGCCCAGCGCCACTGGTCTTCGCGCCGGCTCCAGTCGCCGAGCCACATGTCGAAGAGGCGGGCCCGCAGGTACCAGCGCGCATCCACGCGGTGCTGGTTGTTGGTGACCAGGCTGGTAAACACCTTGCGGGAGCTTTCCACCTTGGCCGAGCGGCCGAAGCTGGTTACGGCCCGCTGGTCGCCCTCGGGGCGCTCCTCAAACAGATAGAGGGCATTGGCGAAGCTCTTCCGAAATTCACCCAGGGCCGGGTCGTCGGCCACGTACACCAGGCGCGGGTTGGTGTGGTAGACGCCGGCCGCCGCCGCCAGCGGGGCCACGATGTAGGCTCCGTAGGGGTTAATGACGCTGGTCTGGTCCTTCATCAGCTTGCCGATGGGCCCGTCGCGCAGGCCCTCGGGCAGGGCTTTGGTAGCGTCTTTGTCGACGGAGCGCAACACGTACTGAATCCCGTTTTTATCCACCAGGCGCAGGTTTTTGGTTTGGAAACTGCCACCTTCCTGCACCGGCGTCAGGCCACCGGGTACGGCCGTGCGCAGGTTAAACACGGGCGCTTCCACCGGCGTGGCCCAGAGCTTACGGTAGTGCTTGCCCCAGAAAAACCGGTGCACCGGTCCGCGCATATACTGGGTCCCGGCGGCCACCTGCACCGTAGAGTCGGGCCCGATAACGGGGGGCGGGCCAGCCGGGGCGGCCGGGGCCGAACAGGAATGCAGGAGCAGCACACTCAGCAGGGCGCTGCCCCACAGGGTCGGGCTGCACACATTTGGGGGAAAGGACACGGGCGCGGGTAAAAGGGAGAAAAAATGACCGGCCGCAGCCAGTCCCGCCCTTATAGCGCAAAGCGGCCGGTAGCGGTTGTGCTTACTTACTGTCCACTTTTGCACCGAACCTGCGTTGAAGGACTCAAGCTTCGCTTTTTCTTCGCCTCAATGACCTATCGTTACCTTTGGCTGCTGCCCGTTTTGTGCTGCGTTTCCTGCGTCCGGCAACAGTTCTTTCAACCAGATGCCCGCCTGCCGGCCACCACTGGCCCAGTCGTGGCCGACACGGTGCGCGCCACGGTGGGGCGGCATTACCAGCGCGGAGGCCTGCACAATTTTTTCTGGGGCAAGCACTACCGCCACATCTGGGCCACGCCCGTCACCCTGCCCGTGTTTGACATGCGCCACACGGTGGCCGGTGGGCTGACGGCGGGTAAAATGGGCGGCGGCTTCCAAAGCATTAGCATCACCCTTAACGGCGCCCAGGGCCGGCAGTACGCCCTGCGCACCCTCGACAAGGACCCGTACAAAACCCTGCCCAAGGTGATGCGCAAGTCATTTGTGCTCAACATCGTGCGGGATGCCACGTCGGCCGCCAACCCGTACGGGGCCTTTGTGGTGCCACCCCTGGCCGAAGCCGCCGGCGTGCTGCACACCAACCCGCGCCCGTTCTACGTGCGGCCCGACGAAACCGGCCTGGGCCCGTCGTCAAACCTGTTTCAGGGCAAAGTGGTAATGCTGGAAGAAAAGTACGAGGGGCCCTCGAACCTGACTTCCGCCTTTGGCGCCGCCCGTAACCTGGCCGACAGCGACGAAATGCTGGAGCAGCGCTACGCCGACCCCACCCACCAGATTGACCAATTGGCTTTTGCCCGGGCCCGGCTGCTGGACCTGTGGCTGGGCGACTGGGACCGGCACGAGGGCCAGTGGCAGTGGGCCGTGTACGAGCGCGCCGGCCGGACCCTGTACCGGGCTGTGCCCAAAGACCGGGACCAGGTATTCTACCGGTTTAGCGACGGACTAGTGCCCTGGCTGGCCAGTCGGCGCTGGGCCGTGCGCAAGTTTCGCACCTTCAAGCCCAAGTACGAGGACATCGGCGGGCTGGTCAAAAATGCCCGCTTCATCGACGAGCGGGCTTTATCGGAAGTCAGCCGGGCCCAGTTCCAGACCCTGGCCCGCGACTTGCAGCAGCGCCTGACCGACTCGGTGGTGGCCCGGGCGCTGCGGCGGTTTCCGGCGCCGGTGTACGCCCAGGAGGGGCTCCGCACGGCCGCCGCCCTCCGGGCCCGCCGCCAGGACCTGCCCAAGGCCGCCGACACGTTTTACCGGCTGCTGGCGCGCCGCGTGACGGTGGCTGGCACTGACCAGGCCGAGCACTTCGTGGTGGACCGGCAGTCGGATACGGCCACGGTGGTGAGCGTGTACCGCATTCCCGGCAAGGACGAAAAAGCGCCCGGCGACACGCTGCTGTACCGGCGCAGCTTCCGCCCCAACGAAACCAAGCGCATTGTGCTGCACGGGCTGCGGGGCAAGGACTTGTTTGAGGTCCGGGGAGAGGTGAAGCGCAGCATCCGGGTGGACGTGTACGGTGGGCCCAACGAGGACGCCATTATCAATACCTCCCGGGTGCAGCGCGGGGGTAAAATGACCTATTTCTACGACACCAAACGGGGCAACACCATCGTGCGGGGCCACGACTTCAAGGACAAAACCGCCGCCGGCGTACTGATGCACGCCTACGACCGGGAAGGGTATTAACCTAGACTTGCCAGACATTAAAAAAGGCCGCTGAACTATTCAGCGGCCTTTTTCGGGCTTTATTCAAATTAATCAACCGGCTTTATCGACTTCCTGCAGCATGTCGAGCACCATGTGCTCGGTGGGCGTGAGCAGGTCGTTTTCGGTAGGGTCGGCGTCGTGGCGGCGCAGGTAGTCGATGAGCTTATCGGAGTTGAAGAGCTCCACCACCTGGGGGTGAATGTAGTACTTGCTGCACACGGTGGGCGTGTTGCCCAGGCCGGCGGCCACGTCTTTCACGGCGCGTTTGAGCACTTTTTCCTTGGGCAGCTCCGGCTCCTGCTGCAGCACCGACTCCAGGCACTCCACCATTTTCACGGTGCCGCCCCAGGTCCGGAAGTCCTTGGCCGACAGGGCCAGACCCGTGACCTGCTGCAAGTACTCGTTTACGTCGCCCGACTCCAGCTCGGCGCGGTGTCCGTCGGGGGCGTAGTACTGAAACAAGTGCTGCCCGGGGATTTCCTTGCATTTCTGCACCAGGCGGGCCAGTTTCCGGTCGTGCAGGCTCACGTCGTGGGGCACGCCTTTCTTGCCCACAAAGGTAAAATGCACTTCGTCGCCGGCCACCTGCACGTGCCGGTCGCGCAGGGTGGTCAGGCCGTAGCTCTTGTTTTTCTTGGCGTACTCCTTGTTGCCGACCCGGATAAAGGATTGATCCATGAGCGTGAGCACCAGGGCAATAACTTTTTCGCGGTCCAGCTTGGGGCGCTTCAGGTCCTGCTGAATCCGCTGGCGCAGCTCGGGCAGCTTGTCGCCAAAGGCCCGCAGACGGCTAAACTTGGTCAGGCTGCGGGCTTGGTCCCAGGCCGGGTGGTAGATGTACTGCTTGCGGCCTTTGGCGTCGCGGCCGGTTACCTGCAGGTGGGCATTGGCCGAGGGCGCAATCCAGACGTCGGTCCAGGCCGGCGGAATCACGAAGCTGCTGATGCGGCCGAGGGTTTTCTCGTCGGTGATTTTCTCGCCCTTGGCGTTCAGGTACGAAAAGGTGCCGTCTTTATCGGCCTGCCGGGTCAGGCCGGCTTTGGTATCGGGCAGGTAGCGCAGGCCGGCCAGCTCGGCCTGCCGGGCGGGGTCCTTATACAGCTCGTGGGCTTCCTGCAGGGGCGGCAGGTGCTTCTTCTTGACTTTGGGGCGGGCAGGGGCAGCGGTGGGCATGGTAGCGCGGGGAAACCGGCGGCCGAAGTTGGCCGGGCGGGTTCTTCTCTACGCAGAAACTGCCGGAAGGTAAGCCCAACGCTAGCCAAGGACCGCCCGACCGGCCAAGCTGGCACCCGGCAATGCCGGCAGCACCACCCCGCATGACGGTAGTGGAAGTTTTTTGCGGACTGCAGCCAACCTGCGGCAGCATAAGTCCGGGGGCGGATAAGGCGCCCAAAATCAGCGCCCAACCCGGTGCGGGAACGGACTGTCCCGGTTAAAAATGCGGCTTAAAGCAACGGAAGCGGGTTTTGGAGCGTATCGGGCGGAAGACTTTTGGCATCGTTTTTTCTTTTGCCCCAAGTATTCCAGCTTCCCTTACCACATACTTCCTTTCTCATGCATCGTTTATTCCTCAAGCCTTGGCTCCTGGTTGGCTTGGTTGCCGCTTCCCTGGGTGCCGCTTCCTGCTCGAAAGATGGCGACGGCGTCGTGCTGTTCTCGGTTCAGGACGACATTACCCTCGGCGACAAAGTGGCCCGCCAAACCGACTCCCTGATGCGCGTCGCCCCTAACCAATACGGCCGCCTGCTGGACCGCAGCTCCAACGCCCAGGCCTACGACGCCCTCGACAAGGTGGTCAATACCGTGCTCAACAACGGCAAGCTGACCTACCGCAACGAGTTTGCCTGGGATGTGAAGATTGTGCAGAAAGACGAGAAAAACGCCTTTGCTACGCCCGGCGGCCATATCTACGTCTACACCGGCCTGATTAAGTACCTCGACCATGAGTCGCAGCTGGCTGGGGTGCTGGGCCACGAAATTGCCCACGCCGACCGGCGCCACACCTCCAAGCAGCTCCAGACCCAGTACGGCATTGATATTCTGCTGAGTTTGGTACTGGGCAACAACCCCAACCAGCTGGCGCAGATTGCCGCCGGTCTGGGCCAGCTCAAGTTTAGCCGCGACGCGGAAAGCGAGGCCGACCAGTACTCGGTTATCTACCTGCAAAGCACGCCCTATACCTGCGACGGCGCCGCCGGGTTCTTCATCAAGGCCCAGAGCGAGGGCGCTACCAACCCGCCCGCCTTTTTGAGCACCCACCCCGACCCCGACAACCGCATTGCCGCCATCCAGAATAAGGCGAAGGAGTTGAGCTGCCAGAAGTCCACCGAGTCGGATGCCAACCTGGCGACGCTGAAGCGGGTGCTGCCCTAACCGGCTCTTCTGCTGTCTGTTTAAGGCCCGCTGCGTACGTAGCGGGCCTTTTTATTGGGTGCTACCCAGGGCCATTGGCAACTTCGGCCCGGCCTCCCTGCGTAAGCCGTTTGCAAATAGCTTGCTTTCTTTGCCCGTACCTATGGCTCCACTACTTGACAAACTCGGCGACTGGGCCGAAAAAGCCGACGACCTGATTCTGCGGGCCCGCACCCGCCTGGGCCTGCTCGACCCGCTTCAGATTGTACCCTACCGCAGCTACGGCACGCCCACCCGGCTCTACGTGAAAGGCCGCCTGCTCACCGATAAAGGCATCGGGGAACCCAACCCGACCGACTCGCGCTGGCACAACCTGCTGGATATGTACCGGCGCTTTGAAAGCAACGAAATTGCCGGCGCCCAGCTGCTGGTGCGCCCGGCCGATAAGTCGGAGCACCTGGTCGTGACCGACGATGAGGGCTATTTTTCCCTGAACCTGGAACCCCGGGTGTTGCCCGAGCCCATCAACTACATGTGGTACCCGGTGGAAGTGCTGCTGCAGGCCGTGCCCCAGCCGCTCACGTTGCCGGCCGGGCTCCGGGCCCAGGCCCCGGTGCTGATTCCGCCCGCCGACGCCGAGTACGGCATCATTAGCGACCTGGACGACACCGTGATTCAGACCTCGGCCACCGATTTGCTGCGCATGGCCCGCACCGTGCTGCTGCGCAATGCCCGCTCCCGCCTGCCCTTCAAGGGCGTGGCCGAGTTTTACCGGGCCTTGCAGCTGGGCCGCAACGGCAAGCGCAACAACCCGTTTTTCTACGTTAGCAGCAGCCCCTGGAACCTCTACGACCTGCTGGAGGACTTCCTGAACCTGAACCAGATTCCGCCCGGGCCGCTGCTACTGCGCGACTTTGCCGTGGTGCGCAAGTCGGCCAAGGACCCTTCGGAGCACCACGGGCACAAGCTCCAGGAAATCGACAACATCCTGCTCACCTACCCCACCCTGCCCTTCGTGCTCATCGGCGACAGTGGGCAGGAAGATGCTAATATCTACCGCGAAGTAGTGCGCCGCCATCCGGGCCGCATCCTGGCCATCTACATCCGCGACGTGCTCCGCCCCGACCGCGCCACGCTGGTCGAAAAGGTATCCGAGGAGCTGCGCGGCGACAAAGTGGAGATGCTGCTAGTGCAGGACACGGTGCAGGCCGCCGAGCACGCCGCCCGCAACGGCCTGATCTTCACCGAAGCCATTCCTGCCGTCGTCGAGGAAAAGCAAAAAGACGAGAGTTAAGGTGCTAATGATTAATGTGCGGAATGTGGAGAATGTGTCCTTGCGAGCAGAGCGAAACAATCCGTCCTTCTGCTACTGACCAACGCTCTTTCACCAGAAAGCCCTTTTCTATCACTTGTAGGAAAGGGCTTTTCACGTTAGAAGGCTCGGCCCGTTTCAGCGGACGGATTGCCACGGCTGCGCCTCGCCATGACATGTCTTGTCATTTCTCACATTCACCCACATTAGCACCTTAACTAGAGTGGTCGGCGACGATAACCCACTGGTTGTTGAGGCGGCGGAAGATGAGCAGGAAATGGCCGCTTAGGTCGCCGGCGGTGGGGCGGGCTAGGTGCCAGCGGCCTACTACTTGGGCCACTTCGGTGCCCAGCGGGGTGATGCCCAGGTTGGAGAAGGTGAGTTGGCCCATGCCGGCCGCGCCGGGGTAGCTGCGGCGGTAGTTGTCGAGCGTGGGCTGCCAGCCGTACGTCAGGCCGCTCTTGCCGATGAACACCAGGGAATCGGACTGCCAGTAGCCCTGCATGAAGCTCGTCAGGTCGCCGCGGTTCCAGGCGGCCGACTGCGTGGCCAGCACCTGCCGGATGGCGCGGCGCACCTGCTCGGGGCGCGGTACCTGGGCCTGCTCCGGCTGGGCTGTTTGCTCGGGTTGGTCCGGCGCGTGGTTGCAGGCGGTGAGCGAAGTGCCGAGGGCAACGAGGAGGAGCAGCTTTTTCATGGGTTGGGCAGGGTATGAGGGCCGGAACGGTTTAGTCTTCGATTAGCTCGCGCACGTAGGTAGTGCCGCCCAGACGGCGCATGTTGCGCATCACCCGGCGCTGCTTGGCCCGGGCGGCGGGGCCGGGGTTGCTGGCCCGAAACCGCAGCGGGTTGGGCAGCACGCCGGCCAGCAAAGCCGCTTCGGCCGGCGTTACCCGGCTGGCGGGCTTGTGAAAATAGCGCTGGGAAGCTGCTTCTACCCCGAAGGTACAGTCGCCCATTTCGGCCACGCTCAAATACATTTCCATGATGCGGCGCTTGTTCCAGAGCAGCTCGATAAGCATGGTGAAATAGGCCTCGGCGGCCTTGCGCACGTAGCTGCGGCCGTGCCACAAGAACACATTTTTGGCCACCTGCTGCGAAATCGTGCTGCCGCCCACCAGCTTGTGACCGTCTTGCATGTTGGTTTTCACGGCGCGTTGCAGGGCGTTGAAATCGAAGCCGTGGTGCTTGAGGAACAGCTGGTCTTCGGCCGCAATCAGGGCCAGGGGCACGTGGGGCGACACTTCATCCAGGCCCTTGAAGTCGTAGCTGATGCGGCGGCCGTCTTCCCGGATGCCGTAGTAGCCCTTGCCCACCGGGGCGTGGGCCCGGCGCTCCAGCATAAGCCAGGTAGCCGGCGGCGACACCCAGCGGTACACCAGCACCCAGGCAATGGAAGTCAGGAACAGGGCGGCTACCACCTGCAGGCCAATGCGCCAGGCCTGGCGCCAATACCGGGAATAATTCGCCACTCGTTGCGGGTTGTGCTGATTCGTGTTTGGAAGGCCCAGGACGGGCCCGGCGGGCAAAAATAGCGGAATTGTGCCCGCGCCGCCGTACCCGCCGGGCATTTCGCCGTACTTTTTGTTGATTTCCCTGTTCTGTCTGTATGCCCCGTCTGTTAGCCCTGTTTCCGCTGAACCTGGTCGTTTTTCCCGGCGAAAAACTCAACCTGCACATCTTCGAGCCCCGCTACCGCCAGCTCGTCCACGACTGCGTGGAATCGGGCGGCACGTTTGGCATTCCGCCCTACCTCAACGACGGGGTCAGTGAGCTGGGCACCGAAATGCGGCTCGTGGGCATCGACAAGCAGTACGAAAACGGCGAGATGGATATTCGGACCAAGGCTCTGGGCGTGTTCCGCATCCGGGATTTTCACCGCCAGGCCCCCGGCAAGCTCTACGCCGCCGGCACCGTCGAGGAAATCACCGACGACCCCGGCTACGACGAAATCCTGAAAGGGCGCATCACCGAGTACGTGCAGCAGCTGTACACGGCCCTGGGCCTGCGCAAGCTCTTCGTGGACTTGCCACCCGCCTACCGCATCTACGACGTGGCCCACAACCTGGGCCTGACCACCGAGCAGGAATACCAGCTGCTGGCCACTACCAGTGAGCAGGAAAGGCAGGAAATCGTATTGGAGCACCTGGAAAATATTCTGCCGGTCATTATGGAAACCGAGCGGCTCAAAGACCGCGCCCGGCTCAACGGCCACTTCAAGAACCTGACGCCGCCGAATTTCTAAGCTGGCCCCCACCTTGCCCGCGGCTCATTCATCACCGTTTCTGACCTCCTTCCCCGCTTGGTTACCCTTCCTACTCTTGTGTATGTAGCCCTGGGGCTGGTAGCCGGGCTGGCCCTGTGGCTGTTTTACCGCTTCGTGCTGGAGCGGCGCTCCCGGCGGCAGCCCTACGTGGCGCCCGCCGAAGCCGACTGGGCCCGCCACGAGCCCACGCCCGGCCCTTTGCGCCACCGCCTGGCCCTGGTCGGCGACCTGGGCGCGGTGGCCACCGACGGGCAGGACCCGGTGCTGAATCTATTGCAGCACTGGCTCGGGGAGGCCGGCCCGGCCAGCAGCGTGGTTATCCTGGGCGACAATGTGTACCCGACCGGTATTCCGGCCCTCGCCCACCCGGGCCGGGCGGCCGCCGAGAAGCGGCTCGATGTGCAGCTCGACGCGTTTCGGCAGTATGCCGGCCGGGTAATTTTCCTCAGCGGCAACCACGACTGGAACAAGGGCCGCCCCGACGGCTACCAATATCTGCTGCGGCAGGAAGCCTACGTCCACGAACACCTGCCCGCCGCGCACTACCTGCCCGCCCAGGGCTGCCCCGGCCCCGTGACGCTGCAGCTGGCCGAGGGCGTGCTGCTGGTCGTGCTCAACACCCAGTGGTGGGTACAAAACGGGCCCCGCCCCCTGGGGCCGGAGTTCGGCTGCACGGTCAGCAACTCGAAAGAGCCGTTTGCCCAGCTGCAACACATTCTGGCGCAGAACCGTCACCAGCAAATCGTGGTGGCCGGGCATCATCCGCTCTACTCCAATGCCATGCACGGGGGCAAATTCACGACCAAGCAGCACCTGTTTCCGCTAACGGCAGCCCACAAGAAGGCCTACGTGCCCCTGCCCGTCATTGGCTCCCTGTTTCCGGCCTACCGCAAGCTAATCGGGGCGGCCGAGGACATGGCCCACCCCCGTTACCGCAAGATGCGCCGCCGCCTGCTGCGGGTACTGCACCAGTTTCCCAACATCATCTACGCCGCCGGCCACGACCACAACCTGCAGTACTTCCACTACCGGCAGGGGCACTACCTGGTCAGCGGCTCGGGCAGCAAAACGGCTTTCGTGCAGCCCGGCGGCAAGGCCACCTTCACCCACGAGCACAAGGGGTTTTTCACCCTGGAATTTTACCAGAGCGGCGAAGTGTGGCTCCGCACCTACGAGCCCGGCCCCGGCGCCGACACGCCCCGGGCCGCCGAGGTATTCCGCAAAAAACTGCTGCCCGTGGCCGCTACGGCCGCTACCCTAGCGGCAGCAGCACCCGCAGGCTCCGGGGCTGCATCGTGATGCGCAGGGGCAGCGCGGCCTGCTCCGGCTCCCCGTCCACCTGCACCAGCACCCGCTCCTGCCCCGGCACTTCGATGGTGGCCTGGCGGCAGCGCAGCCGCCGGGTGTATACCGATTCGTCGAAGGCATCGGTGTAGAGCTGGTAGAGAATACCCAGCGCGGCCGTGCCCGGAAAGGGCTCAATCAGGCAGATTTCGAATTCGCCGTCGTCGAGCCGGCTGTCGGGGTTGATAACCACGTTGCTGCCGAAGGTATTGGCATTGGCCACGGTGACCATAAACGCCGCTCCTTCGTAGGTTTCCTGGTCGGTAATGATGCGGTACACGGCCGGTTCGTAGCCCAGGTATTCCTGCATGGCAATGCGCACGTAGGCCCCGGGGCCGCGGGTGTCGCCGCTGCAAAACCGCTCTACCACCAGCGCGTTGAAGCCCAGATCGGCCAGGTGGGCACAAAACGTGCTGCCCACCCGCAGCGTGTCGATGGCCCGCACCTGGTGGTCCCAGATCAGGCGCAGGGCTTCCTGCTGGTCCTGCGGAATGCCTAAGTCTTTAGACAAGCCGTTGCCCGAGCCCAGCGGAATAATGCCCAGCGGCAGCTCGGTTTCACTCACGGCCTCAGCCACCAGGCTCACGGTACCGTCGCCGCCGGCGGCAAACACGGCATCGTAGGAATGTTCCCGCAAGTGGCGCTGCAGCCGGCGCAGGTCGTCCTTACCGGTAGTGTGAAAAAAAGCTGCCGTGCGCCCACGCTCCGCGCAAAACGCCGTGATGGTGTCTTCCAGCGAAGATTTGTCGATGTCGCCCGAAATAGGATTCAGAACGAACAGCAGCCGGTACAAAATGGGTGGGGCAGACATAGCAGAATAGGTTTCCGGGCAAAGGTAGCTGCTGGCTAATACGGCTAGAAACACACTGTGGCCGAGCTTGCGCCCGGCCACAGTTCAAATTTCAGCCATTGAAGCCCGGCGGATTACGGCTTAAGCCCGGCGGGCAGGCCCTGGGGGAAGTCGGCCGCAATGTCCTTCTGCAGCTCCCCGACGCGGTTGCCGGGGTTGGGGTGGGTGCTCATAAACTCGGGCGTGCTGCCGCCCCCGCCCTGCTGCTCCAGAATTTCCATCACCTGAATCATGGCCCGGGGGTCATAGCCGGCGGCGGGCGTAAAGTCGACGGCCAGCTTATCGGCTTCCAGCTCGTCCTGCCGCCCGAAGCGCAGCGTTATCAGCTTCGAAACCAGGGCCGTAGCGGCGGCCGCGGCGGCCGTACTGGGCCGGTCGGGGTCGTAGGCGGCAATGGCGGCGGCCCCGCTCAGGCCCTGGGTCAGGCTCGACTTAGCCACTTGCTCGGCCGAGTGCCGGGCCACCACGTGGCCGATTTCGTGGGCCAGCACGCCGGCTACCTGCCCTTCGGTCTTCAGGTTCTTGAGCAGGCCGGCGGTAATGAAAATCTGCCCGCCGGGTAAGGCAAAGGCGTTTATCGTGTTTTCGTCGGCCAGCAAGTGAAACTGGAATTTGTAGGGCGTCTGGCCGGCTTTGGTGCTGCGCACAATCTGCTGGCCGATTTCCTCAACCCGGGCCCCGGCCTGCCGGTCGGGGTGGATGCCGCCGTACTGCTGGGCCATTTCGGGGGCGGCCTGCAGGCCCAGGGCAATTTCCTGGTCGGCCGTCATGTCCACGTGCTGCACTTCGCCGGTGACTTCGTTGGTGGAGCGTTTGCAGTAGTAGGTTATCAGGGAAAACCCGGCCAGGACCAGGGCAATCAGATATCGAAGGTTTCCTCTCATGGTGGTGTGGATGTGGAAGTGGGCGGATGGTAAAATCAGCCCATGCTGAGCTGTTCCGCTTGTAACGCGAAGCGGAAAGCAGGGTTGTGTCCGCCCTTGACACCCAAAATGCAGGTATCTGCGTATCAGGCCAAGATTCCCTTCCTCCCGAATCAAAATTCTTTTTCCGACCCCTAACTTCTCCTTGAATATGAACCAAAAACGCACATTCGGCGCCATTCTGACCATTCTGGGCATCCTCGGTATTATTGCCGGCGCCCTGGGCTTTCTGCAAATTGGCGGCCTGGGCCTGAGCAAGATGAACTCCCTGGTGCCGTTTGCCGTGGGTTTGATCTTCTTCTTTGCCGGCATCAATCTGGTAAAAGCCACCGGCGACCGGGCCTAGCACGGCACGCCTGCTGGCCATGCCACCAAAAGAAAAACCCAGCCATCCGGCTGGGTTTTTCTATGAACAAACAACGAACAACAAACAGAAACAACTTACAATTTGGCCAGGCCCTGGGTGCGGGCAAAGGCGGTAAGAGCAGGATCCAGCTGCAAAAAGGAGGATGTGTAGTTAACGGCAGCCGGGGCGTGGGCGTAAATCACCGACCCGCCCTTAATGGTCCGGATAATGTCGCCGGCCAGGGCCGGGGGCAGCGCCGGGCAGCCCTGGCTACGGCCCAGGCGGCCGTGCTGGCGCACAAAATCCTCGCAGACGTACTCAGCTCCGTGCACCACCACGGCCCGGCTGGCAGCGTTGCTGTTGTAGCGGGGCTCAAGGCCCTGCAGCTTCAGCGAGAGGCCGTGCTTGCCGGTGTAGGTGTTGCCGGTCAGGTAAAAGCCAATGCTGCTCTGCTCCGACCCGTTCACGTTGGAAAAAGCCTTGGCAAACTCCTCGCCCGTGTTTTTGCCGTGGGCGACCAGCGTGTTAAACAACACCCGCTGCTTTTTCAGATCAATCACCCACAGGCGCTTCAGGCGGCTGGAGCGGCTAAAGTCGATGACGGTGAGCAAGGGCTTGGTGGCCGAAGCCAGGCCGCGCTGCTGCAGGTTGTAGTAGCCTACCAGCGCCTCCCGAAATACGCTCAGCGAGAGGCCGCTCTGCGTCAGCCCACTCTGGGTGTACGTCAGCAGCATGTGCTGCTCGAAGGCGGCGGTGTAGAAGGCTTTGCGGGCCGCGGCATTGGCCGTAGCCGTTATTTTCTGGGTGCTACGCGGGTTATCGGTAGCCGAAACCGGCGCGGCCGTTGTCAAAAGCGAAAGTGCGGTCAGCAGTAAGCCCGCAAAGGCAGTCCGTGGGGTGGGCATGGGCTGAAATAGGCCTAAAATGACGGTATTAAGACAGAGCCGGAAGCGTGGCTATACAAATCTAGTACTTTAGCGCTTCCGTAGCATCTTATTCGGCGGGCTAACGTCCCTTTTTGGCCGGCAGTTCCCGGCTCTTTCCCGGTTATGAAAATTCGTTTGATACTGCTTTCCGTGCTTGGAATGGTGCTATTCGGCGGCTGCGGCCACGCCCTGCCCGAGCTGCCCGGCTTCGACGCCGCTGCCTGGCGCCACGACCCCTACGCCTGCCGCAACCAGCGCCAGGCTCAGCTGCCCGCCCTGCAGCAGCACCGGGAGTTGCTCTACGGCACCCGCGCCGACGATATCGACGCCCTGTTTGGCCGCCCCGACGAGGAAGAGCTCAGCGAGCAGACCGAGAAGCTCTACTTCTACTACCTCGAACCCGGCACTCAGTGTGAACCCGCCCACCAGCGCTCCTCAGCTAACAAGCTGGTGCTGCGCTTCGGGCCCCTGGGCACCGTCACGGAGGTGCTCTACGAGCGGGCCCCGGTCCGGCATTAATTCAATTGCCCATAAAAAAGGCGGCTTTCCCGATGGGGAAAGCCGCCTTTTTCTGCTAGGACCACTACCCCAGCTTAACCAATGCCCCCTTCGTTGCCTACGGGCTGCTCCGGGGCAGTATCGTGCTGCTGCTGAGTGCGGAATAAACTGAGCTGCGAGGGCGTCAGGATGCGGCTGCACTCGGCCTCGTACTGGGCTTCGAGCTCGGCCATCTTGGCGTGCTGCTGGGTGGGGTCGGCCTTGTACTGCCACTGAATCTCGTCGAGGCGAGCCAGCTTGATGCGGTTAGCCTCCCGCAGGCGGATGTATTGGGCCTCGTTGAGGTGAAGCTGGTTGCACATTTGCCGGGTCAGGTCGGCTACCCGGGCTTCGGAGATTTGCTCCGAGCCGGGCATCTCGGCGTATTTATCTTTCTTCTGGGCGCTGGCTACCGTAGCCAGGCCCAAAAACAGGGTCAAAGTGAGCAATAGGGATTTCATAGGAGCGGTGGTAAAAAGGTATACGATGCGAGCTTGACTAAACGAAATACCAAGCCGGTAACGAGCGTCTTAACTGGCTTGGCTTGCTATATATTGTCCAAATATATATTCATTAAGTCAAAATCCACATCTCATTACCAACATATTTTTTTATTGTCTAGGTTCCGTACAGTACCCCTTTTACCAACAAAAAGGCCGGTTTCAGATTCTGAAACCGGCCCTTCGCAAAAGTTTAGAACGCTACTCTACTCAATGCCTTCAATTGGCTTGTGGTCGGGGCTCTTGAAATACTGCATGGCCACCAGGGAGATAATCACGCCCGACATCACGCTTTGCAGCAGAATAGCCAGAAAGGCGATGGTTACTGACAGGTCGAAACCGAACAGGTCGCGGGCCCGCAGCTGGTCCATGATAGAAGGATTGATGACGGTGTAGATGACGAAAAACAGGCCAAACACGACCGAGGCCACAATCGAGGTGATGATACCCGTGCCAAAGCCGTGCAGGTAGGGCATCCGGTCGTGGCGCACCCGCTTGTAGTGCGAAATAGCCATGCAGATACCGATGGCCAGCACTACGCCGTTGAGGAAGCTGAATTCTACCCGCTCGGTCAGGTGGAGCAGGGAGGCAAGGATAAAATAGAGAATCATTCCGCCAGCCGTAAGCAGGCCGTAGCGGAAACCGTTTCGTTCGGGGGTGAGAGGTGCACTATTCATACTGTAGAAGGGAAAAAGTGTATGAGGAAGACTCCGCACGCTTCGGAACTGCAACTTCGCGGGCACTGTTGAAGAAGCCCGCGTACTGCACGCACCAAGGCAGCTGGGTTTCATATACTTGGTTTCAAGTCAGGATGTTGTGCCCGGAATTTATTTTTTGCCCGGCAGTAGTCCCCGCAAGCCGCTATTTCCGGGCTTGACTTCTTTCCTGCGGCCTTCCGCTGGGTGCGCTCCGCCGCTTTGCGTACCGGCCCTGGTTGCCGAAATATTATGCCCCACGCATTTTGTCTATTTTTGCCCTTTGTTTGACTTATTCACCGGCTTTTGCGGTCGGCTCATTCCTGGTTTTCTCGCTTTTTTCCGCATATGATCAGCACCTCCAACGTTAGCCTGCGCTACGGCAAGCGCATCCTGTTCGAAGACGTCACCATCAAATTCCTGCCCGGCAACGTGTACGGCCTTATCGGGGCCAACGGGGCCGGCAAGTCAACCTTCCTGAAGATTCTCTCGGGCGAGATTGAGCCCAACACCGGCTCGGTGGATATGCCCGCCGGGGCTCGCCTCTCGGTGCTGCGCCAGGATCAGTTTGCCTACGACCAGTACCCCGTACTTCAGACCGTGATTATGGGTCACACCAAGCTCTGGAAGGTGATGGAGGAAAAAGACGCCCTCTACGCCAAGGCCGACTTCTCGGACGCCGACGGTGAGCGGGCTGCCCAGCTCGAGGGTGAATTTGCCGACCTTGAAGGCTGGAATGCCGACTACGAAGCCGCTGAGCTGCTTTCCGGCCTGGGCATCGGCGAAGACAAGCACTTCACGCTGATGGGGGACCTGGGCGGCTCCGACAAAGTGCGGGTGCTGCTGGCTCAGGCCCTATTCGGCAACCCCGACGTGCTGCTGCTCGACGAACCGACCAACGGCCTCGACGCCGAAACCGTGCTGTGGCTGGAAAACTTCCTGGACTCGTTCCAGAACACGGTAATCGTGGTTAGCCACGACCGGCACTTCCTCGACGCAGTGTGTAACTACATGGCCGACCTGGACTTCTCGAAGATTACCATGTACCCCGGCAACTACTCGTTCTGGTACGAATCGAGCCAGCTGGCCCTCAAGCAGCGCCAGGAGGTAAATAAGAAGACCGAGGACAAGCGCAAGGAACTGGAAGAGTTCGTGCGCCGCTTCTCGGCCAACGCCTCCAAGTCCAAGCAGGCTACTTCGCGCCAGAAGCTGCTCCAGAAGCTCACCCTGGAGGAAATCAAGCCCTCGTCCCGCAAGTATCCCTACATTGCCTTCAAGCCCGAGCGCGAAGCCGGCAACCAGCTGCTCACCGTGGAGAACCTGAGCAAGTCGGTGGATGGGCAGGTGGTGTTCCGCAACGTGTCTTTCTCGCTCGATAAGAAAGACAAAGTGGCCATCATCAGCCGCGACGACCGGGCTGCTTCCCTCCTCTTCGACATCCTGTTTGAGCAGATCAAGGCCGACTCCGGTGACTGCAAGTGGGGCACCACGATTACGCCCTCCTACTTCCCGCGCGAAAACGCCGAGTTCTTCGATACCGACCTGAACCTGGTGGATTGGCTGCGCCAGTACTCCACTGAAAAGGACGAATCATTTATCCGGGGCTTTCTGGGCCGCATGCTGTTCTCGGGCGAGGAGTCGCAAAAGAAGAGCAATGTGCTGAGCGGGGGCGAGAAAGTACGCTGCATGCTCTCCAAGATGATGATGGAATCGGGCAACGTGCTGGTGCTCGACGACCCGACGAACCACCTCGACCTGGAAAGCATTACGGCCCTGAACAACTCCCTGCGCGACTTCCAGGGCACGCTGCTCTTCTCCTCCCACGACTTGCAGTTCGTCGAAACGGTGGCCAACCGCATCATCGAACTCACCCCCGACGGCATCATCGACCGCCGGATGACGTACGAGGAGTATCTGGCCGATGACCAGATCAAAGCTCTGCGCCAGCGCAAATACCAACTCGTCTCTTAATTTCGTTAGCCTGCCGCCATGAAACGAATTCTGATTACGCTGGCCCTTGCGGGGGCCGCGCTGGCTGCGGCTCCGGCCGCCCAGGCCCAAACCGACACGACCCGTACCTCGACGCAGAAGCCCCAGCTGAACACGGCTCCTCCCGGCACCAGTGCACCCCGCCCGGCGCAGCCCGCGCCGCGGCAGGCCGTGCCGGTTCCGGCGCCCCCGCCCGTAGACGAGCCCTTGCCGGCTCAGCGTAATCCGAATTCGCCCTCGGGCCTGGAGTTTCCCAAGGGCAGCCGGGCCTCGGAGCAGCCCAAGCCGCTGAAGAAGTACTTCCTCTACACCAACCTGGGCCTGGGCTACAGCAGCTACGCCGGCCAGGGCCAGTTCAACGTGAGCCTGGCCCCGGCCATCGGCTACCGCGTGAATGAGAAGTTTTCCATCGGGCCGGGCGTGAGCTACTCCTATAATAGCCTGAGCTACTCCGAAGACTTCCGCAAGCAGCAACTGTTTTACAACAAAGTGGAGTACCCCAAGCGGGTGTTGTCCAACAACGTGGGGATAAAGGTTTTTGCCCAGTACATGGTCATCGACCAGTTCTTTGCCCACCTCGAGTACGAAGTGACACGCACCATGCTTAAGGCCGAGTACGACGGTTCTACCGGTCGGCTCAACCGCACGCTGAACACCCCGCTGGCTGGCGCCGGCTACCGCAGCCAGCTCGGCGACCGGATGGCGGCCGACATTGTGGTGCTCTACAACTTCAACGACGGTATCGACTCCCAGGGGTTCCGCACCTCACCCTACGGGCAGCCCGAGATTCGCTTCAACTTTCTCTACAACCTGAGCAAGTAGCGCCGCACCAGCCCCCGGCTAAACGCAAAAAGAGCGGGCTCCCACTAGTGGGAGCCCGCTCTTTGTTTTTTCAGACTAAAGTGGCAGTGGCCGTAGTTACACTACGCGGCCACCACGAATCACACGCAGCAGAATGGCGATGATGGCAATTACCAGCAGGATGTGAATCAGACCGTTACCTGCGATACCGGCGCCGAGTACGCCGAAGAAGCCCAGGGCCCAGATGATGATCAGAATGACGGCGATGATATACAGCAGATTTCCCATGGTGGTTGGTGGTTGGAATGGAAGGTGAAAGAAGAAAACAAATCCTCTTCTCAGCAGTTGTCAAAGGTTGGAAGTTGCTAGGAAGGTGATTTGCGGATTTGTACGCGGGCCTTTGCAAAAGGATATATCGGGATTCAAAAATTTAATTAATTGTAGTCCGGTTGAGCTTAAAAAGTGCTTTCCTGCGCAGGAAACTCACTTTTACCCCTTGCCATATTTTTTTAACCCGACCCGGGGTTTCCTATTTTTTGCATTGGGCTGCCCGCTATTTCAGGTTAGCTTTGCGCCACCTTTCCTGGTCTGCGGGCCGGATACAGTCCGCATTTTCTCTCCCACCCTCCTTTTCTGCTCTACATGATGAATGTTGCCGTTATTGGCTCGGGTACGATGGGCAATGGTATTGCCCACGTATTTGCCCAGCATGGTTTTTCGGTTGCCCTGATTGACATTAACCAGCCCGCCCTGGACAAGGCCCTGGGCACGATTGGCAAGAACCTGGACCGGCAGGTGGCCAAAGGCGGCCTGACCGAGGACGACAAATCGGCCACCCTGGGCCGCATCACCACCTTTACCAGCCTGGCCGAGGGCGTCCGGAACGTGGAGCTGGTGGTGGAAGCCGCCACCGAAAACGTGGACCTCAAGCTGCAGATCTTCCGCGACCTGGACCAGCACGCCCCCGAAGGCACCATTCTGGCCTCGAATACGTCCTCGATTTCCATTACCAAGATTGCGGCCGTCACCAAGCGCGCCGACAAGGTCATCGGCATGCACTTCATGAACCCGGTGCCGGTGATGAAGCTGGTGGAGGTAATCCGGGGCTACGCTACTTCCGACGAGGTAACCACGCGCATCATGGACATTTCGCGGCAGCTGGGCAAGACGCCGACGGAGGTCAACGACTACCCCGGCTTCGTGGCCAACCGCATCCTGATGCCGATGATTAACGAGGCCATCATCACCCTGTTTGAGGGCGTGGCCGGCGTGGAGGAAATCGATACGGTGATGAAGCTGGGTATGGCCCACCCCATGGGTCCGCTGCAGCTGGCCGATTTTATCGGCCTCGACGTGTGCCTGGCCATTCTGCGGGTGCTGCACGAGGGCCTGGGCAACCCCAAGTACGCCCCCTGCCCGCTGCTGGTAAACATGGTGATGGCCGGCCGCCTGGGCGTGAAGTCGGGCGAAGGGTTCTACAGCTGGGGCCACGGCACCAAGGACCTCGTTGTGGCCGACCGGTTCAAGAAGTAAGCTTTGCACGCATTCGTAGCGCAAACGTTGTAATTCGCGCTGCCGTCTTTCCAAAGCCCCTCTCGTCAACTCGGGAGGGGCTTTTGCATGTATGTTTGGGCCTCTAGTCAAGGCGACAGGCACGTCCTGGTATGGTGAAGCCCGTGTCGCCTTGACCAGCGGCACTTTTACACATCTATAAATGCCTCTGGTCAAGGCGACACCGGCTTTTGGAATGTGTGCAGCCCCTCTGGGCAAGGCGACAGGCATTTTTGCAACTCTAGCAACGCCTCTGGACGAGACGACACGGCCTTTCGCACTTAGCAAAGCGCCCCTACGCAAGGCGGCACGCGCTTAGCCAAGAACGACCCTGTGGGTTCTACTAAAGACTACTAGTGCCCAGCTTGAAACCTTCGGCGGGGAAATTTGCTTATAGAGTATTGCAATATTTACGTTGAACTTTTGACCGAACGATAATGGAACAGGCCACATTTGGCGGCGGGTGCTTCTGGTGCACCGAAGCCGTTTTTCAGAACTTGAACGGGGTGCAGAAAGTGGTATCGGGCTACACCGGGGGGCGCATTGCCAACCCTACCTACAAGGAGGTGTGCAGCGGCCTGACCGGCCACAACGAAGTCATTCAGGTAACTTTCGACCCAGCCGTTATCAGCTACGAGGAGCTGCTGGAGGTGTTCTGGAAAACCCACGACCCGACGACCCTCAACCAGCAGGGCAACGACGTGGGCACCCAGTACCGCTCGGGAATTTATACCCACAACGCCCAGCAGCAGCAGCTGGCCGAGGCCTACAAGCAGAAGCTCAGCGCGGCCAACGCTTTTGACCGGCCCATCACCACCGAAATCGTGCCGCTCAAGGAGTTCTATCCCGCGGAGGACTACCACCAAAACTACTACAACCTGAACGGCTCGCAGCCCTACTGCCAGTTCGTGGTCAAGAGCAAGGTCGACAAGGTGAAAGCCGTGTTTGGCGACAAGCTCAAGAAATCGGTAGCGTAGCGCTTTTCGGCAAGCTCGACATAACAAAAGCACGGCCCGCGCCGTGCTTTTGTTGTTTCTACCCATTTTTTACGTCCGAGCTGTATGGCCAAGTCTAAGTCTGAATCGAAACCCAAGTACGTGATGCTCATCCACGGCGGGGCCGTGAACACCGACCCCTCCACGATTCCGCCCGAGAAGGAAGCGGCCCTGAAAGAGGGGCTGGAAGCGGCCTTGCAGGCCGGCTGGGAAATCCTGAACCGGGGCGGCACGGCCTTGGATGCCGTGGAGGCGGCCGTGATGACAATGGAAGACAACGAGCTGTTCAACGCCGGCCGTGGGGGCATGTTCAACATCAACGGCGAAGTGGAAACCGAGTCGTCGATTATGGACGGGGCCACGCTGCGGGGCGGGGCCGTGAGCGGGCTGAAGCTGGTGAAAAACCCGGTGCGCCTGGCCCGCCTGGTGATGGAGAAGTGCAAGCACTCCTTCCTGACGGCCGAGGGCGCCCACGAGTTTGCCCTCTCCCAGGGTCTAATGCTGCAGGACCCGAGCTACTTCAAAACCGACGAGCAGCGGGATGAGTGGCTCGAAATTATTCAGCAGGCCCAGGCCGAGCACGCCAACAAGCACGACACGGTGGGCGCCGTGGCCCTCGACCAGCACGGCAACGTGGCCGTGGCCACCTCCACCGGCGGCATCGAGGGCAAGCTGCGGGGCCGCGTCGGCGACAGTTGCATCTTCGGGGGCGGCTCCTACGCCAACAACGAGGTGTGCGCCGTGAGCAGCACCGGCGACGGGGAAATCATCATGCTGGCTGCCGTGGCCCACGAGGTCTACGCCCTGCGCAAGTACAAGAAGCTCTCCATCGACGAAGCCGCCCGCCAGGCCGTGGACATGTACGCCGACAAGCTGCAGGGCGACCGGGGCATCATCGCCGTGGCCCCCGACGGCAACATTGCTATGGAGTCGAATACCAACGTGTTCCGGCGCGCCTACCGCATTGAGGAAGAGGAGCCGTTTATCGACATCTGGATGGATAAGGAGTAGCGTGGTCAAGCCTTCGACTAGCTTCCTCCGTCCCAGCCTCCTCTTAGTTAGGAGTTGAATAAGATGCCCGACCAGCCCCAGCGGGGCGGCATATCGGTAGCTCTTAGGCATTGACGCAAACAAAAGCCCCAGCGGGGCGGCACGCACGGTTTCCCGGTTGTGCCGCCCCGCTGGGGCTTTGCTACGCTTTAGGCGCGTTATCTACCAATATGCCGCCCCGCTGGGGCTAACGCTCGGCAGTTCGCCACTTAGACTAGTTACTTACCTACACGCTCACGCCGAAGTCGCGCAGGGCGTCGTTCAACGAGGTTTTGAGGTCGGTGCTGGGCTTGCGCTGGCCGATGATCAGGGCGCAGGGCACCTGGTACTCGCCGGCGGGGAATTTCTTGGTGATGGAGCCCGGAATGACCACCGAGCGGGCCGGCACGAAGCCTTTGTACTCGACGGGCTCAGCCCCCGTCACGTCGATAATCTTGGTGCTGCCGGTGATGGTTACGCCCGCGCCAATAACGGCTTCCTTGCCCACGTGGCAGCCTTCCACCAGGATGCTGCGCGAGCCAATGAAGGCGCCGTCCTCGATGATAACCGGGGCAGCCTGCACGGGCTCCAGCACCCCGCCGATGCCCACGCCGCCACTCAAATGCACGCCGGCGCCAATCTGGGCGCAGGAGCCCACCGTAGCCCAGGTATCAACCATGGTACCCTCACCCACCCAGGCGCCGATGTTGACGTAGCTGGGCATCAGGATAACGCCCGGAGCCAGAAACGCGCCGTAGCGGGCCGTAGCCGGGGGCACCACGCGCACCCCCTGGCTGGCGTAGTCGGTCTTGAGGCGCATTTTGTCGCGGTACTCGAAGGGCTTCAGCTCGATGGTTTCCATCTGCTGAATGGGGAAATACAGGATAACGGCCTTTTTCACCCAGTCATTCACCTGCCACTGCCCGTCGGCAGTTGGCTCGGCCACGCGCAGGCGGCCCTTGTCGAGCTCCTCAATGACGGCGTGAATAGCCTCGGTGGTGGCGGGTTGCTGAAGGAGGCTGCGGTCGGCCCAGGCAGCTTCTATGGTTGCTTGCAGGTTGGTCATGCGAAAGAGTGCAAAAAATGTAGTGTGCAAAACTAGCAGCAAATAGGCCGAAACTGCTGCGGTACGACGGGAAAATCCGAATCCGGTAGTAATGGCCTCTTCCCAAACCTGGATTTAGCTCTCTGACGTCTATTCCCAAACTCCAACTTTGTTTCCGGGTTTTGGCATCTTTGCGGGCAGCAATGCAGCCGACCACCTTTCTTCTGGCCTCCGTCCTGAAACCCCTGGACGACACGCGCATGTACGGCAAGTTTGCCCGTACCCTCGTAGCCCGGGCCGGCGAGCAGCATACGGTGCACGTGGCCGGCCGCTGGGCCGCTGCTCCGGTAGATGCGCCAGGGGGTGTCCGGTTTCACTGCCTGCTGCAGGGCGGCCGCCTGAGCTGGCAGCGCCTCGGGGCCCAGGGCCGCTACTGGCGCCTGCTCCGGCAGGTGCAGCCCGATGTAGTACTGGTCCACGCCCCCGAGCTGCTGCCCCTGACCCTGCTCTGGCACGGGCTGAGCCCACGCAAACGGCAGTTTCTCTACGACGTGCGGGAAAACTACGCCCTCAACATTCGCAGCCAGCAGGTGTACCCGGCCTGGCTGCGGGGCCTGCTGGCCCGTTTGGTGCGCGGGCTGGAAACGGTGGCCGCCCGGCGGGCGGCGGGCCTTATGCTGGCCGAGCGCAGCTACACCGAGGAACTGCCCTTTGCCGAGCCGCAGCGCACGGTGGTGCTGGAAAACAAATTTGCGCCCGGGCCCGGCCAGACCAGCTACAGCTCTATCCGGCCGCTGCCCCCATTCGGCCAGGAGCTGCGGCTGCTGTACTCGGGCACTATTTCGGAGTTGAATGGGGTGTTCGAAGCCGTTGATTTCACCCTGCGCCTGCGTCAGCTCTGGCCCGCGGCCCACCTGACCATTATCGGATTTTGCCAGCGCCCCGAGCAACTCCAGCGCCTGCGCGCCGTCATTGCCGCCAACCCCGGCGCCGTCACCCTAATCGGGGGTGACGCGCTGGTGCCCCACGCCCGGGTGGTGGCCGAAATCGAGCAAAGCCACCTGGGCCTGCTGCCCTACCGGCCCCACCCCAGCACCTGGCGCTGCGTGCCCACCAAGCTGTTCGAATATTTGGCCAACGGCCTGCCGGTGCTGGTGCCCAACAATCCTCTGTGGGCCGATATTGTGCAGCGGCACCAGGCCGGCCTCGTCGTGAGCTTCGACGAAACGAAACTACCCACCGGCGTTGTTGAGGCCCTTGCCACCAGCTCTTTTTACCCGCAAGGCGTCCCGACAGAAGCTTTTTGGCCGGCCGAAGCCACAAAATTGTGGGCCCTGCTGGATACTATCCGGTAACTGTCGACCTTTGCCGGCCGTTAGCGCACATGAGGGCGGGTTTTTATTATCTTCGCCTCCTTTTTTCTCGCTCCGTTTTCCTCGAATATTCCCACTTCCCTGATATGAGCACCCTGCGTCATTCCGAAATTGCCGGCGTCGGCCACTACGTTCCCGCCCGCGTCGTCACCAATGCCGACATCACCGAACTCATGGAAACCACCGACGAGTGGATTCAGGAGCGCACTGGCATCAAGGAGCGGCGCTGGTTTGAGGAAGGCAAGGACACCACGGCCAACATGGGCGCCAACGCGGCCCGCAAGGCCCTGGAAATGGCCGGCCTGCAGCCCGACGACGTGCAGATGATTGTCTTTGCCACCTTGTCGCCCGACTACTTCTTCCCCGGCTCGGGCGTGCTGCTGCAGCGCGAACTGGGTATCAAGGACCCGATTCCGGCCTTCGACGTGCGCAACCAGTGCTCGGGCTTCGTGTACGCGCTGAGCATGGCCGACCAGTTCGTCAAAACCGGCATGTACGACACGGTGCTGGTCGTGGGCTCCGAAATCCACTCCTCGGGCCTCGATATCAGCACCCGCGGCCGGGCCGTCTCGGTTATCTTCGGCGACGGCGCCGGGGCGGTAGTGCTGCGCCCCAGCACCCGCGAGGGCCACGGCATTCTGAGCACCCACCTGCACTCCCAGGGCGAGCACGCCGAGGAGCTGATTGTGAAGGAACCCGGCTCGAACCGCAACAACCGCGTGCAGTACGTGGTGGACAATGAGCTGGACATGTATCCCTACATGAACGGCCAGAACGTGTTCAAGCACGCCGTGGTGCGCTTCCCCCAGGTTATCAAGGAGGCCCTCGACCAGAACGGCTACGAGTCCAAGGACATCGACATGCTGATTCCCCACCAGGCCAACCTGCGCATCACCCAGTTTGTGCAGCAGAAAATGGGCCTGACCGACGACAAGATCTACAGCAACATCCAGCGCTACGGCAACACCACCGCCGCCTCCGTCCCGATTGCGCTGAGCGAGGCCGTAGCCGAGGGCAAAATCAAGCGCGGCGACCTGGTCTGCCTGGCCGCCTTCGGCTCGGGCTTCACCTGGGCCTCGGCTTTGATTAAATGGTAAGCTGAACTCGGTAGCCTGCGGTTGGCAGTATTTCCAGTAGGCTCTTAAGCCAAGAAGAGGTGGCAGTCCACATTAGGCGGCCACCTCTTTTTTATTGGACATACTTCCCGGCCTGCTTGGGCCAACTTGCGTTCAGAATTCCTAGTTTTGGAGCTTAATACTCTCTTCTCTTGCCCAGCTACACCGAGGAAAACTACTTAAAGGCTATTTTCAAGCTGGCCGAAGCCGAGCCGGGTTCGGAAGTTAGCACCAACCGCATTGCCGAGGTGCTGCAGACCCGGGCCGCCTCCGTGACCGATATGCTGCGCCGCCTGGGTGAGAAAGGCCTGCTCAACTACACCCGCTACCGGGGCGTGTCGCTCACGCCGGAAGGGCGACGCCTGGCCCTGCTCACCATCCGCAAGCACCGGCTCTGGGAAGTATTTCTGGTGCAGAAGCTGGGCTTCAACTGGGACGAGGTGCACGAGGTGGCCGAGGAAATGGAGCATATCCAGTCCCCGCTGCTGGTGCGCCGCCTCGACGAGTTTCTGGGCTTCCCGCAAACCGACCCCCACGGCGACCCTATTCCCACCGAGGAAGGCGCCATTCTGCGCCCCCAAAACCGCCTCGTGGCCGACCTCTCCCCGGGCGACTCCGGTACTGTAGTGGCCGTCAAAAATACCTCGGCCTCCTTTCTGCAGTACCTGGACAAAGTGGGCCTGTGCCTGGGCGCCCAGCTTGAAGTGCTGGACAAAGTCAGCTTTGACAATTCTCTGGAAATCAAAGTCAACGACCAAAAGACAACCCTGATTTCCGCCGAGGTCAGCCGTAACCTGTTCGTGACCGGCTAAGCGCCAGCAGCGCGAAACGGGAGCTTCGCGTATCGTTGCCCACTGTTGCCGGGAGTCATCCTCCCACGGCCCGGATGCCGCCCGCGCTTCGCCCTACCTACCGGGTTGCGTACCTTTGCAGCTTCACTTCTTTGCTTGCCCGTGGCTCTTCCGCTTCCTCCCGCGCTTTCCGATACCATCGTTGCTCTCTCCACGCCGCCCGGTGCCGGCGCTATTGCTATGCTCCGCCTTTCCGGGCCCGAGGCCATTGCTATGGCCGATGCCGTGTTTGCCGGCAAGAAACTGCAGGACCAGCCCAGCCATACCCTGCACTTCGGCACCATTCGCGACGGGGCCCGCATCCTGGATGAAGTTGTGGTGTCGCTCTTCAAGGGGCCGCACTCCTACACCCGCGAGGATGTAGTCGAAATCAGCTGCCACGGCTCCGACTATATCGTGGAGCAAATCCTGACTTTGCTCACCCGCCGCGGGGCCCGCCTGGCCGAAGCCGGGGAGTTTACCAAGCGCGCCTTCCTGCACGGCGCCTTCGACTTGGCCCAGGCCGAAGCCGTAGCCGACCTGATTGCCGCCGACTCGGCCCTGTCCCACCAGGTAGCCCTGCAGCAAATGCGCGGCGGCTTTTCCCAGGAGCTGCGCGACCTGCGGGGCCGACTGGTGCAGTTTGCCGCGTTGCTGGAGTTGGAGCTCGACTTCGGCGAGGAAGACGTGGAGTTTGCCGACCGTACCGGCCTGGTCAAGTTGCTCACCGAAGTACAAACGCTGGTGCGCCGTCTGCTGCGCTCCTTTGAGTTGGGCAACGTTATCAAAAATGGCGTTACCACCGTCATTGCCGGCCGGCCCAACGCGGGCAAGTCGACGCTGCTTAATGCTCTGCTCAACGAGGAGCGGGCCATTGTCTCGGCCGTAGCCGGCACCACCCGCGACCTGATTGAGGACGAGGTCAGCATCGAGGGCATCCGCTTCCGCTTCGTGGACACGGCCGGCCTGCGCGACACCGCCGACGTAGTTGAGTCCATCGGCGTAGAGCGCACTAAGAAGCGCGTTACCCAGGCTGCTTTGCTGATATATCTGTTTGATATTACCAGCACTACCCCCACTGAGCTTGAAGCCGAGATTGAAGCCCTGAACCCCGGCCGCAGCATCCCGGTACTGGCCGTGGGCAACAAGCTCGACGTAGCCTCCGACCCCGAAATCGAGGCTTTCCGGCACCAGCCCGACGTGCTGCTCATTGCCGCCGCCCGCGGCGACGGCCTCGACGAGCTGCGCGAAGCCCTGCTGCTAAGAGTGCGCGGCGAAGGACTGGACCGGACCGGGCAGAGCACTATCGTGACCAACCTGCGCCACGCCCGCAGCCTGGAGCTCACCAACCAGGCCCTCGACGCCGTGCTGCTCGGCATAGAGGCCGGCACCGGCACCGAGCTGCTGGCCGCCGACTTGCGCCAAGCCCTAGCGGCCCTGGGCGAAATCACCGGTGAAATTTCCTCCGACGACCTGCTGACCAGCATCTTCACCCAGTTCTGCATCGGCAAATAAACCGGCGGCCTAGCGGTGTTGCTCGTACTGGTTGGGCGGCAGCGCGTGCCGCAGCGTTTGGAGCTGTTCGGTAGCCAAGGCCCCTGCTTCTGCCGCCTGTAGGGCCGCCCGGAGCTGTTCCTCGGTACGGATGCCCAGCACGGCAGAGGCCACAACCGGTTTGGCCAGCACGAAGCCCACGGCCACTTCGGCGGCGGAGCCGGCTTGTTCGGCTACTTGCCGCACGGCCTCAGCCGCCCGCTGTACCTCTGCCGCCGGGTAGTTCAGATACGGCTTGGCCGGTTTGCCCGCCAGCAGGCCTTGGGCGTAGCTGCCGCGGGCCAGCACGCTGATCTGGTGCTCGTGCAGCAGGGCCAGGCTGCTTTCCTCCGGCCGCCGGTCCAGCAGGCTGTACTGCATCATCACGCTGGCAATGCCAGATTTGCGCACGTACTCGCGAATCACGTTGGGCCGGATGGAGGAAATACCGTACGCGCGGATTTTGCCCTGCTCTTTCAGCAGCTCAAAGGCTTCAATAGTCTCGTCTATCGGGTCTTCCACAGTGCCGCCGTGGAGTTGGTACAGGTCGAGGTAGTCGGTTTGCAGGCGGCGCAGGCTGCGCTCCACGGCCTGCAAGATGTAGGCTTTGCGCGGGTTCCAGTCCCAGCCGCTGTCGTCGGGCCGCCACTGGTTACCAACTTTGGTGGCTAGTATCACCTCCTGCCGCCGGCCCCGCAATGCCTTGCCGACACTGACCTCATTCTCACCTTTGTCATAAAGGTCGGCAGTGTCAAGTAAGGTGATGCCCGCGTCCAGGGCGCGGTGCAGCAGCGTGGCGTTGGCCGCGTGGTCGGGGCCCAAGGACATGCAGCCGAAGCCGATGGCGCTGACCTGAATCCGGGATTTTCCCAACTGATTGTATTTCATACCGTATAGTTTGCTGCCCACTCGCCGGGACCGTTTTTCACTTCTATCCTACCGTTTCGGGGTGTTTGGGGTTTATTTTCCGGACTTTTCGGCTTAAAAATCAGCCGGCAACGCCGCTTCACAAGTAACTTTTCCTGAATAGTAGAAACTAACTCATCTTGAGCGTAATTTGCGCAGCGGCCCGCACTGAGCCGTCTTGTATCCAAACAACACCCTGGGGCAAGCTGTAGTATAGTGTTCCTCTCCCGCACTTTCTTAATCTTTAGTTTCGCCCCGCAACCACCTCTCTAACCCAGTCCTATGGCAGAGTCTGCTGAACTGATCCTCGACGGGAAGTCCTACTCCTTCCCCGTCACCGAGGGCACCGAACACGAAAAGGCAATTGATATTGCCAAGCTGCGTGACCAGACCGGTTACATCACTATCGATTCGGGCTACAAAAACACGGGAGCTACCAAAAGCGCCATTACGTTCCTCGACGGTGAGGAAGGCATTCTGCGCTACCGCGGCTATCCGATTGAGCAGCTGGCCGAGCAGTCCAGCTTCCTGGAAGTTGCCTACCTGCTGATCTACGGCACGCTGCCCACCCAGGCCGAGCTCGACAACTTCAGCCACCAGATTACCAAGCATACCCTCGTGCACGAGGACGTGCGCAAGATTTTTGACGGCTTCCCCTCGGCGGCCCACCCCATGGCCATCCTGAGCAGCCTGATCTGCGCGCTGACCGCCTTCTACCCCGAAAGCGTGTCGCCGGATCTGAGCAAGGAAGAAATTGACCTGAACGTGATTCGTCTCATGGCCAAGATTTCGACCATCGCCGCCTGGACCTACAAGAACAACATGGGTCACCCGCTGAACTATCCGCGCAACGACCTCGACTACTGCTCGAATTTCCTGTACATGATGTTCAGCTTCCCTACGGAGAAGTATGAAATCGACTCGCGCATCGTCTCGGCCCTCAACAAGCTGCTCATCCTGCACGCCGACCACGAGCAGAACTGCTCCACCTCGACCGTGCGCCTGGTAGGCTCGGCCAACGCTAGCCTGTACGGCTCGGTTTCGGCCGGTATCAACGCCCTGTGGGGTCCGCTGCACGGCGGCGCCAACCAGGAAGTACTGGAAATGCTGCAGGCCATTCAGAAGGACGGCGGCGACACGAGCAAGTTCATTGCCAAAGCCAAGGACAAGAACGACCCGTTCCGTCTGATGGGCTTCGGGCACCGCGTCTACAAGAACTTCGACCCCCGCGCCAAAATCATCAAGAAGGCCGCCGACGACGTGCTGTCGGCCCTCGGCATCAACGACCCCCTGCTCAAGATTGCGCAGGAGCTGGAGCAGGCTGCCCTCACCGATGAATACTTCATTGAGCGCAAGCTGTATCCGAACGTGGACTTCTACTCCGGCATTATCTACCGCGCCATCGGCATCCCGACCGAGATGTTCACGGTAATGTTTGCCCTGGGCCGCCTGCCCGGCTGGATTGCCCAGTGGAAAGAGATGCGCGAAAACAAGGAGCCCATCGGCCGGCCCCGGCAGGTGTACACCGGCGAGCTGGAGCGCGACTACGTCGGCATCGAGCAACGCTCGTAGTACTGCCTGCGTTTTGCTTACCAACAAAAAGACCCGCCTTGAGCGGGTCTTTTTTATGCGCGGCCTGGTCAGAGCCAAGCCCCAGATACATGCTATTTAGCGGCCATTAAAGGCCGTTACGTTCAGCTTAGACTGCGTATAAGCCGCCATCTGCCGGGGCCACAGGATAGCGGCCAAATCCCACTCGTAGCGCATCTGGACCTGGGACAGTTGCTCGTCCAAGGCGGGGGTGCCGTTGTAGCGGGCTTTAATGTCGGCTACTTCGCCGAGCATGCGCAGATTCAGCTGTTTTACTTTTAGATACTGCCCCTCGTCCAGCTTCGTGGTTTCGGACATGCGCCGGGTCAGCACGGCAGCCCGGCTTTTCAGCGACTCATCTCCATTACCGGCCTGAGCAGCCGAAGGAGCCATAAAACCGGCCAGCAGCAGGGCTGCTACGTAAATCTTTTTCATCACGGTGAGAATTGGTTGGGTTGGTGGAAAGGCAGGATAACGCATCAACCTAATCTACTGGCAGCCAGCCAATCAGGTTGATTTGATTATATAGTGAATGTACAAGTATTATCGGATAAAAACAATAAAATATAAATATTTTCTATGTCAGGTTATCCGCTTAGGAAGGGAGCTACTCGTTCTGCGTCCTAGTGTCGGGTGAGGCAGCCAGCATGCCAAAGCCTGCGGGCCGCAGGCTTTGGCATGAGAGATGATGCTATTTAGTGGCTCCTAAGGCCGTCATGCCCGAGCGGGCCTGCTGGTAGACGGCATACTGGGTAGGGCGCAGCAGGGAGGCTAGCTCGGCCTCGTAGCGCGTTTGGGCACCGGCCAGTTGCTGGTCCAGAATGGCAGGGTCAGCGGCGAAGCGGGTTTTAAGGTCATCAAGCTCGGTGAGCATACGCAGGTTGAGCTGCTTGACTTTCAAATACTGTCCCTCGTCCAGCTTGGTTTGCTGGGCCATAGTGCGCGTCAGCGTGGTGGCCCGGGCCTGAATGGCGGAAGGTCCGTCGGGGTCGTTGCCGGCAAAAGCTGCCGTTTGGGCACTCAACGCCAGCAGGGCGAAAAACTGGGCTTTTTTCATAACGGTGAAGGATGTGAGGTTAAAATGTGATTGTTGGTCAGAGTCGACTTCAAAAAAATGCCTTTGCTGCTTTCCGTTTGACGAATTAGGTCTGCAGGCCGGTTTTTCTGGAGAACGACCAAACATAGTTCTATTTATTTAATAATACAATGATTTTTTATAACTATTTTATTCAAACACTTTTACGAGTAATACCTAGCAAACTGATTATGAGCCTAATAATATTTCTATCAGGAAGGTATACTACAATAAAAAAACCTGACCGTTGCGGGCCAGGTTTGATTGTATTTTCTGCTGTCGAGCACTATAGGATTTTGAGTTCGATACGCCGGTTTTGCTGCCGATGGGCGTCGGTGTCGTTAGCTACCAGGGGTTTCGTTTCGCCATAGCCCTTGTAGCGCAGGCGGGTAGCCTTCACCCCGTGTTCCACCAGGTAGTTGTACACCGACCGGGCCCGGTTCTGGGAAAGAGTGATGTTATCCGCGTCGGCGCCCACATCGTCGGTGTGGCCCGATACTTCCACCTGCACGTCCTGGTACTGGCGCATGAACTGAATCAGGCGGTTGAGTTCGGTGCGGGAGGTGGGCTTAAGCTCGTACTCGTTGGTGTCGAAGAAGAGGTTGTTGAGCACAATGCTGCGGCCGGCCCGCACGGGTTCGAGGTAGATATCCAAAGTCAGCGGGTCGAAAGCACGCTTGTCAGAATAATCGAAGCTCAGGCTCTTCATCAGGTACTTATCGGCCACGGCGTACATGGCATACTGCCGGCCTTCGTTGAGCACCACGGTGTAGTCGCCGTTTTCCGAGTCGGAAGTTACATACTGGGTCAGCTCGTCGGTGAGCAGGTCGTAGAGCTGCACGTCGGCCTGAATGGGTTTTTTGGTAGTGGCGTCGAACACCCGGCCCTGGGTGTAGGTGCTGGTTTCGCGGGCTTTCACGGGCGGGGGCACTTCGAAGGCAAACAGCTCCACGGGCCGGTCCCGCTCGGCCTTCATGCCTACTTCCGGGGCCCGGGAGCGGCTGCAGAAGCCGCGGCGGTTATCGGAAGTGATAAACAGGGAAGCTTCGTTTTCGAAGGTATTCAGCGGGTAGCCCAGGTTCAGCGGGTCGCTCCACTTGTTGCCGGTTTGCAGCTCACAGCGGTATACATCCAGGCCGCCCATGCCCACCAGGCCGTCGGTGACGTAATACAGCGTGGTGCCGCTGGCGTGAATAAACGGGGCCATGTCCTTGCCCGGCGTGTTGACGGGCTCCCCCAGGTTTTTGGCCACGCTCCAGCTGCCGTTGTCCTGCAGCGTGGTTACGTAAAGGTCCTCCTGCCCTTTGCCCCCACGCCGGGTGGAAGTAAAGTATAACGTGCGCCCGTCGGCCGAGAGCGTGGGCTGGGAGTCCCACTCCACCGAATTCACGTTGCGGCCCAAGTTCTGGGGCTTGCTCCACGAGTTGCCGGTGCGGCGCGAGATGTACAGGTCGCAGTTGCCGACAGCATTGGGCCGGTCGCAGGAGGCAAAAACCAGGGTTTTGCCGTCACCCGAAATCGTGCCGGCGCCTTCGTTATAGCTGGTATTGATGGCCGGCGAAATCGGGACGGGGTTACTTAAGGAGCCGTCCTTGTTTTGCTTGGCAATGAACAGGTCCTCGTTGCTTTGCACCGTAGCCCGGGCCGTGTAGAGCAGGAAGCGGTTGTCGGCCGTTAGGGCGGGGAAATACTGGTAGCGGAAGGTGTTCATCGGCTCGGGCAGGCGCGTAGGCTCGATGCCGACGGGGTTAGCCATGGCCTTGACGGCAAACTCGCAGTTGAGCAGCTGCCGCTGGGCCCGGAATACGAAGCGCTGCCCCTTAGGCGCCGTTTTGACAAAGCGCTTGTAGTTGTCGCCGGCCGTAGTGTAGTCGCCAAAGCTCATGGCCAGGTCGGCCAGGGTGTAGTAGTCCAGGGAGCGGGCCGGGTCCAGGGGAATTTTGCTCAGCCCGTCGCGGTAGGCTTCGTAGGCCCCGCGGTTTTCGCCCATGGCCTTGAGCAAGGAGCCTTTCATAATGTAGGGCTCCCCCAACGACGGAAACTTCTGATTCAGCGTAGTCAGCGTTTCAATAGCCTTGTCGAACTGTCGTTCCTTGGCCTGGGCCTGCGCTTTATCGTACAGGTTTTTGGCCTTGGTGTTGGAGCTCGACAGCTTGTTCTGGCCCACTGCCCCAGTTGGCAGTAAGAAACCCAGACCAAATAGCAGCAAAAGGGGAATTGGTAGCAAACGGCGCATAGGGCAGGAAGCTACGGAATATCGAGGTATTTATGCGTCTGCAAGGACACCTGCCAGCGCGGATTTTCTTTTACGTAATCCACTATCAGCGGCATCATTTGGGGGGCTTTGCTCCACTCGGGCTGTAAGTACAGGCGGGTGTGCTCCCCCACGAGGGCCGCGTGCTGCTCGGCCCACTGAAAGTCGCTTTTGTTGAAGACGATAATCTTGAGCTCGTGGGCCTGTTGCAATACCGAGGGCAGCGGGGCTTTGAATTTCTTGGGCGAGACGCAGATCCAGTCCCACTCCCCGGTCAGGGGGTAAGCCCCCGAGGTTTCAATCCAGTTCTGGCAGCCGGCGGCGTGCAGCGCAGCTGTAAGCTGGGTCAAATCGTGCATCAGCGGCTCGCCGCCGGTGATGACCACGTTGCGGCCAGCATGGGCCGTAGCGGCGGCTACCATATCGGCAATGGTCACGCGCGGGTGGGCCTCGGCGTCCCACGACTCTTTCACGTCGCACCACACGCAGCCCACGTCGCAGCCGCCCAGGCGCAGGAAGTAGGCGGCGCGGCCGGTGTTGTAGCCTTCGCCCTGAATCGTGTAAAACTGCTCCATCAGGGGCAGGGCGGCCACCGCCGGCTCTGCGGCCAGGGGCGCCGACGTAAGTGGAAGTACGTGCAGCAAAACGAGAGAAAAATGGGTAAGTCCGGCCGCGGCCCGAGCGAGCAAAGCGCGTCAGCACCCTGCCCCTGAGCCGCAACCGGACCTCAAAAGTACGATAACCGCCTGTATTTCGAAAGGTTGGCAGCCTATTTCCCGCCTTTAGCGCGGGTACACCTCCCCTTTGGCCGCCCGCAGCGTGTTGAGCAGCAGCATGGCAATGGTCATGGGGCCCACGCCGCCGGGTACGGGCGTGATGTAGCTGGCTTTGGGCGCTACCTCCTCGAAGTTTACGTCGCCCCGCAGCGCCCAGCCGGCCTTCTTAGTGGCATCTTCCACGCGGGTGGTACCCACGTCGATAACCACGGCGCCGGGCTGCACCATATCGGCCGTCACGAAGCCGGGGCGGCCCAGGGCGGCCACCACGATGTCGGCGGTACGGGTAATTTCGGCCAGGTTCTGGGTGCGGGAGTGGCATAAAGTAACCGTGCAGTTACCGGGCTCCAAGTTCTTAGCCAGCAGTATACTAACCGGCGTACCCACAATGTTACTGCGCCCAATTACCACGCAGTGCTTGCCGTCGGTAACCAGCTCGTAGCGGCGGAGCAGCTCCACAATGCCCGAGGGCGTGGCGGGCAGCAGGGCCGGCAAACCGGCCACCATGCGGCCAATGTTCATGGGGTGAAAGCCGTCCACGTCCTTCTCGGGGCGAATGGCTTCAATGACCTTGTTGGGGTCGATGTGCTTGGGTAGGGGCAGCTGCACAATGAAGCCGTCGATCTGCTCGTCCTGGTTGAGCTCCTCGACCTTGGCCAGCAGCTCGGCTTCGGTAATGTCGTCTTCGTAGCGCAGCAGGGTGCTTTCGAAGCCGACCCGCTCGCAGGCCAGCACCTTGTTGCGGACGTAGGTTTCGGAGCCGCCGTCGTGGCCGACGAGGATGGCGGCCAAATGGGGTACTTTTTGGCCGGCGGCCTTGCGCTGGGCAACTTCGGCGGCAATTTCCACTTTGATGTCTTCGGCGGTCTGCTTGCCGTCGATGAGGCGGTAGGTGGCGGGGGCTTCAGGAGCAGTGGTCATGCTGGTTCTGGTTTTATCAGTGAAGGGTCAGTTTTTAGCGAGTTGCGGATTCCAGAGTCAGGGAATTATCAGTATTGACGCAGTAGTGACTTTGGCCCTGGTAGGTAACAAACCAGCTCGTATCAAAATCCTGGTGCGGCGAAAAGTCGTTGAGCAGGTGGAGCGCCTGCCCGTTGGAAAAACCAAGCGTCAGGTCAAACCATTCCGATACCTCTGCGACTTCTACCACCGAGCCTTCCAATGCCGCCAGGGCCGGCGCCAGTACCCCGTCGGAGTCGTCGTGCCAGCTGCACAATATGCCCTGGTCCGCGGCCACCAGGCGCCAGGCGCAGTACACCATCAGCGAGAATTCTCCCTGAGTGGTTTTGCCCGGCAGCGCGGCCCCAAACTCCAGAGTAAAAATGGAGCCCGGGCCGCTACCGGCCCGGCTGCGCCAGGCCCGCATCCCTACCATCTTGGCGCCCAGCTCCCGCAAAACAACCCTGGAAAGAGGAACAACAGGACCCATCAATAAGCTGGTTGAGTTATACTAATCCCTGGTCGGGGTTCGGAGTCGAGGGGTGAGCGGCCTGGTGCCGGGCAATGGCGGCAGCGCCTTCGGTCAGGATGGCCTGCTCCATCTGGGGCCAGTCGTCGCGCCACCGGAACTTACGCTCCTGGCCTTTGACAATTTTTTCCAGCTGAGCCTGGCTCGTGCAGTTCTTGGTGAGGGAAGTAGACATGGGATAAGGGGAAAGTCATACGACGCCTTTGCAAGAATGGTATGAGGTGAAAAATGAGGCAATGCGGGTAAAAAAAAACGCGGCTCGGGGGCCGCGTTTCTGAAATCAGTCGAGTTTGAGGACAGCCAAAAAGGCCTCTTGGGGAATTTCCACGGAGCCCACCGAGCGCATCCGCTTCTTGCCTTCCTTCTGCTTTTCGAGCAGCTTGCGCTTACGGCTGATGTCGCCGCCGTAGCACTTGGCAATTACGTTTTTGCGCAGGGCCTTCACCGTTTCGCGGGCAATGATTTTCTGCCCGATCGAGGCCTGAATGGCAATATCGAACATCTGGCGGGGCAGCAGCTCGCGCAGCTTCTCGCAGATGCGCTTGCCCCACTCGTACGACTTGGAGCGGTGCACGATGGCCGACAACGCATCGACTTTCTCGCCGTTGAGCATGATGTCGAGCTTGACCATGTCCGACTCGCGGAAGCCGATCAGCTCGTAGTCGAGCGAGGCGTAACCGCGGCTGATGGTTTTGAGCTTGTCGAAGAAGTCGAACACGATTTCGGACAAGGGCAGCTCGAAGTTCATTTCCACCCGGTCGGAGGTCAGGTAGCTCTGGCCCTTGATGATGCCGCGCTTCTCCATGCACAGGGTGATGATGGCGCCCACGTAGTCCGAAGCCGTGATGATCTGGGCTTTGATGTAGGGCTCCTCGATGTGCTTAATCAGGTTCGGCTCCGGCATTTCGGAGGGCGCATTGATGGTCAGCAGCTGGTCCTTGGTGCCGGTGGCGTGAAACTGCACGCTGGGCACGGTGGTAATGACCGTCATGTTGAACTCGCGCTCCAGGCGCTCCTGCACGATTTCCATGTGCAGCATGCCCAAAAAGCCGCAGCGGAAGCCGAAGCCCAGGGCCGCCGAGGTTTCGGGCTCCCACACCAGGGAGGCGTCGTTGAGCTGCAGCTTTTCCATGGAGGAGCGCAGCTCTTCGTACTCGGTGGTATCGACGGGGTAGATACCGGCAAATACCATCGGCTTCACGTCCTCGAAGCCCACAATGGCCTCCTGGGTGGGGCGGGCCACGTGGGTGATGGTGTCACCGACTTTTACTTCCCGGGCTTCTTTGATACCCGAAATGAGGTAGCCCACGTTGCCAGCCGCAATTTCCTGGCGGGGCTCCTGATTGAGCCCCAAAATGCCAATTTCGTCGGCGCCGTACTCTTTGCCGGTAGCCATGAAGCGGAGCTTGTCGCCCTTGCGCATGGTGCCGTTCTTGATGCGGAACAGCACCTCGATACCGCGGTAGGAGTTGAAGACCGAGTCAAAAATCAGGGCCTGCAGCGGAGCTTCCGGGTCGCCTTTGGGGGCCGGAATTCTGTCGCAGATGGCGTTCAGAATAGCCTCAATACCGATACCCGATTTGCCGGAGGCCGGAATGATTTCGTCCCGGTCGCAGCCGATCAGGTCCACGATTTCGTCGGACACCTCTTCCGGCATGGCGTGGGGCAAGTCGATTTTGTTGAGCACCGGAATGATGGTCAGATCGGAGCCGATGGCCAGGTAGAGGTTGGAAATCGTCTGGGCCTCAATCCCCTGCGAGGAGTCCACAATCAGCAAAGCGCCTTCGCAGGCGGCAATGGAGCGGGATACTTCGTAGCTAAAGTCGACGTGGCCGGGGGTGTCAATCAGATTGAGCGTGTACATCTCCCCTTTGTAGGGGTACTGCATCTGGATGGCGTGGCTCTTGATGGTGATGCCCCGCTCCCGCTCCAGATCCATGTTATCGAGCAGCTGGGCCTGCATGTCGCGCTTCGACACGGTGCTGGTGAATTCCAGGAGCCGGTCGGCCAGCGTGCTTTTGCCGTGGTCGATGTGGGCAATGATGCAGAAATTGCGAATGTTCTTCACTAGTGGCGTATTTTCAAAGACGAAGGTAGGCAAAACCGCCCGCAAATGCTATTCGGGGCCCGCAGTGGCCTGCGGGAAGACAACTTTAGAGTTAGTACTTTTAGTGCGAAGTAATCCGTTTTAGTTGCTCTTATGTCTGTTCCCGTTCTGTCTGTTAACCACAGCGCCTCCACCAAAATCAAGATTACGGCGCTCAATAGCACCATTATCTATATCCTGACCTATATGCTGGCCCAGGGCCTCTACCAGGCGGCCACCGTGCTCATGGCGCTGCGTCTAAGTATTCCCGGCACCTGGCACGTGAGCAGTATCAAGTTCAGCATTGCCGACCCGGAATGGTGGCGTTCCGGCGTGCTGGCCGTGTACGGCATCGGGCCGGCGGTGTGCGCGGTGGCGGCCATCGGGGCGGGGCTTTGGTTCTGGCACCGGGCCCGCCTGAAGCGGGGCGCATTTAAGCTGATTCTGTTCTGGTTTACGCTGCACGCCTGCAACCTGGTGCTAGGTGCCCTGGTAGCCGACACGTTCGAGGAAAACTGGGCCTGGTACATTCCCAGCTGGCTGTTTCTGGCTGGCAACGGTATCAATATCACCCTAGCCATCATAGCGGGCATCATGCAGGTGGGCTTTGGCTACTTCGCCGCCATTGGCTTTTTGCAGAGCCACGACTCGATTTCGCTGATGCGCTACGAAAACCGCCGCCGCCTGATTACCATGTGTCTGGTACTGCCCTGGCTAGCCGGCAGCCTGGTGGTGGCCTTGTTCAAGCTGCCCGAGCTGAGCGACAACGAGCTGGGGCATTTTCTGAGCATGGGTCTGCTCGTCGTGCCCATTGCCATCAAGAGCGCCCAGGATTTGTTCGAGTTTACGGTGCCCGAGCCCCGCAAAACCCGCCTCGACACCGACTTGCTCCTGCTCACCGGCGGGCTGTGCCTGGTTTGGTGGCTGGTATTGCGCACGGGGCTGCCTTTTTAGCCGGCAACCTTAACCTTATGGCCGGGGCGGGGTTGTTCTAGCTCAACCAACCTACCCCACTACGAATGAGTATTCTGCTCGAACAAGCCCAGGCCGCCGTGCGCGCCGCCCAGCAAAAATCCCTGGAAATGGGCGTTAAGATGAACATTGCCGTCGTCGATGCCGGGGCCAACCTCACCGCCTTTGCCCGCATGGACGGGGCCTGGCTCGGCTCCCTGGACATCTCCATCAAAAAGGCCAAAACGGCCCGCTTCTTTGACATGCCCACCGGCGAATTGGGGAAAATCTCCCAGCCCGGCGGCCCGCTCTTCAACATTGAGCACTCCAACGGTGGCCTGATTACCTTCCCCGGCGGCCTGCCCATTACCGACGCTAATGGCCAGGTAATCGGGGCCATCGGCGTCTCGGGCAGCACCGTGGAAGACGACCACGCCGTGGCCCAGGCCGGCCTGGCCGCCGTGCGCTAGGCTTCCTAGTAAGTATGATTTGGCAGCAGCCGGACTTCCACCAGGGAGTTCGGCTGTTTGTTTTTGGGGCAAGCTCCGCCTTAACGAAAGCTCGGCCGGCGCGTATGGCTGGGTATGTTCCGGGCCCGTGCCACGTGCCCCTACCCACCACCACCCCACACTAGAGCCATGAGCGTCAAACTAAATTCCGCCGCCGTTACCTACGCCAAGCAGCTGATCCGGGACGGTAAAATCAAGAACGATGAAGGCCACTGGGGCGAGCATAACCCCGACTCCTCGGCCGAAAACAAGTTCCTGGATAAGCACGAAATGCAGGAGTACGCCCAGTGGCACCTGGGCCAGGACGCCAGCCACGGCGAGGACAGCAAAGGCCGCTACAAGTTTCCCTACGGCGACTTCAAAACCGTGCACCGCGACGGGCTCATTGCCGCCAAGGAGCGGGCCGCCCAGCAAGGTTACCACGACATCGAAAAAGCCGCCGACGAGCTGCTCCAGGCCCTGGAGCAGCAAGCCGCGAAGTAGAACCCTTCTTTACGCTTTAGGCCCATAGCCGGACTGCTTTCGAGCAGTCCGGCTGTGTCGTTTTTGCGTATCTTGAAGCAGCTAATTCTCCTTGTATATGCGCCCCACCCTCACCGAAGACGTCATTACCCTGCGCAGCCCCCTACTGGCCCGCATGTCCGACGACGAGTTCTTCGAGTTCTGCCAGCAACACCCCGAGCTGCGCATCGAGCGCACGGCCGAGCGTGAAATCATGATTATGTCTCCTACTGGTAGCCGCTCCGGCAAACGCAACGCCCGCCTGAACGGGCAGCTCTACATCTGGTTTCACGCCAACCCTGCGCTAGGCGAAGTCTTCGACTCCAACACTGGCTTCACCCTGCCCGACGGCTCCGTGCTGTCGCCGGATGCTTCCTGGGTGTCGGCCACCAAGTGGAACGCCCTGACCACCGCGCAGCAGGACAAGTTTGCGCCCGTCTGCCCGGAGTTCGTGGTAGAGCTCCGCTCGGCTACCGATTCGCTGCGTACCCTGCAGGCCAAAATGCTCGACTGGCTCCGCAACGGTGCCCAGCTGGCCTGGCTGCTCGACCCCGACACCGAAACCACCTACCTCTACCGCCCCGGCCAGCCCGAGCCGGAAATAGTGCAGGGCTTCGATAATACCCTCTCCGGCGAAGCCGTGCTGCCCGGCTTCCGCCTGGAACTGCGGGAGCTGCGCTAACTTTTATACGATATAAGCTTCTGCTACTCCCCCGCCGGCAGTTTACCGGTTTCCGCCCTTCTTCTCCCCGCGCCCAATTCCCTCACCGAATGCTGCCTCGCCTCCTGGCCAGCCTCTTGCTGCTCTTGTTTGCTTATTCCGCCCCGGCCCAAACCGTCAACGTGACCGGCCAGGTGCTCAACGCCCAAACCCACGAGCCCGTACCCTTCGCCATCCTCGGCGTGCGGGGCAAGGCCATCGGCACCGCCGCCGACGAGCAGGGCCGCTACCTGCTGCGCCTCCCGCCCGATTTGCGCGACACGCTCATCGTCTCCTGCGTGGGCTTCGAGCCCCGCCTCGTGCCGCCGGCCCAGGTTATAGCCGGGCAGCGGGTGTTTCAGCTCACGCCCCAGCAACAGGTGCTCAAGGGCGTTACCATCCAAAGCCGCAAGGTGAAGCCCGGCAAGCTGGGCCGCTCCGCCGACAAGGCCGACGTGCGCTGGATGGGCGGCAGCTCGGGCAAAACCACCGTCGACGACGAATGGGGCTGGGAAATCGGGGCCCTGCTTACCCCCGAGCGCCGCTCCTATTTAGAGGAACTCCACGTCTACTTCACCGACAATAAGTACGAGCTGCTGCGCTTCCGCCTCAACCTCTACACCGTCAAGGACAACCGCCCCGACCAGCTCCTGAGCACCCAGGACGTGCAGCTTATCTGCCCGCCCACCCGCCAGGGCTGGCTCAAGCTGGACCTGCGGCCCTATAATATCGAGCTCGACGCCCAGCCCGTGGCCGCTACCCTGCAGTGGCTCCAGAGCGAAAAGAAAGACCCCGAAGACAAGTACTTCTCCATTCCCGTCGTCCGCCAGAAGCAGCCCGGCATGGTGGAGCGCGAAAACGGCCACGCCGCCTGGACCATCCACAACCTGCTCCCCAGCCTGTATTTCACGGTATTAACGGAGATAAAGAAGTAGCCGACCCGGTATAGCTGGTATAGCTAGTGGCTTGGTATAAGAATCGTCTGTCATCCTGAGCTTGCGAAGGACCTTACCACGGCCGCTCCATGTAGGGCATCAGTCGCCCCACGGTCAACTCCTCTTGTCACTCAGTCACGGAGCATTGTGAGCAGTGCACAAGCCATTGTGAAGAGGTCAGCAAGCATTGCGCGTAGGTCAGCGGCCGTTGTCACGAGGGCAGCACGCCTTGTCACCCGGTCAGTACGCATTGTCACGAGGGCAGATGCCCTTGCCACTCGGTCACCAGCCGTTGCCACGACGGCAGCAGGCGTTGCCACCTCGCCAGTGCTCATTGTCACCCCGCCACCGAGCGTTGCCACTTGGTCAGCCCTCATTGTCACCCCACCACCAGCCCTTGCCACGAGGGCAGCCCTCATTGCCACCCCGCCACCGGCCCTTGCCGCCTCCGCAGCAACCCATGACACTTGAGCAACTATGCTTGCACGCGCAGCCGCTGATTCACGGCCTGCATGTGCCCGGCCCGCAGCACGACTACCAGGTACAGAAAGCCGAGCATGACGGGAATAGTCAGATGGTCGCCATACACGATATTCTCCCCCGTTTCTAGCAGCAGCAACAGGGCAAACACACCAAACACCACTTCCACCACAATAGCCCTTCCGGTGTACCGATAAGGCATTTCGCCGAGCACGCCCGGCAGCTCCGCCCCCCACAGGGCCAGCAGCAGCAGGCCATTTATAATCGGCCAGTAAAACAGTAGAGTAGCCGCACCCTGCATAATGGGAATCCCAATACTATCGGCAAAGGGGGGATAATCACCACGAGCCGCCCGGTACGTGTAATACCAGTTTAAGGCCACGAATAAGATACCCCACCCAGCATTAAACCAGAGCAACACGGCCCCCTTGCCAAACGTCGGCCGCCACCGAAGCTCGGCCGCGGTATCGACCCGTAACACCCGCCCAAGTAGTAGCACTACCAAGCCGCTCACCGCCAGCCCCGAGCCCACATCTAACAGCGTGTTCCGGTTGGTGCGCAGCGCTGCTTCCTTTTTATAATAGGTGGCGCGGGACTCACTCATTAGTTTTAGCCGCAAATCCGCTTCGGTTTTCACCGCCCCATCCACGAAAGCCGGCATCAAGCGGGCGTAGAGCCACAACCCGGTTCCTAGTAGAATTACCCCGATAAGCAGCACTCGAATCCGCATCATAAGTATAGGCTCTTAGCCCGCTAAGATAGACGGCTTAGGACTACCCAACCTACCACCTCCCCCGCCACCAACCCATGACGCTCCCGCAACCAGCCCCAGCGGGGCGACATATTGGTAGCAAACCCAGATAACCTTGATTTTCCCAAGCCCCAGCGGGGCGACACCAATCCTGGCAACGGTAGTGTCGCCCCGCTGGGGCTTTTCAAATGTTTCCTCTATCCTTACTACCGATATGCCGCCCCGCTGGGGCTGGCGTTTCCACTCCGTCCCTGAGAATACTCTACTAAAACCCCGACCTATGCGCTTCACCATCGGCACCCGGCAATTCGAACTCCAATGGTTCAGTGACGTCAGCACCCGCAACGGGGCCGGCTGGGAGTTGTGGGAATGCACGGGAGAAAAGACGCTGCTAATCGAAATCTTCCGCCACGACGACCTGAAGAAGATTGACTTCGCCACGTTCGAGGCCGTCGATATTCCTCTGGCAGCCGTAGATGCCTTGCTCAAAACGTTCAACGAGGAAGGCTCCCGGAGTTTCGTGGATGAGTCTTTGTGGTCATAACCAAGCCTCCGCTCCCACTGCTTAACTTGTAGCTTTACCCTACAAGCCAAATTATGCGGTTCCTCTACCTTCCTTACATCTACCTCGCCCTTCTATCCAGTTGCCAAGGAATCCGCCCCGTTGGTGATACCGAATTCACCGATAAGCAACGGGAGCGGCGCTTCAGGCCGAACTCGGCGAAGCTGGCAGTACTACGTCGGGCAGTGAATAACCAACTCCCCGAAGCATACCGCGACAATCCCACACTTCTTAAACGCTACCACTACTGGCCAGTAGTCGTCGACCACCACTTTCGGGGCTTATGGCACTTCGATAACTCTTCGCACCAGGGCCCTATACTGGTGCTGAATGGCAAGTACAACGCAAGAGTTATTCCCATGCTACTGGACAAAGGCCCAACCCTAGATTCACTTCAGGTTGCTCTTAAAAAATATTCATTGGCTGAAATCAACCAGGAAGTACGAACTGGGATTACCATCGAAGTTGAATCCTACTACCGAAAATAGCTTGACATTCCCCAACAAAAAGCCCCCGCTCCCACCGCCGGGGCTTTTTTCGTACCTTCGCCTACCCAAATTCCACCCCATTCCCCCGCGCTATGCAAGCAGCTCCCGCCGCTCCCTATAAGCCGAAAAACCACATCCGCATCGTCACCGCCGCCGCGCTGTTCGACGGCCACGACGCGGCCATCAACATCATGCGCCGCATCATCCAGAGCAGCGGCGCCGAAGTCATCCACCTGGGCCACAACCGCTCGGTGCAGGAAATTGTGGACTGCGCCATCCAGGAAGATGCCCAGGCCATTGCCATTACCTCCTACCAGGGCGGCCACAACGAGTACTTCAAGTACATGTTCGATTTGCTCAAGGAGCGCGGCGCGGGCCACATCCGCCTCTTCGGCGGCGGCGGCGGCGTGATTCTGCCCACCGAAATCGAAGACCTCCACGCCTACGGCATCGAGCAGATCTACTCCCCCGACGCCGGCCGCGCCATGGGCCTGCAGGGCATGATCAACGACCTGCTCCAGCGCTGCGACTTCCCCACCGGCCAGAACCTGAACGGCGAAGTAACCCACGTCAAGGAGAAAGACGCCCGCAGCATCGGCCGCCTCATCTCCGCCGCCGAAAACTTCCCCGAGGAGTTTGAGAAGGTTAGAGAGTTGTTAGTTGCTAGTTGTCAGTTGTCAGTTGGGGGGGAACAAGCCCAACAGAACGACCCAACAACCGACAACGAAAAACTAACAACTGACAACAAACAACTAACAACTCCAATATTAGGCATCACCGGCACCGGCGGCGCGGGTAAGTCGAGCCTGGTGGATGAGCTGGTGCGCCGCTTCCTGATGGACTTCCCCGAGAAGACCATTGCCATCATCTCCGTCGACCCCTCGAAGCGCAAAACCGGCGGGGCCCTGCTCGGCGACCGGATCCGGATGAACTCCATCAACTCGCCCCGGGTGTACATGCGCAGCCTGGCCACCCGCCAGAGCAACCTGGCCCTGAGCAAGTACGTCCAGGACGCCGTCGACGTAGTGCGTGCCGCCGAGTTCGACCTCATCATCCTCGAAACCTCCGGCATCGGGCAGTCCGACACCGAAATCATCGAGCACTCCGACGCCAGCCTCTACGTCATGACGCCCGAGTACGGGGCGGCCACCCAGCTGGAGAAAATCGACATGCTCGACTTCGCCGACGTCATTGCCCTCAACAAGTTCGACAAGCGCGGCGCCCTCGACGCGCTGCGCGACGTGCGCAAGCAGTACCAGCGCAACCACGGCCACTGGGACAAGCCCCTGGACGACATGCCCGTCTTCGGCACCATCGCCTCGCAGTTCAACGACCCGGGCATGAACCGCCTCTACCGGGCCATCCTCAGCATGATTGAGACCAAAACGGGCGTGCCGTTTGCCTCCCAGCTTGCCACCACCAAGGAAGACTCCGAGAAAATCTATATCATTCCGCCGCACCGCACGCGGTATTTGTCTGAAATCGCCGAAACCAACCGCCAATATGACCAGTGGGTTCTCAAACAAGCTGACACCGCTCAGCAACTCTACGGAATCAAGCAAGCCATCGGAGCCGTCCAAAGTGTCGGAAACGCCGCTGCAGGACCTGGCAGCGGGCACGGCGGCCACCAATCCGAATCCGGAAGCCTCGTGGCCGGCCTGGAGAGGACCTTCGAGGAGGTCAAACTCCGGCTGGACGGGCAGAACTGGAAACTCCTGGAAACCTGGCCGCAAAAAGTAGCCGCCTACAAGGCCCCGGAGTTCGTGTTTAAGGTGCGCGACAAGGAAATCCGCATCCAGACCCACACCACCAGCCTCTCGAACCAGCAGATTCCCAAAGTCAGCCTGCCGCGCTACACGGCCTGGGGTGACCTCTTGCGCTGGCAGCTCCAGGAAAACGTGCCCGGCGAGTTTCCCTACACCGCCGGCGTGTTCCCCTTCAAGCGCGAGGGCGAAGACCCGACCCGCATGTTTGCCGGCGAAGGCGGCCCCGAGCGCACCAACCGCCGCTTCCACTACGTAAGCATGGGCCTGCCCGCCAAGCGCCTGTCCACGGCCTTCGACTCGGTGACGCTCTACGGCGAAGACCCCGACCACCGGCCCGACATCTACGGCAAAATCGGCAACGCCGGGGTGAGCATCTGCTGCCTCGACGACGCGAAGAAGCTCTATTCGGGCTTCAACCTGGCCAACCCCAGCACCTCGGTGTCGATGACCATCAACGGCCCCGCCGCCACCCTGGCCGCCTTCTTCATGAACGCCGCCATCGACCAGCAGTGTGAGCTCTATATAAAGGAGAACGGATTAGAGGCAGAAGTAGAAGCTAAAATCAACCAGCTCTACGCCGACAAGGGCCTCAACCGCCCCCGCTACCAGGGCGAGCTGCCCCAGGGCAACGACGGCCTGGGCCTGATGCTGCTCGGCGTCACCGGCGACCAGGTCCTGCCCGCCGACGTCTACGAAACCATCAAGAAACGTACGCTCAGCCAGGTGCGCGGCACCGTGCAGGCCGACATCTTGAAGGAGGACCAGGCCCAGAACACCTGCATCTTCTCCACCGAATTCGCCCTGCGCCTGATGGGCGACGTGCAGGAGTACTTCATCAAGGAGAAGGTCCGCAACTTCTACTCGGTGTCCATTTCCGGCTACCACATTGCCGAAGCCGGCGCCAACCCCCTCACCCAACTAGCTCTGACGCTGAGCAACGGCTTCACCTTCGTGGAGTACTACGTGAGCCGGGGCATGAGCGTGAACGACTTCGCGCCCAACCTCTCGTTCTTCTTCTCCAACGGCATCGACCCCGAGTACGCCGTCATTGGCCGCGTAGCGCGCCGCATCTGGGCCAAGGCCATGAAGCTCAAGTACGGCGCCGACGCCCGGAGCCAGATGCTCAAGTACCACATCCAGACCAGCGGCCGGAGCCTGCACGCCCAGGAAATCGACTTCAACGATATCCGCACCACGTTGCAGGCCCTCTACGCCATCTACGACAACTGCAACTCGCTGCACACCAACGCCTACGATGAGGCCATTACCACCCCCACCGAAGAATCGGTGCGCCGGGCCATGGCCATTCAGCTCATCATCAACCGGGAGCTGGGCCTGGCCAAAAACGAAAATCCGCTGCAAGGCTCCTTCATCATCGAGGAGCTCACCGACCTGGTGGAAGAAGCCGTGCTGATGGAGTTTGACCGCATCACCGAGCGCGGCGGCGTGCTGGGTGCCATGGAAACCATGTACCAGCGCGGCAAAATCCAGGAGGAAAGCATGCACTACGAGATGCTCAAGCACACGGGTGAGTACCCCATCATCGGCGTGAATACCTTCCTCTCCTCCAAAGGCTCGCCCACGGTGGTGCCCGCCGAGGTTATCCGCGCCACCGACGAGGAAAAGCAGTATCAAATCGAGATGCTCAACATCCTGCACACCCGCAACGCCGACCAGACCGCCAGCCGCCTCAAGCAGCTCCAGCAAGTCGCCATTGCCAACGGCAACCTCTTCGCCGAGCTCATGGAAACGGTCAAGTTCTGCTCCTTGGGGCAGATTACGAATGCGCTGTTCGAGGTGGGTGGACAGTACCGCCGGAATATGTAGGACAGGTTAAGATGACTCTGCACAATAAGCTTTTCATGAGTAATCTTGAGCTCGAAGGTGAGAACTGCCCGGCATGGGACTTCATCACTGACGAAGATTGGCAGAGTGTGCTCAACAACTTCGTATTTAAAATTGCTGACAGCTTTGCTTTTGCAGGGGTTTTCAAGAAAGCTGATTTGTTTCCTGATGGACTAAGCTATTTTGGTGACTGGGTACTTGAAGCTGGTGGCTTAGTCGAAGCTGATGACGATATAGTTTGCATGTTTCAGCTTAATGAGAGCTGTAAGGCAAAACTTTTACAATACGAGTTTGCAGTTCATAATTTCAAGAGCGAGAAATTCAGTGATTACTACGAGTTCGACCAACTCTATTTCTTTAGTGGCGAACGGCTAATAGCGAATTACATCAATCACGAAGGCATGATTGTTTTTCTTGACTTGAATGATAATGAAGCAATACTCATCGAAAGCTTAGATCCGCATCTAAAAGCCGCCTTTGTCGATTCTTCAGCATTTGCTGCTGCCTTTAACGCAAACAGATATTCTTAAACAGACGAAGAATATCCCGTCTGGCGCGTTAGGCGCATTCTTAACTTGACAAATCAAAACGCCGCCCAGAGCAATCCGGGCGGCGTTTTGCTGGGCGGCACCACCGGATGTAGAGACGCATATTTGCGTCTCAATCGTTGCTGATGTTGTTTATCCTGTAGTATTACAGGCGTCCTCGTTCAACGGGGAGACGCAAGTATGCGTCTCTACATCGTTCTATCTATGGCTACCGAATTATACCACGATAAATACCGCGTGGCCTCGGCCCGGCTGCGGGGCTACGACTACGGGCAGAACGGGGCCTATTTCGTCACCATTTGCACCCAGCACCGCACCCGCTTCTTCGGCGACATTATCGTACCGGACCACGACTGGGACCGGGCCTACCTGCACCCCACGCCCGTAGCCGCCCTGGTCACCGCCGCCTGGCAGCAGATTCCGCAGCGCTTCCCCTTTGTGCTGCTGGATGCCTTTATCCTCATGCCCGACCACCTGCACGGCCTACTGCTGTTCGACAAACCCACCGAGCCTACCCCACCCCTGCACTATGAAAACCGCTTCACCCCTCAGCGCGACAACCTAGCTGCCATCCTGCGCGGCTTCAAAGCTGGCACCACCGCCCAGGCCCGCCGCGCCGGCCTGCCCCTCACCTGGCAACCCCGCTACCACGACCGGGTAGTGCGTAGCTCGCAGGAGCTGGACAAAATCCGCCATTACATTGTCACCAACCCTGCCCGCTGGCAGCACGAACAATCCGGCGAAGAAGGCCTGTTCCGCTAAAACGATGTAGAGACGCATACTTGCGTCTCCTCGTTGAACGAGGACGCGGGGGTATAATGCCCGGTAAACAACATCAGCAACGATTGAGACGCAAATATGCGTCTCTACATCCCCCTACTAGCGCGCGTCTCTGACTCGTGACTTGCCAGCACCGCGTTTCAGAAGCGAATTACCCGCGCCGGCGGCAACGGCCCCCAACGGCCGCGTCAGAAACGCGAAACCATTACTGGGAGTCGTCCGGGCGGCGGGGGCCGTTTCAGCAGTGACGCGGCCCCGCAGCAACTTCAGCTCCTGCTAGCGCGCTAACAACCGTACTGCCACCGTTACTCTAGTATTGGGTGCGAGTCAGGTTCAGGAACTACCCGACGCCAATCCAGAAGGCGTATAATTCCGAAGCTGCAGCTCCTGATACTGGGCCACAAAAGCCTCGTAATCAAACTCAGGGACCCAGGCACTCATCATTTCACGGAGTTCAGGGTATTCTGGCGCCAGCCGATGCCCAATGTTGATGCCGTCGTCAGGCAACAGTTGGAGGAGTGCTATTTGCCAGTTCTGATAGCCGAGCGACTTGGTCAGCAGGCGCGCATAGCCCAGCAAATCCAGGTACAGCGGGTAGGGCGGCTCCCCTTCGCCGGGGCAAAACACGTACAGGCCCGGGTCCTGCGCTTGGTCGTGGTAGAGGCCCACGCACACGTCCGTATAAGCCAGGTCGACCACCTTGAAGGCGTGCAGGCGTGAGTCGGCCGGTTCGTGGTGCAAGCCCAGTTCCTTGCTCCAGTCGCTGTAGATGTCGTCCAGCGTCAGCATCTGAAACCGCCCAACGGCCTTTGGCCGGCCGGAGTCATCATCGGGGCTGACCCACTCCGTTACACAGCCGTTGAGCTGCAGGCCGTAGTCCATCACCTGCGGCGGAATCCACGCGGCGTTGGGAATCTTGGCCCAGGCCTTGGGCCGGGGGCGCGAACCGCCCTCCGACTCCCGCAGCACGAACAGCTCCCCGCACCGGTCGCAGGCGTCGAGCAGGATGTGGGCAAACTCATTAATCATAAAAACAGGCTAGGTGAAAACGCGTTGGCAAGAAACTGTGGGCGTGCGCCAACAGTCGGCTGCAAAATAGCTCCATTGCGCCTAAAATTTCCCACCCGGCACGGGTTGCCAACCAGCAGCGCTGGCCTCCCTAAGCCGCTCCGGCGGCCAGCCGGTCCCGCGCCGCGCGGAGTCGTCCAGATCGGCTCCGCGACGCGGGACGCTCGGGGCCAAGCCCCTCCGGCATCGGTGTCACTCGGCATAGCCGCGCGAGTGCGCGAAATCCGGGCGGCGGGGCCATTTTAACGGCAGCGCCTGGCACGCCCTCCAACCATTTTCACCCCCGCAGGCAACGTCCCACCGCCCGCCATCATCTGGAGAACTGCGCACGACCGCGCCGCCTTACCCCCACCAGATGAAAGCCCTCTTGCTACGCCTGCTCTGCCTCTTTACCCTCCCCGCCTTTAGCCAGCAGCTGCCCCCGGGCGTGGTGGGCGACTATCACCCGGCCACTTCCCCCGAAGCCAAATACGCGGTACTGGTGCTCGGGGGCGCGGAAGGCGGCAAGCCCACCGAGTTGGCCCGCCTCTTTGTCGAGCAGGGCTACCCGGTCTTGTCCCTGGCGTATTGCAAGGCGGCCGGGCTGCCCGCCGAGCTGGAGCAGATTCCCCTGGAGTACTTCGACGCGCCGATGAAGTGGCTGGCCCGGCAGGCCCCCGGCAAGCGGCAAGGCATCCTGCTGGTCGGCTGGTCGAAAGGGGCGGAGCTGGCCTTGCTGCTGGCCAGCCGGCACGCCGCCGTGCGGGGCGTCGTCGCCATTTCGCCCAGCTCCGTGGCCTGGGCGGGGATTCTGAAGGACTGGAAAAAGACCCCGGGCTCCAGCTGGACGGCCCACCGCCAGCCCCTGCCCTTCGTGCCGTTCCGGTCCGAGGGCGCCACTTCCCTTTTGACGCTCTACGCCAACTCCCTCACCAATCAGCCGGCGGCGGCCGCGGCCGGTATTCCCCTGGAGCGCAGCAAAGCCGCCGTCCTACTGCTTTCCGGTTCGCAGGATGAGGTGTGGCCCGCAACCCTGATGTGCGAACAGCTCATGGCCCGCCTGCAAGCCGCACGCTACGCCCGCCCCTATAGCCACCTCAATTACCCGGAGCTGGGCCACCTGCTGAATGAAAAGTTTCTCCCCGCCACCCCCGAACACCCCTCCCGGACCGCCATTCTCGCCTTCCTGCGCGCTGTAGAATAAGCCCCCGCGCAGCCGCTCGGCTGTGCCGAGTGACGCTTATGCCGCGGGGGCTTATTCTACGGCGCGCGTCCCGCGCGGCAGGGTTGTTCTGGCCGCGCCAACTAATTCGCCGCCGAGCTGCGCACACCTGGTCGTCACTCGGTACAGCCGAGCGACTGCCCCAGCGTAACAAGCCCCCCTAACAACAAAACCGGCCCGCTCCCCTCTCAGGGAAGCGGGCCGGTTCTCATTTCACCCACCCTCTACGCCTCCGTAGCCCCATTTCCGCCGGTCGTCACCAGCTTCCGGGCCTGCCGATACCCCTTGTACAGCTCCTTGTTCAGCAGCTTAAAGGCCTTCATATCCTCGTCCAGCTGCCGCATTTCGTCCATCAGCTCGTCCAGCAAGTCCTCCAGCGCGGCCCCGGCCACCACCCGCTGGTTGATGGTTTTGCGCGGGGCCGGCGCCGCTACGGTAAAGGCCGCCAGCGCGTCGCGCAGGGGCTGCAGCGTCGCCGGCTGCAGGCCCTGCTTGGCCAGCTCCGGCACCACCGCGGGGCGGGCCGCGCTATCCAGCACCGCCTGCACCACCCCGATAAACGCCAGAGGCCGCAGCTTGCGCAGCTGCTTGCTGGTGAGCGTAACCGAGGCCAGCAGGTCATTGTCCTGCAGGCGGGCCGCAATCCGGCTCAGCGGCCCCAGCAGGGCCGGCAGCAGCTCCAGCAGCGTGGTCCGGGCCGTCTTGGCGTCCTCGGTTAGCTCCTGGGTGCGCTTGGCCGTGCCCCCGCGGGCCCCCTGCACCTGCTCGTAGAGGGCGGCTATTTCCGCGGCCTGCTCCCCGGCCACCTCACTGACGGCCACCGCCGCCTTGTTTTCCGTCACATAATCCACCACCTGTCCACACATCACTAACTGGTCTTCTTTAAACTGATTCATGCTGGTAATCATAGACGACGAAACCGCTTCGCCAGCGTGGTAAGCCTCTGCTAACCAGCGTCAAAGTAGCTGAAACGCTCAACAATAGCAACCGCCCCGAAACCCGCATTCGAGCACCCCCCACTCCAATTTGAGCAAGGCAAAACGCCATTCGAGCAAGATGAAACAGCATTCGAGGAAAGCAAAACGCCATTCGAGCAAGGCAAAACCCTATTCGAGGAAAGCAAAACCCTATTCGAGCGACCCGAAACCTTATTCGAGCAAGGCAAAACGGTATTCGAGGAACTCAAAATAGGATTCGAGCAAAGCAAAACAGGGGTTGATTATCCTAAAACACCCTTCGCGCGAAGCAAAACCCTAGTTGCGCGAAGTAACACCTGCTTGCGCCAAGGCCACACCCTTACCGTCCCGTAGCCACTAGGCCCGGGTTCGGCAACGAGGCTCCAGGAAAATACGCCGGCAGCAGCTAAATGCAGGGGCCGGTTCCTTAATTTGCGCCACCCTATATAGTACCCCCTACTTCTCTCCGCAATGGCGCACTCCGCCTCCAACCTCCCGGCCTGCGCCAACTGTGAGCGGCCCTTTGAAGCCGCCGAAAACTACTGCCCCAACTGCGGCCAGCAAAACCACCCCCTCGACCTCTCCTTCGGCCACGTGGCCGAGGAAGTGCTCGAAGGCGTGTTCCACTTCGACGGCAAGGTTTTTCGCACCCTGCGCCTGCTGCTCTTTGCCCCGGGCACGCTCACGCTGCGCTTCTGGCAGGGCAAGCGCGTGGCCTACGTGCCGCCCGTGCGCCTGTACGTCTTCATCAGCTTCCTGTTTTTCCTGCTGCTCTCGCTGGCCCTGCACGCCCCCGAGCACGGCGAAAACCACACCCTGGGCGAGCGGATGCGCCGCGCCGCCCTAACCTTCCGCGCCGACTCCATCCGCCTGGCCTCCACCCCGCCCACCGCCGATTCAGTCCAGAACCAGCTGCGGCTGCGCAAAAGCCGGCACGTTTCGCTAATCAACGGCATCATAAACCTGGACGTCGACAGCGACACGCTGGAGTACCGCCGCTGGAACGGCGTGCTCTACACCCCCCGGGAATGGCGGGAAGTGCCGGAGTATTCCTCGGCCCAGCTCGACGGGCTGCTGCGCCGCCACGGCCAGGAGCCCTCGGCCCTCGCCCGGTTTATCCTGCGCCAGGGCTACCGCATCGCGCAGTCCTCGGAGCAGGATATTTCCCACCAGTTCGTGCGCGGCATCTCCCTGATGATGTTCGTGCTCATGCCCGTGTTTGCGCTGCTGCTCAAGCTGCTCTACGTGCGCCGCAAGCAATATTACCTGGCCCACCTCATGTTCGCCATTCACGTGCACTGCTTCGCCTTCCTGCTCTTTTCCCTGAGCATGGCCCTGAGCCTGTTTGCCCACGTGCCCGCCAAGTCCATCCTGCTGGTGCTGCCCCTGCTGGCCCTGTACCTGTTTCTGGCCCAGCACCGAGCCTACCAACAGAGCTGGCTGAAAACCGCCGTTAAGTTTGTGTTCCTGCTGAGCCTCTACAGCTTTGTCATTGCTGCCGGGCTGCTGGGCGCCCTGGGCCTGAGTGTCGTGCTGGTGTAAGCCGCCGCCCTCCTCTGCGGCGCCGCGCAGCAGCGGCCGGCTTTTTCTACCCCTTCCCACCCCCGCCATGAACCCCACTCCCCTCACCGTCATTGACCTCCAGCCCGAAACCAACCTGGTAGCGCAGTACAAGAACATTCCCCTGGCCCTGGTCAACGACCACACCGTGCGGCTCAGCGTCATGACCGAGCCTTTCTACTGGCATCACCACCCCAACTCCGACGAAACCTTCCTGGTCCTGGAAGGCACCCTCTGCATCGACCTGGAAGGCCGCACCGTGGAGCTCACGCCCGGGCAGCTCTTCACCATCCCCGCCACTGTGCCCCACCGCACCCGCCCCAAGGAAGGCCGCTCCGTGAACCTCACCTTCGAGCGGGCCGATATCCAAACAAGTAAGTCCACGTAACCTGCCCCGTCTGGCTGCTCCTCTCCTTTTCGGGGACTCCTTGCCTACCGCAGAGGCGGCCAAGGGCCGCGCCACCCCAGCAGAACCGCCAAACCACCCCCTTCACCGAAAAGCGCCGCCCCAAAGCCCGGCAATTGCCTAGCTTTACCCCATGCGCACTGCTACCCTCCGGTGGAAAAACGCCCTGCTAGCCCTACTAGCGGTCCTTACCGCCTGCTCTACCCCCGCCGACCACCCCACCAGCGCCCCCGTTCAAGACCCCAGCACCGGCGAAGTCTACACCCCGCGCCGCGTCGTGGTGGCCGATACTCTCTACCGGGGCCGCCTCCTCGACCGGAATGATTCCGTGCTGGTCGCCACCCGCCCCCAGTTCCTGCTCCGCCTCCCCGGCCGCCACGCCCTCGACACCCTGGCCCTGGGCCAGCTCCTGGGCTGGGACTCCACCACCGTGCGCCGCCGCATCCGGGAAGCCCTGCCCTATCCCGGCGCCTACGGCGTGGCCGTGCAGCTGCGCCTGACCCGAAAAGAAGCCGAGCGCATCCGCCAGGACAGCGGCGCCACCGTGCCCCGCCTCACCCTGCTCCAGCGCCGGCAGCGCACCTACACCACGCCCGCCGGCGCCCCCGTGCTGGGCTACCAGAATGCCGAGGCCCAGCCCTTTTTCCGCCAGGCCCGCCGCACCAACCGGGGCCGCTTCTACCGCCTGCGCAACGGGGGCGTGGAAGCCTACTACAACGGCCTGCTCACCGGCCACCCCGGCTACCTCCACCCTTTGGTGGATGCCAAGGGCCAGCCGCACGGCACCTGGGCCAAAGACACCACCTTCCAGCAGGGCCAGGACCTGCACCTGACTATCGACGCCAAGCTCCAGGCCTACGCCGAAAAGCTGCTCGGCAACCGCAAAGGCTACCTCGTCGCCCTCGACCCGCGCACCGGCGAAATCCTGGCCTACGTATCGGCCCCCGTCTACCCCGCCGCCACCCTCACCGCCCCCGACCAGGCCGCTGTCCGCGCCGAGCTGCTCGAGCACGAAGACATGCCTTTGCTCAACCGCCCCGCCATGCTGGCCAACCCGCCCGGCTCGGTCTTCAAGCTCGTGAATGCCGCCATTGCCCTGCAAATGCACGCCATTACCCCCGGCTCGGCCTTCCGCTGCAACCAGGAGCTGGTCAGCTGCGTGCACCACCACAAGCCCGCCCGCACCCTGACCCTGGGCCTTAAGTACAGCTGCAACCCCTACTTCTACCAGGTCATGCAGAGCCTCATCGACTGCGTGCCCGACTCCCTGGCCCAGGACACCATAGCCGCCCGCCACGCCAATCTCAGCCAGTGGCGGCGCTACGCCCGCTCCTTCGGCCTCGACTCCGTGCTCGGCGTGGATCTGCCCCGGGAGGCCCCCGGCTTTCTGCCCACGGCCGCCTACTACGACAAGGCCCGCCGCACCCGCCACTGGACCTACCGCTCCATCTACTCGCTCAGCATCGGGCAGGGCGAAATCAACCTTACGGGCCTGCAAATGGCCAACATGGCCGCCATTATTGCCAACCGCGGCTGGTACTACCCGCCCCACCTCGTGCGCGGCATCGGCGAGAATGGCCCCCTGGCCCGCTTCACCCGCAAGCGCTACACCCTCGTCGACAGCACCCACTTCGAGGCCCTGATTCCCGGCATGGTGGCCGTGATGCAGCGCGGCGGTACCGCCGACGCCTCCAGCCTCGCCGACGTGGGCATCACCGTGGCCGGCAAAACCGGCACCGTGCAGAACGACGAGGGCGACGACCACGCCGCCTTCGTCGGCTTCGCCCCGGCCCATAACCCCAAGATTGCCGTGGCCGTGTACCTCGAAAACGCCGGCTTCGGGGCCACTGCCGCCGCGCCCTGCGCCGTGATGGTCATGGAAAAGCACCTGCGCGGCACCATTGCCCCCAAGCGCAAGCGCTGGGAAAAGCGGATTCAGCACCGGGCTCGGAATGGGTACTAGCCAAGCAGCTCCCGACCCTGTACATCTATCCGCTAGGGGCTAACGTTCGCCATCAATGCTGAAAGCAACCGCTGCCGTAGCCCGGGTCTGGACCAAAGCCCTGCTCGCCACGCTCGGCGCCTGTCTTATCATCTCGGTTCTGACCTTGGCCACGAAGAGTAACCTGGGGGCGGATGTGTTCCTCGTTCTTTTGGCCGGTGTGGCCGGCATTGCCGCCTTTGTTTGGCTAACTCAGGCCGTCATGATCAGCGTATCTGCCAAGCAGCGGCCTTCTTATGCAGTACTGGGCTGCATGCTTGCAGCCCTCGCCGCCACCGGGTGTAGCGCATTCTACGCCCAGGGGCTATTCTACGGGCAAGAAGTGCTTAGCGCCACCTTCCTAATAACGCGGAACGGGCGCCGCGACCTTGCTCTTTATTGAATTCTATGTCGCCTTCCCGCCTACTGCTAGCTGCAGCCCTGTTGTTCACGGCTTGCGCATCACCCGCCCCTGAGGGCTTAACTTCGCCCACGACCAAGGCCGCCGCCCTGGTACGCTTCACGGAGGAGCTAGAGGTCTTAGCACCCGTGCTGGAGCCAGCGGCCGGAATGAGCCCGGTTGCCTACTTTGTTTCCAAGCCGGCAGCTGGTGAGCAAAATTCGCTGTCGGCGGCCGCGCACCTGCTGCGCCAATCACCGGACCTGTTGAACGAGCTGGCCTCGCTCTATCTCGGCTGCTTCCAGCCGTTTGGCCCGCACAAAGCCGATACGGCGGCCCAACGCACCAAACTGCGCGCCTTGCTGCGTACCCGCCCTGATTTGGACCTCGGTTGGGTGTGGCTGGCCAGCACCCAAAAGAACCCGGCGCAGGCCCTGACCGCGCTTTCCCGGGCTATTGCGTTGAATCAGCAGGTGGGCTATTACTACCGGCAGCGCGCACTCTTGTACGTATTGCAGGACAACTACGCAGCGGCCGTCCAGGACTGCCAGAAGGCCTTGCCGCTGTATCAGGACCGCTCGGGCGTGTATCAGGAGCTGGCCGATATCTACGCCCTGCAGCACGACGACCAGCACTTCAGCCAAACCAGTGAGGTCAGGTTAGCCGGGCTGCGCCACGCGCTGACCCGACTTCAGCGCTACCCGCAAGCCAAGGGCTTCCAGCAGGACAGCATCCGTCGGCTGCGTGAGCTGCTGGGGTATGGCCACCTGACCAAAGCGCTGTACTTCCTGGAAACCCGTCATCAGCCCACCGTGGGCTGTGCTGATCTGGCCAAAGCAGCCGCTTACGGAGTTGAGGAAGCCCCGGCTTTGCAACGCCAGTACTGCCGCTAGGCGGGAAAGCACGTTTCCCGGAATCGTTGCTGGGGTTTAGGGCGCACGGCGGCCCCACAAGCATTCAAAAAACCTATAGCGCCGAATGCGGCCGGCCTCCGCTGGTTTTTCCGGTTGCTGCTAAACAACTTAGAAAAGGACAGCGTACAGCTTGGCACTATGTACCACTGCTGTACGCTACCCTTTTATGACTTCTAACCAAGCCGACTTAGCCAGCCTGCAGCACCGCATCGACTTGCTGGAAAAGCAGCTTAAGCGCCAGCGCCTGCTGGGCATTCTGGGCGGCCTGGCCCTGCTGGCCGCGGCCCTGAGCAGCTTCGTGGCGGCCCGCCCGCCGTACCTGCACGTGCGGGGCATTACGGTGGAAGATGCCGCTGGCAAAGCCCGCATCCTGATTGGAGCACCGGCCGAAACGGCCGGCCGCCGGCGTAAAGATGCCGGCACCGCCTCCCTGGTCGTGCTGGGCCCCAAGGGGCAGGACCGGCTTATTCTGGGCGAGGCCCCCAACCCCGTGCTGCAGGGCAAAGTGTATCCCCGGATTGCGGCTTCCTACGGCCTCACCATCCACGACTCCACCGGGCAGGAACGGGGCGGCATGTCTTTCCTCGACAACGGCCGCGGCGTCATTGCCCTGGACCGCCACAACCAGGACGCCGTCGAGCTGATTGTCAACGACAAGACGGGTTTTGCCGGGCTGACCATGAATTATGAGCGACCCTTCGGGCAATATAAAGAGGCCGTCCGCATCGGTACCAAGGGCACGGAAGTCTGGTGGGCTCTGTCGGACACCGCCGAAACCGAAAGAGCCAGCCTCTACATCCGCGACGCGGCCGCGCCCAAGCTGAGCGTAGTACCCGCCGCGCGCAAGTAAGAAGTAGGCCGGCAGGCAACGCATGTCGGCGGGGCGGCGTCTTGCCAGGCACGGCCCCGGCTGGGCCGGGTGCACTCCTCCGTCTTACCCGCTTGATTTGCTATGAAACAACTCCTGTTTTCCCTTCGCCTGGGGCTGCTATTGCTTGGTTCAGGTACGGCCCGGGCCCAGGGCCCGGCGCCCGCCAACCCCTACGCCGCCGCGCGCCGTATCATTGCCGACCACGACTCCATTGTGACGCCCAACGGGGTACAGGAGACGTATGCCCTGCCCATTGGTGGGGTCAAACAGTGGGTGTACGTGCGGGGACAAGACCGGCGCAACCCCATTATCCTGTTCGTGCACGGCGGGCCGGCCTCGCCCATGGCTCCGGTATCGTGGATGTTTCAGCGGCCCCTGGAGGAGTATTTCACCGTGGTGCAGTACGACCAGCGCGCCGCCGGCAAAACCTACGCCACCAACGACACCACGAATCTGGGCGCCACCATCCGCATCGAGCAGTACGTCGACGACGCCATTGCTTTGGCCGAGGCGGTGCGCCAGAAATACGGGCAGCCCAAAGTTATTCTCATGGGTCACAGCTGGGGCACCATCGTGGGCATGCGCGCGGCCCTGAAGCGCCCCGACCTGTTTTACGCTTACGTCGGCATTGGGCAGGTCATCAGCGTGCAGGACAACGAGCGGCTGAGCTTTGAATATGCGCTGAAGCGGGCTACGGCGGAGAAAAACGAAACGGCCCTGCGGGAGCTTCGCTCCATTGCGCCCTACCCCGGCAACCAGCCCATTACCCGGGAGCGAATCATCATTGCCCGCACCTGGCCCCAGTACTACGGCGGCCTCTCGGCCTACCGGTCCACTTCGGATTACTACTTCAATGCCCCGCTCCTGTCGCCGGCCTACACCGCCGCCGAAACGGCGGCCATCGACCAGGGCAACCAGTTTACCCTGGGCCGACTATTACCCGCTTTTTTGCAGGTCGATTTTAAGCCCGTGAAGTCCTTTCCCATCCCGGTGTTCATGCTCATGGGCCGCCACGACTACACCACGCCTTCGGAACCCACGGCGGCCTGGCTAACTCAGGTGCGGGCCCCGCTGAAAAAGGGCGTCTGGTTTGAAAACTCGGCCCACCTGATTCCGCTCGAAGAGCCCGGCAAGCTGCTGCTCACGCTCGTCAACGAAGTCAGGCCCCTGGCCGCCAAGCCCGCGGGCCGCAAGTAGCCGTAGGGCACCGATGGGTGGCGGCTTTTGCGGCTTTTGCGGAAAAAGCCCTAAGCTTGCTCTTCTAACCAAATCAGCCCATGCCGTATTCCTCCTTCGTATCCAGCACTAGTAAGTTATGGGCGGCCCTGGCGCTGGCCGTCCCGCTCAGCGCCTGCGGCAGTCTGTTTGGCAAAGAAGTGGCCCGCCTGCCCATCAACGCCCTGAGCACCCCGGGCCACGAAGTAACCCGGGAAGCCACGCTGCAGCTGCAGAAAGATGAGCAGGTAGCCCTGTGGTCGGACATGGATATGGCCTACGACGGGGAGGCCCCGGTGCGGTTTCAGGTGCAGGTGCTCCAAAACGGCCGGCCCTACCAGCAGCTGGAGCTGGACCCGACCGAGAAGAACGTTACCGTGGGAGAAGTTAAGACCAACCTCAACGGCAAAGTAAACTGGCGCTTCACGGGCAAGAACGGCAGCCTGACCGTGCCCGCGGCCGGTACCTACACCTTCCGGGCCCACCTGGTAGCGGCGGCCAACCCCACGCTGCGCATCACCAAGGCCGAACTGGTACTCAAAAAGTAAGCTCCTTACCCTTCCTTCCTTCCTTACTAACCCGCGCATGACGCCCGAAATCCGGCAGCTGATTCACCAACTTGGCGGCACTACCCCGGCCGCGCCCGATGCTACGCTGCCGGAGTTTCTGCTGGCCACTTCGTTTCCGCACCCGCTCTACCCGCGCAGCTACGCCGAGGAGCTTTTCGGCCTCGACGAGTTTTACGCCCAGCACCAGAGCCTGTACGCCCAGGATTCGGCGGCTTTTTTTGAGGCTCTGCGCCGGCACTTCTTTTCCGACCACGAGCTTCCCTACGGCCAGGACTTTTACCGGCCTTTCCGGTTCACGCCCTTCACCAAGGACACCCCCAACTACGGCGAGCTGGACGACCTGGTCACGCCCGCGCAGGTGCAGCAGACCATTCCCGGCGAGCCGCTGGAATTCATCTGCTTCTGCTTTTCCTATGGCTTCCCTGACCACTACTTCGTCTGCCTCGGCGACGCCGACCCGCAGAACCCGACCGTGTACGGCACCGACCACGAAGTATTTTTTCAGGAAATAAGCACGGTGGGCAGCCTGGCCGATTTCTTCCGCCGCTACTTAACCCCAACGGAATTTCTGGCCCTGGCCCGGCAGCACTTTGCGGGCCGGGCGGCCGGCTAGCCCCCGACCAGGCCCCACTTGAGCGGTAAGGGCCGCGCGCGTCCGTTTACCCGTACTCTGGCTACTTTCCGATGCTGTATAAAATCTGTTTTCCGCTGCTGTTTCTGGTTGGTTTGTACTTCCTACTTAAAAGCATCGGCCGCACTATTGCCCTCTACAGCCAAAATCAGCTGGAAGTGGATGCTACCCAAGTATCCTTTGACCTGGCCCTGCCCAGGGCCGGCACCTACGAAATAGCCACCAAGCGCAGCCAGTTTGCCGGCCTGGCCCCTACGGATACTCCCTTTGAGGTGGTGCTAAAAGGGACGAACCAACGTCTGCCCGTGCGTCCTCTGACCAACTTAATGAACTTCAAGCGGGTCAATATGGCGGGGGAGCGAATTACGGCCGTGGCCGAGTTTACCGCGCCCGGCGCCGCTGAGGTGGAGCTGCGCAGCCCGCAGGCGCACCGGTTTCGGCCCCAGGACCGGCTCATTATTATGCCTAGCACCGCCGGCCAGGGTCTGGGACTGATTTTGGCCATTGTGCTGGCGGGCCTGGCCACTATCGGCGGCTTTGTTGCCAGCCTCATTGTTCTAACCCGGGGCTAGGCGGCCACTAAAAAAATGCCTGTCCATTTAGCGGTTGCGCCGGCCGGCGTTCCGGGGCTTCCTTTGCCTGAAAAACAATGACCCACCGCCCCTACCACCACTTTAAGAACCTGCATTACCAGGCCGCGCCCCTGTTGCTGGCCCCGGCTTGGGACGCCCGCAGCGCCAGTACCAGCCAGGCCCTGGGCTTCGCCGCCGTGGGCACTTCCAGCGCCGCCATGGCCGCCCTGCTGGGCTACGCCGACGGCGAGCAGCTGCCCTTCCCCGAACTGCGCTACCTAGTTAGCCGGATTTGTGCCAGCACCACCCTGCCAGTGTCCGTCGACCTGGAAGGGGGCTACAGCCGCGACCCGGCCCAGATTGCCGCCCACATTCGGGAGCTGGCCAGCCTGGGCGTAGTCGGCATCAACCTCGAAGACTCCGTGGGTGTTGCCGGGGGGCGGCAGTTGCTGGAGCCCACCGGCTTTGCCGAAACTTTGCGCACCATCCGCACCGAGCTGGCCCAGGCCCGGGTCGAGGTATTTCTCAACGTGCGCACCGACACGTACTTGCTGGGCTCGGCCAATCCGCTGCCAGCGACCCTACTTCGCCAGCAGCTCTACGAAGCGGCCGGGGCCGACGGGCTGTTTGTGCCCGGCCTGACCGAGCTGCCCGCCATGCACGACCTGTGCCGGGCCAGCCGTCTGCCCCTGAACGTTATGGCTGTGCCGGGCCTGCCGGCTTTCGGGGAACTGCAGGCGGCGGGGGTGCGGCGCATCAGTTTGGGCAATTTTCTGTTTGAAGCCCTGACCACTCGGCAGCGGCAGCTTAGCCAGCAGATTCAGCACGACCAAACCTGTACTTCCCTGTTTGCCTGATGCCCCACCCGGAACTCTTCGCCCTAACTCCGGTAGAATGCTACCAGGCCCTGCTGGCAAAAGATGCCCGCTACGAAGGCCGCTTTATTGCCGCCGTCAAAACCACCGGCATCTTCTGCCGACCTACCTGCCCGGCCCGCAAGCCCAAGTTCGGCAACGTCGAGTTTGTTGCCACCGCCCGGGAGGCCCTGCTGCGCGGCTACCGCCCGTGCAAAGTGTGCACGCCCCTGGCCCCCCGCGACGCGACGCCGGCCTTCATTGCCCGCTTGCTGCACCAGCTGGCCGAGCAGCCCACGGTCCGCATCTCCGACGCCGACCTGCGGCAACGGGGCCTGGAACCGGCCACGGTGCGGCGCTGGTTTCGGCGCCAGCACGGGCTTACATTTCAGGCCTATCAGCGCCTGAATCGCCTGAACCGGGCTTTCGGGCAGCTGCAAAGCGGCGAAACGGTGACGGCCGCCGCCTTCGATAGCGGCTACGAGTCGCTCAGCGGCTTTCAGGATTCGTTTAAGGCCGTCTTCGGTGTAGCCCCAACCCGTAGCCGACAGCAGCATATCATCAACCTTACGCGCCTGGAAACGCCTTTGGGCAGCATGCTGGCCTGCGCCACCGAGCGTGGCATCTGTCTGCTGGAGTTTACCGACCGGCGCATGCTGGAAACGGAGCTTAAGGAGTTGGCCCGGCGCCTGACGGCCACCATCGTACCAAGTGAGAATCCCCATTTTGCGGTGCTCCGGGCTCAACTGGCCGAGTACTTCGGGGGCCGGCGCCAGCAGTTTTCGGTTCCGCTGCACACGCCCGGCACCGCCTTCCAGCAGGCTGTGTGGCGGGCCCTGGAGCAGATTTCCTACGGCAGCACCCGCTCCTACGGGCAGCAGGCCGCGGCGCTGGGCCGGCCTAGCGCCGTACGGGCCGTGGCGGCCGCCAACGGGCTGAACCGGGTGGCCATCCTGATTCCCTGCCACCGCGTGCTGGGCGCCCACGGGCAGCTGACCGGCTACGGCGGGGGCCTGTGGCGCAAGCAATGGCTGCTCGAGCTCGAACGGGGCGGCGCCTAGTACCCAAGCCCGGCGGCGGGGTTAAATGGCTGCTTGGGTAACAGGCAGACCTAGCCTGCCGTTTTGCGTAGGGCTTTTACTGCATGCCGTCTTTCCTGCTTAACTCCTTTTCCATGTCCGTTCCGACCACGATTACCATTGCCCCGAATTCAGCTCAGCCCCTGACCGTTTCCCGCCTCGGCTACGGCACCATGCGCCTCACCGGGCCCGAAATCTGGGGGGAGCCCGCCAACCGGGCCGAGGCCCTGCAGATTCTGCGCACCGCCGTCGAGCAGGGCGTTACCTTTCTCGACACGGCCGACTACTACGGCCAGGACGTCACCAACCGCCTGATTCGGGAAGCCCTGCACCCGTATCCGGACAATTTGGTTATCTGTACCAAAGTGGGCGCCACCCGCCGGCCCGATAAGAGCTGGGTGCCCTACCACCGCCCCGAACAGCTGCGCGCCAGCATCGACAACAACCTGCGCACCCTGGGTCAGGAGCAGATTCAGCTGGTGCACCTGCGCCTGATGGGCGCCGGGCCGGTGCCGCTGGCCGAACAGCTCGGGGCCATGTTTGAATTGCAGCGCGAGGGCAAGATTCTGCACGTGGGCCTGAGCAACGTAACCCGGCCGGAGCTGCTAGAAGGCCTGCAGCTGGGCTCTATTGCGACGGTTGAAAACATGTACGGCTACGCCCAGCGCACCACCGTACAGCTGCCCCACGGCGGTGCCAACCCCGGCGGCGAGGAAGTGCTGGATTTGTGCGAGCAGCACGGCCTGCCGCTAATTCCCTTCTTTTCCCTGCTCCACGCTCTACCCAAGGCCGACAGCCGCATTAGTGAAATTGCCCGCCGGCACCAGGTCTCCGAAGCCCAGGTAAACCTGGCCTGGCTGCTGCACAAGTCGCCCTGGCTGCTGCCCATTCCCGGCACTTCGTCGCTGGCCCACCTGCGCGAAAACCTGCAGGCCCGCGACCTGCACCTCAGCGCCGAGGATATGGCCTACCTGGGTTAGCCGGGTACGTTCCTGCCGGCTGATTCGCATTGCGGCGGGGCTCCATTACTCGTGGGGCCCCGCCTTTTTTGATACCTTGCCGCATGCTCACCGACACCCTCCGCCAGCTCTTCCGGCGCGACCTGCACCGTCTCCACCAGGAAATCACGCAGTACCACCACGAGGAAAACCTCTGGCTCACCGCGCCGGGCATTGCTAACCCCGCCGGTAACCTGTGCCTGCACCTGGTCGGCAACCTGAAAACCTACATCGGGGCCGAGCTGGGCGGCGTGGCCTACACCCGGCAGCGCGACCTGGAATTCTCTGCCAAACACGTGCCTCGGGCCGAGCTGCTGCGCCAGCTCACGGAAACTACCCAGCTCGTCGACCACACCCTACGGCACCTGCCCGCCAGCCGCCTGGCCCAAGAATATCCGCTGCTAATATTCGAGGAAAAAACGTCCACCGAATACTTTCTGGTGCACTTGGCTACGCATCTGGCTTATCATTTGGGCCAAGTCAATTACCATCGGCGGCTACTGGACGCGCAGCCCGCGAAACAGTAGCCGGGGAAGTTTAGCGGCGGGCTTGGAACGGAATCCGGCGTTTGCCCCCTTTTGAGCAGCTATTCGGCCCACCAAAACCAACTATACCCTCTGGATTCTGAGCCTAAATCAGCTTTATTTCGCGGCATGAAACGCAGCTTTTGGTATGGCATTGTGGGCCTGCTACTGGCGGGCCCGGTACACGCCCAGTCTGTGACGGGCGTATGGCAGGGCGTGGAAACGGATACCGGGGAACCGGGGGCCAACTGGCCGGCCGTGCTCCGCCTCCAGAAAGGCAAGGGCACCGGCCTGTTTGGGGTGCTCTACCAGGAAGTAGGCGGGCAGCCCGGCACCTCGGTCACGTTTCAGGTGCAAGGCACGCCCACGGCCAAGGGAGTACGCATCGAGCACGGGCGCAAGCTCAATGAAACCGGGGGCTCGGCCTTCACTTACTGGTGCGACGGGGCCATTACCTTCACCTACGACCCCGCCCTGGAAAAGCTCACCGGCAAAGCCGCCTACCGCCCCGTGGGCGACTGCGACGTGGGCACGTTCACCTTTTACCGGGTCAAGCTCAAATCGGCGGCAACGGTGGCGGCCGGCGTCGAAACCACGATTCGCGTCACGGGCCGCAACGTGCTCTGGTACGCCGATGCTGAGCTTAAGCAGCCCGTCACGACGGGCAACACTTACCGCACCAAGCTCGCCAAAACCACCACGTTTTACCTGGCCCAGGGCTACTATCCCACCAAGCAGAGCCCGGTGGTGCCCATCACCATTCGGGTAACCGGCAGCCCCCCCGCGCCCAAAGCCACCCCGCCAGTGGCCGCCACGCCCCCCCCGGCGCCTACGCCCACCCTGCCGCCCCTCGACACGGCCCGCCCCGCCCCAGCTCCGACGCCCGTAGTCGTGGCCCCGACGCCCGTGGTGCTGCCCACCGTGCTCTTTAAGCTGGGCACGGCCGAGCTGCTGACCGAGGGCGTACCGGCTCTCCACCAGCTAGCCGCCGAGCTCAAGGCCCGGCCCACGCTGCGGGTGCGCATCAGTGGCCACACCGACAAAATTGGGGAGCCCGAGAAAAATCAGGCGCTTTCCGAGCAGCGGGCTGAGGCGGTAAAAGCGTTTTTGGTAAAGGATGGCATTGCGGCGGAGCGCATCAGCACCGCCGGCTACGGCGACACCCGCCCGCTCTACGCCTCGCCCGACGCCCGCAACCGCCGCGTGGAAGTGGAGGAGGTAAAGTAAGCCCGGCTAGTCTGCCACAGGATTCACTAGCTTGCGCCAAACAATCGTTTATGCCCCCTTCTTTACGCCACTTTCCAGCTCTGGCCGGACTAGCTTGTGCAACGCCGCTTTGCGCTCAGCAAGCCCCCCAAAACGACTACCCAAGTGCGGGTAATGCCCCGTGGTGAGATTATTAAGAAAAAGCTGCCCGCTGATTTGCCACAGACCAAACTGCTATTCATTACGTATGAAGCTGCGGAAGTGCCTTCCCAACGACCCAAAGGCATGAACCCCATGCAGTACGGGGCTCACAAAGATCATAACTCGGTGATTGGTGAAGCCAACACTCAACTGCAGGAAACGGCAGCGCAGTACCCGTATGCCTATCGAATTACCACGGACGATTCCATTGCTTACTACCAAGACCACGGCTACAAGTACTTATTTTTCAATTCATCCTTCTACACGTTTATTGCGGGGGAATATATAGGCTATAATCCGAACCGTGGTACCCTGTACCCAGAATCGGTGGACGCGTATATTCGTGACTTGACTACCAACGATAAGTACGTGTTCAATTTTGTGGGGGAGCGGGACACGTACAAATACAGAGTTATGGTAGAGATGCTGCTAAAAAAGATTGCCAAGCAGTTTTAGGCCGCAAACCACCTGACGACCACAATGCCCCAAGCTTCCCCTGAACGTATGCAACCCGCCTCCAAGCTACCTATGGCCGTCCGATTAAGTAGTGCTACTACCGCCCTGTTGCTGATTGTGGGCATTCACTCCGCCACCAACGCCCAGACGAACCCCGCCTGGAACAACAAGCAGTGCGCCGTGGTACTGACCTACGACGACGCCATCGACGGGGACCTGGACATCGTAGTGCCGGCCCTAGACTCGGTGAAGCTGCGGGGCACATTTTATTTGATTGGCTCCTCGCCGGTGGTGGCCAAGCGCCTGCCCGAGTGGCGCCGTGCCGCCCAGCGGGGCCACGAGCTGGGCAACCACGCCCTGATGCACCCCTGCGACGGCAGCCTGCCCGGCCGCAGCTTCGTAACGCCCGACAACGACCTGAGCAAGTACACCGTCAATCGGGCCGTGCAGGAAGCGCGGGTCAACAACGTGCTGCTCAACGCCATCGACGGCAAAACGGCCCGCACCTTCGCCTACCCCTGCGGCGACCTGACCATCGGCGGCGTCAAGTTCTACGACCAGCTCCGCCCCGACTTCGTGGCCGCCCGCGGCGTGCAGGCCGGCCTGCAAACGCCCGCCCAGATTGACTTGACCAACATCGAGAGCTACATGATTAACGGGCAGTCGGGCGACTATCTGGTAGACTTGGTGAAGCAGGCCCAGGCGTCGCACACGCTGCTGGTGTTTCTGTTTCACGGCGTGGGCGGCGGCCACGGCCTCAACGTGGATTTGAAGGCCCACCGCCAGCTGCTGCGCTACCTTAAAGCCCACGAAAAGGAAATCTGGGTGGCCCCGATGGTAGAAGTAGCCGAAAAAGTTAAAGCCGCCCAAGCGTCAGCTACTCGGAAGCCCTAACCGCCCGGCCCACCCGAATGACGCTCCGCTTTTCCCTTCTGCTCCTACTCAGCCTGAGCCTGGGTACTGCCAGCCAGGCCCAGCGCCGCTTCACTCTCAGCGCTGGCTCGGCCCGGTACTCGGCCGAGCTGACCGTGGCCGGCTGCGCCGACGGCCAGTGCGAGGGCCCGGGCACCGTGCGGCTGTTCAGCAAGCAAACCAAGCAGCTGGTTCAGACCTTCACCTCCGCCGACCTGAACTTCTTTCTCGACGACAAGAACCACACTCAGCCGACGGTGAACGTGGTGGAGCTTTACGGGGAGCAAAGCCCGCTGATTTTCGCCGATTTCAACTTCGACGGCACCGAGGACCTGGCCATCCGCAACGGCAACAACAGCAGCTACGGCGGCCCGTCCTACGACGTGTACGTGTACGCCAGCCGCCCCCGCAAATTCGTGCCCAGCGCCGAGCTGACCACCCTGGCCTCCGAAAACCTGGGCATGTTTCAGGTCGACCGGGCCCGGCAGCGGCTTATTACCTATGAAAAAGACGGCTGCTGCTGGCACCTGACCACCGAATACGCCGTGGTGCCGGGTAAAGGCCTGCTCGAAACCAAGACCGTGGAAGAAGACGCCACCAGCGCCGCAGAGCAGGTCGTCGTCACGACCCGCCAGCTGGTACAGGGCCGCTGGCGCACGGCCGTGCGGCGCTTTCCCCTCAAAGAGTATTACAAGGACTAGCGCCCAACGCTTCGAAACTAGACGTGGCGGCCGGGGCCCGGTGCCGGCCCATTTGGTTTTATCTATATAGATTTGCCCCCATTAATACGGCGGGGCCCTTTCCAGCGTCCCGCCCCAGCTGGTCTTTCCTTTCTATCCTTTCCTTTCTCCTTTCGCTATGCGCATAACCCGTTCCGTTCTGGCCGCGGCCGTGCTGCCCGCCACCTTCGTGCTGGCCGCCAGCTTTACCCCCGCCCCCGTCGCCGACGCCTTTACCCAGGGCGTCATCACAACCCGCGTCTCGTTGCCGGGCAACCCCTACGACAAAATGCTCACCAAGCTCGACCCTACCAAGGGCGACCTGAAGGGCCAGATGGAGCGGCTGGCCGCCAGCCTCACCCCGGCCGAGCAGCAGCAGTTTCAGGCGGAGGCTGCCCAGCTAAGCCCGGCCATGACGATGGGCGCCCTGATGTTGCCCCGCACCGGTACCATCTACTGCCGCGGTACCCAGGCCCGGGCCACCACCGACGCGCTGTCGTACCACCTGGAAAACTTCTTCGACAGCGCCAAGAACACCGGCCTGCTGCTGCTCGCAGCCCAGGCCGCCCCCGACCAGGTGGCCTACACCTACAACGCGGCATCGGTGAAGAAAACCTGGCAGAGCATCGTGGTAACGGAAGTGGACTATGCCGTGAAGCCCACCACCGAAACGGCCGTGGTAGCCGGCCTGCCCAGCCAGAAAACCACCTACACCCTCAAAAACCCCGCGGCGGCTACCACCACTGGCCCCGGCGCCACGGGCAGCCAGAAGCCCTTTGCCCTCGACGTCTGGACCTCGGCCCAGATTCCGGCCGCCCTCAACTTTGCCCACCCGGTCTACGTCAAGGAAAAGCAGGGCATCACCAAGCTGGTCGTGTACTTCGACAAGGAACGCAAGCAGCGCATGGTCTACGAGTTTGCCAACGTGCAGCGTAAGCCCGTCACCGACCAGGACCTCAAAATCAAAACCACCACCCCCGTGCTCGACTACGCCAAGGACGAGATGCAGATTGCCGGTATGTCGCTGCGCATCATGCTCGGGGGCATGGGTGGCGGCCCCAGCCAGGGCCAGGATTCGGGCCAGGACTAGGGCCGGGTTGTGGGCAGCCAAGCCCGGCTTTGGCAACCAGGGCACCGGGCAACTGACGGCGGGGCCGGCCTTATACAGCAAAAGGGCTATATTGGCCCCAAATTCCCTGACATTCACCTTTGACCAGCTTATGTCATGCGAAAACCATCCACCACTTTCTCCGCCCTGCTCCTGCTCGGCGGCGTGGGCACCCTGGGCTTCCTCTGGAGCCAGCTGCGCGGCCTAAGCCTGCGCTTCGACCTGCGCGACGAAGACGCCCCCGACGAGTACTGCTGAGCGGACTCGCCACCGGCGCTAATTTCACCAAAGCCCCGTTTCCGACGGGGCTTTGCTGTTTTCCGGCCGGATTACTTCTAGTCAGAGCATTGATTTACCGGCTGGTGCTCACCCCGCAAAAGCAATTCGGACTGAAAAAAGCAGGCGGCGGGAACAACAAAAAAGTTATGCTTGCATAACAATATCCTAACCATTCCGTATTACCTTTGCACTCAACAAGCTGAATTGCTTTAACATACCTGTATTATCATGAAAAAGACCACTGCCTTATCGTCGCTGCTATTGCTGGGCGGCCTTGGGTCCCTGGGCTACCTGACGGCTCAACTCAAAGACCTCAACCTGCATTTTGACCTGCGGGGCGAAGACCAGTGCTACTACTGCTAAGCTCCTGCGCGGGCCAAGCGTAAAGGAAAGCTCCGCTGCGGCGGAGCTTTTTTGTTTTTAGGCCGTAAATAATCCGCCAGTCAGAATCAGGGGGTTAGCCGGGCCAAAATAAAAAAACCACATCCATTCGAGCCGGTTTTCGGTACTTCACAGTTCCACGGCCCGTGCGGGGCCGCTGGCTTTGTTTCACCCACCGACTTCTTCCGCCCCGAGCCCACGGTGCTGCGCCGGGCCGGAAGCCGCGTACAACCTCACTGGTTTATGAATTTAAACAGCCTCCAGGAGCAAATCAGCTACATCATCGGGCGCGATTTGGCCCGCAACTTTGCCCAGCAGGGCCTGCAGCTCGACATCGACGTGCTGGCCGCCAGCCTCAAGGAAGGTTTGGCCGGAGAGCCCAGCCGCCTCAGCCAGGAGCAGATGCGCAGCGCCATGGAGCAGCTGCAAGCCCAGATGGGCGGCCCCGAAGAAGATGACACCCAAGAATCCCAAGATATGAGCAACAACAAACAGGCCGGCGAAGACTTTCTGGCCGAAAACAAGAACAAGCCCGGCGTAACCACCCTGCCCAGCGGCCTGCAGTACGAAGTGCTGACCGAAGGCAGCGGCCAGAAGCCCGGCCCCCGCAGCTCAGTAACCACCCACTACCACGGCACGCTCCTCAACGGCACCGTATTCGACAGCAGCTACCAGCGCGGCCAGCCCGCCACCTTCGGCGTCAATCAGGTTATTGCCGGCTGGACAGAAGCCCTGCAGCTGATGCCCGAAGGCTCAAAGTGGCGCCTCTACATCCCCTCCGACATGGCCTACGGCAAGCGTGGCGCCGGCCGCGACATCGGGCCCGACTCGGCTCTGATTTTCGACGTGGAGCTGATCAAAGTAAACAACTGAAGCCCGGCTTCGGCCTCTCGTACCGCTAGTGCCACCCAGCCCCCGAGCTGGGTGCGCACCAGCACGGCCGAAGTAAAACGCCCTGCGGCCCCGGCCCCCATGTCTGCCCCTGATACTCCGCTCCCCTCCGACGAGCCACATCCTATTCCGCAACCCGCCGCCCGGGCTGAAGCTGCCCCGCTGCCCACGCTCCGCAGCGAAAACGGCCGCCTGGAGCTCACCGCCGACAACCTGACCATCAACGGGCAGCGCTATGCGTTGCTGGAACTGGAAGGCGTGGAAGTGCAGCCCGTACGCTGGCTGCTCTGGTTTATGCTCGGCGGCCTGGTACTGGCCGGCTTTACCCTGGCTTTTCTGCAAAACTGGCTGCGGACCATGCCCGCCATGTTTGGCATGGCCCTGGGCGCCCTTATTCTGGCCTACGGCAACCGTGGGGCCAACCGCCTGCGCCTGTTTCGCCTGGGCCGTGAAGCCGCCTACTTTTCCTTTTCCGGCGCCTCCGAGCCCTGGCTCCGCCTGGCAGCCGAGGCCAACCACCGCATCCGTCAGCGCCACGACGAAGCCGCCGCCGCTGCCGAAGCTCTCTTGCGCGCCGAAACCGAAGCGGCGGCAGTGGCTGCAGCCGCGCAAGCGCAACACGCCGCTGATGCGGCGGAAGGCTTTACGCCGCTTCCCTAAGCGCCGGCGCCGGGCTGGTCAACCTAATCTATCCTTCATCATTGATTTAGCGGGTTTGCCCTACCTTTGCCCGCTTTTATTTGTAAGGCAAGCTTCTCCTTTTCCCTCCTCTCATGGACGCCAAACATCGGCACACCGCCATTTCCACTGCCGGCCTACTCATTGCCCTCGGAATTATCTACGGTGACATCGGGACTTCCCCGCTCTACGTGATGAAGGCCATTGTGCCCGAGCTCATCGACCCGCGGCTGGTGCTGGGGGGCATTTCCTGCGTGCTCTGGACCCTGACCCTGCAGACTACCATCAAGTACGTACTGCTCACTCTGAATGCGGACAACAACGGGGAAGGCGGCATTTTCTCGCTCTACGCCCTGGTGCGCCGCCGGGCCGCCTGGCTGACCGTGCCGGCCATCATCGGGGGTGCGGCCCTGCTGGCCGACGGCGTGATTACGCCGCCCATTTCGGTGGCCTCGGCCATTGAGGGGCTCAAGCAGGTGTATCCGCACCTAAGCCAGGACATTATCGTCTACATCGTCATTGCCATCATTGCGGGCCTGTTTTTCCTGCAAAGCTTCGGCACCCAGATTGTGGGCAAGGCCTTCGGGCCGATTATGTTCCTGTGGTTCAGTATGCTGGGCGTACTGGGCGTGAGCTGGATTGTGCAGAACCCGACGATTCTGAAAGCCGTCAACCCTTACTACGCCTACGAGCTGCTGGTGGAATATCCCGGCGGGTTCTGGCTGCTGGGGGCCGTATTCCTGTGCACCACCGGGGCCGAGGCCCTGTACTCCGACTTGGGCCACTGCGGCAAGGGCAACATCCGCATCAGCTGGGTGTTCGTCAAAACCTGTCTGGTGCTCAATTACTTCGGCCAAGGTGCCTGGCTGCTCAGCCACCAGGGCCAGCAGCTGGCCGGCCGCAACCCGTTCTATGAGCTCATGCCCAGCTGGTTTCTGCTCATCGGTATCGGCATTGCCACCATTGCCGCCATCATTGCCTCCCAGGCCCTGATTACGGGCTCCTTTACGCTGGTGGCCGAGGCCATTCGTCTCAACATGTGGCCCAAGGTGAAGCTCAACTACCCCACCGACGTGAAGGGCCAGCTCTACGTGCCTAGCATGAACCGCCTGCTGCTGCTGGGCTGCATCGGGGTGGTGCTCTACTTCCGCGAGTCAAGCAACATGGAAGCCGCCTACGGCCTGGCCATTACCCTGACCATGCTCATGACCACGCTGCTGCTCACCATGTGGCTGCGCTCCAAGCGGGTGCCGCTGGTGGTTGTGGTGCTGTTTGCCTTGCTCTACGGCGGTATTGAGGGCTCGTTTTTGGTGGCCAACCTGATTAAGTTTCCCCACGGCGGCTGGGTGTCGCTGGCCATCGGCTCCACGCTCATTGGGGTAATGTACGTGTGGCTGCGCGCCTACTACATCAAGCGCCGCCTGACGGAATTCGTCAAGATTGACCCCTACATGGACGCGCTGAAAGAGCTCAGCAACGACGAATCGGTGCCGAAGTACGCTACTCACCTGGTGTTCATGACCTCGGCCGAGCGGGCTTCCGAAATCGAGTCCAAGATTATCTACTCCATCTTCCAGAAGCGTCCCAAGCGGGCCGATATCTACTGGTTTGTGCACGTGGACACCACCGACGAGCCGTATACCATGGAGTACAAAGTGGTGGAGCTGGCCCCCGACGACGCTTTCCGTATCACCTTCCGCCTGGGTTTCCGCGTCGAGCAGCGCATCAACCTCTACTTCCGCAAGGTGGTGGAAGACCTGGTGCGCAACCGCGAGGTGGACATTACCTCCCGCTACGAGTCGCTCAGCAAGCAGCACGTCACCGGCGACTTCCGCTTCGTGGTGCTGGAGAAATTCCTCTCGGTGGAAAACGACTTCCCCGTCATGGAAAAGCTCGTGATGCAGGCCTACTTCTACATCAAGCAGTTTATTGCCTCGGAAGACAAGTACTTCGGCCTCGATACCTCCTCGGTGAAGGTGGAAAAGGTGCCGCTGGTCATTACCCCCGTGCGCGACGTGGCCCTGAAACGGGTGATGTAAGAATTTCTGAACCCGCCGATTTAGTCGACCTGCCGAAAAAAGCCCTGCTGTGCACCAGCGGGGCTTTTTTCGTTTTCAATGGTGGCTGGGCTACGAGTCCGATGGCCAAAATGTTATGCTAGCAGCATATTGTATTTAAACTATGTTTTGCGTCCATTCGCCTATTGCTCTGTTCGTTCCAACCCAAACACCCACAATTCTATGCGTACCACTACCCTTTCCGCGGCCCTGCTCGGGCTGCTCTTGGCCGGCTGTCAGCAGCAGGCCGACGACCAGCTCCTGCCCCAGCCCGCCGACAACCCCAAAGAGGCCCTCAGCAGCCAGCAGCTCGACGAGCACATTCTCAAAACGCTCAACCAAACCGGCGTCTTCGACTGGAACCAGGCCACGCCCCACTTCGTGTGGAGCGCCCTGACCCGCTCCGACTATGTGCTGTCGGTGGGCTACCGGCCAGTGGGCGCGGGTGCTGCCATTCCCGACAATGCCGCCACCGACCCCGCCTGGCTGGCCGCCCGGGAGCAGGTGCTGGCCCTGATTCTGGCCGAGGAGCGCAAAACCCGGCCCGAGTTGACGCTGCAGGACCTGATTGCCTACCAGGAAAACGTGCTGCCCGTGCTCGACGTGACCGTGCGGGAGCTGAGCACCATTCAGCAGCTGCGCACCTCCCCGCTGGTGCGCTACGCCGAGCCCATCGGCTACGAGCCCAACCGGCCCACTACTATAGCTAATAAAACGGCCTCTTCCCTGAGCAGCAGCGGCTGCGGCAACAACACGGCTACGGCCGGCCTGGTAGCCGGCTCCGACTACGCCACGCTCAGCAACGGCAGCAAGTCGAGCTGGAACCAGGCCGACCAGTACCACGGCATCCGGGCCAGCTGGAGCCAGAGCTCTGGGCAGGGCGTTAAGATTGTCATTATCGACTCCGGAAGCTCTGATGCTCAGGAGAATCTGGACTCGGCCTTCAACCAGGGCCTGAGCTCGGGCCGCACCATCGAACGGCTCGTGACCCTGCCCCGCAACTCCATCTTCGGCATTCCCTACGGCGAGGCCGAAACCCCCAACGACGGCTGCGGGCACGGCACCAGCATGGCCGGGGCCGCCGCCGCCCCGCGCGGCACCGACGGCGCCTCAGTGGGTGTAGCCTACAACGCCAGCCTGATAACCATCCGGGCTTCGGAAGACGTGTTTATCGACGGCAGCCGGGAAGTAAAAGGGGTGTCGGACGCCTACATCCTGGCCGGCAACCGCGCGGACGTGCGCATCATCAGCATGAGCATGGGCCGCCTGACCTCGTCGTCGCAAATGACCGACGCCATTCGCTACGCCTACGGCAAGGGCAAGCTCATCTTCTGCGCCGCCGGCACTTCCTTCGACTGGAGCGCGGGCTGGGTGGGCGTAATCTACCCCGCTTCCCTGGCCGAAGCGGTGGCCGTGACCGGCCTCAAGGACGACCTCACCAGCCGCTGCGACGAGTGCCACACCGGCGCCGATGTGGAGTTCAGCGTGGTAATGCAGCGCACCAGCAACGACCGGCGCGCCCTGACGCTGGCCATGAGCGGCGACGCGCCCAGCACCGTGGGCGGCTCGTCGGTGGCCACCTCCAGCATGGCCGGCATGGCCGCCGTCGTCTGGTCGCGCTACCCCGCCGAAAGCCGGGCCCAGATCATGAGCCGCCTGGTGGCCAGCAGCAGCAACCGCAACGCCCGCAGCAGCAGCTTCGGTTGGGGCCGCGTCAACGTGGGTGCCGCCGTAGGCGTGCTACCGCTGTAGCATCCTTGTTATTAAACACAAAAGGCCGCGGAGTATATCTCCGCGGCCTTTTATCATTTAGCACGTCCTTTCGAGCCTAGCAAGACATCTCGCGTGCTGAGGTTGCCACAGTAACCGTCATGCTGAGCGAAGTCGAAGCATCTCTCCCGCAATGGTAATTGATTTTACTTTGGCGGTAGAGATGCTTCGACTTCGCTCAGCATGACCGTTCTACAGCTTTACCCTACTTCACCCGCAGCCACTTGTTGAACACCGTTTGCTGGGCGGCCGTGGGGTTGGGCAGCTTCTCGATGCGGTAGCGCTGGGTGGCATTGGCAACCAGCGGCAACGTCAGCTCCTTGATTTGCCCGTCGCGGTTTACGAGCAGCGTGATAGTAGCGCCGGCCGGGGCGCCGGTCAGCAGCTTGTTGGGGTCGTCGGTAAGGCGGGCGCCGTTGATGGCCAGGATTTCGTCGGCCACGCTCAGGCCGCCCTGCCAGGCGCTGCCGTTGCGCACCACGCTGGTCACGGTGTACTTACCGCCCGTGGTGCTGACGTTGGCGCCCAGGGAAGCATCCGAGGAAACCGGCGTGGTGGTCAGCGTCAGGCCGGCGTAGCCCAGGGCCGTGCTGTAGGGCAGAGTTTCGGTGCCGTACACGTTTTTGCGGAAGAAGTCGTCGAAGCGGCGGCCGGCTACTTTGGCCACGGCATCCTGGTACTCATCATCCGTAAAGCCCCGGCCCAGCTTCTTGTAATACTGGTCGTAGAGGTAGCGCATCACGTCGTCGAGGCTTTTCTGGCCCTTGGTTTCGTTGATGACCATCAAGTCCAGCACGGCCCCGATTACCTCGCCCTTGTCGTAGTAGCTGATGCCGGTGTTCTGCGAGTTTTCGTTGGGCCGGTAGTACTTAATCCAGGCGTCGAAGCTCGACTCGGCGGCCGACTGCTGCTTGTTGCCGGGCGTATTCTCGACGCGGCCAATGCCGTTGCTCAGGTCGGCCAAATAGCCGTCCGGGGTTACGAAGCCGGCGCGCTGCACAATCAGGTTGCTGAAGTATTCGGTGCCGCCCTCACTGACCCAGAGCATGTGGGTGTAGTTTTCCTGGTCGTAGTTGAACGGGCCCAGGGCCACGGGCCGGATGCGCTTCACGTTCCAGAGGTGGAAATACTCGTGGGCCACCAAACCCAGAAAGCCTTTCCAGCCGGCTTCCGAGCTGTAGGCGTTGCGCGAAACCGAGAGCGTAGTCGAAAACAGGTGCTCCAGGCCGCCCGTACCCCGGTCAATGTTGTGGATGATGAACACGTAGCGGTCCAGCGGGTTCTGGCCCACCACGCGGTGCGCCTCCTCGCAGGTGCGCTTCATGCCGTCCAGCAGCCGGGCCTCGTCGTACTGGGGGTTGCCAAACATGGCAATGGTGTGGGGCGTGCCGTTGGCCTCAAAGCTGAGCACCTTGTGGGTCCCGATTTCGATGGGCGAATCGGCCAGCTCATCATAGTTGGCCGAGCGGAAAGTGAAAGCGCCGCCGGTGGGCTTGAGGCTGGTCGTGACCTGGGTCCAGCCCGGGGCGGGCTGCACGGTGAGGGTACTGGGCAGCTGCTGGCCCTCGGCCGGGTACATAAACACGCTCGTGCCGTTCAAATAGCCGTGGGCCGCGTCGATAAAGCTGGTGCGCACGCTCAGCTCGAAGGCATACACGCGGTAATGCACCGTGAAGTCCTTGGCTTTGGGGTGGTACACCCGCCAGGTATTCTTGCTGATTTTCTCGGTCCGCAGCGTTTCGGAGCCGGCTTTGGCCCCGAAGCCCTCGACGTTTTTGGCAAATTCGCGTACTAAATACGAACCCGGCGCCCACACCGGCATCTTCACGTCAGTATACTGTTTGCTGAAGCCGCCCAGGGCCATATCAACTTCGAAGTAGTGCGTCTGCGGCGCCGGCATCGACAGGGTGTAGCGCAGCGTGGAAGCCGCCTGAGCCGGCGCAAACTGGCTCAGCAGCAGCAGAGCGGCCACGGCCAGCAGCCGGCGGAGAGAAGAGTGAATCATGCGGAAAAAGGAGTGAGTAAGGAAAGGAACTACGGGCGGCCAGCGCCACTTTCCCGACACCAAAAAGCGGCCGGGGTTGCAAGATAGCGCCGAAACCCAACCCGGCCGTAACGCGCTTTGGCGGGCCCAAACCATTTTTTCGAGGAACCCGCACCCGAGCTCCTCCGTTAGGGCAAGGCGGCCCGATATATCCCGGCGCCTATGTTTACGGCAGTATGCGGTACGTTTGGCTTACATTCCTGACCCTGGTAGCTGGCCTCGTGGCTTTCTTTAGCTGGCAGCACCTGCACAAGCAGCCCGGCCGCACGGTGGCCGTGGTAAGCTCCGACGTGCCGGCCCGGGCCGTGTCGGACACCATGCCCCCGGCGGCAGCCCCCAGTGGAGAGCTGCCCGGCGCCGACCGCCTCATCGACTTTGCCATGCAGCAGCTGGGCTCGCCCTACACCTACGCGGGCACCACCCCTACCGGCGGCTTCGACTGCTCGGGCTTTCTGCTCTACGTTTACAACCACGTGGGTATTGCCGTGCCCCACTCCACGGCCTTGCTCATCAACGCGGGCCGGGCGGTGCCGCGGGAGCAGGCCCGGCGCGGCGACATGGTCATCTTCACCGGCACGGCCCAAACCTCGACCACGCCGGGGCACGCGGGCATTATCATCTCGGAGCCGGGCGAGCCGCTGCGGTTTATTCACTCCTCGTCGGCCCGGCGCGAGTCGGGCGTGAAAATCAGCCAGGTGGAAGGCACCGATTATGAGCGGCGCTTCATGGGCATCCGGCGGGTGCTGGATGGGGCCGTGGTTAATAGCCCCGCTAAGTCGTCGCCGCCGAAAGCAGCCGGGCCCGCCGTGGCTCCGGTGACTCCGCTTAAGCCCAAAGCGCCGCAGGTGGCCAGCACGCTCGTAGTACCCGCGCCCAGAGTAGTCCGCCGCCCGGTGAAGCGCACTAAGACCAAGACGGTGGTAAAAACCACGCACCCGGTTCCGGCGAAGGTCAAAACCAAAGTCGCTACGGCACGCAAGCCCGCGGCCAAACCGGCGGCGAAGAAGACCACGAGCAAAAAACCGGGCACAAAAAAGCCGGTAGTTCATCAGAACTAACGGCCCGGCAATTCATAACGGCTATAAAAAACGATACCCGGTTTGCCTATGCAGAACCTCCAGGGAGGCTGCTGGGCAAAACCGGGTATCTAATCCTTCAAATCTTACCAAGCGACGAGCCTGGGGTACAGCCCCGTCATCCGTTGAGTAAGACCTTGCCAGAATGCGGGAACCCGCCCTGAAGGGCTAACAAAGGTTCCGCGCGAAAGCTGTTGTTAAGCGCGTCCGGCGGTGAAGCGGACTACATTCGACAGGCTTGGCAGGATTTGTTTGGGACTACTAGACATTTTGTACCTCCTTTCTTTAGATCCGACATCCCCCATCGGCGCTACCCAGCACCTTAGGGCTGCTTGGATGGGGTCGTAGCACTCACTACTGGCAGTTAAAGTAAATAGAGGGCGGGATGGTTCAAAATGGAAACGCCTTTTTTTAGGCTGTTTGCGAAGATTTTTAGCCATACCACTGACCATCAGCACCTTTTTTTCATTAAAAAATTTCTAATGCGGTAGCTCCGGATGCGGATTGCGTCTTGGCCTCAAACTTGCAACTGCCGGCCCCAACGGATAAACTGGGGCGCATGCCGCGTATTCCAGAGTTTTATCCTATCTTTTTCGCGTCAATATCCCACTCACCCTTAGTACCCATGAAAAAAACCCTGTTCCTGTGTCTGGCCCTGCTGTTGGGCTTCGCGAACCTGGCGTCGGCGCAAAAACTTTCCCCGCTCGGTATCTGGACCAACGAGGAAAAGAAGGCCACGTTTGAAATCTACCAGCAGGGCGACAAGCTCTACGGCAAAATCGTGACCCTGACCGTACCCAACGACCCGGCCACCGGCAAGCCCAAGCTTGACTCGCAGAACCCCGACCCCAAGCTGCGCAACCGCCCCCGCCTGGGTCTGGTGTTCATGAAGGACTTCAAGAAGGACAGCGAGAACAAGTGGGACGACGGCACCATCTACAACCCCGAAGATGGCAAAACCTACTCCTGCTACATGAAGGTGCTCAACGCCAACACCATGGAAGTAAAAGGCTACATCGGCTTCTCGCTGATCGGCAAATCCCAGACCTGGACCCGGGTGAAATAACCACCCACCCGGCCCCGAACGGACAAGCGACGCCCCCCTCGGGGCGTCGCTTTTTTTCTGCTACCTTCCAGCCGGAAACCTTCCCCGGCCATCGGCGGTTTAGGCGGTCCACTCCTTCCGCGCCTTGAAAACCATTCTGCTCAGTTTGCTGCTTTGCCTGGCCTGCTCGTGGGGAGCCGCGGCCCAAACGGTCGTGCCCCTGGGCGTGTGGGCCGACGACACGGGCGAGTCGCACATCGAAATCTACCGCTGCGGGGAGCTGCTCTGCGGCAAACTAGTGTGGCTGCAACAGCCCCAGGAGGCCATTACCGGCAAGCCCAAGCTGGACCAGCACAACCCCGACCCCGACAAGCGCACCGTGCCGTTGCACAACATGCCGGTGCTGCAGGGCCTGCGCTACAACCCGGGCTCCGACCGGTGGGAAGACGGGCAGATTTACGACCCCAGCAACGGCCACACCTACTCTTGCTACCTGAGTATGGCCGGCAAGGACAAGCTGGAAGTGAAAGGCTATATCGGTTTTTCGCTCATTGGCCGCTCCCACTACTGGGTGCGGGTGCGCTAGAGGTTAGGTACCTAAAACACCTCCTCAATGCGGTAGGGCTTGCCGCGGAAACTGAAAGTTTCGCCCACCCGGCTCTGGGCCATGGCCTGGTAAAGCGGGGAAAACGCCGAAATAGCAAAGTAGGGCGTGCCGTCAACCTTGATTTCGCCCAGGCTCACCGAGATATAGAAGCGCTGCGAATCGGTGACGACGACCGTGCCCACGCCGGGTTGGTTTTTGGGCGGCCGGGCTTCGGGGACGCGCTGCAGGGCCTGCAGGCCGTTTAGGGCCTCGTCGAGCTGGCGGGCAAACAGGTCGCGCTGAATCTGGCAGGCCTCCCGAAACGACTCAAACTTGTCTTCGATGGCGCCCTGGCTCTCCTTGGCGCTTTCCTGCACGTCGAGCATGGCCTGGCGGGCGTTGTCGGCCTTGAGCTGCTGCACGCGGCGGCACTCCGACAGCAATTGTTTCTTAAGAACGGTACGTTGTTTGGTAGTCATAAAGTAACGGGCAACGGTAAGGATAGAAAACCAAAGACCCGGATTTGGCGCCCCGGGCTGCGCGTCCCTTAAAAACTATTTACGGACGCCAGTGTTTCATTCTCAAACTCACTCCCTCCCCTTGCTTTCCTTTTTCAAGAAGATATTCTCTGGCCGGCACCCGGCAGGGCCCACCAGCTGGCAGCCGCTGAAGCGTACTGCGGCCCAGCAGCGGGCCCACGAGCAGTGGGTAGCGCAGCAGGTATATCTGAACTGGATGGGGCCGTTTTTTAAAGCCTACCACTTCCAAAAAACTGGCGTGTGCGCCAAGCAGCTGCGGGTGCAGCTCATCAAGGACGAGGCCCGGCAAGGCGCCCTGTTCTTCTACGACCCCAGCATCGGGCCCGGCAACTTCCGCCACCTCTTCGATTTTATCCGGGACCAGCTCATTGCCCAGGGCTACAATGCAGCCGTGTCGGACCAGCGCCTGGTAAAGCACGAGCGGTACACGGAGAGCATCGAGAAGCACTTTCTCAAGCCCCAGCCCCACGACTGCACCGCCACGGGCCGCTGCAACCAGCGCTTCGGCAACGTGACGGTGGATTTGGTCAGCATCAACGGGCAGCCGGGCTTTATCCGTTTTGTTGCCAACCCTTACCAGGACGCCATTTTCACCCCCGCCGCTTCGTTCGATTCCCTGATGGACACCTTATTCAACCTGCCCCCGGCCCCGCCCGAGGTGCAGCAGCTCATCAAACAGTATCATAAATAAGTGGCTCCCACAACTGAAAAGCCCCGCCGGATAACCGGCGGGGCTTTTTATTAGCACGAAAATGGCGGGCTTTACTCGCGCACGAAGCGGGCCAGGGACACTTCCCCTTCCGGAGTGGTTACCTGCAGATGGTAGAGGCCCGGGGCCAGGGCGGCGGTAGAAAGCTGGGTGTGGCTGGCCCCTATCGTCTGGCGCAGTACCACGCGGCCGGTTAGGTCCGTTACCACGGCCTGGGCCGTGCGCATGGTCAGGCTGCCCAGCTGCAGGGTTTCGCGGCAAGGGTTGGGGTACACGGCCAGGGGGAGCACCGCCGCGGCCGTCTTAGTAGCCAGCGTGTTGTCGCGGCTCACCAAGCCGCTGCCGTTGAGTAGCCACTGGTCAGGGTCTACTTGAATGCTGCTCACGGTGCCGGCTACGGGCAGGGTGAATGAGGTTTCGGCCTGGCTCTGGCGGCGGCGCACCGTCTGGCTGGTCCCGTTGGTATAGTTGATTTTGTAGTCTACTTCAGTGTCGAAGAAGGGCGTCACGGTCGGCATCGACACGGTTTCGGTGGACTTAAGGTAGAGCGAAGTGCCCACCTGGTTCCAGCGGACGGTGAAGGTCGGGTAGCCTTCCCCGCGGTACCACTGCCGGAAAAAGGTATCCAGCGACACGCCGGCTTCGGCCTCAAAGATGCGCTGCAGATCCGTGGTGCGGGCCGTGCTGCCGGCAAACTGCGTCTGGTAGGTGCGCAGGGCCCGGAAAAACTTCACGTCGTCGTTGAGCAGGTAGCGCAGCATGTGAATCACGGCCGCGCCTTTCTTATAGCTCAGGCGGGGGCTGAAAATGCGGTTGACGTTGGTCGTGTCAAGCACCAGTACGCTGCCCCCGGCGCTTTGCATGGTCGTGGCGTGGGCGTTGTCCATCCAGCTGCGGGCCTGGGCAGGGGTCGAAAAAGCATTCAGCGACAGGTACTCCCCGTAGGAAGCAAAGCCTTCGTTAAGCCAGATATCCTGCCACGAAGCGCAGGTCACATTGTCGCCAAACCACTGGTGAAACAGCTCGTGGGCCGTTAGGGTGAAGCTGAACCCATCCTGGGTGGTCATGGTCTGGTGCTCCATGCCGCCGCCGATGGGGCCCATCGAGTGCCCGTATTTCTCCTTGGCAAACGGGTAAAGGCCGACCAGATTGGAGTAGTTCTCGATAAAGCCCGGGGTCCGGTCAATTTCGGTGCGGTAGTAGTTCAGGGCCGCCGTGTTGTAGAGGTAGTTGACAATCGGAATCCGGGGGCCGCCGGCGGGGTTGGCGTAGTTGACGTACTCCACGTAGGGCGCCACGGCCACCGAAATCAGGTAGTAGTCGATGGGGTAGCGGGACTTCCACTCGTAGCGGCTCTTGCCGTTGGATTGGGGCGTGACGCGCTCCAGAACCCCGTTGGAGCCCACCTTGTTGATATTGGACGTCGTGACCCAGACGTCGGAAGAGTCTGCTTTATCGGTCAGCACCTGCTTGCAGGGCCACCACTCGTAGGCGTTGAACGGCTCACTCAGGCTCCAGGTCACGCTGGTGCCGAAGTCCGGATCTACGTCCGTGTCCAGGGCGTTGCCGATGGCGGCCGAGTTGCCGTTGGGCGCGGTGCCGCGGTAGTAGATGTAGGCGTCAAACAGCGCATTGGCGGGGGCCGCCTGGGCCAGGCCCACGGTCACGTCGCCGAGGGCGCGCCGGATGCCGGTGACCTTTTTTTTGTTTACCACCACCGAGTCGATAGTCAGCGTGGGGTAGAGCTCAAAGGCCAGGGAATCGAGGCTCTGGGCGCCGGCCCGGGCCAGCATGCGCACGGAGCCCCCCACATTGCGGGAGTTGTTTTCCAGGGCAATATTGAGCTTGTAGTACTTCACGTCGTAGCGCTCCATCTTCTGGCGGTGGGCCACCGTGGTGGCGGGCTGCCGCAGGGCGGCCTTCTGGTGAGTCAGGGCGCAACTACGGGCCGCAGTGCCGTTGAGGTCGGCCGCCTGGGGCTGGTAGCTGGGAATCTGGGCCTGAGCGGCCCCGGCCAGCAGCCCGCTGGTCAGCAAGGAGTAAAAAATACGACGCATGCGAAGCAAGTAAAATGGATGCCTCCCCAAGGGCTGGGATGCCCCGGGAATAAGTGCAGCTAAGATACGCACCGGGGCGCAAACTCCGGGCGAAACGCTGGGGCCGCCGCCGTAGGTTTTGTATCTTTCGAAAGCCCTTAGCCTTCGCGCCTATGCCTCGTTTTTTACTTTGTTTTTTTTCGATTCTTCTTCTCCTTGGGCTAGCAGCCCCGGCCGGGGCCACCCATATTGTGGGCGGCGAGCTCGACTTGCAACATCAGACGGGCAGCACCTACCGCCTAAACCTGAACCTGTACTTCGACGCCGTGAACGGCAACCCCGGCGCCCTGGATACGGACCTGTCGGTGGGCATCTTCGAAAAGGGCACCGACCGGCGCATGCAGAACCTGACGCTGCCGCTGGTGTCGAATACGGCCGTGGTGTATTCCGACATTGCCTGCACCCTGCCCATTTTGGGTACCCGCCGCATTCAGTACTCCAGCCTGCTTACGCTGGCCGCCACGACCTACAACAACCCGGCCGGCTACTACGCGGCCGTGGAGCGGTGCTGCCGCAACAACAGCATCCGCAATATTCGCAACCCCGGCAACGCGGGCCAGACCTACTACCTGGAGTTTCCGGCCGTCGTGCGCAACGGGCAGCCATTTATCAATTCCACGCCCCGGATTTTTCCGCCCCTGAGCGACTACGCCTGCCTCGGGGAGCTGTTCTACTACGACTTCGGCGGCCAGGATGCCGACGGCGACTCCCTGGTGTATGAGCTGGCCACGCCCCTCAACGGGCACTCCAGCACCAACCAGCCCAAGCCTCCCCAGGCCGACCCCCAACCCTACTCGCTCGTGCAGTGGATGCCGGATCTGAGCGAACTAAACCAGATTCCGGGCAACCCGGCCCTGACGGTAAACCGCTTTAGCGGCCGGCTGGAGGTGCGGCCCAGCAGCGTGGGCTTGTTCGTGTTCGGCATTAAATGCCTGGAGTACCGCAAAGGCATAAAAATCAGCGAGGTGCGCCGCGACTTCCAGCTGCAGGTCATCGACTGCCCCCGTAACATCAAGCCCGAGGTGAAGGTGCTGCTGCCGGGCAGCAACCAGCCTTACCAGTCCACCAAGGACGTACTGCACCTGGTGCCCGGCAGCAGCCGCTGCCTGCGGCTGCGCTTCACCGACCCCGACCCCACTTCCCGCCTCACGTTGTCGCTGCACCCGGTCAATTTTAGCGGCCCCCTGCCTTCCTTTAGCCTGGTGCAGGGCACGGTGCGCACGGCCGGGGCTCCCGACACGCTGTTTTCGGAAATGTGCTTTCCCAAGTGCTTAGACACCAAAGGCCGGGTGTATCTGCTCGACGTCATCGTGGCCGACAACGGCTGCAGCCTGCCCAAGCGCGACACGGTGCGCCTGGCCTTTACCGGCGTACCCGACCCGAATAGCCCGCCCACGGTGGCTACCACGGCCGGGCCGGGCCTGCCCCTGCACGTGCGCATCGGCGACCTGGTTACCTTCCAGGTAACGGGCCAGGACCCCGACGCCGACCCGGTAACGCTGGAAATGACCGGCCGGGGCTTTACCCCCGGCAGTCTGGGGGCCTCCCTGGTGCCGGGCCCGGCCGGCTCCCCCACCCGCGGCACCTTTAGCTGGCGCGTACCCTGCCCGCCCACCGATAAGTTTCTGTACGAATTTGAGTTTACGGCCGCCGCCAAGCCCTGCGACGAGCGGCAGGCCTCCCCGCCGGTGGTGGTGCCCATCCAGATTGACTACACCAACACGCCCCCGACGCTGACGGCCTCCGATGTGGCCCCGCTGATCAAACGGTACCTGGGGGAGCCCTACACGCTCACGCTCGAAGGCCTCGACGCCGACAACGACCAACTGACGCTAACTGCTTCGGTCAACGGTATTTCCCTGGCCGAGGCCGGTATGCGCTTCACGGCCCGTAACGGCGCCGGCAAAGCCACCGCCACCTTTGAGTGGGACCCGAGCTGCACCGTGGCCCAGCGCGAAATCACCGAGGTAACCTTCCTGCTGCAGGAAACTACCTGCCGGCCGGTACCCACGAGTCACAAGCTGCGCTTTGAAGTGCTGCGCCCCGAGGTGCCGGATTTCCTGCCGGCCAATATTTTCACGCCCAACAAGGACGGAGTGCACGACTTCTTCGAGCTTCCAACCCTGCCCCCCGACTTCTGCGACTCGCGGCTGGCCAACATCAAAATCTTCAGCCGCTGGGGCAACCTGGTGTACCAAACCACGAACCGCACCTTCAAGTGGGACGGGGGTAGCTTGCCGGCCGGGGTGTATTTCGTGCTGATTGAATACACCGACAAAAGCTACAAGGGTACCGTGACCATTGCGCCGTAGGCCCCGCTTACGCCTGACCGACGCGCATAAAACAGCCCCGGCACCTCACATGAGGTGCCGGGGCTGTTTTATGCGCGTCGGTCGGTACGGGCTTAGTACAGAAAGAGGAAAACGCCGAATAAGCCGACCCAGAGCGCGTCGATAAAGTGCCAGTAAATGTTAAGCATCCGCAGCTGGCGGTGACGGTACGGGTCCCGGATAAATACCAACGAGCGGACCGCATCCCGGGAAGCGTGCATGGTGCGCAGCATCAGGGCCAGCAGGAAGAGCATGCCCCCCAGCAGGTGGGCCACGTGCAGGGCCGAAATCAGGTAGATGTAGGTGCCGCTGGCTTCTCCCACGAAGAAGATGCCCTGGGTCATCAGCTCCCGCCAGCCCAGCACCTGCAGGCCGGCAAAGATGCTGCCCAGCAGTAGCGTGGCGCCCAGGCAGCGCGTGAGGTTGCGCATGTCGTCGGAGCGGTAGATGCGCTGGGCCTGGCTGAGCGTGTAGCTACTGATGAGCAGCACAATGGTGCTCAGGGAGAAATAGCGCGGCAGCGGGTGGGCCCCGGTCGGCATTCCGCTCTGGTGGCGAGTCTGGATGTAGGCCGCCACCAGGATGACGAACATTACCCCAATGCCAAGCAGGCCCAGGTAGAGGAGCATGAGCAGCGGCGGCACCCGCTCGATGCGGGTAAAGGCCGACGGGGGGCGGCCGGCACCTACTTTATCTTTACGTTCTTTGTCGGAATTCATCATCGGGGCAGGGAGCAAGCAGCGTATGTTCTGGAAACCAATCCAAGAGCCATAAGTTCCGTACTCGACCTCGCCGGCGGTGCTAGTGGCTATTTACCAAGATACGTAAAATACCATTCGAAGGGCATGCTTATTTTGGCTATCCGCCCTTGAAAAAGGACCCTATTTTTCCCAGCACCGCGTTGAGCGTAATCTTGGCCGTGCGGCCCGCCCCGAAGGTGACGTAAGTTTTGCCGGCCACCCGCAAATCCAGAATCAGCCCCAGCTGCCGGGCCAGGTCGTTGAGCTGCTGCAACGGGTCGGCACCCTTCTCGCCGCTGGGCTTCTCCTTTTTGGCCCCCGGTGGCTTGGGTGGGCCGCTGGTGAGCTTGTCGAGCACGCGCTGGCTGGGCAAATTCACAATCAAATAGGAGCCCGAGCCGGCAATCTGGATATCGTCGCCGTCCATCGTTAGCACCAGGCGGGCCTCAATGTCGAGGCCACTAGCCAAGGGGCTCCGACTTGGAAGCGGGCAACTGCGGGGCCGCCGCACCGGCCGCCGGGTTTTCGCCGCGGGTGCGGATGCGCAACGAGCCGTTCAGACGCCAGGTGGCGGCCGGACCGCCGGGGTTCTGGGGGTTGGGTACCTGCAGCTCCATCTGGTCGAAGGCCAGGTTCAGCTCGACGCCGCCGGAAAGCTTGGACAGCAGCGAAGCGGCCGTGTCGGCCCAGCTGCCGGATGATTGGGAAGAATCAGCCATGAGGGGAAAGGGGTTGAGAAGAAAAAAGGAAATGCTACCCGGCAAACGTAGCCGGGCGGCGCAAGTTACACCACCGGCCGGGCCGCCGGCAGCCTGGCAGGCCATTTGCCCTAGCCGGCGTAAATCTAAATAAAGTTGCCTGCGTATGTTGCCCAGGTTGCGCCCCTACTGTTCACCTTCCCCGCCATGTCTGCTCTTCCCTCCCTGCGCCTGCTCGGCGCTCTGCTCCTGACCCCGCTGCCCCTGGCCCTGCTCCGGGCCCAGACAGCTCCCCCAGCCGCCCCCGACACCGCCACCACCGTCGCCCCCGCCGCTACCCCGGCCCCGGCCACCGGCCTCGACTGCCACCACCCCTTTGGGCTGAGCGACAACAACGAGCGGGTGTACCGCCTGACCTCGGCCGACGGCAAGCCCGCCGGCGAATTGCGCATGCGGGTCGTGAGCCTGAGCGCGGAGATGAACAAGAAAAAGACCGTCGAAACCCATAAGGTGCTACTCAAAAGCGGCCTCTACGACAGCAAGAGCCGCCTGCTCAACATGCAGGACCTGACCATTAGCTGCCGCCAGGATACGAGCTTCGTCGACGGCATGAGCGAGTTTAAGCCCGAAAGCATCCGCTCCTTCCGGGACCGGAAGTTTGAGTACGCCCCCGTGGCCCTGGCCTGGCCCCACCAGCCCAAGATTGGCTCCCTGCTGCCCGCCGGCGGCAGCCAGGTGGCCGTCAGCAGCTCGGTCGTCGATATTGCCAAGGTCAGCAGCATGGTGCGCAAGCGCAAAGTCGTCGGCGGCCCGGCGCCGGTGCAAACCCCGGCCGGCACCTTCTCCTGCTACAAGGTCGAGTCGGAGCACGAAGACGCCACCCAGGCCCGCAAGGACATCGTACTGCGCACTACCTATAAGGTCGTCGACTACTACTCGCCCACCATGGGCATCGTCAAAACCGAGGTCTACGACAAGAAGGGCAAGCTCAGCCAAACCCGCACCCTGGCCGTCGTCAACAGCGGGCAGGGCCAGTAAACTTCCTGGAAAACTGCTAGTTTAGGGGCCGAATCTTCGGCCCCTTTTTGTTTCTACGCCCATGACGCTCAAGCTGCTCGCCCTGGCCGCCGGCCTGGTTTCCCTGGCCGCCTGCCACTCCGCCTCCACCCCCGAAACCGCCGCGGCCGCGGCCCCAGCCACTGCCGCCCCGGGTGGCCACACCTACGGCGCCCCCCTTACCGCCGCCGGTGCCCGGCCCATGAGCGAGTTGCGCCAGGTGCTGGGCCAGCAGGATTCGGCCCAGGTCAAGCTCGTGGGCACGGCCGCCGAGGTCTGCCAGGCCAAGGGCTGCTGGCTCACGATGACCACCGCCGAAGGCCAAGCCATGCGGGTGCGCTTCAAGGACTACGCCTTCTTCGTGCCCAAGGACATCAGCGGCAAAACCGTGGTCATCAACGGCTGGGCCCACCGCGAAGTCGTCCCCGTCGAGGACCTGCAGCACTACGCCAAAGACGCCGGCAAGTCGGCCAAGGAAGTAGCCGCCATCACCCAGCCCGAGGAGCAGCTCAACTTCGAAGCCGACGGCGTCCTGGTCCAGGACTAACAGCAGCCCGGTCGTAGCGCGAACTTTGTAGTTCGCGTACCCCGCGCCGTTCCAACGATTGTCATTCAGCCACGCAAACTATACAGTTCACGCTACGCATTCCCCATCAAAAGGCAGCCCGCAAGAGCTGCCTTTTTACGTTCCAATTCCAACGGAGCAGCTTCCAACTTCAACGGAGAAGCTTCCAACTCCAACGGAAAGGGTTTCTACCCCAGCGGAGTGGCTTTCTACCATGACGGAGCAGCCTCCGACTCCAACGGAGCAGCCTTCGACCCCGGCGGAGAAGCTTCCAACTTCAACGGAGCAGCCTTCGACCCCGGCGGAGAAGCTCCCGACCCCGACGGAGAAGGTTTCTACCCTGACGGAGAAGCTCCCAACTACGACGGGGCAGCTTCCGACCCTGAAGGCGGAGACTTCTACCCCGGTGGCGGAGCTTTCAACCCTGACGGAGAAGGTTTCTACCCTGAAGGCGGAGCTTCCGACCATGAAGGCGGAGCTTCCTACCGTGAAAGCGGAGCTTCCGACCATAAAGGCGAAGCTCCCGACCATGAAGGCGAAGGTTTCTACCTTGACGGCGGAGCTTCCCACCCCAACCGCGCCCCACCTGACAACTGACAACGAACAACTACCAACTAAAACTGCGTACACTCAGGCCAACTCGGTTACTTTTGCCCCATGCCCGACAACACTACCGCCATCCAGGAGAAAATCACCGCCCTCACCGAGCGGCTGCACTACCTCAACCACCAATACTACCAGCACGACACCTCCGAAGTTACCGACCAGGAGTTCGACCAGCTGCTGGCTGAGCTCCAGCAGCTCGAAAAAGAGCACCCCGAGCTGGCCCTGCCCAACTCCCCCACCCAGCGCGTGGGCGGCACCATCACCAAGCAGTTTCCCACCGCCCTGCACAAGTACCCCATGCTCAGCCTGGGCAACACCTACTCCGAAGCCGACCTGCGCGACTTCGACGAGCGGGTGCGCCGCGGCCTGGAAGGGGCCGAATTCACCTACGTCTGCGAAATGAAGTTCGACGGCGTCGCCATGAGCCTCACCTACGAACAGGGTCAGCTCACCCAGGGCGTAACGCGCGGCGACGGTACCCGCGGCGACGTCGTCACCAACAACGTGCGCACCATCAAGAACCTGCCCCTGCACCTGCGCCCCGCCGGCCCCGCCCAGCCCGCCGAGTTCGAGGTGCGCGGCGAAATCTTCATGCCCCTGCCCGTCTTCGACGACCTCAACAAGGAGCGCGAACAAAACGGCGAGGCCCTGCTGGCCAACCCCCGCAACGCGGCCAGCGGCACCCTCAAGCTCCAGGACTCGGCCCTGGTGGCGGCCCGCCGCCTGCGCTTTTTCGCCTACAGCTTCCTGAGCCCCGTCCGCGGCGTGTTTCCCACCCACAGCGCCTCCCTGGAAGCCCTCAAAGCCTGGGGCCTGCCCGTCTCCGACACCTGGCGCCAGTGCCACAGCATCGACGAAGTCCTCGACTTCATCCACCACTGGGAAAAGAAGCGCTTTGAGCTGCCCGTCGCCACCGACGGCATCGTCATCAAGGTCGACGACTTCCAGCAGCAGGAAGCCCTGGGCTTCACCTCCAAAAGCCCCCGCTGGGCCATTGCCTATAAGTACCCCGCCGAAGCCGCCCGCACCCGCCTCAACAGCATTCAGTACCAGGTGGGCCGCACCGGCGCCGTCACGCCCGTGGCCATGCTCACCCCGGTTCCCCTGGCCGGCACCGTAGTAAAACGCGCCTCCGTCCACAACGCCAACCAGATTGCCGCCCTCGACCTGCGCCTCGGCGACATGGTCTTCGTCGAAAAAGGCGGGGAAATCATTCCCAAAATCACCGGCGTCGACCTCACCCAGCGCCCCGAGGGCAGCCAGCCCATCCAATATCCCACCGAGTGCCCCGCCTGCGGTACGCCCCTTATCCGCCCCGAGGGCGAGGCCCACTTCCGCTGCCCCAACGACACCGGCTGCGCCCCCCAGCTCAAGGCCAAGCTCGAACATTACGTGAGCCGCAAAGCCCTCAACATCGACGGCCTGGGCGCCGAAACCGTGGCCCGCTTCTTCGACCTGGGCCTGGTCCGCACCCCGGCCGACATCTACGACCTCTCCGCCGACAAGCTCACCGGCCTCGAGCGCCTGGGCGAAAAGTCCATCCAAAACCTGCTCAGCGGCATCGAAGCCAGCAAGCAGGTCCCCTTCGACCGGGTCCTCTTCGGCCTGGGCATCCGCTACGTGGGCGAAACCGTGGCCGAAAAGCTGGCCGCCCACTACCGCTCGATGGACGCCATCCTGCTGGCCGCCGCCCCCGAGCTGGGCGCCGTGCCCGAAGTCGGCGGCGTCATTGCCGAGTCCCTGGCCGCCTGGAGCCAGAACGAGGCCAACCGCGCCCTGGTAGAACGCCTGCGCACGGCCGGCGTGCAGCTCGCCCTCACCGGCGAGGCCCCCAAGGCCGTCAGCGACCGGCTGGCGGGCCTCACCTTCGTGCTCTCGGGCGTCTTCGAGCAGCACAGCCGCGAGGAATTGCAGCAGCTTATCGTCCAGAACGGGGGCAAAATCACCGGCTCCATCAGCAAGAAGCTCAGCTACCTCGTAGCCGGCGACAAAATGGGCCCTGCCAAGCGCGAAAAGGCCACCGAGCTCAAAGTGCCCATCATCTCCGAAACCGACCTGCTGGCCATGATTCCCACCGACACGCAAACGGCGGACGAGGAAGAAATTTTGGCGCCCCAAAACCCCGATTCCAGCGCGGAAACGGCTTCCAACGAGACTTTTCCGGCCCCCACGGGCACTGCAAACGATTTAGGTCGGCAAGCTTCCCTATTTTAGCGCCTGAAACCACTGTTCCGGTGGTATTTTGGCCTCAACCGTGAGCCGGACCGCGCCTTCTGCCAGCCGGTCTATTCCCACCCCGGCTCACGGTTGTACCGCCCCCTGCGGCGGCGCACTTTTTTGGCCCCCAGCCGTTTAGCCCACGGCCCCCTACCCGCCTTGACGTTCTTGCTTATGCTCCGCTTCGCCTTTTCGGCCGCCGTGTTCTGCGCGCTGCTGTCGGCCCCCTCGGCCTTTGCCCAAACCGCCCCCGCCGACGCGCCCCTGCAAGGCGCTCCTACCGCGGCCCCCAGCCGCCCCATCACGCCCCCGGCCGAAACCCAAAAGCTGCTTAAGAAGCGGAATGTGGTCGTGCTGGACGTGCGTACGCCCGAGGAATTTGGCACCGGCCACCTGCGGGGCGCTCAGAACCTAAACTTCCGCGACCCAAACTTCCCCACCCAGCTCACCGCTCTGGACACGACCAAAACTTACGTGCTCTACTGCGCCTCCGGCAACCGCAGCGGCAAAGCCGCCGTGCTGATGCAGGAGAAAGGCTTCCGCAAGCTGGTCAACGCCGGGGCCTACAAGGACTTGAAAGCCGCGGGCCTGAAAACGGAGTAATCCGCATGGCGCAGTTCGTTTCCAGCAGATGGTTAGGCAACCACTGGCCCAGCATCGAAGTGGAGCCGGCTGAAACTGCCTTGTTTCAGCGTCTGCTGGCTCACTTAGCGGCCACTTATCATTTTCCCCTCCCGCCGCTAATCGACATTCTGGATGGCTACGTCGCCGATTTCACCTTACTAGGCTCGGCGGCCACCCTGCATCTGGACAACTGGACCCTGTCGTTGGCCTGCGCAAGTGAAGCCGTCCGGGACCAGGTGCTGGCTGAGCTACTGGCTCTGCCCGCTGACTTTTTCGCCTAGTCATGACTCAAAGAAAGCCCAACACCAAAGCAGGTGTTGGGCTTTTTTACGTCAGCAACATTCTATTTCTCGAAGGTCAATAAGCCGGTCTTGAATTGCCCAGCCGCTTCAGCGCTACCCGTTGCTGGCCACTACCTCATTCGAATGAACAACGGACGGTGCTGGCACTGTGGCTTGACGGCGTTGCTTCCGGGGCTTGAGGCCGAAGAGCACCCGCAGCAGCGCAAACTGCCGGATTACCAGGTAGAGCAGCAGCGTAACGCCAAACGTCCCCAGGCTGAGCAGCACAAACTTGGCGGCGTTGCTGGCGGGCCAGGGCAGCACGTAGTAAGTCAGCCAGATAAGCACCGTTTGGTGCAGGATGTAGAACGGGTACACGGCCTCGTTGGCCTCCTGTAACAGGGGCGAGTTGCGGTTGAGGTGGCGCCGCCCAAAGCCCAGCACAGCTAAAATCCAGCACCAGCAGTTCAGCCCCTGTACCCCGCGCTTGATGGCCCCGCCCAGCTGGGCGTAGTAATAATCGTCGGCCCAGTAGTAGAAGCTGAAGGCCAGCAGACCCAGGGCCAGGAACCAGTAGCGCTGCCGCTCGGCGGCCTGCCAGAAACCGTTCAGGGAGCCCAGCAGGTAGCCGTAGACAAACAGTGTGAGGTAGAAGGCGAAGTTGAACCAGTCCGAAATCAGGTTGCGGTGGTCGGGCCAGGACGGGCGCAGCACCAGCTGCAGCAGAATCAGGGGCAGGGCCAGCAGCAGCACGGCGCCGGGCCGCTGCAGCCACTGGCTCAGCCGGGCCAGCACCGCTTGCCCCGCAGCCTGGCGGAACAGCAGAAAAACGGGCAGACTGACAAGGGAAAACACCAGCAGGTAGGCAATAAACCAGAGGTGGTTCCAGGTGAAGTTGCCCTTCGGATACGTCCCTTCGAAGTAATGCGGGTAAAAATCGAGCAGGGATGCATACGCGGCGCCCTGGCTCAGCCGCTCGTAGTACACCTGCGGCACCACCACGACCACCATCCCAAACGCCAGGGGCAGCAGGAGCCGCTGCAGCCGCTCACCCACAAACTGGCCCGCGGTGCGGTGGCGCAGGGCGAAGCTGATACCGACCCCGGATATTACAAATAGCAGCGGCATGCGCCACTGGTTCAGAAACTCCATGGGCAGCTCCAGGGCGGGGCTGCTGGGCTGGCTCATGAGGTGGAAGTTCCAGCCCACGAAAACCATTCCCGTGTGGTAGAAGATGAGCAGGCCAAAGGCCAGCACCCGAAGCCAGTCGAGGTCGTAGCGGCGGGTGGCCGGGGCTAGTGCGGCAGGAGAAGAAAGCATAGCGGCAAGCGGTGTAGGTGAATCGATGCTCAAACCTACTCGGGCCGCCGCCACTACACGACGTACCTCACAAACCCGGCGTACTACCTTACGAATCCGGACGCGACACTCTTAACTAATCCCCTCTGCTACTGCGTAAACGCCGTTTTTCGGAATTGTGACGGGGTGGTCTGGGTGTGCTTCTTAAAGGCCGCGTTGAAGGCCGATTTCGAGTTAAACCCCGCCGCAAACCCGATTTCCTCCAGCTTGAGGTGGGCCAACTCGGGCCGCAGCAGCTGGCGTTTCACCTCCTCGATGCGGTAGGAATTGATGAAGTCGAAGAAGTTCTGCTGGCACTGCTCATTGATAACCTGGGAGAGCTGATAGCCGGGCACCCGCAGCTGGGCGGCCAGCTCGGCCAACGACAAGTCGGGGCTGCGGTAGGGCTCGGCAGTGGTCATCAGGGTGCGCAGCCGGCCCAGTATTTCCGCGGACACCTCTGGGCTCAGCGCAGTTTTTTCATATTTCCTACGCGCGGCTTCCGCGGGTTCTGCGGCCGTTTCTGTCTCCGAAACTGGCTGGGTCAGCAGGTTGGAGCGACTAATGGCCCAGCCGTTCATGCCGTAGAAGAGCAGGGAAATCAGGGAAGCCAGCCACACGTCGCCGGCATCGTTGACGTCGCCGGTGGCGCGGTGGAAGTAGGTCGTGGCTCCCACGTACACGAGCAGCACCAGCCCAAAGCCCAGCCCCAAACGGCCGAGCCAGGCCCGCTCGGTAGTTGCCCCCTTGGGCTGGGTCGCCAGCCGGCGCCAGTACGGCACCAGCACGCGCAGCTGCAGGCCCAGGTAGAGCAGCAGATAGCCGCTCAGCACCAGGTAGAAAACGGGGTAAAACTGCTCGTAGGTCGCAAACCACCAGAAATCATGCGCCGGGGCCGGAACTGCCGGCGGGGCCCGGTGAAACGAATTGGCGACGGTGCACAGCTTCCAGGCATCAGTCTGGGCGAAGAAGGGCAGCATGTACACCGCGTGCAGCCCGGCCGGCCCCAACAGCCATAGGTAGCGCGGCTGCCAGCGAAACGCGGGCTGGGTAAGACTGCGCACGTAGAGGTAGAGCAGCGGCGGGGCCACGAAGGTGAGCGGCTCGGTGAGGCCCACGAAGAAGGGCGCAAACTTGATGTAGCCCGAGTAGCAGAGCAGAATCTCGATGACCAGCAGAGTCAGGCAAAACAGGAGTAGCCCCAGCAGGCGGTTGCGCAGGCGCAGGCCGTGGGGCGAGAAAAAGAACGTCCAGCTCAGAAACAGCCCCTGCCCCGCCCCCAACAGAATCAAGACCGACCAGATATCCAGAAAAGGCTGCATAGAAAAAAGTAATCATCACCTGGGAGCTGGGGCGCTATACCAGTAGGCCTGCCGGGGTAAAAGTAACGGATTCACTTGCTCCTGCCGGCGGTACAGATTCTGAAAGCCGATGCAAAGCAGCTTGTCCTTTGAAACGTAGAGAGCCCTATATGCCGTACCGCGAAGTTCTACTTCGCGAGTCGTTGCCCGACACTCGTACCAACGGCGCGGGTGTCTCGCGAAGTGAAACTTCGCGGTACAGCAGAAAGCCCTCTACTCCGGCTGGAATAAAGGGCTTTTGGGTACAGGTCACTTAGGCCTGCGCAGCGGACGAATTGCTTCGTCTCTGCTTTATGCGCAGAATGCTCGCAACGACAGGCGCCAGTGGCTTAGAAGCTCTGCACGATGCTGTTGTGCAGCGTCCGGGGCTTCCAGTAGCCGCTGGCAATGATGCGGCGAATGGTGAAGAGCGGGTCCTGCTGGTCGCGCTTCTCGGCCAGCACGAAGGCTGCCACCATGCCGCGCTGCTTGAGCTGCGGAATGGCTTCGGGGTTCCAGAGGCCGAAGGGGTAGGCGAAATACTTGATGTCTTTGCCCGTAATTTCCTCCAGGGTCTTGGTGGGCTTCTCAATCTGGGTTACCCAATCCTGGCCCTGGTATTTCTTCACGTTGTGGTGGTCCCAGGTGTGGGAGCCGATGACGTTGCCCTCATCCGAGAGCTGCTTCACCTGGGCCTTGCTCATGTAGTTGGGGCGGCCCAGGCTCACGGTCATCACGAAGTAGACGGCCTTGTAGCCGTACTTGTCGAGCGTGGGCTTCGCCACGGTGAACTGGTCGAGGTCGGTGTCGTCGAAGGTGAGCATGATGGGCTTGCTCGGCAGCTTGGCGCCCGTGGTCAGGTAGGCGTAGAGCTGGTCGGGCAGAATGGTGTGGTAGCCCGAGTCGGCCAGCATCTTGATCTGGTCCTTGAACTGCTGCACCGGCACGATGTAGTCCTTGGCGCCTTTCGAGTCCTTGGCGCGCCAGTCGCGAATCTGGTGGTAGCACAGAATCGGCACCTGGGGGCGGGCGGTGATGGTAGCCGCGTCGGCAATTTTATTGGCCGGAATGCTGCTCGGGTCGGGCGCCGGGGTGGCGTTGGCCTCGTCGGTAGCCGTAGCGGCCGTGCCCGACATAGCGGCGGCCGTGGCGGCTGAATCCGACGTTACGGCTTCGGCCGTGGGGCTGCCGGCCTCGGAGGCCGTGGCGGGCTTGGTGTCGCAGGCGGTGAGAAATGAGCTGGCGGCCAGGGCGGCGGCGGCCACAAAAAGCGGGGTACGGAACAAAATCATTCGGTGAATTGCGGCGGCACAAAGCCAGACCCGGTACTTTTGGGGAGAAAATGCCGGAAGCCGACCTTGACCAAGCGCATTGTATCTTCGCCGCCGGCCTTCCAAGTCACAAAACAACAGCTAATTCCCCGCATGGACAAACTTCGCGGCACGGGCGTTGCGCTCATCACGCCCTTCACCCCCGCCCCCGACCACGCCGTCGACTACCCCGCCCTGCGTCGGCTGCTCGATTTTAACATCGACGGCGGCGTAGAATACCTCGTTATCAACGGCACCACGGCCGAGTCGCCGACGACGACGGCCGAGGAAAAAGCCGAAATCTTGCGCGTGGTAAAAGAGCACGTGGCCGGTCGGGTACCGCTCGTGTACGGCATCGGCGGCAACGACACGGCCGGCCTCGAAACCCTGCTGCGCACCACCGACCTGACGGGCATCACCGCCATTCTCTCGGCCAGCCCGGCCTACAACAAACCCAGCCAGCAGGGCATCATCCAGCACTACCTGCGCCTGGCCGACCTCAGCCCCCTGCCCATCATCCTGTATAACGTGCCGGGCCGCACCAGCTCCAACCTGACGGCCGACACCACCCTGCGCCTGGCCCAGCACCCCAACATCATCGGTATCAAGGAAGCCAGCGGCAATCTGGAGCAGTGCATGGCCATTGCCGCCCGCCGGCCCGAGGGCTTTATGCTCATCAGCGGCGACGATATGCTGACCACACCCATGATTTCCTTCGGGGCCGAGGGCGTTATCAGCGTGCTGGGCAATGCCTACCCCAAGCGCATGAGCGACATGACCCGCCTGGCCCTGCAAGGCGACTACGCCGCGGCCACCAAGCTGCTCTTCGAGTTTCTGCCCCTGAACCCACTGATGTACGAGGAGGCCAACCCGGTGGGCATCAAGGCCGTGCTCGAAGCCCTGGGCCTGTGCTCCCCCGCCGCCCGCCTGCCCCTGCTCGAAGCCAGTGAAGGCCTGAAGCAGCGGATTCAGAAGCTGCTGTAGGTTTTCTGTCATTGCGCGGCCGAAGGCCGTGGCACCCGAAGGACAGCGCCGCTAATCCGTCCTCTGCGCCGGTAGTCCCATCCTTTAACCAGAAAGCCCTTTCCCGTTGCTAACAGGAAAGGGCTTTTCAGTTTAGAAGGCGTCGCACATTTCAGCGGACGGATGGCTTCGCGCTGCTCGCAAGGACACGCAATTTCTTCGGGCCTCCTCACTCACAACCGGCTCCGACCTACCACCCACTAGCCAGCACGTCGGCCACGTGCAGGGTTTTGATGGGCTTTTTCTCCCGGCGGATGTAGGCGTCCAGGTGCATGAGGCAGCTCGTGTCGGTGCTGATGAGGTAGTCGGCGCCGGTGGCCAGGGCGTGCTCTACTTTCTGCTCGGCCATTGCTACCGAAATGGCCTCGAACTTGACGGCGAAGGTGCCGCCAAAGCCGCAGCAGGTTTCGGTTTCGGCCATTTCCAGGCGCTCCAGGCCCTGCACGGCATCCAAGAGCTGGCGCGGGGCCTCCCGGATGCCGCACTCCCGCAGGGCCGAGCAGGAATCGTGGTAGGTGTACTTGCCCGGCAGCTGGGCGCCCTGGATGGCCGAGACGCCGAGCACGTCGACGATAAACTCGGTCATTTCGAAGATGCGGCGCTGCACGCTGTGGTACTGGCCCTGCTCGGGCGTGTTTTCGAACAGCTCGGCGTAGGTATTGCGCACCATGCCCACGCAGGACGCCGACGGACTCACGATGTAGCGGCCCGTGTCGGAGGGAAAGTCGCGCAGAAACTTGGTGGCCACCGAGCAGCTTTCGGCCTTGTAGCCGGCGTTATAGGCGGGTTGGCCGCAGCAGGTCTGGTTACTGTTGTAGTGCACCTCGCAGCCCAGCTTTTCCAGCACTTTCACCATGTTCATGGCGGTGTCGGGGAAGAGCTGATCCACGAAGCAGGGAATAAACAGGTCGACGGCAGTTGGCATGGCGTGTGGTGTGGTTAGGCAGGAGTAGCGCGAACTTTGTAGTTCGCGTGACAGAACGACAATCGTTGCTGCCGTTGTTGGGTTTGCGCGGCACCGTATCGTTCAACGACGAGACGCAAATATGCGTCTCTACAGGCAAAACCGATTCAACATAAGCCTTAAAAATGAAACACCGAGCCGGCCGCCTGCCAGGCCTGGGCTAGGGCTTTGGGGTCGAGGCCGGTGTCCTGCCCGATTTCGGAGAAGTAGGCCACCAGGTTTTCCGTGGGCATGTTGCCCGTGAGCTGGTCGGCGGCCATGGGGCAGCCCCCGATGCCGCCCAGGGCCCCGTCGAAGCGGCGGCAGCCGGCGGTGTAGGCGGCCTGCACCTTCTCGCGCCAGGTGCCGGGCGTGGTGTGCAGGTGGGCCCCAAACTCGATGCGGGGGAAGGCCGGAATGAGCTGGCGAAACAGGGGCTCGATGGTGGCGGGCGTAGAGGCCCCGATGGTGTCGGAAAGAGCCACCACGCGCACGTCCATGTCGGCCAGCTGCTGGGTGAAGTCGGCCACGGTTTCGGGGCTCCACGGGTCGCCGTAGGGGTTGCCGAAGCCCATGGAAAGGTAAGTCACCAGCGTTTTGCCCGACTTTTCGCACAGGTCCTGCATGGCGTTGAGCTCGGCCAACGCCTCGGGAATGGTCTTGTTGGTGTTGCGCAGCTGAAAGGTTTCGGACACCGACAGCGGGAAGCCGATGTACTGAATTTCGGGGAAGCTGGCGGCCGTTTCGGCCCCGCGCAGGTTGGCTACAATGGCCAGCAGCTTGGTCGTGGTCTGGCTCAACTCGAGGCCGGCCAGCACCTCGGCCGTGTCGCGGAGCTGGGGTATGGCCTTGGGCGAGACGAACGAGCCGAAATCGAGCGTATCAAAGCCCACGCGCAGCAGGGTGTTGAGGTAGCTGATTTTGGTGGCGGTGGGAATAAACTCGGTCAGGCCCTGCATGGCGTCGCGGGGGCATTCGATGAGCTTCATAGGATGGCAAGGTTGGGTGGATGAGCAAAGTAAACCGTTTTTACCCGCTTGCGGATTTCTGTTCAGCTCGCCCAGCCCCGGTTTTACCCGCTCAGGGAATCCGCCAGGGCCTTCCGCCCACCGTTTTGCCCGCTGAGGGAATCCGCAGCGGGCTTCCCGGCGCCGGGAAGCCCGTTGCGGATTCCCTGAACCCGCTCCCAGACGCCCGGCAGGCCGTTGCGGATTCCCGCAATGCCCTCCCAGGTACCGCGAAGGCCATGTAGGATTCCCTGCATGCCTTCCAGGCGCCATGTGGCCCGCTCAGGATATCCGCAGTGCCCCTTCGCCTACCGTGAAGCTCTTGGGACGTACGTCCCACGCCCGTTTTGCTACCGAATTGGGCATGGGACGTACGTCCCATGCCCTTCCCAACGCCGTGGAGGCCGTGGAGGCCGTGGGACGTACGTGCTACGCCCTGCCTGGCACTGCGGAGGGCATGGGACGTACGTCCCACGGCCTCCCAGCCACCGCGGAGGCCGTGGGACGTACGTGCTACGCCCTGCCTGGCACTGCGGAGGGCATGGGACGTACGTCCCACGGCCTCCCAGCCACCGTGGAGCCCTTAGGACGTGCGTGCTACGCCCTTCCCGATACTGCGCAGGCCGTAGTACGCACGTGCTACGGCCTGACGGGCGCCGTGGAGGCCCTAACACGCGCGTGTTACGGGCTTCCCGACACGCGGGAGGGGTTGGTACGCGCGTACTACGGCTTCCCCGGAGCGGTGCCACCCTCGGTACGCGCGTACTACGGCATTCCCAGTGCCTTGGCGCCCTCAGTACGCGCGTACTGAGGGCGCCAAGGCACTGGGAAGCCAGGCGAACCACTCCGCTGCATTTGGGGTTTAGTCTGGTATATCAATTCCGTTCGATGCCCGCTATCCGCCTGTCGCTCCGCTTCCTGTTTCTAGTTCTCCTTACCACCGCCTGTAGCCAGCAGCAAACCCTGCAGGGCCTGTTCCAGAAAAGCACGCCCCACGAAGCCTACGCCCGCCGCCTGCGCCAGGCCCACCTCGACGAAACGGCCCTGGGCCGCGACTGGCTGGCCGCCGCCGACCGGGCCCTGCGCGACTCGCTGGTGGTAGCCCTGCCCTTCCAGGAAACCGGCCTCTTTCGGGCCGACCGCGCCATGGCCGCCGCCTACCGCTACACCGTGCGGGCCGGGGAGCGAATCAACATCAGCCTGACCCTGGCCCCCGGCACCGACGCCCACGTGTTTCTGGACGCCTACGAGCTTAGCCCCAACCACCTGCCCAGCCCCATAGCCTCGGCCGATACCACCGCCCTGGCGTTTAGCTACGACGCCGCCGACGACCAGCAGCACCTGCTGCGGGTGCAGCCCGAGCTGCTGCGGGCCGGCCGCTACACCCTGCGCATTCAGCGGGCTCCGTCGCTGGGCTTTCCGGTGAAGGGCAAGAACGACGTGGCCGTGGCCAGCTTCTGGGGCGCCGACCGCGACCAGGGCGCCCGCCGCCACGAGGGCATCGACATCTTTGCCCGGCGCGGTACGCCCGCCGTGGCCGCCGTGTCGGGCCTCATTACCCGCACCGGCGTCACCAAGCTGGGCGGCAACGTAGTCTGGCTGGCCGACGCCCAGCACGGGCAGCACCTCTACTACGCCCACCTCGACAAGCAGCTCGTGCAGCCCGGCCAGCTCGTACAAGCCGGCGACACGCTGGGGCTGGTCGGCAACACCGGCAACGCCCGCACCACCCAGCCCCACCTGCACTTCGGCGTGTACCGGGCCGGCCGCGGGGCCGTCGACCCCTTCCCCTTCGTGCGCCACGCCGACGCCCTGCCGCCCGCCCCGCGCACCAAGCCCGAGCGCCTGGGCCAGTGGGTGCGGGTGAGCCAGAAAACCACCAACCTGCGCCGCAGCCCCGCCGCTAAAGGCAGTGCCCTGGCCGCCGTGAGTCGTAACACGCCCCTATTCGTGCTCGGCAGCCAGGCCAGTTGGTACCGCGTCGAGCAGCCCGACGGCCGCATCGGCTACGTGGCCGCCGAGGCCGTGGTGCCCGCCGCCGCGCCCGTGCTGCGCCGCGAGGCCCTGGCCGCCACCGCCGACCTCTACGCCTACCCCACGGCCGCCGCGGCCCCCCTCGACCTGCTGCCGGCCCAGAGCCAAGTGGCCGTGCTGGGCGAGTTCCGGGGCTTCCGGCTGGTGCGCAGCACTTCGGGCAGCATTGGCTGGCTAAGCAAGGCCGCCAAGCAGGGATAATTTCCTGGGCACTTCACCCAAACCTCACGCAAGCCCCCGCATCTTTCGCCCAGGTGATTGGATTTAGACATGGCGTGGCTCCTTGGTTGGGGGCTGCGCCATTCTTTTTTCCGGGGAACCCAGCGGGTAGCGCCCCGTATGGGAACTAGCCGAGGGTATTAATCCTTTTTTAATCTCCTCCTTCCTCCTCGCCCTTATGCGTCTAGTAACCCTGCTCTTCAGCGCCAGCCTTGCGCTTGCGGCCCAGTCTGCCGCCCACGCCCAGGCTCCCGCTGCCACTACCACGGCTGCCGGCCCCACCTGGGGTGCCGACCTGACGGCGGCCCTGCAACAGGCCAAAGCTTCCCACAAGCCCGTGCTGGCCGTTTTCTCCGGCTCCGACTGGTGCAAGCCCTGCATCATGCTCAAGCAGGAAGTGTTCGACCAGCCCGAGTTTGCCCGCTTTGCCCAGGACCGCTTCGTGCTGGCCCGCTTCGACTTTCCGCGCAGCAAAAAGAATAAGCTCCCGGCCGAAGCCACCCAGCGCAACGAGCAGGCCGCGGCCCAGCTTAATAAGGAAGGTGCCTTCCCGCTGGTCGTGCTCTTGTCGCCGGAGGGCAAGGTGCTGGCCAAAACCGGCTACCGTCCCGGCGGCGTGGCGGCCTACGACGCCTATTTGCAGTCCTTGCTGGCCAAGCAATAACCGCCCCGATGACGCGCTGCTGGAAGGCTGTTCTGCTCTTGCTACTGTGGCCCGCCGGGCTGCTGGCGGCCCCGCGCCCGGTCCGCAACTTCACCAAGAGCGCCCACCTAATGGGCTCCCACTTCGAGTTTACCGTCGTTTCTAGCCACGACACGCTGGCCTGGCAGGCCCTGGAGGCGGCCGTGAGTGAGGTGCGCCGCATCGACCACCTCATGTCGTTCTGGGACTCCACCTCCCAGATAACCCAAATCAACCGCCAGGCCGGCCGGCAGCCGGTGCAGGTCGACCAGGAAGTGTTCGACCTGATTCAGCGCACCCTGCGCATCTCCGAGCTCAGCGGCGGGGCCTTCGACGTGACCTTCGCCAGCGCCGACAAGATCTACAAGTTTGACCGGCAGGCCCACGCCGCCCTGCCCGACCCGGCCGTAGTCAAGGCCTCAGTGGCCCGCATCAACTACCGCAACATCCTGCTCGACCCCGCCCGGCGCACGGTGCTGCTGCGCGAGCCCGGCATGCGCCTGAACCTGGCCGGGGTGCTGCAGGGCTACGGGGTGCGGCGGGCTAAAGCGCTGCTGGAAGCCCGGGGGCTTAAAGGCGGCCTGCTCAACGGCTCCGGCGACGTGCTCTGCTGGGGCCGGCAGGCCGACGGCTCCCTGTGGCGCGTAGCCATCGGCGACCCGAAACACCCGGGCAGCGTGGCCTCCTGGGTATCCCTGACCGACATGGCCGTGGTGACGGCCGGCAACTACGAGCAGTTTTTCACGGTGCAGGGCCAGGTCTACGGCCACATCATCAACCCCCACACCGGCTACCCGGCCACCGGCCTGCGCTCGGTCACCATCCTGTGCCCCGACGTGGAGCTGGCCGACTGCCTCGACGAGGTGGTGTTCGTGCTGGGTCCCGAGGCCGGCCTGGCCTTTGTCAACCGGCTCAAAGACGTGTCCTGCGTGCTCATCACCGACGACAACCGCACGCTCACCTCCAAGGGCCTGCAGCTAAACTACTACCGCAACAACGACCCGAGCCAGCCCGTGCCGGCTCCTGATTCCGCTCCCAAACCATGAGGCTACTTTTCCCATTTCCCCGCCCCGGCCGGCTGGCGCGGCTAGCTGTAGTGGCTGGCCTGCTGGTGGCCCTGCCCGGCTGCGTATCGGTGGCGGCCTACCAGAAAGTCTACCTCAACGACGAGGACATGAAGCTGGCCACCAAGCGCGTCGAAACCTACGAAACCAACTTTGAGTCGTACCGCGAAGGGGCCGGCGGAGCCAACGGCGGCAAGGTCGGCGGGGGCTGCGGCTGCAACTAACCGGACGTTTTCAACTACAGGCAATACTTTACGTGAGCAGACGCATACTTTTGAAAAACAGCGCCTTGTTGCTGAGCCTTAGCCTAGGCCTGCTGGTGCCGCTAAAATCGTTAGCACAGGGCGGCAACACCCAAAACCGGGTGGATGGCTACGGCGCCCCGGCCACTCCTGCTGCCACCCGGGGCGCGGCCGGCGAAACGGAGCTCAACATCCTGATGAGCTACTACCAGCAGGATGGCAGCCACGGCGCGGTGGAAGGCGGCCGGGGCACCGAGCACCTCACCAACCTGACGCCCACCATTATTCTGAACGTGCCGCTCGATACCCTGAGCCGGCTGTCGGCCAACCTGGGCATGGACGTGTACGCCTCGGCCTCCACCGACCGAATCGACCAGGTACTCTCCTCCCCTTCCTCCAGCGACACCCGCTTCCACGCCGACTTTGGCTACACCCGGCAGCTGCCGGGCCGCCGCAGCATCGTGGGGCTGGGCGCGGGCGTTTCCACCGAGTACGACTACAAATCGGTGAACGTGGCCGCCTCCTGGGCCCAGACCTCCCGCGACGGAAACCGGGAGCTGAGCGTGGCCGGGCAGGTATTTTTCGACCAGGCTACCATTATCCGGCCCGTGGAGCTGCGTACCAACGGGCGCAAGGAAGACGGCTCCGCGCCCCGGCAGAGCTATAACCTGTCGGCCGTGTTGTCGCAGGTGCTCACCCAGCGCCTGCAGGTGAGCGTGAGCACCGAGCTGGTGTATCAGAAAGGCTTGCTCTCGACGCCGTTTCACCGGGTGTATTTCCAGGGCAGCACCGGGGCCCTGGGCGAGGCCAAAGTGGAGGCCCTGCCCGGCTCCCGCTTCAAGTACCCGGTGGGGTTGCGCCTGAGCTACTACGCCTCCGACCTAGTGCTGCTGCGCGGCTACTACCGGTTCTACAACGACGACTTCGGCATCCGGGCCCACACCCTGGAGCTGGAAACGCCGGTGAAAATCACGCCGTTCTTCGTCGTGTACCCCTTCTACCGCTACCACACCCAAACCCAGGCCCGCTACTTCGCGCCCTACCTGCAGCACCAGCCCGGCGAGCAGTTCTACACCTCCGACTACGACCTCTCGGGCTTCTCGGCCAATAAGCTGGGCCTGGGCCTGCGCTACTCGCCGGTATACGGTATTGGGCGCTTCAAAACGCCATTTGGGGGCCGGATTGCCCAGTTCAAGGCCCTGGACCTACGCTACGCCCACTACCGCCGCAGCACCGACCTGACAGCCGACATCTTCAGCGCCGACTTCTCCTTTATCCTGCCCTAAGGCGTGGTAGCGGCTGATACCGAGTTGTCCTCCTGAGGCGCAGCCGAAGGACCTTCCTCACCTATCCCGCAGCAGGTACTACCACCGCTCAACACTTTTTACTACTGGCGTGGCGAGGGGCTAAGGCCCATTGACCGAAGCTTGTCAGAGCATAGAGGAAGGTCCTACACTGCGTTCAGGATGACAGCCTGGAAACACAAAAAGCCCCGCTGCGTGCACAGCGGGGCTTTTGCTTTGGGCAACTACCGACGTTACTCGGCAATAACTACTGCTTTCTGCAGCTTCTTGGCGTAAGCAATGCGGCGCTCTTTGCCGCCGGCGGTGATGTAGTCGAAGCCAACGGCCTTGTTGTCTTCCTTCACGGCCGACCAGCTTTGCGGATCAATTTCGGCGGGCTGAGCAGCAGTTTTGGGCACGGCGGGCTGGGTGAAACGGTCCTCGCGGAAGAAATTGTTCATGCCCTTGAGAATGGCAATTTCCTTGTCGCGCACGGTGGCAGCCTGCGGATCTTCCAGCTCCCGCTCGTCGAGCAGGGCACTGGCCGGCATTACTTCCTTGCGCAGCGTATCGCCGGCGCTATTGACAATGATGAACCGGGCCTGGGCATTCAGGATTTTGGGCCCCTGAAGCTGCAGAATGAAGTTATCCTTGGTTTTGGTATTGGAAAAGTAGTGCGAAGCCCGCACCGTGTTGAGCACCGTACGGCTGCTGACGCGGTTGGTCGTCGTGGGGGGCGTGTACACCTTATCCGCGTTCTGCGATGTTCCAACCTCCCGCTCCGTGTTGATACACGAGGTCATTTGCAGCAAGAGAGCTGCACAGGCAGCGGGGAGAACGAGTTTTTTCATTGTGGGGTAATCAACCATCTTCAAATCAGTTCGGCAAAATACAAAACGTCCCGAACAGCCTTGCTACCTGAACAGGAAATCAGCGGCAATTTTGCAGCAAAGCAGGGTTGTTGGGTGCATGTACCACAAAAACGGGCCGAAGGTTGCCTTTTCCCGGCCGGGTATTTTACAAATTACAGCCAGCCCAGCTCCAGCCCGACAACCCAGCGCGGCAGCTCCGGATAGAGCCCCTGATAGGGCGCCGTAAACACGTCGGAAAGGCGGTAGCGGGCCGTCAGGGCGTAGCGGCTGGAGCCGGCCCGCAGCCCCGCCCCGTAGGTCCAGCGGCGCAGGTAATCTAGGCCGTGCTCGGTCACGTCCACACGCTTGGCCCCGCTGGTAGCGGGCCGGTCCTCGTAGTGGTGGGCCGTGCTAATCACCCAGCCGCCCCAGCCGCCCACGTCCACGTAGCGCCCGATGACGTTGCCGCGCCGGCCGTAGTTGACGCGCACGAAGCCTTCCAGCTGAGCCTGGGGCAAAGCCAGATACTCGCGGTAGTGCGGGGCGGGGTTGGGCACCACTTTCTGGGCATTCTGGGCCAGGTAATAAGCCACGCGGGCGTAGCGCAAATCGAAGCCCAGGGCCAGGGCCTGCGACACCCGAAACTTGTTGCGCAGCCCCACCACGATTTCGGCCGAGTTGCCGTAGCGCAGCCCGGCCCCGGCCCGTGCGCTACCGGGCCCCGCCACCAGGCCGTAGCCCACGTAGAAATGGTTGTAGTAGGCCCGGTTGGGCCCAAAAACGCTGGCCACGGTATCCTGGGCCGGGTTTTCGCGCAGCAGCACACGCTGGGCCTGGGCGTGCCCACCTACGCCCAGCAACCCGGCCAACAGCACGAAGCGGGAATTATTCATGGCACTAAATAGCTTTGGGTGAGGCCCCGGTAGCAGACCCGCACCGTGTCGCCGGGGCGCAGGGTGCGCAGCGGAATCTGGAGCACGGCCCGCTGGGTTACTTCCCGCACTTCGTAGCTGCGCAGCACCCCGCGGCCGTCGGCCACGTGCCAGTAGAGGTAGCCCGGGCGCACCAGCGGCACCAGCCCCGGGTCGGCCTCGGCCGGCGGCTGACTTTGGGCGGGGCGGTTACCGCCCGGCTTATTCAGGGGCGGGGCCAGTTCCTCGCGGCCCACGGCGGGCACGGTTGTGTTGCGGGTGCCCCCGACCAGGGTCACCGAATCGGAGTACAGGGGCAGCACCTGGGCCGGAATAACGGCCGCCTCGGGCCGAATCAGCACGGCCAGCACCGTATCCTGCCGCACGAAGTCGACGCTGGGACGCGGCCTGGGCGCCGGGGCCGCCGGGCGCAGCAACGCCGCGGCCTGGGGCAGGCCGTAGCCGTGGGCGTAGTCGAAGTACGGGTACAAGTCGGCGCAGCGCTGCAGCTGGTCGAAGAGCTGCATGACGGTCAGACTGCGGTTTTGCTGCCAGGCGCAGGCCGCGAAGCCCGCCAGCAGCGGACTGGAGAAGGAAGTACCCTGGGTGCGCACGTAGCCGCCGGGCGCGGCGGCCAGCACCGTCCCGAAGGCAATGACGTTGGGCTTCACGCGCCGGTCGGCACTGGGGCCGTAGCTGCTGAAGTCGATGTGCAGGTAGGTATCCGGGTCGAGGCCGCCCACGGCCAGCACCGAGTCGGCGTCGGCGGGCGTGCCGATGGTGCGCCAGTCGGGGTCTTCCCCATCGTTGCCGGCGGCATTGACTACCAGAATACCCTTGCGCACGGCCAGCTCGGCGGCCCGGGCCACCAGGCTGGTGCGCCCGTTCATCTGCTCGGGGAAGTAGCGCCGGTCGGTGTAGCCCAGCGAAGAGTTGATGATGTCGGCCCCGTTACGGTCGGCCCACTCGGCGGCGGCCAGCCAGGCTTCTTCCTCGGCGTAGATTTCCCGGTTGAGCCGCTCGGTGCGGGCCAGCAGAAACTCGGCCTGCGGGGCCAGGCCCAGCGGCGTGCCATCGGGCAGCAGGCCGGCAATGCAGGACAGCACCTCGGTGCCGTGCGTGCCGCTGACAAACACGTTGGGGCGGTTCCGGACGAAGTCGTGGGTGGCTACCAGGCGCTTCTCGGCGAGCAGGCGCTGGAAGGCCGGGTGCTGGGCGGCGCCCAAAAAGCCCACGTCGAAAATGGCAATGCGCAGCCCCTGGCCGCGGAAACCAGCCTGCTGAAAGGCGGCCCCGCCCAGGCTGGCGGTTTGGCGGCGGGCCAGCTGCCGGTCGTCGGCTGAAATCGTCATTGTGCCCCGCTCGTTGGCCTGCTTCGTGGAGGCCACCACGGGCGTTTGGACCGGCCAGGGTTCCACGCTCCGCACGCCGGGCAGCCGGCGCAGGCGGGCGGCCTGCCCGGGCGTGGCCCGGCACGCCACGGCATTAAACCAGCGGCTGACCAGCGTCACGGAATCGGCCACGGCCGTAATCTGGCGCACAAAGTCGGGGCGGACGGGGAAGTCGGTACTGTCGCAGGCGGGCAGGTGCTGGCGCTGGCGGCGGGCCTGGGCGGCGGGGCTGAAGTACGCGGCCGGGCTGAACTGCACGCCGGCCTTGTGGCGCAGGCGCACCCAGTAGCGGGCCGTAGGCGGGGCCGCCGGGTGGGGCGAGGGTCCGGGAGCTGCCGCGGCGCTCAGGCTGCCCAGCAGCAAACCGGCGCCGGCCAACAATTTGCCCCAGCGGGCAGCATACCAACGAGGAGCCGTAGAAAACACAGCAGAAAGCAGCACAGATTGGGAATGAGAGGCGGAAGGTACGAGGCCGGCACCAAAAGCCGGCGGCAACCGGCAAAAAACCCGGTGGCGGGGCGGGCCAACAACTCGCGGCGGGCAGATTACCCCTGCGGCTAAGTCTTTCAGCAGCAGATTCTGGGCCGCCGGGCCGCTTAGAAGCTCAACAACTCCGGCCCGGCGCGGCCCGTTTGAGGCAGAAGCTAACCATTTATTTACCCTACCCTATTGCCATGAACCGTTCCTTTTTTCGCCCTACCCTCGCTTTATTGCTCAGCACCAGCCTGCTCACGCTGGGTACGGGCTGCGTGTCGCAGAAGAAATACACCGCCCTGCAAAGCCAGTACGACGAGCTGACCAAGTCGCGGGAGCAGCTCCAGGCCCAGAAAACGGCCCTGGAGCAGGACAAAGCCCGCAGTGAGGATGCGCTGCGCTCCAGCCTGCTCAACAAAAATCAGCAGGTCAACCAGCTCAACGACAACCTCAGCGGGGCCCAGGCGGCCAATACCCAGCTCTCGGCCGACCTGCGCTCCAAGGAGCAGCGCATTGCCGAAATGCAGCGCATCCTCGACCAGAAAGACGCCGCCGTGAAGGCCCTGCGCAAGAAAGTGGGCGACGCCCTGCTCGGCTTCAACGCCAACGACCTGCAGGTGAACGTGCGCAACGGCAAGGTCTACGTGTCCTTGTCGGAGCAGCTCTTGTTCAAGTCGGGCTCCACCAAAGTGGACCCCAAAGGCCAGGAAGCCCTCAAAAAGCTGGCTACGGCCCTGCAGGGCAACCAGGACGTGAACGTCCTGGTGGAAGGCCACACCGACAACGTGCCCATCACCAAAGGCACCCTGGGCATGAAGGATAACTGGGATTTGAGCGTGCTGCGGGCCACCGAAATTACCCGAATCCTGACTGAGTCGGGTCTGAACCCGGCCCAGGTAACGCCCTCGGGCCGCTCGCAGTACGTGCCGGTGGCGGCCAACACCACCCCGGCCGAAAAAGCCCTGAACCGCCGCACCGAAATCATCCTGACGCCCAAGCTCGACGAGCTGTTCCAGATTCTGGAGGCCAACTAAGGACCTTCCCAGCCACTAGCAGGGTCAGCTACCCACGGGCCGACTTTCCTGGCAACTGCATACAAAAAGCTCAGCCGGTGGCTGAGCTTTTTGTTTAGGGCAATCTACTAGCCGCGGAAGGCCTTGCCGGCTTCCTAATCAGCCAGGGCAAACTCGCGGATATTTTGCCACTGCCGGCCGTCGTGGCGAAACAGCACGAGGCTATGCACCTCGAAACAGGCCTCGTAGTGCCGGGCCTGAAACAGGGGCCGCAGCTCGGGCACGGCGGCCGGGGGCAGGTCCCGGGTAGCCAGGGTCATGTGGGGCGTGAAAGGGCGGGTTTCGCGCGGCACCTGGGGCAAGTGCCCGGCGCACCACTCCGTCAGGGCCGCGTGAAAGGCTTTGACGGCCTCGGCCGGCTCCACGTGCACATACAGGGTGCGGTTGCCAAACCAGCGGAAGTCGCGCAGGCCTACCGAAAAAGTGGACTGCGAGCCCGCAAACTCGGTTAAGGTCTGCGCGGCGGCGGCCTCAAACGTGGCGGGCTGGCGCAGGGGCGGAATCAGGGTAATGTGGGGCGGCAGGCGCACGGCGTTGCGGCTGCCGGTACGCTGATGCACTTCCTGCTTCAGGGCCCATACCTGGGAAAACACGGGCTCGGGCGGCAGCAACGCCAGCAGGTACAGCGACGATGGTGGAGAAGAGGGGGGCTGGTTCACGCTACGTTGAACGGCAAAACCGGCCGCCGGGATTACGAATCCCCCGACGGCCGGTTCCCCGTTCTTTAGCCAGAATATACTGCCTGGCCAAGGGCGGTTAGTACGACAAGCTGGCCGCCTGGCGCAGATAGGTGGGCTCCTGCAGCTGCCCAAGCATGAAGTCGGCCACGTCGGCCCGGGAGATTTTGATTTTCAGGCCTGAAGCCGAAGCGGGAAAGCCGTGGCGGTACGTGCCCGTGCGCACACCGTCGGTGAGCGTAGCCGGGCGGGCAATCGTCCAGGCCAGTGGGCTGCGCTGAATATAGCTTTCCTGCACCTCAGAATCGGCGAAGGCCTGGCGCAGAAACAGCGGCACGATAAAGTACTTGTAGGAAAAAGGCAGCGCGGCCCGGCTGTCGCCCATGCCCAGAGTGGTCAGGCAGATAAAGCGGGAAACCTGGCTGGCTTCCATTGCCTGCAGAATGTGGCGGGTGCCCACCGAGCGCACAGCTCCTTTCTGGGTGGCTGGGGCTCCCAGGGCCGACAGCACGGCTTCGTGCCCGGGCATGGCGGCCAGCACGGCTTCGTAGTCGAGCACGTCGCCCTGCACGGTGCGCAGCCGGGGGTGAGTAATGGCCAGCTTGGCGGGGGTGCGGGCAAAGGCCGTTACGTGGTGGCCGGCATCGAGGGCTTGGGCGACCAGCTGACGACCCGTGCCGCCGGTTGCTCCGAAAATAAGTAGGTTCATGGTGCGGAGAAGTTTGGTTCTCTGCAAAGCACCACTTTCCGAGGCCCAGAAAATAGAACAAAACCGCCAAATACGCTTAAAGCACCAGGGTCAGGTTTTCAAGGACTTCCCGCGTGCGGGTAGCGTACTGGTGGGGGGCTACCCCGGCAAACTCCCGAAAGGCGCGGATATGGTGCGACTGGTCGGCGTAGTCGTTGGCCAAGGCCAGATCCGAAAGCTTGTCGTACTGAGCGGCGCGCAGCTGGGTCAGCGTGGTCTGAAACCGGCAGATCCGGGCAAAGAGCTTGGGTGATACGCCCACGTATTCCTGGAATTTGCGCTGAAAGCTGCGCTCTGAAAACGGCAAGCCGGCCAGCAACTCGCCCAGCGGCAAGGCGCCCCGGCTGGCAATGAGCTGCTGCAGGGCGTACTGAATACCCGGCTCCAGGCTCGCCGGGGTGGTGCCCACCGCCCGCAGCAGAAAGACGCAGAGCTGGGCCAAGCGAGTATCCGGGCTTTCGATGCTTTGCAGCTGCTGCCGAAACCGGCGCCCCCCCGCCGGAAGCAGCTCCACGTCCAGGCAAGTATTGGTTAATTCATCGGCCCGCAGGTGAAACAGCAGCCGCTCGGTGCCCGGGTACAAGCAGGCCCCCAGCAGCGCAAACGCGCCCCCGGCCCGAAGCTGGGTGGCCCGCGTCGCCTGTCCATAGAGCAGAACCTCGGGCCAGAGCTTGCCGACCGGGTCGCAGATGGGCGCTGAACCCGCGGCCTGCAGAATCAGCCCCGGGCAGCCATCCACGATGGTGTGAAACGTGGCGGGCTCCGGGGAGGAATGTTCCAGCCGCCAGAAGTAGCGGACATAGGCTTGAAGCGGCTCCGGCGGCGCAAACTGCTGAAAGTGCATAACAGGTGAGTCAGAAGCTCAACAACGATAACCCAAGGCCCTCCCCGGCTATTCCGGTGCGGGGAAGTGCAGCAAGGTACTGGTTTTTCAAAAACCTGATAGTCAAGAACCTTCCTCAGCAGACTCCTGGATATTCTCCTGGTATTGTATTCAGCAAGGCGGCGGGCGGAAAGCTGGGGCCGGATGGCCTTTCCCCAGTGGCAGCTACCAAAAAGCCTCGCCCGGCTGGTACTACCAACCGGGCGAGGCTACACGGATTCAACCCGAAATACCGCTTACAACCCGTATTTGCTGAGCAGATAAATCAGCGAGGCCATGCTGGCGCCGCCCAGCTCCAGCTCCCGGCGGTTGACTTTGTTGAAGGTGTCGGCGGCGGTGTGGTGGATGTCGAAGTAGCGCTGGTCGTCGCAGTCGTAGCCGATGAGGGCTTTGGCCTGGTCTTTCAGGGGCTCGATGTCGGTGCCGGAGTGGCCGGCCTTGAACTCGGTGCTGCCGTAGGGCCGGAACAGGGGCTGCCACTGCTGTACTTTCTTCACCGTCGCGGCCGGCGCCTCGATGTTGAAGCCCCGGGGCGTGAAGCCGCCCCCGTCCGACTCCATGGCGGCCAGGTGCTGCTCGCCGGCGGCCTTGGTCAGCTCGGCGTATTTAGTGCCGCCCCGCACCCCATTTTCCTCGTTCATAAACAGCACCGCCCGCACCGTACGCTCGGGCTTGAGGCCGGTGGCTTTGAGCAGGCGCAGGGCCTCGATGCTTTGCACGCAGCCCGTGCCGTCGTCGTGGGCGCCCTGGGCCAGGTCCCAGGAGTCGAGGTGGCCGCCCACGGCAATAACCTCATTGGGGTATTTGGAGCCCTTGATTTCGCCCACCACGTTGTAGCTTTTCACCTCGGGCAGGGTCTGGCAGCTCATTTCCAGCTCGAAGCTCAGGCCCGGGTCGGCTTTGAGCAGCTGGCTGAGCCGGTCGGCGCCGTCGGTGCTCAGGGCGGCCGCCGGAATCTTGGTCACCTTCTCGTCGTAGCGCATGGTGCCGGTGTGGGGAAAGTCGTCGTGGGCCAGGGTCAGGGAGCGAACCAGGGCCCCCACGGCCCCGCGCTTGGCGGCCTCAATGGCCCCGTTGCGGCGCTGGTCGCCGGCGTCGCCGTAGGCCTGGCCGGTTTCGATGAAGGTCGGGTTCATAGGGCGGTTGAAGAGCACGAACCGGCCCTTGACCTGGTCGTCGGGCAGAGCGGCCAGCTCGGCCCAGCTTTTGACTTCCACCACCTGGGCCCTGATTTTGCCATTGGTACCCACCGAGCCGCCCAGGGCGCAGACGTTCATTTCCACGCCCTTGCCCTTGGCGGGCTTGATTTCGGCCTTCTCCTTGGCCCCGCGCACCCAGTGGGGCACCATTACTTCCTGCAGGTACACCCGGTCGAGACCCAGCTTTTCCATCGTGGTCTTGCCCCACTGCACGGCTTGCTCGGCCTGGGGCGAGCCGCTCAGGCGGCCCCCAATCTGCCCGGTGAGGTAGCGCAGGTTTTCGTAGCTCTGCCCCCGCAGCAGGGCCTCATCGTAGATTTTGCGCAGGGCCAGGGAGTCGTTTTTAGTGCCGGCCACCGTTTGGGCCTGGGCCGTAAGCGTCAGAAAACCAAGGCCGGAGAGCAGCAGTCCGCGGCGGAAGAAAGAGCGCATAGCAGAAGAAATTCAGCGAGTTGAAAAACGGATAAACGGGCCTCGGCGGGCCTATTTCAAGCCCGTGGCGCCGGGCTAAGGTAACAGGAAACGCGGGTGGGCTGCGTCGGGTGGCTACTTTTTTGGCAGCAGGCCCCGCTCCCGCAGCACCGGTGCCAGGGGCCCCTTGCGCCGAATCAGGGGTAGCAGCTCCTCGTAGGGCAGCACCACTTCCAGAAACCGGTCGGCCTTGTCGTCGAGCGGCTTGCTCAGGGTGGGCGCATCCCGGTCGTCGTAGGTGAAGACCAGGCCCGCGGGGGCCAGCACGAAGCCTCCGGTGGGCAGCTTCGGGGCGGGCCCGCCGAGGGGCCCGTAGCCGGGGGCGGCGGCCAACGCCCGCTTCAAACCCCGCCGAAACAGCTCCAGCAGGCGTTTCTTGTAGTCGGCCACCAGCAGGTCCGGCAGGCGCAGGCGCTGCCCGGTCCGCAGGTCGAAGGTGGCCCCGTCGTACCACTCGTGGGGCTCGTAGTAGGGTCCCTGCTGGAAGCTGGTCACGCGCATCACCGAGAGCAGGTTGTTGCCATTATAGACCACGTCACTGTAGCTGTGAAACTGGTAGCGGTTGTACTGCTGCTGGCGGCGGGCCAGCAGGGTGTCCAGGTACAGGGGCATCAGGTCCGGGGCAAACGGGGCGGCCAGGGCCCGGCGCAGACGCTGCTCGGCCCCGGGGTTCTGGGGCAGGCTGACCCGCACGTAGAGCTGGTGAAAAAAGGCCGAGTCGCGGGGAATGTAGCTCGTGTCGCGCCGCACGGTGTAGCGCCACATTTCCCACAGGTCCTGCTCGTAATGGGCGGCGCCGGCGTAGGTTTCGCGCAGCACAAACGGGTACTGGTGGCGGCCATCGGCATTTTCCCAGGTGCCCTTGAGCTGAGCCGCCGCCTTGGTTGGCAGGCGCAGGCGGCCGGTCAGGTCGCCCGCCGGGGTTTCGCACAGATTCAGCGTGCGGGCCCCCCGGCGCGCGTCGAGGCGCACTTCCAGCCAGCGGCCGGCCCGGTCGTAGTAAAACCCGCCCACGTAGCTGCCGTTGGCCGAGTCCAGCTCCACCGTCACGGACTGCTTGCCGATGGTACCCCGCAGGCGGCGCGGCCCGGGATACCGCTCGTGCGCCAGCAGATTAGGGCGGGCCGCACTATCCAGGGGCCCGATCAGACTGAACTTGCGGGCCAGGGTATCGACCACCACGGGCACCAGAACCGGCTTCCGGGAGCTGTCCGGGGGCAGGGTAACGCCCTGGGCCGCCGACCAAAACCGACCACTCAGCAGCCCTAGTACCAGCAGCAGACGAATTCGGTTCATTTGGCGGGCACGGGTACCGGGGCCGCGCCGTACTGCCGGGCCGTGGCCGTAGCCGGGCCCGCGGCGGGCAGCTTCACTTCCAGCAGGTAGCTGAACTCATTGTCCTGCACCGTGGGCACGGGCCGGGTGGCACCCAGGGCTTCGGCCGTTTCCAGAATCGTGTTGGAGTGGCCCACGACCAGCACCTTTTTACCCGCAAACTCGGTTTTGATTCGCTCGACCAACGCGCTTTGCTGCTTGGCATCGTACACCTGGGGCGTGAGGCCGAGCTGCTGGGCCAGGGGCGCCGCCGTGGTGCGGGTACGGGTGGTGTTGGTGGTAAAAATGGCCGCAATGGGTTGCTTGCCCAACTGCTCGCGCAAGGCCAGGGCCCGTGCCTCTCCGGCCGGGGTCAGGGCCGGGTCGGGCAGGCCGGGCGTGGGGTCCTTCTCGGCGTGGCGCACGATGTAGACGGTCGTCACGGCCGCGGCGCCGGGCTTGGACGCGGCGCAGCCCAGCAGGCCCAGCCACAGCGCGAACAGCAGGCCGCTCAGAGCCCAAACTCGATTGGTACCAGCAAGGCGAAAGGCGAATTTCATAGAACGGGGCGGGTTATTTCAAACTCAGAATCTGTTGCAGCTCGGCGGCCGACACGGTCAGCAAGCCGACTTTGGGCAGCCGCTCGGTGAGGGTGCGCCAGTTGGGCTCCTGCCGGAAAATGGACCGCAGCAACGCCAGCGCGGCGGGTAGCTGCTGCTTGTTGGCCAACGTAATGGCGTGCCAGTACTGCATTTCCAGGTTCTTGGGGAACATCTTCTCGGCCGCCTCATACTCCTGAATGGCCCGGGGCATGTCATTCTTCTCCACGGCCAGGTCGCCGGCATTCATATGGTCGTAGGCGCGGGTGAGGCGCAGCAGGCGGGCCAGCTCGGGCAGCGGGGCCGGGTTGTCTTCCACCCGCAGGTCGATGAGCCGGTCGTCCCAGGGCGCGGCCGTGGCTTTGCCGCGCACCACCAGCAGGGCCGCCGACTGCCGCCCCCGGATGTCGCCGCCCGCGGCCTGGGCCGCGTCCAGGGCCGACAGCACCCGCTCGGCGAAAGGTAGCTGGGCATTTTTCTCGTAGGCCTGGGCCATGGCGGGCCACACTTTATCGGTGAGCATCATGTTGGCCTGCACCGAAAACTGCTTGCCCTGCTGGTGGCCGGCCATGTCCACGCACTTCTTGCCGGTGTGGGTGGCCACGTTGCCCTGGGCGTCGAGGATGGCCACCTGGCGCACGTCGCGGCCTTCGTCGGTGGCCAGCAGCTCGTCGAGGGCCTGCTGGGCGGTTTTGCCGCTTTTGAGCAAGGCCAGGCCCCGGGTGCCAAACGACTTGTTGGTAAACGACTGGGTGGCTACCACGCCCACCCCGGCCTCGCCCCAGCTCACGGCCGTGCCCACCGAAAACCAGTGGCTTTGCACGGCCACGGCCATGTCGCCGGTGGCCGGGTCGCGGGCGACGATGGAAAACGTGTGGGCCAGCGGGTCGGAAGCGGTGTAAACCTGGGCCGTGGCGCGCTGGCCCAGGCCGAGGGCCAGCAGCAGCGCCACGAAAAAGCGGGATTTGAGCAGCATCAGAAAAGGGGGTAGCAGGAGGAAGTAGACGGGCAAGATAACGCACAAACGCGGTTAGGCCCGCCAGGCTTCTTGCGAAAGCAGTCATCACGCCCCGCACGACCGTCATAACCTCTTGCACGACTGTTATAAGGCTTCGCACGGTCGTCACAAGGCTTCGCAAAGCTGTCATAAGGCTTCGCAGGGTCGTCACAACCCGTCGCACGGTCGTCATAAGGCTTCGCACGCGTGTCACACCTCGTCGCAAGTGCGTCACAACGTGTCGCACTTGCGACCGAGCCTATCACAGGGCCGTCACAACCCGTCGCACGACTAACTCAGCCTATCACGCACCGTGTCCGAGCCCGAATCCCCCAAAAATGCCGAGCCCCGAAACGTTATTTCGGGGCTCGGCATTTTTGGATGAAATCCTTACTTCCTACTGGCTTTCTTGGCGGGCTGCGCGGCTTTGGCCGGCTGGGCGGGCTGCGGGGAAGAGGCTTTTTTGGTCGCCACGTTGGCCTTCGATTCTTCCCCATTCAGGGCCAGGCTCCACTGCTCGTTCATCTGGGTGATGCCGTGCAGGGCCGTCAGGTCGAACTGGCAGGGCACGATGGAAATGTAGTTGTGGGCCAGGGCAAACTCGTCGGTGTCCTCGCCCTGGTCTTCGTTCACAAAGTTGCCGATAAGCCAGTAGTAGGGGCGCTTGTGGGGGTCGAGGCGCACGTCGAATTCCTCGGCCCACTTGGCCCGGGCCTGGCGGCAGAGCTTAGCCCCGGCAATGGGCTGCGCCTGCTTCTTGGGGAAATTCACGTTCAGGGCCGTGCCCACCGGAATGCCGTTTTGCAGGGCCTGGCGGGTAATGTGCTCGACCCACTCTTCGGTGTGGGAAAAATCGGCCTCGTGGCCGTAGTCGCACAGCGAGAAGCCGATGGCGGGCAGGCCCTCAATGGCAGCTTCAATGGCGGCCGACATCGTGCCCGAGTACAGCACGTTCACCGAGGAGTTGGAGCCGTGGTTGATGCCCGACACCACCAAATCGGGGTTGCGGTCCTTGAGCACCATGTGCTTGGCCAGCTTCACGCAGTCGGCCGGGGTGCCGCTGCACTCGTAGGCCTCGATGCCCGGGAATATGGTGCTCGGGTCCAGGCGCAGGGAGCTGCCAATGGTAATGGCGTGGCCCATACCCGACTGCGGGGAGTTGGGCGCCACGACCACCACCTCGCCGATGCGGCGCATCACGCGCACGAGCATGGCAATGCCGGGGGCCGTGATGCCGTCGTCGTTGGAAATCAGAATCAGCGGTTTGCGGGCTTTAGCACTCACGGGCGGCTTGGGTTAAGGGTCAGAAAGGTGGGGCAAAGGTAGCCAAGGCGGACGTTTGGCCGGTTATGCCTACGTAAAGCCGGGGCTTTCGTCAACGCTAAACTCGTCCCACCCGTATTTCCTGCCAACCATGACCATCTCCACTCCTATTATAGCCGGCGCCCTGCTGCTGGCTCTGCTCAGTGCCTGCGACTCGCCCGCGGGCCGCACCCCAACGGCCTCCTCGGGCTCCGAAGCCCCGTTTGCCGGCGGCTCGGGCGCCACCGACCCGGCCGCGCTCAGCCCCTCGGCCACCCGCCTGCCCGATTCGCTCCACCTAATTAGCCCTAGCCAGGTGGGCCGGCTGCGCCTGAACATGAAGGAAGCGGAGCTGCTGGCCGTGGTGCCGGCCGCCCAGCTCACCAAAACCACCTATTCCTATAAAGGAGCCACCTACCCCGCCTACCGCCTGCGCGACGCCCAGCAGCCCCAGGCGCCCGAAACTGTGCTGGAGTTCATCCGCAGCGGCCCCGACTCGGCCCTCACCCTGCGCCGCATCCGCATCTACGACCCGCAGTACCGCACGGCCGAGGGCATCGGGGTGGGCTCCCCGTTTGGGGCGGCCCGGCAGGTGTACGGCCTGACGCGGGTGCGCCAGGACGAAAATGACTTCGTGGCCATTTCGGGTCAGATGCGCATTGGCTGGATTCTGGACGAGAAGTCGCTGCCCGATAACCACGGCCCCGACATGAGCACGGCCGACATTCCGCCCGCCACCCGCATTATTGGGGTGCGGGTGCGCTAGTGCCGGATCAGCCCAATTGAAGCTCAGCCTTGGCAAGTATGGGATTCCACCATAATTCTTGTACTTTGGCAACGATGGGAGCTTTTCTATATAGCCTCGCTTCGCCCCCGCCCCACCTTCTAGCCCGTCCTTTCTTCCCCTATGGTCTTGTTTGAAAACCGCTACCGCACGCACGATTTGGGCTTATTACTGCTCCGCATCGGCATTGGGGTGATGTTTACCATTCACGGTTACCCCAAGCTGATGGGCGGGCCGGCAATGTGGACTCAGGTAGGAAGCGTGATGAAAATGGTGGGCCTGGACTTTGCCCCGGCCGCCTGGGGCCTGCTGGCCGCCGTGGCCGAGGCCGTGGGCGGGCAGCTGCTGGCCCTGGGGTTGTTTTTTCGCATTGCCTGCTTTCTGCTGCTGGTCACCATGATTATGGCCACCGTGATGCACGTGCTCAGCGGTGATGATTTCAACGCCTATTCCCACGCCCTGGAATCGGCGTTTCTGTTTCTGGGCCTGCTCTTCGCCGGCCCCGGCCGCTTCAGCCTCGACCAGGCCCTGTTCCCGGCCCGCCGCCGTTTGTATTAGGCAGGTAAACCAGAACGTCATTCCGAACGCAGCGAAGCGAAGTCGAGGAATCTCGCCGGCACTGCTACCGTATTTCCTCTGTCATCCTGAGCGCAACGCAATGAGCGAAGGACCTTCCTCGCCTAGCCCGCTATGGTTTCTACCAATGTGACGAAGTCTTTTTCCTAACTGAATAAAGCACTTTCTCACGTTGGCATAAACCTCGTCACTGAGGCGAGGAAGGTCCTTCGCTTTGCTTCGCGCCGCTCAGGATGACAGAATAAACAATGTGCCCCTGTTGGAAGCGCGTGCGCAGGCCCAAACCAGCATTTAGTTCTAGCTTCGCGGCTCTTTGCTACTTTCGCCTGCATGCTAGCTTTCCTGCTTTCCGCGCTCCTGGCCGTTTCGGCTCCCGCCACTCCCCCGGCGGCCGATTGGCGCACACCCTTTGAAAAGGGCAACGGCAATACCACCACGACCCACGCCGAGTGCATTGCCTACTACCAGCGCCTCGACGCGGCCTACCCCGAAGTCACCCTGCGCGAGGCCGGCACCACCGACATCGGCCAGCCCCTGCACGAGGTGGTCGTGTCCCTGGACGGCGACGCGGACCCGGCTTCGGTGCGGCAGAAAAACCGCCGGGTAGTTTTTATCCAAAACGGTATTCACCCCGGCGAGCCCGAGGGCATCGATGCGGCCATGATGCTGGCCCGCGACTACGTGCAGAAAAAGGAGCTGCGCCGGCAGTTGGAAAACGTGACCCTGGTCATCATCCCGATTTACAACGTGGACGGCTCCCTGGTGCGCAACTCCACCACCCGGGCCAACCAGAACGGGCCCGAGAGCTACGGCTTCCGCGGCAACGCCCGCAACCTGGATCTGAACCGCGACTATATTAAGCAGGACTCGCGTAATGCCCGCGCCTTTGCCCAGCTGTTTCAGCGCTGGCAGCCCGACGTGTACGTGGACACCCACACCTCCGACGGGGCCGACTACCAGTACACGATGACCCTCATTGCCACCCAGAAGGACAAGCTCCACCCGGTGCTGAGCCAGTATCTGCAGGGCCGCCTGCTGCCGGCCTTGTACGGGGGCATGACCAAGCGCAAGTCGCCGATGACGCCCTACGTGGACTTCGAGGGCCGCACGCCCGACGCCCGCGGCCTGCAGGGCTTTCTGGAAACCCCGCGCTACTCCACCGGCTACACCACGCTCTTCAACACCATCGGCTTTGTGACCGAAACCCACATGCTGAAGGCCTACACGCCCCGGGTGCGGGCCCAGTACGACTTCCTGGATTTGCTCGTGCGCTCGGTGCACCAGGATGCCGCCGCCCTGGCCGAGGCCCGCGCCACGGCCCAGGAGCAGCTCCGGACCCAGGCCCAGTTTCCCCTGGCCTGGGCCATTGACACGACGTCGTTCGAGAAAATCAGCTTCCGGGGCTACGAGGGCAAAACCAAGCCCAGCGCCGTGAGTGGGCAGCCCCGGCTGTACTACGACCGGCAGGCGCCCTACACCCGCCAGATCAACTACTACAACACGTTCCGGCCCACGGTGAGCGTCGCGCGGCCGGCCGCTTACCTCATTCCGCAGGCCTGGGGCGAAGTAGTGGACCGCCTGCGCCTGAACGGCGTGCAGCTCCGGCGCCTCACCCGCGACACGACCCTGACCACCGAGGTCTACTACATTGCCGACTACAAAACCGGCCAGCGCCCCTACGAAGGGCATTATCTGCACAACAAGGTGGAACTGCGCCCCGAACAGCAGCCCCTCACCTTCCGCCGCGGCGACTTCGTGGCCTTCCTCGACCAGCCCGCGGCCCGCTACCTCATCGAAACCCTGGAACCCCAGGCCACCGACTCGTTCTTCGCCTGGGGCTTCTTCGACTCGATTCTGCAGCAGAAAGAGTACTTCTCCGACTACGTCTTTGAAGACGTGGCCGCCGAGCTGCTCAAACGGGACCCGGGCCTGCGCGAGCGGCTTACTGGCCTGCAGAAGGCCAACCCCGCCTTTGCCGCCAGCGGCGCCGCCCAGCTCGACTTCATGTACCGCCAGTCGCCGAACTACGAAAAGTCTCACCTGCGCTACCCCGTCGTGCGCTGGTCGGGCGGTAAGCTGCCTACGGAATAGCTGTTCGTTGCTCGTTGTCAGTTGTCAGGAGCAGTCATCAGCCCGAACAAACCAGTGACAACGAACAACTACCCTCCCAACAACTAACAACCAACAACTAACAACTATAGAATGGCTGTTCTGGAGCTCGATAATCTTTCCAAGCGCTACGGCGGCACTACGGCGTTGCGCGGGCTGAGCCTGCAGGTGGAAGAAGGCAGCGTGTACGGCTTGCTGGGCCCCAACGGCAGCGGCAAAACCACCACGCTGGGTTTGGCCCTGGGCGTGCTGCGGGCCGATGGCGGCGCGGTGCGCTGGTTTGGGCAGCCCTTGTCGAGCCAAAGCAAGCGGCGGGTGGGGGCTTTGCTCGAAACGCCTAACTTTTTCCCCTACCTCTCGGCCCGCCAAAACCTGCTGCTGGCCGCCGACGTGAAGCGCGCCGACCCGCGCACCGTGGACGCGGCCCTGGAAATGACCGGCCTTACCGCCCGCCAAAACGACGCCTTCCGGGGCTTTTCGTTGGGCATGAAGCAGCGCCTGGCCCTGGCCTCCACCCTGCTCGGCCAGCCCGACGTGCTGGTACTCGACGAGCCCACCAACGGCCTCGACCCCCAGGGCATTGCCGAAGTGCGGGAGCTGATTCAGCGCCTGGCCGCCCAGGGCAAAACCATCATCATTGCCAGCCACCTGCTGGATGAAATTGAAAAGGTGTGCACCCACGTAGCGGTGCTGCAGCGCGGGGAGCTGCGCACGGCCGGCCCGGTCAGCAGCATCCTGGCCTCCGCCGACCGGGTGGTGCTGCGCGTGGAGCCCGACCTGAGCCCGGCTTCTTTGCTGCACGCCCTGGGCCAGCTGCCCTGGGTGAGCGACGTGCGCCCCGAAACCGGCGGGGGCCACAGCGCCGTGCTGGCCCCCGGCCACTCGGCCGCCGAGCTGAACCGGGCCCTCTTCGCCAGCGGCGTGGTGCTCTCCGGCCTCGAAACCCGCCACCGCAGCCTCGAAGCCCAGTTCCTGGAGCTCACAAGGTGAGCTGGTGCACTGGTGAGTTGTCGTTCGGCTAGCGCGGCCTCGCGCATTCAGAACGACAACTCACCAGTGCACCAGTGCGCCATTTCACAACTTCACATTTCACTATTCCATGAAAGCTGAGCTTCGGAAAATTCTACCCTACCGCACCGTGTGGGTTATCTTGCTGCTATACGTGGTGCTGCTGGCCGGCTTCGTGTCGGTGGGCGGCAGCGTGACGGTCAACGGGCAGCAGCTGGGCAACACGCTGTACCAGTTTCCCGAGCTCTGGAACCGGCTCAGTTACGTGGCCAGCTACTTCAACCTGCTGCTGGGCATCTTGCTCATCATCCTCATTACCGACGAATATCAGTTCCGCACCTTCCGCCAGCAGGTCATCGACGGCAGCTCGGTGGCGGGCCTGGTGCAGGGCAAGCTGGCCGTGTCGGGGCTCTTGGCGCTGTACGGCATGCTGGCCGTGCTCGGCGTTGGGTTCTTCCTGGGCCTCACCCGCTCCCCCGAAACCCTGGGCCGGGCTCCCGAAACCCTGGGCGCGGTGCTGCTCTACGGTGTGCAGGCCCTGGGCTACGTGTCGTTGGCCGGACTGCTGGGCTTTCTGCTGCGCAAGGCCGGCCCGGCATTTTTGGGCTTTCTGCTCTACGCCTGGGTTGTGGAGCCCCTGGTGCGCTTTGGCACCCCCGACCAGCTCGACCGGTTCTTTCCCGTCAAGGTGCTCGACAGCCTCACGCCCACGCCGGGCCGGGAGCTGCTGGCTACGGTCACGGGGCCGTCCAGCGCCCTGCTGCCCACCCAGGCCGCCCCGCTGGCCCTGGTCTACATTGCCTTGTTCTGGCTACTGAGCTACCTGCTGCTGCGCAGCCGCGACTTGTAAGTTCCTCGTTGCCTACAACCAAAAAGGAGCCCCGACCAGTGGTCAGGGCTCCTTTTTATTGGTGGCTTAAACCAGATTCGGTTCAAGGTTTGGGCTGCAGGGAATTGGCGTAGTTAACAATAAAGGCCAGCTCCCGGGGGTCCGAGAAGTCGAGCTTGTTGTCTTTGGCGTACTGCTCAATCTGCTTGGCCTGCTGGCGGAAGGCGGCCAGCAAATCCTTCTTGGGGTTGCGCAGGGGCAGCACGTTGCCGCTGGGCAGGCCCAGGTAGAAAGCATCCTTGATTTCCCGGTAGTACGAGGTGCGGGGCACGCCGTAGGGGTTATAGCCGTAGCCACCGTACATGGGTCCGTTGTTCACGGCCCGCTCCACCAGGGCCTCGCGCCGCAGTAGAATGTTGGGGCCGCCGCTGAGCTGCTCAAAAAAAGCCGGCGACTTGAAGTCACTGTAGTCGTTGTCGTGGTTCCAGCGGTAGGTCCGGAACACGCGCACCAGGCTGGTGTCGACCCGTTCGCGCCGGGGCCGGGGCGGCATGTTGTAATACGGGCTGCCGTAGTAGTAGCCCGAGCGGGCGTCGTAGAAATCGTCGTAGTAGTTGCGGCGGTCGGCCTGCTGCCCCTTCACGGCAAAGCTCTGCACGGCCACGGCCGAGAGCGTATTGACCGTGTTGTCGGGCATCGTCAGCCGAATCACGTCCTCGTTGCGGTGCAACGCCAGCGGGCCGCGCAGCGTGTCGCCGGTAGTCAGCAGCACGGTGCTGCCCCCAAACTCCTGGGTGAAGTTGGCCCGCTGCTGGGCCGCGGCCGGCGTGGTCGCGCCCAGGCTCAGCCCGACGGCCACCAGCACGATTCCGAGAGAGTAGCGTAGTGTTTTCATAGCGAAAGAAAGATACCCGAAAAAACCGTTTTCCCCGCCAGTCGAGCCTCTTTCGGGCGCAGCTCGCGCGGTGAAAGGCCCGGCTGGGGCAGCTTTTTTCGTAACCCGTACCATCTCGCCCGGGTTCACGCGGCCCGCGGGTTTTTCGGGGGCGCCGCGCCGCTCTTACCGGGCCGGGGGCTGCAGCTCACTGGTCTGGATCTGCTCGGGCAGGATCGAGTGCCAGGAGTAGTAGAGGTCGGCGCTGAATTCACGGACCTGGTACTGGGTAATGGCGTAGGTAGCCTCGTAGCGGGTGGCGCAAAAAACGCCCTGCGTTAGCACAATTTGTAGCTGCTCATCCAAGGAAAGGCCACAAAACGATTCGTGAGTGAGAGACATAACAGTAATGGGTAAGTAGGCAATCTGCTATATAGGATAGCTACATAACGTACTTTTTACAGAATAGCTGCATGGCGAAGAACAATGGATTCCCGAAGGCACCTGGCTCCTACCTTGCCAGCCTTGTTGGTTACGGCCGACCGCGCATGATTTGCTGGATTATTTCAGCCGTCAGATATTCCCGCCGGTCGATATTCAGTCGTGGGTCATTAAAGCCCCGAGCCGCCGCCCACTTTTCCTCGAATATTGCCTGAGTGCTCCTATCCTGCTCCGTCAACAAGGTCGCGTCCAAGCGTAAGTCGGATAAGTAGCAGGTACCCGCAATTCTATCGTTGACCCACTCAATGTAAGAATACAGCAGGATAACCCCTCCCGAATTATCAACGAGTTCGTTCACCTGCCGAATGGGCTCATTGTGCTCGTCGTACTCCACGAAGGCCCGCCCTTCCCCGAATTGGTCATCCGCGCAGAAAAATTGGCAGTACGTATTCATTACCTGGTTAAAAGCAAACTTATCAGGCACCTGACCTGGGCGCGGCAGCGGCCCAACTGACGTGAGAATCATCCGCAAAAAAGCCCGCACTACTTTTGGCAGAGCGGGCTTTCGGATTTAATCAGGCGGAGGTGCTACCCTACAGATATGGCCGCGTCGGGGTCGGCGTGGGGGTGGCGGTCCTTGGTCAGGATGGTGTGGCCCAGCTTGTCGCGCTTGGTGGTCAGGTAACGCTCGTTGTGCTGGTTGGCGGCAATTTCAATCGGCACCGTTTCCACGATTTCCAGGCCGTAGCCTACCAGGCCGGTACGCTTGCGGGGGTTGTTGGTGAGCAGGCGCATCTGGCTGATGCCCAGCTCGCGCAGGATCTGGGCGCCCACGCCGTAGTCGCGCTCATCCATGCCGAAGCCCAGCTCCAGGTTGGCTTCCACCGTGTCGCGGCCCTGTTCCTGGAGCTTGTAGGCCCGCAGCTTGTTGAGCAGCCCAATGCCGCGGCCTTCTTGGTTCATGTACACAATCACGCCCCTGCCCTCGGCCTCGATGCGCTCCATGGCCCGGTGCAGCTGGGGGCCGCAGTCGCAGCGGCAGGAGCCGAAGATGTCGCCCGTGACGCAGCTGCTGTGCACGCGCACCAGCACGGGCTCGTCGCCCGAAATGTCGCCCTTAACCAGCGCCAGGTGCTGGGCGTTGGTGGAGCGCTGGGTGAAGGCCACCAATTCAAAGTCGCCGTGCTCAGTGGGGAGCTGCACCGCAATTTCGCGGGTAATGAGGCTTTCCTTTTGCAGGCGGTACTTAATCAGGTCCTGCACCGAAATCAGCTTCAGGTCCCAACGCTTGGCCACTTCCTGCAGGTCGGGCAGGCGGGCCATTTCGCCATCGTCCTTCAGAATCTCGACCAGCACCCCGGCCGGCTCGAAACCGGCCAGGCGGGCCAGGTCGATGGCGGCCTCGGTGTGGCCGGCGCGGCGCAGCACGCCTTCCTTGCGGGCTTTGAGCGGGAAGATGTGGCCGGGCTTACCCAGCTCCTCGGGCTTGGTGTCGGGGTCAATCAGGGCCAGAATGGTCTTCGAGCGGTCCGAAGCCGAGATGCCCGTCGTCACGCCGTTCTTGAGCAAGTCGATGCTCACGGTGAAAGGCGTGGAATGCAAGGCCGTGTTGCGGCCTACCATCAACTCCAGGCCCAATTCCTCGCAGCGCTGCTCGATAAGCGGGGCGCAGACCAAACCGCGGCCGTGGGTGGCCATAAAGTTGATAACCTCGGGCGTGGCGCAGCGGGCGGCGCAGATAAAGTCGCCTTCGTTTTCGCGGTCTTCGTCGTCCACTACAATTACCACTTTGCCGGCGCGGATATCGGCAATGGCGTCTTCAATAGAGTCAAGCATAGGGTTGGGGGAGCAGGAGAGTAATGCCCCGGCAGCATAACCACCGACGGCGCCGCGAAGTTACGAGGGTTCGGCCGGCTTTTCGGCGTGGGCGGGGAAATGGGCTAGGCAGGAGCGCAATAGTAAGACGACCAGTAGCGCGAACTTTAGCTTCGCTGACCTCCGGTTGTAGTTCGCGTGCCAGAACGACTATTACTGCAACGATTCTAACGGCGCGGGCCACGCGAACTACAACCGGAGGTCAGCGAAGCTAAAGTTCGCGCTACTGGGCCAGCTCCTGCTGCAGGGCAGCAGCTTCGGCCAGCAGCTAGTACGAAGCGTTGCTTATACCGCCGAGCCAAAGCTTCGTCCTACTCCCCGAACAGCGCTTCCAGCTTGCCGGTGGCGGCGGCCCAGTTGTAGTGCTGGCGCACAAATTCCAGGCCGCGGGCGGCCAGAGCGGCGGCGGCTTCGGGCTCGGCCAGGAGCTGACTGATGCCGGCGGCCAGCTCCGGGGCCGACTTCCCCACCAGTAAATCCTGGCCGGGCACGCCGCGCAGGGCGTTGTTGGCCAGGGGCGTGGTGAGGCAGGGCAGGCGCATAGCCATGGCTTCGAGCAATTTGTTCTGCAGGCCCGTGCCCACCCGCATGGGCGCCACAAACACCCGGGCCGACGCATACGCATCCCGGATATCGGGCAGCCAGCCGCTGATGACCACGGCCTCCGAGGCCAGGGCCAGCACCCGGGGCGCGGGCGTGGTGCCGGCGATGAGCAGGCGGGCGCCGGGGTGCTGCTGCCGCACGAGGGGCAGAATTTCCAGGGCCAGAAACTCGGCCGCGTCCACGTTGGGGTGGTAGCTCATGTTGCCGCAGAACACCAGCGCGTAGTCCGGGGTGCGGGCGTCGTCGGGCTGGAAGAAATCGGTGTCGATGCCGTTGAGCACCACGTGAATCTGCTGGCGGCGCGGATGCTGGATGAGCTGGCGGTCCTGGTCGGAAATAATGGTATGGTGCCGAAACCACTCGAAAGCGGCAGCCTCGTAGGCGAGCAGGCGGCGGGCTTCGAGGCTGATGACGGGCCGCTGCCAGCCCGGGGCCTGGGTGGCGCGCCGCGCCATGCCGGCCGAAAACACGTCCATGTAGTCGAGCGTCATGGCAAACTTTCCGGCGTGGGGCCGCAGGTACTCGGCCATCCGGATGAGCTGGCAATACACGTGCTCGGGCCGGAACTCGCGCAGCAGCGCGTCGAGCCGGCGCTGGGCGGCCGCGTCGTAGAAGTAGCCGACCTGGGCCGGCAGGCCCTTAACCAGGGCCCGGGCCATGTTGAGGGCAATGCTGGGCTTACCCAGGGCATGCACGTGCAGGCCGCCCCGGCACAGGGGGCGCACGGCGGCGTACGACTCGTCGGTGACGGGCTCGTCGGTGAGGGCCAGCAGGCAGATTTCGTGGTGGCGGGCCAGGTGGCGCAGCTGGTGAAAGGCGCGGAGCTTGTCGCCCTTATCGAGCGGGTACGGAAACCGGGACAGCAGAACGAGCAGCTTCATCAGGCAGGCGAAAACTTAGGCGCGCGGGGCGAGTTGGGCGCGGCTCTGCGCAATGCTGTACAAATCCAGGAAGCCCTCGATAACCCGGCGGTTGTCGTAGAGGCGGGCAATGGTGCGGGCGGCCTCCTGCCCGATGGCCTGCTGATCCAGCTCGCCGTGGTAGTAGCGGCGCAGAAACTCAACCCAGGCCGAGGGTTCGTCGCCGAGCACGATGTCGAAGCCGTTGCGCACGAAGATGCCCTCCGAGCCCAGCCCGGTGCTGATGATGCACTTGCCCAGGGCCATGCCCTCGATAATTTTAATGCGCATGCCCCCGCCCGAGAGCAGCGGCACGATCATCACGTCGTACTGCTGCATGAACTCGGCGGCCGACTCCACGAAGCCGTGAACCACCACGTTGCGCTTGCTCAGGCTGTGCAGGCGGGCGGGCGTGTCTTTGCCGGCAATGTGCAGCTCGAGCTCGGGCAACTGCTCGTGGGCCTGGGGCCAGACGTTGGTGAGAAACCAGTCGAGGCCTTCCAGGTTGGGCAGCCAGTTCAGGGAGCCAATCATGAACAGCGTCCGGGGCTTGGCCTGGAGGGCGGGGTTGCGTTGGAAGCGGGTCAAATCGACGCCGGCGGGCACGAACACCACCGGCTCGGGGCAGCCCAGGGCCCGCAGGCGGCGCTGGTCGGGCTCGGTAATGGCAGCCACGGCGTCGAAGCGGGGCAGGAAATCTTCCTCAAACTTTTTCAGGCCCCGGGCCAGGTGGCGCAGATACAGGCGCTTGAGCGGGTTGGCTTCGCCCTCGGCCAGCATCTGCCAGATGGTGTACTCCACGTTGTGGGCCCGCAGCACCACCGGCAGCTTGGGATTTTCGCGCTTGATGACGTCCACGTACCAGGCCACGAAGGTGCCTTCCACCTGCACCACGTCGAACTGCTCGGTGCGCAGCAGCTCCACCAGCCGGGCCTCCACTGCGGGGCTGATAAAACGCTCCACGTTGTAGGGCACCGTGCCCACGAGCAGGTTTTTCAACGCTTTCACCGGCGAGAGGCTCGTATCGACGGGCACCGTCACGAGGCGCACGCCGGGCAGGTGGCTGAGCACCGCCTCGGACTGGAAGTGCTTGGGCGTGTTGATGGCCAGCACCGTGACGCGGTGGCCCGCGGCGGCCAGGCCGGCCGCCACGTCGTACATGGCAATGGCCCCGCCGTCATGGGGCGGAAACGGCACGCGCGGACAGAGTTGAAGAATGTGCACTACGAAAAACGAACGGTAGAGAGCAGGCGGGGCGGAGGGCAAAGCTACGCAGAAGCCTCCGGATGGCCGGTATTGCGGCGCGGCAAGGCCGAAAGAACGTTTGGACTGAGCCCGTTACGCAAGCCCGCAGGTGACGTTGTTTTATCTGTCCTCCTGAGGCGCAGCCGAAGGACCTTCCTCCCCTACCCCACGAGGGCTCAGTACCAACGTGCCAAGATGCTGGCTGAGCCTTTAATAGTGTAGTACCCGGCGTTAGGCGTTGACTTGACTTTGTCACTGAGGAGAGAAAGGTCCTTCGCAAGCTCAGGATGACAGAGCAAGGATGACAGATAAAACAACGTCACCCAAGCGAGATTCCTCGCTCGGCTCGGAATGACGTTCTTTTTTCTCCGCCGCTACTCCTGCCCCTGCCCTTCCTCGCTGCTACACCCGGAACTGCACGGCCAGGGCGTGGATTTGCTCGTCGGTGCCGAGCACGAGCAGCACGTCGCCGGGGCCGGGACGGATATCGGCGCTGGGGCTGACGGTAAACTCGCCGGTGCTGTGCTTGAGGCCGATGACGGTAGCCCCGGTGCGGGAGCGGATGTCGAGCTCCCGGATGCTGAGGCCCTGGTAGCTGCGCTGAATCTCGCGGTAGCTGAGCTCTTCGAGGCGGAGCTTGTTGGGTCCCAGGCCGTTCATCATCTCCAGAAAGCGGATTACTTCGGGCCGCATCACCAGGTTGGCCATGTGGGAGCCCCCGATTTCGTCGGGCATCACGACTGAGTCGGCGCCGGCGCGCAGCAGTTTGCTTTCGGAAGTTTTGAGGCTGGCGCGGGCAATGATTTTGAGGTTGGGGTTCAGCTCCCGGGCCGTGAGGGCCACGAAAACGTTGTCGGCATCCTTGGGCAGGGCCGTAATCAGGGCCCGGGCCCGACCGATGCCGGCGGCCAGCAGGGTTTCGTCGGTGGTGGCGTCGCCGATGACGGTGGGAATGGCCGTGCCCCCGTCCTGGGCCGCGTCGCGCAGCAGGTCCGGGCTTTGCTCTACCACTACCACCGTGGCCCCGTTGGCGCGCAGCTCGTGGTAGGCCTTGCTGCCGTTGCGCCCGAAGCCGCAGACGATGACATGGTCGTGGTAGCCCCGGATTTCCTGGTCGGTTTTGAACATCTTGAAAATAGTACGCAGCTCGCCGTCAAAGATATACGTCGTGAGCACCGACACGAGGTAGGCAATGACCAGCAGGTTGAAGAAAATATAGACCGACACGAACAGCCGCCCCGCCGCCGAGAGCGGGTGCAGCTCCCCAAAGCCCACGGTGGAGATGGTAATCATCGTCATATACACCGCGTCGAGGAAGTTGTAGCCCTCGATGGTCATGAAGCCGATGATGCCCGTGGCAAACCCCAGGACCGTGAGCAGCACGGCCACCACGAAGCGGCTCAGGTTAGCGCGTTTCCACATTCGATTGGTTTGTATTCAGAGCTTAATTGACCGTCAGGCGCAGCGGAGTCGAGGAACTCAGCATACGCAGGCACCTTAGAACGTCATGCTGAGCTTGCCGAAGCATCTCTCCCGCAGGAGTAATTCATTTTACTGTGGCAGTAGAGATGCTTCGGCAAGCTCAGCATGACGTATGCCATTCCAACGTCAGCACGCGAGATGTCTCGCGGGGCTCGACATGACGGGCGGCGGAAACTTACATAGCGCCGCGGGGAATGACGGTGCCGAGCATGTTGCCCAAATCGTCGTCCATCTTTTTGAGCAGCTTGATAGTGTGCAGGGTTTCGAGCAGGGCCAGTTCGTCCATCGGGTGGCGCAGGGCTTCGAGGCGGATAGACAACTCGCGCTGCACGTTGACCTTGTTGAGGCGCAGAATGGCGTTGTCGCAGGCCTGCTGGAGCTGGTCTACTTCCCGGGGCACGTAAATCTGGTGGGTGCTCCAGTTGGGGCTGAGCTCGTACTTTTCGGTAGCCAGGTCGCTGACCAGCATGCGGATGTCGGAGCGGCTGTGCTGGATAAAGGTGCGCACCTCGGGCCAGCGGCCTTCCTCCATTTCCTGGCGGCACAGGTGGAGCAAGTCGGCGTAAATCGGGGTTTGCAGCGGGGTTTCTTCCAGCTGCCCGAAGATGTACTGGGCCACGGCCAAGTCCTCGCTCAGGGGCTGGGCGGCGTAGAGCAGCAGCAGGCGCACCACTTCCCGCTCGCAGGCCTGCTGCAAATCGGGCACGGGCTCCAGGTCGGTGTCGGCCTCGGTGCCGGTGCTGCCGCCGGCCGCGGCCAGCTCGTCGGGCGAGGCGCCGTACATGGCCATTTCGGCCTCTTCCTCGGGGCTGAGGTTAGTTGTTGGTTGTTGGTTGTTAGTTGTTAGGGCGGGTGAGTAGGGGCGGCTGGCCGACTGCGGCCGGCCATTGGCTCCGCTCCCACTGTTGCCGCTGCCGCCCTGGCCGCTGCTGGGGGAAGCGCGCTGGGAGTCCTTCTTAACCAGCTTGTTGTACTCGGTGATGAGCACCTGCTCGTCGATGCCGAAGGTGGTGCTGGTTTGCTGCAAAAACACCTGCCGCTTGATTGGGTCGGGCACTTTGGCAATGCTCTGGAGCACCTCCCGGATGGCTTCGGCCTTTTTCACCGGGTCGTGGGCCGCTTCCTGCGAGACCAGGCGGGTTTTGAAGGAGATGAAGTCCTGGCTGTTCTTTTCTAAATATTCCTTAAAGCGCTGGTCGCCGACCTTGCGGATGTAGCTGTCCGGGTCGTCGCCGTCGGGAAACAACACTACGCGCACGTTCAGGGCGCCTTCGAGCAGCATGTCGATGCCGCGCAGCGAGGCCCGAATGCCGGCCGCGTCGCCGTCGTAGAGCACCGTCACGTTGTCGGTGTAGCGCCCGATGAGGCGAATCTGGCTTTCCGTCAGCGACGTGCCCGACGAGGCCACCACGTTCTTGATGCCGCCCTGGTGCAGGCTCAGCACGTCGAGGTAGCCTTCCACGAGGTAGCAGACTTCCTCGGTCCGGATGGCCTGCCGCGCCTGAAACAAGCCGTAAAGTACGTCCGACTTGTGGTAGATGTCCGACTCGGGCGAGTTGAGGTACTTGGCCGTCTTGTCGTTGGCCTTGAGCGTGCGGGCCCCGAAGCCGATGACCCGGCCCGAGACGTTGTGAATCGGGAACATGACCCGGCCCCGGAACCGGTCGTAGCGCCGGTTCGGGTCGTCCTCGCGCACGATGGTCAGGCCGGTCTTCTCCAGGTATTTGGCCTCGAAGCCCTGCTTTTGAGCGGCCTTGAGCAAATCGTCCCACTGGTCGAGGGAGTAGCCCAGCTCAAAGGTTTTGATGGTCGTCTGGTTCAGGCCGCGCTGCATCAGGTAGCTTAGCCCGATGCTCTCCCCTTCCTCCGTTTCGTGGAGCAGCTTCTGGTAGTGGTCCTTGGCCCAGTTGGAAACGATGAACTGGGAGTCCTTCTCGTTTTGAACGAGCTGCTCCTCGGGCGTCTTTTCCTCCTCCTGGATATCAATACCGTACTTTTTGGCCAGGTACTTCAGGGCTTCCACGTAGCTGGTGCCCTCGATATCCATGATGAACTGCACCACCCCGCCGGCCTTGCCGCAGCCGAAGCATTTATAGAGGCCCTTGGCCGGGGCGACGGAAAACGAGGGCGACTTTTCGTGGTGAAACGGGCAGCAGGCCCACATATTCTGACCCTTGCGCTTCAGGGTCACGAAGTCACCCACCACCTCGACGATGTCGGCGTGGTGAATAATCTGGTCAACGGTTTCTTTCGGGATTCGGGCCAAAGCAGCTACAGCAACAGGTTTCTCGGGACGACACGGGGACGGGACTACGAAGGTACGAGGTTCGGGGGGCAGAAAGCTAGTTTTCGTTTGTGCTCCCAGCGCGCCCAGCCGGAGCTGGCGGCCCGCCAAAAGCAGCAAAAGGCGGCCCCTGCTCGTGCAGAGGCCGCCTTTCCGGGGTGTCGGCCGCTTTTTCGCCCAGTCGGGGCCGACGGATTCTACCGGATCGGTGGCCCGCCACTCACAAGCGGGCCGCCAAGACGCCGAAGAGCTGTTGCAGCAACTCCTGCGGCGTGGTAGAGCACTGGTTTGGTATCTTGCATAGCGGCAACCCCGGGCGGAAGGTTACACGAAATGCAGGCTTCTTAAAAGAGTACAACTGCTTCAGCAGCGCTTACTTGGCCTTGCGAATGTAGATGTTGCCCATCAGGGACTTCATCATAATCTCGGCCCCGCCTCCATTGAGCCTGCCGTAGGTCCAGCTGTCGGTGCTCACGCGGTACACCCCGTTCTGATTCGTCCGGTTGACCTTGGGCGCCGTCTTCTCCGGCACCAGGTCAAAGTCGCTGTAGACCTCGCCCTGGTCGGACTTAAGCTTCAGGGAAGCTTTGGCCGTGGCGGGCAGCGTCACGTCGACCTGGCCGTTGACGGTGGAAAAGGCCATGGGCGCCCCGGCCGTTACGGTCTTGAAATAGGCCTTGATGGGCCCGTTCACGGTATTGGCCACCGCCGAGCCCGACACCTGGCGCAGAATTACGCCCCCGTTCACGTTGCTGATTTCCAACTCCCCGGTCACGTTCTCCACCACAATGTCCCCGTCGTTGACGGTCTTGAGCTGCAGGGAAAAATGCTGGGGCACTTTGATGGTCAGGTTGACGGGCCGCTGATACGAGTTCGACTTGACGGAGACTTTGTTGTCCTGCTCTTCGGCCGTCAAATCGAAGCCCGAGTTGGAAGCAATCCGCTTCATTCCTTTGGGCGGGGCGGGCCGCCCATCGTCATTATCGTCGTTGTCGTCGTCTTTGTCGCGCGAGGAGCGGGAAGAGGCATCAATCACGACGTCTTTGCCAGCGTAGCCCACCACGGTGATGGAGCCGTTCACGAGTTTGGCGCTGAGCAGGCCGGGCTTGCCGGGCGAGCTGAGGGGCACAACCAGCTGCTCTTTATTTTGGGCGGCCACGGTCAGGGAAAGCGTCAGCAGCAGGAGTAGCACGCCGGCGCGGAGCCGGAAAAAGGAGGTTTTCATTAGGGTCGTCGTTTGATGGTCACGTCGCCGTTGAGGGTTTCGAAGCGGAAGTCGTTGCCGCCCTTGCCCAGGCGCACGGCCGTGCCCTTGGAGAGTTTGTACTTGGTGCCGCCGGTGCTGCCTTCCTTGGTCTGCACCACCTGCACCGGCAGGTTTTCCACGTTCGGGAAGTCGGTCAGCAGCTCGCCGTGCATGCTTTTGAAGCGTACGTCGGCGGCCACGTCGGGCGGGTACTGCACGGTGATGTCGCCGTTGATGGTGCTGTAGCGGCAGCTGCCGGTGGGGCTGCTGGTGTAGGCCGCTTCCACGTTGCCGTTGATGGTGGCCGCGTCGGTGGGGCCCTTTACGTTCGTGAGCGTCACGGGCCCGTTGATGTTGTGGGCCCGCAGCGGGCCGCTGACATCCTGCACCGTCACGGCCCCGTTGTTGATGGTCGAGACGTTGAGCGTCATCTGACTCGGCACCTTGATGACGTACTCAAACGTGTAGTGGTAGTCGATGTCGCGGTGGTTGGAATGGCGGCCGTGATTTTCGTGGGGCCGGGAGTCATAGGGGCCGGCCATGTAGGCCACGATACTGTCGTGGCGCTGCAGAAAGCCTGGCACGGCCTCTTTTTTGCCCAGCTCCAGGTCGGCCTCGTTGTCGGCCCGGATGGTGCGGGTTACTTCCACCACCACTTTGTTGCCGCCCGTGCCCTGCACGCGCACCGGCCCGTCGATGTTGTAGACGGCCAGCACGCTGCGGCCCGGCTCGGCGGTGAGGGTAAATTCGCGGCTGACCTGCTCCCGGAACTCGCGGTTCTGGGCCTGGGCGTGGCAGCTAGACAGCGAGGCCAGCAGCAGCGTCAGGCTGAGTTGAATAGTTGGTTTCATGGTAAGGTTCGGTGGTTGCGGGCGCGGCAGCGGGCCGGCCGTTGGAAAGGTGTTTGATGCTTTCTTCAATCTTGCTTTTGACGGCCTCGTTCAGGTCGGGCTGCCGGAGCAGGCGGCGCAAGGGCTGCACCGAGCGGCGCTCCTGGAGCTGCACCATCACGTCGGCCAGGGCACTCTGCACCAGGGGCGAATCCTGGTGTTTCAGGGCCTGCACCAGGCCCAGGCGAACTTTGGGCTCGTGGGCCAGCTGGGCCAGGGCTTCGAGGGTAGCCAGGCGCACGTTCACGTTTTCGTCGTGGTTAAGGGTGCTCAGCAAGGCGTCGATTACCTTGTCGTTGGCTCCGCTTAGCTCCTTGGTGTAGCTCACGGCCCGCAGCCGCTCGGTGGCCGAGGGGTTTTCGATGAGCGAGAGCAGCATCACCTGCCGCATCTGCTCCACCTGGCTGGTCAGGGCGGCCAGCTGCTGCTGGTCGACCGAGGCCGGGGCCACTTTCGGGCTGCCCTTGAGCCAGTAGCCGGCCGCCAAACCGACCACCAGCAGCCCCAGACCGTAGGCCAGGCGCAGGGCCGGACCGGGCACCAGCAGGGTCTGCAGCTGCTGCCAGAAGCCCGCCAGCCGCGCCTGGGGCGCCGACTCGATTTCCTCCTTGTAGGAAGCCAGCATCGAGTAAAACGCGGGCCGCAGGTTTTCGCTCGGCACGGGCTCGGGCACGGCGCCCAGCGTTTGCCACACCCGGCGCACGGCCTGCAGCTCCTCCTGGCAGTCGGTGCACTGGGCCAGGTGGGCATCGAGGCGGGCCTGCTCGGCGGCGGGCAGCTCCTGGTGTAAGTAATCAATCAGCTGGTGCTGAGCTTGTTCGCAATTCATGTCCATCCCGTCAGTTTTCAATGCGCAGGTAAATTGTTTTCAATTCGTTCATGGCCCGGTGCACCCGCACTTTCACCGCGCCTTCGGTCGTATTCATCACCCGGGCTATTTCCTCGTACTTGAGCTCCTGAAACCGACTCAGAATGAGCACTTCGCGGTTTTCGGGACTCAGCCGACCCAGCGCCTTATGCAGGGTAGCTACTTCCTGCTCGCGCTGCAGCCCTTCGTCGGCCCGCTGCCCGCCCCCTATCCGTTCACTGAAGTCCGTCACGTCGGCGTGGTGGGCGCTGTGGCGGTTCTTCTTGACGTGGTCGGCTAGTACGTTGCGGGCCAAGTGGTACATCCAGGTCCGGAACTCGCCCTCGCCGGTGTAGGTGTGCCGGTACTTGAGCATGCGGTAAAACACGTTCTGCACCAGATCTTCGCTGGTATCCGCGCGGCCCAGCATATGGTAGAGAAAGGAATACAGCTTGCGGTGGTAGCGCTCAAAGAGCAGACCCATCCGGTCCACGTCCCCGGCCTTAACCCGGAGCATAAGCGCATTGTCTGAAAGCGAGTCCAACCGGATAGAGGTGGTAGGTGGGGGTTATTTGCAAGTGGACACCGCCCTGCGAAAGGAAGGTTACAGCAAAGCAGAAATTATTTTTTGGTAGTTGGACATCAGCGGCAAAAATCATCTGTCATCCTAAGTGAAGCGTAGCGCGGTGAAGGACCTACCTTCCTCACCTACCCCACTGCCGGCCTTGCCAACGTGACAAAGTTTTTTTCTCCTCTCGCCAACAATTAAGGACTTAGGCGTTGCACAAGCTTTGTCACACAGGTGAGGCAGGTCCTTCACTCCGCGTTGCTGCCCTCAGGATGACAGGCGGGAAAGGATATGACCTTGTTTAAAACTAACTCTATTTAGCCCGGCAACTTCCGCCCGCATTTGTGGGTTATCTTTGCAGTCCGCATTCTGCATTTCTGACCTATGGCTATTACCAAAGAAGACGTCCTCAAGGCCCTGAGCTACGTGGAGGAGCCCGACCTGGGCAAAGACCTCGTGACGCTCAACATGATTGAGGACGTGCATATCGACGGCAAGACGGTGTCGTTTTCCGTGATTCTGACCACGCCCGCCTGCCCGCTCAAGGAGCTGATTCACAACGCCTGCGTGCGGGCCATCCACACGATGGTCGACAAGGACGCCGACGTGAAAGTGAACCTGACCTCGCGCGTGACCACCGCCCGGGCGGCCAACTCGGCCGTGCTCCGCGGCGTGAAAAACATCATTGCCATTGCCTCCGGCAAAGGTGGCGTGGGCAAAAGCACCGTGACGGCCAACCTGGCCATTGCCCTGGCCCGCACCGGCGCCAAAGTCGGCCTCGTCGACGCCGACATTTCCGGCCCCAGCATGCCCGTCATGTTTGGCGTGGAAGATGCCCGCCCCCACGTATTCCAGGCCCCCGACGGCCGCAACCTGATTCAGCCCATCGAGAAATTCGGCGTCAAGCTCATCAGCATCGGCTTCCTGGCGCCTTCCGACAGCGCCATCGTGTGGCGCGGGCCCATGGCCTCCTCGGCCCTGAAGCAGTTTATTACCGAAGTCGACTGGGGCGAGCTGGACTACCTGCTGCTCGACATGCCCCCCGGCACCTCCGACATCCACCTGACCCTGGTGCAGACCGTGCCCGTAACCGGCGCCCTCATCGTGACTACGCCGCAGAAAGTGGCCCTGGCCGACGCCCAGAAGGGTTTGCAGATGTTCCGCCAGCCCCAGATCAACGTGCCGGTGCTGGGCATCGTGGAAAACATGGCCTGGTTTACGCCCGCCGAGCTGCCCGATAACCGCTACTACATCTTTGGCGAAGGTGGCGGCAAGGCCCTGGCCGACAAGCACGAAGTACCCCTGCTGGGCCAGCTGCCGCTGGTGCAGAGCATCCGGGAAAACGGCGACTACGGCACGCCCGCCATTACCCAGCCCGGTACCCCGGCAGCAGCCCTGTTCGAACAGCTGGCCGAGGAGCTGGCCCGGCAGGTGTCCATCCGCAACGCCGTGGCACCCCGGACGCAGGTGGTCGAAATGAAGTCCTAAGCTCAACCGGAGCCTCGGCTTTTGCCGGGGCTGGTAACTTTGTAACCCCGCCCGGTGTTACTTCGGAGCCAGCCAAAAGCTGTATCTTTACCCGCCTACCTTGATTTCGGCGCCCGCGTCACCTCGATTTCCATGAATTCTACCGCTGTACTTGAGCATCCTTTGTTGTCCCGCGTCGAGCAGGCTCTGGACACGATTCGCCCCTACTTGGCGGCCGACGGCGGCAACGTGCGCGTGCTGAACATCACCGACGAACTGGTGCTCCAGCTGGAGCTGCTGGGTGCCTGCGGCACCTGCCCCATGTCGCCGATGACGCTCAAAGCCGGCGTGGAGGAATCCGTGAAAAAGGCCGTGCCCGAAATCGTGCGGGTGGAGGCCATCAACGGCACCCCCTTCGCCGAGCAGCCCGCCGGCCAGACCGGCCACCCGGTGTCGCCGGCCCCGGTGCCCACGCCGGAGTTTTAGATTTGACTTCTTAATGTAGAAAGCCAGCTTCCCTTGCGGGGGCTGGCTTTTTTGTTTATCAAACGGTTGTGTTGGGCAGCTTCTTTTGCGCATCGTATTGACACCAATTCTTACTATGGCTTTTGGTTTTCCGAAAGTCGGTTAACAGCATACGAAAACGCTACGCCACTTAATACTGCTCCCGCCATATAGATAGGTAGCATTCTTGTATCAAAGCGGGCCCCGGTAAGCCCGATACCGTACCCTCTGGAAAAATCAGCGGGCAAGAAGGCCAGCACAAGCGTAGCTGATACTACTGCAAAAATAATAGACAATGCATAGCTGGTCCTCCGATTCCGGTTGATTACTGATTTGGAAGCAAAGATCAATAGACCGAAAAGAACAATATAGGAGATTTTGACTGCTGGCCCCATTGCATCCCCTATTTCCCAGATAGTGCGGAATGAATTTACCAGCCAATTTGAGCTGTATCTATCCTGCTCAAGCGGAGCAAATAGAAAAATAAGAATGCTCGTACCAAAAACCATGACCACCCAACCCGCCAACAACGCTTTAAGCAATGCCCCAACACCAAGATTATTCTTTTCTGTGACCATGTTAATAGACCCAACTCTTTAATGAAGATTTGAAAATTTTACTCTATAATTTATCTGGTTTGGCCATGCATCTTACGCATGGCACCAGGGCTTTTAAATTATTTTCTTAGCCGCCCTTATTAAGCATCCAAAAACAAATACAATGATTTAATTAACTCATCCTCAATAACAGCCACATCCATTCCTGCGGCCACGGGATTGAGACCTTCTGGCCCAAGGACCCAAGAGGCAACCTGTGTTGTGTGGTTTACCTGCGTAGGTTTCGTTAACTGAAACTGAAACTCAAGCGGCCATTCGGCCTGTAATTTTGAGATGAGGTCATTTATTTCCTGATACCCAACAACGGCATTTCCGGCGTTGCTTTCATAAAAATGAATATCAGGCGCGTATATTTTGTGCATTGCCTCCAGGCGCCGGTCCGCATTTCTATCATTCCAAATTACGAGCAGGCTATCTTCTAGCAGTTGGGCTTTCGTTGTCATTAAATTCACTTTTTGACCGTTTGGAATTAGACTATGAGCAAGGCCGGTTCTGGCATTGCCACTCAGGCTACCAGCTCTGGCTGAAGTAACAGCCAATAGTCAGCGGAGCCGCGGCCTAAGGTAGCAGCTTGGCCCGGTTCGGCCCAACAGCGCCCCGTTCAGCGCCCTGTCCTATCTTTGCTCGTCACCCTACGCTATTCTTTTCCGATGCCCAACCCCAACAACCCCGCTCTGCACTCCTGGATTGATATTACCCCGACCAGCGACTTTCCCATTCAGAACCTGCCCTTTGGCGTGTTTGAAACCCCGGAGCGGGGCCCGCGGCTGGGCGTGGCCATCGGCGAGTACGTGCTGGATTTGTACGCCGTGAGTCAGTTCGGCTTTTTCCAAGACCTCGATATTCCGACCCAGCCCAAGGTGTTCCGCCGCCGCTCCCTCAACCAGTTTATTGCCCTGGGCCGGCCGGTGTGGCGGGCCGTGCGCCAGCGCGTCTCGGAGCTGCTGCGCCACGACAACGGCGAGCTGCGCGACAACGAGGAAGCCATGCGCACTTGCCTCGTGCGCCAGAACGAGGTGCAGATGCTCCGCCCAGTGAAGCCCCACAACTACACCGATTTCTACTCCAGCATCGAGCACGCCACCAACGTGGGCATCATGTTCCGGGACCCGGCCAACGCCCTGCTGCCCAACTGGCGCCACATCCCCATCGGCTACCACGGCCGGGCCAGCAGCATCGTGGTGAGTGGCACCGATATTCGCCGGCCCAATGGGCAGCGCAAAGCCCCGGATGCGGCGGCGCCCACGTTTGGCCCGAGCCAGCAGCTGGACTTTGAGCTGGAAGTGGCCTTCGTGGTCGGCAAAAGCACCGAGCTGGGCCATTCTATTCCGCTGCAGCACGCCGAGGAGCACATTTTCGGACTGGTCTTGTTCAACGACTGGAGTGCCCGCGACATTCAGAGCTGGGAGTACGTGCCGCTGGGGCCGTTTCTGGGCAAGAGCTTCGGCAGCAGCGTCTCACCCTGGGTCGTGACGCTGGACGCGCTGGAGCCCTTCCGCACCGCGGGGCCCGTGCAGGAGCCCGAGCCCCTGCTCTACCTGCGGCAAGTAGATCAGCACAACTTCGACCTCAACCTGGAAGTGGGCATTCAGCCCGCCGGCGCGCCCGAAACGACGGTGTGCCGCTCCAATTTCCGCTACATGTACTGGAGTATGGCCCAGCAGCTTACGCACCAGGCCAGCAACGGCTGCAACCTACAGGTCGGCGACCTGTACGCCAGCGGCACTATCAGCGGCCACACCCCGGACTCGTTCGGCTCGATGCTGGAGCTGGCCTGGAAGGGTACCAAGCCCCTGCCCCTGACCGACGGCTCGGAGCGCAAGTTTATCCAGGACGGCGACACGGTTACCATGCGCGGCTTTGCCGAGAAGGACGGGGTGCGCATTGGCTTCGGGGAAGTGCGCGGCACGGTGCTGCCCGCCAACCCGCTGTAAGCCACGGCATAGCACCGTAGTCAGCAAAAAGAGCCGCCGGATGACTCCGGCGGCTCTTTTTTATGCGGATTCTTGGTCGGCCGCGGGCGGTACTGACGGCGCGGGGTCGGCCTCGTCCAGCAGTTCAAACTCGTGCCAGGCCGTAGCGGGGTCGAAAGAGTGCAGCAGGCCCAAAACGGGCTCCTCCGGAGTGGGAGGTGGCGTGGGCACTGGAGGCGGGGAGTCGTGGGCAGGAGCTTTCATAAAACCTGGGCTAAAATACTACTACTAAAACTCTTACTGCAATACTACCTCCGGGTTGCTGCCTGCTTGACCACCTTACAGCACCGGCATTTCCACGCCCCGGTAGTAGCAGTTCAGAATGGAATCCATGGGCTGCCGGCCGGCTGCTACGGCTGCCACCGTGGCCCGATACGGGGCTTCGAGCAGGGGCAGCAAGGGCTGCTCGACGCGGTTGAAGTGCTGAAAAGCGGCCAGCAGTTTGGCGTCCCACTCGGCGTGAAAGTGCAGCAAATCGTCGGGTAAAACCCGGGTGCGGGGGCTGCCGGGCTCGGGCAGGGCCTCAAACGGCTCCCAAACGTTGAGGTAGCCGTAGTCATCGGTCAGCTCCTGGCCGGGGTGAATGTCGCGCACGGCCAATTCGAAGTTGTAAGGCGTCGAGACCAAGCTGGAGTTGAAGGAGTGGTTTACGAAGCGGGAATTATCCCAGCACAGCACAAAATTGCCCTGGGCGTCGCGGTAGCTGTACTTGTTGAGAATGTCGCGGTGAATCTGGTCGAGCCCGCGCACCTGGGCCGGGGTGAAGACCTGGTCGAAGGCGTCGAAGATCCAGCAGATAGTGCCCTTGGGAATAAAGCAGGTGGCCACTACGCCGTAGCCGATTTCGGGGCTGATAAAGCGCAGTTCCGTGTGCGGATGAATCATAGAGTTAGAGCATGGTAGCCAAGCTGGCCCGGTGCCAGCGGCGGACTTAGCCTTGTAGCGTAAATGCCGGCAATGCGTTATAGCCGAGCTGTCTAATCCCTTGCCTGCTAACCTCTCCCAGCCCGGCCAAGCCTGAACAGGGAGGATTTGGACGGCTCACTTCTGCGGCGGAGCTTGCCATCCGTATTTTTCCCGAGGGCGCCCCGTAATAAATACGGATTTCCCGGCTGTGGTACTTAAACTTCAAACTCTATAAATTATTAAGGAGTACTAAGTAGCTCTGATTCGTGGAGCTTAAGGCTAGTACCTGCTGCCCAAAGCCCCGCCCGTCAGCTCACTCCTCCACTAACCAAACCAAGATTCCTATGTTAGCAATGGAATATCGGGGCCCCAAAAGGGTCCGTGCCGTGCAAAAGCCCATGCCGGAAATCAAGCATCCCCAGGATGCCATTGTGCGGGTGCTGCGCACCTGCATCTGCGGCTCCGACCTACACCTATACAACGGCAACGTGCCCGACACCCGCGTGGGCTCCACTTTCGGCCACGAGTTTATCGGGGAAGTAGTAGAAATCGGCTCGGAAGTAACCAAGCTTAAGACCGGTGACCGGGTGATTGTGCCCTTCAATATTGCCTGCGGCGAGTGTCACTTCTGCCGGCAGGGTATGTTTGGCAACTGCCACGAATCGAACACCGAAGCTACGGCTGTAGGCGGTATTTTTGGCTATTCCCACACAGCCGGCGGCTACGACGGCGGGCAGGCCGAGTTTGCCCGGGTGCCCTACGCCAACGTGGGCCCCACCATCATTCCCGAGGGCATGGACCTGGACGATGCCGTGCTGCTCACCGACGTGGTGCCCACCGGCTACCAAGCCGCCGAAATGGCTGGCATTCAACCCAATGACACGGTCGTCGTCTTTGGGGCCGGTCCGGTTGGTATTATGGCCGCCCGCTGCGCCTGGCTGTTCGGCGCCGGCCGGGTCATCATTATCGACAAGGAAGACTACCGCCTCGAATTTGCCCGCAACTACTCCTACTGCGAGGCTTACAACTTCGAGGAAATCGGGGACCCGGTGGTATTTATCAAGAAAACCACTGACTGGATTGGGGCCGACGTAGTCATCGACGCCGTGGGCGCCGAGGCTGCCGGCAACGCCATGCAAACCATTACGGGCCGCAAGCTGCTGTTGCAGGCCGGCTCGGCCACGGCCGTGCACTGGGCCATCAACTCGGTCAAGAAAGGCGGCGTGGTGTCGATTGTGGGCGTGTATGGGCCTACCGACAACCTCATTCCGATTGGCAACGTGCTCAACAAGGGCCTGACCATCCGGGCCAACCAGGCTTCGGTGAAGCGCCTGCTCCCGCGCCTGATTGAGCACGTGCAGAACGGCACGCTCAACCCCAAAGGGCTCATTACTCACCGCATTCCGCTGGCCGAAGTGGCCGACGGCTACCGCATGTTCTCGGCCAAGCTCGACAACTGCATCAAGCCGGTGATGATTCCCTAACCTGCCCATTTGAAACGCCGACTGACCATGGAAACTAACGTAATCAATACGCCCATCGACCCCAAGCAGATTCCGGGCTGGGGCGTGGACGCCGACCCCAAGAACGACCCGACCTACCCCATGCGGGCCCGCATGAACGTAACGCAGGACCCCGACAGCAAGCACCGGCCCACGCTGCAGCCGCTGGAAGTGGAGAAGCTGCGCTCCATTGAGCGGCCCAACGTATCGGCCGTGTACGGCACTACCGTGCCGCCCATGGGTCTGAGCGGCGCCATCCGCCGCTTGGCCTTCAAGTACAGCGAAAACCGCTACCGCCACTGGCTGCCCCTGATTGTAGCCGACCGGGTACAGGTGGTAGAAGGTATTCTGGACGACCTGGTGCACGGCACGGTGCCCAACATCTGGGCCGAGAAGGGCTACGACGTGGAGTGGAAACACAACCGCACCGCCTTCATTACCAAGATGGCCACCATTGCTGCCCTCACGGCCGGCACGATTGTCTGGCTCAGCTCGGGCAACAAGGAAAAAGGCTTCCGCCGCCGCGACAACCAGCGGCGCTACTAGCCGCCTCCAGGCAGGTAAGCCAAGCAAAAAGCCCGTTCGGAACTGCTCCGGACGGGCTTTTTCGGGTTTCAACAGCGTTACCGGTTCACGTAGTCGAGCAGGAACTGCCCAGCCTGGTAGCGGATTTTGGTGACCGAGCCGTAGTCTACGTTGAGGCGAAAGGCGTTGGCCAGGGGCAGGTCGAGGCAGTGGCAAAGCAGGGTCCGAATCAGGGCGGCGTGGGCGAAGACCAGCACGTCGGCTTCGGACTCGGGCTCGGCGGGCTCGGTGAGAATATCGGTCAGGAAGGCCACGGCCCGCTGTTGCACTTCGGTGAAGGTTTCGCCCTCAGGGGCGCGTTGGGTCACGAAATCAGCTTTCCAGGGTTCCAGCTCGTGGCTCGGCAGCTCGGCCCAGGCCTGCATTTCCCAGCGGCCGAAGTGATATTCCTTCAGGCGCTCATCCAGGCACACGGGGCCCTCCACCACGTCTTCGGCCAGGCGGCGGCAGCGCGACAAGGGGCTGGCGTAAGCCCGCACGGCACCCGCACCCAGCCCGGCGGCCAGCACCCGGCAGAGCCGGGCTTTTTCCTGCTCGTAGCGCTGGCTCAGGCCCACGTCGGTTTGCCCGTAGCAGATGCCGGCCGCCGTTGCCACGCTCGTATGTCGAATCAGGTAGATATCCATGCTGTCCACTGGTGTCCGAACGAGGTAGAGACGCAACCTTGCGTCTCGTCGTTGAACGACACGTCCTCACGCCGCCTGAGTAAACAACGATTGAGACGCAAATATGCGTCTCTACCCCCAGTCGCACGAAAAAGCCCGGCTGGTAGAACGACCAGCCGGGCTTTTAGTTTACGCGAGCCTACTTCCGGCCGTTGATAATCTCGTCGACTACGGCCGGGTCGAGCAGGGTCGTCACGTCGCCGATGTTGCTGGTTTCGCCCTCGGCTACTTTACGCAGGATGCGGCGCATGATTTTGCCCGAGCGGGTTTTGGGCAGCCCCGACACCAGCTGAATCTTGTCGGGCTTGGCGATTTTACCGATTTCAGCCACCACGGTTTCGATAATGCTGGCCTCGACGTGGGGCTTGTCGGTGGCCGTGTCGCAGGCGCCTTCCCGGCAGATAACGAAGGCGTAAATGCCCTGGCCCTTCACGTCGTGGGGGTAGCCCACCACGGCGCTTTCCACCACGTTGGGGTTCTGGTTGATGGCGTTTTCGATTTCGGCCGTGCCAAAGCGGTGCCCGCTCACGTTGATGACGTCGTCCACGCGCCCGATGATGCGGTAAAGGCCGTTTTCGTCGCGCCGGGCCCCGTCACCGGTGAAGTAGTAGCCCGGATAGGGTCCGAAGTAGGTTTGCTTGGCCCGCTCATGGTCGCCGTAGGTGGTGCGGATGATGCCCGGCCAAGGCGCCTTGATAGCCAGATAGCCTTCCTGGTCGTTGCCCTCAATTTCCTGGCCTTCCTGGCTGAGCAGTACCGGCTGCACGCCCGGCAGCGGCTGGCCCGCGTGGGCCGGCTTGGTGGGCGACACGCCCGCCAGGGCCGAAATCATGATGCCGCCGGTTTCGGTCTGCCACCAGGTGTCGATGACCGGGCAGCGCTCCTTGCCCACGTGGGTGTGGTACCAGTGCCAGGCTTCCTCGTTGATGGGCTCCCCCACCGAGCCCAGGATGCGCAGCGAGTCCAGGGAGTAGCTGAGCACATTGTCCAGGGGCGTGGCCATCAGGCTGCGAATAGCGGTGGGCGCGGTGTAGAACACCGTCACGCCGTGCTTGTCAATCACCTCCCAGAAGCGGCCCGCGTCGGGGTAGGTTGGCACACCTTCGAACATGAGCGTGGTAGCACCGTTGAGCAGCGGGCCGTAGAGCAGGTACGAGTGGCCCGTGACCCAGCCAATGTCGGCGGTGCACCAGTAGATGTCGTTTTCCTCGACCTGGAACACGTTACGGAAGGTGTAGTCGGCCCAGACCATGTAGCCGGCCGTGGTGTGGACCACGCCCTTGGGCTTGCCGGTGCTGCCCGAGGTGTAGAGGATGAAGAGCATGTCTTCGGCGTCCATTTCCTCGGCGGGGCAGGTTTTGGCGGCTTCCAGGGCTTCTTCGTGGTACCAGACGTCGCGGCCTTCCTGCATGTGTACGGGCCAGCCCAGGTGTTCCACCACAATCACGCGGCGCACCGAGGGGCAGCTTTCCAGAGCCTCATCCACCACCCGCTTCACCGGAATCTGCTTGGGCCCGCGGTTCAGGCCGTCGGAAGTCAGCACCACCGAGGCTTGGGCATCGTTGACCCGGTCGGCAATGGCGGTGCTGCTGAAGCCGGCGAAGATGACCGAGTGCACCGCTCCGATTCGGGCGCAGGCCAGCACGGCAATGGCCAGCTGCGGAATCATGGGCATGTAGAGGCACACCCGGTCCCCTTTTTCCACGCCGTTATTGAGCAGCACGTTGGCAAACTGGCACACCTGCTGGTGCAGCTCCCGGTAGGTGTAGCGAATCTGCCGGGTTTTGGGGTCGTTGGGCTCCCAGATCAGGGCCAGCTTGTTGCCGCGCGAGGCCAGGTGGCGGTCCAGGCAGTTCTCGGTGATGTTGAGCTTGGCGCCGCCGTACCATTCGTTGCGACCTACCACGAGGTCGGCTTTGAGGACCGAGCTCCACTTGCGGCGCCAGGTAAAGGGCTCGGCCACGTCGGCCCAGAACTGCTCGGGGTTTTCAACGCTGCGGCGGTAGGCATCCTGGTAGTCTTCGAAAGTGCGGATGCGAGAGTGTTCGAGGGGCATAGTTCGGTGCATGGAAGTCTGGGCGGCAGTTTACGAAAAAGTTAGGCCCCATCCCTCCCGTATTGTCGCAGTTTACTTAGCGCCAATAACACCATCAGCAACTTGCCCCGGCCGAAGGTCCAGCCACACCCCCTACTCCACCGGGCCGCTCATCATCTGTTCCATCCAGGCCAGGGCCCCAGCCGAGTGCAGGCGCTCCATGGATACGATGGACATGTCGGCAGCTTCGGCGGCCCGGGCGCGCATGGCGGTTTCGTAGTGGCCGATGGCCTCCCGGGCACTGCTAAACCCGGTGTTGGTCAGGCACTCACTCAGCTCCAGGGCGTCGAGCATGGCCATGTTCACTCCTTCACCGGCGTAGGGCGGCATCAGGTGGGCCGCGTCGCCGAGCAGGGTAATGCCGGGCTGGGCGGGCCAGTGCTGGTCGAGAGGCATGCAGTACTGCGGGCGGGGCACGAAGTAGGCCGCCGTGGCAAACAGCTCCTGCCACACGGGGCTCCAGGCGGCAAAATCCCGGGCAAACCAGGCCGCTACCTGGGCGGAATCGTGAAAGTCGATGCCGCTGGTGGCTACCCAGTCTTGGGTGCTGGGCTGACAGGTGTAGAAAGCCAGGCTCCCGTCGCCCTTGGCGCTGAGGATGATGGACTGCTCCCCTTCGAAGGCAAATACTTTCCCACCCCGGACCAGCTCCCACAGCGTCGGGGTCTGCCGGGCCGCGTCGTACACGTTGCCTTCCACCAGGGTAAAGCCCGTGAAAAAGGGCGGCAGCGGCGTCACCTGGGCCCGCACTTTGGAATTAGCCCCGTCGGCCCCTACTACCAGGTCCGCGTACACCCGCCGCCCGTCCCGGAACTGCAGCTGCCAGCCCTCGGCCGCCGGTTCCAGACTTTGCAACTGGCAGTTCCAGACAATAGTGCCGGGTTGGAGCGAGTCGATGAGCAGGTCGCGCAGGGGGCCCCGGTCAATTTCGGGGCGGAAATGGGCGTGACCAAAATCGGCGCTGCTGGTTTCCTGGTGCTGGTCGAAATGAATGACGGCCTGGGCATCAGTAAGGCGGAGCTTGTCGGCCCCGGGGCGGTAGTGGGTCCGGAACTCGTCGAGCAGGCCGGCCGCGTCGAGGGCCCGCAGGCCGGATTCTTCGTGCAAATCAAGGGTGGCACCCTGCTGGCGGGCGTGGCGGTCGGCGTCGCGCTCATAGATGGTCACGTCGGCGCCCTGCTGCTGGAGCAGGCGGGCCAGGGTCAGGCCGCCGGGGCCGGCGCCGATGATGGCGGTTTTTTTACCGGTAAGAAGCATGGTCTTCGTAGGTTAGTGAGTTACGAAGGCAAAGCTAGAGCGGGGGCCAGGCGGAAAATTGTATAAATCGGTCGTCTTCGTTGCGGGCCAAGTCCTTGGGCCGGGCCCCGGCAAACTTGCGCACTTCCCGGATGAAATGGGCCTGGTCGGTGAAGTCCTGCTCGGGAAACAGCCGCCCGGCCTTGAGCTGCGGAAACGACGCCCGAAACCGCAGAATGGCGCAGTAGGTCTTCAATGATACCCCGAAGTATTCCTGGAAGTAGCGGTTAATCTGTCGGCTGCTCCAGCCCGCTTCGGCCGCCAGCTCGTGCACGGGCAGGGCGCCGTCGGTGGCGTAAATACGGGCAAACAGCCGCTGCTTGCGCGGGTCCATACTGGGGCTGAGCAACGTGGGCAGCGTGGCGTTGAGCGTGGTGCAGAACTGGTTGAAGTCGGCCAAATCAGCCGCCGTGATGCCCCAGAAGCCGGGCGGCAGGGCCTGGACGCCGTTCACGATATCCGCCACTTTCGTATGCAGCAAGTACTCGGCCGCCGGCAGGCGCAGGCTCACGGCGTACATGACGGTTTCGGCGGCCAGCGTGACTTGCTCGGCCTCGGTGCCCAGGCCCATGAGCGTGGCGTGCAGGGGCTCGGTGCGGGAATACGCAAACAGCACGTCGAGGCGGCCGTCGGGCAGCAGGCGGATGGGCCGGTCGACTGCGGCGCCGGTTTGCAGCCGCCAGAAGCTTTCAACTACTCCTGCCAGCGCCGCGGCCGGCGGCCGGATTTCATAGTCCAGATGGTGCATGGATTCTCGGATAATGCAGGCGTTCCGACCACATTGAGGCGGCAGGTTTCAAGGTTGACGTTGCAGCGCGGCTGATATTTTAAGAACGTCGTGCCGAGCCCGACCTAGGCACGCAAGCGGGCGGACGTTGTTTCGTCTGTCATCCTGAGCCCGGCGAAGGACCTCCCTCACCTAACCCAATGAAGGTAATACCAACGTGCAAAAGCCCTTCGCCAGCAGCTGACAAAGGGCTTTGTGCATTTATGTACCCTAGTCACTCAGGCCAGGAAGGTCCTTCGCTTTGCTCAGGATGACAGACGAAGAAAGTACTACTGCGGTAGAGATGCTTCGACTTCGCTCCGCTGCGCGGACGCCGGATCAAGCATAGCATGACAGAACAAACAACATCTGCCCGCTAATCCATAATCCGCACGTTGCGCACGTCTTTCATATACTTGATGCCCACCACAAAGCAGACCAGGGCAATAACGACCGGGTAAATCAGGCCGGAGAGGCTGCTGTGGTCTTTCCAGAACGTGCCCGCCGGCTGGGTGGCGGCCCACACCGAAATCCAGGTAGCTACCAGCGGCACGAAGCCCCCGAACACGCCGTTGCCGATGTGGTAGGGCACCGACAGGGACGTGTAGCGCACTTTGGTCGGGAACAGCTCCACGAGGTAGGCCGCAATGGGCCCGTAGACCATCGTCACGAACAAGACCAGGCAAAACGTGAGGGCAATGATGGCCGGCAGGTTGGGGTTCAGGGCTTTCATGACGGCGGGCACGGCCTTGCCGGCGGCATCCACGGTGGCGGGCGTGACTTCGGTGAGCGGACCGGCAAAGGCCTGGATGCCGTAGAACAAGGGCACCGTGAACAGCGCCCCGCAGAGCATGCCGGTCATGATGATGCGCTTACGCCCGATGCGGTCCGAAAGGCTGCCGAAGTACACGAACAGCGGCGTGGCCAGCAGCATGGCCGTCACCAGCACGATGCTGGCGTCGACGAGGTCCATTTTCAGGGTGTTCTGCATAAAGGAATAGGCCTGAAACTGGCTGGTGTAGAATATCACGCCCTGTCCCATCGTGACGCCAAACAGGGCTACGAGCACCAGGCGGCGGTTTACCGGGTTCAGAAAGGAGTCACGCAGCGGACTCTTGCTGGTTTTGCCCTCAGCCTTGGCCTTGGCAAACAGCGGCGACTCGTGCAGCTTGAGCCGGATGTAATAGGAAGCTACCACCAGCAAAGCCGAGAGCAGAAACGGCACCCGCCAGCCCCACTCCTTGAAGGCCGCCTCCCCCGTCAGCTTGCGGGTAATGACGATGACCAGGATGCTCAGAATCAGCCCGCCGGTGGCCGTAATCTGAATGAAGCTGGTGAAGTAGCCCCGGCGCTTGTCGGGGGCGTGCTCGGCCACGTAGGTGGCGGCCCCGCCGTACTCCCCACCCAGGGCCAGCCCCTGCAACAAGCGCAGCACCAGCACGATGAGCGGGGCCGCCAGCCCGATTTTGTCGTAGCTCGGAATCAGACCGGTGACGACGGTGGAGCCGCCCATGATGAGCAGGGTGAGCAGGAAGGTGTACTTACGCCCGATCATGTCGCCGACGCGGCCGAAGAACAGCGCCCCGAACGGCCGCACTACGAAGCCGGCGCCAAACACGGCCAGCATGCCCAGCAGGGTTTCCTCGGGCTTACCAGCCGAGCCAAACAGCACCGGCCCGATAATGGCTGCCAACGAGCCGAAGATGTAGAAGTCGTACCACTCGATGACGGTACCCACCGAGGAGGCGGTAATTACCTGCCAGATTTTGCCGGTTTCGACGGCGTTGTTGTCGTGGGCCACCGGCGCGTCGGCGTCAGCGGAGGTAGTGAGGTTGGGGCTGGGCGTATCGAGGCCGAGTGCCATAAGCGGGAATTGGTTGAGATGAGCGGGCCGGCACCTGGCCTTAACCACGGGAAGAACAAGATTTTCAACCTCAGCCTGCTAGGCTAGGCTTCTCCCCCAAGTAAAGGGAAAAATCCGGTTCCGGACTCCCGTGCCCTCCTGCCGGCCTAGCTTTTTTTCCCGCTGGGCCCTTCCCAGCGCATCACCAGAAACTTGTCGCCGGCCTCGGTAACGACCGTGCCCCCGCCCACCAGGTTTTCGGGCTGCTGGAAATAGGCCTGCAACTCACTCAGGCTCAGCACCTGGGACGTGGGCCGGGCTTCGGTTTGGCGCGGGGCCTGCACGGCGTACTTTTTCACCCAGTTCATCACGCTCACGTGGCTCACCCCCAGCAGCCGCTCAATCTCGCGGTAGCTCACGCCTTCCAGATACAGCTGCAGGGCCTTGACCACATAGTAGGTATTGACTTCCCTGCCTATCTTGGCCACCGTGAAATGGTAGCCGCAGTTCTTGCACCGGTAGCGCTGCCGCCCCGCGATAATGCCGCTCTTGGTAGCGTCCTTGTGCTGGCACTTGGGGCAGATGATCTGGTCCATATTCGGTTTAAACGCTGTGAACGGCTGAAAGCTATAGGTAGTTAGCAAGTCTATACTCCGTTTAGCAGCCTTCCGTTACCCCATATTTCTGCTGGTCATGAAGAAAATTCGGGGCTACCGCCGTAAGCTGCGCGGGCTGCAGCAGGATTGCGCCCACCATAGCCCGCTGGACGCGGCCGAGTTGTTCCGCAGCCACTACGACTACGCCAAGCTCGGCCTGGGCGCCTGGCATTGGCACGGCCAGCGCCTGCCCAAAGCCGTGCGGCAGCTGGCCGCGCAAAAGCTGCTGCGCACCTTCGGGCAGTGGCAGGGGCAGCTCACACGGCAGGCGGGGCCGTTTTACCTGGCCGTCTGGCTCACGGAAGCCGACTTTGCCCACACCTCCCAGGTGGTGGCTGGCATTCAGGAGCGGATTCCGTGGTACCAGGACGTGTTTGGCCCGGCCGTGCCCGACGCTCCGCCCCTGCCGCCCGAGTACCAACAGCTGCCCGGCGCCGACCACCTCAGCTGGACGACGCACGCGCACGAGGAGTGGCTCGACACCTTCGACTACCCCAACGGCTGGCCGGCCCACGAACTGCGCCGCCCGCACCGCTTTCATACCGCCGAGGATGGAGAGCAATACTTAATTGTCCAGATTGGCTGGGTGTGGGTGGGCCAGTTTCCCAAGTGAGTTGAGCCGGCTTCTCCCAGGACCCCAGATATAATCCAAGAAATCAACTTCGGGCTTCGAGCCGGCTACCAGCCAAAAAGTTGGGACCTTCTAGCCATCTACCAGCCACCTTGCGCGGCGCTTTTAGTTAGCCCCTGGCTTCAATAAATCCTATTATATAGGCCGTTCTAAGTCATTTCCTCACAGCCCCAGCACTACCGCCAGCAGGGCTTCCACGCTCAACCCCAGACGACGCATATCGAGTCGGTCCAGCGTGTCGGTGGGCTCGTGGTAGTGCTTGTTGCGGTAGAAGGCGGTGTCGGTGAGCAGCACGGCGGGGTAGTCGAACTGCCAGTAGTTGAGGTGGTCGGAAAAGTCGATGCCGGGCAGCCAGGCCGGGGCCTTGAAGCGCTTCACGGGCAGCGCCGCCTGGGCTTTATAGCGGCGGGCAAACTGCCGGCCGAAGCGCCCGTTGCCGAATTTCTGAGCCACCGTCACGTAGTTGCCCCGGCTGCCGTACACCAGCTTCAAGGGGCCCACGGGGTAATCCTGGGTGTGTTTCCGGTCGTCGTAGTAACCCAGCATTTCCAGGGCTACCATGCCTTTCACGGCCACTCCCGCATCGTGCAGGGACTTGGCGTGCACGTAGCTGCCCATGTGCTTGGTGCGGAAAAACGGCGGCTCTTCCAGCGTGTAGGCCACCAGATCCACACGGTAGGGCAAGCTGGGCTGCTGGCCCAGCAGGCGGGCCAGCTCCAGCAAAGCGGCCACGCCGGTGCCGTTGTCGTCGGCCCCGGGCTGCTCCCCGCACACGTCGTAGTGGGCCCCAATGATGAGGCGGGGACCATTTTCGGGGCCAAAGGAGCCGAGTACGTTGCGGTAGGTATTGCCCTGCACCGCGTAGGGCTGCTCGCTGAGCCGGGCCCCGGCGGCCTGCAGCTGCTGTTGGATATAGCCCGCGGCCTGGTTGAGGCTGGGCAGGTGCTGGTAGTTGCGGGGCTGGGGCGTGCCAGTGAGGGCCAGTAGGTGCTGGCGCAGCCGCAGGGTGTCGGCCGGCAAAGCGCCCGGGCCGGCCGTAGCCAAGGAAGCCCCCAGGAGCCCGGGCAGCAGTGCCGCTACGAAGCGTTTCAGATAAAGCATAAGATGACGATGACAGCAGACGAATGAAGAGCCCCGCCCGCAGTAGAGACGCCTATTTGCGTCTCAATCGTTGCACGAGTAGAATCGACCCGCTTCAACGTCAATCCAACAACGTCAGCTACGACTGAGACGCAAGCATGCGTCTCTACCCCTATTTTACCACCAGCCGGGCCTTTTCCGGGGCTACGCTAATGGTGGCAATAGCCCCGGCGTTGAACTGCAGAAAGTCGGTTTCCACGCCGTCGGAGAAGATAACCCCATTGGCGGGCATGAACGACTCGATGAGCAGCGGCTCGTATTCGCCCAGGATGCCGGCCGTAATACCGGCCTGGGTGCGCTTGCTCTGGAAGGCTTCGCGCACCACGAACATCAGCTCATTCTCGGCCAGCGCGGGCTGGGCCGTCGGCACTTCATCCGAGTCCAGAAACCGCCGCATGCCGGCCGTCATGTTGAAGATGGAGCTCAGCCAGCCCGTCGAGCCCGACTTGGTGGAAACGATGACGCCCGACGAGGAGTGGCTTTCCTCCTCATCCTGGTAGCCAATCCGGTAGCGGGCCGATACGTGGGAGGCGGCCCCGATAAAGAGGTCGTTGAAGGCCAGCAGGCGCTGCCCGTCGTTGAGGCGGGCTTCGGCCAGGGCCGCTTCCCGCACCTGGTGCTTGCCGGCCATGACGCGCTCCACGGCCCGCAGAAAATCATCGGGCGTGAAGGGCAGCAGCACCCCGTCGTAGCGCTCCGGGTCGGGATTCACGGCAATAATGGGGATGCCGCCCACGTACTTGGCCGTGTTGGCCACCAGCCCATCCTGCCCCACCACGACCACCAGCTGCTTGGGGTTGAACAGGAACGAGGGCAAAAAGGCCCGCTCCACCAGCTTGTTTTTCACCACGGATGAAAGGCGGCGCTGCACCAGGGAAAACGACTCCTGAAACCGGTCATTTTCCCGCTCGTAGTCGGCAAACTCCCCGCCCAGGCTTTCGATGTAGAACCGGGCCTGGGCCTTGGTATTAAACCGCTCGATGAGCTGCTCCAGCCGGGTTTTGTTGCGCACCAGAATGGCGTAGTCGATGCCGCTGCTCATCGTCTATTCTGCGGGTTCTGGGGCCGGGGCTGGTCGGGGGCGTCGCTGACGAGGGAGTCGAGCAAGTCGGGCGAGATGTTGAGGGTGCCGATTTTGGCGGCGTTTTCGGCCAGCTCCCGGAAGGCCAGGGCAATGTTGAACTTAGGGTCGGGGTTGTTGCTCAGGGCCACCAGCAGCTTCCAGTCCATGTCCTTGTAGGGCCGCAGGGTGGTTTCGAGCACGTAGCCGCGGGTGTCGGCCTCGCGGCGCTGGTTTTCGGCGTTCTGCTCGATGAGCTGCTTGCGCTGCTCCTCCACGGCAATGTCGGCCTGGACCTGCATTTCGCGCAGCTGCCGGGTGCTGGCGGCCCGCTGCATCTCGCCCTCGATTTTCTTCTCGGCAATCTGCTTGTTCTTTTCCTCCACCGCAATTTCGGTGTTCAGCTCGCTCTCCCGGATTTTACGCTCCTGCTCCACGGCAAAGTTGCGGCGCTCAAAGACGGCCTGGTCGGCTTCCTGCTGCAGCTTTTCGCGGGTTTCGGTTTCCAGGGCCCGGCCCATTTCGGGGGTGGCCTTCACGGCCAGAATATTCACGCCCAGCACCTCAATGCCCAGCAGCCCCACGGCCCGGGACGCGGCCAGCCCCTCCACGATGTTGACCTCAATGGCCTTGGCCGCCCGCATGGCGTCCTTCAGGCCCAGGCTCTGCACGAAGGTGGCCGTGGCCGTCTGGGCCTCGTTGACGATGCGCTGGTGGAGCTTTTCCAGGTCGTTTTTCTTGTAGACGCCCCGGCTGTCGACGGTGAAGTCGAGCACCTCGGCCAGCTGCTTGGGGTTGCCGGCCTTGTAGGTTATCTGGCCCTGAATCGAGACGGTCTGGTAGTCGTGGGTGGTTTCGTTGAAGATGAAGGGCAAATCGTTGCTGCCCATTGGAATGGCCACAATCGAGCTGTTGGGCCCAAAATAATAGAACGACAACCCCCGCCCCTCCTTCGCAATGCGGCCATTCTTGAAGTGAATGGCGTAGGTCATCGAGTCGAACTTGATATGGTTTATTCCGAACATAAACAGGTGGTTGACGGGGTTGGCACGACGGTAAAAGTATCCATAGTTGAGAATATTGTGGGGTTGTTTGCTGTAAGCAACTGTCATCCTGAGCCTGCGAAGGACCTTACCACGCTAGCACGAGTCGTTGTTACGATAGTCGTTCAGCTGTTATAAGGTCCTTCCCTTTGCTTCGCACTGCTCAGGATGACAAACAGAAAATGACAGATAGTTTGACACCGACAGCACGCGAGATGTCTCCCGTTGGTCGACATGACGATTAGACGAAACAACTAATTGCCCGCAAACCCTGAACTTCGCCCGCCTAACCCAGCCCCGCCCGCATGCCCACCGCCCCTGCTTCCTTCCGCACCATCGACCCCGCCGTTATCAAGCCCAGTGAGCTGCACCCGTTTCTGGTGGGGGCCGTGGCCCCGCGGCCGGTGGCGTTTGCCAGCACCATTTCGGCCGATGGTAGCGTGAACCTGAGTCCCTACAGCTTCTTCAACTGCTTCGGCTCCAACCCGCCCATCCTGGTGTTTTCGCCCGCCAACCGGGTGCGCGACAACTCGCAGAAGCATACTCTGCAAAACGTGCGCGAGGTGCCCGAAGTCGTCATCCACATCTGCGACTACGCCATGGTCGAGCAAATGTCCTTGGCCAGCACCGAGTATGAAAAGGGCGTTAATGAGTTCGTGAAAGCGGGTTTTACCCAGGTACCGAGCCAGAAGGTGAAGCCCCCGCGGGTGGCCGAAGCCCCAGCCGCCTTCGAGTGCGTGGTCGAGCAAGTCATTGAGCTGGGCCAGAACAACGGGGCCGGCAACCTGGTCGTCTGCCGGGTGGTGCTGGCCCATTTTCGCGAGGATATCGTGCTGCCCAGCGGCACCGGTATCGACCCTTTCAAGCTCGACGCCATTGCCCGCCTCGGCGGCGACTGGTACTGCCGCGCTTCGGGCAGCAGCCTGTTTGAAGTGCCCAAGCCCAACCGCAACATGGGCATCGGCTACGACCAGCTCCCCGAGCACCTGCGCACCTCCGATTTGCTGACCGGCAACAACCTGGGCCGCCTCGGCAACATTGAGCGCGAAGCCCTGCCCACGCCCGCGCAGGTCGCCGAGTTTCGGCAGGAACCCCTGGTGGCCTACACGCTCAACAAGTACCAGTCCCAGCCCCAGGAGCTCAAGCAGCACCTGACGCTGCTGGGCAAGCAGTATTTGGAGGAAGGCAAGCTGCTCGAAGCCTGGAAAGTGCTGCTGCTGGCCGAGTAGAATCTGTAAGCGTGGTGTAGAGACGCATATTTGCGTCTCAATCGTTGCTGACGTTGTTTGCTTTAGGCAGTTCCCATCGTTCAACGACGAGACGCGAATAGGCGTCTCTACGCCAATGGGCACTCCATTTCAAACAACGCCAACTCCAGGGGCTCCCAGCCGGCGGCCCACAGAAAGTCGTAGCCCGGCCCCTGGGTTACCATCGGCATCGTCAGCGGCGGACCGGGAAAGGCGGTTTCCACGGCCTGCAGCAGCCGGCGGCCCCAGCCCTGCCGCCGGTGGGCTTTAGGCACAATAACGGTCTGTACCAAGGTGCGTTCTGCTTCGGGGCGCAGTATTACGAAGGCTTTGTCATCCAATGAAAACGCCCGGGTGGGCGCCGAAGCCGCCATCAGCGACTCGGCCGCAAACATCCAGGGCAGGTTTTCGGCAGCTTCCCGGGCCACCAGATAAGCCACCTGCCGCGGGTCGACTTCAGTGAGTTGAGCGGCAACTTCCACCGGCTGAGGCTCACGGCGGAAGGTGAACAGCTCCCGGGTGTTGCGGAAGCCCAGCCGCTCGTAGAGGCGGCGGGCCCGCTCGTTGGGCACGAATACTTCCAGCAGCATGCTCCGGTCGTGGCGGGCCCGGGCTTCGTCGAGGGCCGCTTGCAGCATCTGTTTGCCGTAGCCTTTGCCCCGGGCATCAATCACCAACCCCATGGCCGCCACCCGGCTCGTGTAGCCGCGCCGGGCAATCAGCACCAGGCCCACTAGCTCTTCCCCCGCAAACCAGAGCTTGCTGGCCTGGGCGTCGAGGTGCTCGGAGCGGAAGCGCCGCTCGAAGGTTTCGGGCGTGAAGACCAGCGGCACGAAGTACTCCTCGAAGGAGCGGTTCATGGCCTCGGTGACCTGGGCGGAGGGGAAGTCCAGAACGGGGCGGGCGGTGAGCAGCACGGGATTGGGGGTAGAATACATAGGAGTAACATTGAGGCCGCTAAAAAAGCAAAAAGCCCGCACCGAAGCGCAGGCTTTGCAGTACTCTACCGGCTACGAAATCCATTTAATCCGGAAAACCCGCCGGAAACGGAGTTCGGCGCAGCCAATCCGTGGTTCAGACTTAATTCCGCACGGCTATCATCAGGCCCAGCTCCTTGTAGCGCATGTTGAATTTCTTGGCTATCGAGGCGTTAGTCAACGAGCCTTTGTAGACGTAGACGCCCGAGCGGAAATGCTCGTTGGTGAACAGGACCTCGTTGATGCCCCCGTGCTGGCTGATTTCCTGCAGAATGGGCGTGAAGATGTTGCTCAGGGCGTTGGTAGCGGTGCGCGGCACGCGGGAAGCAATGTTGGGCACGCAATAGTGTACCACGTCGTACTTGCGGAACACGGGCTTGCTGTGGCTGGTCATTTCCGAGGTTTCGAAGCAGCCGCCCTGGTCGATGCTCACGTCGATAATGACCGAGCCGGGGGCCATGCTGGCCACCACGCTTTCGGGCACCATAAACGGAATCCGGCCTTCCTCGGCGTTCAGGGCCCCAATCACCACGTCGGCCCGCCGAATCTGCTGGTTGAGCACGAACGTGTCGAGCGTGCTGGTGTAGAGCATCGTGCCCAGGTTCTGCTTGAGCCGGCGCAGCTTGTAGAGGTGGTTGTCGAACACCTTCACCTCGGCGCCCAGACCGGTGGCGGCGCGGGCCGCGTACTCGGCCACGGTACCCGCGCCCAGAATCACGACCTGGGACGGGGGCACGCCGGTAATACCGCCCAGAATGACGCCCTTGCCCTCGTTGGAGCGGGCCAGGTACTCGGCCGCCACCAGCATCACGGTGGAGCCCGCAATTTCGCTCATGGCCCGCACCACCGGCCGGGCCCCCGAGGGGTCCTTAATCAGCTCGAAGCTGATGGCATTCACCTTCTTGCGCAGAATGGCCGTGATGTACTCGGCCGTGAGCGAGCCAAACTGCAGGGCCGAAATCAGGGTCTGGTTGGCCTTCAGGTAGTCGATTTCCTCCTGGGTGGGCGGGGCCACTTTCAGGATGATGTCGGCCTCGTACACTTCCTTGGCCGAGTAGGCAATGGTGGCCCCAGCCTCGCTATAGTCGTGGTCGGAGTACTTGCTGGGCTCCCCGGCCCCGCTTTCCATGACCACCTCGTGGCCCTCGTTCACGAGGTGCTTCACGGCTTCGGGCGTCAGGCAGATGCGGTTTTCCTGCAACGAGGTTTCCCGGGGCAGGCCGATAAACAGCTTGCGCTTGCGCGTTTCCACGGCCAGCATGGATTCCTGGGTGAAGTAAGCGCGGCTCGTGGCCAGCGACTCAAATCCGGGGGGTATTGCTTCGGGCATTGGGCAGGTAAGGGTTCAGCGGCTCAGTCGGTCAGGGCTTCGAGGCGCAGCAGGCGCGACTCGGGCCCGGTCACGGTGAGCGTGACGAGCAGCCTCTTCGGGGGCAAAAGCGCCTCCACGCGGCTTGGCCACTCTATCAGGCAAAGATAGCCAGAATCGAAGTACTCTAGCGCGCCAATGTTTTCGGCCTCGGCGGGGTCCTCAATCCGGTAGAAGTCGAAGTGGTAAATCGGCTGGTTCTGCCCGTCGCGGTACTCATTAACGAGGGCAAAGGTGGGGCTGCTCACGTCGTCCTGCACGCCCAGCTCTTGGCACAGGGCCTTGGTGAAGGTCGTTTTGCCCGCCCCCATTTCGCCCTCCAGCACCACAATGGAGTGGCCCGCCAGCAGGGGTACCAGCTGGGCAGCGGCCTGGGGCAACGCCGCTAGCGTCGGAATTGTAATTTCAGTCACGGACATAGCAACAGGGTTTGAGGGCGCAAGTTTAGCATTCTGCGCGGCTCCGCCCAGCTTTAGGTTTCGTAGCTTGCCGGGCCTCGCTTTTCGCTGCCCGTCTATGAAACCGCTCCGCTCCTACCTGCCGCTGCTCCTGCTGCTGCCCGTGCTGGCCTGCTCCCGCCCCACCCAACCGACGGCCCCGGGCGCCCCGGCTGCGGCCTACTACCCCGGCCCGGGCAACCGCTGGCAGCGCCAAAAGCCCGAAAAAGCCGGCTTCGACGCCGCCCGCCTGCAGCAGGCCGTAGCCTGGGCCCAGGAGCAGGAAACGACCCAAATGACCCCGAACTTCGCTACCCAGGCCGAAATCTTCGGCACGCCCCTGGGCCCACTGCCCGCCTCCCGGGCCGCTACCAACGGCCTGATCCTGCGCCACGGCTACATCGTGGCCGAGTGGGGCAACACCGAGCAGGCCGACCCCACCTACAGCGTGGCCAAAAGCGTGCTGTCCACCCTGCTGGGCCTGACCCTGGAAAAGGGCCTGATCAAGGACATTCACGACCCGGTGAGCAAGGACATTCACGACGGCGGCTACGATTCCGACCACAACCGCCGCGTGACCTGGGAACACCACGTGCGCCAGAGCAGTGAGTGGGAAGGCTCGATGTGGGGCAAAAACGCCGATTTCGTGGGCCACGAGGCCTTCGGCAAAGGCGAGCGAAAACCCCGGACCCTGCAGGAGCCCGGCACCTACTACGAATACAACGACGTGCGCATCAACCGCTTCTCGTTGTCGCTGCTGGAGCTCTGGCGCCGGCCCCTGCCCGAGGTGTTCCGCTCCGAAATCATGCAGCCCATCGGCGCTTCCTCATCCTGGCAGTGGGTGCCCTACCGCAACTCCACCGTGCTTATCGACGGCCAGCCCATGGCCTCCGTGAGCGGGGGCACGCGCTGGGGCGGGGGCCTCTGGATCAGCAGCCGCGACGAAGCCCGATTCGGCTACCTGTTTCTGCGCCAGGGCCGCTGGCAAGACCGGCAAGTAGTGCCCGCGGCCTGGGTGCAGCAGGCCACCACGCCCGGCGGCCCCGGCCCCGACTACGGCTACCTCTGGTGGCTCAACTCCCAGCGCAAGGCCTGGCCCGACGCCCCGGCCACGAGCTACGCCGCCTTGGGCGCGGGCTCCAACACGATTTGGGTTGACCCCGAGCACGACCTGGTGATTGTGTGGCGCTGGCACAACGGCAGCCCCAACGAGTTGATCAAGCGGGTGTTGGGCGCTCTTAAAAACGGGTAGCTTGAACGCCGCCTACCCCCCGGCCTGCTGTTCTTTTCTTCGGCTGAAGAAAAATATTTGCGTCATGAGGCAACCTTCATGATATATCATACATCTATTTATCACCGCTGGATTTCTTCCTCATGCTCTCTAATGTTCTCTTCTACTCGCTCGATAAGGCTATCAAGCAATACCGGCGCTTTGCCCAGGCCAACATCGACCGGGCGGGCATCGCCATTACCATCGACCAGTGGCTGGTGCTGCGCGTGATTCTGGAAAACGACGACCTGACCCAAACCGAAATCGGCGACCGGGTCTTTAAGGACCAGGCCTCCGTGGCCCGCATCATCCGCTTGCTCACCCAACGCGAACTGCTGGCGGCCGAAGCCCTGGCCTACGACGGGCGCCGCACCCAGCTGCGCGTGACCGAAGAAGGCCAGCGGATTCTGGACGCGGTGCAGCCCATCGTGCTCAACAATCGCGGCATTGCGCTGCAGGGACTCTCGGACGCCGATACGGCTGTGCTCCAGACCCTACTGGAACGCATTTACCGCAACTGTACGCCAACTTCCTAGCTTCTGGCAACAGCAGGAAGGCGGCAGAAGGAAAAATATTCATCCCGTCATTTGAATATACGAAAGTCTTCGTATGTTTGATACGAAATAATTCGTACTGCTTCTCCTCTCCCGTCGGCCGCGGGTAGCGGGGCGGTGGGCCCGGCCGGCCCACCCAGTAGCCACGAACGTTTTCTGCTTAACGCCGACGGCTCTCTTTCGCGGGCCGGTGGCTGAATTCTCAGCGCGTTAGCCTCAACCCTGCTTTATCCATGAAACTCCACTACCCCGGACGGCTCCCGCAGCCTTCCCTCCTGCTGCTGCTCGGCAGTTTGCTGCTGAGCGCCCCGGCCCTGGCCCAAACCCGCACCACCGTGACTGGTCAGCTGGCCGGGGCCAGCGGCGCGCCCATCGACTACGCCACCGTGACTCTGCACCGGGCCACCGACTCGACGGTGGTCAAGTCGGAGTTCAGCGACGAGAAGGGCACGTTCCGCTTCGAGCAGACGCCCACCGGCGCCTACCTCGTCTCGGCCTCGCAGGTGGGCTTTGTGCGCACCTGGAGCAAGGTTTTCACGGCCGGGGCCGAAACCGTGGCCCTGCCGGTGCTGACCCTGGCCGCCAGCGGCGCTACTACGCTCAAGGAAGTGCAGGTGGTGGGCCAGAAACCCTTGTTTGAGCGGGAAGCCGACCGCACCATCGTGAATGTGGAGGGCTCGACGCTGGCCGCCGGCAACACCAGCCTGGATGTGCTCAGCCGCTCGCCGGGCGTGACGGTGGACGGCAACGACAACATCGGGCTGCGCGGGCGGCAGGGCGTGCTGGTGCTCATCGACGGCAAGCGCCAGCCCATGACGGGCGCCGAGCTGGCCGATTACCTGCGGGCCCTGCCGGCCGAGCAGCTCAAGAGCATTGAGCTCATCACCAACCCGCCGGCCAAGTACGAGGCCCAGGGCAGCGCCGGCATCATTGCCATCAACCTTAAAAAAGACCAGCGCGTGGGCACCAACGGCAGCCTGAGCAGCAGCTACGGGCACGGCCGCTTCGGGCGCTTCACCTCGGGCCTGACGCTAAACCACCGCACCAAGAAAACCAACACCTTCGGCTCCTACACCTTCGCCGACCGCCGCAACTATGGGGCCCTGACCATTCACCGCGACTTTTACCGCCCCACCGACCAGGGCAAGGCCTACGATGGCAGCACCGACCAGGACAACTACGGGGCGGGCCACAACGTCTCCCACACCTGGAAAGCCGGCCTGGACTACACTCTCTCGGAGCAAACCGTGGTGGGCGTAACCGTCAACGGGCTGCAAAACCGCAACACCCAGCGCGGCAGCAACTTGACGACCCGCACCGACGCCGCGGGTAATGCCCTGCGGGGCTACAACTCGACCAACAACCGGGAAGCTACGTTTCCCAACGTGGCCGGCAACCTCAACTTCAAGCACACCTTTAAGGACTCGGTGGGCACCCGGGAGCTGACGGCCGACGCCGACTACGCCCGCTACGACACCCGCCGCCTGCAGTACCTGACTACCTACCAGGACCGGGAGCCGGTGGAGCTGCTGACCCGCCGCAACGGCGACCAGGAAGGCCTGCTCACGATTCAGTCCATCAAGGCCGACTACACCCACCCGCTCACCAAAAAGGCCCGGCTGGACCTGGGCGGCAAAGTCAGCTGGGTGCACTCCGACAACGACGTGGAGTTTACCATTCCCTTCGTGGACCCCGCTTCCGGCGCCGTGAGCCTGGATTATTTGGTGCGCGACGCGAACCTGTCGAACCGCTTCCGCTACGACGAGAACATCAACGCGGGCTACGTGAATTACAACCAGACCCTGCCCGGCTGGACCCTGCAGCTGGGCCTGCGCGGGGAGCAAACCAAGGGCGTGGGCAAGTCGGACAACGCTACGGAGGACGCCAACTTCAACCGCAACTACTTCCAGCTTTTCCCCAGCGCAGCCGTCAAGCACACCTTCACCGAGCAGCACGAAACGTCCGTGTCGCTGAGCCGCCGCATCGACCGGCCGGGCTACGGGCAGCTCAACCCCTTCCGCTCCTACATCGACGCGACGACCTACGGCGCGGGTAACCCCCGGCTCAAGCCCCAGACCAGCTACAACGTGGAGCTGACCCACACTTACAAGCAGAAATACAGCCTGGGCCTGAGTTACAGCCGCACCTCCGACCCCATCGTGGGCACCGTACAGCCCGAAAACGCCAACAGCCGCATCGTGGTATCGACGAGCCAGAACCTGGGCACCCAGTACTACTACGCCCTTACCCTGACGGCCCCGGTGGAGCTGGCCAAGTGGTGGAACGTGTACAACAACGGGGTGCTCTACTACAACCGCTACGTGGGCAGCATTGCCGGCACCACCCTGGACCGCAGCAGCGCCCGGCCGGCTTTTTCGCTCAGCAGCAACAGCACGTTCACCTTCGGCAAAGGCTGGAGCGCCGATTTGAACGCCAACTACCAGTCGCGGGAGCTGTCGGGCTTCTTCGATACCCGCCCTTATGGGCAGGTGGCTTTTGGTATTCAGAAAAGCCTCTGGGAACGAAAAGCCAACCTCAAGCTCAACGTAACCGACGCCTTCTACACCGGCGCCATCCGGGCCACTTCCACCTACGACAACTACGTGGAGCGCTTCTACCAGCGCGGCGACTTCCGGGTGGCCACCCTAGCCTTCTCCTACCGCTTCGGCAATGATAAACTGGCGCCGGCCCGGCGCCGCAGCGGCGGGGCCGAAGACGAAAAGCGCCGCGCCGGGGGCTCCTAAATTAACCGGTTACAGTTCTGCCAGCACGGCCCCGGATTACAGAATCCGGGGCCGTAATTTTTTTAGGGCCCCTATTCAAGCGCAGGAGCTTATACCGCCCTACCACATATACATGTTACTCTATATTACAGCTATAATGCCTATCTTCATTATCCCGATTCCCTAGCACCCACCCTGCCCGCAGTGGCTTGTTTGCCATAGCCGACAAGCCCCGCCCGTGTGCCCGCAGGCTCTCTTCCCGCCTATTGCAAAGAACCCGGTGGCATCTTCCACCGGGCCTGACCCGGGCCGTGCGCGGCCCGCAACTTTCCTTTGCCATGGCTGAATACAGAGTGTGGTTTAAGCCCTTTACCCGCGACAATTCCCGCCTGTTGCGCATCCTGGAAGCCCTGGAGCAGGCCGGCGTGGGGCTGCAGGCCGTGCACCTGGGCGACACGCCCGAGGGGGCGGGCATCATCTTTCTGGATCATCAGGCCCCGCTCGAGGAAATTCAGGAAACCCTGGAGGCATATACGCTTTACGCCGACACCAAAATCATTGCCGTGGCCGTGAGCCTGCTGCCGACCTCCAGCACCTGGGCCCTGCTGCGCAGCGGCGTAGTGGAAGTGTTTTCCTGGTTTGAGGTCGAGAAGCCGGTGCAGATTATCGTGTCGCGGTTGCAGTACTGGCTGCTGCTGGAAGAGAAAGTGACTTACCTGCAGCAGCGCATGGTGGGCCAGAGCCGCTGCTGGGTGAACACCCTGCGGCAGGTGGTCGACATGGCCCTGAGCAACTGCCAGGTGCTGATTATGGGCGAAAGCGGCACCGGCAAGGAACTCGTGGCCCAGGAAATTCACCAGCTCGACCCGCGGCCCAGCAAGCGCGACTGTGTGGTGGTCGACTGTACCAACCTGATTCCGGGCCTCTCGGGCTCGGAGCTGTTTGGCCACGAGAAGGGCGCCTTTACCAACGCCATCAGCACCCGCGACGGGGCCCTGGCCCTGGCCCACGAAGGCACGCTGTTCCTGGATGAGCTGGGCGAGCTGCCGCTACCCCTGCAGGCCGAGCTGCTGCGGGCGTTGCAGGAAGGCACCTACAAGCGCGTGGGCAGCAACACCTGGCGCCGGGCCAAGTTTCGGCTGGTGAGTGCCACCAACCGCGACCTGCTGGCCGAGGTGCACAAGGGCACGTTTCGCCAGGACTTGTACTACCGCATTTCGGGCTGGACCTGCCAGCTGCCGCCCCTGCGCGAGCGGAAAGAAGACATTGTGGGGCTGGCCGAGCACTTCTTCCGGGAGCAGCACCACATCCACCAGCCCGTGGACCGGCAGGTGTTCGACTTTCTGCTGCTGCGCGACTACCCCGGCAACGTGCGCGAGCTGCAGCAGCTCATCAACCGCATTGCCAACAAGCACCTGGGCGAAGGCCCCATCACCATCGGCGACATTCCGCGCTCCGACTGGCCCGACTTCGCCCGCCTGGGCCCCAGCCTGCAGGGCAGCGACTTGGAGGCCGGCGTCAAAGGCTTGTTGTACCAGGGTCTGGGGCTGAAGGAAATCAAGGACCAGGTAACCGAAATAGCCAAAAAGGTGGCCATTACCCACGAAAACGGCAACCTGAAGCTAGCTGCCCACCGCCTGGGCTGCAGCGAAAGAATCCTGCAGATGCACCGCCGCGGCGAGCCGGAAGTGGCGGGGGCGCCGGGGTAACGTTGGTTTATATTCGTAGGTTTATAGCGTACAACGCTACGGTCTGTTCCGGCCCTGGCTTAGCACGTTTCGTAGCTACGTCCGGGCATTAAGCTGGTGTATTTCGCTACCAATGGACCCGATACTACAGAGCAAAATAACCCGTAAACGGATAGAGAAGCTGTACAGAACCGCTATTTATGCCTACAGCGCACCTTTCGCCCTGTTGTTACTACAGCTGCTAGCTCCGAATAAAATCGGGACGGTCTTTTTCGCAGCTTCTTTGTTCAGCCTGCCGCTCTTGGTCGTGGTGGGCCTCAGGTGCACCATCCTTGGCCTGCGCCTGGCCTTCAAGACCAATGACTACCAGAAAAAAGACCTTGGCTATGCCAACCTTATCATGGGACTTATTCTGGCCGGATTGGCGGTAATAGGTCTAGGCTTCGCATTCCTGCGGATCAGCTGATCCGAAAACTCCCGGCCGTCGTATCCGGACACTTCGCCTTTTCTGCCTTAGCTCAGTCCGAACCGCGCCAATAACGCCTCCTTGTGCTGCTTGCCGATGGGGAGCTTTTCGGGCAAATCGTAGAGCTCAGCCTCGTTGCCGCTGATGGCCCGGATGGCGTCCATGCGCACGATGTAGGACTTCTGGATGCGGGTGAAGCGGGCAGCCGGCAGCTGGTCTTCGACCCGGCTCATGCGCAGGTAGGTGATGATGACGCGGTTTTTGAGGATGATTTTGATGTAGTCCTTCATGCCCTCGATGTAATAGATTTCGTCGAAGAGCACCCGCTGCAGGCTGTGGCCTTCCTTGACGAACAAGAACTGCGGGGCGGCCGGCTCCGGGGCCGTAGCTGCGGGGCGGCTGTTGATGAGAGCCTGGGCTTTGTTGACGGCCTTCAGAAACCGCGGAAACGACACGGGCTTGACGATGTAGTCCAGCGCGTCGAGCTCGAAGCCTTCGAGGGCGTAGTTGGGGTGGGCCGTGACGAAGATGACGTAGGGCGGATGCTGCAGGGAGCGGATGAACTCGATGCCGTTGACCTGGGGCATGTTGATGTCGGAGAAAATCAAATCGACTTTCTGCTGCTGCAACACCTCCAGCGCGTCGAAGACGTGGGCGCAGCTGGCCAGCAGGTGAAAGCCCGGAATCCGGGCCACGTAGCCTTCCAGCAGCTCGCGGGCGAAAGGCTCATCGTCGATAATCAGGCAGTTAATCATGGGGCTGGAAAAGGAATCTATAGTAGGAGTCATCCGGAGCTTTGCGAAGGACCTTATCACGCCAAAACAAGTCGTTGGTACGAATCGGTCGGCTGTTATAAGGTCCTTCGCAAAGCTCAGGATGACAGGGAAGGAACCGGGTCGAGGCGGAGCACCAGGACCACGCGGTAAGTTTGGTCGGCGGGCTCGGGGCCGATGGTGAGCTGGTAGTCCGGGGGCGGGTAGTGCAGGGCCAGGCGCTTTTGCACGTTGGCCACCCCTACCCCGCCAAACGCCGTGGGCGGACCGGCGGGCGGCAGGCTGTTGCTCACTTCGAAGTGCAGCTGCCCCTCGTGCACGGCCAGCGTGATACTGACCCAGCTGGCTTCCAGGCTGCTGTCGACGCCGTGCTTGAAGGCGTTTTCGACGAAGGGAAAGAACAGCAGCGGGGTAATGCGGAACTCGTCGAAGGGCCCCGACTTCTGGTAACGGATGCTGACGTGGCGGCCGTAGCGCAGGCGTTCCAGCTCCAGGTAATCCTCCAGAAACCCGATTTCCCGGCTCAGGGGCACCTTTTCGGCGTCCGACTCATACACCGTGTAATGCATCAAGTCGGTGAGGTGCTGGACCATGACGGGCGCCCGGGCATCCTGCTTGACGACCATGGTGTAGATGTTGTTCAGGGTGTTGAACAGAAAGTGCGGGTTGACCTGGGCCTTTAGAAAGCTCAGCTCCAGAGTGAGATTTTCGCGCTCCAGGCGCAGGCTCTGGTTGCTGGTCGTGAGCAAAAACCGCACGAAGCGAATCAGGATGGGCGGCAGCACGGTCACGACAAAGTCGCTGATGCCCATGCTAATGGCCCGCCACGAAAAGACTCCTCCCCAAAGGCCGTAGTCGATGACGCGGTGCATGTAGTCGTGGGCATTGGCCGAAATCAGCCCGGAGTGCTGCAGCAAGGCGTAATAGCCGTAGGAGCACAGGCCCCAAACGTAATAAATGGCCAGCAGCCCGAGGCCCGTCAGCAGCCAGCGGCGGCGCAGCACCAGGCGCGGCAGCACCACGCGGGCAAAAAAGTAGTAGCCCGCCACGGCCGCCAGCAAGTCCTTCAGCACGAAGCCCGCCGTTACGAGCGGGGTTTCCTGCCAGCTTTGAAAAGCCACCCACTCGAAGGCCACGAACAAACTCCACCACAACAAAGGCGCCAGCCGGCGCAGGACCAGCGGCCAGGCCCACCGACGGGCGCGCGGCTCCCGGGTAAGGACCTCCATGGCTAGTCGAGCGGAATAGTGAGGTGCAGGTGAACCCGCAGGTCGGTTTCGGTCAGGGCCAGCGTGTGCCCGGGGTACTGCAGGGCCAGGCGCCGCCGGGCGGCTTGCAGAGTCGCGGCCGAGGCGTAGGGCTCGGGCCAGGACTGGGCCGTGGTGCGGGTCAGGGTCAGCGCCAGAACCTGCGGGCCCACGAGCAGCTGGCAGTGCAGGGTTACGGGGCCGGGCGCGGTGTCGAGGCCGGCGAAAAGGCGTTCCACGAACGGGTGCAGCACCAGGGGCGCAATGGTCTGCGGCCCGGCAGCCATGCCGCTCACTTCGTGGTGAATGGCGACGGAAGCCGGGTTGCGCAGGCGCTCCAGGGCCAGGTAGTCGTCGAGAAACTCCAGCTCCCGGTCCAGGGGGACCCGCTCGGCATCGGTTTCGTAGAGCGTGTAGCGCATCAGGTCGGCCAGGTGCAGCACGACGTCGCCGGCCCGCTCGTCGCCGCTGTGGGTGAAGGTGCGCAGGCTGCCCAGGGTGGTAAACAAAAACTGCGGGTTGATTTGGGCCTTGAGGTAGCTGCGCTCCAGGCGCAGATGGTCACGCTCCAGGGCCAGCCGCCGCCGGTCGACGACCAGGGCGTAGGCCAGAAAGCTGATGATGAGCGGAAACAGCATGGGCGCCAGCATGCCCATAAACGAGGCTAGCATGCCGCTCAGGCTGGTCAGGTCGGCCCAGAGGTGGTCGATGTAGAAGCCGTGCAGAGTGCGGCGCAGCACTGGGTCGAGGGCCACGTAGGCTTCACTGAGCCGGGCGCCCAGGTACATCCAGATCCGGTACCCGTAAATCAGGGCCAGGCCGCCGGCCAGGGCCGGGCCGGTGCGCCCCCGCAGCAGCCAGCGCGGAATGATAAGGTAAACCAGGCTATTGAAGAGCACCACGGCAAAGCTCAGCTGCACCAGCACCAGCGGCCAGACCGGGCCCGCGAAGTAGTAGTTGGGCCGGTTGTTCCAGAGCAGATAAAAGCCCCCGAGCAGCAGCCACAGCACCACTTGCAGCAGCAAAGCCGTGGTGCGGGAGCTTAGTGCGGACCAGCGCCGGGCCAGCCGGACAAGGAACTCAGTCATGAAAAACGGCAGACCACTTCATTCTTTGGTGGTGTGGGGAAGTGCTTTGGTCGAATAAAGTTCGGGCTCCTAAAGCTCCGCAATTTCTTTGGACCAGATCTTCTTCTTCGCCCTAAATAATTCACTTCGTCATGACGCTCCGCCCTTCCTTCCGCTTCCACTTCACTGCTACCCTGACCCGCTCGTTGGCCCGCCGCGCCTGGCCGCTGGCCGCCGCGGCCCTGACGGGCCTGCTGCTGGCCAGCCCGGCCCAGGCCCAGGAAACCGACACGACCTTTGTGCGGCTGCTGCGCAAAAACACCTTTGCCCTCACGGCCAGCGGCACTACTATGGCCGGCCCCGGCTGGGACAAGCTGCGCCAGGACATCCAGCAAAGCCCGCTCGTGCTGCTGGGCGAAGACCACGGCATGGCCCAGATTCCGGGTTTTGCCCAGGCCGTGGCCCAGGTGCTGCAGCCGGCCGTGTACGTGGCCGAAATCGACAAGTACCAGGCCCAGGACCTGAACCGGCTGGCCGCCCAGCCCGGCTTGCCCACGGCCTACAACCGTCAGTATTCGATGGGGTTATCCTTCTACAGCTGGGCCGAGGAGTTTGAGCTGGCCCGGGCTCTGCGGGCCCAAAACGTACCAATTGTGGGTATCGACCAGGTCAGCCTGCTGGCTACGGGCAGTTTGTTTGACCGAATGGCCACCCAGACCAAGAACAAGTCAGCCAAGGCGTACTTACGGAGCCGGGCTGCCGCCTACCAGGCCCAGGACAACGCTACCATTGCCAAGGGCACCAACAATTTCAGCATTTACCAGCGCCCCACGGCCCTGGACAGCCTGCGCCGCCTCACCCAGAAGGAAGGCCCGCTGGTGCAGCAAATGGTGCGCGACTTTGCGTTGAGCAGCGAAATTTACGCCCTGAACAAAACCCAGGGCCTGAAAAGTCACCAGCTGCGCATCAACTCGATGAAGCGCAGTCTGCTCGAAAGCCTGCCCGCTTACAGCCAGCCCGGCCAGCCCCTGCCCAAGATGCTGTTCAAGTTTGGGGCCCTGCACATCGGGCGCGGTGCCAGCCTGCTGGCCGGGGTCTTCGACGTGGGCAACCTGGCCCTGAACCTGGCCGACGTGCACGACCAGAAGTCCCTGCACATCTTCATTATCGGCAAGCAAGGCGCCAAGGCCGGCCCCAACGGCGCCGCGCAGTACTCCAACAACGACGAGAAAATGCTGCAGCCCTTTTTGGCCGCCACGCCCACCACTGGCCCCTGGCAGGTATTTGACCTGCGGCCCTTGCGCCGGGCCCTGCTCAACGAGCGGCTCAAAGTAAGCAACCAGCCCCTGGCCACCGTCCTGCTCGATTACGACTACGTGGTTATCATACCCGAAACCACCGCCAGCCGCAGCTATTAATCGAGCAATGGCACAAGACCACCCTGAGCCAGTCTCGAAAGCTATTCGGCTTGTACCCTATTTACACCATGCCCTCAACTCTCGGTTACTCCCGCACCAGCCACGGGTCGCGCCACTCGGAACTCAGCTCGGCGGCGGGTACCGCAATGCGCTGCAAGGCCGCGGGCCCCGGGTTTACCCGCACGGTATCGAGCAGGCCCAGCAGGTTGCCGGCCACCACTTGTTGGGTTTCTTCCCGGCGCAGGTGCAGGGCCTTGATTTTGGCCAGTTCCACGCCCGGATGCAGCCAGGGGCCGTCGGAGCCGAAGAGGAATTTATGGGCCCCGGCCCGGTCTACGGCCCGGCGCAGAATGTCGAAGCGGCGCACCCCGCTGGTGTCGGTGTAGATGTTGGGAAAGCGCACGAGGTGGTCGATGAGGCCGGCCTGGGCCCGCCAGTCGTCGGAAAACGAGCCCAGGTGGGGAATGATGAAGTTCACGTCGGGGTACTGCTCACCCAGCAGCTCGACCACCGCAATTTCGCCCACCACGTCGTAGAGCACCGGCAAGCGAAAGGCCCGGGCCACGTCGCAGATTTCGCGGCTGATACGGGCGTCGAAGCGGTGGCACTTGATACCGCAGAAGCCGTACTGCTGCACGGCCGTGCCCACCAGCTCCCGGATGCGGCCCCGGTCGCGCTGGGCGTGCACGAAGGCAAAGCCGTAGAACCGCTCGGGCTGCTGCTGCACCAGCTGGGCCACTTGGCGGTTGGCCACGGCGTAGTCGGAGTGGAAGGCGGCAAAGAGCACGGTGCGCTGAATCCCGGCCTCATCGGCCCAGTCCAGGTAGGGCCCCAGGGGCGCGTCGGTGTCCCAGGGGCCAGTCAGGCCGTCGCCTTGGCCGGCGTGGCAGTGGCAGTCGATGATGAGCATAGCGGGGCAGAATAAGGGGTGAGCTGGCCCAGGCGGCGCAGAAAAAACAGGCTGGTGCGGATGCCGCGCCAGAAGTTGGGCAAATACAGAAACTCGTCGGGCCCGTGCTTGCGGTCATCGGGCAGACCAAAACCCATGAGCACCGTCGGGATGCCCAGGTGCTGCTCAAAAAGGCTGACGACGGGAATCGTGCCGCCCGAGCGTTGGAGCACTGGGGCGCGCCCGAAGCCGTGGGCGTAGGCCTGGGCCGCGGCCTGCATCACCGGCAGCTGGGGCGGCACCGTGTAGGGCGGGGCGTGCAACTGGGCGGTGAGCGTGGCCTGCACCTGGGGCGGAGTAATCCGGCGCAGAAACCGGCGCAGCTGCTCTTCCACCTGGTGCGGGTTCTGGCCCTGGGCCAGCCGGAAGCTGAGCTTGGCCGACGCCCGGGCCGGCACAATAGACTGAACACCAGCGCCCTGGTAGCCGCCGGTAAGACCCGTGATGCTCAGCGAAGGCCGCAGCACGGTGCGCTCATATAAAGAGTAGCCGGCCTCGCCCCACCCCTGCTCTACCTGAGCCTCGCGCCGCAGCTGGGCATCCGAGGGACCATACCGTTGCAAATACGCCCGTTCGGCCACCGAAGCGGGTTGCACCGGGTCGTAAAAGCCGGGAATGGCTATTCGTCCGGCCTCGTCGTGCAGGGCCGCCAGCAGCGTACTCAGGGCTTGCAGGGGATTGAGCACCGCCCCGCCGAAAATACCCGAGTGCAGCTCCGCGCGGGGCCCGGTTACGGTCAGCTCGGCGGCCAGGGAGCCGCGCAGGCCGTAGGTCAGGGCGGGCTGGGCGGCCGACAGCAGGTTGGTATCCGAGAGCAGGGCCCAGTCGGCGCGCAGCCGGTGGCGGTGGGCCTGCACGAATTCGGCCAGGTTGGGGCTGCCGATTTCCTCCTCGCCTTCCAGCAGGATTTTCACGTTCAGCGGCAAAGGCTGGCCGGTTTGCAGCAGCAGCTCCAGGGCTTTGAGGTGGACGAAAAACTGGCCTTTGTCATCGGAAGCGCCGCGGCCGTAGAGCTTGTTGCCGCGAATCAGCCCCGCGAAGGGCGGCACCGTCCAGGCGGCGGCCGGCTCGGTGGGCTGCACGTCGTAGTGACCGTAGATGAGCAGCGTGGGCCGCCGCCGACTCACCAGCTTCTCGGCGTAGACGATGGGGTGGCGGGCCGTTTCGAAAAGCCGCACGCCGTCCAGCCCCAGCTGCTGCATATGCCGGGCCAGCCAGGTGGCGCAGGCGCGCAGGCCCGAGGCGTAGCGCGCATCGGTGCTGATGCTGGGAAACCGTACCAGGGCTTGCAAATCAGACAGGAAATCGGCTTTCATGGCGCAGGCCCGATGGAAAGAAATAAACCGGACGCTAGAACCCGGTTTCGGACACCAGGTCCTTGTTCAGGCCCACGGCGTAGAATAGCTCCCCGTCGGCCGTCCAGCCCTTGGCCTTGTGGTCCTGGATGTAGCGCCCCGACACGTAGCTGGCCGGCAGCAACCCCTGCTCCACCCATTTGCGGGCCGTTTCCACGTCCACGGGCACACCTTTGATGTTGATGACCTCGATTTTGGTGCCCTTGCCGGTGGCGCCCATTTTGGCCCCGTCGGAACGGTTGAGGCTGCGGTCCTGAATGGCCAGGTGCTCTTTCGTCCGGTTCTGGGCCGATAAGGTCATGACGGGCGTCACGTGGCCGGCGTCCACGCGCCGGTCCTTGGCCGTGCGCCACACCGGCTTGCCGCCCTTGCCGTCCTTCACCAGAAACTGCAGCGGGTGCTTGGGGTCCTGGTGAATAGTCTGGGCCATGGTGCGCCGAAACTGCCGGTTGAAGCGGCGGTACTCTTCCTCCAGCTCCTGCTGCCACTGCTCCCACTCCAGCTCGGTCATGGTTTCGCCCAGCAGCTCGTCCAGTACGCTGCGGGGCGGCCCGGCCGCGGCGCTTTGGCAGTGCCCGCAGCCGCAGCTGCACCCCACGGAGTGCCCGCCGGGCTTCACCAGCCGCAGCCGGGCCCCGCGGTAAAACCGGCTCAGGAACCGCTCTAATCCCTGCTGGCAGCTAGCGCACCCGCCCGTGGTACCCACCACCAGCAGCACACTGCGCACCCGCACCGGAAAGCCCGGCTCGGCCGCAGCCCGGCGCTGCAGCCAGCGCAGCAGCTGGCTGGCGGGGTGGCCGGCGCACCCGCCGCTGGCACTGGGCACGGGCCGCAGCGGTACCCGCAGCGTGGCCCCGCCCCGGGTGTAGATGGTGGCCTGGTCGGAGTTGGAGCCGGCACTAAGGCGGCTGGCCACCGGGCGGCGGTTGGCACTGGGCGCAAGCGGCATATCGAGGTTCATGGCAATAGCAGCGTAGAACGGTGAGAAACGGAAAACCAATTGGGGCGCCGGGCCTGGGCGGCCAGCAACTCGGTCAGGCGGTGCAGGTCGGCCGGGTGGTGGTCGGCGCGCAGGCAGAAAGCCACCTGGGGCACGGTGGGCCTAGCCGCATCGGCCAGCAGCAGGGTTTGGAAGCCCTCTTCGCGCAGCAACTGGTAGAGGCCCAGGCTGGCCGAGGCCCGGGGCAGCACCAGCTTTTGGACCGGAAACCACCCGCCACGGGGCCGAATCCCAGCGGCCCGCAGCCGCTGCCGAAACTCCCCGATATGCCGCGCCAGCCGCTGCCGGGCCGCATTGCCGCAGGCAGCGTCGTGCTCCAAGGCCTGGGCGGCGGCCCAAGCGTGCCAGTTCGACACCGGACTGGTATGCACCCGCACGGTGCTGCGCTGCTCGTAGCGGCGCAGCCAGGCGCCAGAGCCGGCCAGTGCGGCCACGGGCACGCCCAGCCCTTTAGCCAACGAGGTAATGGTCAGGACTTGCGGGTGCTGCACGCCCAGAAATGGCAGCGTGCCGCCCCCTCCCACGCCCAGCGGCTGCCGGGCCGTGGGCCGGGCGCCCAGTACCCCGAAGGCCTGGGTGTCGTCAATAAGCAGCACGGATTCGGGGTCGGGAGCCAGCAGCTGTAGGTAGCGGGCCAGCGGGGCCGCTCCGGCGCCGCCGAGCCGCCAGCCGTCGGTGAGCAGCCAGGGCGTGCGGCCCTGCTGCCGGTAGAGGTGCAGCTGCCGGGCCAGCGTGGGCAGGTCGACGGCCGAGAAGGGCACCACGGGCAGGCCCCGCAGCAAGGCCCGGGCCGCCCCCCACTGCCCCACCGGGTACATGGCCTTATCCAGAAAGACCACGCCCGAGCGGGGCAGCAAAGCCAGCACGTCCCAGAACAAGTGCAGCGTGGAGGGAGCCAGCAAACCGGTTTCCAGCCCCTGCCGCCGCGCCACTTCCCGGCCCACGTGCCGGTGCCAGTCGGGCTCCTGCAGCGCGGCCGGGCGGCCGGTGGTCAGCGGCAAGTGGGCCGGCAGCGTGAGCCGGGGCCGGCCTAGGTACAGCGCGGAAGTAAAGTCAACCATAAAGTAAAGCTGGCAGCAACAAGCCCTTACCGCTGACCAGCCACGGAGGCGTGGCCGGCCAGCGGCGCGGCGCATTAACCCGGCAAGCCATTGCGGCGGGGCACCGGCACGCCCTGGGGCAGGTTGGGCGCCAGGGCATTGACGCGGGCCGGGGCCAGCTGCCCGCGGCGGCGCAGCTGCTGATGCTGCATGGCCGTTTGCCGCTCGATGAGCTGGGCCGGCTGCAGGTAGCGCTCCTCGTTGTCGGGCGTGTTCAGGCGGGCATCCACGATGTCGGAAGCCAGGTCGACGCCGGTTACGGCCTTGTAGGCGTGGATGTAGCGCTGAATTTCCTCGCGCCAATAGTAGGCCCAGTTGGCGGCGTTGGTGGCGCCCACGCCCGGACTGTTCCAGGAGCCGTAGCGGATGCTCAGCAGCAGCTGCTCGCCAAACGTGCCCAGGTCGTGGAAGTGGCTGATGTTGGCCGGGTTCCAGCCCTGCAGCTGCTTCATGTTGTCGACGCGGTCCATCCAGGGCTCGGTGTAGGGCACCATGATGCGGCCGCCCAGAAACTCGCGCACCTCGGGCCGGGCCAGCAGCCACTGCTGCACCAGCATTTCGGAGCGGGCCGTCCAGGGCAGGTCGCCGTACTGGTTGTGGGCGCCCTCGGCCAGGGTCAGGTGCACTTCCCGCAGGTGGTTCAGAATCGGGAAGCCGTCGGGAATGACGGTGGTGAAGTTGGCCTGCTGATAAAACTCGGTAGCGGCCCGCAGCAAGGAGTGGAAGCCCCGCAGGAAAAAGGCCCGCGACTCGGCCACCGGAATGTCCTGAATGCCGCGCCCAATGAGCCCAAAGCCGTATTCGTAGCGGTACTCCAGGTTGCGGCGGTTCATGCTGAGCCGGAACCGCTCGTCTTCGATGTAGCCCCAGAACAGGTTGTTCAGCGGCCGCAGCGGGTCCAGGTTCAGATTCGCCAGCGGGTCCTGGCCGGGGCCGCCCTGGCGCACGTTCTGGAAGCGCAGGCTGATGGCGTTCATCGTTTGGACCAGGCCGCCCTCCTCGTGCCAGTACGACCAGATCAGCTCCATCAAAGGCGGGGCCTGGAGCTTGGATTTGAGGATGCCGTAGCACACGTCGGTGCCCAGCGGCCCTAAGTCGGGCACTTCCTTCAAAGGCACTTCCGAGAGCTTCTCCCGAATCAGCTTGAAGTAGGGCAGCACCTTGCCTTCCTCGTTTTCGAGCTGCTCCAGGTACTCCTCGCGCAGCTCGCTGGCACTGAAGCTGAAGCCGCCCAGGCGCCGCGACTCGCCCGAGTCGTAGCGGCGGGGCAGGGTGTTAAGGTTGCCGCTGCCGCCGGGGTCGTGCTCCAGGGCCAGGCCAGCTTCCTGCATCAGGTAAAGCTCGGTAGCCGATTTGAGCATGGCGTAGGAAGCCAGGCGGTTGAAGGGCACGAACATGCGCCCCCCGGCGAGCTGCCCGCCGTTGGCCTGGGCGCCATTGTTGACGCAGAGCACGCTGTCGATAAAGCCGCGGTAGCGGTTGAAGTCGATGGTGCGGTGCCGGATCAGGCTCCACAGGGGCTGGTCGTTGGTTTCCTCCCGCTTGGCCTCGCCCAACGTCACGCGCACCGGCTGGTCGGCCTCGCCGTTCATCACCACCAGCTTCACGGGCCCAAAATCCTGCTTTTCCCCGTCCACGTCGCCCTTTACGAGGTAGGTGCCGGCTTCGTCCCACTCCACCAGGCTCCAGATGATGTCGACCGACTGCTTGTTGAGCAGCGAAACCGACTCGCTTTTGAGCTTGATACGGTTGAATAGGGCTTGGCCCTTGGGGCTTTCCCCGTCCTGCTGCCTGACTTTGAGCTTGGTGCCGTCAATGGAGTAGACGAAGTGAAATTTCAGGGGCTCGTGGTCGGTGGTCAGGTTGTCGAAAGACAACAGAATGATGCCACCAGCGGCTTTCAGGGCCGGCTGGAGGAGGCCGCCCGGTCCTTCGGCACTCAGCTCCAGCGTCAGCAAAGAGTTGTCGCCGAGCGAGACATGGGAGGCGTCAATGCTTAGTTCACGGTTCATGGATTCAGGAAGTTAAAGAGTGAGAGGAAGGCGCCCCGAGGCGCGGCGCCCGGGACTGCCCGTAGGTGCGGGCCCGGTTCAGGGCCCAGCGGGTGAGCTGCCGGGTGAGCAGCTGGTATTCCTGGGGCGCAGTGAGCATCCCATCGGCCTTGGCCTGCCCGATGACGGCAAACACCAACGACGGAGCGGCCGCCTCGCGCAGCTCGGGCTGCTGCTGCCACTGCCGGAACAGGGCCTGCAGCTGGGCGGGCTGGCGCTCGGCCGCGGGAAACAAGTCGGCCAGGCGCTGGTCGCGCAGGGCTTTGGAGCGGTGATTGAGCACGAGCTGGGCAAAGCGTGGCAGCAGCGTTACCAGCAGCTCAATCAGGCGCTGCTTGCTGGCCGTGAGGCCCGTGGTGGGGTACAAGTCGCCCCACTGCCGGGTCAGGGCAGCCCACTGCGGGTGCGGGTACAGGGCCTCGCCCAGGGCCAGGCTCAGGCGCACCCGAATCCAGGGAAACGGGTGGGGCCCGTCGGTGCCGATGCGGAACACAAAGTAGCTGGGCAAGCTCACCACGCTCATCAGCCCGTAGGTGGCCCCGATGCCGAGGTGGCCCAGGGCCCAGAAGTCGGACAGGATTTCGTTGAGCCAGCGGTTGAGCAGCAGCCACCCGATTTGCTCGGGCCCGCCCTTAGCGGCCTGCTGGTCCAGCTCAGCCCGGATGGTTTTGGTTAGCTCCAGCAGCTCGGAGCCCTGGTGGCCCACTTCGTGAATCAGGGACGAGGCAATGCCGCTGCCCACCATTCGTTCCCGCGGAATTTGGATGACGCCCACCGGGTTGTCGTCGCCGCCGGGCAGGCGGGTGCGGGCCCGGCGGATGGCCGCCCCGTGCCCCCGCTCCACGAAGCAGATCAGGGGCGGCGGGTCGAAGTAATTGCCCGGTAAGCACAGCGCGTCCTCGGCCAGCACGTCCAAACCCGCCAGCCAAGTGCCCGTGCCGTGCTCCCCGCGCTGGCTGAGCACGTCGGCAAAAATGTCGACTTGATCCAGCAGGTTGTTGAAGCGCAGCTTGAGCAGCACGAACTTGGCCTGGGCCTCGGCCGTGCTCAGGTTCTGACTTTCCTCGGCCCGCATCCAGCGGATAAAGTCTTTAAGGCGGCGGCGCAAGTCGAAGGCAATGTGGGCCAGGTGGCCGTTGATGGCCGTTTGGGCCGGGGCCGATACGGCCGCCGCCAGCACCATGGGCATGTTGAGCGTGAAGGAGCGCACCGTCTGGAGGCGGCTGAACAACGCCAGGGCTTCGTTCACCAGAAACTGCGTATCGGCGGCGCGGCGCATGGCTCAGAGCTGAATAACGAGCGTCCGGCCCCGGCGCATCCAGGTGCCGCGGGTGGCGCGGCCGGTGGGCATGGGGGAATAATCCTGGCCCTGGCCCTGACTGCCGGCGTCCTGCCCGAAGCCCGAGGGGTCAAAGTCGAAGCTGTCGTCGTCGCCACTGCCCTGCTGGCCGTCCGGGCCTTGCTGGCCCTGGCTTTGCGGGGCCATAAAGCTGCCGTTCACGTTCAGGTTGCCGCCGCCGGTGCCGGCGTAGCCTTGCTGAGCGAAGGGCACACCGTAGGGCCGTCCGGGGCCGCGCCGCCCGCCGCCGTTGGGGCTGATAAAGCGGCCGTTGGCCCCGCGCGTGGGCTGGGTACGGTTGCGCAGCAAACCCGGGGCGTGCTGGCGGGCGGCCTGGCTCAGGGCCGTGCGGGCCAAAGCCGGGGCCGGCACGCCGGGCCGCTGCCGCTGCAGGGCGGCGCCGCGGCGTACGGCGGCATTAGCGAAGCGCACGTAGGCCCGGGCCGTTTCAAACTCGCGGTCCTCGGGGCTGAGGCCTTCGAGCTCCAGCTCAAACAGGTTGGAGGCCATCGAGCCTAGCTTGCCCCCGATCATGCCGCCCACCGGGCCGCCGACGAAGGTACCCAGGGCCTTGCCGGCCAGCGGAATGGCCACTTTGGCCACCGACTTGAGCGCCCCGCCAATGCTGCGCCCGATGGAAGAGTTGGCGAAGTTGCCGATGGCCCGGCCGGCGCTTTTGATCAGCTTACCCAGGAACATGTTCAGTTCCTGCTCATTGCTGACTTCGAGCAGCTCGTGAGCCAGCTCCAGCTCCTGGGTTTCGTTTAGCTCGCCGCTCATCTCGTACGACTCGCCGTTGGTTTCGCCCATGAATTCGGGGTTGAACTCAAACGTCTCCTGCGAGCCGCCATACTCCTGCTCCTGGCCGAGGGCTTGCTCAAATTCCTGTGAAAACTCGTTGGTATACATGACGGAAAGGGAAATGGTGAATGAGTGAATGAGTGAAGTAGCGGAGGGGGAATAGAGTGGATGAGTGAATGAGTGAGTTCTTTGTTCTAACCGCGCAAACCAGCGCCGTAGGCTACTTCACTCATCCACTCATTCACCGCTAGGCGTCGTAGAGGACCAGGGTGCGGCCGCGGCGGATCCAGGTGCCGCGGTTGGGCTGGGCCGAGCCGTTGCCATTGCCGTTGCTGCCGTAACTGGGAGTATTGTTGGCGGCGGGGGTTAGGCCTTCGCTCAGGCCGGGGGCCAGCTGGGGCACCGAGGCGCCCAGCACCTGGCGGCCGAGCTGGGCCGGGGTCAGGCGGGGGTTCTGGCGGGCCAGGCGGGCGGCACGCCGGCTCACGTCGGAGGCGAAGCGGATGTAGGCCCGGGCAATTTCCAGCTCCTGGCTTTCGGGGTTCAGGCCCTCAAATTCGAGGTTAAAGACGCGCTGGGCGTTATTGGCCAGCCAGTTGCCGGCCTGGGTCCCGGCCCAGCCGCCCACGGCCCGGCCCGCGGCCTGCCCGGCTTGGTTGCCGAGCCAGCCCCCGGCCCGGGCGCCCAAGGGGCCCAGCCGGCCACCCAGGGCCGTACCGGCCCGGCTGCCCAAGGCGCCCCCGGCCTGCCCGCCGTACTGGGCCCCGAGCTGGGGCAGGGTATTGCGGCCCACGTCCACAAGGTAGTTGCCCACGCTCTGGCCCACCGGCGAGGCTACGAAGCTGGAGGCCGCCCCGCGGACGGCCCCGGCGGCCTTGCTCACCAGGTCGCCCAAAAACTGGTTGAGCTCCTGCTCATTGCTGACTTCGAGCAGCTGGTAGGCCATTTCCAGCTCCTGGTTTTCCTGGCTGGTTTCGCCATTGTACTCCTGGCTGAACTCCTGCTCGAACTCCTGCCCCATTTCCTGGCCGTACTCGCCCTGGGACTCGAATTCGAAGCTATTCTCGTACTCGCCGGTAGTGGCGCTGGCCTCCATCTCCTGGAGGGTCCGATCAATATTGTGCATGACTGACAAGCGGTTAGGGTGAAGGATAGTGCTGCTCTCCTTTTTCCAAACCAGGTGCCAGCTTGCCCAACCCCATTTCCAGCTCCTCAGGGCCTATGCCCCCGAAATCCGTTTCGCCCCACCCCTTGCGCCGCCCATTCGGCGAAATCCATTTCACCACCGCTTCCCGGCCCGGCTCCGCACCGGCGCATCACGGCCTGGAGTCGCGCCCTCCCGACTGCGAGCCACAACCTCGCGATTCGAAATCGCAGTAGCGCGGCCTGAAACCGCGCATGAGTGATGTAGAGACGCATATTTGCGTCTCAATCGTTGTTTAGGCCGCAGTGCAGAACAACGTTGTCATTCAACGACGAGACGCGAATACGCGTCTCTACATCGGTCGGCTAGCCGTGGGCGGCCAGGCGGCGCAGGGCCGGAATTTCGAGCAGGTGGCTCACGGTGTGGGTGGGGTGCAGGGCCCGGCACTGCTCGTCGTCGCCGAAGCCGAAGGTAACCCAGCAGGAGTCAATGCGGCTGTTGAGGGCGAACTGCAAGTCGGCGGGGGTGTCGCCCACCATCAGGATACGCTCGGTGGGCACCTCGGGGAAGCGGGGCTGCACCACCTGGTGAAACACCATGGGGTCGGGCTTTTTGGCCAGTTGCTTTTCCGGCATAGTCCCGTCGCCGATGACCAGGGCTACGAAGGGCAGCAGGTCCAGCTTCGCCAGGGAAGCTTCGAGCACGGCTGCTCCTTTGTTGCTAACCACCCCGATGGTGACGCCCTGGGCCGTGAGCTGGGCAAATAAGTCGTGGGCCCCGGGAAAAGGCGTCACCAGCGGCTCAGCCTCCCGGGCGTAGATGTGGCGGTAGGTAACGACCCATTCCTGCACCTGCTCCGCCGACAGCTCCGGCCGCAGCTCGCGCAGCATGTCGCCCAGCACCAGGCCCCTTCCGATCATCGAATACACCACTTCGGGCACGGGCTGGGGCACCTGGTAGTGGGCAAAGGTGCGCTCGAAGCCGTAGAGAATGGCCTGGCGGGTGTCGCACAGCGTGCCGTCGTAATCGAAGAGGAATAAGGAGTAAGGCATAAGGCAGGCAGCGGGTAAAAGCTTCGTAAGCTACGACGGGTTGGGGAGTTGGGCACTATTCCCCACCCTAAGCCTGCGGCATTACCCCCGCCGGCTAGTTGCGGTTGCTGCTTTTAGCCTGCCGGATAGCCTGCCCGTCCTGCAGGTTGAAGCGGTAGGTAAAGCTGAGCCGGTAGCGGGCCGCGTTGGGGCTGCTGACCTGGCTGAATACGTACTCCGGGCCCGTCGTGCGGGTGCGGGTCTGGTTGGAGTCGAAGAGGTTACTGCCATCCAGCACCAGGGTTGCCTTGTCCCGCAGCAGGTTTTTGCTGACGGCCACGCTGGCCACGTGCAGGGCGCGGGTGAAGGTTTGGGCGGTGCGCTGGGCCCCGGTGAAATTGTAGCGGGCCTGCACCCCGAGCTTGAGCGGCAACTTCAGCTGGGTACTCAGGCGGCCGGTCAGGGTGTGGCCACTCAGGGCAAAATCCTGCTCCCGGTAGCGGCCCTGCTGGGTAAAGGCGTACAGGTTCAGCTCGGAATTGACGCTGAGCCATTTCAGTGGGCTGTAGAGCACCGACAGCTCCAGGCCCCGCCGGGTTTCGCGGCTCAGGTTCACCGGCGTGCTGATGAAGGTGCCCGCCGCGTCGCGGTAGGTGTAGGTCTGGATAAAGCCGCTGGTGCGCTGGAAGTATACCGCGGGGTTGAAGGTGAGGCTGCGCCAGGTGCGCAGCAGGCCCAGCTCCAGCCCGTCGGCGTAGGATGGGCTCAGGTCGGGGTTGCCCACGTTTTGCGCGTTCAGGTCGGTCAGCTCGTTGAAGGGGTAGAGCAGCCAGAGCGTGGGCCGGTTAATACGCCGGCTGTAGGTAAGCTGGGTGGTGAGGCCCTCCCGGAGCTGGTAGCCCAGGTTCAGGGTCGGAAACAGGCGGTTGTAGCGCTTCTCGTTGCTGTACTGGCCTTCCCGGTCCTGAATTCTGACGCGGGTCAGCTCGGCCCGCAGGCCCAGCAGGTAGGACAGCTTCTGCCCCTTGCGCCCGTACTGCGCGTATCCGCTGCTGATCAGCTCGTTGTAGTGCAGCTGGTTGTCGATGCCCCGGAACGTGGCCCATTCCGCACCCCGCGCCTGCTCGGCCCCGAAGTCACTGCTCACCTGCCGGCCCTCGGCCTTGAGCCCCATTTCCAGCGTGGTTTGCGCCCCGAGCGGCTGCACCAGGTCGGTTTGCACCAGCAAGTCCTTGCTGGCCCCGACAGAGCTGGTCCGGATGCCGGGTAAGTCCTGGGTTTGCGGCAACAGGCGGGCCGTGGCCAGCTGCCACTCTTTGTCGCTGTTCCAGAAGTCGTACTGCACGTCCACCGTGTATTTGCGGCCGGCCTGGGCGAAGAGCCGGGTGTAATTCAGCTCCAGCTGGTTGTAGCTCCGGCTTTCCCACGATTCGCCCCGGCGCTGCAGCGTGCTGTCGGTTGCCCCCGCGCCCGTGGCATACTGATAGTTTAACTCCGTTTTGTCATGGTCCTTGGTGTCGTTTTTCAGGAAAGCGGCGGTGAGGGTGTTGTGGTCATTGATGAAATAGTCGGCCCCCACGTAGAGCACCTTCCCGTCGTCGTGCCGGTTTTCGCGCTGCCGCTGCTGCAGGCGGGCCGGGCGCCCGTCGGCGAGGTCCGTCACCTGGTCGGTGCGGTAGCGGCCCCGGTAGTCGGACCAGCGCAGGCCGGCCGTGGCAAACAGGTTGACTTTGGACGACTTAAAGGTCAGGCTCGGGGTAAGGCGGGTGTCGTTGGGCAGGCCGCCCACCAGGCGCACCTGCCCGCCCAGGCCGGACTGCTTGTTTTTCTTCAGAATCACGTTGATGATGCCCGCGCTGCCGCCGGCGTCGTAGCGGGCCGAGGGGTTGGTAATGACTTCGACCCGCTCAATCTGGGCGGCCGGAATCTGGTCCAGGCCGCTGTTCTGGGTCAGGCCCGAGCGGCGGCCGTTGATGAGCACCGTCACGTTGGTGTTGCCGCGCAGACTGATGCCGCCCCCGGGGCTCACCGCCACCGAGGGCACCCCGTTGAGCACGTCGTGGCCCGAGCCGCCCTGGGAGAGAATATCCTTGCCCACTTCGAACACCTTTTTGTCGAGCTGCAAACTAACCGCGGGCTTTTCACCCGTCACCGTCACCTCGCCCAGCTGGGTGGTTATGGGTTGCAGCTTAATCGGGCCCAGCTCGAGCCGCCCGCTCCCAGCCGGCAAGGGCTGGCTCAGCGTCTGGTAGCCCAGAAAGCGAAACTCCACTGTAAAAGGGCCCGGCGGAATGCCTTCCAGCCGAAAGCCGCCGGCCTCGTCGCTGATGCCGCCGGTAACGAGCTGGGCTGCCGCGTCCAGCACGTTGATGGTGGCGTAGGGCACCGGGGCGCCGGATCCGGCGTCCAGCAGCTTGCCGGTCAGGACGCGGCCGGGGCTGGCTGGCGCGGAGGGTTGCTGGGCGCCGGCATGGCGGGTCAGCAGCAGGAGCAAACAGAGGTAGAGCCAGGTTTTCATGGCCCAAGGTTAGCCGGTGCCGGGCGGGCTTCCACGGGAATACATGTCAACAGCTCTATATGCTAATGAACGACACGGGCCGCGGGGCAACGGGCCTTACCTTTGGGCTATGTACCGACTCAGTCTCTACTTGTGCTTCCTGCTGGCGTTGGCGTCCTGTCAACCGGATGTGGAGTTCGAATCGGCTGGCCCCCTTTTCCGCACCGGCGACGACCCGCGGTGGGCCGCCCCGCGCTACGACGATTCCGGCTGGCAGAACGAGCGGAGCGCCACCGGCAACCAGGTGTTCTGGGTGCGCCACCACGTCGGGCTGCCGCAGTGGGATTCTACTGCCCTGCTGGGGGTCGTGGTCCGGTCCTTCGGCGGGTTCGAGGTGTACTGGGACGGCAGCCGGATTGGCCGCAACGGCCGGCCAGCCTCCGCCACGCGGCCGGAAGTGCCCGGCACCGAAACCAGCTACTACCTGGTGCCGGCCGCGCTGGCCAAACCCGGTCCGCACGTGGTGGCCCTGCGCGCCACCCAGGCCCACCTCACTGATGAACAGCGCTTCAGCGACGTAAAGCTGCACAGCTACCCGCGCCTGCTGCGCGACCCGCTGCTGATTATGGCCTTCGTGAACCTGATGGCCGGCGCCTTGCTGCTGGCGGCCATTTACTACCTGTTTTTGTTCAGCAGTAGCAGCCAGAAGGACTACGGCACGCTGATTTTCAGCAGTATTTGCCTGCTCTGTTTCGCGCTGCTGATGATGGAATACGTCAAGTTTTACGTGGACATCCCCTACCCCCACTTTTACACCCGCCTGACCATCATCGGGCTGCTCACCTTTGCCATTGCCCTGCTGGTGCCCCTGTATTTTGCCCTGCAGTTTGGCCTGCCGCGCAAGGGCTTTATTGCGGGCGGGCTGCTGGCCGGGCTCAGCAGTATCTACCTCTTCAACTACCCGCACTACGACCAAACGGCCATCTACCTGAGCCTGGCCATGTGGGCTGCTTCGCTGGTCATTGTGCTGCTGGCCATCCGGCGGCGGGCCAAGGGCAGCATTCTGGTGCTGACGGGCCTGCTGGCCAGCGCGGTGACCCACTACTTTCTCTACTTCGATTACAGCCTCTACATTACCTTCACCGTGATTCTGCTGTGCATGCTCTACCTACACGCGTTGCGGGTGCGGGTGATGGAAAACGAGCGGCAGGCCGCCCAGCAGCTTTCCTCGCGCCTGAAACTGGAGCTGCTCAAAAAGCACATTCAGCCCCATTTCATCAAGAATACGCTGACGTCCATGCTCGACTGGGTGGAGGAGTCGCCCCGGCAGGGCGCCGTTTTCATTCAGGCCCTGGCCCGGGAGTTTGACCTGCTCAACGACATGGCCGAGGCCACTTTGATTCCCCTCGGCAAAGAGCTGGAGCTGTGTGAGCACCACTTGCAGGTGATGCAGTTTCGCAAGGAAGTGCGCTACGAGCTGGAGCAGGCGGGCCTGGACCCGGAGGAGCTGATTCCGCCGGCCATTTTCCACACCATCCTCGAAAACGGCATCACCCACAGCATCCCGGCCGCCGACGGCTCCATTCGATTCCGGCTCAGCGCCGAGGCCTGCGCCAGCGGCCGGAAGTATGAGCTGCTCACCCGCGCCCAAAACCGGCCCGCCGAGCCGGGCACCAAAGTGGGCACCGGCACCGGCTTGCAGTACATCAAGGCCCGCCTGACGGAAAGCTACGGCACCGGCTGGCAACTGCACTCGGGCGCCGTGCCCGAAGGCTGGCTCACGTCCATCACCATCCATTCGGCCCGATGAGAATCGTTGTAGTAGAAGACGAGGCCCGCATTGCCCGCCGCCTGGAGCGCATGACGCGGGCCTACTTTGGCCCCCAACTCCAGCACCTGGTTACCTGCGACTCGGTAACCCAGGCCCGGCAGGTGCTGGAAACCACCGCCCCCGACCTGGTGCTGCTCGACCTGAACCTGAACGGGCAGGATGGCTTCAGCCTGCTGGAAAGCGCGGCGGCCGGGGCGTTTCACACCATCATTATTTCGGCCTACACCGATAAGGCCATTACCGCCTTTGCCTACGGCGTGCTGGATTTCGTGCCCAAGCCGTTTGGGGAAGAGCGGCTGTTTCAGGCCTTTGCCCGACTCTCCACCGCCGAGAAAAAGCCGGATGGCGGCCTGCAGTTTCTGGCCGTTAAAAAGCACGGCGACATCGTCCTGCTCGACATCCGGGAGCTGCGCTATATCAAGGGGGCCGGCATCTACTCGGAGCTGCACCTGCAGAATGGCAAAAAGGAGCTGCACGACAAGTCCCTGGAAAAGCTGGCCCAGCTCCTGCCCGCCTCGTTTGAGCGAATCCACAAGTCCTACATCGTTCCCATTGCCCAGGCCGAGCGAATCCTGGTGCAGGAAGGCAGCCGGTATCAGTTGCAGCTCAAGGATGGGGAGCTGCTGCCCATTGGCCGCTCCCGCTACAAGGAACTCAAGGCCAAGCTCATCTGACCGGACGCGGCGCTGGCAGTAGGGAGTTGGCCGGGTGTTCCTGCAAGTCATACAGTAGGAACAGCGGGTACGTTGATCAGCGCCAAGTGTGGAAATCAGGCCCAGCAAGCATCAGTAGGTCAAACCTGCTTTCGCCATCTACTCCCCTTAGCTGATGCTCTCTTTTTGCCACCGATTCCTTCTGCTGGCGGGCTTGCTACTTACGCCCGGTGTTGCCTATGCCCAGCGTTGCCCTCAGTTGCAGACCCGCCCCAGCAGTTTGGCTTTACCGCCCGATGTGCAGCAAGCTTTATCTTCCCGCCTCGACGATAGAACGGCGACGCTTCCTCAGCAGCTGCCCCCTCTGGTAATGCCTCAGAAAGAGCCACTGTACATACTCAACGGCCGGCTGATGCCAGCCTCGTTCAGCACGAAAGAACTAGCTCTCAGATCAATCAGCAAGCTTCGTTTTACGAAAAGTAGCAGGGTTATGCGGCGCTACGGGGCCAACGGGCAGAACGGAATCATTTTCATTAAAACCAAACCTGGGGCCAGGCAGCGCTAAGGCCGTATCTTACGCTCCTTACGTCTCAGCTATATCTTACCCTAGTATGAAACGCCACCACACCATGTGTCACGAGCTGTAGGTACCAACCTACAACTCCAATGAAACAACCCAAAAAGCGCTGGGCCTGGACGGCCCGGCAGCGCGGCCGGATTCGGCTCTACAGCAGCTGGCACTACCAGCGTTACCAACCCGACCGGTTCCTTCGCCAGCTACTTTGGAACCGCCACCGGATGCAAACCCGTATGGCGCTGCACCAGATTCGGCAGGGCGCCGAGGAGACGGAAGTCCAGTTTCCGTATCAGCATAAGCATAATGGTCATTGGCTGTGTGACTAACCAAGAAGGGCTGCCTGGGTAGGCAGCCCTTCTTGGTTGAAAGAGATTTTTATAGGCAAGAGAGCAGTTGCTTGATGAAAGCAACAGAACTTCAAAAAGCTCCGCTTCTGCTACGCTTCACTATTTATCTGAAAGTATTCCCATCTATTCCAATCCAAATTTATTGAGGTTTGAAAGCAACATTCGCCTCCATCTTCAATAGCAATGGTATTGATTTGCCAATCTTTGTAATCGCCAGTAAAGGCACTTATATGGACTATTTTCTCGCCATGTACATTATTGGTAATAACCAACTGCTTTTTATATCTACTTAAGTCAATCATGTGTGGCTTATAAAAGACATCAGAAGGATCGTATGATGGGTTCTGCTTATATCTTTCCAGTTTGTTCAAATTATACACCTCTACCGCCGCGTTCAGCAGAATAGCCAACCTCCTCAAATCACTCGTAGACAAGTAGAATGGAGAGCTCTCAGACATGACTGCAAATGGCTCTAAATCAACCTCAGTATAGTTAGTGACAACTAGTTGCGGTTGCTTTACTTGTTGTTGCTGACAGCCGAAGAGCAAGAGCAATCCTAGGGATACATACTTTTTCATGCACAACTGATTACAAAACACAAATAGCGGCGGGCCTCCGAAGAAACCCGCCGCTACCAAAGTATTCAAATTCCGAATCCGCTACGCCTTCGACGTGAGCGTGATGAACGGGATAATCACCTCCTCCAGGGAGATGCCGCCGTGCTGGAACGTGTCCTTGTAGTAGTTCACGTAGTAGTTGTAGTTGTTGGGGTAGGCGAAGAAATAGTCGCCCAGGGTGAAGACGTAGGCGGTGCTCACGTTTTCGCGGGGCAGGAAAATCCGCTCCGGCTTGCGCACCACGTACACGTCCTTGTCGGTGAAGCCCAGGTTTTTGCCGTGCTTGTAGCGCAGGTTGGTGTTCGTGTTCCGGTCGCCCACAATCTTGAAGGGGCGCTTCACGCGTATCGTGCCGTGGTCGGTGGTGATGATGAGCTTGCCCTTTTTCTCGGCAATCACCTGCAGCATCTCATACAAAGGCGAGTGCAGAAACCACGAGCGGGTGATGCTGCGGTACGCCGACTCATCGGCGGCCAGCTCCCGAATCATGGCCATGTCGGTGCGGGCGTGGCTGAGCATGTCCACGAAGTTGTAGACGATGACGTTGCACTTATAATTGTTGTGCAGGTTGCTCATCTTGCCCAGCAAATCCTTGCCGGCCTGCAGGTTGGTGACCTTGTTGTAGCTGAACTTGTGCTTCTGGTTGGCCTTCTGGAACATGATTTCCATGAATTCGGCCTCGTTCAGGTTCTTGCCCTCGTCGTCGTCGTCATTCACCCACAGGTTGGGGTACTTCTTCTGGATTTCGCCGGGCATCATGCCCGAGAAAATAGCGTTGCGGGCGTAGGCCGTCGTGGTGGGCAGAATCGAGTAGTACATTTCCTCGGTGTCCACCGTGAACAGATCGGCAATGATGGGCTCGAGAATCTTCCACTGGTCGTAGCGCAGGTTATCGATGAGCACGAAGTAGACGGGCGTATCGCCGGTTTCCTTGAGCAGCGGGAATACGCGCTTCTGGAACAGCTCGTGCGACATCATGGGCGCATCGTCGGCCTCGTTGTTGACCCACTCCTCGTAATTGTCCATGATGAACTTGGAGAAGTAGTTGTTGGCCTCGTCCTTCTGCATGTTGAAAACCTCGGCCATGCTCTTGCCCTCGGTTTCATCAATTTCGAGCTCCCAGTACACCAGCTTCTTGTACACGTCGGCCCATTCGCTCGGGCTGAGCCGGTCGCCGAGCTGCATGCCCAGCTGGCGAAAGTCGCGCTGGTAGCTGCTGTTGGTTTTCTCCGAAATCAGGCGCTTGTTGTCGAGCACCTTTTTCACCGAGAGCAGAATCTGGTTCGGATTGACGGGCTTGATGAGGTAGTCGGCAATCTTGGAGCCGATGGCGTCTTCCATGATATGCTCTTCCTCGCTCTTAGTAATCATGATGACGGGCAGCGTGGGCTTCACGGCCTTGATTTCGGTCAGGGTTTCGAGGCCGGTGAGGCCGGGCATGTTCTCGTCGAGGAACACAATGTCGAAATTCTGCTCCTGGACCTGCTCAATGGCGTCGGCGCCGGAGTTGACGCCGGTCACGTCGTAGCCTTTCTCGGTCAGGAAGAGAATGTGGGGTTTCAACAGGTCGATTTCGTCGTCGGCCCAGAGGATGGAGTACCGTTGCATATAAGGATGTTGGGAATCTTGAAAAAGTCGCGCCCGGCTCGCTAGCCCGGCACTTCAGAAAGGAGTCATTCGGCAAGGCTGCCGTCGGCAATTCAGTTGTCCTCAAAGAGGGTGAATGCCGCAAACAGGTTGCAAATGACGTTTCGTAAGTAGCTTTACTCCCAATACCCGGTTTTTGGTTCTGAAAAATTACGGCAAACCGATATTCGGCCGCCTGACTCCGCCGTAAAGAAGTTAAAAAATGTTGAGTTGTGTTTCGTTTGACAGTAGCGCGCAGCTCCAGCTGCGCGTTTTGTTACGACAAATGCGGGCTAACCACCACCACGTTCAACGACGCGCGCAGCCGGAGCTTCGCGCTACAGCCTTCCTCCCTTGAATAAGAAAAAAATCTTCAACGACCCGGTCTACGGCTTCGTCACGGTGCCCACCGAGCTGCTGTTCGACCTGATTGAGCACCCCTACTTTCAGCGCCTGCGCCGAATTCAGCAACTGGGCCTCACCGGCTTCGTGTACCCGGGCGCCCTGCACACACGCTTCCACCACGCCCTGGGCGCCATGCACCTGATGTCGTTGGCCCTGCGCACGCTCAAGGACAAGGGCGTCAAGATTTCGGCCGCCGAGGGCGAGGCTGCCCAGGCTGCTATTTTGCTCCACGACATCGGCCACGGGCCCCTTTCCCACGCCCTGGAGCACGCCATTTTTCACGAAGTGCCCCACGAGCAGCTTAGCTTGTACCTGATGCAGAAGCTCAACGCCGAGCACCACGGGGCCCTGGATTTGGCCATCCGCATCTTCCAGGGCACCTACGAGCGGCCATTTTTCCACCAGCTCGTCAGCAGCCAGCTCGACATGGACCGCCTCGACTACCTCAACCGGGACTCGTTCTACACCGGCGTGCAGGAGGGCCGCCCCGGCGCCGACCGGCTGATAAAAATGCTCACCGTGGTGGATGAAAAGCTGGTGCTGGAGGAAAAGGCCGTCTATAGCATCGAGAACTTCCTGGTCAGCCGCCGCCTGATGTACTGGCAGGTGTATTTGCACAAAACCGTCACCTCGGCCGAGCAGATGATTATCCGCATCATCCAGCGGGCCCGGGACTTGGTGCGCTCCGGCCACGAGGTGCCCGCCTCCCCCGACCTGCACTACTTCCTCTCCAAGCCCGTGAGCCTGCTCCACTTCGCCAAGGACGACACCATTCTGCAGCGCTTCGTGCAGCTCGACGACACCGACGTGTGGAGCTCGGTGAAAATGTGGGCCCAGCACCCTGACAAGGTGCTCAGCTACATGTCGCGCAGCATGCTGGACCGCAGGCTGTTCAAAATCATCCTGCAGAGTGAGCCGTTTGATGATGACTTGGGCTTGGGCGTCATTGAGCTCATTGCCGAAAAGTTTGGCCTCTCACCCCAGGATGCCAGCCAGCTCATGCTGGCCGGGCGCATCAGCAACAACGCCTACGACGCGGCCGGCAAAGACACCATCGACGTGCTGACCAAGGGCGGGCGGGTCATCAACGTAGCCGAGGCGTCCGATTTGCCCAACATCCGGGCCCTGGGCCAGCGCGTGGAGAAGCACTACATCTGCTACCCCAAGGAAATAGCGCACTAACCTAGAACGTCATTCCGAACCCAGTGAGGAATCTCGCGCGCTGATGTTGCAATGCTATCTGATTACCATTGCACGCGAGATGTCTCCCGTTGGTCGACAGGACGTTCTGTTTCCTAATTGCTTCGCTGCTTTGCCGTTAGAACTCCCCACTCCCCTGCCCAAAACCAAGCACCAACTTTTCTCTACTTTTGCGCAATGGAATTTACGGTAGGCCAGATTGCGGAAGTGCTCCACGGCGTCGTTGAAGGCGACGCGACGCAGCGCATTGACCGCTTGGCAAAAATCGAAGAAGCGCAGGCCGGGGCCCTCTCCTTCCTGTCAAACCTCAAGTACGAGCCCCACCTCTATACCACTGGCGCCTCGGCCGTCATCGTCAGCAAAACCCTGACCCTGAAGCAGCCCACCGGCGCCGCCCTGATCCGCGTCGACGACCCGTACACCAGCTTCACTACCCTGCTCGAGTTCTACCAGCAGGCCACCCGCACCGGCCGGCGCGGCGTGGAAGAGCCCGCCTTTATCGGGGCCGGCTCGGTTATCGGCGAAAACCACTACCGCGGGGCCTTTTCCTACATCGGCCAGGACTGCCGCATCGGCCGCGACGTGGTGATTTTCCCCCAGGCCTACATCGGCGACCGGTGCGTCATCGGTGACGGCACCATTATCTACGCCGGGGCCAAGCTCTACGCCGAAACCGTCATTGGGGCCCGCTGCACGGTGCACGCCGGCGCCGTTATCGGCTCCGACGGCTTTGGCTTCGCGCCCCAGCCCGACGGCTCCTACAAGACCATTCCGCAGATCGGCAACGTGGTGCTGGAAGACAACGTGAGCATCGGGGCCAACGCCACCATCGACTGCGCCACGATGGGCTCGACCATCATCCGGGAGGGCTCCAAGATTGATAATCTGGTGCAGATTGCCCACAACGTCGAAATCGGCCGCCACACGGTGGTAGCGGCCCAAACCGGCATTTCGGGTTCCACCAAAATCGGGGACTTCTGCGTGCTGGCCGGCCAAACCGGCATTGCCGGCCACCTTTCCCTAGCCAACCGCACGACCGTCACGGCCCAGTCGGGCGTGGGCAAGTCCATCAAGACCGAAGGCGTGCTGCTGCAGGGCTCCCCGGCGTTTAACCTGCGCGACAGTCTGCGGGCCAACGCCATTTTCCGCCACCTGCCGGAGATAGAGCGCCGCCTCAGCGACTTGGAGCGCACCTCATCCATGCCGGAAAAGTCCTAGCTTTGCAGCCTATTTAGTTGTCAGTTGCTCGTTATCAGTTGTCAGGTCCGTTCTGTGTAGGATGTCCGGTAACTGACAACAAACAACTAACAACCGACAACTCTACGAATGAACGACAAGCAACATACCATTAAGGCGCCGGTTACCGTGAGCGGCATTGGCCTGCACACCGGCGTTTCGGCCAACATGACTTTCTGCCCCGCGCCGGTCAACCATGGCTATAAGTTTCAGCGCATCGATTTGCCCGGGCAGCCCGTCGTGGATGCCGACGTGGACAACGTAGTAGATCTGAGCCGGGGCACGACCATCGAGCAAAATGGGGCCCGCGTCAACACCGTGGAGCACACCTTGGCCGCCCTGGTAGGCTTGCAGATCGATAACGTGATGATTCAGCTCGACGGTCCCGAGCCGCCCATTATGGACGGCTCCAGCTACGAGTTCATCAAGGCTATTCAGGAAGCCGGCCTCGAAGAGCAGAACGCGCTGCGCAACTACTACGAGATTCCCGAGGAAATCCGGTACGTGGAAAACGGCCGGGCCGTGGAAATTGCCGCCCTGCCCCTGAACGACTACCGCCTGACGGTAATGGTGGATTACAACTCCCCGGTGCTGGGCTCCCAGCACGCCTCGCTGACGGATATCACCCAGTTTACAGCCGAAATTTCGAGTTCCCGCACGTTCTGCTTCCTGCACGAGCTCGAAGCTCTCTACAAGTCCAACCTGATTAAGGGCGGCGACCTGAGCAACGCCATTGTGGTCGTGGACCGGGTGGTGAGCGACGAGGAGCTGACCGAGCTGGCCACCATGCTGGGCAAGCCCAAAGTGGCCGTCAAGAAGGAAGGCATCCTCAACAACGTGGACCTGCGCTACAAAAACGAGCCGGCCCGCCACAAGCTGCTCGACCTGGTGGGCGACCTGGCCCTGGTAGGACGGCCCCTGAAAGGCCAGATCCTGGCCGCCCGGCCCGGGCACGCGGCTAACGTGGCCTTTGCCAAAAAGATCAAGAAGAAGATGATGGAGGCCAACACCTCCCCCGTGCCCAGCTACGACCCCAACCGGGAGCCGGTCATGGACATCAACCAGATCATGCAGGTGCTGCCTCACCGCTACCCCTTCCTGCTCATCGATAAGGTGATTCACCTGGATGCTACCACCGTGACCAGCATCAAGAACGTGACCATCAATGAGCCCTTCTTCACCGGGCACTACCCCGGCAACCCCGTGTTTCCGGGCGTGCTGCAGGTGGAGGCCATGGCCCAGACCGGCGGCATTCTGGTCTTGAACACCGTACCCGACCCCGAAAACTACACGCCCTACTTCCTCGGCATCGAAAACTGCCGCTTCCGCAAAATGGTGAAGCCCGGCGACACCATCATTTTCCGCTGTCAGCTGTTATCCCCCATCAAGCGCGGCATCGCCAAGATGAAAGGCCAGGCCTTCGTCAACGGCAAAGTGGTGATGGAAGCGGAGATGAGCGCGGCCATTGTTCGCAAAGAAGCCTAGTTTTTCAATTAACAGTTATCAATTAACATTTAACAGGACGGTACATTTCCACAAGAGAAAGGCTCCGAAACCCGTTAGATGCACTTGGTAATTGTTAAATGTTAATTGTTAATTGATCAGAATGAACCAGCCGCTCGCCTATATTCACCCCGAAGCCAAAATCGCTCAGAACGTGGTAGTGGAGCCTTTCACGACCATTGATAAGGATGTGGAAATCGGGGAAGGCACCTGGATTGGGCCCAACGTGACGATTATGTCGGGGGCCCGCATTGGCAAGAACTGCAAGATTTTCCCCGGCGCCGTGATTGCCGCCATGCCCCAGGACCTCAAGTTTGCCGGCGAGAAAACGACCGTGCACATCGGCGACAATACCGTCATCCGGGAGTGCGTGACGGTAAACCGCGGCACCGTGGACCGGCTCAAGACCATTGTGGGCAGCAACTGCCTGCTGATGGCCTACGTGCACGTGGCCCACGACTGCATCATCGGCAACCACTGCGTACTGGCCAACGGCGTGCAGCTGGCGGGCCACGTCGAAATCGGGGACCACGCCATTATCGGCGGCACCTCGGCCGTGCACCAGTTCGTGAAAGTTGGCCCCCACGCCATGATTTCGGGTGGCTCGTTGGTCCGTAAAGACGTGCCACCCTTCGTAAAGGCCGGCCGCGAGCCGCTCACCTACAGCGGCATCAACTCCATCGGCCTGCGCCGCCGGGGCTTTTCGGATCAGAAAATCAGCGAGATTCAGCAGCTCTACCGCCTGCTCTTCCTCAGCGGGCTGAACAACAACGACGCCCTGGACAAGATTGAGCTGGAGCTGCTGCCCTCGCCCGAGCGCGACGAGGTGGTCAACTTCGTGCGCAACTCGGGCCGCGGCGTGATTAAGGGCTATTCCCGCAACGGCAACGGTGCAGATTGAGGCCAGCGGGCTGGGCAAGCGCTTCGCAAGGGAGTGGATTTTCCGGGGCCTGAACCACGTATTCCGGTCCGGCACGGCTACGGCGGTGCTGGGGCCCAACGGCTCGGGCAAGAGCACGTTGCTCAACACCCTTTCCGGCCAGATTCTACCCACGGAGGGCACCCTGCTGTACTCCATCCAGGGCCAACCCCTGCCCGTGGAAGACGTGCCCCGCCACCTGGCCTACTGCGCGCCCTACCTGGAGCTCATTGAGGAGCTGACCCTGACCGAGCTGCTGGCGTTTCACACCCGCTTCAAGCCCCTGCGCCCCGGCCTCACGCCCACCGGCCTGATTGAGCTGATGTACTTGGAAAAGTCGCGCCACAAGATGGTGCGGGACTTTTCCAGCGGCATGAAGCAGCGCCTCAAGCTGGCCCTGGCCCTCTACGCCGACTCGCCCCTGCTCCTGCTCGACGAGCCCACGACCAACCTCGACCGGACCGGCGTGGAATGGTACCTAGAGCACGTGGCGGCCACCATAGCCGGCCGCCTGGTTATCGTCAGCTCCAACGTGCCCGAGGAGTACAGCTTCTGCCAGCAGCAGCTCAGCGTGACGGATTTTGGGGCTAAAGCCGCCCGCTAACGGCCGCCGCTTTTCCCAATCCCGGCTTACAACATTATGTGCTGCCGCCCAGGCCGCGGCCGCCCGGCCCGTAGTATTGGGGTGGAACCGGCTGGAGCGGGCTATTCGGGGAATACCAGGGGCTTACGGCCGTTTTGCCGGCTCCAGCCCGCGTGGTGGCGTTGCCGCTGGCCAAATGTGGCGCCGGGTGCCACGGCTGAGCTGAGGATTTTTTTGGGCGTTTTGGCAACTAATTTTCCGCTTCCGCAATTAACCCAAACCCGTGGCACCCGTATCTTCGCAGCCGGAGCCTGCTTCGTTTGTTTACTTATCTTTCCCCACTTTACCGCCCCTGACAAGGCCATGAAACAATACGACGACCTCGACGACGACTTCCTCGACGATGACGATGAACTGGATACTTTCGCCAAAACCGGCGGCAGTAAAACCCGCGGCAACGACGAAGACCGCCTTAGCGCCAAGTACGCCGACTATCTGATGTGGCGCGACACGGGCTCCTCCCACGATGAAGCCCTGGACCTGGCCAGCATGACGGAGGAAGAGTACACCACGGCCGAAGCCGCCGAAGATCCGGACGGCAGCGGGGGCTTCTCCAGCCTGGATGATGACGACGATTTTGACGACGATGACGACGAAGACTCGTTCGGCGGCAGCAGCCGCGGCCGGAGCTCCCGCTTCGCCGATGATGACGACTTTTAGAATCTAGTTGTTGGTTGCTAGTTGTCCGTTGTTCGTTCCGGACAACCCCAGCCAAGACCTAAAACAGCAAGGCCCGCCTGAAGCATTTCAGGCGGGCCTTTCGTTTTATAAAAACGAACAACCAACAACTAGCAACCGACAACTAAGCCTTACCCCTGCTTGCCGCCAAATACGCGGCGCAGCAGCTCGGTAGTGCGGGCCACGGGGTTTTCCCGGATGTTGGCCTCTTCCTGGGCAATGAGGGTGAACAGGCCGCCAATGGCCTTGTCGGTGGCGTACTGGTTCAAATCAGTTTGCACGGGCTTCACCAGCGGAATCATGTTGTAGCGCGTGGTCAGGTCGGTGTAGTAGCGCGTGGCGTTGACCTTATCCAACGACTGCTGAATGATGGGCTTAAAGGCCGTGGTCAGCTGGGCCGTGGTGGTGCGCTTGAGGTAGCTGGTAGCCGCGTCCTTTTCCCCGGTCAGGATGCCCCACACGTCCTTAAACGTGAGGCTCTTGATAGCCGACAGGAAGATCGGCTTGGCGCTTTTGGCCGCATCTTCCGCCCCGCGGTTCAACGACAGCTCAAACTTATCGACCTGGGAGCCCAGGCCAATGGCCCGCAGCGAGGTGGCCACGCGCTGGGCATCGGGCGGGAAAGGAATCCGGATGAGCCGGTTCAGGTAAAAGCCGTCCTGCCGGGAAGCCTGGTCGGCGCCCTTGGTAATACCCTGGGTCAGGGCTTCCTTCAGGCCCATCGCGGCCTCGTTCTGGCTTACGCTGCCCGAGCCGGTCGTGGTACCGGTTTTAGCGGCCGTGCCGACTTTGTTGGTCAGGATCTGGCCAATCTTAGATAAGTCGAAGCCCTGGGCGGAGGCGGATAAATTAACGGCCAGGCTGGCCAAAACGAACAGAAGAGCAGCTTTCTTTTTCATGGTGCGCGGAAGCGAAATGCCCGGCCAACCGGCCGGCGTTGGCAGTAAAACACAAACCAGACCAATTTCCTCCAATTCGGGAGCCGGCGCTTGGAATGAAAAAAGCCCAGCTGGTTTAATCGACCAGCTGGGCTTTTCCCTCGACGCTTAGCGCCGGTATCTATTTGCCGAAAGCGCGCTTGAGCACGTCGGAGCCCCGGGCGGCGGCGTTCAGGCGGATGCGGCCTTCTTCCTCGGCCATCAGGGTAAAGATACCGTCGGAGGTTTTCTGGGCGGCGTAGGCCGTCAGGTCGGCGTTGATGGGCGTCACCAGCGGAATCTTATTGTAACGGGCTACCATTTCCTTGTAGAGCTTGGTGGCGCCGGTTTGCTCCAGCGACTGCTGCACGATGGGCGTCAGGGCGGCTACCAGCTGGGGTTCGGTGTTTTTGTGCAGGTAGAGCGTGGCCGCGTCGGGCTCCCGGGTCGTGACCAGGGCCATGGCGTCGGCAAAGCTCAGGTTTTGCACGGCCCCGAGGAAAATGGGCTTGGCCTGAGCGGCGGCGGCCTCGGCCCCGCGGTTCAGGGCCAGCTCAAAATTATCGACCAACGCGCCCATGCGCAGGCCGCGTAGGGTGGTCGAAACCAGCTCGGCCTCGGGCGGAAACGGGATGCGGATATCGGTGTTGGCGTTGAAGCCGTCGGTGGAGCCGGCAATGTCGGTGGCCCGGGTGATGCTCTGGGTCAGGGCCTCGCGCAGGCCGGTGGTGGCTTCGGGCAGCGTGAGCGGGGCCGGCGGCGTCACCACTGGGGTGGTAACCTTCGTGGTGGTCTTAGTCGTGGTTTTGACCGGCGTTTTCGCCGTGGTTTTGGCGGGCGTTTTGGCCGTGGTTTTAGTGGTGGTAGTTTTTTTGGCCGTAGTCTTGGTTTGAGCCTGAGCTACGGAAGTGCCGGCCAAAGACAAAGCCAGGGCGGCAACGAGAATGCGAAAACGCAACATAGAAGGAGAAAAAGCGAAAAACCTGAGGCCCTTAGTGAGCGTCTTATCCGCGTTGGCCCCAAATTGCACCAAATTCCCTCTCCTTCCTAACTCCGGTTCCATGCCCCACATTCCAGACGCAGAAATCATCACCATCGGCGACGAGCTCCTCTATGGCCAGGTCATTGATACCAACTCCGCCTTTATGGGCCAGGAGCTGGGCAAGCTCGGCATTCGGGTCCGGCAGATTACCAGTGTTTCCGACCGCGCCGACGAGATTGTGCAGGCCCTGGACGCGGCCCGCACCCGGGCGCAGGTGGTGCTCATCACCGGCGGGCTGGGCCCCACCAAGGATGATTTGACCAAGAACATCCTGACCGAGTATTTCCACACCGAGCTGGTGCTCAACGAAGCCTCCCTGCGCGACGTGGAGTCCATTTTTGCCCGCTTCAACCGGCCCATGCTGGAAGTAAACCGCCAGCAGGCGTATTTGCCCGCCTCGTGTACCCCGGTGCGCAACGTGGTGGGCACGGCCCCCGGCATGTGGTTCGAAGACCAGGGCGTGGTGTTTGTGAGCATGCCCGGCGTGCCCTTCGAGATGAAGCGCATGATGACCGACACGGTGCTGCCCCGCCTCAAGCGCCACTTCCAGACCCCGCCCATCGAGCACATCGTGGTGCAGACCGTGGGCCTGGGCGAATCATTTCTGGCCGAAAAAATTGCGGCCTGGGAAGATGCCCTGCCCACTAATATGAAACTGGCCTACCTGCCCTACCTGGGCGGGGTGCGCCTGCGCCTGACCGGCTCCGACGACGGGCAGCCCAACCTGCGCCCCCGCATGGAAGCCCGCATGCCCGAGCTGCGGGCCCTGCTCGGCGACCATATTTTTGCCGAGGGCGAAATACCTCTTGAAGCCGCCGTGGGCCAGCTGCTGGCCGAGCGCGGCCTCACCCTGGGCACGGCCGAGAGCTGCACCGGCGGCTACGTGGCCCATAAGCTCACCAGCGTGACCGGTAGCTCCCGCTATTTCCTGGGCAGTATTATTTCGTATCATAACGACATCAAAGTCAGGGAGCTGGGCGTGAGCACCGAAAGCCTGGCTGCACACGGGGCGGTGAGTGAGGAAGTAGTGCGGCAGATGGCCGAAGGCGCCCGGCGCCGCCTGGGCGTCGACGTGGCCATTGCCACCAGCGGCATTGCCGGCCCCGACGGCGGCAGCGAGGAAAAGCCCGTGGGCACCTTCTGGCTGGCCTACGCCGACGAGCACCAAACCGTGGCCCGCAAAATTACCTTCAACCGCGGCCGGCAGCTCAACATCGAGTACGCCACGACCAGCGTGCTGAACCTGCTGCGCCAGAGTCTGCCCCGGCACTAAGGCCCCCTTTTGCCCCCGTTCTTTTCTGGACCGGGGTCAGTCATTCCTCGGGGAGCGTTCTGCTTTGCGGTTTCTGTTACCTTTGAGGCCTCAAACTCCCACCCAACAACCCCCAACAACCCAACAACCGCATGGCACGAGTGGAAATGGTGATGCCCAAAATGGGCGAAAGCATTATGGAAGGCACCGTCCTGAAATGGCTCAAGCAAGTCGGCGAGGCCATCGAGCAGGACGAATCAGTGCTGGAAGTGGCAACGGATAAGGTCGATACCGAAGTGCCCGCCATTCACGCCGGTGTATTGCAGGAAATCCTGGTGCAGGAAGGTCAGGTTGTGGCCGTCGGCGCCCCGATTGCCGTGATTGAAACTGATGCCGCCTCCGCTGGCGCTGCCGCACCCACGGCCGCTCCGGCCGCGCCCCAGGAAACGCCCGCCCCGGCCCTGAACGGCGCCGAAGTAAACGTACCCTACCTGCCCGAACAGCACGATCCGCAGGCCGACCAGCGCCTGGCCGTGGCCCAGCCCGGCCGCTTCTATTCGCCCCTGGTACTGAGCATTGCCCGCCAGGAAGGAATTTCGATGGCCGACCTGGAGTATTTGCCCGGCACCGGTAAAGAAGGCCGCGTTACCAAGCAGGACATTCTGGCCTACGTGGAAAACGGCAAGCAGCCGCTGGCTCAGGCCGCCCCCGCCGTGCCAGCCGCAGTTCCAGCGCCCGCCGCTACTCAACCGACCGCCCAGCTCCAATCGGCCCCGGCTCCCGCCGCCCAAGCTGCCCCGGCTGCCGTGGCCAGCAAGCCCGCCCCGTCGGTGAGCGGCAGCAACGAGCTGATCGAAATGGACCGCATGCGCAAGATGATTGCCCAGCGTATGGTCGACTCGAAGCGGATTTCGCCCCACGTAACCTCGTTTGTGGAGGCCGACGTGACCGAACTCGTGCACTGGCGCAACAAGCACAAGGACGCCTACAAGAAGCGCGAGGGTGAGAACCTGACCTTTACGCCGATCTTCATTCAGGCCGTGGCCCGCGCCATTCAGGACTTCCCCAACATCAACGTGTCGGTGGATGGGGACTACATCATCAAGAAGCGCGACATCAACATCGGGGTGGCCGTGGCCCTGCCTTCGGGCAACCTGATTGTGCCCGTGATTCATAACGCCGACCAACTCAACCTGAACGGGCTGAGCAAGCGGGTAAACGACCTGGCCGCGCGGGCCCGAGCCAACAAGCTCAAGCCCGAGGACCTGGAAGGCGGCACCTACACGCTGAGCAACGTGGGTTCCTTCGGCAACGTGATGGGCACGCCCATCATCATGCAGCCCCAGGTGGCCATCATGGCCGTGGGTGCCATCAAGAAAAAGCCGGCCGTGATTGAAACTCCGCAGGGTGATTTGATCGGCGTGCGGCACTTCATGTTCCTAAGCCACAGCTACGACCACCGCGTGGTCGACGGTTCGCTGGGCGGCATGTTCGTGCGCAAGGTGGCCGATTACCTGGAGCAATTCGACCCCAACACGGCCATCTAAACCCGCCGGGCCGAATTCCTTTTACACCAGAACAAGCCCGTCAAGTTGACGGGCTTTTCTTTTTGACAATCAGACTCGTATGAAAAATACCATCTACCTCATTGCCCTGGTTGTTTCCCTGGGCTGCATCCTGTTTCTGTACCAGAAGCTAACCGCCACGGAAGAAGCCCTGCACCAGGCCGAACAAAAGTTCGCCGACTGCCAGCAGGTCACCTTCCAACTCCAAAACCAACTCAGCCAAAAGAAGTGAGATGGTGAAATAGGGAAATGGTGAGTTGATGTTCAAACTGCGCGGTACGGCGCAAATCGAACGACAACTCACCATTTCCCTATTTCATCATCTCACCTTACGGCCGGCCGCCGCTGGGGCCCTGAGTGGGAGTGGCGCCGGCGCCGTTGCCCCCGTCGCTGTTGCCGCCGTCCTTGAGGTCGTCGTTGCTGACCGACTTTTTGCGGCGGTTCGGGGCCATGCTCATTTTGCCGATGCGGTAGCTCAGGTTGACGCGCAGGCCGGTGCGGTGAAACACGTTCAGGCTGTTCTGGTCCAAAGTGGCGGAGGAAATTTCGCTGCGCACCTTGTTGCTGGTCGTGAAGAAGTTGTCGGCCCCGAAGCCGATGGTGCCCTTCTTCTCGTTGAAGTCCTTCTTCACGCTGAGGCTATACACCCCGAAGCCGCCCTGGTAGCCCTGCAGCTGCACCTGCCGGCCGCGGTAGAAGCTGAAGGCCTGCAGGCCCCAGCCCTTGGTGAAGTTGTAGCCCCCCATCAGGCGCCCACTGGCCACCCAGCCCTGGTTGCTGGCCGCGTAGCGCGGGTCCGCGACGTTGTTGTCGAGCGTGGCGTAGTACACGTCGGCTCCGCCGCCCAGGGTTAGCTTGTTGTTGAGGTTCACGTTGGCAAACAGGCTGCCGCCGTAGGCGTTTTCGGTGCCGATGTTGGCGTAGCTGGTTTGAATGGCCCCGCCTTCCAGGGGCGTGCGGACCGGCTGAATCGAGCCGGTGGTGTTACGCACGAAGGTGGAGAAGTTGAGCGAGGTCTGCTTGAGGAAGGTATTGTAGCTCAGCTCGTAATTATTGGTGTATTCGGGCTGGAGCGTGGGGTTGCCGACGGTAATGTTGAGCGGGTTGGCCGACTGGGTATTCGGGTTCAGAAACTGCAGCGAAGGCCGCTGAATCCGGCGGTTGTAGGCCGCTTTAATCGTGTTGCCGTTGGTGAGCTTGCGCGAGAGGTTCAAACTGGGCACCAGCACCCCGTAGGACGGAATGGAGGGCGCGTTGTCGGTCCGGAAATCGGCGTCGATGGTGGTGTACTCGTAGCGGGCCCCGGCTTTGAGGGTGTAGTTTTTGAGGAAGCCCACCGTGTAGGAGGCGTAGCCGGCGGCCACGTTCTGGCGGTAGGTAAACACGTTGCTCAGGTTGAGGCCCGCCGTGGGCTGACCGTTGAGCAGGGTGGTATAGTCGCTGTTGACGCGGCGCATGATGTCCTTGCCGCCCAGCTCCACGAGCTGGTTTTTACCGACCGGCGTCTGGTAATCGGCCTGCACGGTTACTTCCTCGTTGTAGCTGTCGTTCTGGTTGCCGCGGGTGCTGCCAGCGCCTTCGCCCGTGAGGATGTAGTTGGTAAAGTCGTTGTTGCGGGTGTTGCGGCTGTACTGGGTGAGCAGGCTAAACTCGCGCTGGGGCGTTTCGAAAGTGTGGGTGTAGTTGAGCGTCGCGTCCAGGGTATTGGAGTTGTCGAGCACCTTCACGTCGCGCAAGCTGCTGGTAGCGGGCGTCGTGCCGTCGAAAAACTCGGTCGTGGTGGCCAGCCCGTCCTGGTAGTTGGTGCCGTTGCGCAAACCCAGCTGCACCGAGGCCGAGAGGAAGTTGTACTTGTTGATGTCGTAGTCCCAGCCCAGGGAGTAGCGCCCAAACAGGTTGTTGGTGCGCGTGTCGGCCGTTTGCAGGGTGCGGCTGCGCAGGCTGCGGGTGCTCAAATCGGAGCCCAGCAGGCTATAGGTGGTTTGCTCGTTGGTGAAGCTGCCGGGGGTGTTGTACATGGCCCGGCCGCCCCCGCCCAGTGAGAAGCCCATTTTGCCCACCCGGTAGGTGGCGTTCAAACCCAGGTCCGAACCGCGCAGGCCGGCGCTGCTGCGCAAGTCCAGGGTGAAGCCCTGCAGGTTGTTTTGCTTGGTCACGATGTTGATGATGCCCCCCGAGCCTTCGGCGTCGTACTTGGCCGAGGGCGAGGTAATGACTTCCACGCTCTTGATCTGGTCGGCCGGAATCTGCTTCAGGGCGTCGGCAATGCTGCTGGCCGAAATCGTGCTGGGACGGTTGTTGATGAGCACCTTGATGTTGGAGGAGCCCCGCAAACTCACGTTGCCGTCGAGGTCGACCGAAAGCATGGGCACGCGCTTGAGCACGTCGGTAGCGTCGCCGCCACGGGTGGTTTCGTCCTTTTCGGCGTTGTATACGGTCCGGTCTACCTTCTCCTCCACCAGGCTGCGCTGGCCTTCCACCACTACTTCGGCCAGCTTCTGCACCGACGATTCCAGGGTCAGATTGCCCAGCGCCACGGTGTTGCCGGCCTCGGTAATCACCACGCCGGGCTGCTCCAGGTTTTTGTAGCCGATAAAGCTGATCTGGACCGTGTAGGTGCCGGCCGGCACCCGCGGAATCGAGAACTTGCCCTTGTCGTCGGCCGAGGTGCCGTCCACGGCCTTGCCGGTGGCCGGGTTCAGCAGCACCACCGTGGCGTAGGATACGGGCTCCTTGGAAGCGGCGTCCGTCACGGTACCCGTAACGCGGCCGGTACCGACCGGAGCGGGAGCTGCCATCGGGGCGCCCTGGGGCGCCTGCCCGGGAGCTCCGGCAGGGCGGGCCCCAGCTGGGCGGGTTGCGCCGGCGGGCCGCTCACCTTGCGGCATCTGGGCCCAGGCCAGGCGGCCGGCGGTGGTCAGAACGAGAACGAGGAAAATCTTTTTCATGAACTTCAATCGAAAGCAAACCGCCCGGCAAACCGGCGCGGCACTGTGGTTACGCTATATATTGGCCCGAACTTACCCCGGGCCGGAAAGGGCCCCAAGCCAAATCGACTAACCGGCCGGTTCTCCCCCCGCAGACTGGTAAAGCATCCGCTGGTTTCGCCCGACAGGCACAGACACGGTTTTGCGGGCGGGGTGGCACCTAGCGGAAAAAATAGTCGTGCTTGGGCGGCCGAAGCCCGAAACCGCCCTGGCACCTACCCAGCCCTAACGGCCGCACCGGCCAAAGAAAAAGGCCAGCTCTACGGTAGAGCTGGCCTTTTCATATTTCGGCTAATTCGCTGCCTTACAAAGCCGCCAGGCTTTGCTCCAGGGCCGCAATTTTCGATTCGGCGTCGGCCTGTTTCTGCCGTTCGCGCTCCAGCACGTCGGGCTTGGCATTCTGCACGAACTTCTCGTTGCTGAGCTTTTTGAGCACTGTGTCGCGGAAGCCGCGGGTGTACTCCAGCTCTTTTTCCAGACGGGCTTTTTCGGCGCCTAAGTCAATCTGACCTTCGAGCGGCACGAAGAACTCCGCGCCACCCGACACGAAGCCTACCGAAGCCGCCGGGGCGTCCTGCACCAGGTTTACCTCGGTCAGGGCGGCCAGCTTGCGGATGATACCGTCGTAGTCCTGCAGCAGCTGGGCATCGTCGGTTTTGGCCGCCAGGGTCAGGGGCTTGTTGGGGCCCAGGCCCTTCTGGTTGCGGATGTTGCGCACCCCGGCCACGATGTCCAGGGCCTTGTCCATGCGGCTGAGCAGCTCGGCGCTGCCGGCCACGGGGGCCAGCTTGGGCCAGGGCGCCACGCAGAGGTATTCCTTGGGCCCCCGCTCCTTCAGCTCGTGCCAGATTTCTTCGGTGATGAAGGGCATGAACGGGTGGAGCAGCTTGAGCAACGTTTCGAGGTAGCCGATGGTGTGCTTCAGGGTTTCGGCGTCAATCGGGGCCTGGTAGGCGGGCTTCACCATCTCCAGGTACACCGAGCAGAAGTCGTCCCACACCAGCTTGTACACGGTCATTAGCGCGTCGCTCATCCGGAACTTGGCGAAGTGCTCATCCAGCTCAGCCAGCGTCGTTTGCAGCTTGGCCCCGAACCACTCCACGGCCTTGGCCGAAGCAAAGGGCAGCTCACTGTTCACCTCCCAGCCCTGGGTCAGGCGGAAGGCGTTCCAGAGCTTGTTGGTGAAGTTGCGCCCCTGCTCCACCAGCTTAATATCGAAGAGCAAGTCGTTGCCGGCCGGCGAGGAAAACAGCATGCCGGTCCGCACGCCGTCGGCGCCGTAGGTGGCAATCAAATCGAGCGGATCGGGCGAGTTGCCGAGTTGCTTGCTCATCTTGCGGCCCTGGTCGTCGCGCACGATGCCGGTCAGGTACACGTTGCGGAAGGGCACTTCCTTGCGGTACTCGAGGCCGGCCATAATCATGCGGGCCACCCAGAAAAACAGGATTTCGGGGGCCGTAACCAGGTCGTCGGTAGGGTAGAAATAGTTGATGTCAGCATTGTCGGGGTCCTTGAAGCCGTCGAACACCGAAATGGGCCACAGCCACGACGAAAACCAGGTATCCAGCACGTCCTCGTCCTGGCGCAGGTCCGAGAGTTGCAGCTCGGCATTGCCGCTCTGCTCCCGGGCCTGTTCCAGGGCCTGCTCCTCGTTCAGGGCTACCACAAAGGTGCCGTCGGGCAGGTAGTAGGCCGGAATCCGCTGGCCCCACCACAGCTGCCGCGAAATGCACCAGTCGCGCACGTTCTCCATCCACGCCCGGTACATGTTCTTGAACTTGGGCGGATGCAGCTTGATTTCGTCGTTTTCCACGACCTCCAGGGCCTTTTTGGCCATGTGGTCCATCTTGCAGAACCACTGCAAACTCAGCTTGGGCTCGATGACGGCCCCAGTCCGCTCCGAGGTCTGGAGCACGCTGTTGTAGTCCTCGATTTTCTCCAACAAGCCAGCTTCCTGCAGGTCTTTGGCAATCTGCTTGCGCACGGCAAACCGGTCCTGACCCACGTAGAGCTGGGCCTTTTCGTTGAGCGTGCCGTCGTCGTTGAGAATGTCAATTACGGGCAGGTTGTGCTTCACGCCCAGCTCGTAGTCGTTCAAATCGTGGGCGGGCGTCACCTTCAGGCCGCCGGTCCCGAAGTCCATGGCCACGTACTCGTCCAGGATAACCGGAATTTCGCGGCCCAGCAGCGGGATGCGCACTTTCTGGCCGTGCAAGTGGGTGTACCGCTCGTCGTTGGGGTTCACGGCCACGGCCACGTCGGCCATAATCGTCTCGGGGCGCGAGGTGGCAATTAGTAAGAACTTAGAATTCAGAGCTGAGAGCTGAGACTCGTTCTGGTCTTCCCCTTCATTTTCTGAGTTCTGAGTTCTTACTTCTGAGTTCTCATTACCTACCACTTCATACCGCAGGTAGTACATCTTGGCCACGGTGTCCTTGGCAATGACTTCCTCGTCGGAAATAGCGGTGCGGCCCTGCGGGTCCCAGTTGACCATCCGGATGCCGCGGTAAATCTGGCCCTTCTGGTAGAGGTCCACGAACACGCGCAGCACGGCCTCGGTCAGCTCGGGCTCCATCGTGAAGCGCGTCCGGTCCCAGTCGCAGGAGGCGCCCAGCTTTTTGAGCTGCTCGAGGATGATGCCACCGTACTTTTCCTTCCAGTCCCAGGCGTGGGTCAAAAACTCTTCCCGGCTCAGGTCGCGCTTTTCAATGCCTTGTTCCTTGAGCAAAGCCACTACCTTGGCTTCGGTGGCAATGGAGGCGTGGTCGGTGCCGGGCACCCAGCAGGCTTCCTTGCCCTGCATCCGGGCCCGGCGCACCAGCACGTCCTGAATCGTATTGTTGAGCATGTGGCCCATGTGCAGCACGCCCGTCACGTTGGGCGGCGGAATCACGACGGAGTAGGCGGGCTTGCGCGGGTTGGGTTTGGCTTTGAAAAAGCCCTGCTCCTGCCAGCGCTGATACCATTTGGCTTCAACGTCGGCGGGGGTATAGGTTTTGGCGATGGACATCGTCAACGGGGAATAGCGGTTCGGAATAGGGACAAAAGTAGGCAATTCGGCGCGGGGCGGGAAATTCCGGCCTCCTCCCTCCTGCACCTGCCCCCCGCTGCGACATTAAAAACATTACCCGGCTGCTATATGCCTCAAATCAAGCTACCTTTGCCCGCGACCAAAAAATCCCGTGGAGGTTTAATCAGTTTTTGATAACTTCTGATAATTTTCTCCTCTGCCTTTTGCCTCTATGGCTTCGCTTTTCGCCTTTTTGAAGAATAAGAAACCGGTTTCGGCCCCCGTTTCCCCTCCTTCGCCCTCCCCCGCCTCTACCGCCGCCACCGTCCGCATTGGCCTGGGCCAGCTGCTGGTGGAAGGCGGAGAACCCCAACGCAACCTCGAACGGGCCGCCCAGATGATTGCCGACGCCGCTCAGCAAGGCTGCGACCTGGTGCTGCTGCCCGAAACCCTGGACTTTGCCTGGACCCACCCCAGCGCCCTGACCGAAGCCCTACCCATTCCCGGGGCCTTCAGCGACGTGCTTTGCCAGGAAGCGCTGCGCCATAACATTATGGTGTGCGCCGGCCTGACCGAGCACCTGAACGGGCGCAACTACAACGCGGCCATTTTGATCAGCGCCCAGGGCGAAATTCTGACCAAGTACCACAAAATCAACCTCCTCACCGTCGAGCAGCCGTTTTACGCGGTGGGTCAGACCCTGAACGTGGTGGATACGCCCCTGGGCAAAATCGGGGTCAACGTCTGCGCCGACAACTACCTTGAGGGCCTTTCCATCGGGCACACCCTGGCCCGCATGGGCGCCGAGTTTATCCTGGCCCCGGCATCCTGGACGGTGGATTACTCCATTACGGAGGAAAACGACCCCTACCAGCAGAAGTGGGTGCGGCCGTTTTCCATTCTGGCCCAGCTCTACAACGTGGCCGTGCTCAGCACTACTTCGGTGGGCTACATCGTGGGGGGGCCTTACGAGGGCAAAAAAAGCATTGGCTGCTCCCTGGCCGTGGATGCCTCCGGCGTGCGCGCCCAGGGCGTTTTCAACGAATTTGCCGGCCAGCTCGTAGTTGCCGACATCCCGCGGCCGGTTCGGCCCGAGCAAGGCACGGCCATCGGCGACATGCTGCGCCGCAAAGGCTACCGTTTCGACGAGCTACCGGCTTAATCCCAAATTCTCTCCGCTCTTGCCTGCTCTTTCCACCTCTGATTCTGCTCCCGTTGCCCACCCTCGCCCTCAGCCTATGACGCACAGCTACCAACGCTGCACCCGTTGTATTATGGATACCACTGTGCCCGGCATTCAGTTTGATAACCGGGGCGAGTGTAATTTTTGCCTGCTGCACGATAAAATGGACCAGGCCTTCCCATTGGGCGAAGCCGGCCGCAAAAAAGTGCAGGAGCTGGCCGCCGACATCAAACGCCGGGGTCGGGGCCGCAAGTACGACTGCGTGCTGGGCGTGAGCGGGGGGCGCGACAGTTCGTTTACGCTCTGGTATTGCGTCACGCAGCTGGGTTTGCGCCCCCTGGCCGTACATTTCAACGACGGGTTCGGCAACCCCGTGGCCGGCGAGAACATGCTCAAGGCCTGCCGCAAGCTGGGCGTGGAAATGCGCACCATCACCTCCGACTGGCGCGAGTCCAAGGACCTCAAGATTGCCTTTCTCAAAGCTTCCACCCCCGATATGGAGGAAGGCACCGACGTAGGCATTGCCACGGCTCTCTACGGCGTGGCGGCCAAGGAAGGCATTCAGCGCATCATCATTGGGCAGTCGTTTCGCACCGAAGGCATTGCCCCGCTCTCGTGGAACTACCTGGACGGCAAGTACCTGAAGGCCGTACACGAGCGGTTTGGGTCGGTGCCGCTGCGGCCCTGGTCGCCGAACGACCCGGGCTTTAATCTGGGCCTGAAGGAAATGTTCTACTACACCTTCGTGCGCCGCATCAAAACCGTGACCCTGCTCTACCACGTCGATTACGTGCGCAGCGAGGTGGATGAGTTGCTGGCCCGGGAGCTGGAGTGGCAAAACCCCGGGGCCCACTACTTCGACGACCTTTACCAGAGCGTCATCTACTACCTGAACCGCACTAAGTTCAACATCGACCGGCGGCTGTTCAACTATTCGGCCCTGGTACGCGCGGGCCAGATGCGCCGCGACGAGGCCCTGGAGCGCACCAGCAAAATCAACTCCATCGAAGACCCGCGCGTTATTGACCTGTGCATTAAGCGCCTGGGCCTCACCCGCGCCGAGTTCGACCAGATTGTGGCCACCCCGCCCCGCACCTTCCACGACTACCCCAACAACTACCGCCTCATCCGTAAGCTCCGCTGGCCCATCCAGGCCCTGAGCCACCTGAACCTGCTCCCCGAGTCGGCCTACGACAAGTACTTCAACTGCGGCACGTGAGGCGAGGTGAGATGGTGAAGTGGTGAGTTTGTGCTGTTTTCATTAGGTACAAGCCACCCATCTGCCAGGCCCCACGAAACGCTGCTTTACCAAAAAGCCCTTTCCCGTTGGTACGAGAAAGGGCTTTTCGATTACTGGAGCTCGGTAAATTGTAAGGCGGAAGGCTGGCCTGACTAGTTTGCCAGCACAACAACTCACCACTTCACCACTTCACCATCTCACCTCACGCGCCAGCGTGCAGCCACTCTTTCTTGGTGAGCAGCTTTTCCTGGCTTTCGCGGTAGTCGGGGTCGTCCACGCAGCAGTCGACGGGGCAAACGGCAGCGCACTGGGGCTCTTCGTGGAAACCCACGCACTCGGTGCACTTGTCGGAGACGATGTAGTAGTACTCATCCGAGACGGGCGTTTGGGGGGCCGTCCCGGAAACCGTAGCGCCCCCGTCGACCTGTACTTCCTTCAGCGTAGTGCCGTCGGCCCACCGCCACTGGGCGCCGCCCTCGTAGATGGCCGTGTTGGGGCATTCTGGTTCGCAGGCACCACAGTTGATGCACTCGTCGGTTATCATGATGGCCATAGCCGGGGTCCTCTGGGTTGAGTTGATGCTAAATTATTACGAGCCTATACGCAGAAAATGCGTTAGTAGTAAGCCGGAAAGGCACGCAAAAGTAGAAACTAACCCGTACTCTTGCGAGTTTTTTAGTTGTTCCACCCTTGGAACGCAGCTTTGCCCAGGCTAAGCTAAGCGTTTACCCGCATTTTGCCCCTCCCCCATGAATCATTCCGACCGTGTTGCCGCCTTTGTGGCCCTGGGCCAGCGCCTGCAGCAGCTTTCCCCCGACGAACTCGCCGACCTAGCCCGCCGGGCCCGCAACAGCAATACCTGGTTTGACGAGCCCAACGTAACGGCTGCCGTGCGGGGCGTGGCCGCGCTGCTCAGTGAAGACACCCTGCGCACCTGGGCCGCCCGCTACCCGGCCGAGCCGGAACAGGCCCGCCGCGTGGGCGTGGTCATGGCCGGCAACATTCCGCTGGTCGGCTTCCACGACTTGCTCTGCGTGCTCATCAGCGGCCATTATCTGCTGGCTAAGCCCAGCGCCGACGACAAGGTGCTCATGACCTGGATTGCCCAGGAACTGACGACCCTGGAGCCCCGCTTTGCCGACCGAATCAGCTTCGTGGAACGCCTCAACGAGGCCGATGCCTTCATTGCCACCGGCTCCAACAACACGGCCCGCTACTTCGAGTACTACTTCAGCAAGAAGCCTAACCTAATCCGGCGCAACCGCACCAGTCTGGCCATCCTGACGGGTGAGGAAACCGCCGACACCCTGGCTGCCCTGGGCCGCGACATTTTCCAGTACTACGGCCTGGGCTGCCGCAACGTGTCGAAGCTTTACGTGCCCGAAAACTATTCCTTCACGCCCCTGCTCGACGCGCTGCAGCCCTGGGAAACGGTGCTGCAGCACAACCGCTACCAGAACAACTACGACTATAATAAGAGCATTCTGCTGGTCAACAACGTGCCGCACTACGACAACGGCTTTCTGCTGCTCAACGAGGCGGCCCCGCTCGTGTCGCCCATTTCGGTGCTGCACTACGGCACCTACGGCAGCGAGGTCGACCTGGTGGACCAACTCACCGACGCGGCCGAGCAGATTCAGTGCATCGTCTCGGACGGGGCGCGCTACGCCGGCAGCTTTGCCTTCGGGCAGGCCCAGTCGCCCAAGGTCACGGACTACGCCGACGGGGTAGACACCATGGCTTTTCTGGCGGAAATAGGCTAATACTTTCGGCCGATAGCACGAAAGAAATAACTTCACAAGTTTCTCTGACTTTTAATTGTATTTTTCGAACCAATTCCCCAAGTTAATAGGGCACTTCTCACCGACACGCCCTATATGCACACGCTTGAACAATCTCCAGAAATCGTAGCCAAGGAAGTCATTAGCACTTTCCGGTTTTCGGCCACCGACGTCCTGCCCCTGCCGGCCCAGCAGCAGTGGCGGCGCTACGAGGCCGAACGAGCCACGACGCTCGGCAATGGCTACCACAGCAAGGTTGACATCTATTTCCAGACCGCCGACGGCCGCACTAAGCGGGTATATACCACCGTCTGGGCCTGCGACGCCGAGCACCTGACGCTGAAGTCGGGTGGGGCGCTACCGCTGCGGGCCGTCGTCGGGTTCGACTTCTACTAGTTTCGCCGCTCTACCCCTGCCGGCGAATATTCACTGCTGCAACAGATTTCGCCAATAGCACAAAACAAAGCCCCGACCTAAGCAGGCCGGGGCTTTGTTTTGGGTAGCAACAGCTCAACTACGCACCGCGCAAGTTGAATTATTCTGCTAGCCGAATCCTTACACCCGGTCGAGCGTTTTCTGGATCAGGTCGTTGACGGTAGCTTCGGCGTTGGTGGCAAACTCGCCGGTGGCACGGTTGGCCACAATGGCGTTCAGCGACACTACTTCGTGGCCCAGCATGCGGCCCAGGGCGTAGTAGCCAGCGGTTTCCATCTCGAAGTTGGTCAGGCGGAATTCGCCCTCGGCGCTCTGGTGACGGAAGCTCTGGAAGCGGCTGATCAGGTCGGGCTGACGCAGGTCGAGGCGCAGCACCCGGCCCTGGGGGCCGTAGAAGCCGGGGCAGGTGAGCGTGTTGCCCACCACCATGCCGGCGCCCAGCTGCTCGCGCAGCAAGTCGGAGCCGCGCACGCAGTACGGGCGGTAGGCCAGATCCAGGCTTTGCTGAATGCCGGTGGCTACTTCTACCTCCAGGCCGGTTTCGACCAGCGGGTAGAACTGCATGAGCGAATCGAGGCCCACGGCGTGCTCGGTCACCAGGTGGGAGCCAATCGGAATATCGGCCTGCAGGGCGCCGCTGGTGCCCACGCGCACGATGCGCAGGGAAATGCGCTCCTCCAGCGGCCGGGGCTCCCGGGTTACGAAGTCGATGTTGACCAGCGCGTCGAGCTCATTAATGAGAATGTCGATGTTGTCGGTGCCCATGCCGGTTGAAATAACCGTGAGGCGCTTGCCCTTGTAGTAGCCCACGTGGGTTACGAATTCCCGCTTGTGAATCTGGGTTTCGATGGAATCGAAGTGCTGGCTGACCAACGGCACGCGCTCCGGGTCGCCGACGGTGATAATCGTTTCGGAAATATGGTCGGGCAGCAGGTTCAGGTGGTACACGCTGCCGTCGCGGTTGATGATCAGCTCCGATTCGGGAATGGGCATGGTGGGAAAGGTTGAGAGTGAAATGGTAAACGTTGAATGGTACTAGTGCTGTGGGCCGCAGCAACGGCTGAGGTATTTAACGAAAGAAGCCGGAATTGGTGTTTCCGGCTTTTTCAGTGGCTTGCCTTACGGCATGAAATTCGGATAAACTACGCCCCCGGCGGCCGGTAGGAAAGCAGGCCCTGTTCGGGATTATAGTGGTTGCTGAGCTTGGGATACGTGCCCGTGCCGTCGTAGGGGCGCTTCTCGGGGTGCTCTTGGCAAACCGGGGAGCAGGCGCCGTCGAGCTGCTGGCCGCAGGCTTCGCAGAGGGCCACGTGGGCGTTGCAGTGCGGGTTGGCACAGTTGATCATCCGGTCGGAAGGCGTGTTGCAGTGGTGACACTGGGCAATGACGGTCGGGTTGACGCGGTTCACGTCAACTGTCACGCGGTTGTCGAACACGTAGCACTTGCCGTCGAAGTCCTCCCCGCCGGTTTCGATGCCGTACTTGATGATGCCGCCGTGGAGCTGGTACACGTTTTCGAATCCCTGTTCCAGCAGGTAAGCACTGGCTTTTTCGCACTTCACGCCACCGGTGCAATAGGTCAGGATTTTCTTGTCCTTAAACTCCTTGAGCTTCTCGACCCGCTCGGGGAAGTCGCGGAAGTTTTCCATGTCCAGGGTCACGGCATTCTTGAAGCGGCCCACGTTGTACTCGTAGTCGGAGCGCACGTCGACCACTACCACGTCGTCGCGGTCCTTGAGGGCTTTGAATTCCTGGGGCGAGAGGTGCTGGCCGGTTTTTTCGTGGGGCCGCACGTGGTGCAGGCTGCTGTGCACGATTTCGGGCTTCACGCGCACGTGCAGCTTCTGAAACGTATGCTCCGGGGCCTCATCCACTTTAAACTCCAGGGCCGCAAACCGCGGGTCGGCCTTGACCAGGCGCATGTATTCCTCGCAGTCAGCCACCAGGCCCGATACGGTACCATTCAGCCCTTCGTGGGCTACGATGATGCGGCCCAGCAGGTTGAGGCGCAGGCAGAGGCGGTGATGCTCGTCGCGAAACGCCACCGGATCCTCGATGGGCGTGTAGCAGTAGTAGAGTAAAACGCGGAAATCCATATTGTAGAGCTGAGAACTAAGAAGTTAGAGCTGAGACGTATCAACGAAGGCTGCCTTGCCGGCAACTCTGAGTTCTCAGTTCTAGGTTCTGACATCACACTTTCTGCGCGGGGTTGCCGAAAACGGTCTGGTTGGCGGGCACGTCGGCCACGACTACCGAGCCGGCCCCGATGCGGGCCTTGGCCCCAATCTTGACGCCGGCCACGATGATGGCACCCGAGCCGATAAAGGCCTGCTCGTCGACTTTCACCCCGGAGTTGAGAATAGCCCCGGCGCCCACCTGCACGTAGTCGGCCAGCTCGGTGCCCACTTCTACCACGGCGTTGGGCCCCACTAGGCAGCCGTTGCCCAGCTTGGCGTTGCTGGCTACCACGGCTCCGGCGCTGATCAGGTTGCCGTGGCCCAGCCAGGCATGCTCGGCCACGCTGGCCCGGGCATGAATGGCATTGACGGGCACTACCTCGTACTCGTCGCGCAGCATGTTGGTCAGGCTGCGGCGGCTGGCGGTATCTTCCGTGGCCACGAATACTTCGCACTTCTTGCCCAGCAACTTGAGCAGTTCCTTATCGTCGGTGTTGCCCATCACGGGCACGTTATTGAACTCGGCGTTCTGCAGCTTGGCATCATCATCGAGCAGGCAATAGACCACTACATCATTGCTGGTAAAGGCATCGAGGGCCGTGGTGCCGAGGCTTTGCGCCCCCAGAATAATGACAGGATTTTCCATGCAAACAATTGAAAGCCGGCGGGCGGCGGTGCTTTTAAACCAAACCGCAAAGATACAACGCGGGTGGGGCTACAACAAACGGGAAGGTAAACCGGTGCGGCTACGCCGAAATTAGAGCCCGATACGGCGCAGCCAGCGGGCCGCGTACTCGTTTTGCAGGGCCAGCAATATAAGATAGGGCAGCATTACGGCCCGGTAGCGGTTGAGCGTGCCCAGGTTGGGCGTGCTCAGGCCCAGCAGGGCGGCCAGCACCAGACAGTAAAAGCCCAGGGCTAGTATCAACGCAAACGGCAGTTGTCCCCACTTTCCTCGAAGAGTTGCCACCCCGGCCACCAGCAGTACGAATATCAGCAGTACGTTTTCCAGGCCGGCGGCCACGTACAGCGGGGTCGAATCTTCCCAGGGCCAGGGCCGCACCACCGCGCTGACCACGGCCTTAGGGGCATTGCGCAGCAGGCTGGGCACGGTGGGCGCCAGGTCGTCGTACTCGATGTGGGGTCGGCGCCCGGAGCCTTCCCGCAGGTCGGAGTAGGTCCGGATCAACTGGCTGGTAAACTTATTCAGGCGAAAAACCGGGCTGACTTCGCTCCCGGCCCAGCCGCCCAGAACCAGCACCGCGGCAAACAGCAGCACGGCCACCCAGCGGCGACGGGTGCCGCTCAAGTGCTGGGCTACCCGCACGACGGCCAGCCCCGAAAGGGCCGCAAACAGCAGCACGGCAAAGAAATACCGCATCTTGAAGTGCAGCACGGCCAGCAGCACGGCGCCCAGCACCTGGCCTGGGCGCGGCTTTTCGGCGTTATAAAGCCAGCCCAGCACCAGGGCCAGCAGCCAGGTGCCGCTACCCACCAGCAGGCACTCCTTGGTCAGGCCGGCCGTCCAGTACACCACCGTGGGCCAGAGCAGAAAGGCCACCACCGGCGCCCCAACCGGCGCCAGCGGAAACAGCCGGTTTAGGGTTTTGGTCAGCTCCCAGCCGCCCATAAAGCCGAACAGCGACAGGTAGAGGCCGTTGGCCCACAGGCTGCCCAGCGTGGCCATGTTCAGCACCGAGAGCAGCTTGATAATGAAGAACGTGTTGGAATAGCCGTGAAACACCAGGCGCTGGCCGCGGTACTCGAAGGCGTCGCCGAACAGAGTGCGGAGCCAGGCCCCGGGCGCCTCCCAGAGCTGGGTAGTCAGGCTCAGGGACCAGCGCTGGAAGTAGTCGGCGTCGTCGCTGAGCAGCCAGCAGGCAATCAGGCAAGCCACTACTTTCAGGCCCAGCAGCGGCAGCAGCAGGCGGCCCAGCACCGGGTGCCGGTACTGCCGGCTCAGCCAGGGCCCGATTAGGGCCAGCAGCCCACAATTCAGAAGAACGGCTACCAGTATGCTCACCCCAGCACCAGGTTTTGCTGCAGAATCTGGCTGCCGATGGAGCAGCGCAAACACTGCCGGGGCTCACAATACGCCCGGTGCAGGGCCAGCAGGCCCTGGGAGTCGGCGGCCGAGCGGTGCACGAAGCCCAGCAGCTCGTAGGGCTCGGTCAGGTGGTTGTGTTCGGCAGGCAGGTGTTCGAGTAAGGCCACGGCAGATTCAATAAGCTCGGGCTGCCCCACGTAGCGGGCGTAGGCCACCCGTAGGGGCACCACCACGTTGGCAACAAGCAAATGTAGGCTACTGCGGCCAAGTGCGGGCACCTTGCCGGGCTTGCCGGGCCGGTAGTGCTGCCGCCAATAGGCCGGCACCGGCGCCGTGAAGAATTGTTCCAGCGTGTGGAGGTCGGTGGCGGTGAGCAGGGCGCTGAACAACACGGGCCGGGCGTGCAGCACGGCCACCAGCTGCGCCAGGCGCACGGTGGGAAAGTTGGCGGGCCGCAGCCGCAGAAAATTCCACGCGTGGGCCGGCAGGGCCGCCGCGCTTAGCTGGTACTTATGGCGCAGAAACTCGTATTCCTGGGCCAATGTGCGCAGATATTCGTCCTCGGCCAGTAGGGCCGCATCGGCCAGAAAGCCGGCCTGCCCAAACACCAGAGCTTCGAGCTGCCGCTCCTCGTGGCGGTGGCGGCGCACCACGGCCAGCGGCAAAGCCTTAGCCAGGCGGGCCAGGGGTTCCGTATTTTTCTTGAAGCCAAAGCCCGCCGCCAGAGCGTGGTAGGCCGTAGCTTCCCAGTCCTGGCCCAGCTGCTCGTGCAGGGCGGCCACGACATCAGCTTTCTGCTCGACGCGCTCCAGCAGGGCCCGTTCCACCATCATGGTGCGGGTAATCATGGGCACCCGGGGCAACAGCCCGGCGCAGGGCAACGCGGCCGGATTCCCTCCTTCTACCAAGTTCAGGTAAGTATGCATCAAACTCAGGGCAATGCGCGGGCCCAGGGCCAGAGCCGGAATCAACGAGCCATTGGTGCGGGCAATGTCCTGGTCGGCGGTATACACGACGTGCAGAATGACCTGGTCGTACTTAGGGTCGGCTTGGTGCTGGTGGCGGAGCCAGTCGGAGGCCCGCAGGTGAATTTCCACGGCCCCGTTCCACTCCACCTCTCCTATTTGCAGGCGGGCGTTGAGAAAGTCGGGGCCGGCGTCGGCGTTGCGGTAGCCGGGCCGGAGCACCGTAATAGCTTCCCCCTGCTGGGTTTGGAGGTCAGTTTTGTCGAAATACTGGTGCTGCCAGACGTAGTGGAGAAAATCTTCTTTCATAAGAATAGACCCAAATAGAAGTAGCCCTGCTAAATGCAGTTGGGTAAAGTACTGATTCGGAGGCGTACTGCCTACTGCTCGCCTGATATTTCAACTTCCACCCGAAGCCCCAAAACCAAACCGGCCCGCCCCTGCACGTAGCAGAAGCGGGCCGGTCGTTTCGGCAGAAGCTCTGGGGCTTAGCGCAGGTCGATGACCTTCACGCCCTTGTACTTGGTTTTGTCGAAGTTAAAGGTCGTCGCGTCAATCGGCGGGTTGGGCTGGAACTTGCGGATGGTGTAGGTGTAGCGGTTGCCGTTCTTTTTGAACATCTTCCAGCTTTTCACCGACTTATCTACTTTGCTCACCGTCAGGCGCACCTTAAAGACGGGGTTGTCCTTGTTTTCGGGCGAGAGTTCAATAACGTCGCAGGCCTCCCCGGCTTCCTTGGTTTCCTGGACGTAGGTGTACTTGTAGCCCTTTTTGTAGAGAGTGAAAATCTGGGTCGGCGAGACTTCCTGCTCGTCGGGGTCGAAGTCAGAGATGTTCACCTCATTTTCGGCCTTCATGTAGGTCCACATGGTCTGGCCATTGTTGATGATTTCCTGGCCGTTGAGCTTGATGCGGAACTTCTGGCCGCTGACGGTGATGTCGCCGGTCAGGTTTTCCTTCACTTTGGCCGCGTCGTTTTCCAGGGTCTGGGTAAAGTTGGCCTTGAAAGCCTTCATAGCCTGGTACTTGGCACTCATCTGGTCCAGAATCTTGCCGGCTTTGGGGTCCTGCTGCGCCGAGGCCGCGTGGGCCATCGTAACCGAAAGGGTGAGCAGGGCGAGTACTTTTTTCATTAGAAAGGAGTGGTATCTTGAGTAAGGTTAGAAGCGGAGGGCAGAACTAGGTTTAATCCTGAATGACAAAAGCCTAACCAATGGGCGGCGCTTTTGTCTCCCGCGGCGCTATCTAACTTTTGGGCAGGTTATTCAACAACTGTTCCAAACTGTATTCGTCCGGAATTAATACCTCCCGGGCCTTGCTGCCTTCAAAGGGCCCGACGATACCGGCGTGCTCGAGCTGGTCGATGAGGCGGCCGGCGCGGTTGTAGCCTAGCTTGAGGCGGCGCTGCAAGAGCGAGGTGCTGCCCTGCTGGTGGGTAACAATGACGCGGGCGGCTTCCTCAAACATACTGTCGCGGGAGGCGGCGTCGAAGTCTTCGTCGCCGCCGTTGCCGCCGCCGCTTTCCCCGGCCACTTCCGGCAGCAGGTAGGCGTCGGGGTAGCCCTGCTGCTCCCCGATAAAGTCGCAGAGGCGGTCCACCTCGGGGGTATCAATGAAGGCACACTGCACGCGAATAATATCAGAGCCCTGGGAAATCAGCATGTCGCCCTGCCCCACGAGCTGGTCGGCGCCGCCGGCGTCGAGGATGGTACGCGAATCAATCTTGGAAGTTACCTTGAAGGAAATCCGGCAGGGGAAGTTGGCCTTGATAATACCGGTAATAACGTTCACCGACGGGCGTTGGGTGGCCACGATGAGGTGAATACCGATGGCGCGGGCCAGCTGGGCCAGACGGGCAATGGGCGTCTCGACTTCCTTGCCGGCGGTCATCATCAGGTCGGCCAGCTCGTCGATGACCAGCACGATGAAGGGCATGAAGCGGTGGCCTTTCTTGGGGTTGAGCCGCCGCTCGATGAACTTGCGGTTGTACTCCTTCAGGTTGCGGCAGCCGGCATCCTTGAGCAGGTCGTAGCGCTTGTCCATCTCCATGCACAGCGAATTGAGCGTGTTCACCACCTTCTTCGTGTCGGTGATGATGGCCTCCTCGGTGTCGGGCAGCTTGGCCAGGAAGTGGCGCTCAATCTTATTGAAGATGCTCAATTCCACCTTTTTGGGGTCGACGAGCACGAACTTGAGCTGGGCGGGGTGGCGCTTGTAGAGCAGCGAGGCCAGAATCACGTTCAGACCCACCGACTTACCCTGGCCCGTGGCCCCGGCCATCAGCAAGTGGGGCATCTTGGCCAAATCGACCACGAAGACCTCGTTGGTAATGGTGCGGCCAAAGGAAATCGGCAAATCCATTTCGGTGTTGATGAACTTGTCGGTAGCAAATACCGAGCGGATGCTCACCATTTCCTTCTTTGTGTTGGGCACCTCAATACCGATGGTGCCCTTGCCCGGAATGGGCGCGATGATACGAATGCCCAGGGCCGCCAGGCTCAGGGCAATATCGTCTTCCAGGCTCTTGATCTTGGAAATGCGCACCCCGGCATCGGGCACAATTTCGTAGAGCGTGACGGTGGGCCCGATGGTAGCCTTGATGCTGGCGATGTTGATGCCGTAGTGGCCCAGGGTTTCGACGATGCGGTCCTTGTTGGCTTCCAGCTCCTCCTTGCTCACCTGGGCCTTGGCCTGCCCGTAGTCGTTGAGCAGCTCCAGGGTCGGGTACTGGTAGCGCGAGAGGTCGAGCGTAGGATCGTAGTTGACGGCGGGCATGGTGTCCATGTCCTCGTCGTCTTCGGCAATGGAGGCCATGTCGGCGCCGGCGGCGGGGTCCAGCTCCACGGGCGTGGTGTCAATCTGCAGGGTGGGGCCGGTGGTTTCGCGCACGGGCGCGGGCAGCGGCAGCGTAGCGGGCAAGGGCGCCTCGTCGTCACCGGCCAGGTCGGCCATCGACAAGGGCGTTGGGATGCTGGAAGGAGCTACGGCCAGCGGCTCGGGGTCGGTGGGCGTTTCGAAGGAAAAGCTCGGGCCTTTGGGCGCGCTGCTGAGGGCAGCGCCAGCGGCCGCCACCGTGGCCGAGGCGCTGGCCAGGCTGGCGGCCGGGGCTACGGTCAGGGGCAGGGCGGCGGCACTAGCAGCCAGGGCCGGAGCGGGTTCGGGAGCAGTAATGCTGAAGGCCGGGCCCGAGGCACTAACGGGTCCGGAACGGAAAGGGGGCTCATCGACTTCTTCGAGCTCCAGTTCGGGCTCGTCGTCGGCTTCCACGGCCAACTGCGCCGCGGCGGGACCCGCCACGGGGCCTACGCGGCGCAAGGTCATTTCGGGAGCAGGCTCCTCTTCTTGCTCATCATCAAATGAGGCCGCGGCGGGGAAGGCACTGGTATTAAACCGGTTAGCGGCTACGGCGGCGCCGGCCAGGGCTGGCTCCTCGGCCTCTTCGTCGCCGTCGGCGCGGCGCAGGTTGAGGCTGGTCACGTTGAAGAAGTAGACCACGAAGGAAATCAGCAGGAAGGCCAGCAGCAGCACCGTGCCCCAGCCAATGAGGCTGTCGAGCCAGAGGGCCGCTTCGTAGCCAATGCCGCCGCTCAAAAAGTCGAGGCTGTGGGCCAGGGCCGGGTCGGCGTCGGGGGCCTGCAGGGTGAGCACCACGTAGCCCAGCAGCACGCTCAGCCAGAACATGGAGAACAGGCACAAAGCCAGCACGTAGCTCAACGACACCTCCGCGCGGCGGAACACGATTTTGTAGCCCAGGAAGAACACGATGGGAATGACGGCAAACGCCGCCACGCCAAAGCCCTTGTAAATCAGGGCCTGGGCCAGCAGGGCGCCTACCAGCCCGAGCCAGTTGCCGGACTCCTGCCCCGCTTCCTTCACCGGCGTCGAGCCCAGGCCTTCCACCACGCTTTGGTCGGCGTGCCCGGTGAAGATGAAGGAGACGAAGGCAATAGTCAGGTAAATGGAGCTGAGCAGGAAAAAGAAGCCCAGAAACAGCTGGAAGCGCCGGTCGCGCAGGAAGCCAAACACGTTGCCTACCTTGAAGGCGGGCAGCTTTACGGCCCGGCGGGGGGCTTTGGGAGCTGCTTTGGGCGCACTGGGCCGCGGCTCACGGGTAGGCTCGGCGGTGGGCCGGGCCTGGTTTCGCGCCGGACGGGGTTCATTGCCCCGGCTCGGAGCAGCAGGAGCGTTCTGCTTGTACGTATTTTTTGCCATCTATCACGCACTAAAAGGCCAAATCTAGGGAATTCCGGCGGTTTCATGCTCCGCCGGGGGTGGGTCAGCCCGCCAATTTTCAGGGCTGTACTTCGTAAAGATACAGGTGCCAGTACGCGTTCCTAGCCGAAAATTCTCCGCGGGGCGTCAGGCCAGCGCGGGCGGGCTGAGCTAAGCGGGCGGCAGCCAGCACGTAACGGCCACCCAGGCGGCGGAAGGCTTCGGCATCGAAGGCAAAATCCTGCACCACGCGCTGCTGGAACGCCCCGACCCGGAAATTCTTGCCCAGCTCGGCCGAAAACAGGTAGCACCGGTTGCCCCAGTCGTCGAAGTAGGTGCGCAGGGCCGGGCTCTTGGTCAGCTCCCCGGCAATGAGGGGCCGGAAGGCGTGCTTGTAGGCCAGCGGATAGTTGTTCTGGTAGCTGTCCAGGGTATAGAAGCCGTTGAGCTGGGCAATGGCCGGCGGCAGCCCCAGGCAGGCCAGGCGGTAGGTGCGCGGGCTCTGCCCAGTCGTTTGCCGGATGGTATCCTGGACGCGGGCAAACAGCGGGGCAGCCACAAACTGCTGGTAGTTGGGCTCGGTGCGTTTGGGCCGACCGGCCAGCTGCCGCACGTTGAGCAGCCATTCGGTATTCATGCCTACGCCTACTACTATCTGCATCATAACCAGCACCATAACTACCCGAGCATCACGCAGCACTTGCAGACTCAGGGCCAGCACGATAAAGCCCAGCAGCGCCGTCAGAAAGTGAAAGCGCGTCAGGTTAAAAGCCCCCAGGGCGGGCACGGTCCGCTGCAGAGGCTCGATAAGGCGGGGATACACGCCGCAGAACACGGCTACGGCCGCCAGGGCCGCCAGCAGCACCAGCAGCGGGCGGCGGCGCTCCGGCGCTATGGGGCTGCGGCGGAGCAAGGCCACGGCCAGGGCCAGTAAAATCACGCCGCGGAAAAACCGGCTGGCGTGGTACTGGCCCATGAAAAAGTACTGGCCCGCCGACTTTAGTGCCCCACCCCAGCCCTGGGGCCCGAGCTGGCCCAGGTTGAACTCGAGGCGGTGGGGCACAAACTGCTTGGCCACCAGCAACGAGTACACGAGCGGGTATTCGACGACCAGATAAAGCGCCAGCAGCAGCACCACACCGCCCACCACCGGCCACGACCAGCGCCGGTGCGCCACCCAGTCGTGGAGCAGCAACAGCCCCAGGCCCACGGCCACGAAGGGCCCCACAAAGACGAACATCGACCAGAAGGGAAACGCGGCAATCAGCAGCCAGTCGGTCCAGCGGCCGGCACCGCGGCGCAGGTTCAAAAAGGCGTAGAGCAGCCAGGGCTGGCCCAGCACGGTAAGTCCGTAAATGGAGTAAAACGGCAGCACCGCCCAAGCCAAACTCAGGCCCGCGGCCAGGCTTCGCTCGGTGGGGCCGGTCAGCAGGTGGCGGCGCAGCAGCGCGTACATGCCCAGCAGGGCCAGCAGCCGCACCAGAACCTGCTGCACCAGATAAGCCGGCAAAGGCTCCAGCAGCCCAAAGAGCAGCATCGTCACGCTCAGGCCCGGCCGCAGGGCGTTGCGCGGCAGCCCGTTCATGATGGGCTCCACGACGGTGGTGGGCCGGTAGTCGAGGGCTACGTGGTGGCGGGTGAGCAGGTAGGGAATGGTCAGCTCCACGTCGAGGTTGTCGTCGAGGGTGACGTAGCTCTGCTCCCGCAGCAGGGCAAAAGGCAGCAAAAACAGCAGCAGAGCCAGCCCGGCCCAGCCCAAAGGAGAAACAAAACGACGAGGTGCGTGCATGAGCAGAATAGGCCAGCCGCAAAAGTAACCACTCCCTCCTGCCCTTGCCACCAAACATTTCCACGCCGTCTGCGTGCTACTGGTAGTTAGCCTTACTCTCGCCCCAGCCCTTGCCTATGACTGGTCCTTCCTTTCTGCTAAGTAACCAAGCCCGGCACGTCTACTGCGCAGCCCAGCACGAGCCCGAGAACGGCTGGATCCGCCTCACCTGGAGCGGCTTCGTCATCAACGACGACGGCGTGCAGGGCGCCAGCAGTTACCTGCGGCTGCTGCAGGGTACGCCCTGCAGCAGGCTGCTCAACGACAATAGCCGCGTCACGGGCCCCTGGTTCGACTCTATTGACTGGCTGGAGCACGTGTGGGCGCCGCAGGTGGTGGCCCTGGGGTTGCGCTACGTGGCCCACGTGCTGCCCGCCAACGATTTTCCCTCGGTGCTGCCGCCGGCCGACACGTTTGCCGGGCTGTTTGAACTGCAGATTTTCACGACCGTGGCCGAGGCCGAGCAGTGGCTGCGCAGCCGCGGCGCCGCCCACTCGGCCGAACAGGTAGCCTAAGCCGGCCCGACAGCTTAGCTGCGGGGGTGAAACTCGGTGATGATCTGGCGCAGGTAGTCCCGGTCGAGGTGGGTGTAGATTTCGGTGGTCGTAATGCTCTCGTGGCCCAGCATTTCCTGCACGGCCCGCAGGTCGGCCCCGCCCTCGATGAGGTGGGTGGCAAAGCTGTGGCGGAAGGTGTGCGGGCTCACCACTTTGCCGATGCCGGCCTTGTCGACGACATCCTTAATAATGTTGAAAATCATGACCCGGGACAGTTTGGTGCCGCGCCGGTTCAGAAACACGAAGTCCTCGTGGCCGGGCTCAATGTCGAGGTGGCAGCGCACCCCGCTGATGTAGAAGCCAATGTGTTTCAGCGCGTCGCGGCCGATGGGCACCAGCCGTTCCTTGTTGCCCTTGCCGGTCACGCGCACGAAGCCCTGGTCGGCGTAGAGGTTGGAGAGGCGCAAATCCGTCAGCTCCGACACGCGCAGGCCCGAGGAGTAGAGCGTTTCGAGGATGGCCCGGTTGCGGGTGCCCTCGTTGGTGCTCATATCCACGGCCTCCAGCACCCGGGTGATTTCCTCGTAGCTGAGCGTGTCGGGCAGCTTGCGGCCTACCTTGGGCGCTTCGAGCGTGTCGGTGGGGTCCAGGGTGAGCAGATCCTCCATTATCATGAAGCTGAAAAAGGCCTTGATGCCCGATAGGGTGCGGGCCTGGGAGGTGGCACTCATGCCCAGCTCGCCGAGCCAGGCCAGGAAGTCGCGCAGGATGCGGGTCGTGACCTGGGCCGGCGAGGCGGGCAGCTTGGAAATCTCCAGGTACTGGCGCAGCTTGCCGATGTCGCGCACGTAGGCTTCCACCGAATTGGCCGACAACGACTTTTCCAGCTGCAGATAGCCTTCGAATTGCTTGATGCTGACGGACCAGTTGGACATAGGAAAGGAAGCTAAAAACTCGTCTTAGAACGCCTGGGCATCGAAGCGGCCGTCTTTCACCACCACCGTTTGCCCGCCTGGGGCGGCGGCCGTGAAGCTAAACGTGCCGGCCACCACGGTGTAGCGCGAGGTGACGTTGTTGAACGTGGACGTGCGCGCCTCCACCTTGGTAATCGTGAGGCTGCCCGTGGAGGTCGAGTAGGTGTCGATGCTGCCGCCGCCTTTTTTCTGGCGCTCGAACTGGGCGCTAAAGCCCTGGCCCACGGCGTAGGTGCCCGGCTGCACGTTGGCGGCCGTCACGTACAGATCAAACTGGGTATGGTCGGTGCCGTCGTCGTACTGCTCGGCCGATACCCGGAAGCTGGTGCTGCTGTAGTTGGCGTCCATCTTGTCGTCGAGCACGTGGTCGGTGTAGGGCACCCAAACCTTGTCGTCGAGCATACAGCCGAAGGTATTTTTGCCGTCCTGGGTGGCATCGGGCAGCTTGGGAGCAACGATTTCCTCCACTTTCTTGCAGCCACTGCCGGCCAGCAGGGCCAGCGCTATCCAGCAGGAAGCCACCCCGTGACTTTTGGTAAATACCTTTATCATAAGTTCGCAAGTTAGAGAATTAGCCTTGACTTAAGCCCGCACCGCTACCGCCGACTAGGCGGCTTACCTTTACCCTGTTCTTTCCCCAGCCCCATTCCTTCAGATCATGCAAATTCTTATTATCAACGGCCCCAACCTCAATCTGCTGGGCCGGCGCGAGCCGGGCATCTACGGTACCCGCTCCTTCGAGGAGTACCTGCCCGAGCTGCGCGAGGCCTTCCCCGACTTCACCCTGGAGTATTTCCAAAGCAACCACGAGGGTGAGCTGATCGACAAAATCCACGAGGTGGGCTTCACCTACCACGGCATCGTGCTCAACGCCGGGGCCTACACCCACACCAGCCTGGCCCTGGCCGACGCGCTGGCCGCCATCAACTCGCCGGTGGTGGAAGTGCACCTCTCCAACGTGGCCGCCCGCGAGGAAATCCGCCACAAAAGCCTGCTAGCCAAAAACTGCCTGGGCAGCATCAGCGGCTTCAAGCTCGACAGCTACCGCCTGGCCCTGCACTACTTCGAAGGTATCCGCCCCAAGCGCGTGGGGTTTAAGGTTTAATGTGCTCAAGTGCTAATGTGAGTAATGTGCTAAATGTGGAGAAATTGTAACTGAGAGGCGTGGCCGTGATAATCCGTCCTCTAAAATGTGCGGAGTGTTCTAGATTGAAAGGTCTTTTCAGGGCTTTCTGGTAGGACGGGTCGTGCTGGGCAAAGGCCGGATTGGCGTCACTTAATACGCGGAATGTCGTGCCTTCTCGCGAGGACACGAGTTTTCGTTCCCCCCATTTCCCACATTAGCACTTGAGTACATTTCCCACATTAGCACATTAACCCTATACCTTTGCCGCTCATCCCCTAGCCTTTTCCACCTATGTATACATTCAACCCCGGCCCGTCGCAGGTGTATCCTGAGCTGCGCGGCTACTTGCAGGATGCCTTCGACGAGGGCTGGCTTTCGGCGCCCCACCGCGGGGAGCGGTTTACGGGCCTGATGCGGCAGACCGTGGCCGACCTGAAAACCAAGCTCAACATCCCGCAGGACTACACCGTGTTTTTCCTGAGCTCGGCCACCGAGTGCTGGGAAGTGCTGGCCCAGAGCCTGACGCCCACCAAGAGCTTCCACCTCTACAGCGGCGCTTTCGGCGAGAAGTGGTTTGAGTACGCCAAGGCCCTGCGCCCGGCCAGCACCGCCCTGCAGTTCGGCCTCGACGAGCTGCCCGAGGTGTATACCCTGCCCCTGCCCGCCGACGATACCGACCTGGTGTGCATCACCCAGAACGAAACCTCCAACGCCACCCAGCTGCGCGACGGGTTCATTCTGAACCTCTACAACCGCCTGGGCAACGCCCTGCTGGCCGTGGATGCCACCTCCTCGCTGGGCGGCATTCAGATGAAGTACATCAAGGCCGATATCTGGTACGGCTCGGTGCAGAAGTGCTTCGGTTTGCCGGCCGGCTTGGGCATCATGGTCTTGTCGCCGCGGGCGGTGGCGCGCTTCCGCCAGATCAACGAGCGGAGCCACTATAACAGCCTGGTGGCCCAGTACGAGAAGATGCTCAACTTCCAGACCACTCACACACCCAACGTGCTCGGCATCTACCTGCTGAGCCGGGTGCTGCAGGACCGGGAGCCCATCAAGGCCGTGCACCAGCACCTGCTCGACCGCGCCACCAAGCTCTACGACTACTTCGACCAGGCCACCCAGCTCACCCCGCTGGTAACCAACCCCGAAACCCGCTCCACCACCGTCATCGGCCTGCAGGGCCCGCCCGCCCTCATCGACGAAGTAAAGCGCCGCGCCAAAGAGCAGGGCCTGCAGCTGGGCAACGGCTACGGCAGCTGGAAGTCGGGCTCGCTGCGCATCGCCAACTTCCCCGCCATTCCCGACGCGGCCTACGAGCAGCTGGTCCAGTTCTTCGCCCGCGAGTTTTCTTAAGTAGTGAAGTTGTGAAAGGTGAAGTTGTGAATCGTGCCGTTTGTGCCGTCAGAACGACAACTCACCATTTCACAACTTCACCATTTCACCACTTCACCTATGTTCTCTCTCAAGGAAATCTTCTCGGTTACGCTCACGCTGTTTGCGGTGATTGATATTCTGGGCTCCATCCCGATTATCATCCAGATTCGGCAGCGCGAGGGCAAGATTCACTCCGAGAAAGCTACGCTGGTGGCGGGCGTGCTGATGGTGGTATTTTTGTTTCTGGGCCAGAGCATTCTGAGCTTGTTCGGGGTCGACTACCAGTCGTTTGCCCTGGCCGGGGCCATCATCATCTTCCTGATTGGCATGGAGATGATTCTGGGCATTGAGCTCTTCAAAAACGACCCGACGACGCGCACCGGCTCCATCGTGCCGCTGGCGTTTCCCATCATCGTGGGGGCCGGCACCATGACCACGCTGCTCTCGTTGCGGGCCGCCTACTCCCTGCCCAACGTGCTGGTGGGCATCGGCCTGAACCTGGTCTTTGTCTTCATCGTGCTCAAAAGCTCGGCCTGGATTGAGCGCAAACTCGGCAAAGCCGGCGAAGACATTCTGCGCCGCGTGTTCGGCGTGATTCTGCTGGCCATTGCCATCAAGCTGTTTAAATCGAACTTTTAGTACATGTGAGCAATGTGAGAAGTGTGGAAAATGTGAGAAATAACCGAGTGAGTCCATTGACCACTGGTCAACCCATTTTCACATTACCCACATTCAAACACATTGCTCACATTAAATAACATGATTCAACTCTTTACCGACGGCTCATCCCGCGGCAACCCGGGGCCGGGCGGCTACGGCGCCATCCTGCGCTACGGGCCCCACGAAAAGGAAATTACCCAGGGCTTCCGCCTCACCACCAACAACCGCATGGAGCTGCTGGCCGTCATTATCGGCCTGGAAGCCGTGACGCGTCCCGAAATTCCGATTACCGTGACCACCGACTCGAAGTACGTGGTGGATGCAGTGGAGAAAAAGTGGGTGTTTGGCTGGGCCGCCAAGCCCGACTTCGGCAAGAAAGCCAACGAGGACCTGTGGCGGCGCTTCATCAAGATTTACAAGCAGCGCAAGGTGCAGTTTCGCTGGGTGCGGGGCCACAACGGCCACCCCGAAAACGAGCGGTGCGACCAGCTGGCCGTGCGCAGCGCCGTGCACGGCCCCCTGCTCATCGACGCCGGCTACGAGGCCACGGCCGGGCAGCTCTCGTGAGGCCGGCCGCCTACGTCCCCGCCCTGACGGGTTTCCGGGCTTTGGCGGCCCTGAGCGTGTTCCTGTTTCATTTCCCGCCGGTAACAGCCGGCGGCAGCGCCGTTTTCAGCGTCCTGCACGCCCTGTTTCGGGAAGGCCACGTCGGAGTGTCGTTGTTCTTCACCCTCAGCGGCTTTCTGATTGCGCGGCGCTACTCCCAGCAGCACTTGGCCGGCCCCGCGCTGCGGACTTATCTGTTTCGGCGCTGGGCCCGGATTTATCCGGTGTTTTTCCTGGTCACCACCGCCACGTTTGTTTTCAGCAAGCTGTATCAGAACCAGGATGCCCTGCGCCTGTACCTGGTCAACATCACCCTGCTCAAGGGCTTGCTGCCGAACTACGCCTTCACCGCCGTGGCCCAAAGCTGGTCGTTGACGACGGAGGAGTGCTTTTACCTGCTGGCCCCGGGTCTGTTCTGGCTGGGCCGCCGGGCGGCGGTGCGCTGGTGGGTGGGCGCGGCTCTGGCCCTGGCGCTGATGGGTTTTCTGGTATACGGCGTGCTTTTTCCCACACCCGAATCCGGCTTTGCCCGCTTCCACTTCATGCTTGTCGTCACCATTTTCGGGCGGAGCACGGAGTTTCTGCTGGGTGCGGCCTGGGCGCTGGCCCCCGCCGGGTGGCTGCGCCGCCGCGCCACGCTGCTCGGGGCGTTGGGCGTGCTGGTCGTGGGTGGGGGGCTGGCAGCCATTCAGCTGCATTTCGGCAAAGTCAGCATTGATACGCCCCTGGGCGTGGCCGTCAACAACCTGGTGCTGCCCGCCGCCACGGGCCTGCTGCTCTACGGGCTGGCCACGGAAGCTACCCGGCTGCAAGCTGTGCTCAGCACGAAGGTTTTTCAGGTGCTGGGCCGGGCTTCCTACTGCTTTTATTTGCTGCACATGGGCTTTCTGCACGATTTTCTGCTGCGGTGGCTGCCCACTGGCTGGCCGGCGGCCCTGCTCTACGGGCTGGTACTGCTGCTGACCGTGGCGGCTTCCCTGGCCCTGTATTACCTGGTCGAGCAGCCGGTGCACCGCTGGCTGCTAAGCCGCGGCCGGCCGGTGGCGGTGGCCGGATAATGCCCCGAATGTGCTTCCTTCGCCCAACCCTGGCCGTTCGGGGCGGGCTTTGCGTACAGCCGATTACTATGAAACTCTCCTTTTTTCCCGCCCTGCTCGGCGCGCTCAGCCTCGGGGCCTGCCAGCAACAGATGGAAGCTTCCACGCCGGCCGCGGCCCAGAGCGTGAGCGTGCCGGTGCGGCCGGCCGTGGCCTGCTCCTGCCCGGCCGAAGTGCCCCAGGCCAGCACCACCCCCGACAGCCTGTTCGTGTTTTCGGCGGGCCCGGTCGTGTCGGTGTGCGGGTCCCGGGAGAAGGGCAAGCAGCTGGAGTTTTTCTCGGAATTCGCCGTTTCCACCTGCCAGCCGCACAAGGTGCTCAAGTACTGGGACGTGCGCGAAAAGTGCCGCCTCACCTTCCGCAACGACACGCTGACGGTGGAATCGGTGAAGAACCTGCCGGCGGGCAAAAACTTCAGCTACGAGTTCGTGACCTTCCGCATCGACCAGTTTTTTCCCCGCCAGGGCCAGATCCGGCACCGCTCTTTCCTGAACCCGCGCCTGACGCCCTACTCGCCCGAGGAAGTAGCCCGGGTTAAGCAGGAGTTCGAGAAAACCGCCTCGCTCAAGCCCGAGAAAAGCATTGAGCTGGCCAACCGTTTGCTGCTCAGCGCCCTGAGCGGCGACCAGCAGGCGGGCATCTACTTCCGGCAGTTTCCCGACAAATACCCGCTCACCGGTGGCTACGCCGAGGAATTCGCCGAGCTCCAGCGCCTGCTGCGCGACTGGGACCGGGAAGCCGCCGCCCGCCGCTAGGGCCGGTTCTACTTTTCACGTCTTGCCCGGCAGCCCGTTGGCCAACACCTATTTCCGCTTCAAGCATTTCACCATCGACCAGGCCGAGTGCGCCATGAAAGTGTGCACCGACGCCTGCGTGCTGGGCGCCGCCGCCGAGCTGACCACCGCCACCCGCATCCTCGACATCGGTACCGGCACTGGCCTGCTGGCTCTGATGGCCGCCCAGCGCAACCCCACGGCCCGCATCGACGCCGTGGAAGTTGAGCCCCAAGCCGCGGCCCAGGCGGCCGCCAACGTGGCCGGCAGCCCCTGGTCCGGCCGGGTACAGGTGCTAGCTGGCAGTCTGGCCGCGCTGGCCGCCACCGAGCCGGCGGCTTACGACCATATCCTGTGCAACCCGCCGTTTTTCCGGGAGTCGCTCCGCTCCCCGTCGGCGGCCCGCACCACGGCCCGGCACACCGCCCCCGACACGCTGACGTTTCAGGAACTAGCCGAGTTTGCCTCCCGGTTTTTGGCGCCCGGCGGGCAGCTGAGCGTGCTGTTGCCGCCCCCGGAAATGCAGCATTTCGAGCGGGAAGCTGCCCACGCCGGGTTATTTGCGCAGCGGCGCCTGGTACTGAGTCATCGGCCCGGCAGCAAGCCCCTGCGCCACATTACCCACTTTGGCCACCAGTCCCGGGCCGTGGAGCAGCAGCCGTTGGCCATTCACGAAGCCGAGAGTGAGGCGTACTCGGCCGAATTTGAAGCGTTGCTGCGCGACTTTTACCTGGCCTTTTAGCGTTGAGAGGCGGGCAATAAATCGGCAATCTGGGCCAGCTTGTCCTGGTAGAGCGAGTCGAGCAAGTCAGCCGACAAGGCCCCGAATTCGGCGGCCGGGTAGTGGCGCAGCACGGTGCCGCCGGCCAGCAGAGTTATTTCGTCGCAGGTTTCGGTGAGCGTGCCCAGTAAGTGGGAGGTCAGCAAAATACCCCGGTCCTGGGCCCGCAGGCGCAGCAGAATTTCCTTGAGCAGCAGGTTGGTGCCCATGTCGAGGCCGTTGAAGGGCTCGTCCAGAATTAGGTAGCGAAAATCCTGGACCAGCAGTGCCAGCAAGGCCAGCTTTTTCTTCATGCCGGCCGAATACTCTTCCGCGTACTGGTCCAGGGGCAACTCCAGCAGGCTGTTCCAGGCCGTAAAATCAACCCGGGGCCGGCGCCGGGCCTGCAAACAGAACTCCAGGTATTCGCGCCCGGTGAGGCGGGGGTAAAAGTAGGGCTCGTAGGGCAGCACCCCGGTATGCTCCCGGATGGGCAGCCCGGTGGTTTCCCGAATCTGGCCTGAATAGTCGGTCAGCAGCCCGTAGAGGCAGTGGAGCAGGGTCGTTTTGCCGGCCCCGTTGGCGCCCACTAGCCCGTGAATGGAGCCCGGCCGCAGGTCCAGATGTACGCCCTGCAACACTTGGTGCGCCCCGAAGCTTTTCCCTAGATTATGAATGCTAAGCATGCCAGTAAAGTTGGAGCCGTTTGCGGCTTTTCCAGAGTAAGCCGCCCAGGGCCGCCGCCAGCAAGGGCGCGTAGGCGGCATCGAGCAGGGGTAGCAGCGCCATGGTAATGGCGCCGGCCTGGGTGAGGCGCAGCAGCGTGGCGTGGGGGTAAAAAGCGTATTTGGCCAGAATACTCAAGCTCAGCACCAGCAGGCTCCAGAGCAAGGCGCCCAGCGTGCCACCCCATCCGGCCGGACTCAGGCCCGCCAGCCCCAGCAGCGGCAGGGCCGTGAGCAGGTACAGCCCCAGGGCCAGCAGCAGCTTGCGCCGCCCAAAGGCCACCGGGCCGCGGTACCCGGTAACCATCGTCGAGGGCTCGGGAATGGCGTAGAGGGTAGTCAGCAGCAGGCTCCAGGCCAGCAGCGCCCCGGCCGGCACCACCGTGGCGTGCTGCCAGGCGGCGGCGCCCACGGCCGCCAGCCAGCCCAGGCCCAGCACCGGCCGCCGAAACCCGCTTACCCACTCGAAGGCGTCACTGCGGAACAGGCTCCGGCGCCGCCGCTGGGTGGCCGACTTGCGGCCCAGCGGCAGAAACGGCCCCAGCAGCCCCGCGGCAACCGTGGCCAAAGCAGCCCCAAAATGCCCCAAACCCAGCAGCAAGCCCCAGACCGGCCCGAGCAGCAGCGCCGACTCCACGCTCAGCCAGGTCTTGTAGCGCGGAGAAACTATCGGCAGAAAGTCCAGGTCGGTGCGCTGCCGGTAGCCCGACCAGCTCAGGCTCAAGCCCAGCGCCGGCGCGGCCCACTGCAGCTGGGGCTTAGCCAGGAGCAGTTCCAGCAGCTTGCCGGCGGCCACTATTAGCATGCCGCCCAGCAGCAGGAGCCGCACCCAACCGACTTCGGCCAACAGCCGCCCCAGCACCAGCAGCCGCAGCCGTAGATATGCGCGCATCGTTTACCGCTCCAAAAAATCAGGCCGGCACGCCGGGCTGCAAGCTCACCTCGTGCTCCTCGAACCGAATGCCGTAGTCGGCTGCCAGCTCGTCCAGAATGGGCTCGTACAGGCAGGCTTCGGTCGGGATGACCACGCCGCGCTGCGCTACCAGCCCCGCGGCCAGGCGCCGCACGGCCATAGCCACCGGCAGGCCCACGGTTTTGGCCATAGCCGTGTGCGTGGCATCGTCGCCGAGCACCACCAACGACGATTCCCAGCGGTGGGGCACCCCGGCCAGGGAGTAGTCAAGGGTGTGCTGCATTACAATCATGTCGTGGTCCCCGGCCTGTAGCTGCCACTTCTCGGTGAGCAGGCGCTCCAGCAGCTGGGCCGGCGTGGCATCGGCCAACCCTACCGGCCGCGCCGAAAACACGTCGAGCCAGGCCAGGCGCTGCATTTCGGGGCCGTCGGGCGCTAAACCCAGATACGCCGCCGTGCGGTCCGGCAACGAAGTTTCCCGTCCATTCGGGGCGGGCAGGAACGATTCAACCAGCGCAGCCCAGGTCATGTCGGCCGAATTGCCGAGGTGCACCGCGTCATCGGTGAGGCCCAAACGCACGAAGGCCTGCCAGGCGGCGCAGTAGCCGGCCCGGCGCAGGGTGCCGCGCAGCATAGTCGGAATAGCATCCAGACCGTAGGGCGCCCGGTAGCTGAGCGAGTCGCGGTTGGCGTAGCCGTCGAATTCACCGTAGCCAGCTACCGTAATGGGCGTGGTGCGGGCAAAGAGCTGCTGGTAGGGAATAAAGCGCAAGTGGCCGTTTTCGAGGTATTTAGCCGTGCTTTGCCCGGCCAGCACCACGTTGCGCGGGTTCCAGGTAAACTTGTACTTCCACGGATTCTCGCCTTCCGAGTCGGGGGCCAGTAGCCCGCCGCAGTACGAGCGGAAGGCCGTGAGCTGCCCGCCCCGGGCCCGAATATCGTGCAGGGCCCGCATGGCCGACATATGGTCCAGGCCCGGGTCCAGGCCGCACTCCATCAGAATCAGGATGTCGGCGGCCTTGGCCAGCGCGTCCAGCTCCCGGATTTCAGCCGATACGTAGCTGGCCGTTACCAAATGGCGGCCGTGCTGCACGCAGGCCTTGGCCACGGGTAAATGAAACAGGGCCGGCAGCATGGAAATGACAATGTCGGCCTGCAGGACCAACTCGGGCAGCTGGGTTTCCTGCTGAATATCAAAGGCCACGGCCCGGGCATAAGCAGTGTGGGCGGCCAGTACCGGGGCCAGGTGGGCCGGATTCACGTCGGCCACGGTAAGCTGCCAGCCCTCCTCGGCGGCGTGGAGGAGCAGATAATGAAGCAGTGAGGAGGCCGAGCGGCCGGCGCCCAGGAGCAGAATGCGGGACATTAGCTAGAAAGTCAGGTGGTATGCTGCGGTGGGTAGTGGGTGGCCGCCGCGGCACAGGGTGGGAACTGGGGCCAATAATCGGTAAAAAAAGCTAGTCCCGGTGCGAAACCTAATTTGCTACCCCGGCCAGCCGCTCAACAGTGCCTAGATAAAAGTCGCCGGCTTTTGGATAATTGTAGTACATTCACCGCCCCTTACCGGAACGGGGCCGCCATTCGGTTCCCGAACATTGTATTTTTCTCCCGATGGCCCACCCGCTCCATCTGACCATCACCGTCGAGGTGCTGGCCTCCGAAGCCGAACTCTCTCCCGCCGAAGCAACCACGTGGCAACAGGCCCGTGCCGCCACCGACCAAGCCTACGCGCCCTACTCCCACTTCCACGTGGGCACGGCGCTGCTGCTCGATAATGGCGTGATTCACAAAGGTACCAACCAGGAAAACGCGGCCTACCCTTCGGGCCTCTGCGCCGAACGCACGGCCCTCTTCGGCCTGGCTTCCTCCCAGCCCGAGCGCCGCATTCTGTGCATGGCCGTGGCAGCTAGGCCCGCCAACGGCGACTTCGTGGCCGTGACCTCCTGCGGGGCCTGCCGCCAGGTGATGACCGAGTACGAAAACCGCCAGGGCTCCCCTATTCCGCTGCTGCTGCCCGGCCCCAACAACACCATCTACCGCTTCCGCTCCCTGGCCGACCTACTGCCCTTCCAGTTCTCGGCCAGCGACCTGCCGACGGTGAATTAGTAAAATGGTGAGATGGTGAGTTTGCTGCTCTAGTAGCGGTGCAGCTCTGCGCCATTAGCGCAACTTAAACGAACAACTCACCATTTCACAAGTTCACCATTTCACTATATGGAGCGACGCCTCACCGTTACCCGCTCGGCCCGGTATTATCAGGCCGGAGAGCTCAGTGTGGCCACGCGGCGGGTGTGGTTTGTGTGCCACGGCTACGGACAGCTGGCCGCTTACTTTATCCGGCACTTCCAGCGCCTCAACCAAGCTGATCCTGCGACGGTCATTATTGCCCCGGAGGGCTTGTCGCGCTTTTACCTGAACGGCACCAGCGGCCGGATTGGGGCTACGTGGATGACGCGGGAAGACCGCCTGGCCGAAATCGAGGATTACGTAGCCTACCTCAACCAGCTGGCCCGGGCCGTACTGGCCGAGTGCGGCCCGGCGGCGCAGGTCACGGTGCTGGGCTTCTCGCAGGGCGCTGCCACCGTCAGCCGCTGGCTGGCCCGGGCTTCGTTTCGCCCGGCCCGCCTCATCCTCTGGGCCGGCGCCTTCCCGCCCGACATGGATTTCACCGTGGCCTCTCACCTGCTCCGGCAGCTGCCCGTCACGCTCGTGTGCGGCACCCAGGACGAGTTTATTGACGACACAGCCCTCACCCAGCAGCGGGACTTTCTGCAGAAGCTGGGCGTCGAGCCCGACATCATCCGCTTCGAAGGCCGACACGAGCTAAACGCAACCGTGCTGGACGGCCTGCATCAGGCTTCGTGAATTTGCCAAAAAGGCCGGCCACAGTGCGTGGTCGGCCTTTTTAGCGGAATACCGGTCGGTGAGTTAGCGGCGGTTTATCAGCGTGGCCGCGCCCTGGGACCCGGCAAAGACGGTGATTTCGGCAATGTGGACGTTGGCCGGCCGGGTCACCATAAACTGGATGACTTCGGCAATATCCTCGGGCTTGAGCGGGTCGTAGCCCTGGTACACCTTGGCGGCCCGCTCGGTGTCGCCCTTGAAGCGGACCTGGGAAAACTCGGTTTCCACCGCCCCGGGATTCACCTCCGCCACCCGGATGTTGAGCGGCAGCAAGTCAATGCGCATGGCTTTGGTCAGGGCCGCCACGGCCGCTTTCGAGGCGCAGTACACGTTGCCGTTGGCGTACACCTCGTGGCCGGCAATGGAGCCGATATTAATAATATGGCCCTGCTGCCGCTCCCGCATGCCCGGCAGCACCGCCTGGCTCACGTTGAGCAGTCCTTTCACGTTGCTGTCCAGCATGGCGTCCCAGTCGGTAGGGTCCCCGTCCTGAATCGGGGCCAGGCCGTGGGCCCCCCCGGCGTTATTGATGAGCACGTCAATCTGCCGAAACTCCTCCGGCAGACTAGCCACGGCGGCATCCACGGCAGCCCGGTCGCGCACGTCGAAGGTCAGCAGGTGAATCCGGGTGGGCGCCAGCTGCTCGGCCAGCTCTTCGAGGCGCTCCTGGCGCCGGCCGGTCAATATCAGCTGAAAACCGGTTTGGGCCAGGGCTACGGCCGTGGCGCGGCCAATTCCGGAGGATGCCCCGGTGATAAAGGCAGTACGAGTCATAACGTGCGGCAAGAACCGGCCGAAGCCGGTTTATTCGAAATTCAGGTAGAGCGTGACGGTGTTGCTTTTCATGCTCTGCAGGCTGCGGCTGTACACGTCCTTGCCCGGCACGAGCAGGTTAGTCAGGCCGTGGGAAAAGCGCAGCTCGGGGGCAAACTTGAACAGCGGGTAAAACAGGTCGAGTCCCACCCCGTACTCAATGGCCAGGTCCCCGCTGGCGGCCTGCAGCTGGTTGCGCAGCGGGTCCTTGCGGCGGTTGCCCACGTTGATGCTGGGCTTGAGGCCGCCTACCACGTACACCCGCGCGTTGCGCCGCCGCTCCGACTTAAACTTGAGCAGCAAGGGCAAGTCAATCTGGGTACCCCCGATTTCCTGGGTAAAGACCGAGTCGGCCGGCTCGTAGCCGTAGGGCTTGAATTCGATGCGCCGGGTCAGAAAGCTCACCCCAGGCGCAAAGCGCAGGTTGAAGTAGTCGGCCAGCCGCACGTCGCCGATAAAGCCCACCGACAGGCCCGGACTCACCAAAGAGTTGGCCGATACGGCCCGGCCGTTCTGGATGGCCTGCACGTAGGCGGGCGACTGCTCAATCTTGTAGCGCGAGAAGTTGGGGGCAATGTAGAAACCCGGGTGAAACCACTTATCGTCGTAACCGGGGTTGTTATTGACGGTAATGGATTTGACTTGTCCCCGGCTGCCCTTACTGGAGCTGGTTTTACTTTTTTTCTGCGCCAGAGCCGAGTGCGGGGCTAGGCCGGCTACCAGAGTCAGGGCCGCCAGGGCGGCTACTTTTGCGCCGTGTAAATGGAGCTGATGCCAAACGTGAGGGGTTGCCATGTAGGATTTGTAAAACCAACCTGCGTGAGAATAGCCAGGAAATTCTGGCCATCGGGAAAGGCCTGCACCGACTCGGGTAAGTAGGTATAGGCCGCGCGGTCCTTGGAAATCAGTTTACCGAACACCGGCAGAATGTGCCGGAAATAAAAGTTGTAGGCCTGCTTCATCGGGAAAGCCGTGGGCTTGGAAAACTCCAGAATCACCACTTTGCCCCCCGGGCGCAGCACCCGCTGCATCTCGGCCAGGCCCTTCTGCAGATTCTCGAAGTTGCGCACCCCAAACGAGGCCGTAACCGCGTCGAAGTGGTTGTCCGGAAACGGCAGATTCTCCGAGTCGCCCAGCTCCAGCTGAATCCGGTTGGCCAGGCCCTTTTCCGTGAGCTTGCGCCGCCCCACGTCCAGCATGCCTTCCGAAATATCGACGCCCGTCACCTTGGTTTCGGGCGAGAGGCGCAGGCTTTCGATGGCGAAGTCGGCCGTGCCGGTGGCAATGTCCAGAATCCGGGCCGGGCGCAGCTGCTTAAGCTGGTCAACGGCCTTACGGCGCCAGTAGATGTCGGTGCCGGCGCTGAGGAAATGGTTCAGGAAGTCGTATTTACCAGCAATGCTGTTAAACATCTGGGCTACCTGGGACTTTTTGCCGGCAGCATCATCTTTGTAGGGAACAACGGACATACTTCTGAGGCGAAGAACGAAGACTTAACGGGAGAATTGCCCAAACATAACGCTAGTGGCGGCATTATGTTGAAAAAAAACGGGCCGGGCGAAATGCCCGGCCCGTTTTGCGTAGCTCAACTGACAGCTTAGTCGTTGTCGGTCTTCACTTTGGTTTTCTCACCAGTGGCGTCTTTGGTCTTGGCGTCAATCGTACCATTTTTAGTTTTGGTCTTCGATTCTTCGCCGTTGGCGCCTTTGGCTTTCACCTTTACTTTGTCGTCATCCTCGTCCACCTTGGTTTTCACCTTGGTGCCGTCGGCCATCTTCACCTTGCTCTTGCCGGGGGTCAGCGTAGCCGGGTTGTTGCCCGACGAGCCGGGAGCACCCGAGCCGCTGCCCGTGGAAGAAGCACCGCTGGCGGCGGGCTGCAGGCGGGGCATGGCTTCACCCTCCTTCAGGATGGGGCGGAACTCCACGCGGCGGTTGAGCTGCATGTTCTCGGGCGAATCGTTGGTAGCAAAAGGCACTCTTTCACCGTAGCTTACCGTGGTCAGGCGGGTTTCAGCAATACCGCTCTTCTTCAGGTAGTTGTAAGCAGCATCGGCACGGTTCTGCCCCAGTACCATGTTGTACTCGTCGGTGTTGCGCGAGTCGCAGTGGCCTTCAATCGAGATGTTCAGGCCGGGGTTAGCCTTCAAAATGCCGCTGATGTTGTTCAACTCCTTGATGGACTCGGGGCGCAGCTTGTACTTATCGGTATCGAAGTAGATCTTCTTGAAAGCGTACGTGCTGGAGGTGTCCACGTAGGGCACGTAGAAGTTCTTCTCAATTACCGTCGAGTCGCTGGTCGACACCGGCACGGCAAACTCCTGGGTTTCGATGTTCTTGCCATCCTTCGACACGGCTACTTGGTAGGTACGGCCCGAAAGCACGCTTACCTGGTAGTCGCCGGTTTCAGGCTTGGTCACGTCGCGGTAGCTCAGGGCCGTTTTGTCGGCCTGGGTACCCGAGAAGACCAGCTCTACGCCGGGAATGATGGTGCTGTCACGCTGCGAGTACACCTTACCGCGGATGATGGCGTTCTTGATGTAGTTGATGGTGTAGATGTCCTTCTCGCCGTAGCCGCCGATGCGGTAGCTGGAGAGGTAGGCGTAGCTGCCATCGGGGCTCAGGCGGTAGTACGTGTCATCGTCGGGCGTATTGACGGGGTAGCCCATGTTTTCGGGGCGGCCCCAGGTGCGGCCCACCGAGTCGTACTCCGACTTGAAGATGTCGTAGCCACCCATCGTGTTGTGGCCGCGCGAGCTGAAGTACAGCGTCTTGCCGTCCTTGCTCAGGTAGGGGCTGTCGTCGTCGAAGGGCGTGTTAATCACGTTGCCCAGCGACTTGGGCGTGCCCCAGTCGCCGCCCGGCTGGCGGGTGGCGTAGTAGATGTCCAGCGTGTTCTGATCCGAATACTTGCTGGTTGAGAAGTAAATCGTTAGTCCATCCGGCGTGATATAGGCATCCGACTCGAAGGCTTTCGAGTTGATGTTGTTATTCAGCTTCTTGGGTTCGGTCCAGTCGCCGCTGGCTTTTTCGGAGTAGAAAATGTCGCCATTCTCATCCTGCCGATACATCAGCATCTTAGTGTCGTTGTCGAACACCTGGATGGAGGCATCGTGGCCTTTGCCGTTCAGGGCGCCGCTTAGGGAGCGGGGCTTTTCCCAGTTCTCGTCGTCGATGCGCTTGGCTTCGAAGATATCCTCGTAGTATTCGCCGTCGGCGGCTACGCTCTTGTTCTTGGGGTTGGCCGTCGAACCCGAGGCGCCGGTAACGTTTTCGCCGCGCGAGGTGAAGAGCAGCAGCTTATCATCATTGGAAATCACGGGGCTGTGCTCCGAGAAGGCCGTGTTGATGGTTGGGCCCAGGTTCTTAACGAAAATGTCCTTGGGGCTATTGAACTGCACCTTGGCGTTTTTGCTGTGCTGGATCAGCTGAGCCAGGGCGGCTTTGCGGGTATCCTTCTTGCCCAGGGTGGTGTTGTAGGCCTGGAAGTGGGCAATTGCCTCGTCGAAGTTGTAGTTCAGGTGATCCACGCGGCCGAGCCAGTACTCCACATCCTTCGAAACCTTGGGTTTCAGGCGCTGGGCCTTGTAGATGTAGTCGCTGGCCTTTTCCTTGTCAAAGGACATGTACGCAATACCAGCCCGGAACAGGGCCAGCGCGTTGTTCGGCTCCTTGGCCAACACCTGCTCGTAGAAAGGGATGGATGCCCGGTAGTTCTCTTGGTCAAAGAACTTGTTTGCAGTCTTTAGCGTCTTGCGGGTGCTCTGGGCCAGCGCAGGCTGGGCCACGGCTGCGGCAAGAGCGAAGGTGCAAGAGGCTGTCAATAACCTTCTGACTAAGTTGTCCATTGTAGGAGGGGTTTGAGAATAAGGAGTTGCAGGGAGGTTTGCAGAAAAAGCGCCGCCCTTTGCGGCTGCAAATTTTTTAAGAGTTGCCTCTTATACTGAAAACCTGTTCCAGGGTTAAGCCTGCCAGCCGTTTTTTTCTGGACTGAAGCGTTACAAAGAGAACATTCACGCTTCTAAAGGAACCAGCTTGGCAATACGGAACAAGGCAAGTTGCGGGCAAAGATAGAAATTTTATAATACGACCTTAGCCGTATCCAATTGTAAAGAGGTTTTACATAATCCAAGCGGCGGAAAGGACTTGGGCTGCCATATGTAAAAAGAGGCTGCAGGCCGCGCAAATATAGGCGTGCTTCGTAAACTGCAAGGTTTTCCGTAAAAATTTATTGCGCGGCATCACCCGGCGTTATCTGCTACCTTTGCAGCCTCACCCCAGCAGTTTTGGCTTATGATTATCCGCGAAGCAAAATTTATGATGAGCAATTCGCGCGTTGACCAATGTCCGCCGCCGACGTTGCCCGAATACGCCTTTATTGGCCGTTCCAACGTCGGCAAGTCTTCCTTAATTAATATGCTGACTGGCCACAAAGGATTGGCCAAAACGTCTTCCTTGCCCGGTAAAACCCAATTAATCAACCATTTCTTGATTAATGACAACTGGTACCTGGTCGACTTGCCCGGCTATGGCTACGCTAAAGTCAGCAAGGATTCGCGGGCTACCTGGGGCAAAATGATTAATTATTACCTGCGCAATCGGGAAAATCTGGCCTGCGTATTTGTGCTGATTGACTCGCGCCACGCCCCGCTGGCTCCCGACCTGGAATTTATGGAAATGCTCGGCGCGGAAGGAATTCCGTTCGTAATGGTTTTTACCAAAGCCGATAAGCAGTCGACCTCCCGCACGCAGCAAAATATTACGGCTTACCTGCAGAAGATGCAGCAGAGTTGGGACGAGCTGCCGCGTCATTTTATTACATCGGCCGAGGAAAAAACTGGCCGCGAGGAATTGTTGGGCTTCATCGACGAAATAAACCGGCAATTAGCCCAGCAAGCGGAGAATGCGTAGATTGGCCCTGTAATTGCCACGCTCACCGGCCAACAATTCGCCCCTAGTTTTTTCTTTTCCTCCCGGTTTTTTCCATGAAAAAAATCCCATTTATTCTGGCCCTGGGCCTTCTCGCCGGTACGTCAACGGCCTTTGCTCAAAAAACGAAGGTTAAAGTGAAGACCGACGGCCCGGCTCCCGAAACGACGGCTCCCGCCGCGGAAGCCGCTCCCGCGGCCGCCGCTGCTCCGGGTCACGTCGCGAAGTCTATTCCCGTAGCCGAGTATTACGAAGGCGGACAGGAAGCCTTGTATGCCTTCATCGAGAAAGAGCTCAAATACCCGGTTATGGCCCGCCGCAACCGGATTCAGGGCACCTGCATCGTGAGCTTCACGCTCAATACGGACGGCACGATGTCGGGCATCAAGCTGGTGAAGAACATTGGCGGCGGCTGCGGGGAAGAAGCCCTGCGCGTAACCCGCCTGCTCAAGTTCCGCAAGCCCGACTACGCCGTGCTGACCAGCCTGCCCATCGTATTTAAGCTGCCCACGCCGGGCAAGGATGCCGCTCCGGCGCCCACCGAATAACCATCTGATTTTCTTACCCAACTCTTTTTTCTATGCCCTACGACCTCAAGGAAATTGCCGCAATCAGTGGAATGCCCGGTCTTTATCGCCTGGTGCGTCCTACCCGAGCCGGCGTCATTGTAGAGTCGCTTGATGAACGCGGCACCCGCTCGGTAGCCTCGGCACGCAATAAGGTGTCGCTGCTGCAGGAGATTTCCATTTATACCCAGGATTACGACCAGACCATCCCGCTGACGGAAGTATTCGACCGGATCTACCAGAAGTACGGCACCGATCTGACTGTTACTAACAAGTCGGACGACCGGGACCTGGCCACGTTCATGGGTGAAATCATCCCCGATTACGACCGGCAGCGCGTGTACATGTCGGACATCAAAAAGCTGGTGTCGTGGTACAAGGCCGTCAGTGGCCGCCTCGAGTACCAGGCCGCCGACGCCGAGCAGCCCACCGAAACGGCGGCCAGCGTGGAGGAAACTTCGGCCGAAGCCCCGGCCAAAGGCAAGAACAAAGTAGCCACCAAGGAGTCGACCGAAGCGGGCACCCAGCAGGAGGCTCCCGCCGCCGACGAGGCTCTGAGTACGGCTGGCATTATTCCGACCGAGCAGGATGCGGAAGCCGCCGGCAACCCCGAAGCCGCCACGGCCGCTCCGGCGAAAAAGTCCCGGAAGAAAGCCGAGTAGGCTTCTCTCCTACCATCAAAAAGCCCGGCGGATTAGTATCCGCCGGGCTTTGTGTTTGGGAGCTGGCCCAGTCTAGAGCGAGGCTACCGCGTCGGTGTATTCGGTGGCGAGAAACTCCTCGGCTTTTTCGACCAGTTCGGTCGAGCCGATGAAGAGTGGGCTGCGCTCGTGCAGGCTCTTGGGCTCGATTTCCATGGTGCGGCTGCGGCCGTTGCTGGATTTGCCCCCGGCCTGCTCCACGATAAAGGCCAGGGCGTTGCACTCGTACATGAGGCGCAGCTTGCCGTTGGGGGCTTTCTTGGTGGCCGGATACATGTAGATGCCGCCCTTGAGCAGGTTGCGGTGAAAATCGGCTACCAGGGAGCCAATGTAGCGGGCCGAGTAGCCCTGCTGCTTGCAATAGGCCACGTACGCCGCCGTGCCTTCGGAAAAGTACTCCGAGCTGCCTTCGTTGATGGAGTAGATGGCGCCGGTTTTGGGCGTGCTGATCTGGGGGTGGGAGAGGAAAAATTCGCCCAGGGAGTTTTCGTAGGTGAAGCCGTTGACGCCGTTGCCGGTGGTGTACACGAGCATGGTGCTCGAGCCGTAAATTACGTAGCCGGCCGCCACCTGGTGCGTACCGGTTTGGAGGCAGTCCTGCTCGGTGCCCTCGGAGCCCGTAGCCGACACCCGGCGGTAGATGCTGAAGATGGTGCCGATGCTGACGTTGACGTCGATGTTGGAGGAGCCGTCCAGGGGGTCGATGGCCACGACGTACTTGCCCTGGTTGTTACCGGTCTGAATCATGTCCTCGTCTTCCTCGGAAATGATGGTGCAAACCTCCCCCCCATTGCGCAGGGCCCGGATAAAGCGGATGTTGGCAATGACGTCGAGCTTCTGCTGCTCCTCGCCCTGCACGTTCTGGTTGCCGTAGGCACCGGCAATGTCAATAAGACCGGAGCGGTTGATTTCGCGGTTGACAATCTTGGCTGCCAGGGCAATATCACGCAGCAGCTGGGAAAGCTCCCCCGTGGCGTAGGGGAAGTCCTCCTGCTTGCGCATAATGAATCGGTCGAGGGTGGTACCGACGGGGAGAGCCAGTTTGTTGTGGTCCATAAAAGTGGGTGGGTGAGCAGGTGGTTCTGGCCTACAAAACTAAGCTTTTTCGCCACATCTGCCGCCCGCTGCCTACTTTTGGCCCATGCAGGAACCCCATTCCCTCCAGGTATATAAGTTCGGCGGCGCGTCGGTAAAAGACACGGCAGCCATCCGGAATCTTTGCCGCATTGTGCGGGAGCACGCGGCCCAGCAGCAACTGCTCATCGTGGTGTCGGCGATGGGCAAAACCACCAACGCCCTGGAGGAAATCTTCCAGCTGGCCTTTACCGGGCAGGACTGTGGGCCGAAGCTGGACGCGCTGCGCAGCTTCCACCTGGGCGTGGCCCAGGAGCTATTCGGGCAGGAATCAACGGAGACCGGGCAGCTGCAGGACCTGCTGGCCCAACTGGAGCAGCAGTTGGCCAGTCTGCAGCCGCCGCCGGCCCCGGCCGATACCTACGACCAGCACTACGACCAGATCATCAGCTTTGGCGAGCTGCTGGCCACCTGCATCGTGGCCCGGGCCCTGGACGCCCAGTGGCTCGACTGCCGGCCCCTGCTGCGCACCGACCATACCTGGCGCGAGGGCCGCATCGACTGGCCCACTACCGAGTGGAACGTGCGCGACCAGCTGCCCACCCTGCTGCAGCGCGGCCCGGTGGTGACCCAGGGCTTTCTGGGCGGCACCCCCAACGGCCTGACCACGACGCTGGGCCGGGAAGGCTCCGACTACACCGCCGCCATTTTTGCCTACTGCCTGCAGGCCCAGGCCGTGACCATCTGGAAAGACGTAGCCGGCCTGCTCAACGCCGACCCCAAGTTCTTTGCCGACACGGTGCGGTTTCCGCAGATCAGCTACCAGGAAACCATCGAAATGGCCTACTACGGGGCCTCGGTTATTCACCCCAAAACCATCAAGCCCCTGGCCGTGCGCCAGATTCCGCTGCTGGTCAAGTCGTTTCTGGACCCCACGGCCGAGGGGACGCGCATTGGCGAGGGACGGCACGAGCCGTTGGCGCCGGCCTTTATTCGCAAAGACGGGCAATGTTTGATTTCGTTTGAGTCCCGGGACCTGACCTTTATTTCGGAGGAAAACCTGGAGGTTATTTTCGGGGCTTTGGCCCAGGTGCGGCTCAAAATCAACATGATGCAGAATTCGGCCATTTCCTTTTCCGTCTGCACCGACTTCTCGGCCTACCGCCTGGAAAAGCTGCTGAGCCAGTTGCGGGACCAGTTCACGATTCACTACAACACCGAGCTGGAGCTCTACACCATCAAAAACTACGACCCGGCCAGCCTGCAGCGGCTGACCACCGGCCGGGAGCTGCTGCTCGAGCAGCGCAGCCGCCAGACCTTCCAGTTTGTGTGCCGGGCCCTACCGGTGACGGGGTTGCTGTAGGGGTTGGCGCGGCAGCCAAAACCTGATTTTAACGGCTTTTTTAAACCTTTTTGGCCGGTATTGGCTTCTCCAACTACCTTTGTGGAGAATCATTCTTACCTGTGACACCTTTTTCCGACCATTCTGAGTTTCCCAGCTGCCAGCCCAACCGGGACGAGCTGCGCCAGCGCCTGGCCACGGCCGGGCTGCGGGCCACCACCCAGCGCATCCTGATTTTGGAGAGCTTACTGCTGCTGCCGGGCCACCCCACCGCCGAGCAGGTGCACCGGCAGGTAGCGGCCACCGAGCCGACCGTGTCGCTGGGCACGGTGTATAAAACCCTGGACAGCTTTGTGGCCGCCGGCCTGACCAAGCGCGTGGCTTCCACCGAGGGGGCCTGCCGCCGCTACGACTCCGACTGCACCGCCCACCACCACCTGTACTGCACCGACACCAAGGAAATCATCGACTACAGCAACCCCGAGCTGGACGCGCTGATCCGCGACTTTTTCGCGACCCGCGGCCTGGGTGACTTCCAGCCCCACTCCTTTTCCCTGCACATCGCCGGCTCCCGGACTTCTTGATTAGTTGTCAGTTGGTAGTTGTCAGTTGTTAGTGCGGTTTTGTCCTAACAACTGACAACGAACAACGAACAACTAAAGACTACAACGCTTTTCTCTTTTCACTTTCATAATACTCCAATACAATGGCAGTTCTCGTTGGCAAACGTGCTCCTTCTTTCAAGGCTACGGCCGTAATCGACAGCGAATTCGAAGAGGATTTCTCTTTGGACCGCTACCTGGGCAAGAAGCACGTTATCTTCTACTTCTACCCCGCCGACTTCACCTTTGTGTGCCCCACCGAAATCATTGCGTTCCAGGAGCGTCTGGCCGATTTCGAAGCCAAGGGCGTGGCCATTGTGGGCTGCTCGACCGACACGCACTTCTCCCACTTCGCCTGGCTGCAGACGCCCCGCGACAATGGTGGCATTGAGGGCGTAACCTACCCGCTGGTAGCTGACGCTACCAAGACCATTGCCTCGAACTACGACGTGCTGGGCGGCCACTACGACTACAATGAAGCCGGCGAAATGACCTTCGTGGGCTCGCCCCTGGCCTACCGCGGCCTGTTCCTGATCGACAAGGACGGCATCGTGCGCCACCAGGTGGTAAACGACGGTCCGCTGGGCCGCAGCATCGACGAAGCTATGCGCATGGTGGATGCCCTGCAGTACTTCGAAGCCAAAGGCGAGGTGTGCCCCGCCAACTGGGAAGAAGGTAAAGAAGCCATGCAGGCCACCCGTGAGGGCGTAGCCAGCTACCTGGGCAAGCAGGCCTCGCACTAGTTAGGGCTTAAAAATACTAGCTTTGGAAAGCCTCAACCGTCTGGTTGGGGCTTTTTTCGTTTGTCGGCCGGTAAAAGCCTATTTTTGCGGAATTCGAGCGAATCCAGGCCCAGCCGAACCTAAGCACCAGGCACTAGGCTCCAAGCACCAAGCATCACACCTTGCGTTTTCTCTATACCATTGGCCTCCACCTCTACGCCCTGCTGCTGCGGCTGGTAGCGCCCTTCGTGCCCAAGGCCGCGCAGTGGGTGGCCGGCCGCCGGGGCCTGCTGGAGCACATCCGGGCCACGCTGCAGGCCGATACCGCGCCCCGGGTGTGGTTTCACTGCGCGTCCCTGGGCGAGTTTGAGCAGGGCCGCCCCCTCATCGAAGCCTACGCCCAGCGCCACCCCGACCACAAAATCGTGCTGACGTTCTTCTCGCCCTCAGGCTACGCCGTGCGCCACAACTGGCCCGGGGCCGACTACGTGTTCTACCTGCCCCTCGATACCCAGGCCAACGCCCGGCAGTTTCTGGACGCGGTGCAGCCCCGGCTGGCGGTGTTCGTCAAGTATGAGTTCTGGTACTACTTGCTTTCAGGGCTGCAGCAGCGCGGGGTGCCCACCATCTGCGTGTCAGCCATCTTCCGGCCCGGGCAGGTGTTCTTCAAGCCCTGGGGCGGGTTTTACCGGCGCATGCTGCAGTGCTTCACCCACATTTTCACCCAGAACGAAGCCTCCGTGCAGCTGCTGCGCCAAGCCGGCCTCACCCAGGCCAGCGTAGCCGGCGACACCCGCTTCGACACGGTGGTCCGCACGGCCCTGGCTCCGCCCAAGGAGCTACCCCTGGTCGACGCCTTCACCGACGACTGGCTGCCCGTGTGCATCGTGGGTAGCAGCTGGCCCGAGGACATGCCCGTGCTGACGCCGCTCATGCAGCAGTACCAGCAGGAATTGCGCTTTATCGTGGCACCTCACGAAATCAGCGAGCATAACCTGCGCCTGGTGGAGGAAGCCCTGCCCGGCAAAGTGGTGCGCTATTCCCAGGCCCAGCCCGCCACCGTGGCCCAGGCCACCGTGCTGCTCATCGACAACGTGGGTTTGCTCAGCCAGCTCTACCGGTTCGGGCACTTTGCTTACGTCGGCGGAGCCTTCGGCAAGGGCTTGCACAACACCCTGGAAGCCGCCGCCTTTGGCCTGCCCCTGTTCTTTGGCCCTACCTACGGCAAGTTTCAGGAGGCTATTGACTTGGTGGAAATGCGCTGCGCCTTCCCCGTGCGCACGGCCCAGGAGCTTAAAGATGCCTTTGCCCCGCTGTTCCGCAACGAAGCCAACCGCCTCGTCGTGCAAGACCTGAGCCTGGAATACGTCCACCAAAAAGCCGGCGCCACCGCCCTCATCATGCGGTGGCTCGCGGTGAATGAGTGAGTTAGTGAATGAGGAAGTTTGATGTTCAAATGGCAAAGTACCGCGCAGGATGAACAACAAGCCTCCATCCCACTAAGAATTCATTCACTAAATCATTAACTCACTCATTCACAGATGACCGGTATTGTAGTTAAATCGACGGGCTCTTGGTACCTGGTGCGCGAAACGGCCACGGGCAAGCTGCACCGCTGCCGGCTGCGGGGCAAGTTCAAGAACAAGAACCTGAAGGTGAGCAACCCGCTGGCCGTCGGCGACCAGGTCGACTTCACGGTGGAGGAGCAAACCGAGGGCGCGGGCGTGATTCACCACATCGAGCCCCGCCGCAACTACATCATCCGCCGCTCGGTGCACAAGGCCGAGCACGCCCACATTGTGGCCGCCAACCTCGACCAGGCCCTGCTGGTCGTCACGCTGGTGTCGCCGGCTACCTCGTTCGGGTTCATCGACCGGTTTCTGGTGACGGCCGAGGCCTACGGCATTCCGGTGACGCTGATTTTCAACAAAACCGACCTCTACGACGAGGATCTGACCGACTACCAGGACCAGGTGCTCAAGATGTACAAGCGCACGGGCTACCCCGGCCTGCGCTGCTCGGCCGAAACGGGCGTGGGCGTGGCCGACGTGGATGCCCTGCTCGACGGCAAAGTTTCGCTGCTCTCGGGCCACTCAGGCGTGGGCAAAAGCACGCTCATCAACGCCCTGGTGCCCGATTTAGACTTGAAGACTCAGGAAATCAGCGAGTTTTCCGACAAGGGCGTGCACACCACCACCTTCGCCGAAATGCTGGAAGTGCGGCCCGGCACCTACCTCATCGACACGCCCGGCATCAAGGAACTGGGCTTGGTGGATATTCCGCCCGGGCAGCTGGCCCACTTCTTTCCCGAGATGCGCGCCTTGCTCAACCAATGCCGCTACCACAACTGCCAGCACGTGCACGAACCGGGCTGTGCCGTGCGCGAGGCCGTAGAAAAAGGCAAGATTGCCCTGCCCCGCTACGACAGTTACGTGAGCATGCTCAACGACGAAGACAACCGCCACTAGGCCGGCCGCGCCCACCTCGACAACAGATAGTTGGCCCGAAACCCAACCCCGCAACCCTCTCCGGCGAATACCGGAGAGGGTTTTCGTTTCTCCACCTCCTATAACGTCTCTGAGCATGTCTACTGCCCTTCCCAACGTCGCCTTTATCGGCCTCGGCAACATGGGCCGCGCTATGGCGGCCAAGCTGCTGGCCGCCGGCTACCCGCTAACGGTCTACAACCGCACCGCCGACAAGACCGAACCGCTGCGCGCACTGGGCGCCAAGGTAGCCGCCACGCCCGCCGAAGCAGTGGCGGAGGGCGCTTTTGTGGTGACGATGGTGACCGACGACGCGGCGCTGCGGGCCGTAACGACGGGCAAAGACGGCTTTCTGAACAGCATGCCACCCGGCGCGGTGCACGTATCGTGCAGCACGGTGGGCCCCGAAACCACCCGGGAACTGGCCCGGGCGCATTACCGCCACGGCTCCCGCCTGATTGCCGCACCCGTGTTTGGGCAGCCTGAAGCCGCCACCGAGGCCAAGCTCTGGGTGTGCACCAGCGGCTCGGTGCCGGCCAAGGAAAAGGCCGAGCCGCTGCTGAAAACCTTCAGCCAGGGCATTCACGACTTCGGCAAAGACACCGGGGCGGCCAACGTGGTCAAGCTCTGCGGCAACTTTATGCTCGGCGCCGCCATCGAAGCCATGGCCGAAGCCTTCGACCTGGCCGAGCGCAGCGGCCTAGACCGGCAGCAGGTGTGCCAGATGCTGACCAGCACCGTATTCGATACGCCGGTGTACCGCGGCTACGGGCCAGTGCTTGCCACCAAAAACTACCAGCCCCTGGGCCGGGCCCCTTACATTCTGCGCAAAGACCTGGGCCTGATGCAAACCGAGGCCAAGGAAATCGGGGTCAACATGCCGTTTGTCAATATTATCCTCAACCACCTGGCTACTACCGTAGCCCGCACGCCCGCCGATACCAGCTGGACGTCCTTCGCCCGCCATATTTCCGAGGAAGCGGGTCTGGTGCGGTGAATGAGTGAATGAGTGAAGTTGTGTCCTTGCGAGCCGCTCGAAGCCATCCGTCCTCTGAAATGCAGAAAGCTTTCTAATGTGAAAAGCCCTTTACTCCGGCTGGAATAAAGGGCTTTCTGGTAAAAGGTCACTCCGTGCTTCGCAGCGGACAGATGGATGCCGCTTGAGGCGCGGAATGCCGCGCGTCCTCGCCATGCCTGGCGAAGTGGAAGCAGCGGCTTAAATATTCGGGGCCGGGGGCAGCAGCACCTGGTCCACGATGTGGGTTACGCCGTTGCTGGAAATGACGTCGGGAATTTGGATAGTGGCATTGTTGACCATGATTTTGCCACCTTTCACCGAGATTTTCACTTTCTCGCCGTTGACGGTGGTCAGCTCCTGCCCGTCCTTGAGGTCGGAAGCCACGAGGCGGCCGGCAATGACGTGGTAGGTGAGCACGCCCTTAAGCTTTTCCTTGCTTTCGGGCTTCATCAGGCCGGCCATGGCCCCCTTGGGCAGCTGGATAAAGGCCGAGTTGGTGGGCGCAAACACCGTGAAAGGACCGGGGCCGCTGAGCGTGCCACCCAAATCGGCGGCCGACACGGCCCGCACCAGGGTGCTCACGCTGCTGGCCTGGACCGCATTCTGGATGATGTTCTTGTCGGGGGTCATGGCCACGCCGTCCACCATTACGCCCTCGGGCTTGGCCATCCGGGCCGAGTCGGTCATCATGGCGGCCGAGTCGACGGTGGCAATGGCTTCGGTTTCGGTGGTGGCCTTTTCGGTGGTCTTGTTGTCGGAGCAGCTGCTCAGGGCGGGAGCGGCCAGCACGGCGGCGCACAGCGCGAAGGAGGCGTTTCTCAGGGTCTTTTTCATCGGACGCGGAACGGGGTTAGGAGATTGGTTGGGCAAAGGTCGGGGCAATATCGAAATATTCAGCTTCCGGCATTATGGCACTGTGTACGGAACCTGCCGCCCCGGCGGATGTTTTGGCAGCGCCTGATTTGGCTACCTTTGCCCGGCGCCCGAAACCTTTTCCGGCCATTGGCGCTTAGTAACCTTCCACCTATTCTCCCCCCTACCGCATGAAAACTGCCGAAATCCACACAACGCACGGCGTGATGAAAGTTGAGTTCTTCGAGCAAGACGCTCCCAACACGGTGAAGAACTTTACTGACCTGGCCCAGAAGGGCTTCTACGACGGGCTGAAGTTTCACCGCGTCATCCCCAACTTCGTGGTGCAGGGCGGCTGCCCCAACACCCGCGAAGGCGCCAAGGGCATGCCCGGCACCGGCGGCCCCGGCTACAAAATTGACTGCGAGCTGAAAGGCGGCAACCAGTACCACGACCGTGGCGTGCTGAGCATGGCCCACGCTGGCCGCAACACCGGCGGCTCGCAGTTTTTCATCGTGCACAGCCGCGACAACACCGCCCACCTCGACCGCAACCACACCGTGTTCGGCAAAGTGGTGGAAGGCCTGGACATCATCGACCAGATCAAAGCCAACGACGAGATTAAGAAAATCGTCGTAAACGAAGCGTAATGCTTGGTTGTTAGTTGCTAGTTGTCAGTTGTTAGGTCGTTCATACCAACAACGACCTAACAACTGACAACTAGCAACTAACAACTAACAACAGAAGAGCCGGCTGAGGAATCAGCCGGCTCTTCTGTTGTTGCGCAGGTCGGTGTGTAAAAAAACCAGTAGTTATTTCTCCTGAGGGGAGCAGCGGCCTACCAGCGCTGGAAAAACCAACGCGTCCCGTTGGCATTGTATTGCTTGTAGCTGGGGCGGTGCAGCGTGGGCCGGCCCTTGCTGACACTGCGCACGAAGGGCGTCCGACCGGCCGCCGCGGCTGGAGTGCTCGGCACCAAGAGGGCGATAACGAGGAGCAAAGCAGCGAGGCGGGCGATGAGGGAAGCGTTCATGACAGAAAAAGGTGGAAGCGTAGAGGTGTCGTTCGGAGTCGTTCCGTAGCCCATTGGGCCGTTGGAATGATACAAATCAACACTACTGGTTCCCGCTTTTTAGAAAGTTTTGCCCGACGGCTCTCTTTCCTGGGTGAATGAACGATTTTGCTGCACGAGCGGATTTAGCAGCGTAATATTCACCCGAAAAAAACCTGGGATTCATAGCCATTGCCCACCCCCAGCCGGGCATCCCAGACCACCGTGAACTATCAGCCGACCACGGCATTTCGGCTAATACAAAGGGCATTCTGGTTAACCCGGCCGCGCCCGCCGCGCCGACCTTTGTATTCGTTAACCAACCGAAACTACCTACTTATGCAAGCGGTCAGAATTCATGCCTTTGGAGGGGCCGAGGTCCTCCAACTACAAAACGACGTGGCGCGGCCCGTGCCAGCACCCGACGAAATCCTCATTAAAGTGTATGCCAGCGGCGTCAACCCGGTGGACTGGGTGGTGCGCGAAGGCGGCAACGACGCGCTGCGGGCTTACCTGACCCTGCCGATGACCCTGGGCTGGGACGCGGCCGGCGTGGTGACGGAGGTGGGCAGCGCCGTCACCGGCTTTCAGATCGGGGATGCCGTGTACGGGGAGCCCAACTTCCCCGGCGACGGCAGCTACGCCGAGTACTGCGCGGCCAAAGCCAGCCAGTTTGCCCGTAAGCCCGCCAGCCTGAGCTTCACCGAGGCGGCGGCCGTGCCCCTGGCCGGCCTCACGGCCTGGACCGCCCTTTTTGAGCACGGTAAGCTCCAGGCGGGTCAGCGCATCCTGATTCAGGGGGCCTCGGGCGGCGTGGGCGGCTTCGCCGTGCAGTTTGCCAAGGCCAAGGGCGCCTACGTCATCGGTACCGCCTCGGCCGGCAACCTGGAGTATGTGCGGCAGCTGGGGGCCGACGAGGTGATTGACTACCGCAGCCAGAAGTTTGAAGAGCTGGTGCATGACCTGGACCTGGTGCTCGAAGCCTCCCCCCTGCGCGACAATGCCGAGCGGGTGAAAGCCATTTCCGTGCTGAAAAAAGGCGGCACTTTCGTCACCGTCAACCTCGACTACCCCTTCGACGACGCGGTGCACGCGGCCCTGGTCCGGCAGCAGGCCACGGGCGAGCTGTCGAATAACCAGCCCCGGCAGGAGTGGCTCCAGGAAATTACCCAGCTCATTGACGCGGGCCAGGTGAAGGTGGTTATCAGCAACGTGTACCCCTTGGCGCAGGTGGCCGAGGCCCACCGCGAAAGCCAGACCTGGCACGTGCGGGGCAAGCTGGTGCTGCAAATCCACCCCAACGACGAGCCGGCATGAGGCGCTTCCGCACGATCAGCGAGTTTCACGCGTTTCGGCAGCTGCCCGCGCCCCAGCATCCGCTGCTCAGCGTGGTGGACGTGGGCGCCGTGCCGCCCCTCACGGACGAGGAGCCGACGAGCATGGTGTTCGACTTTTACTGCATTTCCGTCAAGCGCATGCACAATATGAGCATGAAATACGGGCAGCATTCGTTCGATTTCAACGAAGGTGTTATGTCGTTCATGGCGCCCAATCAGGTGTTCAGCCTGGCGGTGAGTGACCAGGCCGAGGAAGTGAGAAAGTCGGGCTGGGTAATCTACCTCCACCCCGATTTCCTCTGGAACACGCCGCTGGCCACTACCATCCAGCAGCACGATTTCTGGGATTATTCGCTCAAGGAAGCCCTGTTTCTGTCGGCGAAGGAGGAAGCCGCCATTCTGAGCCTGGTCTTCGCCATCGAGCAGGAGTATGCGTCCACCATCGACCAGTTTAGCAAGCCCATTATCATCTCCCACCTGGAAAGCCTGCTCCAGTACGCCGACCGGTTTTATCACCGCCAGTTCCTGACCCGTGAAAAGGCCAACCACGAGGTGCTCGACCAGGTGGACGCCCTGCTCCAGGCCTACTTCAACCGCCCTGACTTGGCCGAGCAAGGCCTGCCCACCGTGCACTACGTGGCCGATTGCCTGCACCTCTCGCCCAAGTACCTGAGCAATTTGCTGCGCGTCGTGACGGGCCAGAACACCCAGCAGCACATTCACGCCCGGCTGATTGCCAAGGCCAAAGAAAAGCTCACGGCCACCACCCGCACCGTGAGCGAAATTGCCTACGAGCTGGGTTTCGAGCACGTGCCCTCGTTCAGCAAGCTCTTCAAGGCCAAAACCAACCTCTCGCCCCTGGAATTCCGGGCCTCGTTTACCTGATTCCAACAGCAGCCAGCCCGACCTGGAAGCCGCCCCGTGTTTGCAGCATATTTTTCAAAAGCTGAAGAATATGCTGCAAACACGGGGCGGCCCTGTGGCAGCGCCGCCCGCTTACGAGACAATGTAGTCCACGATGGCGGCGGAGTGAATCTGAACCGTGTCGAACACCGGGATGGAAAAGTCGGCCTGGCTGATGAGCAGGGGAATTTCGGTGCAGCCCAGCACCAGGGCCGTAGCCCCGGCGCCGACCAGCTCCTGAGTAATTTCGAGGTAGCGGGCTTTGGTTTCGGGCCTAATGAGCCCCCGGCCCAGTTCCTCCTTGACGGTAACCTGCACGTAGTCCCGGGTTTCCGGCGACGCAGGAGTTAGCACGGTGATGCCAAACGCCTCCAGCCGCTCCCGGTAGAAGGGCATTTCCATGGTGAACTTGGTGCCCAGCAGCCCGATGGTAGTGTGCCCTTCCCGCCGCAGCACTTTCGCCGTTTCCGTCACGATGTGAATGAAAGGCAGGTCCAGCTCGGCCTCCAGCCGGTCGGCAAACAGGTGGGCGGTATTGGCGCAGAGGGCAATGGCCGCGGCATCGGCGCGCTTGAGGCTGAGGCAGGCGTCGCGCAGCAGCTCGGCGAAGTGGAGCCCGCCCAGCTTGTCATTCACGCCTTCGTTGATGAGCCGGTAATAGTCCAGGGTCGACACCCAGCTGATACCGCCCACCAACCCGATTTTCTTTTGTTTCATGTGGGCAATCCCAATAAACGGCCCCGCCATTTGAAGCTAGGCGGAGCGGGCACTTGCTGCCCCTCATCCAGTAGCCGCTACGGTTTCAGCCGTACGTAACGCTCAATATTAACCCTGTCTACGCCGGCACTGGCGACCTTCTCCACGCCACTTTGCGTGAGGGTATCGTTTTTTAACGTGAGAGTGAAGGCAAAATCATTATCCTCCCAGTTTCGGGCGCTGCAATACTCTAAATGCTCACTGTAGAGGCTGTCTTTGAGCGAATACCGGCCGCCCCCGGCCACGAACACCGCCACTGAATCCTTGCCTTTTTTCAAGTCGTGCTGTAAAAAGGCGAAGTGGCTGTCATTAATGACTTTGATAAACGATTCGTTTTTGCTGGTAGCAGTGGTCACCGTGTCTCCTTTCTCAATAACGGTCCGGTTAACCAGCTGCCAAGTGCCCGTTATGGGCATTTTACTGGCTTCGGAGGTGGGTTTTGTTTCTGACGTGCAGGCCGCAAAGCTGCCAAGTACAGCGGTGAGGGCGACTACAGTTACTCTTCTCATCTTATTGTTTTTTTTGATAAACCCAGAAACGTTGCTGTTGCATTAACGATAGGCACCGGGCTTTTCTACGACCAGCGCAACTAGCGGCGGCTAAGGTAGCAGAATCGTCTATATAGTGTTTTAAAGCTTTTGCGCACGGCTGGGCCACTGTAAAACCTCAGTTCGTCGGCCAGGCGGCGCTGCCAGCCGCCGGCCTTATCGGAGGCGTCGGACACCACGCCGCTACAGTCGCCAGGCATTTCGAACCGTTTGGGCGGCGGCGCCGACGAGACGCACCTATGCGCCTCTACCTTGTTCAACGGTAGCTACTACGTTAGTTCACCCCCACGCAACAAGGCCCCTCTACCGGGGGCAGAGAGGCCTTGAACGTGTTGCGGATAGGTATAGCGTAACGGAAAAAGCGACGGGGCTTAGGCGGCCAGCGTGGCGCGGTGGGCCGTCACCTCAGCTTGGGCTTCGGTCAGCACTTCGATCTGCTTATCGATCTGCTTGACATCGACCTGGCTCAGGACGCGGGCGGGGCCACTGCGGGCACCGCCTACATCTTTCAGGTTGTCGCGACGGTCGGTGGCTTTGCGCAGCTTGGTTTCATTCTGCTTCCGCAGACTTGCCGAGATGCCGGGCGTGGCCAGCAGGTTCGTGAAGCCCAGAATTTCGGCCTCGACCCCAATAAGCAGGGCTTTGACTTTCGTTTGGCCCTGCTCGGTACGAAAGTCGGCGTAGTCCAGGTTGGTGTCGCGGTTCTGGTAGCTGGCCAGTTCGGCGGCGAGGGCGGCGAGTACGTCGTCGCACTCGGCTCGGGTAGTGAGGAAGCTCAGGTCAAGAGCCATAAGAATAGGGGTTTAAAAAGTGAAACACCCTGGAATATAGAGGAGTTAAGGATATAATATTAAAAATTACCTATAAATATTTTTAGCGGCTCGAACGGTTAGCTGCTGCCCCCGCTGAGAGCAGTTCGGCCAGGCCCGCCGCCTCCATTTCCAGGGCTTCGGCCCGCAGCCGCAGCAGGTGGTAGCGGGCGGTGTCGTCGGCATCGTGCAGCGTAGCGTGGGCCTGCTGCTGCCGCTCCAGCAGCCACTGCCGGGTGCGGGTAGTTTCGGCCGGCGTGGTCAGCACGGCGGGCAAGCCGGGAGCGGCCAGCAGGCCGGGCAGCACCTGCTGCCAGCGCCGGGCCTGGGCGTGAGTCGCGGCTAGTTTCTCTAGTTCTTGGCGCAGCTTGCCGGCCTGGTGCTGGCAGGCCCGGAGCCGCTCGGTGAGCAGGCCGGCGGCCGGGGTGCCGGGTGGGGGTACTTCAGGCGTGGGTGGAGCCGGCCGGGCCGGGGCGTCGGCGGGCAGCAGGGCGGCCAGGGGGTTGAGGCGCAGCAGTACGCGGCCGGTAAGCACCCGGCGCCCGGCTTCGATATCGGCTACGTAGGGCCGGCTGATGCCTAAGTAGTCGGCTAGCTCTTGCTGGTCGAGGCCGAAGTGCTTGCGCACCTGAGCTACCAGGGTGGTGGATGAAATAGACTTACGGGGCATGGGACGCTAAATTTTGCAGCATATTTTCCAAAAAGTAAAAAATATGCTGCAAAAAGCCCTACTCAACCGAAAGCCCTGACTGCTGGCAGCAATCAGGGCTTTCGGTTGGCACTAGTAGATAAACTGTTTATGGCTTTGGCTTGCGGCGCTGCAGCTTCACCCGGCTGCTTTCCGGAGCTTGCTCCTCTACCGTTAGTTCTGGAAGTTTGTCAGGAGAAAACCCTGACTGCGCCTTGCGGGCAAAACGCTCGGCAATCAGGCGTAGCTCCTCTTCAGGAATGGGATTAGCCTTTTGCTCAGCTGCCTCCTGCTGGAGTTGGTACTGATGCCGCCATTTGATAAGCTCTAAGCGAGTCTCCCGGGGCGCAGTCCGATTTTCGCGCAAATACGCAGCGGCCCACTTGTCGAATTCAGCCGGACTGAGCTTGGGCCAGGAAGCTTTCGGAACCAGACGCCGGGCGCCGCTCACTGACTCCGCAACTATGGGAGTAGCCGGCACAGATCCGGAAGAGCTAGGCCAAGGGGCGTTTGACGGTAAGAACGCTTCGGGTTTCATAGTAGCAATATACGCAACGTGGCTACAGTTCGTCCAACACGATACGGGTGTAGCCGGTTTCATCCGCTACCTCCACTACCTCAAACTGGGTATTAGGAGCAAATAGCACTTCGTGCTCGTTTTGTCCGTCAACGCCGAATCTTGATAGTTCTTCAATGAGACGGCCGGTCCGTGACTGGATGATAAGTAAACAATTTTTTGGAGTATATAGGTATTTCCGGGCCGTACTCACCTTATAGCTAGCCGAGAGGAAGGCGGGCCAGCTAACGGGCTGCCTATCCTGAACGCGGGCCCGGTACTGCTGCACCTGCGCAGGCTCGAGCTGAACGCCGCTGTTGACTATCCCTTCGTAGGCAGGCAGCTTGACGAGCGCTGCCTGCCTACGCCTGCCCAAACAGGGAGGTATTACGGCCTCCGTTGGTGTACAGTGCCTGGTTTAAGGCATCATAGCCATCGTCGGTGTAGCAATAAATAACCGCCTTGTCGGCGGCAGAAAGCTGGGGTAAGGCCTCGGCCCGGCGGCCGGTCTGGACGGCGCGGAATGCGTCGGGCAGGTTTCTTTTTATGTAAGCAAGCAGTTTGCGTTGGTGCATAGATGAATAATTCTACTGCTAGATACGCAGCCCGGAAGCGCAACTCACGGAGCAGCGAAAAGATGCTTTAAAAATCTTGTGGCTCCCTACCCCTGCTGCCGCGGTTTCCACCCCGATTCCTTGCTACCTTCCGGGCTCCATACTATTCCCACTATCTCCATGCCCGAGTTGTTACCCTTGTTTCCGGGAAAAGAACTGCCCGCTCCCTTTGCCAAGTTTAAACCCGATACCGTCGTCCCCGATTTTGCCGAGCGGGTGCGCCACCTGCGCCACTGGCAGCAGGCCATCAAGGACCGCTACGTGCACGACCGCAAGGAGGAAGTGCTGCAGGCGGAGTTTCTGAACCTGATCTTCGGGCAGGTGCTCGGCTACGAGTACCAGGCCACCACCCACCGCCAGCTGGAGCTGGAGCTCAAAACCCTGACCGACGGCACCAAGCCCGACGGGGCCCTGGGCGAGTTCGTGGCCAAGCCCAGCGGCGGGCTAGGTGGGCCAGTACGGGCCGTAATCGAGCTCAAGGACGCCCGCACGGCCCTCGACGCGAAGCAGCGCCGCAGCACCGGCGGCCGGGCCGAAACCCCGGTGGAGCAGGCCTTCAGCTACCCCAGCAAGTACGGCGCGACCTGCCGCTGGGTGATGGTGTCCAACTTTATCGAGCTGCGCCTGTACGCGGCCAACGACCAGCTGCGGGCCGTGGTCTTCAACCTCGAAACCCTGCCCGACGACGAGGACCAGCTCCGGCGCTTTTTTGCCCTGCTGCTGCCCCAGCACTTGCTGCCCGCGCCCGGCCGGGCCGAGGCCCCGCTGGATGAGGCCCTGCAGCAGCGCCAGCAAGAAGAGCGCAAAATCACGAAGGAGTTCTACGAAGACTATAAAGCGGCTCGCCACCAGCTCCTGGAGCACCTCATTGAGCAGAACCCCGACGTGGCCCCGCTGGAGCTGCTGCAGCACACCCAAAAGCTGCTGGATCGGGTGATTTTTGTGTGCTTCTGCGAAGACAAGCACATCATTCCCTACCACACGTTTCGGCGGCTGCTGACCAACGTGCGGGAAAACAACTTCGACCCCACCGACGAAGAGAAGATTTACCGGACGGTGAAGGGCCTGTTTCGCAGCATCGACCAGGGCAACCCCGCCGCCAACATCAACCGCTTCAACGGCGGCCTCTTTGCGCCCGATGAGGCCCTGGACAAGCTCACTATCAAGGACCGGACGCTGGCCTCGGTTATCGGATTGGAGACCTACAACTTCGATTCGCAGCTGAACGTGAACATCCTGGGCCACATCTTCGAGCAGAGTCTCTCGGATCTGGAGCTGGAGCGGGCCCGCCTCAGCGGGCAGGCCCACGACCCCAAGCAGGGCAAGCGCAAGCAGGACGGCATTTTCTACACCCCCGAGTACATCACCCGCTACATCGTGCGGCAGGCCGTGGGCGGGTGGCTGCAGGAGCGCCGCCGCGAGGCCGGCCTGGAGCAGCTGCCCGAGCTCGACGAAAAGGACCGTGCAAGTATTCGACTCGATCAACGTAGCCTTGGTCGTGTTATCAAACCAAGGGACCGAGTTCAAAAGCATATTGATGCTTGGGAGCTATATAAGGAAAAGCTGACAAGTATTCGAGTCCTTGATCCAGCTTGCGGCTCTGGAGCTTTTCTGACGGAAGCGTTCAATTTCCTGTATAAAGAGGGACAAGAAGTGAACGATAAGTTAGCTCAGCTAAAAGCCGGTTACTTCAGTACCACGGACTTCGACCGCCACATTCTGCAGCACAACCTCTACGGCGTAGACCTCAACCCCGAGTCGGTGGACATTACGCGCCTGAGCCTATGGCTGCAAACTGCCAACCCCGGCAAGCCCCTCACCTCCCTCGACCACAGCATCCGCTGCGGCAACTCCCTCATCAGTGACCCCGCCGTAGCCGGCGACCGGGCCTTCGACTGGCAAGCCGCCTTCCCCGAAGTGTTTGAGCAAGGCGGGTTTGACGTGGTGATTGGCAACCCGCCGTATGGGGCATCATTTACAGAATCGGAGAAAGGATATATCAGTTCCTCATTCAAATCATACCGCTATAAGTTTGAGAGCTACATATACTTCATTGAAAAGGCTTTTGACCTTATGAGACCAGAAGCATACTTGAGCTATATCACTCCTGAACTCTGGCTAAGACTTGAGAATAGCTACCCTATTCGCGAGATAATTGCGAAGCATCATGGCTTCGTATCGATTTCCCTCTTTGGGGACCATGTCTTTCAAGATGCAATTGTTAACACTGTAAGCTTTCTGATCAAGAAAGATGGGAACGAAGGCCGCACACATACATCAGTATATCATGGAGAAGTAGAATGGCTGATAGAAACCTCCGATTGGACTACAAGCAAGAATTTTACAATTGACTATACATTGAGTCCTTTAAAAAAAGAGGTCATCAATCGGATAAGGAGTGTATCAAAGGTGCTTGGTGATTTTGGGCGTCTAACACAAGGAATCACTCCATATGACAAGGCAAGAGGCCAAGATGCTGACACTATCAAGAACAGAGCGTATCACTTCAATTTACAGAAGGACGAAACCTGTGGTAAATGGCTAGATGGTGAGAATATCAATCGGTACTCTCAAACCTGGAATAAAGAGTGGCTTAGCTATGGCTCGTGGTTAGGAGCGGCCCGAGATGCTTGGTTTTTTACCGGTCCTAGGCTCCTGTTTCGCGAGGTTCCTGGCGGAAACAAGCGAATTCAAGCTTGCTATGTTGAGGACACATTTTATCATGGGCATAGCATAACTCCCTTCAAATTATCTGATCCTGACTACGCTCTTTCACACTTCCTCTTATCTATTGCCAATTCAAAATTATTGAGTTGGTATAGTAGCATCATGCTTCCAAACTTCTCCAAAGAAGTTTTTCCGAAGCTGAACCCCCAAGACATAAAACTTCTTCCCATCCCCAACATCTCCCCCGCCGAGCAGCAGCCCTTTATCACTGCGGCTGAGGCGTTGCTTTCGGGGCACAAGGAGCTGCACGAGGCGGAGGCGAAGTTTGGGCGGCTGGTGCGGGCCGAGCTGGGGGTAACGCAGCCCCTGAGCGGCAAGCTGGCCCTCACCCAGCCCTGGCCGGTGTGGAGCACGGCCCTGGAAAAAGCCCGGGGCCGCAAGCTCACCCTGGCCGAGAAAAGTGACTGGGTGGAGTACTTCACCGAGTTTCAGAGCAAGCAGGAGCAGCAGCGCACCGCCCTGCGCCAGCAGGATGAAGCCCTGGATAAGCTGGTATATGCCCTGTATCAGCTCACCCCCGCCGAAATAGCGCTAGTCGAAGGCAAGCCCGCCCCTACCGAGTAGGCACTGCGTTTTTGCAGCATATTTTTTGTTTTTTGAAAAATATGCTGCAAAAACGCAACTGCTCATTAACACCAAACGCCCCGCGCACCTTTCGGTACGCGGGGCGTTTTGGCGTGTGGTAGCGCTGCTACCGAACTATTTCTTCTGCGTTTTCACGGTCTTGCCCGAGGGCTTGTCCTTGATTTCGGTTTCGTTTGCCTTCTCCTTGTTTTTGGTAGCGGGGTCGGTATGCTTCGGAGTGGTGGTAGTATTGGCCATGATAGGAAGTGCTAAGGTTGAAAGTATACTTCCTGTACGGCTGTCGAGCTCCAACGACTGGGCACCGGGCCCTATTTGTTTGGCGCAGGCCCCGCAGTACGGCGGCAGATTGCTACTTGAATAGCCTTTGCTAGAGCAAAAACGCCCCGCGCATCTTTCGACACGCGGGGCGTTTGGTATGTAGTAGCGCGAACTTTGTAGTTCGCGTACCTGAACGACCATCGTTGAAACACCCAATGGTGCGGGGCACGCGAACTACAAAGTTCGCGCTACATCCTACCGGCGGCGGCGGGGCTTTTCTTCCTCGTCCTCGTCGTCGTCGCCGCCGAAGCTGGGCATGGTGAACATCGACGACAAGAGGTCCTTGAACTGGGTGCCGGCCGTGACGCGGTTGCGCGAAATCAGGCTGTGCTCGGCCAGGCCGTGCAGGCAGAACTCCATCAGGAACCAGGTCGTGTCCGTGTCCTCGTTGGGGTGCAAAAAGGTCACGATGTTGCGCAGGCCGGGCACCTGCTCCAGGGCTTTGTGGTAGTCCTTGTCGGAGGCGTCGTTGAGCACGTCCACCGTGTTGCCGGCCCCGAACCAGTCCTGCACCTCCTTGTAGGGGTTCGGGATGTTCTTCTTTTTCTTCTGCTTGTCGGGGTCGGGGAAGTAGTTGAGGAAGAGCGTGCGGATGGCTTTGCCCATCAGCTTCTCGGCCACGATGCCAGCTCCCTCCTGCTCGCCTTCATACACCAGCTCCACCTTGCCGGTAAGAGCGGGCACGGCGGCCAGGAAGTCGGCAATGCGCACGTAGGTTTTCTTCTCGCCGTTGATCAACGCGCGCCGCTCGGCGGCACTCACCAGGCTTTCGTAGGCGGCAATGGTGAGGCGGGCCGACACGCCGCTCTTGGCATCGACGAACTCCGAACCCCGGGCCTCGACGGCCACCTGCTCCACAAGGTCGTGGATGATTTCGTTGCTGACCACCATGCCCTTCTGCTCGGGCTTGATGCGGGCTTCCTGCTTGGTGATGCGCTTCCCGATTTCGATGCTCTTGGGATAGTGCGTGATAATCTGGGAATCAATCCGGTCCTTGAGGGGCGTCACGATGGAGCCGCGGTTGGTGTAGTCCTCGGGGTTGGCCGTGAATACGAACTGGATATCCAGCGGCAGCCGCACCTTGAAGCCGCGAATCTGGATGTCGCCTTCCTGCAGGATGTTGAAGAGCGACACCTGGATGCGGGCCTGCAGGTCGGGCAGCTCGTTAATCACAAAAATACCGCGGTGCGAGCGGGGAATCAGGCCGAAGTGAATCACCCGCTCGTCGGAGTAGGGCAGCTTGAGCGTGGCCGCCTTGATGGGGTCGGCGTCGCCGATGAGGTCGGCCACCGATACGTCGGGGGTAGCCAGCTTCTCGGTGTAGCGGTCCGAGCGGTGCAGCCAGGCTACGGGCGTAGCGTCGCCTTTCTCGGCAATCAGGTTTTTGGCGTAGATGCTCAAGGGCTCCAGCGGGTCGTCGTTGAGCTCAGAGCCTTCCACGACGGGAATGTACTCGTCGAGCAGGTCCACCATGAGGCGGGCAATGCGGGTTTTGGCCTGCCCGCGCAGTCCGAGCAGGTTGATGTGGTGCATGCTCAGGATGGCGCGCTGCAGGTCGGGAATCACGGTTTCCTCGTAGCCGTAGATGCCGGGAAACACGTCTTCCTTGGCCTGGAGCTTGGCAATCAGGTTGTCGCGCAGCTCTTGCTTGACGGAACGGGGCTGGTAGCCGGACTTTTTCAAGTCACCGAGGGTACGGATGTCAGTTGATTTCATATCGGGGGATAGGGAGTAGGCCGGACTTACGCAAAACCGGGGCGGTTGGCGCTTAAGCCGGGCAATCAAATGGTACAACTACCCAAGGGGGTCGTTGGTTCGGCTGCGGGCGGCGGCCCGGGTAAAAATCGTGTGGGGGTTGAAAGCGTTTACCTGCCCGCGTCTGTCATCCTGAGCGCAACGCAGTGGCGTGAAGGACCTTCCTCGCCTACCCCGCCGAAGTTTGTACCAACGTGCCAATGCCCTTACTACCGCATGGTAAACGGGCTTTGCACATTGAACAACGTTTGTCACTAAGGCCAGGAAGGTCCTTCACGCCACTGCGTACGCCAGATGAAGGATGACAGATGGAAAAAGCCAGGGCTCTTATTAAAGCCGAATTAAAAATATCACGCTTCAGTACGATTTAATCCTATTTTAAGTAGGCGCTTCTTATTCGACTATAGTTTTGCAGCAGAATAGGACCTCATTCGCTCTGTAGGCTGCTGGCAGTTGGTAATCGGCCACCGCGAGCAGCCGGCCAAGTCGCTCTTGGCTTACCCTGCCCACCCTTCAGCGGCTTTCTGCCCCGCTGAGCTTCCCACCACACACGCCGCGTAGCCGAACTGCCGGCCGTGCTTAACCCACGGCGCCGGCCCTCACCCTACCGGCGTACACCCTTTGCTGTTATGGCCACCAAACAACTGGCGTTGCCCCCGCCTACTCCCTGGCAGCGGCTTACCCGCATGCTCGACCCCGAGCGCCGCTCCATCCGCTACATTCTTTTTTACGCCATTGCCACCGGCCTGATTAGCCTGACGCTGCCGCTGGGCACCCAGGCCGTGTTCAACCTGGTGTCGACCGGGGCCGTGTTCAGCTCCACCTACATCCTGATTGGGGTGGTCGTAGTGGGCGTGCTGCTGGCCGGCTTGCTGCTCATTGGGCAGTTTACGCTGGTGGAAGCCATGGAGCAGCGCCTGTTTGCCAAGGCTGCCATCGAGTACGCCTACCGCCTGCCCCGCATCGACCCCAAGGCCCTGGAAGGCGAAAATCCGCCGGAGCTGGTCAACCGCTTCTTCGACATTCTGACGGTGCAAAAAGGGCTGACCAAGCTGCTGATTGATTTGATGTTTGCCGGCATCCAGATTCTGTTCGGCGTCATCGTGCTGTCGTTTTACCACCCCGTCTTCGTGGGGCTGGGCCTGACTATCCTGGTATTGCTGGCCTTGGTGTTCTTTTTAAACTACCGCCGGGCCCTGCGCACCAGCATCGAGGAATCGGCTTACAAGTACGCGGCCGTAGGGTGGCTGGAACGGGTAGCCGGTACGCTACCGGAGTTTCGCCACAACCCCACCGCCCAGCAGCAGGCCCTGGACCGCACCGACGAGCTGACGGCCCAGTACCTGCGGGCCCGCAACAGCCACTTCCGGGTGCTCAAAAACTACTACGGCTGGGGCATTGCCCTGCGCACCCTACTCACCGGCGGCCTGCTGATTGCCGGCACCCTGTTCGTGGTGTCGCGGCAGATGACGCTGGGCCAGTTTGTGGCCGCCGAAGTGCTGATTGTGCAGATCAGCAGCTCGATTGAGAAGCTGATGACCGGTCTGGCCACCGTATTCGATATGCTGACCGGGGTGGAGAAGCTGGCCGCCGTGACTGACCTGCCCCTCGTGGAAAACGCTCAAACCGCCGCCAGCCATGCTTAACTTATCCAACCAGGGCGTCGACGAATCGGTGTGGCACGAGGACCTGGACCGCTCGCGCCAGGAGCTGCTCGAGCCCAAGGGGGCCCGGCTGCTGGGCCGGGTGCTCACGGCCGTGGGCCTGATCTTCGTCATACTCCTGTTTTTGCCCTGGCGCCAGACCATTGAGGGCACCGGTTCCCTGACCACGCTCAGCCCCCAGGACCGCCCCCAGACGGTGCAGAACGCCATTGCGGGCCGCATTGAGCACTGGGCCGTGCGCGAGGGCCAGCTGGTGCAAAAGGGCGACACGCTGCTGACCATTTCCGAAATCAAGGACGAGTACTTCGACCCCAACCTGCCCGAGCGGCTGCGCGAGCAGCTGGCGGCCAAGCAGGGCAACGTGGCGGCCAACGCGGCCAAGATTCAGGCCACCGACCAGCAGATTGAGGCCCTGCGCCTCACGCTGAACGTGCAGCTCGACGCGGCCCGCAACCGGGTAACCCAGGCCCGCAACACGGTCCGCATCGACTCGGCCGACCTGGTAGCCGTGCGCAACTCATTTCAGGTGGCCCAGTCCCGCCTGGCCCGCTACGAGGAAGGCTACAAAAACGGCCTGTTCTCGCTGACCGACATCGAAACCCGCCGGCTCAAGCTCCAGGAAGACCAGGCCAAGGTGACGGCCCAGCGCAACAAGCTGCTCAACGCCCAGCAGTCCCTGGCCAATGCCCGCATTGAGCTGAGCAACCTGCGGGCCAAGTACGAGCAGGATTTGGCCAAGACGCTGTCGGACCGCAGCTCGGCCGTGTCGAGCCGCTCGTCGTCGGAAGGCGAGGTGGCCGCCTTGCGCAACAAGATCAGCAACGTGGAGGTGCGCCGCGGCCTGTATGTGGTGCGGGCCCCGCAAACGGGCTACGTGGTGCGCACCCTCAAGGCGGGCATCGGCGAGACCATCAAGGAAGGTGAATCCATTGCCACGCTGCAGCCCGACGCGCCCGTGCTGGCCGTGGAAATGTACGTGCGGGCCATGGACGTGCCCCTGATTCAGCGGGGCCGCCCCGTGCGCCTGCAGTTCGACGGCTGGCCCGCCATCCAGTTTTCGGGCTGGCCCTCGGCGGCCGTGGGCACGTTTGGCGGCACCGTCACGGTCATCGATGTGGTGAGCACCACCAACGGCAAGTACCGCCTGCTGGTGCGCCCCGCCCGCCACAACGAGCAGGACCCGACCTGGCCCGCCCAATTGCGCCTGGGCTCGGGCGTCTACGGCTGGGTGATTCTGGACTCGGTGCCGGTGTGGTACGAAATCTGGCGGCAGCTCAACGGCTTCCCGCCCAGCCTGCAGGCCGCCCCGGATGAGGCGCCCATTAAGGGCCAGGACGACAAGAAGAAGTAGGCCATGACGACGGTATTCTCCTTTGCCGCCCGCCTGCGTCAGACGTTGGGCGGGCTGCTGCTGGGCCTGCTGCTGGGCCTGCCCAACGTGGCCTCCGCCCAAACCGTCCGCCTGCCCCAGCGTGAAGCCGGCCTGGATGCGGCGCCGGTTCAGACCCGGCAGCTGGCCGCCGACCAGCCTGTTGCCGATACGGCCCGGGTATTTTCCCTGCAGGATCTGGCCGATCTGGTCTTTGCCAACCACCCGCTGGTGAAGCAGGCCGCTTTGCTCAGCGCCGACGCCCAGGCTCAGGTGCTGGCGGCCCGCGGCGGCTTCGACCCCAAGCTGGGCTCGGGCTTCGACCGGAAGCTCTTCGGCGGCACCGACTACTATAACAAGTGGGCCAACGAGCTGAAGGTACCCATCTGGCCCGGCGGCATCGAGCTGAAGGCCGGCTACGACCGGATGGTGGGCACCTACGTCAACCCCGAGTACCGCACCCCGGCCGACGGGCTGGCGGGCGTGGGCCTTTCCGTGCCCCTGGGCCAGGGTCTGCTCATCGACGCGCGCCGCAGCACCCTGCGCCAGGCCCGCATTATGGTGGCCGCCGCCGAAGCCGACCAGGTCAAGCAGATCAACGAGGTGTGGCTGCAGGCCGTGAAAGACTACTGGAACTGGTACTACGCCGCCCAGCAGGCCGCCCTGGTGCAGGAAGGCGTGGCCCTGGCCGATACCCGCTTCCGGGCCACCAGCCGCCGCGCCCGGCTCGGCGACCAAGCCCCCATCGACTCGGTGGAGGCCCGTATTACGGTGCAGGACCGCCAGCTGCAGGCCGAGCAGCTGCGTGTGGAGCTGCAAAACGCCCGCCTGCTACTCTCCAATCACCTGTGGAACAAGGATGCCCAGCCCGTGGAGCTGCCCGCCTACGCCCTGCCCCAGCGCCCCACGCTGGTGCGGGTGGATACAACCCAGTTTAGACAGCTGCAAAGCCAGGCCGCCGCGTCCCACCCCACCCTGCTCAAGCTCGACGCCAAAATCCGGCAGCTGGGCGTGGAGGAGCGCTACCGCCGGGAGCTGCTCAAGCCCAAGCTCAGCGTGAGCGGCACCCTGCTCAGCCGCGGCGACTTCTACCGCCCCGAAGTGCCCGCCTACTACGACTTTGGCCGGGACAACTACAAGCTGGGCGTGGACTTTGCCTTCCCGCTGTTTCTGCGGCAGGAGCGCGGCAAGCTCCAGCAAGCCCGCCTGAAAGTGCAGGACGCCACCCTGGAGCAGCAGCAGAGCCGGCGCACCATCGTCAACCAGGTGCAGGCCGTGTATAATACGCTGCGGGCCTACGAGCGGCAGCTGGCCCTGCAGGAGCAGACCATTGCCAATCAACGCGCCCTGCTGCAGGCCGAGCTGCAGAAGTTTGAGCTGGGCGAAAGCACGATTTTCCTCATCAACGCCCGCGAATCCAAGCTCATCGAGCTGCGCGTCAAGCAGGAAAGCCTGCGGGCCGGCTACGAGAAAACCCGGGCCGAGCTTTACTACTACGCCGGCACCCGCACGCTGGGCGCGCAGTAGCGCTAACTGTGTAGTTCGCGTGCCCCGCACCGTTTCAACGATGGTCGTTCTGGCACGCGAACTACACAGTTCGCGCTACATAAAAAGGCCGTGCTGCTGAGCAGCACGGCCTTTTTTTACATTCAAAAACACTTTGTCTACAGCGTTTTACGGCGGTTGCGCTTGTAGTCCTCAAACACCAGGTGGCCCAGGCCTTTGAGGCTGCTGTAATAGGCTTTGCCCTGGTTTACCTGGGTGAATTCTTCCACGAACTGCTGCAGGTACGGGTCGGAGGCAATCATGAAGGTGGTGATGGGCACCTTGAGGCGGCGGGCGGCGGCGGCCAGGTTCAGGGTCTTGTTGACGACTTTGCGGTCCAGGCCGAAGCTGTTTTTGTAGTAGCCGTTGCCTTCCTTCAGGCAGGTGGGCTTGCCGTCGGTTATCATGAAAATCTGCTTGTTGGCCGTTTTGCGCTTGCGCAGCAGGTCCAGGGCCAGCTCCAGGCCGGCCACCGTATTGGTGTGGTAGGGGCCGACTTCCAGGTAGGGCAAATCCTTGATGGTGATGGGCCAGGCGTCGTTGCCAAACACGATGACGTCGAGGAAGTCCTTGGGATATTTCTGCTTGACGAGCTCAGCCAGGGCCATGGCCACCTTCTTGGCCGGCGTGATGCGGTCCTCCCCGTAGAGAATCATCGAGTGCGAGATGTCAATCATCAACACCGTGCTGGTCTGGGTTTTGTGCTCGGTTTCGCGCACTTCCAGGTCACCCTCGGCCAGCATAAACTCGTCGGTGAGGCCGTGGTTGAGCTGGGCGTTGCGGATGCTTTCGGTCATCGAAATCTGCTCCAGGGAGTCGCCAAAGCGGAAGTCGCGGATGTCGGTGCTCAGCTCGTCGCCCTGCCCGGTCTGGGGCGTGCGGTGGTTGCCGGAGTTGCCTTTTTTGAGCTTGCCGAAGATTTCCTCCAGGGCGCTCTTACGGATGCCCTGCTCGGTTTTGGACGTAATCTTAAAAGCGCCCTTCTCCTGCTCGTTCTCATCGATGTAGCCCTTTTTCTTCAGGTCCTCAATGAAGTTGCCCATCCCGTAGTCGTTGTCGGTCAGGCCGTACTGCTTGTCGAGCTCATTGAGCCACGACAAGGCCTCGGCCACGTCGCCCGACGTGATGGTCACCAGTTGCATGAATAGCTTAAACAGTGTCTCGAAGCCTTTCTCGGACGACTCTTCGGGCACGAAATCCCGGAAACGAAAACCTGCGGACATAATTCTGGGAGTTGAGGTTTGATAACAAAGCGGCGGGCGGCAATGTTCAGTACCGAGGTTTTAGCCCCGTCTGTCGTCCTAAGCAGTGCCAAGGACCTGAGAGCCGCCGCACGATAATCGTTGTTACGACTCGTGCCGGCGTACTAAGGTCCCGCCCCAACCGGACACCAGATGCAGGCTACCAGCTTCTTGATTTCTACATCACTCCAACCACACCACCATGAAAGCCATTTGGAACGATACCGTCATTGCCGAAAGCAACGACACCGTGGTAGTCGAAAATAACCATTATTTCCCCGCCGACGCCATTAAGCGGGAGTATTTTGAGGACAGCATTGCCCAAACCAGCTGCCCCTGGAAGGGCCGGGCCAGCTACTACTCCCTGCGCGTAAACGGGGAGCTCAACAAGGACGCGGCCTGGTACTATCCCGAGCCCAAGGATGCTGCCCGGCAAATCAAGAACCGGGTGGCTTTCTGGAAGGGCGTGAAAGTAGTGGAATAAGCGGGGCCCGGGCCTATCTTCACGGCCCGGCTTGCCGTATAGGCAGCCATATCCCCTATTTCGTTTTTGTATGCCTACCTCTTCCCGCCTGCTGCTGACGGCGGCTGTGCTAGCCACGGCCGCCACCGGCTGCGACAGTGCCCGCGAAACCACCACCGGCCAGCCCAACCCGACCACTTCGGCCGCGCCCGAAGCCGCTGCGGCGCCCGCGCCGGGCTTCACCAAAACCCTGACGGCGGCGCCCTACACCTTCGTGGTAAGCTCCGCCGGGCCGCTGGGGCAGCGGCAGATTTTGGTGCGGGCCGAGCAGGATGGGCAGGAGCTCACCACGGCTCAGGACTCGATTCTGGGCGAAGTGAAAGACGCCCAGCTGGTGAAACTGACTTCGGGGCCGGGCTCCGAGCTGCTCGTATTCGTGGAAGGGGCCGGCAGCGGCTCCTACGGGGAGGTGCGCGGCTACTGGTTTGGGGGCAAGGACTGGGAGCGGATGAGCCTACCCAAGCTCAGCGGCCCGGCCGCCCGCGGCTACCAGGGCCAGGACAAGTTTCGCCTCCAGGGCAAGGAAGTGGTGCGCTCCTTCCCTATCTACCAGGAAACCGACGCCAACTGCTGCCCCAGCGGCGGCACCCGCACCATCCGCTACTTGCTGCCCGACAAGAGCCTGACTTTTCGCCTCGTAAGCGTCGTCAACGAAGCTGGGCCGGCCGTGCAGTAAGCTTGCGGTGGTAGATTAGCCAAGCCGTTATCCTGCCGGGTAGCGGCTGTTGCTTTTTACGTGGGGCCAAGTGCGCAAGAATCGGGTTTCGGCCGGGCGGCCTAGGCCGTAGCTTTGGCCTGTATTCTGCTTTTCGCCATGACTGACTACCAACGCATTGCCGCCGCCATCGACTACATCCGGGCTAACTTCCGCGCCCAGCCCACGCTGGAGCAAATTGCCGCGCAGGCCCACTGGAGTCCGTTTCACTTTCAGCGCAAGTTTCAGCAGTGGGCCGGCGTGAGCCCGAAGAAGTTTCTGCAGTATCTCAGCGTGGAGCACGCCAAAAGCCTGCTCCAGCAACAACGGTCGGTAGCCGAGGCCTCGTACGAAACTGGCCTGTCGGGCTCGGGCCGCCTCCACGACCTATTCGTGACCCTGGAGGCTATGACGCCCGGCGAGTACCGCCAGGGCGGCGCTGCCCTAACCATCCGCTACAGCTTCGGGGAAGGCCGGTTTGGCTCGTACCTGGTAGCCTCCACCCCGAAAGGTATCTGCCGCCTGCACTTCGCCGATGATGCCGAACTGGCCCTGGCCGAACTGCGCCAGGAATGGCCTCAGGCCACGCTGCTGGAACACGCAACACCGGAACACGCCCAGGTAGCCCGCTTCTTCGCCCGCGAGTTTGGCCCCGCCGACCGGCTGCACTTGCACCTAAAAGGCACTGATTTCCAGCTCAAAGTGTGGGAGTCTTTGCTGCGGATTCCGGAGGGCCGCCTCACGACCTACGCTGGCTTGGCTACCGCCGCCGGGCACGAAGCCGCCGTGCGGGCCGTGGGCACGGCTATTGGGGCCAATCCGGTGGGCTACCTGATTCCCTGCCACCGCGTGATTCGGCAGGGCGGGGAGCTGGGCCAGTACCGCTGGGGAGCCTCGCGCAAGGCGGCGCTGGTGGGTTGGGAAGCCGCCCAGCTAAACGCCGAGCCGGAAACTGCTTAAGTCAGAACGTTCCGGAATCCAGCGACTCGAGGCATCTGATTTGACGCTGGTTTTGCCCCTCACCAAGCACGACGACCACCAGAAAAAAAGCCCTTACTCGGGTTGAGTAAGGGCTTTTTTTTGGTGGCAGTGAGCTAACTACTCAATCCACTTGAACTTGTATTCGAGCTTGGGCACCGGCATGCGGTCGGCCACGCGGCGCAGGCGGCCGGGCAGGGCCATGATATAGTCGCGGGCTTTTTCGGCGGCTCCGTTCAGGCCCGTAATGTGCTCCAGCTTCCAGGTGGTAATCAGGCCTTCCAGGATGTCGGTGTAGTCCTGGCTGGTATACACGCCCAGGCGCTGGGCGGCGTCGGTGAAGTGGCCGAAGGTTTTGCCCATTTCCACGCCCATTTCCCGCATGTAGTGGGCCGGCATCACGATTTTCTTGCGCATCATGTCCTCGAAGGCCAGCATCATTTCCGAGGGGTCCACCTCGAAAATCTTGTCGACAAACGTCTGGTACACACGGGCGTGGCGGGTTTCGTCGCCGGCAATCATACCGCAGATTTTGGACAGCTGCGCGTCGCCGGCCTTGCGGGCCAGGGTACCCACGCGGCGGTGCGAGAGGTTGGTGGCCGCTTCCTGGTAGCTGGTATAGATGAAGGCCCGGTACGGGTCGTGGGCCGTGCCCAGATCGAAGCCGTCGGCAATCAGGTACTGGGTGCTGAGCTCGAACTCGCGCATGTTGACGCGGCCAGACAGATACAGGTAGCGGTTGAGCAGGTCGCCGTGGCGGTTTTCCTCGGCCGTCCAGCCCCGAATCCACTGGGCCCAGCCGTTGTTGGGGTCCCGGTTCAGGTCGTCGAGCTGGTGAAACCAGGCTTCGTAGTTGGGCAGCGCTTCTTCCGTAATAGTGTCGCCGATCAGCACCGCTAAGAGGTCGTAGCTCAGCCCTTTGGCCCGCTCGCGCAGTTCACGCACTTCATCGAAGAAGGTTTCCGAGCGGGAGTCGGGAAGGTAGTCGGCGGGTTGCCAGCTGTCCTCGACCTTTTTAAGAAAGCCGTCAATATTTTCTTTTAAAAAGGATTCGAGATGCTGAAGCACCTCCCCGCGGGAGGCCACAGTTGCAATCATAGGAAGAGGAAAAGAGGTATTTTCGGGGTCAAATGTAGGCATTCACCACCCACAGATACGTAAAACCGACCTCCTCCGTCGCCTATAAAATTTTGGCATTTTACCTTTATTTCATCCTGGCTACACCAACGCCAAACGGTTGGGGCAAGTCGGGAGCAGTTGGCAAACTAGCCGCTGGGGGCTGCAGGCGCACTTGGTAGCTGGCCCCCACCAGGTAGGCCGTTAGCCACGGCACCGCCTCGGGCGCCAGCCACCACTGGGTAGTAGGCTGCCCGGCCAAGCGGGCCAGGGCCGGCGCCTGGGCCCGCGTACCGGTAAGCCGGGCCCGCAGGGCAGGCTGCGACGGGTCGAGGGTGGGCCAGCCGGTGAGGCACAGCACGGAATGGGGCGCAAACTGCAGCACCTGAAACGGCGACTGGGATTTGAAAGCCGCTTCGAGGCCGGCCGTTACCAGCACCGCGCCGCGCTGAGTAGCTGCCTGGGCGGGCCCGAGTACGGCCAGGCCCCGGGCCTGCTCCCGGCCCAGCACCTGGCGCCGGTGCACGGTTTTGAAGGCATAGGCAATGAGCAGCAGGGCCAGCGTACCGAAAAAAACCGGAGACAGCCGGGGCAAGGGCCGGCGGGTATCGCGCAGAAAGTAAATCAGCGTGGTCATCGTCCAGAGGCTGAACAGGGGCATGCCCAGGCGGGGTGGCAGCTTGAGCCCCACCGCCAAGCCCGCCAGCAGCGCCCCGAAAAACAGCTGGGTCAGCCAGAAGCGGCGGCGCTGCGGGTAGCGGCGGCTGCGGGCCACCAGCAGCCCCCCGACGGTCAGCAGCACCAGCAAGGCAAAATAGTCCCGCCCCAGCAAGCTCAGCGCGGCCAGGGCTTTGTGAGGCGCCACTTGGGTCAGAAAATAGCCTGCCTCCAGGCGGGTAGCCCGCCGAAACAGCCCGGCATTAACCAGGGTGGAGTCGCCCAGGGCCCAGTGCGCCACGGCCTGCAGGCCCAGTGAGTCGGCGGGCGTGGCGGGCACGGGGCGGTAAAGCTCGTAGTCGTTGAGGTTGGACTTGAGCACGTCCAGGGTGCGGTAGGTGGCCCCGGCCGGGGTGCGGAGCAGCAGCAAGCCCCCATTGGCCAGTAAGAGCAGGGCCAGGGCGCCGCCAACCAGGGAAGCCCCGCGGCGGCCAGCCAACCACAGCGCGCCCGGCCCGGCCGCCGCCACTCCCAGCAGGGCCGCGCTGGGCCGAATCAGCCAGGCCAGCAGCAGACTTAGCAGGGCCAGGGCCAGAATCCGGCGGCGGGTGGGCCGCTGGGCGGCCAGCAACAGGGCCGTGCCCGCCAGCAGCACCGGCACCCGCACGTAGTTGAACCACAGGCCGTGCTCGAGCCAGGCCAACGCAAAAAACACCACCAGCACCACCGTAATCCGGGGCCCGGGCAGGCGGCCGCGCAGCAGCTTGTCGAGCACGGCAAAGCTGAGCACGGTGGCCAGGTAGAGCAGCGCGTAGAGCAGCAGGCCGTACCAGGGCAGCGTGGGCCAGTGCTGGTACAAAGCCGCCAGCAGCCGGGCTAGGCCGTGAAAGTAGAGGTGCAAATCGGTGACGGGGGCGGCGGCCGTGCTGCCCTGCAGCAGCAATGTGATGCTCACGTCGTCGTTGGTTTCGTAGTAGCAGCCCAGGCCCAGGCCGGCCAGCAGCAAGAGCAGGGCCGGCAGCACAACAACGCGCAGAAATCGGGAGTGCAGCATGAAAACCAGCGGGCGGCCGCCGCCACAACAGCCGCCGCGCCGGGGTAAAGATGGGAAACCCGCCGGGGTTTCCCAGCGCCGGCCGGGGCGGCAGACTTCACTCAGCCGGTTCGGCGGCGGGCAAGTGGCGCCAAATTGGTTGCTTTGCAGCCGTGAAGCCCCCGTACTCCTCCCGCCTGCCCGACCTGACGCTGGTTTTCGTGGTGCTGCTGACCGTGGCCTACTTTCTGCTGACCCACGAAGGGCTCTACGACCTGGACGACTATTTCTACGCCCGCTACGCCCACGCGCTGGCCAGCGGCACGCTGCGGGTGGAGCCCGACCCCCAGGGCCTGCTCCACGACCCGCTCAAGGAACGGTGGCTGATTTTTGGGCCGGTGGCCGTGCTTTACCGGCTCTTCGGCATCGGCATCATCACCACCACGCTCTGGCCCCTGCTGGCCACGCTGGGCTGCTCGGTGCTCATCTGGGCCACCTACCGCCGCCGGGAGCCGGTGGTGGCCTCCGGGGCTATGCTGCTGCTGGGCCTGCACTACTTCACGCTCAACCTGACCAATTACCTCTACCCCGACAACATTCTGATGTTCTGGTGCCTGGGCTGCGCCTTGGCCTTGCTGCGGGGCCGGCAGGCCCCGCGGGGGCAGCTGCTCTGGGGGGGCGGGTTTGCACTGCTCAACTTCGCGGCCCTGCTCAGCAAGGAAACCGTGGTGTACTACCTGCCTTTCTACCTGGCGCTGCTGGCGGCCGACGTTTTCCGGCGACGCAACCTGCCGTTCTGGCTGGGTGCGGCAAGTGTGGGCACGGTGGTGCTGGGCGCCTACCTGGCCTTTTACCAGGTGTATACCCACGACGCGCTCTATCGAATTCATCTTATTGAGCACACCAATGACTACCTGAAGGAGGGCAGCTACCTGGGCGGTAACCGGGGGGCCCTGCTGGCCCGCGTCACGTACCTGCCCCTGGCCTTTTTCGTCGGCATCGGGCTGGGCGGGGCGCTGGGGCTGGCCGGCTACGCGGCGGGGCAGCGCCGACTGTGGCAGCAGCCCGGGGCCCGGTTCTGGCTGGGCCTGGCCGGCACTACCCTGGCCTTTTACTGGCTGGGCAGCACTTCCCTTAGTCAGTACAACCCCATTACGCTACTGCCCCGCATGACCACGCCCCTGCTACCGCCCCTGTGTGTGGCCGCCGGCTTTGGGCTGCGCGCTTTCCTGGAGAAAGGCCGGGGCGGCTACTGGCTGGCCCTGCTCCTGCTGGGCTGCGCGGCCTGGCTGCACAACAGCGTTTCGGTGATTTACGGCCTGCTAGCCCTATATTTTGCCGGGGCTACCTGGCTGGCCAGCACCGGCGCGGCTTCTTCCGGCTGGCGGCCCGGCACCAGCCGCTTTGCCGCCCTGGCCCTGGGCGCATTAGCCCTGGCGCTGAGCATTAGGCCGGTCTATTTTATGAGCAAGCCCGGCGTGTCGGGCTACGCGGCCCAGCAGCGCATCATCGGGCGGCAGCTGGGAGCCCCGGCCCGGGGCGTGGTGTTCGTGGATGATTTCCTGGTCGGCAACTACGACTTCTACTACGGCTTCCGGGTGCCGGCCGGGCTGCAGTTCCGGCGCTACACCGCCGCCGACTCGGTGCAGCTACGCCCCGGGGAACGGGCCTGGCTGTTGGTTAATAGCCGCACGCTAACCAATCCCGAGCTGACCCGCAAGCTGATTCGCTACTCCGAGGCCGAGGTGCTGGCCCGCTTCCCCCGTCGCCGCCTGCTGGCCCAGGACCAGTCCGTACGCCTGTATCAAGTGCAGTAAAACGCAAGCCATTAGCCCTGGCGCAGCTGGGCGTAGTGGTTCAGCAGCCAGTCGAGGGGGCGGGCGGCCTGGGCGTGGCGCAGCAGCTGGTAGAGGGCCCGGGCTTCAGTGAAATTGCCCCAGCGCACGGCCTGGCGCAGCTCCCAGCGCAGGCGCACGGCCAAGGCCTGCCGCTCCGGGGGCGTGCGGCACAAAGCCAGAGCCTTTTCGCAGACCCGGATGGTGGAGGCCAGAAACGGGTCCTGGGGCCGGTAGCCGCGCCGCGACATAGAGCTGGGGTGCAGGCGCTTTCGGGTCGTGACCTGGTCGAGGAAGTAGAAGCGCCAGTGGCGGGCGGCCCGCACCCAGAAGTCGAAGTCCTCGTAGGCCAGGGTTTCGTCGTAGCCGCCGAGCTGCGCCAGCGTGGCCCGGCGCATGAGCATGGTGGGCGTGCTGATAAAGTAGCGGCTCAGCACGTCGGCAAACACCCAGCCGGTGGCCGGGCGCGGGTGCAGGCCGGCCGCGTCGCGCCGGTAGTGGTGGCGCACGAAGCGGGAGGTTTCGTCAATCAGCTCGGCATCGGTAAAGACTACGCCGTAATCGGGCTCCAGGCGCTGGAAACAGGCCACCTGCTCGGCTATGCGCTGGGGCAGCAGCACGTCGTCGGTGGCAAAGTCGAGGACGAACTCCCCGCTCGACTCCCGAAAGGCCTGGTTGAAGGCCCGGCAGTTGCCCTGGTTGGCGGGCAGCAGCCGCAGCTGCCAGCCGGGGTGGCGGGCGGCATACTCCCGCAGAATGTCGGCGCTGCCGTCGGTGCTGGCATCATCCACGAGCAGCACTTCCAGGTTCGGGTAGGTCTGGGCCAGAATAGAATCGAGGGCCTCGGCCAGAAACGGGGCGTGGTTGTAGCACAAGGCCACGATGGTAACCAGCGGCAGCGTTTCCGGCGCCGGCCGGGGGTGTTGATGTGCGGAAGTGTCCAACCCGGATGCTTGCATACTCACTCAGCGCCAGTGCGGCCGAAAATAAACCAGGCAGCCGACCAGCAAGATACCAAACCGGGCGGCGTGGGCCAGGGGCGCACCCAGCAGGCCGTAGCGGGGCAGCAGCACGGCCAGCAGCCCGGCGTAGAGCAGGGCCGAACCGGCCTGCACGGCCACGTAGCGCCCCACGTGGGCTTTGGCCATGAGCAAAAACAGCAGCGTCCAGGTCAGGAACTTGGCCCAGTCGCCGATGAACTGCGGGGCCAGCAGGTCGCGGGCGGCGGCAAACTGCGCGTCGAAGAGCAGGGGCAGCAGCCAGTCGCGCCCGAGGTAGAGCAGGCCCAGCCCCAGGGCCGCCCCGGGCGCCAGCACCGCCAGCACCGTGCGCACGTAGTGGCGCAGGGGCCCGGGCTGCCCAATCAGGGCCGAGAGCCGGGGGTAGTACACGCTGCCCATCACGGCCGAAAACACCATCGTGTAGTTGTCCGACAGCTTGGCCACGGCCTGCCAGAGGCCGGTCTGCTCGAGGGTAAAATAGCGAATCAGCACGTCGCGCAGCACGAAGTCCACGGCTTTGCTGAACACCAGCACGCTGACGGCCATGAGCAGAAACTGCCCCAAATCCCGCGTGGCCCGGCGGCTGAGGCGGCCCCGCAGCGGCTGTAGCAGGCCGTGGCGGGCGCAGAGCCCGAGCGTGGGCAGCAGCGTCAGGCCCTGGGCCAGCAGGTAGGCCAGCAGCACGTTCTCGACCGGCAGCCCGGCCCCCAGGGCCGCCCCCACCCCGGCCACGCCCAGGCCGCTGAGCACCACCGTGAGCCAGACGTAGGCCCGCAGCTGCCCGGCGGCCAGCAGCACGGCCACCCAGAACGTGTTGGCCGTGAGCAGCCCGATGCCCGCCGCAAACAGCGCCACCCACGGCACGGAAGGCGCAAAAACGCCCACCAGCGCCTGCCGGCCCACCACCAGGGCCACGGTACCCAGCACCAGGGCCAGGGCGTTGAGCAGCAGCCCGGCGCCCAGCCAGGCCCGGTACCGCCCCGAGCCGGCCCGCAGCGGAGCCAGGTACTTGACGATGCCCACGTGGGTGCCCTCGTTGGGCAGGGTCGTGAACAGGGCCATCAGATTCTGAAAGTGGGCCAGCAGCGTGAGGCCGCCGGGCCCGCCGTACACGGCCAGGAGCTTGTTGAGCAGCAACGCCCCGGCCGTGCGCGCGCCCACGGCCACGCCCGAGCTCAGCACGTGGCGCAGAAAACGCCCCGCCCCGCTGGCCGCGGGGGCGGCAACGGCAGGCGTATCGGGCAGGTCGGCGGGTTCCATGGTCGGCAAAAGTAGCGGATGTTCGGACTTGGGCCCGCACCCGGACGTTGTGGCCCGGCATGCGTGCGGAAGGCCAGTCAAGGGCCTGGCAACCGTTCCGCACGCGTGCAGAGCCCTTCCCAGGGGCTTCGAAGGCACCGGGCACCGGTGCCGGACGCTTTCCAAGGGCTTGGGAGCCATTCCGCACGCGTGCAAGGTGCCTTTCAAGGGCCTAAGAGGCATCCTTCAGCGCTGAAGATGGCCTCCAAAGTGCTTGACAGGCCCTCTTCAGCGGTGAAGGAGGCCTTCCAAGGGCTTAAGAGGCCCGCTTCAGCGCTGTGAATGGGTTCGGGCCACCCGCTCGGGCACTTGCCGCACCAGCTTGCCGGCCCCGGCCCTACTTCTCGAAGGTGAGCTTGAGGCTGGGTACGCCGCCGAGGTGGCGCTTGAATTGCAGCAACGAGCTGTTCAGGCCCTCGGGCAGCGTGGAAGTGCCAAGGTCCAGGAGCTGCTGCCCGTTGGCCCGCCCGAAGGCGTGCAGGCCCTCGTTGAGCAGCACCACGGGGCTAAAGGTGTTATAGGCCAAGGGGCTGGCGGGGTAAAAATTGTACAGCACCCGGCTGCTCACCCGAATGGCAATAGTCAGCGCGGCCCACTCCCCGCCCGGGGTGCGCACCGAGAACAGGAAGTGGTCCTGCGGAAACTGCCGGAACAGCTCCTGCAGCCGCTCCAGGCTCAAGGACAGCGTCTGGCCCTTCTCCTGGCGGCAGCGGCTCAGAAATTCGTAGGCCAACGGCAGGTAGAGCGAGGTTTCCTGCTCGAAGACGAAGCCCTGCTGCCGGCACTTGCGCAGGCGGCGCCGCTCGGAGGGATGCAGGCGGGCCTGGAAGTCCTGGTCGAGCGGCAAATGGTGGTTGATTTCGGCCAACGCCACCGAGTAACCCAGCTGCTGCAGGACGTGGGTGAGCCGGGCGCTGCTGGCCGGGTCGTAGGCGAAGGGGTGGCTGCGCAGCCGCATATGGGCCAGGCCCCGGGCTGCCAGCAGGGCCTGGACCTGCTCCAGAAACACCCGCAGCACGGCCGCGGGCAACTCCGGGGCCAGCTGCACGGCCCCAAACGGAGCCTGCCAGGGGCTGTAGCCCCAGCCCTGGGCCACGTCGGCGGCCACGTGCAATTGGGCCACGGTGCGCTGGCGGGCGTGGTCTTCGAGGTAAAACGAGAGCTGCTCCCCGGCGAAGCGCTGCAGGGCCTGGTGCTCGGGCCGCAAATACAGGTAGGGCTCAAACGCGAGGGGCAGCGCCGGCAGGGCCACTTCCGGGCCGGGCCCGGCCTGCCACCGCACTACGTACCGGCTTTCCTCCAGGGGCAGGGGCAGCAGCTGAGGAGAAGCAAGGGGCATGCGGGGAAAAGAAAAAGGCGACTAACGGGGCTGAATGGGCGAAAGTACAAGTAAAATCGGGGTGCCGGCTGCAAAGCCAGCCGCCGTGTCGTATTTTTGCGGCCCTTTTGCCGTTTCCCTCCCTTCACTGCTTACCTCCCCGCATGCTCGCCCTTTTCCTATCCGTCTTTTGCTCGGTTTGTATCGTCTTTATTTTCAAATACTTTGCCCGCTTCGGCGTCGACACCTTCCAGGCCCTGATTGTCAACTACGGCACCTGCGTGGTGGTGGGCTGGCTGGCTTCGGGGCGGCCCAGCCTGGCCCCGGTGCTGGCCGGCGGACCCTGGCTGGCGGCGGCCGTGGCTTTGGGGGGCCTCTTTATCGGCACGTTTTACCTGGTGGCCCTCACGGCCCAGCGCGTGGGCGTGAGTGCAGCCTCGGTGGCCAATAAAATGTCCCTGATTCTGCCCGTACTCCTGAATTTGCTGGTGCTGCGCCTTTCCCAGCGGCCCTACACCTTTATTAACTACGCCGGCATGGCCCTGGCCCTGCTGGCCATCCTGCTCACGGCCCTGCCCCGCCGCGCGGCCCCGGCCGCCGACTCCGCCGCCCCGGCTACGCCCGCGGCCGGCTGGTGGCTGCCCGTGCTGCTGTTCGTGTCCAGCGGCGCCGGCGACTCCCTGCTCAACTTTGCCAGCTCCTCGCTGCTGCCCGACGCGGCCACCCGCACGCTGTTTCCGCTGGTTACCTTCGGCACGGCCGGCATCATTGGCCTGCTCTTGCTGCTGAGCCGCGGAGTGCAGGCCGGCCAGTCGTTTGCCCCCAAAAACCTGGTGGCGGGCTTTGTGCTGGGCATTCCCAACTACTTCTCAATTTACTTCCTGATTCTGGCCCTGGGCAACTTCGGCAACGACGGCGCCTTCGTCTACCCCGTGGCCAACGTGGCCACGATTCTGCTGGGGGCCGTGGGCGCGGGCTTCCTGTTCCGGGAGCAGCTCGGCACCCGGGGCCGGGTGGGCCTAGCCACGGCCGTGGTGGCCCTGATGCTGATTTCCTACCAGGAAATTGTGGCCGTGTTCTAACCCGGTTCTTTCGCCGCCCGATGCCCCGTCGCCCACCGAAGCCTGTTTTCGGTGGGCGGCGCCTTTATCTGCTGGCTTGTTTTGCCGTATGCAACCGGGAAAAACGCCTGCTTCACGGCCGCTTCATCAAAAGGCCACGTTCAAAACCCTACTTTGGCATCCGGCGCGGGCTCTTACCGGGCCCGCCCTGCTGCTGCCCTTGCCGCGTCCTACTTCCTGCTCATGACTGCCGACCCTTCCCTGCCGCTTTCCTCTGCCGCCGACCTCGACCCGGATTACGAAGCACCCGAGCCCCGCACCGGCATTTCCGACCGGGCCGCCACCCAGCAGGCCCGGGAGCAGCAGGTGGGCCAGCGCCCCGGCACGCTCACCATCCGGGAAGGCTCCCTACGGCCCCGCCTGTTTTTGATTTCCTACAGCAGCTCGTTTTTCACCGAGCAGGAATACGACAGCTACGACGAGCTGCTGCACTACTTCCAGGCCAACCCCCAGCTTAAGCACTGGCTCGACGTGCGCGGCTACAACGACCTGGGCCTGATTCAGCGGCTGATGCAGGATTTCGGGATTCACGCCCTGCACATGGAAGACGTGCTGGGCGACTACCAGCGGGCCAAAGTGGACGTCTTTGACGAGGACCGCCTGTTTCTGGTGTCCCGGATGACGGACTTCACCTCGTCCCTGGAAATCGACGACGACCAGCTTTCCCTCGTCACGGGCGACAACTTCGTGGTTTCGTTTCAGGACGACTACGACGACTGCCTCGACTCGGTGCGCAACCGCCTGCGCTCGGGCTTTAGCATGATCCGGCACAAGCCGCCGCTGTACCTGGCCTACGCCCTCACCGACGTGGTGCTCGACCACTACTACCCCACCATGGCCGCCATCGGCGACTATATCGAGATTCTGGAAGACCGGATTTTTAACGGCCGGCCCAACCGCCGCCTGCTCAGCCGGATTCTGCAGATCAAGAAGGACATCGTGCGCTTCCGCCGCCTGGTGTACCCCGAGCGCGAGAAGATTGCCGAAATCCTGCGCATGCCCGACCAGGTTATTCCCGAGGAAATCAAAGTTTACTTCAAAGACTGCTATGACCACGCCATCCAGGCCATGGACCTGGCCGAGAGCTACCGCGAATCCATCAGCAGCCTGATGGACTTGTACCTCTCCGACCAAAGCAACCGCATGAACGAGGTAATGAAAGTGCTGACCATCATCAGCAGCATTTTCATTCCCCTGAGCTTCGTGGTGGGCCTCTACGGCATGAATTTCCAGCGCGAAAACCCCAACGGCACCATCAACCACCTCAACATGCCCGAGCTCTACGAGCCCTGGGGCTACCCCGCCCTACTGGGCCTGCTGGCCGTCATCGTGGCCGGGCAGCTCATCTACTTCTACCGCAAAGGCTGGCTGACGAATCGGTGATTGTTGTTAGTTGACTGTTGTTAATTGTTGTTAGTTGATTGTTGTTCGTTGTTAGGGCTGTCCTCCTGAGGCGCAGCCGAAGGACCTGCCTCGCCTTCGTAACAAGCATCATTCAACGTACCAAAGCCCTTTTCTGCTTGCGTGGAAAAGGGCTTTGGTACGTTGGTACAACCCTCAGTGGGGTAGGTGAGGAAGGTCCTTCACTCTGCTTCGCGCCGTTCAGGATGACAGCCCTAACAACGAACAACAATCAACTAACAACAATTAACAATCAATTAAACTTCAGCGCGGTGCGGCGGAGCTCGTTGCCAATGATGCGGTAGAGCTGGTAGGTGTTGGTGCCCGCGTCGAAGGCCAGGCCTACGGTGGGGGCGCTGCTGTCGAAGGGCTGCCCGCCCACGAGGCGGCCCTGGGTGTCGTAGATGTAGGCCTTGTGCGGGCCGGGCTCGGTCAGCACGTAGGCGTCGCGGCCGGTACCGAAGCTCAGGAACTGCACCGGCTTGGGGCCCGAGGTCACGAAGCTCTGGCTGAGCAGCGGCCGGCCCGAGGGCTCAAACAGGTTCAGGCGGCCCCCATCCTGGCGCACCACCACGTAGCGGCGCTGATTCTGGTCGGGCACCAGCCCAAACACCGAGCTGCGGCTCCAGGTAGCCACCCGGCTGCGCCCCACGATTTCGCCGCTCAGCGTGAAGCTGACCCGCTCCCCGTGCTGGCTGACCACCGTCAGACGAGTGCGGCGCAAGGTGGGGCCGCTTTCCACAAAGGCGCCCGAGTGCAGCCGCGCCCCCACGCTGATGGGGAAACCCGGATACACGCTGCCCTGCTCGTCGTAGGCGTAGATATACCCGTTTTCGAGCAGCACCACGATGACGTCGCGCCCTCCTACCACCAAGTACTGGGGCGGGGCGGCCAGCCCGAACTCCATGCGCTTGGGCTGCCAGCCGGCGTAAGCGCGGCCGTTGGTGTCGTAGAGGAACAGATTGCCGCCCCCGCCGCCCACCAGCAGCCGTGGCGCCTGCCGCCCCATCGGCGGCGAAATAGTCAGGGACGAAGCCTGCACGCTGTCGGGCAGGTTCAGGGGGAAGTCGGGTCGCTCCCGCCCGCTCTCGTCGAGCAGGTGCAGGCGGCTAGGGGTGGCAAAAAGGTAGCCCGTAGCCGGGCCCGTGGTAAGCCGGTGCACGGTGCCCACCAGCGGCCCAAGCAGCGAATCGGACCAGGCCACCACGTTGTCGGGCGTCACGTAGTGCAATACGTGCTGGTTGTCCTGCACCAGCACGCCGGGTACGCGGGCCCCGGTCACGGGCACCAGGGCCGGGGCGCTGGTCAAGGGCGTTTTGAAGGCCAGGGCCCCACCCGTCCCGTTGGCCGCCTGCGGCTTGGCCACGGCCGGCCCGATGGCCGGATGCCGCAGCACGAGCTGGGTGAAATACTGGGCGCCGGGTTCGGCTTCGTTGGCGGGCGGCACAAACTGCAGGGCAATCTGGGGAAAGCGCTGAAACAGGGTTTCGTTGCGCAGCAGCCCGGCCCGGCGCTCCTCCACCAAGCCGCGCAGCAGCACGTTCCAGCTGTTACGCGTGTCAATCAGGACCCGCAGGCGAGCCTGGGGCTGGAGTTCCTGCAAAAAAGCCACCTGCGTAGGCGAGCGGCTCCAGACTTCACCCGCCGCCACGTCGGTGAGCCACAGACGCAGGTCGGCCGCTTCCTCACCGAAAGCCAGGTAGTTGCCGACCTGGGCCACGGCGGGCAGGGCGAAACCCCGGAACAGGGGCCCCAGCAGCTGGGCCGGCAGCTCGGGCACGCCAGTTTGATAAATCTGGTAGGGTCCCACTCGCTCGAAGGCCGGGCTGGCCCCGTTCTGCCGCCGCAATTGGCCCAGCAGAATAGCCGCCTTGGCCGGATTGGCACAGTATACCAGGGCCAGCTTGGCCGGCCGGATTCGGGCCGAGGGCGTGGCCAGGTAGCACAGGGCGGCTTCTTCCCGCAGGCCGGCGGCCAGGCTGTCCAGCAGCGGGAGGTTTTGCTGGTTTAGCGAATCGACATTGGCTGGGCGGGCCGGGCGCAGCACCTGCACCGGCCCCAGGCCCAAATGCACCAGCACGGCCGTTCGCAACGACAATACTTCGGCCATGCGCAGGCGCTGAGTGGGCTGCAGGCGCAGGCGCTGCTGCAGCGCGTCGCGGGCCGTTTCGGGGTTGGCAAAGCCGTTGAACACCACCTTGTTGCCGGCCAGCTTCATTTCAAACTGCCCGTTACGGGCCAGGCTGGTCACGGTGCTGATGCCGGGCTCGGCCTCGGGCCGGAAAAACACGCTCAAAAACCGCGGCAGCCGCCGGTAATTAATCAGCAGCGTGGCGTCTACGTCCTTGAGCTGCAGGAAGTCGGTGCTCTGGAAGTCGGCCGCAACGGAGGGCAGATTCGGGTGTTGCAGGCGTTGCACCACACCCTCCACCAAGGCCGGGCTGGCACTCATCACCAGGTGGTTGCGGTAGTTAAAGAAGGTCATGCCCTCGTCCGTGTCCCGCTCCCGAATCTCGGTCAGCTGCTCGCCCAGATACTCGCGGGTGCCGACCTGGTAGTGCGGGTCGCGGGTCAGGCCATCAACCAGGGTGCGCACCTGCCGGTACTCACGCACGCTGCCGATGGGCACCTGAAAGAGCACGTCGAAGGTGCGCGCCCCAGTGACGTGCACCGAGGTCAGCACTTTTTTGGTGCCCAAAAACCGCAGCACCACGTTGGGCGTGCCCGTGATGCTGTCGACCAGGCCCACGTGCTCCTCCACCTGCTGGAAGTAGCGCACGGCCGTCAGATTGTCCCAGAGCTGGGTTTCTTTCAGGTGGCGCACCAGGGTGGCATGGTCGCGGGTGGCCACCACGAACACCGCATCGTCGGGCACCAGCGACCAGGGGTCGACGGGCACGCTAGCCACGGCGCGGCGATAGTACACGTAGGAGCCAAGGGCCGAAACCAGCAGCAAGCCTATCAGAAACACCAGAAGCTTTTGCGACATTACGCGGTGGCGGGAGAAGTAACGGGCGGCAAAAGTAGCTATTCGTGGCCCAACTGCGCGGCACTGGGCCGGGCCGGTTCCACGTGCACCCGCACGGGGTTACTCTGCAGGCTTACGCGCGGCACCCGGCGCAGTTGCCGGCGCATGGCGGCCCAGTGCCGGGCCCGTAGCGTTTCCGGGCTTTGCCCGCCCTGCTCGGGCCAGTAGGTGCCGTTACCCATCCACGGCCCCTGCTCGGGCTCCAGGGTGGCGTAATGAAAGGTGATTTCGTAGTCGCCGGCCGGTAGCGTGGGGTAAATCTGGGGAATCAGAAAATTCACCTGCGCCACCTTGAGCAAGGGGTTGAAACTGGCCTGGGGTGACAGGGTCACAAAGTCGGTGGAGTCGAGGCCGGCAACCGTGCCGCACCGGATGCCAGCAGCGGGCAGCTGGGCCGGCCGCAGCTGCCGGGCCACGAAATACGCGGCCGGGGCGCGAAAAAGCGCGTCGGAGCCTTCCAGGGCGTACACCAGCGTCAGGGCGGAGTCGGCCTTGTTCTGAATGCGCACCCGGAAGATAATTGGCTCTCCCTGGTAATGCTCCCGGGCAATGGGCTCGATGGTGCAGGCCAGCTGCCGGGCCGGCACCCGGGGCCGCTCGAGGCGCTGGGCCTCCCCGCCCAGGGCTGCCAGTAGCCCGCCGCCCAACAGTAGCAAACGATGAAGTAGCATAGAAAAGCAGAAGACCTGGCCCCGCCGCGCGGCTAGTCCGGCGACGAGTCGTATCTTGGACAAGATACACCGTTTCGCGCGCTATGCTTCGTCGTTGGCTTTTGCTGCTTGCTCCGGCCCTGCTATGCGCGGCCTGCTTCCAGATTCGGGAACCCGAGCCCGCAGATGCCGTCAGTGACTGGATTACGCCCACCCAGATTGATATTCTGCTCGCCAACTTCACGGCGGCCGTGCAGCGGGCCAACGTGACCAACTACGAGCGGTGCTTTAGCGGCCCGGCCTACCGCTTCGTGCCCGACCCCACGGCGGCCGGCACGGCCGCTGCCCTGTTTGCCAACTGGAGCGTGAGCGAGGAGCGCGACTATTTCAACAGCCTGCGCCGCCGCCTGGCCGCCGGGGCTACCAACCAGCTGACCCTCACCGACCGGCGCGACCAGCTCTTCACGGCCGACTCGGCCGAGGTATCGGCTTTGTACCAATTGCGCCTGACCCAGCAGGACACCGCGTTTCGCACCAACCTGGTCGAAGGCAACATCCGGCTACTGGTGCGGCGCCGCAACAACGAGTGGAAAATTGCCGGTTGGCGCGACCAGCGCACTTCCGCCCGCGGCACCTGGACCGACGTGAAGAAGTATTTTATAACGCATTAGTTGTTAGTTGTTGGTTGTCAGTTGTTAGTTCGTGCTGACAGCTGCCCCCTAACAACTGACAACGAACAACCAGCAACTACCAATCAACACCCCATGCAGCGGTTTCGAGGTCTTCAGGTGGCAAAGTGGGGCGGGGCAGTGGCTACGGTCGGAGGAATGCTGGTGGCGGCCTGTAACCCCTTTGCCCCGGCCCTCGACGACGTGCCCACCGACCCCAACAAGCTGCTGGGCAACCCGGTCACGGTGCGGGGCTTTTTCGAGCGGTTCCGGGCCAGCTACCAGCTGCGCGACTCCACGCTCTACGGGCAGCTGCTCGACCGGCGCTTCACGTTCACTTTCCGCGACTTTGCCAACAACGTGGACCGCTCCTGGAACCGCGACGTGGAAGTAAACACGACCTACCGCCTGTTTCAGGCCGCGCGCACGGCCAACCTGCAGTGGACCCAGTACCTGCCCACCTCTGACTCGGCCTTTTCCGATACGCTGGCCTACGTGGAGCGCTCCTTCAGCCTGACTATCGAGCAGCGCGACAACCAGACCTTCGCCGGGGCCGGCAGCGCCCGCCTGGTGCTGGTGCGCAAAAACCGCAACGACCCCTGGCGCATGCGCAGCTGGTACGACCGGAGCGAATTCTGATTTCGACGGCCGACGGCCGGCCCAAGCGCCACTGTGTAAGAAGAAGCCCGCTGCTTGCCGCGGGCTTTTCTTTTCTATCTTCCGGCTTCCAAACTCCCTCATTCTTCCTCTATGCCCGAACAACAAGGCCACTTTCAGCGCGCCATTACTCTTTTCGACGCCGTCATGATTGTGACCGGCAGCATGATTGGCTCCGGTATCTTTATCGTCTCGGCCGACATTTCCCGGCAGGTGGGCTCCAGCGGCTGGCTACTGGTGGTGTGGCTGCTCACGGGCGTCATCACCCTGGCCGGGGCCGTGAGCTACGGCGAGCTGGCCTCTATGTTCCCCAAAGTGGGCGGGCAGTACGTGTACCTGCGCGAGGCCTACAACAAGCTGGTAGCCTTTCTCTACGGCTGGACGCTGTTCCTGGTAATTCAAACCGGCGTTATTGCCGCCGTGGGCGTGGCCTTCGCCAAGTTTACCGGCGTGCTCATTCCCTGGTTCAGCGTCAAAAACGTGCTGTTCAAAACCGGCCCCCTGGTCGGCGACTATAGCTTCGAGTTCAGCAGCGTGCAGCTGCTGGCCATTCTGCTCATTGTGGGCATCACCGCCATCAACGCCCGGGGCGTGCGGGCCGGCAAGCTGATCCAGAACGTGCTCAGCAGTACCAAGCTCGTGGCCCTGGCCCTGCTCATTATCGGCGGCCTGACGCTGGGCCTCAACGCCGAAGCCGTGCAGGCCAACTTCCACGATATCTGGACGGCCGTGCGCTACCCTGCCCCCGGCGTATCGGCGGCCCCGCTCCCGCTGAGCCTCAGCGGCTTGGTTGTCGCCATTGGCATGGCCATGACCGGCTCCCTGTTTTCCTCCGACTCCTGGAACAACATCGGCTTTGCCGGCGAGGAAATCGTGAACCCCGAGCGGACGCTGGTGCGCAGCATGGCCATCGGTACGGCCATCGTGACGGCGCTCTACATTCTGGTCAACGTGGTGTACCTGCTGGCCCTGCCTTTGGTGGGCTCGCCGGAGGCCACCACCCTGGCCGGCCGCGGCATTCAGTACGCCACCGACGACCGGGTGGCAACGGCCGTAGCCGAGCACGTGCTGGGTCCGGTAGGCGCTGTGGTCATGGCCGTGCTGATTATGCTCAGCACCTTTGGCGCCAACAACGGCATCATCCTCTCCGGGGCCCGGGCCTACTACGCCATGGCTAAAGACGGGCTGTTTTTCCCCGGGCTGGCCCGCCTCAACGCCGCCGGCGTGCCGGCCCGCGCCCTGTGGGCCCAGTGCCTGTGGGCCTGCCTGCTCTGCCTGAGCGGTTCCTACGGGCAGCTGCTCAACTACGTGATGTTCTCGGTAATTCTGTTTTACGTCATCACCATCATCGGCATTTTCGTGCTGCGCCGCACCCGCCCCGACGCTCCCCGGCCCTACCGGGCCTGGGGCTACCCCGTGCTGCCCATTATCTACGTGGTGCTGGCCTCGGTTTTCTGCGTTATCCTACTCGTGGCCGAAGATACGGCCCTGTTCTCGCGCCGCGGCCTGATGCTGGTAGCCCTGGGCGTGCCGGTATTCTTCCTCTTCGGCAAGCGCTTCGCCAACACCCCCGCCCAGCAGTAATGGCCACCGAACCCGTAAGCACCACAAAAAAAGGCCACCCAGTACTGGGTGGCCTTTTTTTGTGGTGCTTACGACCGCAGTTTACCGGCGGCGGCGCTTGCCCCCTTCCGCCGGGGTCAGCGTCACGTTGACGGGCTGTCCGCCGCGGGCCCGCAGCTCCTGGTCCTGGTAGCCGCCGTAGCCGTATACCAGCGTGTTGTCGCCGGCGGGTACTTCCAGGGTATAGTTGCCGTTGGCATCGGTGCCGGTGCCCTTGCGCGAGCCTTTTACCAGTACGGTAGCGCCGGCCAGCGGGCGGCCATTCTCGTCCAGAATCCGGCCCGAGAGCGTTACGTTGACGGGCTCGGCGGGTGCGGCGGCAACGGGTGCTTCGGCTTCGGGCAGCGGTGCTACTTCGGCCGGAGCCATTTCGGTCGGGCGCACGGGCTGGGCCGCTACGGCGGCCGCGGCGGCCGGGCGGGCCACGGGTTTAGCGGCCGTGGCTACGGGCGCCGTAGCCGCTTCGGGGGCTACGGTAGCGGTGGCGGCATCGGCGGGCTGCTCTTCCGCCGGCCGGCTGCCCGTTACGGTAGCATCGCCCAGCACGAAGGAGGGCATGACGTTGGAAATAGCCGACTTTGCCGTTTTAACGGGCACAAAGGCGTACCCCAGGCCGGCAAATAATACAATAGCGCCCACGATGATGGCCAGCCGCCCGTTGCCGGAGGAAAAATCCTCTTCTTCCTCAGTGGCTAGCAGCTCAGCCTCGTCGATTTCTGGTTCATTTGAAGGGGTAGAAGTGCTCATAGATGCGTGAATTGTGGGTGTTAGAAAATGATCAGGGTACCGCCTAAAGCCTTCGAACGGGCGCAGTTGGGCCGCGTTTTGTTGTAGCTTTATTTCGGGTTTCTAAAGATATATAAATAGTCATACACTGTCCTAACATTTTCGTAACCCTGCGCCGGCCGCTTCCGTACCCAGCGGCCAATTCCTCCTATCCGCCAGGGTCACAACTGCCGCAAACCCATAAAAAAAGCCCCGGACCGTGCCGGGGCTTTTCGTAGCAACTGCTGCTGACGGCATTTAGTCGCGGGGAGTTCGGGGGGGGCCGCTGGGCGCTTTTTCGCCAAACTGCTGCTCCCGGGTGCGGATGTCCATATCCTTTTCGTAGCTGCCTTCCGCCTCGAAGCCCGGGCCCTGAGCCTGCTCCCCTGGCGTGGCGTGGTTGTTGGCCCCGTAGGGGGTCAGATCGTCGCCGCCGATGTGCAGGTTTTCGAGCTGATCTTTCTGGTCGCTGCGCTGGGTATAGCCGTTGGCGCCCATGTTGCGGTGGGCCGAGGGGTCATCGGAGGCTTTGCCGTTACTTTCGCCTTCCTTGTACTCACGCTCTTTTTCCAGGCCCTCGTTCTTAGTAGTGCCGGGCGTTTTGGTGATTTCTTCGTTTTCGTTATCGGTAGCCATCTGGAGAGGTGCTTTGGGTTGACGGGGGAATTTGTTAGTAGCTTACGCACCGGGGCCGGGGAGGTTGGGCGCGCGGCCGCAGGAGTTTAGTGCCCAACCCAACGCGTATCCTCAAACCCCGACCCGCAAAGTGCGGTTGATAACGTCCTGACGGGCCACCCCACACCGCCGGTAGCGGCATTGGGCAGCGGGCCGCCTACATTTGATTGCCGGGCCCTCCCGGCCGACTTCTTCCTTCTTGTATGCGCCTTCTCATTATTGGCAATGGTATAACGGGCGTAACGGCGGCCCTGACGGTACGCCGCCTGCAGCCCGCGGCCCGGATTACCCTGGTGTCGGGGGAAAGCACCCACCATTACTCCCGCACGGCCCTGATGTACGTGTATCTGGGCCATATGCGCTACGCCGATATCAAGCCCTACGAGGACTGGTTCTGGGCAGAAAACCGCCTGGAACTGGTTGAGGCCACGGCCGCCAGTCTGGATACGCAACGCCAGACCGTAACCCTGCACGACGGCCGGCAGCTGGGCTACGACAAGCTGCTGCTGGCCACGGGCTCGGTGAGCCGCCGGGCCGATTGGCCGGGGCAAGATCTGCTGGGCGTGCAGGGCCTCTACGGCCTGCCCGACCTGGCCCGCATGGAGCGCGACACCCACGGCATCGGGCAGGCCGTGGTGGTAGGTGGGGGCTTGATTGGGGTGGAACTGGCCGAAATGCTGCACTCGCGCGGCATCAGCACCACGGTGCTCGTGCGCGACGCCCACTACTGGGGCTCGGTGCTGCCCGCCCCGGAGGCCCGGCTCGTGGATCAGCAGTTTGCCGAGCACGGCGTGACGGTGTGCTACCAGACCGAGCTGGCCGAAATCCTGGCCGACGCGCAGGGCCGGGTGCGGGCCGTGCGCACCACCGCCGGCGAGGAACTGCCCTGCCAGTGGCTGGGCCTGGCCACGGGCGTCACGCCCAACCTAAGCCTGGTACAGGACACGGCCGTGGAAACCGACCGGGGCATCTTGGTGGATGCGCAGCTGCAAACCAGCGTGCCGAACGTGTACGCCGCCGGCGACTGTGCCCAGCACCGGCAGCCGGGCCCTGCTGAGGTGCCCGTCGAGCAGCTGTGGTACACCGGCCGCATGCAGGGCGAAACCGTGGCCCATACCATCTGCGGGCAACCCACGGCCTACCAGCGCGGGGTGTGGTTTAACTCGGCCAAGTTTTTTGCCCTGGAATACCAGACCTACGGCCGCGTGCCGGCCCAGGCCGAAGCCGGCACCGACTCCTTTTACTGGGAGCACCCCAGCGGCCGGCAGGCGTTGCGCATCAACTTCAGCAGCACCCCGGGCTTTGCCGTAACGGGCTTCAACGCCCTGGGGCTGCGCCTGCGCCACGAGGTGTGCGCCCGGTGGATCAGCGCCCAGACGCCCATCCGGGAGGTCATGGCCCAGCTGGGCGCGGCCAACTTCGACCCCGAGTTTTACCGCCAGCACGAGCCCGACATGGTCCGGCAGTTCAACCAGCAGTTTCCCCAGCACGCCACGGTCTTGCAGCGCCGCAAAGGATTATTTGCCCGCTTCTAGACTGCTGCAGAAATTCAACTGCAACGGCCGCCTAAACTTTGCCCACCCGTAGCCGGCTACTTTTCTGCGGCCAGCCCCGAATCATTCCGGCCGGAACCGGCTTGTAGCTACTTCACTCCTATTTTCCGCCTTCTATGGATTTCACCAAGCTTTACCGGCCCAGCGCCCTGAACAGCTTCCAGTTTATTGCCGTTACGGGCCTGCTTATGAGCGGGGCCGCCCACCTGATTCTGCACTATTTCGTGCACCGCCTCCCCGAGGGTTTTACCTGGCTCTACGCCTGCTGGGCGGCGCTGTACGTGGTGGGCACCCTGCTCAACCTGTTTGGCAAGCCCAGTGAAGGACATCACCACCATCATTAATTAGCCGGGCGGTATGTTTGGTTGCGGCCAAAAGCTTATCTTACTGCTCGGCTTGCCGAACTACCTCTCTCCGCTGCCCCATTCACCGCTTCTCTCCGATGCCCGCTTCCCCTGCGGCAGCTAGCCTGGCGCTGGCCCAGCCGCCTTTACCTACGGTTTCCACGCCCGAAAAAACCACGCTTACCATCATTGGGCTGGGCTTTCTGGCGTTGCTCGTGGCCGCCGCCGACGCCGATGCCGACCGGGCCCGGCTCAGCCTGTACGCGGCCCTGAGCCTGGTGAGCGGCGGCACGCTGGCCTGGGCCTGGCTTAAGTACGGCCGCCAGCCCGCCGGCCTGCAGCACGACAACCTCTGGCTGCGCGGCAGCACCAGCCGAGGGGCCGTGGCCTGGGTCACGGCCGTAGTCCTGACCGGTTTCTACGTGCTGCTCTACTGGTACAGCACCCCCGACGACAAAGGCAACTTCGGCCTGCTCAACGGCCTGGTACACACGCTCGACCCATTCAGCCAGCTGCTGCGCCAGCGGCCGGCCGACCAGTGGTTTCTTTACGGCACATTCTACACCCTGGCCATTCTGCTCATGGGCGGCCGGGCTTTGTGGAAGTACCGGCACTCCCGCTACCAGCGCCTGCGCACCGGGTCAGTCATGTTTTTCCAGCTGGCCTTTGCGTTTCTGCTGCCCGGCGTGCTGCAGTTTTTCCAGCAGCCCGAGTTCTACTTCACCTACTTCTGGCCCCTGAAGTACGACTACCTGTTTCCCAGCTCGTTTGAGTATTTGATTCGGGACGGGCAGGCCCTGGGCGTTTTCATGGTGGTATGGGGCGCCGTGATGTCGTTCGTAGCCACGCCCATTCTCACCTATTTCTACGGCAAGCGCTGGTACTGCTCCTGGGTGTGCGGCTGCGGGGGCCTGGCCGAAACCGCCGGGGACCCCTACCGTCAGCTGTCCGACAAGAGCCGGGCCGCTTGGCGCTGGGAAGTGCGGCTGATTTACCCGATTCTGGCCCTGATTATTCTGGTAACGATTATCGTGTGGCTCAACTATTGGCTGCACGGCGCCCTGCTGGGCTCCCTGGCCGACGGGCTGTACCGCTTTTACGGCTTCGTGATTGGGGCCGTGTTTTCGGGCGTGGTAGGCGTGGGCTTCTACCCTATTCTGGGCAACCGGGTGTGGTGCCGCTTTGGCTGCCCCATGGCCGCCTACCTGGGCTTGCTGCAAAAGCATTTTTCCCGGTTCCGCATTACCACCAACGGCGGGCAGTGCATCAGCTGCGGCAACTGCTCCAACGTGTGCGAGATGGGCATTGATGTCAAGCAGTACGCCCAGCGCGGGGAGCCCATCATCCGGGCCTCGTGCGTGGGCTGCGGTATGTGCAGCACGGCCTGCCCCCGGGGCGTGCTCAACCTGGAAAACGGACCGCGCGAGGGCCGCTACCAGGGTTCCTCGTTTATTCACGCCGATAGTTTGCGGCTCCTTTCCTAATCCTTGTTCTATGCGAAGCTCCGCGTACGGTCGGTTTCTTCTGCTAGCTATACTCGGCGGGCTTGGCGCCTGCCAAACGGCCCTGATTCGGTACCAGTTTCCGACGGCCCTGCGCGGGGCGGCCCCCACCAGCACCCGGCCCGGCACTGTCAGCGCCCAAACCGGCGTGCCGCTGCAGGTCTGGGATGAGCAGCAGGTGCAGCGCATCGTACGCGCCGAGGCCGAGGATGAAGACGCCCCCCTCGGGGTCGCCCAGCCCCTGCAGCCCTACCAGGGCTTTTCCGATGCCCGGGTCGTAGGCCTGCGCTTTGCCGCCGACACGGCCACCGTGGCTCTGGCCCGGCTGCGGGCCCTGCCCCCGCCCAGCCTTAAGATTCAGAAGGCCGAGGACGAAGGCGTGATTCCGCCCGGTGTGGTCTGGATTGGGGACCAGTTTCAGATGGACGAGGTGGAAGTGCCCAACGTGGAATGGCAAACATTTTTGCACAGCCTGGCCAAAACCAAGTCGGCCGCCGAAGTCCGCCTGTATCTGCCCGACTCGACGGTGCAGCCCGTGCGGGGCTATTTTACCAATCCCTTTTACCGCCTCTACCCGGTGGTGGGCATCAGCTACGAGCAGGTACTCGAATACTGCCGCTGGCGTAGCCGCACCGTAACCCGCCTGCTCAACGAGGACCGCGGCATCCGCAGCTCCCGCGACCCGAAATACGTGCGCATCACCTACCGGCTGCCCACCGAGGCCGAATGGGAATTTGCGGCCCACTACGGCACCAAGCTGCCCTACGGCTACGAGGTGTCGACGGCGGAAGTAACGGTGAATCCGCAGGCGGCCGAGTACCTGCGCCTTCGCTCGGGCACGACCAACTCGGCGGCCCAGATTCGCAAGGATATTCTGGCCTTCAACCGCCAACGCTCCGAAATCGTGATGTTCAACTGCCGCCGGGAAGCACCTTACTTTCTGGCCGCTTCCACGCCCAGCTACGTCTACGACCTGCCCGTCAATGGCCTGGGGCTCTACCACATGACCGGCAACGTGGCCGAACTGGTGCAGGAACAGGGCGTGACTAAAGGCGGTAGCTACCAGGACCGGCTCGTGGAGTGCGCCATCAAGGAGTGCGGCAGCTACCAGGGCCCAGCGGCCCACATTGGCTTCCGGGCCGTGTGCGACGTTGAGTTTCCCAACCAGGCCCCGCTGGCTACTTCGCAGAAGCACTAACCCGGCCTACCGCATGAATCTTCGACATTGCCTGCAGGGCAGCCTTGTGGCGCTGACCGGCGTCTTGGCAGGCTGCTATTCGGTGCAGGCCCCCGCCAGCATCCTGCCCGGGCCCTACAGCGCTACCACGGCCTTGCCCCTGGCCGGCACGCGCATTCCCAACCTGGGCCGCTACTCGGGCCCGGCCTCAACTGTTGGGTTCCGGTGCGTGTGCCAGATTTCGTTTCCCAACCGCCGCTAACGCCAGCTTTACTTCACAAAGGCCAGCAGGGCTTCCCGGAATTTGGCAAAGGCCTCCAGATGCGGAATGTGGCCCACCTTGTCCAGCTCCACCAGCTTGGCGCCTTTGATCTGGGCGGCGGTGCGCCGGCCCAGCGCGGGGTACTGCCCCATGGCGGCCAGCACTTTCGGGTTCTTAATCAGCTTTTTACCCACCACCGTGCGGTCGGCCTGCCCGATGATGAGCAGCGTGGGAGCCTGCACCCGGCTGAACTCGTACGCCACCGGCTGCTGGTAAATCATGTCAAAGGTCAGGGCATTGGCCCGGGCCACTTTTGGGAAGTCCGGGCTTTTGGTTTGGGCCGCCAGCGGCAACAGCCACTCGTCGTGGGCCTGGGGGTAGCCGTTGGGGTAATAGGTAGCGTGGTACTTGCGGATGCTTGCCTCGGTGCTTCTGCGCTCGGTGGCCTCGGCTTGGTCAATGGTCTGGAATGGCACGCCGACGCGGTAATCTTCCAAGCCGATGGGGTTTTCGAGCACCAGCTTTTCGGTGGCTTCGGGGTAGAGCAACGCAAAGCGGGTGGCCAGCATACCGCCCATGCTGTGACCCACGACCACGGCCTTTGGCACGCCCAGCGTGTCGAGCAAATGCTTGGTGTTGCGGGCTAATTGGTGAAAGGAGTAGTGCAGATCCGGCTTGTCGGACTTGCCGAAGCCCACCTGGTCGGGCACCACCACCCGGAAGCCCGCCCCCGTCAGCGCCTTAATGGTCTCGCGCCAGTAGGCCCCGAAAAAGTTTTTGCCGTGCAGCAGCACGACGGTACGGCCGTTGGCTTTAGTAGTGGCCGGCACGTCCATGTAGGCCATGCGCAGGGCCTGGCCTTCGAGCTTCAGGGGCAGGTACTTGACCGGAAACGGATACTCGTAGCCGTCGAGCGTGGCGTTGAGGACGGTATTTTGGGCCGAGCCGGGCCGCGAGAGCAGCAGGGCCAGCAGTAGTACAGACAGAAAGCGAAACATGGCGTAAACGGGTCAGGGAGTTGCCCGTGGTTACGCAGAATCAGCGGCCGGGGCTACACTGCACCGACGCAAAAGCCGCCGGGCGCTAGTTGGACGGAGGTTTCCCGTCGAAGCGGCTTTGCAGCTGGGCCCGGTAGTCGGCCAGTAAATCGGTGTGCGGATCAAGCTCCCAGGCCCGGTCGAGTTGCCGGCGGGCCTCTTCCAACTCCCCGCGCTGCAGATGGTAGATGCCCAGGTTGCGGTAAGCGTAGGCGTTCTGGTCGTCGAGGCGCAGGGAGTAGCGCACGTGGCCCAGGCCCTCATCGGTTTCGCCCAGCATCAGCAGGGCCAGGCCCAGGTTGGCGTGGGCGTAAGCAAAGCCCGGATTGAGCTCCAGAGCCCGACGAAAATCGGGCACGGCCTGCGCGTACTGGCCGGCCCGGTTGTGGGTGTAGCCGCGGTTGTTGAGGGCAAAGGAGTTGGCCGGGTCCAGTTGCAGGGCTTGCTCATAGCAGGCAAAAGCGGCGTCCAACTCGTTGAAGTGCGCGTGCAATACGCCTTCATTAACCCAGCCATTACTGGTGGGCTGATACTGGGCGCGGTAGGTGGTTAGTATCTGGCGGGCCTGGTCGCACTCCTTAGTTATTACCAAGGCCGACACCACCATGCTAATTGTGTCGGATTGGTGGCGCCGGCTGGCCAGAAAGGGCCGCAGCCCCCGGACCGCTGCGTCATACTTACCGGCCTGGTAGTCGGCCAGGGCTGCTTGGTGCGCCAAAGAGTAATGCCGCAGAAGCCAGGCGGAACGCAGCAGCGTCCCGTCGGTATGCGTAGTCGAGCCATTGGCCAAGGCCACCGGTGTGGAGCTAGGCACCAGGTTCAGGACCAATGACAGCCCAGTGCCCACTACGAAGGCAATACTGGCCATGCGCCACAGATCATTCGTTGCGGTGTGAAATACGAGCCATGCCAGCCCGGCCGCCACCACGGCCGGCAACAGAGGGCCGGCCAGCAACATTAGCACCCGCCGGGAGCCGGACAGCGGGTAAGTAAATTCGCACAGCCCCCCCGACCACTTCAACGGGTTACGAATAATATACAGCCCGGACGTGCGGCCCAGCGGCGCGGCCCAGCGGCAACCGGAAGCTACGGTCCTGGTTGCCGTGGGAGCCCGCAAAAACCTGGACTGGACCGCCCCCGAGCAGCCGGCCCACTACAGCGTGTCCCAGTTCGTGCACCAAGGTCACGGCGGGCCGGCTCAGCAGAAGCAATAAAATCAGGGTGGGCAGCAGCAGCGCAAGCGTCATACCGGCCCAAGGTACGGTATTCACTAGCCCGCTTGGCTACCTGCGGGCCATAAAATTGCTTATTCCGCGCCCTTGCTCAACGCCCCCGGCTGCTTGCGCAGCAGCTCGATGGTGCGCGTATCCTCGTTGCTCCACACCACGCTGCGGATGCTGTCCACGTCCATCACGCTGTGGCCGTCGGCCTCGGCAAACTGGGTGTAGACTTCCAGCAGCAGCTCGTCTTCGGTGAGGCGGGCCACGTAGCCGTAGAAAGTGGTGTCGGCATAGGTTTCGAGCTGGAGCAGCTGGTGGGTTTCGTGGGCTTTCTGCAGCAGGGCCGCCACGCTAAGGTCGTCGTTGCTGATGCCGTCGGGGGCGGCCGGCAGGCCGTACACCACCTCGGGGTTGTGCTCCTTGAACTCAATCAGGCGCACGTACCGGTCGTCAAAGTGCACCTGGGTCACGGTCTGCATGCTCAGGGTCTGGACACCGGTGGGCAAACCCTGGCGGGTAAGAGTGCGCAAGAGCAGCAACTCGGCGTTGTGACTCAGCACGTAGCCCAGAAACATGGGGCCGCCAGTTTGCACGGCCACTACGCGGCGGCTGCGCTGGGCGCGCTGCAGCAGGTCGGTCAGTAAAGCTCCCATCAACTTATTTTTCCAGGCCGGCCAGCACGTCCTTGGCGGTGCTCACGTGGTCGGTGGCCCGGTTCAGGGAGTTGAAGATGTACTGGATAACGCCCTGCTTATCAATAACGAAGGTAACGCGGCCGGGAATGATGCCCAGCAGGGCGCGGGGTACTTCGTAGAGCTTGCGCACCCGCCCACCCGCGTCGGCCAGCAGCGGAAACGGCAGGCGGTGCTTCTGGGTAAACTTCTGGTGGGAGGCTTCCGAGTCGGAGCTCACGCCCACCACTTCGGCCCCCAGCTCGAGAAAATCTTCGTACTGGTCGCGAAACGAGCAGGCTTCGGCCGTGCAACCGGGCGTGTCGTCCTTGGGGTAGAAATAGAGCACGATACTGCGCTGGCCGCGCTGGTCGGAAAGGCGAAAAGTTTCGCCGGAAGTCGTGGTAAGGGTAAAATCGGGGGCTTGGTCACCAACCTGGAGCATGCGCTACGGAATAAGGAAAGCAGAATATAGACCGAAACCTATTCGGCCGGCCGAAGGTTTGAGCTCGGCTGTGGGCTTAAACGAATAACCGCGCCGAAGGTGCATCTTTGCACCGGATTTGTGGTCTGTCGGGCCCGGTCCGTCCCGTTTTTCTGCTTCGTCGCGCCCCGCTGCCGACCTCGCCTGCCCCACCCCCCATGCCCGATTTGCCCGCCGCGCCGCGTATTCACGTCATTATTCCGGCCTACAACGAAGAACAGTCCATTGCCCTGGTGCTGGCCGAAATACCGGCCGGGCTCGTTGATGAGGTCATTGTGGTCGACAACAACTCCCGGGACCATACCGGAGCCGTGGCGCGGGCGGCCGGAGCCACGGTGTTGCGCGAAAACCGGCCCGGCTACGGCCACGCCTGCCTGGCGGGCATGGCCTACAGCTTCGGCAAGCCCGCCGCCGAGCAGGCCGACATCATCGTCTTTCTCGACGGCGACCATTCCGACTACCCCGCCGACATGCCCGCCGTGCTGGCCCCCATTCTGCGCGGCGAGGCCGATATGGTTATTGGCTCCCGGGCCCTGGGCGAGCGGGAAAGCGGCTCGATGCTGCCCCAGCAAATCTTCGGCAACTGGCTGGCCACTAGCCTGCTGCACCGGCTCTACGGGGTGCGCTTCACCGACCTGGGCCCCTTCCGCGCTATTCGAGCCGAGGCCCTGCGCAATCTGGGCATGGCTGATACCACGTATGGCTGGACGGTAGAAATGCAGCTCAAGGCGGCCAAGCACCGCCTGCGTAATCAGGAAGTGCCCGTCCGCTACCGGCGCCGCATCGGAGTTTCGAAGGTTTCGGGCACGGTGAAGGGCACGTTGGGCGCCGGCTACAAGATTTTGTGGACGATTTTCAAGTATTTGTAGCACCCGGAGCGCCGCCGCCCGTTTTGATTTGTACGTTGACTTTGTTGCCCCTTTAAATGCAAGGACTGGAAATCGTTCTTCTGGTTCTCTACGGACTCTGCCTGGCCTTTATTCTGGGCTTTAGTCTGACGCAGTTCCACCTCACCCGCCTGGCCCGGCGCGCCTACGCCCGGCCGCCCCGGCCCGTGCCCCCGGCGCCGGCCCACTGGCCCCGCGTGACGGTGCAGCTGCCCATCTACAACGAACTGTACGTGGTGGAGCGCATCATCGAGGCCGCTGCCGGGCTGGATTACCCCGCCGATAAGCTCCACATTCAGGTCCTCGACGACTCCACCGACGAAACCGTGGCCCTGGCCGCCGCCGCCGTGGCCCGCCACCAGGCCCAGGGCCTGCGCATCACGCAGGTGCGGCGGCCCACCCGGGACGGCTACAAGGCCGGCGCCCTGGCGTACGGGCTGCAGGAAACCGACGGGGAATTCATTGCCATTTTCGACGCCGACTTCGTGCCCGAGCCCGATTTTCTGCGCCGCACGGTGCCCTACTTCGCCGAGGCCGCAACCGGGGTGGTGCAAACCCGCTGGACCCACCTCAACGAGGAATATTCCCTGCTGACCGAGCTGCAGGCCTTCGGCCTGAATGCCCACTTTCTGGTGGAGCAGGTGGGCCGCAACCGGGGCGGGCACTTCATCAACTTCAACGGCACCGGCGGGGTATGGCGGCGCCAGTGCATCGAGGATGCCGGCGGCTGGCACGCCGATACGCTCACCGAAGACCTGGACCTGAGCTACCGGGCCCAGCTGCGGGGCTGGCACTTCGTGTATTTGCCCGGGGTGCAGGCCCCGGCCGAGCTGCCCGCCGAGCTGCCCGCCCTCAAGTCGCAGCAGCACCGCTGGACCAAGGGCGCCGCCGAAACGGCCCGCAAGCACCTGCGCCAGGTGCTGCGCTCGGGCCAGAGCACCAGTACCAAGCTGCACGCCGCGTTTCATTTGCTCAACAGCACCGTCTTCGTGGCCATTCTGCTGATGGCCGTGCTCAGCGTGCCCCTGCTCTACATCCGGGAGTTTGAGCCCCGGTTTCAGCCCGTTTTCCGCCTGGCCTCGGTTTGCATTCTGGGCTTTTTGCCGCTGACCTACTACTTCTACACTGCCTGGCGGGTGGGGGCTCCGGCGGGTCGGCTGCGGGAGTTTGTTCCCCGTTTTCTGCTGTTTCTGGCCGTCACCATGGGGTTGTCGCTGCACAATTCCCGAGCCGTGCTGGCGGGCTTGGCCCGGCGCCCCTCGGCCTTTATCCGGACGCCGAAAATGGGCCTCGTCAAGCGGCAGGGCACCTGGATTGGGCGCCAGTACCGCACCGGCCGCCTCGACGGGCTAACCGTGCTCGAAGGCCTGCTGGCGTTGTATTTCCTGTTCGGACTGGGCCTGGGCCTCTACCTGCGCAGCTACGGGCTGCTGCCGTTTCACAGCCTGCTCACGGTCGGTTTCGGCCTGATTTTCTACTACTCGCTGCGGCACAACCGCGCCAATTCGTGAGCGGGCGGCCTACCGGCGCACAGGGGCTGGCGGCTTTGCTGAGCCTGGCTGCCTATGCCGGGCTGGCCTACTACACGCCGCGGCCGGCTTTGGGGCAGTTTATAGCCCTATCCGGACTAGCCACGGCGGCGTACTGGTGGCTGCTGCGTAGCTCGTTGCCGCTGCGCTACGGCCTGCTGCTGGCCCTGGCCGTGCGCCTGCTCTGGCTGCCCGCCGTGCCGGCCCTGTCCGACGATTATTTCCGCTTCCGCTGGGACGGCAACCTGGTAGCGGCCGGGCACAACCCCTACCTGCTGACGCCCACCGCCCTGCTGGCTTCACCTACTGATTCGCGCGTTTCGCCGCTGCCGCCGCTCACCCGCCCCGAAATCCGGCACCTGTACGAGCAGCTCAATTCGCCCCACTATTTTTCGGTGTACCCACCCGTTTGCCAGGCGGCTTTCGGCCTAGCCAGCAGACTATTTCCCCGCGATGCGCAGGGCTTCATCCTCGTGCTGCGCCTCGTGATTCTGCTGGCGGAAATGGCCACGGCCCTGCTGCTGCTGCGGCTGCTGCCCCACCTGGGCCTGCCCGCCGACCAAGCCCTGCGGTACCTGCTCAACCCGCTGGTCGTGGTGGAGCTGGCCGGCAACCTGCACTTCGAGGCCCTGCTGATTTGCGGCCTGCTGGCGGCGGTGTGGCTGCTGGTGCGGGGGCGCTGGGCCCTTTCGGCGGCGGCCCTGGCCGGGGCCATTGCCACTAAGCTGCTGCCCCTGCTGATGCTGCCCCTGCTGGCGCGCCGCCTGGGTTTCCGGCCGTTTCTGCGCTACGCCAGCCTGACGGCAGTGGTGCTACTGGCGCTGTTTATCCCCTTCATTTCCGCTGATTTGCTGCGCAACCTGAGCCGCAGCCTGGACTTATACTTCCACAAGTTTGAGTTCAACGCCAGTCTGTACTACCTGCTGCGGGCGGTGGGCTATTGGCAAACGGGTTACAACCAGATTGCCCGCCTGGGCACTTTCCTGGCCCTGGCTACCGGCGCCGGAGTGCTGGGGCTGGCGGCCTCCGAGCGGCGTCCAACGTTGCTCACGTTGCCCCGCGCCCTGCTGTTTGTCCTCACTCTGTACTTTGCCCTGGCTACCACCGTGCACCCTTGGTACCTTACCACGCTGGTGGCCCTGAGCACGTTGACCCACTACCGGTACGCGCTGGTGTGGTCGGCCCTGATTCCGCTGTCCTACGCGGCGTACCAAACCCGGGCCTACAGCGAAAATCTGGGCCTGGTGGCCTTGGAATATACCGTGGTTGCGGCCGTGCTGCTCTGGGAAATAACTCGTCGGCCGCTCCTGCTGCACCCGGAATAACGGGGTTGCGGCAACTTACTCGTACACCTTATTGCCCTTGCTGAGCCAAAGGCTCCACAGGGCCGAATACGGGTGCACATTCTGGGTCAAACCCTGCTGGTTGTACACCGGCCGGCCTTCGTTGACCCACTGAAAAATGCCGCCGTACAGGTTTTGGACTTGGGTAAAGCCCAACGCCCGCAGCCGCTCCCCCACCCGCTCGCTGCGGTAGCCTACGGAGCAGTATACCACCACTTTCCGGTCCCGGGGCAGGTCGGCAAACGTGGCTTTTTCGTAGGTATCGAAGTCCACGAACCGGGCGCCCGGCAGGTGGCTGACCCGGTACTCGGCCGGGGTGCGCGTGTCGAGCACGACCACCGCGGCCGGGTTTTGCTGCAGCTCCTGGGCCAGGGCCGCGGGCCGGACGACGGGCACGGTGTTTTTGTAGAGCGTGCGCAGCAGCCGGTCGTAGCCCGGGTTGTCGCCCGTCTGGGCCTTGGAGCCGCAGGCCGACAACAACAGCCCCCAGGCCAGAAAAGCAGGTCGTTTCATTTCACACCAAGGGTTAATGTGCTAATGTGTTGGAATGTGCTGATGTGCTAATGTTTAATGTGGCTGAATGTGCAGAATGTGGGGAAATGTGTCTTTGCCAAAAGGCACGACGAAGGCAGCCGTCCACTGCCCAGGTAGCCACGCCCTTTTATCAGAAAGCCCTTTTCGTCATTACACGCCAAGGCTCGTCAGGCAAGAGAATCCAGCACATTTCAGAGGACGGATGGCTTCGCAAGCTCGCAAGGACATATTTCTCACATTCAGCCACATTCAGCCACATTAAACATTAGCACATCAGCACATTACATAGACAATTCCTTGGCTTTGTTCATCATTTGCACGCCGTGGACCAAGGCGGCGCCGCCTTTGATGGCCGCGGCTACGTGCACAGCTTCCATCATCTGAGCTTCGTCGGCGCCTTTTTGCAGGGAGTCGGAAGTGTAGGCATCAATGCAGTAGGGGCACTGCACGGCGTGGGCCACGGCCAGGGCAATGAGGGCTTTTTCCCGCTCGGTCAGGGCGCCTTCCTTGAATACTTCACCGTAGTACTCGAAGAACTTGCGGCCCATTTCGGGCTGCCACTCCGAGATATTACCAAATTTGGCCAAGTCGGCGGGGTTGTAGTACGTTGATTTTTCCATGATAGAACTGCGTGTAGCGGGCTGCGGCCCAAGGAAGAAAAGAAAAATATACGGATGGCGGCCAGCAAGCTCAACCGCCAGGAAGCTAACTTACACTACCGCCGCCGCACCCGGATAATGACTTGCTCCTCATTTTCCCGGGTCAGGGGCTCGACTTCAATTTCGTCGGCCTCATCAAAATACACGGCCAGGCCCCGGATGATTCCCACGGCCAGCGCGCCCATGCGTCGCTCCGACTCGTAGCGCACCTCCAACTCCTTGTCGGTCAGCCGGGTGACGTGCAGCGTCGGCGGGCGGGTGCCGGGTGCGTCGCGGCGCACGGCCCCGTGCATGGCCTCTTCGGTGTTTTCAATCATGGCCAGCGTGTCCCAGCCGGGCTGCACGTAGCGCTTGTACACCAGCATGAGGTCGGGCACCAGAAACTCGCCAAACTTTTCCTGCAGCCGCTCGGCCGGAATCCCGGTCATGAGAGCGGCCTGCCCGACCAGGGCGTACATGTGGGCGTCCGGGTACACCTCGTTCATCTCAAAGTCGGCGCTAGACAAGCCCGAAAGCTCTACCAGCCGCAGCCAGGTGCTGTGGTCGTACTGGGTTTGAACGAAGCGTTTGAGCAGGTTGATAATGGAGCCGTGCACGGGTGGTAATAAAAAAGGTACTGGTACTACTACCACCAGAAGCCGCTTATTGTTAAGCTTTCTTCCGAAAGTACCAGTACCAGCACCGTGCAGCTACGCAAGAAAAGTGTGTAGTCGGCTTAGAATTTCCCTAAAACCGTCATCGTCGATAAGGTCGGATTTTCACTACCCCCGGCGGGTTCTACGGTCATGGCGAAGGCCTCGGCGCTGGCCACGTCCTTCATCTGCTGCAGACTGTCGCCGGCGGTGGTAGCGGCGGCCAGCACACCCGCATCCACGGGCTTGCCTTTGTCCATGGCCCAGAGCTGGTACTGCTTGCCTTCGGGCAGGGCGGGCAGGTTGCGCACGTCTACGTACACGGCCTTGGTGGCCACGTTGTAGAGCACCCGGGCCTTGGCCTGGGGCGCGGTGGGCGTGCCGGCCAGTTCTACCTGCCGAAACTGCTCACTGCGCAGCACGGCCAGCTCCTGGGTGCGGGTATCAAGGCGCTTTTCCACGGCCTGCATGGTCGAGGCCACCCGCGACTGATCGGCTTGCAGGGCCACCAGCTGGGTTTCGCTGTCTTTCCAGCGGTTGTACAAAATCAGGTTGGCCGCGGCGCTCAGTACCAGCAGGGCTACCGAAGCCGCCATCATCCAATTAAAGCCGGCGGCCGGCGCTTCCTCCGCCACCGGGGCCGAGCTAATAGGCCGCACCACGGGCTCGGGGGCCGGAGCCGCCGCTACGGGCGTCGGCGCGGGCGCCGTTTCCTCCTGCCGAATGGCGGCCTGCCAACCAGTCAAAACCCGCTCCCGCATCCCGTCCGGCGGGTTTTGGGCATGGGCTTGGGCGTAGGTTTCCAGGCCTTGCTGCACAAGGTCCAGCTCCTGCCGAACTTCTGGGTATTCGGCGGCGTAGCGCTCCACTTCGGCGCGCTGCGCCTCGTCGAGCACGCCCAGAGCGTATTCTTCCAGAATTCCAGATTCGATGTACTCCTGAATGTTCACGGCTATCGAATCAGTTTAGAAAGTACTTTGATGGCCGCCCGGGCCCGGGTTTTCACCGTTCCCAGCGGCAGGTTGAGTTCTTCAGCCACTTCGCTTTGTGTAAATCCGCCAAAATAAAGCAGGTCAATGATTTGCTTTTGCTCCGGAGCCAGCTTACCAGTCATTTCCTGCAGACCAATGTGCTCAGGCCGGAACGTGGGAGTTGCCGCCTGGCGCAGCGCGGCACTATCTTCGATGGGCTGCGTGCGGGTATCTACGCGGTACTGCCGGGACCGGATTTTGTCGATAGCCAAATTCCGGGAAACATTCAGCACCCAGGTGAAAAGCCGCCCTTTGGTGGGGTCGTAGGACTGGAACGAATGCCAGATTTTGACCAGGCTTTCTTGCAGCACGTCTTCGGCAATTTCCTCTTTCTTGACGATGCGCAGAATAACGCCGTACAAAGCCGCCGAATACTTATCGTAGAACAGCGTCATGGCCGATTCATCCCGGTCGCGAAGGCGCTGCACGAGCAGCTCTTCGGAAACGGATGTCGGTGATTCGGGAGTGGTGGGAGACACAGGCAACAGCTTTGAAAGGCCGACCGCACGTACGCTACGCGCTCAGCAATGAGACGAAAGTACACTATAAACCTTATTCTGCAGTAAGCAGCGTCGGTTGGGTTGCGTAAAAGTACCGGGGCGCAGGTCCTACGGTGGTGCTTAAGGCCGCGCCGTATTCACCAAGCCCTATGTTTTGCCTAACAGCACGCTATTGTAGTTGTTTGTAAACTTTCTGAGCTCTTTTTGTTTTCTCATGGCCATCGAATCCTTTAACCCCTATACCGGCAAGGTGCTGCGGCGCTTCCGGGCCTTTTCCTGGACCAAAACCGAGCGAATCCTGACCCAGGCCGCCCGGGCCGCCACCGCGTGGCGCGAAACTACCTTTGCCACGCGCCGCGCGCTCATGCACCGGGCCGCCGAGCTGCTGCGCGAGCGGCAAGACGAGCTGGCCCGCCTCATGGCCCTGGAAATGGGCAAACCCGTCGTCGACGGCCGGGCCGAGGTGCTCAAGTGCGCTCTGACCTGCGACTATTATGCTGACCACGCCGAAGATTTTCTGCGCGATGAGCAAATCAAGACCGAGGCCCGGCGCAGCTTTATTGCCCACGAGCCCCTGGGCGTGGTGCTGGCCATCATGCCCTGGAACTTCCCCTTCTGGCAGGTTATCCGCTTTGCCGCCCCGGCCCTGATGGCCGGCAACGTGGGCTTGCTCAAGCACGCCTCCAACGTGCCCCAGTGCGCCCTGGCCCTGGAAAAAATCTTCCACGACGCGGGCTTCCCGCCCGCCACGTTCCGCACCCTGCTCATCGGCTCCGATTTGGTGGAAAAGCTGCTGCAGGACGACCGGGTGAAGGCCGCCACGCTGACCGGCAGTGAGCTGGCCGGCTCCAAAGTGGCTGCCACGGCCGGGGCCCAGATCAAGAAAACGGTGCTGGAGCTCGGCGGCTCCGACCCCTTCGTGGTGCTGGCCGACGCCGACCTGGAGCTGGCCGCCAAAACCGCCGCCCAGGCCCGCATGGTCAACGCCGGGCAGAGCTGCATTGCCGCCAAGCGCTTCATCGTCGATAAATCCATCGTCAAGCCCTTTATCAGCCAGCTCAAAACCCACCTGCTGGCTTTGCGCACCGGCGACCCGCTCGACGAGGCCACCCAGTACGGCCCCCTGGCCCGCCCCGACCTGGCCGACGAGCTCACCAAGCAGGTGGAAGACACGGTGAAGGCTGGGGCCAAAGTGGAGCTGTTCGGCGGGCAGAAAGCGCCCGGCATGGCCCTGTTCCGGCCCATGATTCTGTCGAACATCAAGCCCGGGCAGCCGGCTTACTACGAGGAGCTCTTTGGCCCGGTGGCCCTCATTCTCGAAGCCCGCGACGAAGCCGACGCGGTGCGCCTGGCCAACGACTCGCCCTTCGGCCTGGGCGCCTCCGTCTGGACCCGCGACCAGCAGCGCGGTGAGGCCGTGGCCCGCCGCATCGAATCGGGAGCGGTGTTCGTGAATGCCATGGTCAAGTCGTCGCCGGAAATGCCCTTCGGCGGGGTCAAGAAGTCGGGCTACGGCCGGGAGCTGTCTTACCTGGGCATCCGCGAATTCGTGAACCAGAAAAGCATCTGGATAGCCGGCGAAGCCCCCGTGGTCAAGAAGAAAGTAGAGTGATTTTGAATGTGGAAAATGTGAGGAATGTGGTTGAATGTGTCCTTGCGAGGAAGAATGACATTCGGCGCCTCAAGCGGCGTTAATCCGTCCGCTGCGCAGGTAGTCACTCCCTTTTACTAGAAAGCCCTTTATTCCAGTTGGAGTAAAGGGCTTTTCATTTGAGGACGGGCAGCATATTTCAGAGGACGGATGGCTTCGCAAGCTCGCATGGACACGAGTCCTCACATTTTCCCATTCAACCACATTCCTCACATTCCCCCACCTTAAATATAGCCCAGCAGCTTGTAGGTCAGGAAGCCGAGTAGCTCGTGGAGCAGGTGGCTCCAGCGGCCTAGGGCGGTGGCGTCGGGCAGCCAGTAGGTAAGGGAATGGAGGCCCCGGTCTTCGGTGCGAAAGTCGACGGGGAAGGGCGTGGGATGCAGGCCTACTTTGGCGAAGCAGCCCAGGGCCCGGCGCTGGTGGAAGGCCGAGGTAATGAGCACCAGGCTCTTGAGGTCGGGGTGCTGGGTGAGCAGCTGCTTGGTGTAGAGGGCATTTTCGCGGGTGTTGCGGCTGCGTTCCTCCAGCAGAATATCCTGGCGGGGCACCCCGGCCAGGCGCAGCAGGGTAGCAATATCGTGGGCTTCGGTGTGGGCCACTTCCCGCAAGGAGCCCGAGCCCCCGCTGATAATGATGCGGCGGATGCGCCCGGCCCGGTAGAGCCACAGCGCGTGCGTCACCCGGTCGGCGCCCTCGGCTAAGTACACCCGGTCGTGGGGCGACTTCTGGGGCCGGGTCACGCCGGTGAGCAGCACGCCCGCGTCGTGGGGGGCAACGGTGCGCAGCGGTACGGGTGGCAGCTCCCAGGCCAGCCAGGCCTCGTTGACCAGTCCGCCATTAGTGCCCAGCACCACGACGGCCAGGGCCGCCACCACGAAGCCGCGCTGCCGGGCGGGACGCCGGCTCAGCAAGGCCCCACCGAGCAAAGCTAGCAGCCAGATGGCGGGCTCCAGCAGGTAGGGCAACGTTTTGGAGACAATGAAAAACACGGCCGCGAAGCTAGGAGGAAATTAGCGGGCCGACGCCCTAGAACCGCAAAAACAACAGCAGAAACGTAGTTAATAAGGCCAGCAGGGCCCACAGGTCCTCGTGCAGCCGCAGGCGCAGGAGCCGCTAGCTTAGTGGTTTTGGGGCAGAAACTCCCGCAGGCGCTCCAGCATGTCGAGCACTTGCTGCTCGGTGGTCAGCGTGTCGCACTCCAGGATGCGGCCCTGGCAGTAGCTCACGAAGAACGGGGCCACTTTCTGCTGCATCAGCTTCTTGGCCACCGGACTTTCCTCCGAGGCCAGGCGCAGAAACAGGATGGTTTCGTAGGGTTCGTCGTTGGCAAACTGCTCGAAGGGCGGGGCCAACGACGCACAGATTTCGCAGTTGTCGGAGGTGAACTTGGCCAGCACCTTCATGTGCTCGTGGGTATAGCGGCGCAGGCCCTCATCGTCGGTATCGTAGACGCGCTGACGGTCTTTCTCTTTCATAAAACGGGTAAAAAACTGAAGTAGCAGTATACGGCCCGCCAGCGGATTCAGGTATGCCTACTGGGCATAAACAGAACGTCATGTCGACCACTGGTCGACATGACGTTCTGTTGCAATACCGGCTAGCTATTTACCGCTTTCCTTACGCCGGCTTTTTGAGCATCATCGTGCGGATGTAGCGCACCGGGGCGCTGCCGTAGCTGAGAAACTGCTCGTTGAAGGCTTTGAGGTCAAACTGGCTGCCCTGCTCCTTTTTGAGCTCCTGGCGCAAATCGTAGATTTCGGTGTAGCCGGTGAAGTAGCTGGCCAGCTGCACCTGGCTCAGGGTGGCCCGCTTCCACTTGTTGGTAGCCTCCGACTGCTCCTGGAACCCGTCGCGGGTGAGCAGGGCCACGATGCTGGCCTCGGAGGCGTTGTTGACCTGGATTTCGTGGTCGAGAATGGCGTTCAGGGTCACGCGCATATTCCACTTGTCCCACATGAGCCACATTTCGTCGGTGTTGCCGCCGTAGCCGCTTTCCAGCATCATGCGCTCGGCGTACACGGCCCAGCCCTCAATCATGGCCCCGTTGCCGAAGATAGATTTGATAAGCGAAGGACTGCGGTTGGCGTACACGAGCTGGGTGTAATGCCCCGGAATGGCCTCGTGGATGTTGAGAATCTGCAGGGTGTACTCGTTGTACTCGCGCAGGTAGCTGTTGGCCTGCTCGGCGGGCTGCCCGTCCAGGGGCTCCACGTTATAATAGGTGTCGGCCGACGTATCATAAGGCCCGGGGGCCGACACGGAGGCGCCGGCCCCGCTGCCGCGCATGTAGAGCGGGGTTTCGCGCACCACCAGGGGCTTGGTCGGGTCCTGGGTGAGCAGTTTCTGGTCGTTGACGAACGTAACCAGGGTTGGAATCTGGGCCTTCACGGCGGCCACGAAGCCGGCCGGGGTGGCGTGGTTCTGGGAGAGCCGGCTGATAACCTGCTGCACGGCAGCCAGCGAATCGGCGGGCCGGGGCTGGCCGGCAAAGTACTTGGGCCAGAGCCGGGCGGCCCGCTTCTTCATGTCGCGCAGCAGCTCCTGCTTGTGCTGCTGGGCCTTCTGGTAGACCTGGTCGGCCGAGTAAGTGCTCTGAATGTCGTAGGCAAACTTCCGGTCGTAGAGAGCCTTGCCTAGGCGGAAGCTGCGGAACTTGCCGGCCGGCAGCACTTCTTCCTGGAGAAACTTGATGTAGTTTTCGAGTACCAGCTTGGTCGTCGCCACCCGGTCACGGAAGTCTTTCTTCTCCCGCTCACTCAGGCCCGAGCGGCCCAGTGAATCGAGCAGGGCGGGCCCGAACACCGCCAGTGCCCCCTTGCTTTGCTGAATAGCCAGCTTGGTGTGCTCCTGGGTCGGGTTTTGGATGTTGTCCTCGGCGGCGGCGTAGTAGTCGGAGGCCCGGGAAATCTTCAGCGAGATGCTGCGCAGGCGGCGGTCCAGGGGCTGGTAGCGGCCGTTCAGGATTTCGGCCACCGACGAGCCCAGGTTGTAGCTGGCCGGGTTCCACTGCCACTCCCGCAGCGTGTCGGCGTACCACCGGGCGCTATTGAGGTAGTTTTCAATCAGCCGGAAATCGGTCTGGTTATTTACCGACAGCTCCCCGACCGGGAACGTGCCCAGCTGCCGGCGCACCCGGGCTTGGTCCTTGGCTTCTACTTGGCGGCGGGCCGCGTTGGGCACCACCAGCAGGGAGTCGTAGCGGTGGTAGCCCTGGCTGCTGGCCCACTCGGGGTTGTAGTACCAGAGCGAGTCGATAAACTGGGTTTTAAACCGCTCGAAGTTGGCGTCGGCGGTGGGCGCTTCGGCCGAGCCGGCGTGCTGTTCCTGCCCGCAGGAGGCCAGGCCCAGGGAAGCCGCGCAGGCGGCCAGCAAGAGCAGTTTGGGAGTAGAAGTTGGGGTCATATAAGGGATTTAAAATCAAGAAAATGTAGGGCGCCTTAGCCGTTCGGAGGGGCCGCCAGGGCGTACCAGCCAAATCTAGCCGGTACGGTGGCGCAGCTATGGACAAACGAGGTTATGCGAAAGGGAGTAAGCTTATTAATCAGCAGTTGAGCAATGTCGCCACGCAACTTGAGCTGGGCATCCTGCTTCAGCTTTTGCCGCGTTTCGCGTCGGTCGTCCGCATTGGGAGTAGGGTCTTCTTCCAGCAACAATACTACCCGAAGGTCGGTGTCGTTTGCCAGTAGCGCGGGCGAAAATGGGCCAAGCTCCGGGTGGCGGCTCCGCGGCCATAGCGCCAAGGCGGCCACAGTATCAAGGGCTTTGCGCAGTACTTCCACGGCCAGCTCTCCCGAAAGCAGGCGTGGCCGGTTGGCCACGGCGTGGCCGCGAAAGTCCTTTACCTCTATCAACAGCAGCACGGGGGGCTGCTGGGGAGCGGCCACGACAAAATCGACGGCGGCCATATCGGTGCCGGTGCGCACTACCGGGCCGCGGTAGTACTGGCAATCATCGTATTTCAGCACCGACCACTCCAGCGGAAAGAAAAGCCGTAGCGCGCCCTCCTCAAATGTCTGCATCTTCCTGATTCAAGACGTTCAGGAACTTGTCCGACTGCTCCAACTCCGCATCCAGGGCCACGATATCGGGTAAGTGCTCCAGGTTGTCGGCAGCGGTGACGGTAGTAGCCTGGCCCGGCTCGGCACTCAGCCCGAAATAGCGCACCGGCGTTTTCAGCTCCCGCGAGAGAATGTGGAATTCCTTGAGCAGAAACAGGCTGTGCGTAGCCAGAATAATCTGGAAGCCCTGCCCGGCCAGCTGCACCAGCAGCGCCGCCAGCTTCTTGAGCAGCGCCGGGTTGAGGTTTGCCTCGGGCTCGTCCCAAAATAACGTAGCACGGGGCGTGAGGCTACCGTTGCTCAGCAGCTTTTGCAGCGTACCAAACTTGCGTAAGCCTTCAGCTACGAGGTTCATTTCCATGCGTTCTTCCTTCGGATAAACCAAAAAGAAAGAGCCATTCTGTTCCTCTACTTCTCCACCTAACAGTTTGGTTAGCGCTGAAATTGCTGCTGCTGCTGCTTGCTCAGGGTTCTGAAGGGCCAAACCACTGAGTTGGCCGAGTACATCCAAATATGTCTCATCCATCGGCAGCTTAAACTGGCGGGAAGCAGACAGCATCCACCCGAGCGTCAATACTTCTTTAGCCGGGATAAATACTGGTGGAGCAAACCATTGCACAACATTTTCCCAAGAGTTTAACCCAATATTGGACTCATGAGAACGGTTGGATTGAAAAGAAAGAACTCCTGGTGAATATGACTGATTATGAAAATCATATTCTATTCGAGCCTCTTGAGGTACTGCCTCCCGACGAATGAGCTGTCTTAAACGAGCGGGAGATGGCCGGAATACTGTGAGCAGCTTCTCGTGTATAGTTATTGTTTCCTCCTTTCGAGGTAGTGAAACATCGTTGGAATTATTGGATGCTTGATAATCTTCCAATAGATGCTTGCTTCCAAAACTATTTAACACCGCATACCCCAGCTTCAGCACGTGGCTCTTGCCTGTTCCATTCGTCCCCACAATAACATTCAGCCCGCGACTGAACTCAAACTCGGCCTCGGCGAAAACGGTGAAATTCTTAACGTGCAGGCGTTTTAACATGGTGCGAAGCTAAGGCTTTCCCGTCGTTACGCAGAACTCGCGACTGGGTATGGAGCTAACCCGCCGGCATAACCGCTACGGCAGTCATCTGTCACAAAAGTGGAAGGGCTGCCTAATCTTGTGACAACAACCTGTCACAAAGTACGCCTGTCACAATTTTTTTGTGACGCCGGTAATCTGTGACAAGTTGGTGTCACAAACTTTGCTAGCTTGAGAAAACTTGTGACACCGGCGCTACCGGCGGCATTTGTCTTCCCTATTTACTTATTGTTATGCCCCTCTCCTCCGGCCGCGGGCTGCTCCGTCAGCAGCTAGCCCTGTCCCAGCACGATTTGGCCATCTACCTGCGCGTGTCCCGTGAGCAGCTGGGGCAGGTCGAAATTGGCCGCCGCGGCCTGCCCCCGGTGGCTGCCGAACGCATGGCCCGCCTGCGCCAACTACTGGCGGTACCCCATGATTCGGTTCCTGCCGAGCCCCCGCTGACCCCGGCGGAAACCGACCCGGCGCACACCGCTAACATCGAGGTGGTCGACGAGATGCGGCGGCGCCTGCGGATCGTCCGGCACGAGGCCGGCAATGCGCGCTATGAGCTCAGCCTGCTCCGGGACCAGGCCCCGGCGCTGCGGCGGCGGGTGGCGGTGCTCAGGGCGCTGCAAGCCACGCTGCCCGCCGTGCCCCCGGCTGGGCAGGACGACCCCGACGGGTTGGACCGGCTCTGGTACGAGCACCACATCGACGTGGCGGAGCACAAGCTGACCAAGTGCGGCCGGCTGCCCCAGAGCCTGCTCGAAAACCGGATCCGGGCCCTGGACCTGGAAATTGCCACCCTGGAAAGTCTCCTGCCCCCGGCCCCGGCGGAATAGTCTTATCAGGAATGGCAGTAGCGCGAACTTTGTAGTTCGCGTGGCTGAACGACCATCGTTGCAACGATTCTAACGGCGTGGAGCACGCGAACTACAAAGTTCGCGCTACTACTGCTGTTGATTGAGACGCAAGTAGGCGTCTCTACCGCGGCCTGCCGCGCATTTATTACCTTCGCCCTATGTCCCGCCTCCTGTTTCTGCTGCCCGCCGCCCTGCTGGCTTGTTCCCAGTCCTCACCCGAAACCTCCCGCCCGCCCCTGCCCGACGGTCCGCCGGCCATTCCGGTGGAATCGGCGGGGAATGCCGGCCCGGCGGCCCAGACGCCCACGGGCAGCGGCCTGCTCGAAACCTTCGAGGCCGGTAGCAAGGGGGCCTACTCCACCGCCGATGAGACGCTGACCACCGGGGCCTGGCACTTTGAAGACGCCTTGATTGGCTCAGCCGACGAGGACCACAAGAACGGGCAGCACGCGGCCCGCCTGCGCAATCAGGGCAAGCTGCGGATGAACTTCGACGCCCCGGCCGGGGTGCGCAGCATCCGCATCAGCGCGGCGGCCTACGGCAACGACCCGGCCAGCACCTGGGAGCTGTGGGGCAGCGTGGACGGGGGGCGCAGCTTCCGCCGCATCGGGCAGCCGGTGCGCACCCAGGGCCCGCGCCTGGCGGTGAATACCTTCAGCGGGGGCACTACCAACCGCCTGCGCCTGGAAATCCGCAAAACCGGCGGCAGCGGCCGACTCAATATAGACGACGTGCAGCTCGAAACGACGGGCGGCAGCGTGGCCGCGGGCAATAGTAACGCCGGCCCCGCACCTACCCCGAGCAGCAGCGCCGGGCAAGGCACTTCCCTGCCACCGGCCACCACGCGCAAGGCCACGGCCGTGGTAACCAGCCGCGACGATAATATGGCCCTGGGCAACCCCAGCGGGGCTACCAGCAGCCCCGACAACCTGACCAACTACCTGCTCGTCAAGCCCCAGTTCAGCATCGGCTACAACGCCAACCGCGGAATTCCTACCTGGGTGAGCTGGCACCTGAACCGGGCCTGGATGGGCTCGGCCCCCCGCCAGGACGACTTCCGCCCCGACCCGGCCCTGCCCCGCGGGTTCTACGCCGTGACGCCGCGCAGCTACTCGGGCTCGGGCTTCGACAAGGGCCACAACTGCCCCTCGGCCGACCGCACCACCGAGCTGGACGACAACTCGGCCACTTTCCTGATGACCAACATGATTCCGCAGGCCCCCAACAACAACCAGCGCACCTGGAGCAGCCTCGAAGAATGGGGCCGCACCCAGGTGAGCCGGGGCCAGGAAATTTACGTCATTATGGGCAGCTACGGCAAGGGCGGCACCGGGGCCAAGGGCTTCACCACGACCCTCGACGGGGGCCGCGTGACCGTGCCGGCCCGGGTCTGGAAGGTGCTGGTGATTCTGCCCGAGGGCTCGGATGATCTGAACCGCGTGGCCACCCAGGCCCGCATCGTGGCCCTGGACACGCCCAACGACAACTCGGTCAGCGCCGACTGGAGCCAGTACCGCGTCTCGGTCGACGCCATCGAAAATGCCACCGGCCTGGATTTGCTCAGCAAGCTGCCCGTGGAGGTGCAGGCCCGCCTGGAAGCCCAGGTAGACCAGGGCCCGACGCGGTAAGCTGGATGCAGGAGCGCTACGTTATTCCGGATCCGAAGCCGCTGCCCTCGGCGGCGGAGCTGCTCGAACTGCTGCAAGAGTACCGGGAAGTAGGCTTTCGATACACTTTTCTGCCCGATGGGTATTTAGATAGGCTTTTCGAAACGCTGGAAAACCACGCATTCCGAAACTGGGACGCAGAATCCGGCGGGTTTATTACCATCATTCCGGCAGTGTCAACCCCCAGTATTCTAGCCCGCAAGGCGGCACTCTACGCCTGCGCCAAGGAGTTTCGGCGGCAGGCATTCGAGTTGATGGACGGGCTGTATGAGGCCCTATCCATCCCGCCGGAGAAACGGGATGATTGGAAAGGGCTAATGCGGACCAAGATGCTACATATCCGACGCGGGCAATCCAGCGGAGTCCTTAAAGCCGGCTGGTCATATTATCTGCACGGCTACGAATGCCTGTTTCGAAATAACCGCACCGGTCAGGAAATTGACGTCATTCTGATCAACTGCCCAGAATTTGGCTGCCTGGACCCCTGGTTCTTTCTGCAGTACATCAACACGACCAAGGAGTTCATCGAGCTCCGGGAGTGGCTGGGTAACGAGCATGAAAACGCTAAAAAGGTCTTGACCGTGCTAGCCAAAGCCGGGATGCTGAGTCAGCTCAGCTCAGCTCGGGACGACAGGCCCCTGTTTGCTCCCTAAGGCTGCGGCCAAATACGCTAAAATTCCTATATTTAGAGAAGGCCGCCGTTCTTGGCTTCACCTCTACACCAGTTGGGTATGCAGCGCCGCACTTTCGTCCGCACCACCTTGGCCGCCCTGCCCCTGGCCGCCGCCTTCCCCACCCCACGCTGGGCCGAGCGGAGCCCGAAAGGCTTTAAGATTCCGGCCGGGGAAGGGCGCTACCACGGGCACATGCAGCTCAAGGGCGTGAACCAGAACGTGCTGGACGTGAAAGTATCGGGCAAGGACACCAACGGCGACCTGGCCATTTTCGAGCAAACCAGCCTCTCCCAGGGCCGGGGCACGCCGCTGCACATTCACCCCCATCAGGACGAAATCTTTACCGTGCTCGACGGGGAATACGCCTTTCTGGTCGGCGACGACAAATACCGGCTCAAAACCGGCGACTCAATCTTCCTGCCCCGGCAGGTACCCCACGCCTGGACCCAGGTCAGCGCCCGGGGTAAGATGCAGGTGACCCTGCAACCGGCCGGCAAGCTGGAAGATTTTTTCGTGGCCATGGCCGCCTTCAAAACCGAGCCCACGCCCCAGCAGGTCGCCGACGTATTTGCCGCCTGCGACATGCAAGTAGTAGGCCCGCCGCTGAAGATTGACTGAGCTGCCTACCAGGCCAGGACAGCGCCGCCGGGCAGTTAAAGCAGTGGAATAACCTCCGCTATAGCCCCGCCGCAAGCCCCGCTAAAGCCTTGCTCATCAATAACAAAGCAGCAAAAAGCAGGGTAGAGCAAGGATAAACCTATATCCTTACGACCATGCGCGTATTCAAACAACTTCTGGCTGCCGGCCTGCTGCTGAGCCTGCCCGCCACCATCGGCTGCTCCCTCCTGAACTCGGGTTCGGGCGGCAGCGGCGCTTCCTCCACCTCGGGCTCCTCGACTTCGGGCAGCTCGATGGAAATCGAGGGCCTGCGCAGCGAAATCCGGGAGCAGGAGCGCGTAACCGAGGAAGCCAAGCTGCGGGCCAAGAGTGAGCAGGAGCGCCTCGAAGCCAAGCGCCACCAACTCAAAGCCGCCGAGCGGGAGCAGAAAGCCAACCAGGTCCGCTCCGGTAGCTAAGTGCGAAAGTTGCCGAAGCAGTTTTTCCGGAACATCGTTAGAGCGGCTCGCCAAAGTCTGGCGAGCCGTCTTCGTGCCAGGTGAAGGGCTTATAACGAATCTGCCGGGCCCAGCCGGCCCGGCTGCGGCGGGCGGCGTGGTAGATGATGTAGTCCTGGCCCCCGAGCTCCACGAACGACGCATGGCCGGGGCCGAAAATGGTGCTGGTTTTGGCAAATACCGGCCGGGGCTCCTTGCGCCAGGCGGCGGGGCTCAGCGGGTCGCCGCCGAGGTAGGTGAGCTGGCCCAGGCAGTAGTCGTCGGTCCAGCTACCGGAGGCCGAGTAGATGACGAAGGTGCGCCCCTGGCGCTGCAATACCTGCGGGCCTTCGTTGACGTAGGGGTAGCCCTGTTTTTCCCAGTCGTGCTCGGGCCTGGATATGCAGACCCTATCCGAGCTGATGGTCCAGGGGTTGCTCATCCGGGCAATGTAGAGGTTCTGGCTCACGTTGGTAGCCCCCTCCCAGCCCGACCAGAGAAAGTAGAGCTGCTCATCATCCAAGCGAAGCACGGTGCCGTCGATGGCCCACCGGTCGGTAGGCACTGCGAGCTTGCCCTTGAACTCGTACTCGCCCTGGGGGTCAGCGGAAATGCCCTGCAGGGCGTAGAGCCGCTCCTCGCCAAGCCGGGCGTTGTAGAGCGCGAAGTACACGTACCACTGCCCGTCGATGAGCTGCAGCTCGGGCGCCCAGATTTCCACGAACTCCGGCGTGGCACCCTGCAAGCCGGGCCACACTTCCACCAGCTCGGCGGCGGCCATGTCCTGCAGGCGGGAGAATTTCGCCACCAGAATTTTGCGCTTGAGCCGGTCCACGGTGCAGTAGTAGAGCTGGCCTTCGTGGCTAATCACCCAGGGGTCTTCGCCGTCGGGCACCAGCACGTGGGTTTGGTCGGCGCTGGGCGGCTGGGCCCGGGCAGCCCGGGTCAGCTCGTTGATTTCGGCCACCGTCATGGGCGCCAGCTGAGCTTCCTGGTAGATATGGTCGTCGTCGGGCGTGGACATGGGTTGAGCAGCTTTCTTGTCGGGCATTTTTACTCGTCTGTCATCCTGAGCTTGCGAAGGACCTTCCTCGCCTACCCCACCACGGCTCCTGCCAACGCGACAAAGCCCTTACTACCGCACGATGGAAGAGCTTCGTCACATTGAATGACGTTTGCCACGCAGGTGAGGAAGGTCCTTCGCAAGCTCAGGATGACAGAATAAATAACATCGGCACATGAGATTCCTCGTCTCTGCTTGAATTGCAGAATGCTCCGAATGACGTTCAGCTACATCGTTCTGACTGGGTCAACCACCCCGCCCTTCGGGCACCCCTCCTCATCAGAGGAGGAGAATAAAAACTGCTATTTTACCTTTTATGCTTCGCCCATCATCAGGCCTTCGATGGTGTGGCCCTGCACGATGGGCTCGAGCTCATCGACGAGGCGGCAGGTCAGGTGCTGGCGCAGACTCTCGGGCAGCGTGGCGTAGAAGCGGTGGGTGAGCTGCAGGTCGTGGCGCTCGGCATTGTTGGCCGTGGGCGCATCCACGCCCAGCACCAGGGCGGGCCGCGACTTATCCGAGTGGTTGGCCGTGCCGCGGTGAATGGTCAGGGCCGAGCGGGCGGAAATGTCGCCCATCTGGGGCATCTTGCGCTGGGCCCGGGCCTCGTAGCGCGGACTGTTCGTTTTGGGCGGAAACATCTCGTGCGCGAAGCCGACGGGCAAATCCCACTGGGTGCCGGGCGCAATTTCGAAGGGGCCCATGTCCTCGGTGACGTCGACAGTGGTCAGGTTGAAGGCCAGCGAGTTGAGCCGCCGACCCCGGATGGTGTCTTCGTTGGCGGGAAAGTCGCGGTGCCAGGGCTGGTTCATGGCCCCGGGCCCGGGCACGTCGAAGCCGATTTCCACGATTTTGTAGTCGGGCCCCAGCACAGCTTCGCACACAGTGGTTACCCACGGATGCGTGGCCAGCTCCACGAAGCCGCGGATGTTTTCGGGGTGAATTTCGACGTAGTGGCGCTTGGGGCCCCGACCCAGGGCGCCGCCGGGCCGCTGCAGGGCCTCAGCGTACAGCCGGGTGATGTCCTCGCCCAATTGCTGGGCCCACTCCCGACTGAAGGCGCCTTTGAGGCCAATAATACCGTCGCCGTAGAGGCCGCCCATAATCTGGGCAATGTCGTAGGTGGTCTGCACTGGGTTGGCTTTTTCCACTGTTTCCATGCTGCGCTGCGGTTAATACTACACTCGTTAGGGCCCGGCGGCCTCGCTCCTGGTGGGCTCATACCCGGCGGACATCTGCTTTCTAACGAGTTTTGCCGGTGGTGGGTGCCATTATAGCCCGTTTTTGGCCTAGCTCAACAGCGCCGGAAACAATAGGCTCTTCCGTATATTCGGACTGCTATCCGCCTCTTCTCCCCCCTTTGTCGATGCTACTCCGCCCCCGCCTGCTCAGGACGGCCGCCCGCCACTTTCCCACGTCCCTGGTCCTATTTGGCTTGCTGCTGGGCGCGGGGGCCTGCTCCACGGCTCACCTGCCCGCCACGGCGGCGCAAGTTCCGGCCGCCTATAAGCCAGTCGATGCGGCCCTGTACGCCACCATTGCCCGGCAAGACAGCCTGCTGTTCGTGGCCTTCAACCGCCACGACCTGACCCAGCTGCAGACCTACTTCGCCGACGACCTGGAGTTTTTTCACGACCGGGGCGGCCTGGCCAACTACGCGCAAACCATGCAGGGCTTCCGCACTATGTTTGAGCAGGCCCGCACCAACGGCCTGAACCGGCAGCTGGTGCCCGGCACGCTGGAAGTGTACCCCATCAGTGGCTACGGGGCCGTGGAAACCTATCAGCACCGCTTCTGCCACGTTGAAAATGGTAAGGACGACTGTGGCACGTTTAAGAACATGATGGTGTGGCGGCTGCGGGACGGGCAGTGGAAAATTACCCGGGTCGTCAGCTACGGCCACTAGCACTGTTCCAGCCAGGCTCCGGCTCCGTATCTTAGTCCACTCCGCTATGCTTCTAGCCCTGCCCGCTTCCTTCAATTGCCGCGTACTTGCCCTGCTCCTGCTGGCTTTGCTGGCGCCCCCCGGGGCCCGGGCCAAGTGCATGAGTACGGGCCTGAGCTTCTGGCCCCGGAGCCAGACCATTCGGCAAAATTCCCTGCTGGTCGTGGATGCCTACTACCAAAGCCAGGTTCTTCTCACAGGACTAGGCACTACGCACGAGGCGTTTTTGCGCGCCGGCGACCAGCGGATTCCGCTGGAGGTCGTGCAGCTGTTGCCCGGTGAGTTTGCGGTAACCCAGGCGGTGCTCCGGCCGCGGCGGCAGCTGGAAGTCGGGAAGCAGTATGAGGTAGTCATCGTCGCCGCGGGGAAAAAGGCCACGGGGAAAACCAATCTGGTATTCCAGCACCACCGGGGCAAGGCCGTGTATACCGTCGTGGCGGGCCAGGACGACACCGCGCCCCAATGGCTGACCTTACCTACCGAGAAAGGTCAGCAATACCAGGAATTTGGCTGCGGCCCGGAAGTATCGGTCGACTTCATGGGCCGGGTGCAGGATGACTCGGAGTATCTGGTTAAGGCCACGGTGCAGAATCTGACTACCGGGCAAGCAACCAGCTACTACCTCCACCCCGACGAGCAGGGCACGATTTACATCGGCCACGGTATGTGCGGCGGCGCGTTTCGGCTGCAAAACGGGAAGTCGTACTCCGTCACGTGTGCCCTCATGGATGCGGCCGGCAACACCACGGCCTGGACCCAGCCGGCCCTGCCGTTCACCGCGCCCGTGCCCAACCATAAGGCTCTGGTAAAGCCCGAGCCCCGCTTACCCGGCGAGTAAAGTGCCAAGCCGTCCGCGTAAACACGCTACCTTTTTAAGGCCCGCCTCTTTGGAACTTGGAAAGGAGCTCCGGGCTGCACTATTCCGCCGCAGCCAGCTTGTGGGTACAATGCCGCTTGAGCCTAGCCGCCGGCACCTATAGAGACGAAACCAGCACCGGGTACCGGGCCGGCTCATGCGGCGACAGGTGGCTTGTAGCCCGGGTAGAGCCAGTCTTCGGGCGGAAATTAGCGTCGTCGGCGGGCATGTTTTTTATCTGTTTGAAATAAAGCACCAAGCACCAACGAATTACGCCCAGGTGAACGGCAGTACGCCTTACTACGTGTGCCGTAAGCGTATTGACCCTGCGCAAAAGGCTAACCGGCCGGCTTTTATCCCATTTAAAAGCTTGCTTTCTCCAATTCAGACGGAATAAATTAGGGCACAATACTCCTCCTTCGCGGGCCTCTGGTATACTGTCGGCTGATTTTTGGCCGCCCCGGCTACCGGGCCCCGAATGCTTCCTAAGTCACTACCAGTTGCCCCGGGCTTATCGGGCGGCTGCTCCTTCCCACCCTTTCCCGTTTAGCTATGACGTCCCGTCGTGCCTTCGTAAAGTCCGCGGCCTTGTTGTCGGCCGGCGCCCTGATTTCGCCCACCCTACTGGCGGCGCCCAAACAGTACATCGGCCTGCAGCTCTACACTGTGCGCGAGGCCATGCAAAAAGACCCGGCCGGGACGCTGGCCCACATTGCCAAGCTGGGCTACACCTCGGTAGAAGGCGCGACTTACACGGGCAGCCAGAAGTTTTACGGCATGGAACCCGCCGCCTTTGCCAAGCTGCTCAAGCAAAACGGGCTAATTATGCCCAGCAGCCACTACCGCCTGGGCGAGGAACCGGAAAAGGGCCAACCCGTGCTGGGCACCATGCTCCATGGCTGGGACAAAGCCGTGGACGATGCCGCCCAGGCCGGCGTGAAATATATGGTGTGCGCCTACCTCTCGGAGGCCGAGCGCGGCAATTTGGACCACTATAAGTATGTAGCGGAGCAGCTCAACAAAGCCGGGGAGCGAAGCAAAAAGGCCGGCATCCAGCTCTGCTACCACAACCACGACTTCGAATTCGCGGCCCAGAACGGCCAACTGCCCTACGATTTGCTACTCAGCAGCACCGACAAGAGCTTAGTGCAGATGGAGCTGGACCTGTACTGGGCCACCAAGGCCGGCCACGACCCGGTGGCCCTGTTTACGAAGCACCCCGGCCGCTTCCCGCTCTGGCACGTGAAGGACATGGACAATACGCCCAAGCATGACTTCACCGAAGTAGGCAGCGGCACCATCGACTTCAAACGCATCTTCGCCCAGGCTAGCAAAGCCGGCTTGAAGTACTTCTTCGTGGAGCAGGACCAAACCCCCGGCTCCCCCTTCGACAGCATCCAGAAGAGCATCACCCACATCAAGCGCAGCTTGGTGTAGTTGTCAGTTGTCAGTTGTCAGTTGTCAGTAAATAAGAAAGTTAGAACGACCTAACAACTGACAACCAGCAACTGACAACTAAAAATCCGCCCTACCATTTCCCACCCTTTTTATGGAAAAGAATACCTACGACGCTATAGTCATTGGTTCCGGTATTTCGGGCGGCCTGGCTGCCAAGGAATTGACTGAGAAAGGTTTGAAAACCATTCTGCTGGAGCGGGGCCGCAACGTGGAGCACATCAAGGACTACGTGAATGCCAACAAGGCACCCTGGGAGCTGCCCCACCGCGGGGGCAAAACCCAGCAGATGATGGCCGACCACCCCGTGCTCAAGCGCGACTACACGCTCAACGAAAGCAACCTGGAGTTCTGGGTCGATGAGCGGGAAAGCCCCTACGTGGAGGTCAAGCCCTTCGACTGGTTTCGGGGCTACCAGGTGGGCGGCCGCAGCCTGATGTGGGGCCGGCAGTCGTACCGCTGGAGCGACTACGACTTCGAGGCCAACGCCAAGGACGGAGTGGCCGTGGATTGGCCCATCCGCTACAAGGACCTGGCCCCGTGGTACAGCTACGTGGAAAAATTTGCGGGTATTAGCGGCAACCGGGACGGCCTGCCCCAGCTGCCCGACGGCGACTTTATGCCGCCCATGGAAATGAACTGCGTGGAAAAGGACGTGGCGGCCCGCATCAAAAAGAACTACAAAAACCGCCACATGGTGATTGGGCGCACGGCCAACATTACCGTGGCGCATAATAACCGCACCAACTGCCAGTACCGCAACAAGTGCTGGCTGGGCTGCCCATTCGGAGCTTACTACAGCACCCAGGCAGCTTCCTTGCCCGCTGCCGTGGCCACCGGAAATCTGACGCTGCGGCCGTTTTCGATTGTTACCAAAATCCTCTACGACAAGGATACGAAGCGGGCCAAGGGCGTGGAAGTACTGGACGCGGAAACCAACCAGACCTACGAGTACTTCGCCAAAATCGTGTTCCTGAACGCCTCCACCCTGAATTCGGCTTGGGTGCTGATGAACTCGGCCACCGACGTGTGGCCCGAGGGCCTGGGCAGCAGCAGCGGGGAGCTGGGCCACAACCTGATGGACCACCACTTCCGGGCCGGGGCCCACGGCGAGATGCCCGGCTACGAAGACAAGTACGTGTACGGCCGCCGGGCCAACGGTATTTACGTGCCCCGCTTCCGCAACCTGTTTGGCGATAAGCGCGACTACATCCGTGGCTTTGGCTACCAAGGCGGGGCCGGCCGGGAAGGCTGGAGCCGGGAAATTGCCGAAATGAGCATCGGCGGCGACTTGAAGGACGCGCTGTCGGAACCCGGCAACTGGACGATGGGCCTGGGCGCGTTCGGCGAAACCCTGCCCTACCACGACAACCGCGCCTTCCTGGCCAAGGACAAGAAGGACAAGTGGGGCCTGCCCGTGCTGGCCCTCGACGCCAGCATTCGGGACAACGAGCAGAAAATGCGCATCGACATGATGCAGGACGCCCAGGAAATGCTGGAAAAGGCCGGCCTCCAAAACGTGAAGACCTACAACAACGGCTACGCCATGGGCGGCGGCATCCACGAAATGGGCACCGCCCGCATGGGCCGCGACCCAAAAACCTCGGTGCTCAATGCCCACAACCAGGTTTGGGACGCCCCCAACGTGTACGTCACCGACGGGGCCTGCATGACCTCCTCGGCCTGCCAGAACCCGTCGTTGACTTACATGGCCCTCACCGCCCGCGCCGTCGACCACGCGGTAAGTGAGCTGAAAAAGCAAAACGTCTAATCCGTACCACGATGAACAGAAGAGACGCCCTGGCCCGGGTAGCTATTATCATGGGCGGCACGCTTATCGGCGGCGAGTATTTTTTGAGCAGCTGCTCCTCGCCCGCCGAAGAAAAGGACCAGAAGGCCACGGCGGCCGTCAAAAAGGAAAAGCCCTTGCTGAGTCCGGACCAGGTGGCTTACCTGAACGAAGTCGGGGAAACCATCCTGCCCACCACCACAACGCCCGGGGCCAAAGCCGCCGACGTGGGCTCGTTCATGGCCGTTATGGTAAAAGACTGCTACAAGCCCGCCGACCAGCAGATTTTCCTGCAGGGCCTGACGAAACTCGAGCAGGCCAGCAAGCAGAAAAACGGCAAAGGCTTCCTGGAAAGCACCCCGGAGCAGCGCACGGCCCTGCTCACGGCCCTGGATGCCGAGCAAAAGCAGTACAGCAAAACCAAGACCCTGGAAGCGCCCAACCACTACTTCCGTATGCTCAAGGAGCTGACCTTGCTGGGCTATTTCACTTCCGAAGTGGGAGCCACCAAGGCCCTGCGCTACCTGCCCGTGCCCGGCAAATACGACGGCTGCGTGCCCTACAAAAAAGGCGACCGGGCCTGGGCCACCACTTAAGTTGGTAGTTGGTAGTTGCTCGTTGTTAGTTGTCAGAAGAACTGTATCAGCTACTAACAATCAACAATTGACAATCAACATCTAATCCTGAATGAAACTACGACTAGCCATGATAGGTGGCGGGCAGGGCGCCTTTATCGGGGCCGTACACCGCCACGCCGCCGCCCTGGACGGGCTCTACGAGTTGGTAGCCGGGGCCTTTAGCAGCGACCCGGAAACTTCCCGGGCGAGCGGACAGCTGTTGGGCCTTCAGCCCGAGCGGGTGTATGGTTCCTACGAGGAGCTGATCCAGCGCGAGAAAGAGCTGCCGGCGGCGCAGCGGGTGCAGGTCGTTTCCATCGTGACGCCCAACCACCTGCACTTCGCCCCGGCCAAGCTGGCCCTGGAAAACGGCTTTCACGTCATCCTCGACAAGCCCATGACCTTTTCTTTGGCCGAAGCCAAGGAACTGCAGGCCGTAGTCGAAGCCAGCTCCGCCCGCTTCTGCCTGACCCATACCTACACCGGCTACCCCATGGTGAAAGAAGCCCGGCAGCTGGTAGCTTCCGGGGCGCTGGGCAACATCCGCAAGGTGTACGTGGAGTATCCGCAGGGCTGGCTGAGCACGTTTGAGGAAGGCTCGGCCAACAAGCAGGCCGCCTGGCGCACCGACCCCAGCCGCAGCGGCGTGGCCGGGGCCATGGGCGACATTGGCACCCACGCCTTCAACCTGCTCGAGTACGTCACGGGACTCAGCGTCAGCCAGCTCTGCGCCGACATCCACACGGTAGTACCCGGCCGGCAGCTCGACGACGACGGGGCCGTGCTGCTGCGCCTCACGAGCGGGGCCAGCGGCTTGCTGGTGGCTACGCAGGTGGCGGCCGGGGAGGAAAATAACCTGCGCCTGCGGGTATACGGCGAAAAAGGCGGCCTGGAATGGCAGCAGACCGACGCTAACACCCTGCTGGTAAAGTGGCTGGACCGGCCCACCGAAATCCGCCGGGCGGGCACGGGCTACGTCAGCTCCTACGCCCGTCACAACACCCGCACCCCGGCCGGCCACCCCGAAGGCTACCTCGAAGCCTTTGCCAACCTCTACCGCAACTTCGCCCTGACGCTGCAGGCCGACCTGACCGGCGCCCCCGCCCCGCCCGAAGCTCTGGACTACCCCGGCATCGAGGAAGGCGTACGGGGCATGGCCTTTATTGAAAACGTCATTGCCTCGGGCCGCTCCGAGCAGAAATGGACGGACTTTACCATCTAAGCCGCGCATGAAAACCATTAAGGGACCCGCTATTTTCCTGGCCCAGTTCATTTCCGACCAGCCGCCCTTCAACAGCTTGGAAAGCATCTGCGCCTGGGCCAGCGGTATGGGCTTCAAAGGTGTGCAATTGCCCACCCTGGACAAACGCTTTATCGACCTGCAATTAGCGGCCGAAAGCCAGACCTACGCCGACGAACTGAAGGGCAAAGTGCAGGCCGCTGGGCTGGAAATCACCGAGTTGTCGACTCACCTACAGGGGCAGCTGGTGGCCGTAAACCCCGTCTACGATTCGCTGTTCGACGGCTTCGCGCCCGAGGCGTTGCGCGGCAACCCCACGGCGAGGCAAGCGTGGGCCGTGCAGCAGCTCAAGTACGCGGCTAAAGCTTCGCAAAATCTGGGGCTGACCGCCCACGCCACCTTTAGCGGGGCGCTGCTCTGGCCCATGGTGTACCCCTGGCCCCAGCGTCCGGCCGGCCTCGTCGATACGGGCTTTACCGAGCTGGCCCGGCGCTGGCTGCCCATCCTGCAAACCTTCGACGAGTGCGGGGTGGACGTGTGCTACGAGGTGCACGCCGGCGAGGATCTGCACGACGGCATCAGCTACGAAATGTTCCTCGACAAGGTGCAGCACCACCCCCGGGCCTGCCTGCTCTACGACCCCTCCCACTTCGTGCTCCAGTGCCTGGATTACCTGGAGTACATCGACCTCTACCACGAGCGAATCCGGGCGTTTCACGTCAAGGACGCCGAGTTTAACCCCACCGGCCGGCAGGGCGTGTACGGGGGCTACCAGAGCTGGGCCGACCGCGCCGGCCGCTTCCGCTCCCCCGGCGACGGGCAGGTCAACTTCAAAGCTATTTTCAGTAAGTTGGCCCAGTACGACTACCCCGGCTGGGCCGTGCTGGAGTGGGAATGCGCCCTGAAACACCCCGAGGACGGCGCCTGCGAAGGGGCCACGTTTATCAAAGACCACATCATCCGCGTCACCGACAAGGCCTTCGATGATTTTGCGGCTTCCGGCATCGACGAAGCCAAAAACAAAACCCTGCTGGGCCTTTAATTACCGCTGTATACCCATGAAAAAAGTCTTCCTATTCCTGAGCTTCGGCGCATTATTGGCGGCCTGCTCTTCCGGGTCGGAGAAGAAAGCCAAGGACGAATACACCCTGGCCGGCTCCGAGGAAACTCTGGCTACCGACTCGACTACTGGCGCTAACCTGACGGCCGTGGCCCACCAGCCCCAGATTGATACCAGCGCCACCAAAATCGGGACCGGACCCACGGGCGGAGCCGTTGCCAAAGGCGCCAAGCTCATCGAGGGCAGCGACTGTCTGGGCTGCCACCGCGAAAACGAGAAGCTCCTGGGCCCCGCCTATAAAGCCGTGGCCGAAAAATACCCCAGCAACGACGCCAACGTCAGCATGCTGGCCGGCAAAATCATCAAGGGCGGCAAGGGCAACTGGGGCGACGTGGCCATGACGCCCCACCCCGGCCTCTCGGAAGCCGACGCCCAGGAAATGGCCCGCTACATCCTGAGTTTGCGGTAGCCGTTTTCCACTAACTCGGTTCTTCTCGCCTGTCATCCTTGATCTGCCGGTCATGCAGCGTAGCGGAGTGAAGGACCTTCCTCGCCTACCCCACTGCAGCTAAATGCCAACGTGAAATGCCCTTTGCTCTAACAAGGATAGAGGGCTTTGGTACTTTGAATGAAGCTTGTCACTGAGGCGAGGAAGGTCCTTCGGCTCGGCCTCAGGATGACAGAGCTAACAACGGACAACTAACGACTAACAACTACGCTTCAACCCCACCGCCCATGAATACCACCATCCGCATCAAGCTGTCCATCATGATGTTTCTGGAGTTTTTTATCTGGGGCGCGTGGTTTGTAACGCTGGGCACCTACCTGCTGCGCAACCTCTCGGCCACCGGCACTCAGGTGGGCGTGGCGTTTCTGACCCAGTCCATCGGGGCCATTGTGGCGCCCTTTATCATCGGGCTCATTGCCGACCGATTCTTCTCGGCCCAGAAGATTCTGGGGGTGCTGCACCTGGCCGGGGCGGCCCTGCTCTGGCACGCCTCCACCGCCCCCGACTTCAGCTCCTTCTACCCCAACATCCTGACCTACATGATTCTGTACATGCCCACGCTGGCTTTGGTGAACTCCATTGCCTTCCGGCAGATGCAGAACCCGCAGAAGGAGTTTGCCACCATCCGGGTGCTCGGCACCCTGGGCTGGATTGTGGCCGGCCTCACTATTGGCTGGCTCAACTGGGAGCAAAGCGGCAGCCTGCAAAGTACCTTTCTGATGGCGGCTGGGGCCTCGGCGTTGCTGGGTGTGTTTAGCTTTACCCTGCCCGCTACGCCGCCCGTCAAAACCGGGCAGGCCAGCTCGTTAGGCGACATGCTGGGCCTCGACGCCATTGGGCTGCTGAAGAACCGCTCCTACCTGATTTTCTTTCTGGCCTCCATTGCCATCTGCATTCCGCTGGCCTTTTACTACGGCTTTACCAACCCCTTCCTCAACGAGGTGGGCATGAAGGCCGCGGCCGGCGTGCAGAGTTTGGGCCAGGTGTCGGAGCTGCTGTTTATGCTCCTGATTCCGGTATTTTTCAGCCGGCTGGGCGTCAAGAAGATGCTGGCCATCGGCATGGGCGCCTGGGTCATGCGCTACGTGTGCTTCGCCTACGGAAACGCGGAAAGCAGCTACTGGATGCTGATTGCCGGCATCGTGCTGCACGGCATCTGCTACGACTTCTTCTTCGTCACGGGCCAGATTTACACCGATAACCTGGCCGGGGAGCGGTTCAAAAGCTCGGCCCAGGGCTTCATTACCCTGGCTACCTACGGCGTGGGTATGCTCATCGGCACCCTGCTCTCGGGCCGCATCTTCGACGCCTACCAAACCACGCCCACGACCCACGACTGGCGCATGATCTGGCTGATTCCCGCCGGCATTGCCGTCGTGGTGCTGCTGCTGTTCCTGCTGCTGTTCCAGGACCGCGCCCAGCCCCAGACGGCAACTGCCGAGGCCCCGGCCCTGGATGCCGCTCCCACCCTGGCCCAAGCCAACTAGCGGCCGTGGCTACCTGGAATCGGCGGGCGGCGGTGAAAGGGCTGCTGGCGGGCACCGCGGCCGTAAGTGCGCTGGGTGTGGCCGGGGCCTGCGTCGCCGAGGGTAAAAAGGCCGACCAAGCTCCGCCGCTGAAGGGCAATATCAAGCAGTCGGTGTGCCGCTGGTGCTTTCAGGATCTGCCCCTGGACCAGCTCTGCGCGGCGGCTAAGGCAATGGGCATCCGGGGCATCGATTTGGTGGGACCTCAGGATTGGCCGACGCTGCAGAAGTATGGCCTCGACTCGCCCATGTGCAACGGGGCCGAAATCAACCTGACCGACGGCTTCAACGACCCGCAGTTTCACGCCCGCCTGCAAAAGCAGTACGCCGAGATGATTCCGCGGGTGGCCGCGGCCGGCTACACCAACCTGATTTGCTTTAGCGGCAGCCGCCGGGGCTTGTCGGATGCGGCGGGCTGGGACAACTGCGTGCGGGGTCTGGCGCCCTTGCTCAAGCTCGCCCAGCAGCACAAAGTAGTGCTGGTCATGGAGCTGCTTAACAGCAAAGTCGACCACAAGGACTACCAGTGTGACCGGACAAGCTGGGGCGTGGAGCTGGCCCGTAAGCTGGATTCGGAGCACTTCAGGCTGCTCTACGACATCTACCACATGCAAATCAACGAGGGCGACGTTATCCGCACCCTGACCCAGCACCACGAGTACATTGCCCACTACCATACCGCCGGCGTGCCCGGCCGCCACGAACTCGACGACCAGCAGGAACTGAACTACCCGGCCATCATGCGGGCCATCCAGGTCACCGGATTCAAAGGCTACGTGGCCCAGGAATTCATGCCCCGCCAGGCCGATAAGCTGGCGTCCCTGCGCCAGGCCGTGCAGCTCTGCGACGTATAAACCCACGGTTTTTATCTTGCTCCCTCCGACTCTGCCCTGACCCCGCCCCGTATGAAGCTGCCCCTCCCGCTGCTGTTGTCCGCCTTTCTCCTCGGCTTTTCCACCATGACCCAGGCCCAGCAAACCGGCCAGCCCGAAGCCACCGAAGTGTGGGAGCCGGTGCCCAAAACCGTTACGGCCAGCCCCAACTTTACCCCGCCGCCCTCCGACGCCGTCGTGCTCTTCACCGGCAAGGACCTCCGCCAGTGGGTTTCGACTGATGACCACACGGCCCCGGCCCGGTGGAAAGTAGCCGGCGGCCTGCTCACCGTCGACAAGGCCACGGGCAACATCGAAACCCGGCAGGCTTTTACCAACTACCAGCTTCATGTGGAATGGCGGGTGCCGGCGGGCATCAGCGGCACGGGGCAGGCCCGCGGCAACAGCGGCATTTTTCTGGCTTCGCTCGGCAAGGGCGACCTGGGCTACGAGCTGCAAATCCTGGATTCCTACCAGAACAAGACCTACGCCAACGGCATGGCCGGCAGCATCTACAAGCAGCATATTCCGCTGGCCAACCCCGCCCGCAAGCCCGGCGAGTGGCAAAGCTACGACGTGCTCTGGACCGCCCCCACTTTCAAACCCGACGGCGCAGTGCTGACCCCGGCCCGCGTAACGGTGCTGTTCAACGGCGTAGTCGTGCAGCAGAACGTGACGCTGGCCGGCCCCACGGTCTACATCGGGGCGCCGCGCTACGAGCAGGCCCACGGCCCGGCCCCCATCAAGCTGCAGGCCCACGGCGACAAGAGTGAGCCCATCAGCTTCCGCAACATCTGGGTGCGGGAGCTGTAAAGTCGGCAGCCGTTAGTGACAGGTTTTAGACGGCAAGCCCGGGCCGCGCCTATTTAAAATACTGGGCGTACTGCTTGGGCATGGCGTCCAGAGGCTTGATCATAATGCTTTTGTAGTAGACTTCGGCCGCCTCGCTCTGCAGCTGAATCTTGCCGTGGGTCAGGGGCTGGCGCTGGCCGTTTACGACGAAGGAGGAGTTGTCGACGGCCAGCACCACGTGGCCGTTGACGAGGTGAATGCTCTTGCCGTTCACGTTGATCAGCTCCAGCTCGTTCCATTGGCCGTTGGGCAGCTCGTAGTTGGCCGCGGCCTGGCAAAAGCCTTTGCCGCCCTTGCCCATCGTAACCGGGGCGGCGGCGGGATTAAACTTGAGCGTGTCTTTCGTAGCGTCGAAGGAGGCGCGGATGTCGGCGGCCGAGTTGGCAATGCACCAGAAGTCGCCCATGGCGTTGCCCTTCTGGTGCTCCGAGACCTGGAATTCCTGGCTTAGCATCCAGCTGTGCCAGTAGTCGACGCCGCACTCCCCCTGGCTGTTGTAGAGGATGCCACTGTCGCGGGGCTCGTCGAGGCGGGGCACCCATTTCTTGCCGCCCCACTTCACCTTGAGCTTGAGGTCGTAGTTACTGTAGTCCTGTTTGGTAAACACGCAGCCGTAGATTTCCCCGCTGATGCGCAGCACCGGCTCCCCATCCTGCATTGCCACGGAGAAGACATTCGCCTCGTTCTTGTCGTAGCCGATGGGCGGAATCACCTGACCCTGGGCATCGGTGGGTGCCTGCCCCCGGTAGCCGAGCTGGTGCCGGTAGCTTTGAAACGTGCGCCACTTGCTCAGCTTCTGGTCGAGCAGGGGCTCCCAGCCCTTGGCCGGGGTAAACGAAACGGAAGTCAGCAGCAGCGTAGCACCCAGCACGAGGGCCGTGGATTTTCTCATCGGAGGAAGTGGGTAGGTTTTTTTGGGTGTTCTAATCTACTGGTTTTGAGTTAGGGCAAGTAGCTGGCGGCAAGATTTGTCGAAAATCAACCTGCGGCCTGATGATACTACGCCTGTCATCCTGAACGCAGCAAAGCGGAGTGAAGGACCTTCCTCGCCTACCTCACCGAAGTTTATACCAATGTACCAAAGCCCTTACTACCGCATAGTGAGAGGGCTTTGGTACATTAAAAAACACTTGTCACATAGGTGAGGAAGGTCCTTCGTCGCCGCTTAATACGCGGAATGCTCAGGATGACAGAGGAAACAAAGACCTCAACCACGCCCTTAGCCAGCGGTGAAATCGGCCAGCAGGCGCAGGCAGACCGGGGCAGGCAGCTCCGCCGAGAAGCCGGTGGGCGTGAGCTGGCCGGTTTTGGGGTCGACGTGGTAGCTGAAGATGCTGTTGGAGTTCTGGTTGGCCACCAGCAGCAGACGGCCGTCGGGTGCGAGGGTGAAGTTGCGCGGGGTTTTGCCCTGGGTGCTGGCGTGCTGCACCACACTCAGCCGGCCGCTGCCTTTATCCACGGCCAGCACCACGATACTGTCGTGCCCGCGGTTGGAGCCGTATACGAAGCGGCCATCGGGCGAGACGTGGATGTCGGCGCAGTAGCTGGTTTCGGCGTAGCCGGCGGGCAAAGCCGACACCGTGTGCAGCTCGGTGAACGTACCCTGGGCCGCGTCGTAGCTCAGGGCCGTGACGGTGGAGTTCAGCTCGTTTATCACGTAGGCCCAGCGGCCGCCGGGGTGAAAGGCCAGGTGGCGGGGCCCGGCCCCGGGTTGGCCTGTAAAGGCCGTTTGGCCCGGCAGCTGGGGCAGGCCGGTGGCCGGGTTCAGCGCGTAGCTCAGAATTTGGTCGTTGCCCAGGTCCACGGCCAGCGCAAAGCGGCCGGCGGGGTCAGGCAGGATGCAGTGGGCGTGGGGCTTGTCCTGGTTTTTGTGTGGCCCCGAGCCCTGGTGCTGGTCGACGACGGCGGCCGGGGCCAGCTGCCCGCCCGCCTGCACCGGCAGCGCGCCGATGGTGCCGCCGCCGTAATTGGCCACCAGCACGGCTTTATCCCCCGGCGTCAGGCTCACGTAGCACGGCCCCGCCCCGGCCGAGGGCTGCTCGTTGAGCACGGTCAGGGCGCCGCTGCGCTGGTCGATGCCAAAGGCGCGGACCGCGCCGCTGCCGTTGCCCGGCACCTCCAGGGTGGCGTAGAGGTAGCGGTGGTCAGTGGAAAGGGTCAGGAAGCCCGGCTTCACCCCACCCCGAAAACCCGCCACCCGGGTCAGGGCGCCGGTGCGCGGGTGCAGGCGGTAGAGAAAAATATTGTCCTGCTCAGCCGGGCCGTAGGTGCCGATGTAGAGCAGCAGTTCCTTGCTGGCCGCTGCGGCCTGGCTCGTGACGCAGGCCGCCAGCAGCGGGCCGGCCGCCACCAGGACGGTACGTTGGAGAAAGCTGCGGCGGGTAATAGTCGGATTCAGCGTCATAAGCAAAGGAAGTAGCAGAAGCCGCCAATATACGCAAGCCGCCGGGTGCGACAACCTGCATCAGGCGCGCGACGAGCTACGGCGAGCGTGCGAGAGGGATGGTCGGCCGTGCGACGCCCCGTGACGCGCGTGCGAAGGGCCGTGACGCGCGTGCGACACCCCGTGACACCCGTGCGACGACCTGTGTCAGCCGTGCGACGAGCGTGACGGCCGTGCCAGAGGCTTGGATCGGCGTGCGAGAGGCTTGGATCGGCGTGCGACAGATACTACCACGGCTGCGACAGTCCAGGGACGCGTGGGGACTATCTTGTGCCCCTTTGGCCGGCGGCCGAAATGCAGCAGGCACCGCCCGCTACACTGCCGCCGGCCATAACGCGGCCCTTCCCAAGCTGTGCTACGCAGGAAAAAGTCGTTACTTGGGCCCCATCCTTCCTTTCAACCACCCCAGCATGGCCCAGCAAGCCCAGCTTCAGAACGAAGCCGCCCGCCAGTATTCCTTCCTGGCCGAAATGTACCAGGACTCCTACTTCCCCAATAACCTCGTCGATAAGGGCAAGGCCATTCTGGTGCAGCTGTGCTTCGACATCGAGCAGCAGCAACCCAAGAGTCTGGAGGAGCTCTACGCCCTGACCCACGCCGCCACCGACCAGTTCAACGACCTGCAGGAGGAGTTCTACGAAGCCGACAGCGAAATTGAAACCGCCGCCCGCGACTGTATCGGCACCGACTTTGACTTCGTTGCCACGGCGTATGGGTTTGAGGCCGACATTGAAGAGCTGATTGCCACGCGGGACTGGTGAGGGATTAATCGGGCCAAGTCATCTTCAATCAGCGCCCAGGTCCCTCCCCCGGCAGTCGCTCGGCTGTGCCGAGTGATGACTACGCGTGAGCAGCTCTGCTGCGAATTGCACCGCACCAGCAGAACGACCACGCGGCGCGGGACGCTCGGGGCGCAGCCCCTCCAGCATAGTGAGTCACTCGGCAATAGCCGAGCGACTGCCCGGTGCCGAGCGACTGCCAGGTTTGCTGAGCAAAGCTTCCTAAAAGGCTTTAGCAACGCTCAAAGGCGACTTATCCACCTTCCTTTCCTACCTTCCCGGCTTCAACCCCGAAGCTGATGAAACTGCCGCTCCTTCTTGCCCCGCTCCTGCTGGCCGCTACTACTACCTTCGCTCAGAAAGCCGCGCCGGCCGAAAACCTGGTGCAGTACGCCCGGCCCATCATCGGGACCCAGAAGATGGGCCACACCTACCCCGGGGCCACGGTGCCCTTCGGCATGGTGCAGCTCTCCCCCGATACCGACACGCTGCTCTACGCCAAGGACGGCAAGTACAACCCCGACATTTACCGCTACTGCGCCGGCTACCAGTACGACGACCCCACCATCGTGGGCTTCAGCCACACCCACTTCAGCGGCACCGGCCACTCCGACCTCGGCGACTTCCTGGTAATGCCCACCACGGGGCCGCTGCAGCTCAACCCCGGTACCGCCCAAAAGCCCGAATCCGGCTTCCGCTCCCGCTTTTCGCATAAGAACGAAACCGCCGAGCCGGCTTATTATAAGGTCAAGCTCGACGACCACAACATTGGGGTGGAGCTGACGGCCACGACCCGCGTGGGCATGCACCAGTACACGTTTCCGAAGTCCGACCAGGCTCACGTCATTCTGGATTTGATGGCGGGCATCTACAACTACGAGGACAAGAACACCTGGACTTACGTGCGCGTGGTGAATGACTCGCTCATCACCGGCTACCGCCAAACCAACGGCTGGGCCCGCACCCGCACGCTGTACTTTGCCATGGCCTTTTCCAAGCCCTTCAAGCAGTACGGCTACCGTAATTATTCCAAAAAGCAGGTTTACCGCGGGTTCTGGGGCAAGTTTGACCAAGCCCACAACTTCCCCGAAATGGCCGGGGAGCAGCTGCGCGCCTACTTCGACTTTAATACTACTGAAGGCGAGAAAATCAAGGTAAAGCTGGCCCTCTCGCCGGTCAGCCAGGAAGGCGCGGTGGCGAATATGCAGGCTGAGCTGCCGGGCTGGAACTTCGAGCAGACCAAGGCCCAGAGCCAGGCGCTGTGGCAGCAGGAGCTGAGCAAAGTCACGATTCAAAGCCCCAAAAAGGACGATAAAATCAACTTCTACACCGCCCTCTACCACACCTTTCTGGGCCCCACCGTGTACCAGGACGCCGACGGGCAGTACCGGGGCCTCGACCAGAACAACCATAAGGCGGAAGGCTTCACCAACTACACCACCTTCTCGCTCTGGGACACCTACCGCGCCCTGCACCCACTCTTCAACCTGGTGCAGCCCAAGCGTAACGCCGACATGATTCAATCCATGCTGGCCCACTACAGCCAGAGCCCCGAGCACATGCTGCCCGTGTGGAGCCACCACGCCAACGAAAACTGGTGCATGATTGGCTACCACAGCGTCTCGGTTATTGCCGATGCCGTGCTCAAGGGCAATGCCACCTTCGACGCCAACAAGGCCCTGGACGCCTGCGTGGCCACCGCCCGCCACGATTCCTACGACGGCGTGGGCTTCTACCGGCAGCTGGGCTTCGTGCCCGAAGACAAAAACTCGTCGTCAGTGAGCAAGACCCTGGAGTACGCCTACGACGACTGGTGCATTGCCCAGATGGCCCAAAAGCTCAATCGGCCCGATATTTACCAGGAGTTCAGTAAGCGGGCCTTGAACTATAAGAACGTGTACGACCAGCGCATCGGCTTTATGCGCCCCCGCCTGGCCGACGGCTCCTTCCGCAAGGAATTCGACGTGCTCAGCACCAACAACCAGGGCTACATCGAGGGCAACTCCTGGAACTACAGCCTCTACGTGCCCCAGGACCCCAAAGCGCTGATCCAGCTCATGGGCGGCTCGAAGCGCTTTACCGAGCACCTCGACTCGCTCTTCACCATGCACCTGCCCGACAAGTTCTTCGCCGAAACCGAGGACATCACCCGCGACGGAATCATCGGCAACTACGTGCACGGCAACGAGCCCGCCCACCACGCGGCCTACCTCTACAACTGGACCGAGCAGCCCTACAAAACTCAGCAGCGGGTGCGCATGATTCTGCCCAAGATGTACCGCCCCACCCCCGACGGCCTCGGCGGCAACGACGACTGCGGGCAGATGTCGGCCTGGTACGTCTTCTCGGCCCTGGGCTTCTACCCCGTGGCCCCCGGCTCAGCGGAGTATGCCCTGGGCAGCCCCGCCATCCACGGCGCCACGATGCAGCTCGAAAACGGCAAGACCTTCCGCATCACCGTCAAAAACCAAAGCGACAAAAACGTCTACGTGAAGGAAGCCCGCTTAAATGGGCAGAAGCTGACCCGACCGTTTTTGAATCATCAGGATATTGTGCAGGGCGGGGAGCTGGTGTTTACGATGGCCGGGAAGCCGTAATAAATGGCTTAGACTTGTAGGTAAGGATGATTGAGAAATGAAAAAGGGCCTTTTATTATATGCTGCTGCCGTATTTAGTATATGGATATTTCATGTGCTGGATTATGCCTATGCAACTAAGTTGAAAGCCCCTTTTTATAGCACCCACTTTTCAGAAAAGAGGTTTGTGCGGTTCCAGGGTACGGATGTAACGCACATTGAATATGAATTTGATGGCAGCGAATTGCAGCGGGTAAACGACGGCTTGAACACTATTGACATGGAGTCATTCCACCGAATTAGCAATGACCATGTGGCTGATGTTCAATATAGGGATAAGAACTATTCGTATACCATTCACGATGGTGAAGAAAAGTATATAATCAGACACAAGCCGTAATAGCAGCTACTCATCTGCATAGCCCTCACCGGCGCGCGTTTGGCAGCCCACGCCAATGAGGGAATACCCGAGAAACCTGGCATCCTTCGCCACAAGTGTAGCGGGGCACCCGAGAAAGTCAGGGTGGTCCGCTACAGTCTTTCCAGACCGGCCTAGAAACTTCGGATGCCTCACTACACTTGTCCCGGACCGGTCGAGAAACTTCGGGTGCCCCGGCACAGGTGTTCCGGACCGACCTAGAAAGTTAGGATGGCCTAGCACACCTGTTCTGGGGCATCCGAGAAAGTTAGGGTGGTCCGGAACAGGTGTGCTGGGCTGACCTGGAAACTTCGGGGGCTCCGGAATGGGTGGCGCAGCCTGCCGCGAAACCTGGGGCCAGCCCTACGATGAGGGCGCACCTCCCCTGCTGTATTAAAGGCGGGCTGGGAATAGCTGGGGCTCGGGGGTCGAAAGGTCCTGCTTACTTTTGCGCCTTGGCACCCTGAACCCGGGGTGTGCCCCTGCCCCCGCTATGAACCGCATTGACCGCCTCTTTGGTATTACCACCCTGCTGCAAGCCAAAAAGTACGTGCCGGCCGAGCAGCTGGCCGAGCAGTTTGGTATCAGTGTGCGCACGGTGTACCGCGACATTAAGGCCCTGGGCGAGCAGGGTATTCCGGTGAGCTTTGAGCAACACAAGGGCTACTTTCTGGTGCAGGGCTACTTCCTGCCGCCGGTGTCCTTTACCCCCGAGGAAGCCAACGCCCTGGTCCTGCTCGAAACCATTGCCGCCACCCTGGCCGACGCCTCCATTCAGGCCCAGTACTCGGCGGCCCTGACCAAGGTGAAAGCCGCCCTGCGCGAGCGGGACCGGGACCGGCTCGAACAGTTTACGAGCCGCATCAAAATGCACCTGCCCGAGTACTTCCGCGGCCCGGCCGACTACCTGGCCGCGTTGCAGTCGGCGCTGGCCGACCGGCGGGTGATTGACATGGAGTACTGCGACAAAGCCGGACAGAGCAGCCGGCGCCTGGTGGAGCCCATCGGGCTGGCGTTTTACAACCTGGCCTGGCACCTGATTGGCTGGTGCCAGCTGCGGCAGGACTACCGCGACTTTAAAGTGGCCCGCATCCGGCAGCTCACCGCCACCACCCGGCCCTTTACCAAGTCCGACCACCTCCTGCTCACCGAGTACATTGCCGGCCTGAACCTGCCCTACGTGCCGTAATTATTTTTTCGGGGCGGAATTCGGACTGCCATAGGGTTGTCAGTGGGCGGGCGGAGCTTTGGGGCATCATTCACTTTTTACCGAATACCCCCATGAAATTCGACTCCATCCGCGTAATTACCAACGACCTGCCCCGCCTGGTACAGTTCTACGAGCAAATCAGCGGGCTGCCCGTGCGGCAGTACACCGAAGACTTTGCCGAGCTCCAGACGCCCACCGCCACGCTGGGCATCGGCAGCACGCGCACTCTGCAATTTGGCGGTCAGCACGTGGTCCGTGCCGCCCATAACCACTCGGCCATCCTCGAATTCCGGGTCGCCGACGTGGACGCCGACTACCAGCGCCTGGCGCCCATGCTTGGCGAGGCCCTGGTGCAGGCGCCCACAACCATGCCCTGGGGCAACCGCTCCCTGCTTTTCCTCGACCCGGACGGTAACCTGGTCAACTTCTTCGCCCCCGTTACCCCCGAAGCCCGGCAGCGCTACGACGGGTAAGTGCCGCAAGGTCGGGCACTGACTACCCGGTGCCGCACCGCCCTACCTGAAGCCCGCCGGGCTACTTTAGCTTACCCGGGTACTCCGAAAAACGTCGGGGTATTCGGGTAAGCTTATGTTGGTTATCGGAAAAACAGCACCCCGCTCGGGAAACGTTTCGCGGGTACTTCGCCAAACGTCGGGGTATCTGGGAAACATTTCCTGGGTCGTTGCGGAAAGCGCGGGGTAGCCGGGAAACGTTGTGTGGGGTTTTGGTAAAAGCGCGGGGCCACTTATTGTCTGCTAGTAGGCAGACTGGTACTTTAGCCAGCCCGAGGAAGATTCGTGTCGTTGTATTGCCTTCAGTACGTATCCGTTACCCCGCTACTATGGAATCTTCCCCCGTTCTTACGGCCGCACCCGTCACGCCCCTCGGCACCAAGCCCCACTACGCCATCCTCGACGGCCTGCGGGGGGTGGCGGCCCTCACGGTGGTGGCCTTTCACCTCTGTGAGCCCCACGCCACCAGCCACCTCGACCAGGTCATCAACCACGGCTACCTGGCCGTGGATTTTTTCTTTCTGCTCTCGGGCTTCGTTATTGGCTACGCCTACGACGACCGGTGGGGCCGGATGACGCTCAAGGAATTCTTCCGCGCGCGGCTGGTGCGCCTGCAGCCCATGGTGGTGCTGGGCATGGTGGTCGGGGCCCTGTGCTTTTACTTTCAGGCCTCGCCGGTGTGGCCCGGTATAGCCGGGGTACCGGTTTGGAAGATGCTGCTGGTGATGCTCGTGGGCTTTACCCTGCTGCCCCTGCCGGTGTCGCTGGACATTCGGGGCTGGCACGAGATGCACCCGCTCAACGGGCCGGGCTGGTCGTTGTTTTACGAGTACGTGGCCAACCTGCTTTATGCCCTGGGCGTGCGCAAGTTCTCCAACACCGCCCTGGGCATCCTGGTGGCCCTGGCCGGCGCCGCCCTGATTCACCTGGCCGTGACCAGCCAGGCCGGCGACGTTATCGGGGGCTGGTCCCTGGACCCCGAGCAGCTGCGCATCGGCTTCAGCCGGGTATTGTTCCCGTTTTTTGCCGGGCTGCTGCTCTCCCGGGTGGCTCCGCTGGCCCGGTTTACGTCGGTGTTCCTGCTGTGCAGCGGCTTGCTGTTGCTGGTGTTGGCCTTTCCCCGGGTGGGCGGGGCCGAGCAGGTGTGGCTCAACGGCCTTTACGACTCGCTGAGCATCGTGGTGGTGTTTCCCCTCATCGTATGGCTCGGGGCCAGCGGGCAGATTGCCGGCGCCCGGTCGGCCCGGCTCTGCAAGTTCCTGGGCGACATTTCCTACCCTATCTACATGACCCACTTCCCGCTCATTTACATCTATACCGGCTGGGTAGTGGCGCACAAACCTCCGTTGGGCCAGGCCGTGCTGGTGGCGGTGCTGGTTTTTGTTACGGCCGTGGGGCTGGCCTACGCCAGCTTGAAGCTGTACGATGAGCCGGTGCGGCGCTGGCTGAAAACCCGGTTTATGGAACGTCGCGCCGCGTAGGTCTTACCGCTGCCCAGAGGCGGCAGAGGGATGCTCTGCTACCAAATTCCAGAATACCAAAAGCCCCACCATCGGCTCCTAAGGGCCGGCGGTGGGGCTTTTACGTGGTGGCAGGCTAGGGCTTACAGGTTCGGGGTGAAGCTGGGTACCGAGGTGCCTTTGTTCTTGTTGCGGTTGTAGAGGTAAGCCGCGCCGGCAGCCAGCAGGGCGCCGGTGGCTAGCTTACGGCCCATGCCCGCGGGGCGGGCGGCAGTGCCATACGTACCGGCGGCCGGGTTGCCGCCGCCAAAAGTGCGAAACAGGCCCGACAGCAGGCCTCCCATAGTACCGCTCGGGCGGTCAGAACCGAATATGCTCATGATTGACAAGGGAAGATGGTGGAGCCCTTTGGTACGCAAGCAGCCCCGCGGTGGTTATCCGGCGCGGCCATTGCTTACGGGTAGTTGGGCGCCGGCGCAGTGGTTTGACAGTACCCCGGGCCCTGTCTAGCTCTGCCAGGTTTTCGGCAGGACCTGGCAGAGTTCTGGAGATGCCACCGAAGTTTTCACGGGCACTCTCCAGAGTTCTGAAATACCCACCAAAGTTTTCACGAAGGCCCGGCAGAGTTCTGGAAGGCCCACCGAAGTTTTCATGAGGGCCTGGCAGAGTTCTGGAAGGCCGGCCGGAGTTTTCGGGAGGGCCTAGCAGAGTTCTGGAGAGGCCACCGAAGTTTTCGGGAGGGTCTGGCAGAGTTCTGGATGGTCTTTCGAGGTTTTGAAGAGCCTTATTCCGACTCCTGGAAGGCCCACCGCGGTTTTCCGGGGTATTTCCTTGGGTTGGGTCCGGGCTTTCCGAAAACCGGGGCGGGGGCCTTCCGCTACTGCGGCACGGCACTGGCGTGGGCTTCCACGGCTTCTATTTCCTGGTCGGTGCTGCTGTCCTTGGTTTCGGGCACGAAAAACCAGTAGAACAGCAGGCCCAGCCCGCCAATGGCGGCCAGGGAAGCAAAGCCGATGGGGTAGCCAAAGTGCTTGACTACGAAGCCCCCCAGGATGCTGCTCAGGGCCGCGGCCAGCCCGATGGCCGAGTACACCACGCCCTGCAGCAGGTTGAAGCGGCCGGTGCCCTTGCTCAGGTCGGCAATCATCAGGATGCTGAGCACCCCGAACAGGCCGGCCCCGATGCCGTCGAGCAGCTGGATGGCGGTCAGGGCGTAGGGGTTGTCGATAAAGGCGAAGAGCAGGGCCCGCACCGGCAGCAGCAGATAGGCCAGCACCAGCACTTTCTTGCGGCCGTTTTCGGCGGCCCGGCCCGCGTAGTTGGCCACGAACACCATCACGCCCTGGGCAATGATGATGGCCGCCGACAGGTACAGGGACGAGTTCTGGGGGTCGACGAGGCCCATTTTCTGGCCTACCAGCGGCAGCATGGCCCCGTTGGCCAAATGAAATAAAGCCATAGCCACCGTAAAGACCAGGATTTTCCGGTTCGAGAGCAGCGTTTTGACCCCGGCCGCATCGGCTTCTTTTTCGTCTTTTTCGGCGCCCCGGGCCAGGCAGTGGTCAATGTCCTGCTCGCGGATGATGAACACGGCCGCCACCAGGGCCAGGCACTGGGCAATGGAGAAGTAGAAGATGCCCTCGTAGGAAATAAACCGCCCGATGAGGCCCGCGGCAATGGCGGCCAGCATGTTGCCCAGGTGGTTGCAGCTCTCGTTGCGCCCGATGCGCTGGGCAAGCAGCGAGTGGCCCACGATGCCCAGGGTAATGGCCGCCACGCAGGGCGCGTACACCGACTGGGTGAGGCCCACCACCAGCTGGGAAACGAGGATGGGGGTAAAGCCCGTGCTGAGCACCACCACCAGGCAGCAGGCGGCAATGATGAGAGAAGCCCCCACCAGCAGCCACCGCTTGTAGGTGGTCCGGTCGATGAGGGCGCCGGCGGGGGCCTGCACCAGGATGCCCACGATGCCGGGCGCGGCAATGACGATACCGATTTCGTCGGGCTCCCAGCGGCGCACCGTCAGCAGAAAAACCGACAGGTAGACCCCCACCCCGTCCTTGACATCGGCCATCAGCAGGCTCACCCAGTCGAGGCCTTTCACACTCCGCCCTTGCGCTTCCATAGCTCCCCCCGGTATAGTTCTACGCCCCTTTTAACGGCGGCTACTTGGGGAGGATATGGTCGGGATTCGCAGACGATGAGCTTGTTACGCCCACTGAAACAGAGCTCTAACCCATGCCGGGAAGCGGCAACGCAGGAGTTCTGGCGGCGGACTCAATTGCGTGGAAGACACGGAAACGGCCCCGGCGGCGTTGGGCCTGGTAGGTGGGCCCGAACACACGCTCTACCTACCGCCCAGCCATGCAGCACCTGGTACATAATACGGGTATCGTCGTCAGCGGCTTTCGGCTGCCCCCGTTCAAGCTTACTCCCGGCAAGTGCATCCGCATATACGTGCCCAATTTTTCGGTCCTCAACGAGCCGCTCGGCGCTGATCTGGCCCTGGAGCTCATCGCGCTGCTGCGGGGCCAGAGAGCAGGGGCCGGCCTCGCTCTGGCCGACCCCCTACCCTATGCCCGCAACTTTCCCCTGACGTTCTGGGAGTCGTTGCTTTTTCCCATCTCCCTGCGCACGTATCTGCACCGCAAATGCCAGGTATCGTACCCGCAGGCCGACGAGGTTCTGCGGAGGCTGAGCATTCCCCCGGCCGGCCGGTGGGGCTCGATTGGGCTCGGCCGGCAGCGCATGGCCGTTACGCTGGCCCTGCTGGCCCGGCACGAGGCCGTGGTATTCGATTATTATGGGCTGAGCCCGGTGAGTACGGAGCAGCTCAACGTCCTTATCACCCAGGAGCTGGCGCAAGGGAAATGCCTGATTGGGTTTGACAACGCCCAGTACATGGAGCCCACGGAGCCGGATGCGGGCTTCGAACGAATTGTCCTGGAATACGTGGGCGAGTAAGGGGCCGGGCCGGGTTATTGGGCGCGGCGCTTTTCGTCCTCGGCCCCGGAGCGGCGGGTGGTGGAGGTGAGCTTGTCGTTGCCCAGCCGCCAGCCCAGCGACAGGGTAACGACCCGGGAGTCGCGGCGCAGGTAGAGGTCTTCCTGGTAGTTGTTGTAGTTGGAGCGGGCCCGCAGCGGGGTGGTCAGCAGCACGTCGGTGGCGGCCAGCTTGAGGGTGGCTTTCCGGTCCCAGAGGGCTTTTTGCACGCCCAGGTTGAGCTGCCCGTAATCCTGGAAGAGGAAGAAGCCCACGCGCTGCCGGGAGTAGTAGTTGCCGCTCAGCTCGGCGCCCCAGCCCTTGCCGAAGGTAAACGTGCTATTGCTGCTGAGCGTGAAAGCGCCCTGCCCGCGGTTGAGGGCGGTATTGGCCAGGGTGCCCTGGTAGTGGATGTAGAAGAATACGGCGTTGTTGTACACGTTCCACCACTTGGCCGGGGTCAGCGGGGCCGTCAGGGTCAGGGCCCCGTAGTGCTGGCGGTTCAGGTTCACGTACATCGACACGGTGGACGTGCGCGACTCGGGCTGGGCCACGTCGGTAATCGGGTCCTGGGTGAGGCTGTAGCTCAGGGTGGCGGTAAATTTCTGCTGGAAGGTGTGGGCCACTTCCAGGTTGTAGCTCGTTTCGGGGCGCAGCTCGGGGTTGCCCTTGCCGGTGGTGGTAGGGTCGACGACGAAGCGGAACGGGTTGAGCTGCCGGTACGAGGGCCGGTTGATGCGCCGGCTCAGGGCGGCCGTCCACTCGTGCACCGCGCTGGGCGTGTACTTCACCGAGGCCGTGGGAAAGAGCTGGTAGTAGTCGCGCCGGAAGTTGTCGGCCGCCACCACCTGCTCGCCGGTGGCGTGGGTTTGCTCGCCGCGCAGGCCCGCCTGCAGGTTCAGCTTGCCCGCCGTGTGGCTCAGGTTGACGTAGGCGGCCGAAATCAGCTCGTCGTAGCGGAAGCGGTTGGTGCGGCCCTCGTCGACGGTGGTGATGCCCTCCTGGGTGTTGAGAAACAGGATGTCGTTGTCGGAAAACACCCGGCTGGCCTTGGCCCCGGCTTCCAGGGTGGTTTTCTCGCGCAGGGCCTGGGTGTAGTCGACTTTGGCCGCCTGAATCACCAGCTCGCCGGTCTGGTCGCCGTTGAGCAACGTCGGGGGCCGGCCCGCCTGCTCATTGAATGTCGTCAGGCTTTGCAGGCGGTGGGTGTAGTAGCGGGCGTAGTCGAGGTCGGCCGTCAGCTCGGGCTTGCCCACTTTGGCGGCGGCAAAAACGTGCTTGAAGTTGAGGTTGGCCGTGATGTTGGGGTTGTAGCCCAGCCCCGTGCCCTGGGCCGTGTAGTAGTCGGTGAGCTGCCCGCCGCCGTCGTAGAAGTAGCTCGTGTTGCTGCTGCTGCCTCCGGGCCGGGGGTTGGGCACGGCAAAGCCCGTGACGACGCCGCCCAACCGGGTGTTTTTCGACAGGTCCACGTCGGCCCCGGCCCGCCAGATCAGGAAATGGTCACTGCCGGTTTGGGTGTTGCGCTGGTCGGCCACGCCCACGAGCTCCGGCTGCCCGTCCCGGGTTTCGTAGAAGCGGCGGTAAGTGTTGCGGATGCCCAGGTTGCTGCGCCGGGTGTAGGTGGTGGAGGCAAACAGGTTGAGGCCCGGCTGGCGGTGGTTGCCCGCGGCACTGGTCGTGAACCGGCCGAACTGCCCGCGGCCGTAGCTGACGTTGCCGCTGCCGTTGGTGCCCTGGCGCTGGTCCTTTTTGAGCTTGATGTCGATAATCCCGGCGCTGCCCTGGGCATCGTACTTAGCCGGCGGACTCGTAATGAGCTCAATGCTCTTGAGCTGGTCGGCGGGCAGGGCCCGCAGGTAGTCGGCCAGCTCGGCGCCGGTCATGGGCTGGCGCTTGCCGTCAATCATAACCAGCAGGCCCTGCCGCCCACGCAAGGCCAGGTTGTCGTTGGCGTCCACCGTCACGCCCGGGGCCCGGCTCAGCACTTCCAGCGTGGAGTTGCCGGTGGCCAGCGTCGAGCCTTCCACGTTGACCACGGTGCGGTCGGCCAGCCGCTCGTACAACGGCTTTTGCCCCACCACCTGCACTTCCTTGAGCTGGGTGGCCGCATTCACGCGCAGCGTAAGGGTGGGCCCGGCGCTGCTGCCGGGCAGCTCGAAAACGGTGCTCCAGGCCCGGTTATAGCCCACCTGCGCCGCCGACACCCGGTACTTGCCCGCCGCCACCTGCTCAAACCGGTACTCACCCCGGGCGTCGCTAAACTCGGTTTTGAGTAGCGTCGAGTCGGCCGCCCGGTGCAGGGTCACGGTGGCGTAGTCGATGGGGGCGCCGGCCTCGGTCTGCACCCGGCCCGTGGTGATTCCCGGGTTTTGGGCCAGGGCGCCGGAAGCGGCCAGCAACGGCAGCAGCCCGGCCACCAGGCACCACGTTACGCGGGGAAGGGCGGAGTAAAAGTAGTTTTTCACGGTGCGGCAGTGGTTAAGGCTGGGGAGGTTCGGAACGGGCAATACTTTCCCGCGGCGCCAAAAAATGGCGTCGAAAGGGAGTAGAAATCGGTAAGTGGTAAGAATCAGACCCTGCGCAGCCGGGCTGGCAAGGAGAAATTCAGGCGTAGACACTGCGCCACCCGGGGAAGGTTACAGCCCGGCGCAACTTTTTTTCGCAGCAGTCAAACGGCGGGGTGGCCGGCCGCTTTTCAATTCCACTGGCCCCGCCGGGCCAGCGCGAAGAAAGGCTGTCAACCCGCCGCAGTTGGGAAATACCGCTTAATTTGGGCACCGCTAGCCTCTACCCCACTTCACCCTATGAAATCCTACCTCCTGCTGGCCTTGCTGGCGCTTACCACTACTGCCCAGGCCCAAACCGGCCCCGTCAAAGTTGAAGTAAAGCAAACCAACGGCCGTTACGAGCTGCTGCGCGGCGGCAAACCCTACTTCATCAACGGCGCGGGCGGCGGGCAGTTTCCCGAGCGGGTGAAGGCCTACGGCGGCAACTCCATCCGCACCTGGAGCACCGACCACGCCGATAAAGTCCTGGCCGAAGCCAACAAGAACGGCCTCACGGTGATGGTGGGCCTCGACGTGGCCCGGGAGCGGCACGGCTTCGACTACAACAACCCGGCGGCCGTGGCCCAACAGCTGCAGAAGGTGAAGGCCGAGGTGCTCAAGTACAAGGACAACCCGGCGGTGCTGTTCTGGGGCATCGGCAACGAGCTGAACCTGGAGTACACCAACCCCAAAGTCTGGGACGCGGTGCAGCAGATTGCCCAGATGATTCACGAAGTCGACCCCAACCACCCCACCAGCACCGTGCTGGCCGGCCTCAATCAGAAGGAAGCCGACTACATCAAGGCTAAGTGCCCGGCCGTGGATATTCTGAGCATCAACACCTACGCCGGCCTGGCCGAAATACCGCAGCAGGTGCGCAAAACCGGCTGGACCGGCCCCTACGTGGTGGCCGAGTGGGGCCCCACCGGCCACTGGGAAAGCCCCGTCACGTCCTGGAAAGCCTCGGTGGAGGAAACCAGCAGCCAGAAAGCCGCCGTGTACCAGAGCCGCTACGAAGCCTCGGTGGCCAAAGACAAAACCCAGTGCCTGGGCACCTACGTGTTTTTGTGGGGCCAGAAGCAGGAACGCACGCCCACCTGGTACGGCATCTTCACCGAGGACGGCAAGGAGTCGGAAGTGGTGGACGTGATGCAGTACCTGTGGAGCGGCAAGTGGCCCCAGAACCGCGCCCCGCATTTGGCTTCCTTCACGCTGAACGGCAAGAAAGCCACCGACAACGTGTATGTGCAGCCCGGCCAGAGCGTGCCCGTGGTAGCCGCCGTGTCGGACCCCGACAAGGACCCGCTCACCTACCGCTATGAGCTGCTGCCGGAAAGCACCGACCTGAAAACCGGCGGCGACCGGGAAAGCCGCCCCGCCGCCATTCCGGGCCTGCTGCCGGCCGGCGCCAAAGGCCAGACGACGCTGCAGGCCCCGACCCAGGAAGGCGCCTACCGGCTGTTCGTGTACGCCTACGACGGCAAAGACAACGTGGCTACGGCTAATATCCCGTTTTACGTGAAGGGGAAATAAAGCTTCCCAACGTATAGAATTGAACCCGTGAGCTTATTCACCATGAAACGTGGGTGGCCCCGCAACCAGCACCTGCTGCTGGTTGCGGGGCTTACGTCCCTCCTGTTTGTAGCAGATGTTACCACTCCCCTGAACATCAATAGCCTGCAGCTGAGTTACCTGGTGCTTGTCGTTGCTTTACTGTCCGCAGTTACCTATTTGTGCCGGGCCTTATTTGCTCAGCACCGAGCCGCTTACACCGGAACCGTACTCGTGCTGGCGGTTCTCCTCAGCTTGGTGGAGTTCCTGTTCATCTACCGCGGCGGTTGGCATACGCAGTCCATTAATTACGTAAATCGGGAGTCCGCCAATACGGTCATCGAATTCCAAATGAAAGACGTTGGCGCTTTTGGCTACCAGAAACGTACCGTTGAGAAGCTGAAGCTGCTGCCAGGAATAAGCTGGATGAAGGAAACTGACCCCGAAAAGGTTGATACGCTGCTTTGGCAACCGGTAAACATCGACGTAAATGAGCTAGGCCTTATATACCCTTAAATATATACTTAGATTACCGAGCAAAAACCAATACTTCGACATGTCCTTCACCCTCCGCCCCTGGCGCCCCGACGACCTTGCCAGCCTGATCAGCTACGCCAACAACCCGGAAATTGCCCGGTTCATGACCGACCAGTTTCCCCACCCCTTCACCGAGGAAAAAGGCCGGGACTTTATCGACTTTGCCACCGGTCATACGCCCCAGCGCATCTTTGCCATCGAGGTGGATGGGCAGGCGGCGGGCGGCATCGGCATTCACCCCCAAGCCGACGTGCAGTGCAAAAACGCCGAGCTGGGCTACTGGCTGGCCCAGCCGTTCTGGGGCCGGGGCATCATCACGCAGGCCATTCAGCAGGTCGTGGACTACGGCTTCCGCACCTTCGACATTACCCGCATCTTCGCCCGGCCCTACGGTACCAATATTGGCTCCCGGCGCGCCCTGGAAAAGGCCGGCTTCGTGCTGGAAGGCCAGTTTGAGAAGACCTTGTTCAAGAACGGCGAGTTTCTGGACGAGCTGGTGTATGCCGTGCGCAAAACAACGAATGGGCAAACTCCGGACTAGCCGAAATTTGCCCATTCGCAGGAGCCTGGCCGGGCTAGGCAGAACCGCCTTTACTGCGGCCGAGGAGCGTAGATCTGCTCCAGAATTTTGCGGCCCACCAGCGGCCGGTAGTGGTCCTGCTCGTAGTAGTTGCCGACTTCTTTGGTAAACTCGTTCACGCCGCTGTAATCGTGAATGTGGCTGGCCCCGAACGTGCGCTGCAACAAGGCCAGATCCGCCGGATTGAGCTGCTGCTGCTTGAAAAGCGGGCTGATGACGATGTGGTAGTTGGTATTGTGGCGCTTGAAAATGTTGCGCATTGCCACCAGTTGCCGCAGCTGCTCGGGCCCGATTACGGCATCCGAAACCCCAGCCTTGCGGGCCAGCCGCAACGAGCGGTTGCGGGCGTAAAAACCCACCGAGTCACGCTTGATTTCGGCGTTGATATCGGGCAGCACCATGTCGTTGGTCACCGGGTCGTAGTAGATGCGGCGGTCTTCCAGAATCCCGAACATCTCGGGCGTAAACTTGCCGGTGACGCGCTGCTTGAGGTACTGAAAAAAGAAGGTATCGGAAAAGTACGCCTTCAGGAAAGCTAGCTGGAAGGCAAACGAAAAGTCGCCCGTCGTGCGCGGATCTTTGCGGTAAATATGGTTGTCCACGTCGCCCACCATTTTCAGCAGTTCCTGGTCGCAAATAATGAGCACGTTTTTTAGGCTGGAGTTGTGCTGCTCAACAAACTGCAGCTTCTGCCCCACCCCGTACAGCGACTCGCCGGAGGCATCGTAGTGAAAGGCCAGGGAGTCGCCGGTGTACTTCACCCAGTCGCGGGTCAGGAAGCTCATCGTGCGGGAGTTGCCCAGAATAAAGCTGCTGTAGGGCCGCTGCTGGTAGGTGTTCAGGTACATCTGGGTGCTGATGTAGTCGCGGTTGGGCACCACGGTCAGCGGCTCATCAAACTTTTTGTAGTCGTACAACACCCGAAATGGGTCAAGCACAAAGTAGCTCACCACAATCGGCAGGTAGGGAATGACCAGCAGCAGCGACTTGAGCAGCAACCGACTAACCGCCTTGGTGTCGGAGGCGGGCTTGGCAGTAGAGACAGAGGCCATGGCTAGAATTGAAAGTAAATGAATTGTACGTGCTCAAAGGCCCCCAGCAAGACGATATAGAGCACGATGCCCTGGTAAATGGCCCAGCGCACGGGCGTGCTCTGCCGCACCAGCCAGTTGTTGATAGAAAGCCGGAATTGGGCTTTTTCCACGGCAAAGAGCAGAATCAGGGCCCCCAACAGCGCCAGCCACTCGGTGCGGGTGTAGAATATCTTGACGGTGGACAGGCCCGTGAATACGGTATCCTTCCAGTAGGCCGAGCTGGTCGTGAACAGGTTGTTGATGACGTAACCGGCATCCTGCAGGGTATTGGCCCGGAAGAAAATCCAGGCAAAGGCGACCAGCACGTACGTGAGGCCCGTGTTGAGCAAGGGGTTATTGAGAAAGTGCAGATTGGTGCGCTCAATAAAGGCAATGCGGCGGGCCTTGGTCAGCCGGCCTACCACCAGGAACAAACCGTGCAAAGCGCCCCAGACAATAAAGGTCCAGTTGGCCCCGTGCCACAAGCCGCTCACCATAAAGACGATAAACGTGTTCAGGCAGGCCCGCAGCAACGGAACGCGGTTGCCGCCCAGGCTGATGTAGAGGTAGTCCTTAAACCACGTGGACAGAGAAATATGCCAACGGCGCCAAAACTCCCCTACACTTTCCGAAAAGTAAGGCCGGTCGAAGTTTTTCATCAGCTCGAAGCCCATCACGCGGGCCGCCCCCAGGGCCATGTCGGAATAGCCGGAAAAGTCGCAGTAAATCTGGATGGAGAAGAACAGCGTGGAAACCAGCACGGGCAGGCCGTGGAAGTCGTGGGGATTGTTGTACACGGCATTCACCATGTAGGCCAGCCGGTCGGCAATGACGACCTTCTTGAACAAGCCCCAGGCCATCAGACGCAGGCCGCTCACCACCCGCCGATAGTCGAAGTATTGCTTTTCGTGAAACTGGTGCAGCACGTTCTGGGGCCGCTCAATAGGGCCCGCCACCAGTTGGGGGTAAAACATGACGTAGAGCGAGTATATCCCGAAATGTCGCTCGGCGGCCTGATGGCCCCGGTATACCTCAATGGTGTAGCTCATGGCCTGAAACGTGTGAAATGACAGGCCGATGGGCAGAATAATAGCGAGCAGCGGCAGCGAGGCAGTGGGGTTGCTCAGGTGCAGCAGCGCATTAACGTTGTCAATAAAGAAGTTATAGTACTTAAAGACGGCCAGCACCCCGATGTTGGCCACCAGGCTCATGGCCAAATAGAACTTACGCTGGGCCCCTTGGGCATTTTCAATCATAATCCCGGCGATGTAGTCGATGACAATCGTCAGGAACAGAATTAGAATATAGGCCGGAATAAAGGCCATGTAGAAGGCACAGCTCGCCAGCAGCAGATGGAGCCACCGGAAGCGGTGCGGCAACAGAAAGAACAGAATTGTTACGAGCGGAAAGAATACGAGAAACTCGAACGAGTTAAAAAGCATGCAATGGGTAGATTTTTTTCAAATTGGACACAAAGCTACCAATAAAGGGCGAGCAAGGACCAGATCCACTGGAACAATTGCGGACTTGTTCGGCAACCAAGTACCTGTCGATATATAGCCCCAATTGATTATAAAGCGCCTTTTGAGCGTCTCACGCTTGCCAATTCGTTTTAGCAGGGCACTCGTTTTGCACGCTGGTCCGGTCAACAAATGGTCCCGCTGAGTGATTTAAATATTATAATAATTCCGAGAATATAGAACGTAGCCAAAACGGCTGCCCGGCCGAGAGAAACTCAGCCGGGCAGCCGTCGAATGGTAGTTAAGACGAAGGTAATTACATCTTCCCGGCCAGTTGGGTCAGGCTTTTGGCAGCCTGGGTAAACTCCGAGGGCACCATCACAATGGTGGTAGTATTGTTGTCGATGCCGATTTCGGAAAGCATCTGCAAACGGCGCAATTCCAGGGCAATAGGGCTTTCCTCCATTTGTTTAGCACCCTGGGTGAGCTTGATGCTGGCTTCCAGCTCGGCTTCGGCCTTGATGATGCGGGCCCGCTTCTCGCGGATGGCTTCGGCCTCCCGGGCCATGGCCCGCTGCATGGACTCGGGAATCTCCACGTCCTTGATTTCCACCATCTCAATCTTGACGCCCCAGGGTTCGGTGGCGGCATCGACCAGGCCCTGCAGGGTGGCGTTGATTTGCTGACGCTCTTTGAGCACGTCGTCGAGCTGGTGCTGCCCGATAATGTTGCGCAGGGCCGTGACGGAGAGCTGGTAGACGGCCTGGTTGAAGTTGGCCACCTTGATAATAGCGCCGGCCGGATCCACGACCCGAAACCAGAGCACGGCATTCACCTTGATGGTCACCGAGTCCTTGGTAATGGTTTCCTGCTGCTCCAGGTCCACGGTTTTGGTCCGGATATCAATGGTTTGCTGCCGCTCGATAAAGGGGATAATCCAGTAGAGCCCGGGGCCGCGGGTGCCCACAAACCGGCCGAGCCGAAAGACAATGGCCCGCTCGTATTCCTGGGCGATGCGCAAGCCCAGCAGCAGAAAAACGACGAGGATGATAAGAACGGAATAGAGTGACATGGCAGAAGAATTAAAGGCGCAGAAAATACCGCGTTGCCGACTTGGCAACACGCGCCGTGCCAGCTTCCCACCCCTGGCTGCCGACCTGCCTTGCCCGCGTTGAAACGCCATTTATATCTAACTCCGCCCTTTTTCGCGAGCTGCACCCGTTTCCGCACCTTATCATTTTGGAGTGGCCTACTTCCTGTTTTGGGGCACCCGAAAAAGCATCGGCCCACTGCCGGATTGGGCAGTGGGCCGATGCGTTTCACCAACTAACCGGTTTTTTGAGCCGATGTCGATTAGCGGGAGAACTTCGAGTCTTGCGGTGCCGGGCGCCGGCCCCGGGTGTCGTAGGATAGATAATCCGCGCCCTTTATTAGCTTATTCCCTTTCGAGAAGCTGTGCGTCACCACGGCCGTATCCTGCGGACTGGTGCGCGTGAAGTACACCATCCGGGTTTCGGTCACCGAGTCTCCGTTTAGCACGGCCGGCAGCGAATACAGAATGAAATCCAGGGAGCCATCGGGCAGGTATTCCCGCCAGTAGGTGTCCCGGCTTCCAGGGTTCGGGTAGTAAAAGTCGGCCTGGAGCTGGCCTTGTTTCGAAAGCCGCTGCCAGTGCCCGTAGGGCGTGAATTTGTACGTCTTACCCCCACGTGATTCCACGCGCAACGGGCCCTGATCGTAAGATGAATGCCACACGTCCTGGTAGGCCTTATGCACCTTGCCAACCGTATCTCCCCGGGCCAGAATGGCCTTTTCGGATGCGGTGAGGTGACGGCGAAATTCGCCGTCCTGGAAATTGGGGCCGAGCGGAATATGCTGGAGCAGCAGGATACTGCCGCCCACCACGCCCAGCGTTACCAGGGCAATGGTCAACGTCTCATTCATACGACAGAGCGGTTTGGGATGCCGAAAACTGGTTGCTTACCGCTTAGGTTTCGGTCAGCACGGTTTTGAAGCCGGCCAGTTTGCCATCGGTGGTCCGGCCCAGGGCGTAGGCTTGCACCTGGGGGCCGGTGCCCACACGGTATACTTTGGTTTCGTCCAACTCCTGCTTCAGAAACATCTGCAGGGCCTTGTAGCGGTTCGCAAGGGCCGGGTCGCCCAGCACCCCGTCGTCGGCGGTGTGGTTGCGCAGGAACTGCATTACGTCCACCGTTTCAACCTTGGTACCAGCCGGCTGGCCCGTGAGCTGCAGCAGCTCGGCGTCGGTCAGCGCCCCGGCTGGCGCGGCGAAGCTGACTACTTCCAGCGGTGCGTCCGAATCACTGACGAAGTGCAGGCCCTTGGTCAGGCTTTGGAGCTGCTGACTGGTGGCGTCAGTAGCGGCCGGAGCGGCGGAAGCTTCTTTGTTTTCGGTGGTTTCATTGGCTTCGATGGTTTCCCGCTCGGCCTTGCTGGCCAGGGGTTTCACCTCGTTATTCTGGGCGGAGGTGCCGCCAGCTTTGGGCACCTGGGCACTGATGGCAGCGGCCAGCTCATTCATGCGCCGCTCTTCCACCTTGATTTTGGGGTTGGCAAAGTTCATGTCCGCCACCTTGGTCATCGGAATCAGGTGAATGTGGGCGTGGGGCACTTCCAGGCCAATAACAGCTACCCCAATTCGCTTGCAGGGCACGGCCTCCTTCACGCCCTTGGCCACGCGCTGGGCAAACTGGTGCAGGGCCGCCAGCTCGTCGGGAGCCATGTCGAAAATGTAGTCGACCTCGCGCTTGGGAATCACCAGCGTGTGGCCTTCCACCAGGGGCGTGATGTCGAGAAAAGCCAGGTGGTGCTCGTCTTCGGCAACTTTATAGGCGGGCAATTCGCCCGAAACAATGCGGGAAAAGATGGAAGGCATCTGTGAATGAGTGAGTAAGTGAATGAGTGAGTTAACGCAGGAGTGGGCAAGCGAAGTATTGTTCCAGTACTTCGCTCATTCACCTGCCCATTAACTGCTGGCCAAAGTACGGGGCAAAACGCAAAAGGGCGAAGCCGCCGGCTTCGCCCTTTTGTGTAGGAATGAAAACTCACTCATTCACCACTTCACTCATTCGCCACCTAGCGGCTTACTTCCAGGATTTGGAATTGCAGCTTGCCGGCGGGCACGGTGATTTCGGCCGTGTCGCCGGCCGACTTGCCGAGCAGGCCTTTGCCGATGGGCGACTTCACCGAAATCTTGCCCGCGGCCAGGTTGGCTTCTTCCTCGGCCACCAGCAGATAGTCGAGAATCATGTTGTTCTTCAGATTCTTGAGCTTCACTTTGCTCAGAATCAGCACCTTGGTCACGTCCATGTTGGTATCGTCGATAACGCGGGCGTTGCCGACAATTTCTTCCAGCTTGGAGATTTTCAGTTCCAGCAGGCCCTGTGCTTCTTTGGCGGCATCGTACTCGGCATTTTCGCTCAGGTCGCCTTTGTCGCGGGCTTCGCGCAGGTCCTCAGCTGCTTTGGCCCGGCCGCGGATTTTGAGGTCCTGCAACTCGTCTTTGAGCTTTTGCAGGCCTTCGGGGGTATAGTAATTTACGGTAGCCATGTCGGGGGATGGGTTTGCTAAAAAACAAGGAGAACGGTCAGCGGGGCCGACCGTTCTCCGGAACAGGTTTAAGACAAATATACGAACCCGCGGGAATTTCTGCTAGTGGGCCGCTCCCGCCCCGCGCAGAAATTCTCCGATTTTACGGGCCAGCACCTCATTTATACGGCGGTACGACTGAAAGCTCCAGCCCCCGATGTGGGGCGAAAAAATGACGTTGGGCGAGGTCTGCAGGAAGTCCAGGTTGGTCCGCTGGGTTTCCGTGAGCGTGGCCAGCTTTTCGTTTTCGAGCACGTCGAGGGCGGCGCCCCGCACCTGTCCGCTCTGCAGGCCGCGCACCAGGGCGGCGTGGTCGAGCACCTCACCCCGGGCCGTATTCAAGAGCCAGATCGGGTTGCGGAAGCCGCCCAGCAGCTCATCGTTCACGAAGTGCTTGTTGGCCGCCTCGTAGGGAATGTGGATGCTCAGCACGTCGGCCCGCTCCTGCAGCTCCCGCAGGCTCACCGATATGGCGTTATGGTCGCCGGGGTGGTCGGGGTTTCGGTCGTGGGCCAGCACGGTGCAGCCGAAGTTGCTCAGGCGCTTGGCAAAAGCGGCGCCCATGTGGCCGTAGCCCAGGATACCGACGACTTTGCCGGCAATTTCCTCGCCCCGGTTGGCTTCGCGCTGCCAGAGGCCCTGGCGCACTTCCCGGTCGGCCCGCACAATATTGCGAAACAAGGCCAGCAGCAAGCCCAACGTGTACTCCCCCACCGCGTCGCGGTTGCCTTCCGGCGCGTTGAGCAGCGTCACCTTGGCCGCCGCCAGGGCCGCTTCGTCAATATTGTCGACCCCGGCCCCGGCCCGGGCCACGTAGCGCAGGTGCGGGCCGTGGGTTAGCAGCTCGGCGGTGATGCGCAGCTTGCTGCGCACAATCAGGCCATCATAGGGCTGGGCGGCCAGGGCGGCCGGAATTTCGGCCGCTTTCAGATCGGGCCGGAAGTGCAGCGTCACGCCCAGGGGCTCGAGCAGCTCGGGCAAGGACGGGTGCATTTCATCGACGCAGAGGCAGAGCGAGGCGGCAGCGGCGGGGCGGCGGGCTTGACTAGGTTCGGGAGGCAGGGCAGGTTCACTCATCCTTACAGCGGGGTTAGCGAAGCTTATTCTTCTTCAGTTTCGTCGACTACGTTCTTTTCGCGCCGGGACTTAGCATTGTTCACCGACGGCGGAGCAATAACGCGGTGCTGCTCCACGTGTTTGGTCAGCTCCACGAAATCGGCCACGCTGAGTTGCTCGGCGCGCTTCTCAAATACGGGGTTGGTTGTCGCCTCGGCCCCCATGCCGAAGGGCTTCAGGGCGTTGCGCAGGGTTTTGCGCCGGGTCTGGAAGGCCTGCTTCACCACCTGGAAAAACAGTTTCTCGTCGCAGCCCAGATGCTCGGTGGCGTTGCGGGTAAGCCGCACCACCGCCGACTGCACCTTAGGCGGGGGAATAAAGACGTGGGGCGGCACGGTAAAGAGCATTTCCACGGTGTAGAAAGCCTGCAGCAGCACGCTCAGAATGCCGTAGGTTTTGGAGCCCGGGGGCTCGGCCAGCCGGTCGGCCACTTCCTTCTGAATCATGCCCACTACCTCGCGCACCTGCTGGCGGTGGGCCAGCACCTGGAAGAAAATCTGGCTGCTGATGTTGTAGGGAAAGTTGCCGATAATAGCCAGCGGCTGCTCGGGAAAGAGCTTACTGAGGTCCTGCTTCAGAAAGTCGGCCGACAGAATGCGGCCTTCCAGGGCCGGAAAGTTGCGGCCCAGGTACTCCACCGATTCCCGGTCAATTTCGACCACCGTGGTGCGGTATTCCGGGTGCTTGAGCAGGTCGCCGGTCAGCACGCCCATGCCCGGCCCGATTTCCAGCACTTCCGTCACGCCGTCGGGCAGGCGCAACGACTCCACGATGCGCCGCGCAATGTTAGGGTCGGCCAGAAAGTGCTGGCCTAAATGTTTTTTGGGGCTAACGTGGTCCATGTTGCAGAAATGTGCGCCGATGCAGCGTAAAAGGAAAAAGAAAGAGCCGCCGCTGCCGTTGGGAAGATAAAGGAGTCGAACCGCCCGGTTCGGGGTTCTTATACTTCAGTTCTACCAAAGGCTGCCTACCTTGCGCGCCCTAACTCGCCCCAAAGATACGCCCGTCTATGTCGATTCAACTAGCCACCGCCGCTGCCCTGCCCGAGCACGCCACCGCCGTCTTCCTGCTGCCCGCCGGCACCAAGGAACTTCCCGCGCCTATCCAGGACCTGCACGAGGCTGCCCGCCAGTACGTTGCCACGCAGCTCGCCGCCGACAACAAGCTGATTACGGTCAACCACTTTTCCCACCAGCACTACTTCGTGGTAGCCGCCGAAAAGCCCACGGTGCACCTCACGGCCGAAGCCGTGCGCAAAAGCGGCCACCAGCTCCACGCCCAGCTCAAGGCCGCCAAGGTAGCCGAGCTCTACGTGCAGGACTTGTCGGGCCACGCCGATTCGACCCTGGCCCTGGCGCTGGTGGAAGGCCTGGCCCTGACGGCCTACCAGTTTGAGGGCTACAAAACCGACGAGAAATCCAAGGAAGCCGCCGCGCTGACCCGCATCCACGTGGTGGGTGGCGCTACCGACAAGGAATTGCAGGAGCTGGATGGCGTACTACAGGGCGTGTTCCTGGCCCGGGACCTGATTAATATGCCGCTCAACAAGCTCAACGCCGAGCAGTTTGCCGAGCGCATGGCCACCGCCGGCGAGGAAGCCGGTTTTCACACCGAAATCCTGGATTTGGTCCGCATCGAGGCGTTGCGCATGGGCGGCCTGCTGGCCGTGAACCAGGGCAGCCCCGAGCCGCCTACGTTTACTATAATGGAGTACAAGCCCGAGGGCGCCACCAACGCCAAGCCTTACGTGCTGGTCGGCAAGGGCGTGGTATTCGATACCGGCGGCCTGAGTTTGAAGCCTACCCCGGCCTCGATGGACATGATGAAGTGCGACATGTCGGGCGGGGCGGCCGTAACCGGCGTGCTGTACGCCTTGGCCAAAAACCAGGTTCCGCTCCACGTCATCGGCCTGGTACCCGCCACCGACAACCGCCCCGGCGGCCTGGCCTTTGCCCCCGGCGACGTGCTGACGATGTACAGCGGCCTGACCGTGGAAGTGCTCAATACCGACGCCGAAGGCCGCCTCATCCTGGCCGATGCCCTGGCGTTTGCCCAGAAATATGACCCCGAGTTTGTAGTCGATATTGCCACGCTTACCGGCTCAGCGGCCCGCGCCATCGGCAAGGAAGGCATCGTGGCCATGGGCACGGCTTCGGAAGACCAGATGGCCGAGCTCAAGAAGTCCGGCAACCGGGTGCACGAGCGGGTCGTGGAATTCCCGATGTGGGAGGAATACGCCGAGCACATCAAGTCCGACATTGCCGACATCAACAACCTGGGCAAGGCCGAAGCCGGCGCCATTTCGGCCGGTAAGTTTCTGGAGCGTTTCACCGGCGGCTACCCCTGGGTTCACCTCGACATTGCCGGCCCGGCCTACCTGCTGGCCCCCGACTCCTACCGCGGCAAAGGCGGCACCGGCACCACCGTGCGCCTGCTGTATGATTTCCTCAAAAACCGCGCGTAGTCAGCTGCTCGTCATGTCGAGCAACGCGAGACATCTCGCGGGCTGACGTTGTAATGGCATCCGTCATGCTGAGCGGAGCAACGCGCAGTCGAAGCATCTCTCCCGCCAAAGTAATCCATTACCATTGCAGTAGAGATGCTTCGACAAGCTCAGCATGACGTTCCTAATTAATCCAGTACCAAGCTTCTCCCCCAAGCACCAAATCCCATGAGTACTCTTCCCCGCCTCGGTATTTCAGTTGGCGACCTAGCCGGTATCGGGCCGGAAATCATTTATAAAACCCTGCTCGACAGCCGCCTGCTCAAGTACTGCACGCCGGTGGTCTACGGTACGGCCACGGTGCTCTTCGACGATTTTCCCGCCGATAAGCAGCAAAGCGCGCCCCTCACCTTCCGCCAGGTACGCTCCGCGGCCGACATTGACCCCGGCAAGCCCAACGCCGTGACCTGCTGGGACGAAGACTACACCCTCACACCCGGCCAGCCTACCGCCGCCTCGGGCCGCGCCGCCCGCGAATCGTTGCTGGCCGCCGCCCGCGACCTGAAGGCCGGCCTGCTCGACGGCCTCGTCACGGCGCCCATCAGCAAGGAAAACACCCAGTCCGATGAGTTCCGCTACCCCGGCCACACCGAGTTTCTGACCAGCTTCTTCGACGCGCCCGAAAGCCTGATGCTGCTGGCCAGTGAGGACCTGCGCGTAGCCACCGCCACCGGCCACATGGCCCTCAAAGACGTGCCCGGCCGCCTGACCAAGGAGCTGCTCACTACCAAGCTGCGGATTCTGCTCAAGTCGCTGAAAGGGGATTTTGGCATCGACAAGCCCCGGGTGGCCGTGCTGGGCCTCAACCCCCACGCCGGCGAAAAAGGCCTGTTGGGCTCCGAGGAAGCGGATACCGTGACGCCCGTCATCGAGCAGCTGCTCAGCGAAGGCCACCTCGTGTACGGCCCCTTCCCGGCCGATGGCTACTTCGGCACCAGCCAGTACCGCTCCTTCGATGCCACCCTGGCCTTGTACCACGACCAGGGCCTGATTCCGTTCAAAACCATTGCCTTCGAGCGGGGCGTCAACTTCACGGCCGGCCTCTCGGTTATCCGCACCTCCCCCGACCACGGCACGGCTTACGGGCTGGCCGGGCAGTTTAAGGCCGACGAAACCTCCTTCCGCGAAGCCGTTTACATGGCCTGCGACCTGATTCGGCAGCGCCAGAAGTATGCGGGGCTCAAGCCGTTAGTACCCGGCCCGGCGCCGCGGGGGGGACGCACGGAGTAGGCATTGTTTCGCTTTGGAATAGATTCTTTTCAAAAGCGAAATTTTGTTTGCCAAATCAAAACTGTGTTGTAGCTTTGCAGCTCCTAAGCGGGTAAGTGTTGCCCGCGCCAACCCGTTTTAACTCCTGTTGCATGCTGCTCCACACTCCTGCTGACTATCGCACGGCCCTACGCCGCCTCGATGCGCTGGCAGCGGCTGGAGTAGAAGGCAATCCGGCGCTGGAAGCCGAGTTTCGGGAGCTGATTGTGGCCCTGGATGCGTACGAAGGCCAACTAGGCTTGCTGCCCATCCCGACGCTGCCGACCTCTTTGGCCGAGATGATCGAGCTGAAGCGGCAGCAGATGCGCCTCAAGCAGAAGGAGCTGGCCGAGCTGCTGGAAGTGCCGGCCGGGCGCCTGTCCCAGATCCTGAGCGGTAAGCGCCGCGTCACGCTGGACCTCGCCAAGCGCCTGTACGAGCGGCTCAATATTCCCTCCGACTTCATCCTCAAGAACGCCTGACCGCCCCTCCACTCGGCTTTCTATTTTCTTAAAGCGGGTAAATCTTTCTACTTTTGCCCCCTTGCAATAAATTCCCTGTGAAAAAGGACTCGCAATACGACTTGAACATTGCCAAGCTGGCCAGCAAAACGCACCATTTCGCGTTTGAGCTCGGCCCGGCTTTCTTTGAGCAGTTCGAGCAGAACCTGATCCAGGAAGGCCAGCTTCACGCCGACGTGGACCTGACCAAGACGGATCTGCTCATCACCCTGGATTTCCACATCTTCGGCACTGTGCGCCTGATCTGCGACCGGAGCCTGGACGAGTTCGACCAGCCCATCGACGTGCGCCACTCCCTGCGGGTGCGTTTCGGCGACCAGAACCTGGAGCTCGACGACGACGTGCTGCAAATCACGCCCGAAACCCAGACCCTGCCCATTGCCCAGCACTTGTTCGACTACATCGGCCTGGCCATTCCCATGAAGAAGCTGCACCCGCGCTTTCAGAATGAGCCCGACGAAAACCCCGATGCCGAAACCAAGCTCATCTTTACTACCCGCCAGCCCGGCGACCCGGAAGATGACGACGAAGGCACCGACCCCCGTTGGGATGCCCTGCGCAACCTCAACTAAGGCCCCGGTTCCGGCATTTCTGATTCAATAAATTCAACTTTTAATATTTCCCCTTACCCATGGCACATCCTAAGCGCCGTCAATCCTCGACCCGCCGCGACAAGCGTCGCACCCACGACAAGCTGACCCCCAAAGCAGTAACTATCTGCCAGAACACGGGTGAGCTGCACTTGCGTCACAAGGCGTACGTAGTAGATGGCGACCTGTACCTGCACGGCAAAGTAGCTATCAAAGACTACGCTCCCGTAGCTGCCGCGGCTCCTGCTTCCGACGAAGAATAAGCCCCGTGCTGCCGGCTTCGGCCGGCCCGCCTTCCCGACTCCCTACCCCTTGACACCTCGTACATGAAGATAGCCCTGGACGCAATGGGAGGCGATTTCGCCCCCCAGGCTGCCGTGGACGGCGCCGTGCTGGCAGCCCAAAAGCTTGCCGGCGCGGCTCAGATTGTGCTCATTGGCCAGGAAGATGCCGTGCGCCCCTTGCTCCAGCAGCACGGGGCCGCGGCCGACGGCCTGATTCTCGTGGCTGCCTCGCAGATCATCGAGATGGGTGAGCACCCTGCCAAAGCCTACCAGCAAAAGCAGGACTCCAGTATAGCCGTCGGCTACCGCATGTTGCACAACGGCGAAGTAGAAGCCTTCTGCTCGGCCGGCAACACCGGCGCCATGCTCGTTGGCGCGATGTTCAGCGTGAAGCCCGTGTCGGGCGTGATGCGCCCGGCCATTGCCAACTTTGTTCCCAAGCTCAAAGGTGGATTCGGCATCCTGCTCGACGTGGGCGCCAATGCCGAGTGCAAACCCGAGATGCTGGAGCAATTCGGCGAGTTAGGCTCGCTCTATGCCCAGTACGTGCTGGGCATTGAGCACCCCAAAGTGGGCCTGATGAACCTGGGCGAGGAAGAAGGCAAAGGCACGGCCAATACCCAGGCCGCGCACCAGCTGCTGAAGGTGAACCCCCATATCCACTTCATCGGCAACATCGAAGGGCGCGACCTGTTCAACGACAAGGCCGACGTAATTGTCTGCGACGGCTACACGGGCAACGTGGTGCTGAAAATGGCCGAATCGGTGTACGACATCCTGGCTGAAAAGCAGATGCACGACCCCTTCTTCGACAAGTTCAACTACGAAGCCATTGGCGGCAGCCCTATCCTGGGCATCAACGACAACGCCATTATCGGGCACGGCGTGAGCACGCCGGAAGCTATTTGCAACATGCTCTTGCAGGGCTACCAAATGGCTAAATCCGGCATCGCCGACCAGATAAAAGACACTTTCAAGTCCTAGCGACTAAGTCCGGCTGAGGCCGGACTTTTTTTGCCTATTTTTCCCGTTTCCCCGAATGAAAATCACTGCTGCCATAACCGGAGTGGGTGCCTACGTGCCCGACTACGTGTTGACCAATCAAGAGCTCGAAAAGATGGTGGACACCACCGACGAGTGGATTACGACGCGCACTGGCATCAAGGAACGACGAATTCTGAAGGGCGAGAACCAGGGCACTTCGGTCATGGGCATCAAGGCCGTGCAGCAACTGCTGGACAAGACCGGGACCCGGGCCGAGGACATTGACCTCCTCATCTGTGCCACTACCACCGGCGACATGGTGTTTCCGGCCACGGGCAACATTATTTCGCACGGCGTAGGCGCCATTAACGCTTTCAGCTACGACGTGCAGGCCGCCTGCTCGGGCTTCCTCTTCTCATTGGCCACCGGCGCGCAGTTCATTCAGAGCGGCATGTACAAGAAGGTTATCGTCGTGGGTGCCGACAAGATGTCGAGCATCGTGGACTACACCGACCGTTCCAACTGCATTATCTTCGGCGACGGAGCCGGTGCTGTATTGCTCGAACCCAGCACCGACGGCTATGGCATTCTGGACCAGGTGTTGCGCACCGACGGCAAGGGGGAAAACTACCTCTACCAGAAAGCCGGGGGCTCGCGCCGCCCGCCGTCCATCGAAACGGTTACCAACCGGGAACATTTCATATACCAGGAAGGCGCTACGGTCTTCAAGTTTGCCGTAACTAACATGGCCGACGTGGCCGCCCAGGTTATGGAGCGCAACAACCTCACCAAGGAGGATGTAGCGTGGCTGGTGCCCCACCAGGCCAACAAGCGCATCATCGACGCCACGGCCAACCGCATGGGCGTGGGCCCGGAAAAGGTGATGCTCAACATTCAGCGCTACGGTAACACGACCAACGCCACGATTCCGCTGTGTTTGTCGGACTATGAGCAGCTGCTGCACAAGGGCGACAACCTGGTGCTGGCCGCTTTCGGGGGCGGATTTACCTGGGGCTCCATCTACCTTAAATGGGCCTACGACCCCAAACCTGACCCGCAACACGCGTAGATAGGCGGGCTGGACGCGGAAAACTCCTATACTTGCACTCCCAACGTGCCGCCCCGCCACTCTCCGGGACGGCACGTTGCGTTTCCGCCCAGTACCTGAAATCCTGAAACTTAAGTAGGTAGAGCGTTTAGCCCGTTTCCGTCGTCTAGCCTCTTCCTGTCAGCATATTCCTCTCCAAATTCCCAAGCATGGCCACTACCGCAGATTTTCGCAACGGTCTGGTACTCGAGTACAACAATGACCTCTACGTCATTACCGAATTCCAGCACGTGAAACCGGGCAAAGGTCCCGCCTTTGTGCGCACCAAGCTCCGCAACATCAAAACCGGCAAAGTGCTGGACAACACCTTCAACGCCGGCGTGAAAGTAACCACGGCCCGCGTGGAGCAGCGGCCCCACCAGTTCCTCTACAAGGACGACTACGGCTACACGTTCATGGACAACTCGACCTTCGAGCAGGTGTCCTTGCCCGAGGCCATGGTGCCCTTCGCCGACCTGATGAAGGAAGGTCAGGAAGCCACCATCCTGTTTCATGCCGAAACCGAGCAGCCCCTGACGGCCGAACTGCCCACCACCGTGGAGCTGATGGTGACCTACACCGAGCCCGGCCTGCGCGGCGACACCGCTACCAACACGCTGAAGCCCGCCACGGTCGAAACCGGGGCCCGCATTCAGGTGCCGCTGTTCATTGAGCAAGACACCAAAATCCGCGTCGACACCCGCGACTACTCCTATGTCGAAAGAGTCAAATAAGCAGCCGAAACACCCCACCGAAGCCGCCATGAAAGCCAAAGAACTCCAGGACCTGATTGATTTTATCGCCAAATCAGGGTTGAACAAAGTCAACATCGAAACCGAGGAATTTAAAATCTCGGTGCAGCGCGAGCCCAATACGAAAGTGGTCAGCAGCCACGTAGCCGCCGCCCCGGCGCCGGCCCCGCAGGCAGCGCCGGCTCCGGCCGCCGCGCCAGTTGCCGCTGCGCCGGCCGCCGCTGCTCCCGCTGCCCCGGCTGCCGCCAGCAGCAACCATCAGCCGCTGAAAGCCCCGATGATTGGCACGTTCTACCGCAGCAGCGGCCCCGAGGCTCCGGCTTTCGTGAACGTGGGCGACGTAGTGGAGAAAGGCCAGGTTATTTGCATCATCGAAGCCATGAAGCTCTTTAACGAGATTGAAGCCGAAGCGTCGGGCCGCATCGTGAAGGCGCTGGTAGAGAATGCCACGCCGGTCGAGTACGACCAGCCCCTGTTCCTGATCGAGCCGATGTAATTTGAGAACCGAGAAGTAAGAGCTTAGAGCTGAGACTGAACCACGGAAAACCCCGTCTAAAGTCTCAGTTCTAAGCTCTTAGTTCTTCCATTCCACCCCAGACCTGTGTTTAAGAAAATACTGATTGCTAACCGGGGCGAAATTGCGTTGCGCATTATTCGTACCTGCAAGGAAATGGGCATCAAAACGGTGGCCGTTTACTCTACTGCCGACAAGGAAAGCCTGCACGTACGCTTCGCCGACGAGGCCGTCTGCATCGGGCCGCCCAGCAGCGCCCAGTCCTACCTGAACATCCCGACGCTGATTGCGGCGGCCGAAATCACCAACGCCGACGCCATTCACCCCGGCTACGGCTTCCTCTCGGAAAACGCGGAGTTCTCGCGCATCTGCCAGGAAAACAACATCAAGTTCATCGGGGCCTCGCCCGAGATGATCAACCAGATGGGCGACAAGGCCTCGGCCAAAGCCACCATGATTAAAGCCGGCGTGCCCTGCATTCCCGGCTCGGTGGGCCTGCTCGACTCGCTGCAGGATGCCCTCAAGATTGCCCACAAAATCAAGTACCCGGTGATCCTCAAGGCCACGGCCGGCGGGGGCGGCCGCGGCATGCGCGTGGCCCACAACGACGAGGAGCTGGAAAAAGGCTGGAACGACGCCCGCACCGAAGCCAAAGCGGCCTTCGGCAACGACGGCATTTACCTGGAGAAATACGTGGTAGAGCCCCGCCACATCGAAATCCAGATCTGCGGCGACCAGTACGGCCACGTATGCCACCTCTCGGAGCGCGACTGCTCGATTCAGCGCCGGCACCAGAAGCTGGTCGAAGAGGCTCCCTCGCCCTTCATGACCGACGAGCTGCGCGAAAAGATGGGCAAAGCCGCCATTGCCGGCGCCGCGGCCATCAACTACGAAGGCGTGGGCACCATCGAGTTCCTGGTGGATGCCAACCGTGACTTCTACTTCATGGAGATGAACACCCGGATTCAGGTGGAGCACCCCGTGACGGAGGAAATCATCAACTACGACCTGATCAAAGAGCAGATTAAGGTGGCAGCCGGCGTCCCGATTTCGGGCAATAGCTACTACCCCAAGATGCACGCCATGGAGTGCCGCATCAACGCCGAGGACCCCAAGAACGGCTTCCGCCCCTCCCCCGGCAAAATCACCGTGCTCCACATTCCCGGCGGCCACGGTGTGCGCGTCGATACCCACGTGTACGCGGGCTACACCATCCCGTCGAACTACGATTCGATGATTGCCAAGCTCATTACCGTGGCCCAGACCCGGGAGGAGTGCATCGTGAAGATGAAGCGCGCGTTGTCGGAGTTCGTGGTAGAAGGCGTGAAAACGACCATTCCCTTCCACCTCGCCCTGATGGACAACGCCGACTTCAAAGCCGGTAACTTCAACACCGGTTTCCTGGAGTCCTCGTTCGACTTCTCGACGCTGTAGGGTTCCGGTTTCCGGTTTCCGCTTTGCCTAAAGCCGCTCATTCCACGCTGGAATGAGCGGCTTTTGTGTATCTATACTTATGACCTATCCGGATCAGGTTGCCGGCTGCATACTTGGCGGGGCCATTGGCGACGCCTACGGCAGCAGCTACGAGCAGGCAGCCGCCCAACCAGCAGTCAATACCTACTACCCTTTCGGTCGGCCCGCCGCCAAGCCCTTCTGGGCTATTACCGACGACACCCAGCTTACCCTGGCCACCTGCGAGGCCATTGTGGAAGCGGGCAGTGTAAAGCCGGAGGTAATTGCCCGAAGATTTCTGACCTACTTCCAGGCGCGTAAGCTGACTGGGCTGGGGGCCGGTACGCTGGGGGCACTGCGGGAACTGGCCGCGGGCGGGCACTGGAGCCAAACGGGGCGCAAGGGCGAATCCGGGGCCGGCAACGGGGCGGCGATGCGCATTGCCCCACTGGCCCTGGTGCCCGGGTCGGTGGCGCGCAGTACCGTGGAAGACGTCTGCCGCATTACCCACCAGCACCCGGAAGCCTACGTCGGGGCCCTGGCCGTGTTTCTGAGTATCCGGGCCGGGCTGGATACCGCTGGCCCAAGCCTGCCGGAACTGCTTCCGTTTATTATCGACCAGCTTCCCGATACGCTCGTGCGTGACCGGCTGCTGGAGCTGCGGGCGGCCGGCAGCTGGAGCTTGCCCGAACTAGCGGCCCGCTTCGGCAGCAGCGGCTACGTCGTCGACTCGGTGCCGCTGGCTTTGGTGGCCGCTAGTCGGGCGGAACAGCTGGGCTTTGTAGGGATGCTGCAGGAGCTGGTGCAGGCCGGCGGCGACACGGACACCAACTGCTCCCTGGCCGGGCAGATTGCCGGCACCTGGTTGGGCACTACCGGCTTGCCGCCGCAGCTGCTGGCCCAGTTGCAGCAGCTACCCGATTATCCTTGGATGCAGCGCAGCGTGGCGCAGTTTGCTGGTGCCGAGCTACTCTGATTGGCGGATTTGATGGGAAACGAATCCAAGTTGCGGCCTTTTGCCGGGTTGCTAAGTACTTGACAGAAGAAAAATTCAGACTTTTTCCGCATCCTTCAGGGTTATACTAAACCCATTTAGCAACAATTATTTCTTGCGTAATTTATTACGATTACTTCCTCAAAAACAACAACTCAACTAGCTAACTAACTTGAAATTGCAAATTCCGTATTGAAAATGACTTTTTATTAACAATACCGAAATCATGTTGCATCATTTTTAGAATATTGCTTTATACTTGCCCTACAATTCTGCACTAACCAAAACTCCCACAGTATGAACAATCTTACCGCAGCGGCCCTTACGGGGCTGCTTGCCGCAGGCATGCTTTTGCCCTCCTGTACTAAGGACGGCGTCCAGCCCGGCTCCACTTCCTTGCCCGTAGCGGCGGCCACTACCAACAGCGCCGTTGCCGTCAATGGGGTGATGATGCAGGCCTTTTATTGGGACGTGCCCACTTCCACTGCTTCCGGCACATGGTGGCAAAACCTGGGCGCCAAGTCCCAGGAGCTGAGCGACGCGGGCATCACGGCCCTGTGGCTGCCCCCGGCCTACAAAGGTGGCAGCAGCACCGACGTCGGCTACGGCGTGTATGACCGCTACGACCTGGGCGAGTTCAACCAGAAAGGCACCGTAGCCACCCGCTACGGCACGATTAGCCAGCTGCAGTCGGCCATTACGAGCCTGCACGGCAAGGGCATTCAGGTGTACGAGGACATGGTGATGAACCACCTGACCTGGGCCGACGCCCAGGAAACGGTGAACGGCAACACGGTCTACACCCGGTTCAACTACGCCGGCCGGGGCAGCACCTACAGCACCTACCGCTGGAGCTCGGCTAACTTTACCGGCACCCAGCAGGCCCCCAACAACGGCTGGTACCAGTGGAAAAGCTGGGACTTCCAGCCCTACGCCAACAACGACGCCTACGACAACCTGCTGGGCTCGGAAATTCAGTACAACGGCAACACCGCCAACCAGAACGAGACCATCAACTGGGGCAACTGGATTACGACTAAGCTCAGCCTGGACGGCTACCGTCTCGACGCCACCAAGCACATTTACACGCCCTACGTGAACCAGTGGCTGGACGCGGTGAAGGGCACTTCGGGCCGCTTTGCCGTGTCGGAGGCCTGGTTCCGCAACCTGACGGACCTCAACAACTACGCCGCCGCCACCGGGGGCCGCACCAGTTTGTTTGACGTGCCTCTGCACTACACTTTCCAGGACATGAGCAACGGCAACGGCAGCTGGGACATGCGCGGGTTGCAGTTTGCCGGCTTCACCGAAGCCAACGGGGCCCTGTCGGTATCCTTCGTCGATAACCACGACACCGACCAGCAGGGCGGCGCGCTGTACTCGCCGGTTACCAACCTCAAGATGCTGGCATACGCCTACATCCTGACCCGGGCCAAAGGCTACCCCTGCGTGTTCTACCGCGACTTTTACGAGTACGGCCTGGGCGCCCAGATCAAGAAGCTCATTGCCATCCGCAAGGCCAACGCCTACGGGGCGGCCAACGAGTACACCACCGTCAATGACACCGACGTGTACGCCTACTCCCGCGCCGGCGACTCGACCCACCCCGGCTTGCTGGTAATGCTCAACGACGGCAGCACCGGCCGCTCCAAAACCATTACCACGCCCTTTAAAAGCGCCACGCTGACCGACAAAACCGGCAACAGCACCGCCACCGTCACCACCGATGCCAACGGCACGGGCGTGTTCCCCGTCAATGCCCGTAGCTACTCGGTGTGGGTGCCCGGCACTGGCGCCACGACCCCGCCTACCACGGGCACCACGGCAGTTTCCTTTAACGTGACCTACAGCGGCACCGTCTCGGGCCAGGATGTGTACGTGCTGGGCAACACCGCCCAGCTCGGCACCTGGAACACGGCCAACGCCATTAAGCTCAGCGGCGCCACCTACCCCGTCTGGAAAGGCACCATCAATCTGACCAGCGGCACGGCCGTGCAGTACAAGTACATCCGCAAGGACGCGGCCGGCAACGTGCTCTACGAAGGCGGCACCAACCGCAGCTTCACGCCCAGCGGCACGAGCATGACGCGCACCGAAACCTGGCAGTAAAGAGTTGATAGAGTGAGGTGAATGCAAAAGGTCCGGCTACTGCTAGTCGGGCCTTTTCATTTTCAGGCAGCTCTACTTCTGCGGTGGACTTGGCCCGCATCGGACTCCTCTGGCCGTTTCTTCCCTCCTTCCCCGGTAGAGGACCGGGCGCGGGCGTTTTACAACGACTTGTCGTCAGCTTTGCGAAGCCTCTATGCGCTGGCCTAGGGCACCGAACGTTACTTCGGGCAAAGCGTAAGGACCCAGGATACGCACCGGCTGAGCATCGGGCTCCCCAAACTCCGTTTCACTATCATCGGCCAGGTAGCTCACGCCCTGCCGGAACACGATGTCGTAGTACGGGTCGTGGGGCTTGTCGGGGTGGGTGAAGGGCACGAGCACGGCCAGGTCGAAGCGCGCCGAAAGCTGCCGGCCCAGCCACAGGGCCCGGGCTTCGTCGTCGGCGCCGGGCGTGCGGTAAATGGCCAGGTGCCAGCCATACTCCGGCACCTCGGCGGGCAGGGCTTCAAAGAAAATATGCGTTGGATTACTGGAATCGAATTCCACGGGTGCTTCCTCGCCCAGCAACAGCGCCCACGGAAACACCGTTAGGCCCAGCATGGCTTCCTGCAAAAACGCCTGAATCTGCGCGTCGGGCAACTCCTGGCTGAGGTACGTTTCTTCCATTGCCGGCAGGGTTTTGCCTACGGTTAGCGCCGCATTTGCCGAGGTGGCTAGCGAGGCTCCCAGAGCTCCAGCTTGTTGCCGTCGGCGTCCAGGATATGCACGAATTTGCCGTAGTCGTAGCTGACAATATCGTCGAGGATGGTTACCCCGCTGGCTTGCAGCTGATCAACCAACGCCTCGATATGCTGCACCCGGTAGTTGATCATAAACTCCTTGCGGGAAGGAGCGAAATAGTCGCTGCCGGTTTGGAAGGGGCTCCATTGCAGGGAATGCACCTCGTCGGGCCGCTCCACGCTCCGGGATTCGAAGGTCGAGCCCCATTCGTTGACGTCCAGACCCAAGTTGCGGGCGTACCAGTCCCGGGTTTGCTGGGGGTTGTCAGAGAAAAAGAAGATACCCCCGATGCCAGTCACCTTCGGGGTAGAGTCGGCGGCGACGGGAGTTGGGGCAGGGTTGGGTTGCTGGTCTTCCACGGGGGTCTGGTTTGGAGGTAAGGAGCCGCAACTTATCATTCCTGGCTTCGCCCCGCAACCCGGTGACCCATTGATTTACAGCACCTAGCGATTTTGTCGCAAACCACCCGGGCGGGCGTAAAAAAGGCCGGCTTGGCAGCCGGCCTTTTTTACTTCGTTTAAAATCAGCTACGTTTTGTTGCCAGTTCCGTGCCTGGTGTAGAGACGCATAATTGCGTCTCGTCGTTGAACGACAATCGTTATTACGGCGCAGCCGATGAGACGCTATGCGTCTCTACAGCTTTCCCACGCCCTTAGGCATTCACCGGCGGACTATTCGTCTCGATTTCGGTGACCAGCTCCTCGTACCATTCTTCCCCGTACTTGCGCACCAGGGGTTCCTTGAGAAACTGGTAAATCCGCACGCCCAGAGTAGCGCCGAAGCTACAGGCCGGGTTGCAGATGTTCCACCGGTCGTAGTTCAGGGCCTCGAAGTCTTCGTACTTGGTAATGCGAATCGGGTACAAATGGCAGCTGATGGGCTTTTTGAACGTGGTGACGCCGGCCAGGTAGGCCTGCTCGATGCCGCACTTCAGGATGCCCCGCTCGTCGTACAGCGCGTAGGCGCACTCCCGGTCGTTGATGGTGGTGGTGCTGTAGTCGCCTTCCCAGTCCTTGATATAGAGGCCCTGCTGCTCAATGGCCTGCTGCCCGGCCTCGGTAATGAAGGGTTTGATCTTGTGGTACTCGTCCTGCAGAATCTGCAGCTCGTGGGCCTCCAGCGGGGCCCCCAGGTCGCCTTCCACGCAGCAGGCGCCCTTGCAGGCTTCCAGGTTGCAGACAAAGAAATTGTCGCGCACGTCGTCGGAGATGACCGTATTCTGAATGATAATCATGGAATTGCAAAGAAGCGAACGGCAAAGATACTTCTCTTTAAAACCGAATTATCAGTTCTTGCATTCAAATTATCAGCAGAAAAGCCAGACCCACGAAACCCAGTACCAGCAGGTGGGCCAGGAGGCTGCCTTTCACAAACCCGCTCCGGTGGCCTAAAAGGAACAAGAGCAGCATGGCCGCGCCCCATAACAGCCCCACCCCGAGCAGCAGCACGCCAATGAGGAGCGGGGTGCCCGGATTGCACATGTCGGCCAGGGGCAGGTAGAAGGCCAGAGCAATGCTACTGAACAGGCTAACGGCATAAAAAGCCATAGCCAGCCCAAAGCCCGTAACCGAAGAATCGACGCTTGAGGCGGCGGAAGAAACCATCTGTATGGCGGTAACAGTTGCTATAAAAGGGAAGGTAACCAAAGAATTTAGTATTACTACTTCCTTACTTTTCAGCTTGGCTGCTGAAAGTAGTACCTTTGCAGACTTAGCCGAGGCGCTGATTTACTTGACGAATGGCATTAGATTACAACAAACTCCTGAACCCCTCCCAGGCCGCCGCGGTGCTCCAAATCGACGGCCCCTGCATGATTATTGCCGGTGCCGGCTCGGGCAAAACCCGCGTGCTGACCTACCGCATTGCCAACCTGCTCGAGCAGGGCGTCGACCCGTTCAACATCCTGGCCCTGACCTTTACCAACAAGGCCGCCAAGGAAATGCGCGCCCGGATTGAAAAGGTCGTGGGCCCGGAGGCCAAGAACGTCTGGATGGGCACCTTTCACTCGGTGTTTGCCAAAATCCTGCGCTCCGAGGCCGACAAAATCGGCTTCCCCCGCCACTTCACCATCTACGACACCCAGGATTCCAAGACGCTGATTACCCAGATCGTCAAGGAAATGGACCTGGACGACAAGCTCTACAAGCCCAACATGGTACTGGGCCGGATTTCGGCGGCCAAGAACAAGCTGATTTCGGTGCAGCAGTACCTCAACGACCCGGTTATCCGCCAGGACGACGACGCGGCCCTGCGGCCCAAAATCGGGGCCATCTACCAGCAGTACCACGCCCGCTGCTTCAAGGCTGGCGCCATGGACTTCGATGATCTGCTCTTCAACACGAACGTGCTCTTCAAGGACCACCCCGACGTGCTGAACAAGTACCAGAACATCTTCAAGTACGTAATGGTCGACGAGTATCAGGACACGAACTATTCGCAGTACCTGATAACCCGCAAGCTGGCGGCTAAGGAGCGGAATATCTGCGTCGTGGGCGACGATGCCCAGAGTATCTACGCCTTCCGCGGGGCCGACATTACCAACATTCTCAACTTCGAGAAAGACTATCCCGAATTGCAGGTGTTTAAGCTGGAGCAGAACTACCGCTCCACCAAGAACATCGTGAAGGCCGCCAACTCGGTCATCAAGAACAACAAGGCCCAGCTGCGCAAGGACGTTTTCTCGGAAAACGAGGAAGGCACCCTGATTGAGGTCATCAAAGCCGCCTCCGACAACGAGGAAGGCAAGCTGGTGGCCAACAGCATCTACGAGGACAAGATGAATCAGCATCTGTCGTACGATGACTTCGCCATCCTCTACCGCACCAACGCCCAGAGCCGGGCCATGGAAGAAGCCCTGCGCAAGCTCAACATCAAGTACAAGATTGTCGGCGGCCTCTCGTTCTACCAGCGCAAGGAAATCAAGGACCTGGTGGCCTACCTGCGCCTGACGGTCAACCACAACGACGAGCAGGCCCTGCGCCGGGTTATCAACTACCCCAAGCGCGGCATCGGCGACACGACCATCAGCAAGCTCATCAACACGGCCGAGGCCAGCAACCACTCGCTCTGGGAAGTGGTTAGCAACGCCAATTCCTTCCTGACGGCGCGCATTGCCAACCCGATTGAGACCTTTGCCGAGCAGATTAAGAGCTACGCGGTGCTGGCCGGCAAGGAAGATGCCTTCGAGGCGGCCAAGTTCATTGCCAAGAACTCGGGCATGATTGAGGAGCTCTACGCCGACAAAAGCATCGAGGGCCTGAGCCGCTACGAGAACATCCAGGAACTCCTCAACGGGGTAAAGGCCTACACCGAAGACCCCGAGCGGGAAGACAAGAGCCTGGCTTCCTTCCTGCAGGACATTGCCCTCGTCACCGACGCCGACACCAAGGACGCCAAGGACGAAGGCGAGGCCGTGACGATGATGACCATTCACTCGGCCAAGGGCCTGGAATTCCGCAACGTCTACATCGTGGGCATGGAGGAAAACCTGTTTCCGAGCCAGATGATGATAACCTCCCGGGCCGATTTGGAGGAAGAGCGGCGCTTGTTCTACGTGGCCATCACCCGGGCTGAGAAGAAACTGACCCTGAGCTACGCCACGTCCCGCTACCAGTGGGGCAACCTGCGCAGCTGCGAGAAAAGCCGCTTCCTCGACGAAATTGACCCCCAGTTCGTCGATTTCAAGTTCTCCTCCGCCGGCCCCGGCGAGTCGCCGTTTGGCCACGTGGTGGAGCGCCGCTCGAACCTAATTCCGCCTGCGCCCCGTAAGACAGTGGCCAAGGGCTACACCCCACCCGCTGACTTCCAACCCTCCGACACGAGTAACCTGCAAACGGGGCAGCGCGTGGAGCACCCCAAGTTCGGCTTCGGCAAAGTCACCAAGCTTGAAGCTCAGCAAGGCTCCACCAAGGCCATCATCGAGTTCGAAGAAGTCGGCGAGAAGACGTTATTGCTGAGTTTTGCGAAATTGCGGGTGCTGAGCTAGCCGGAACCGCGTAACTTGACCGGCTTACCGCCGTTTGCCGATTGGCTACTCGTTGTACATCAGCACCTTGAGGGTAGCCCACTCTCCTACTTCTTGACTTAACCAGCTGCTTTTCAGAGCGGCTACGCCTTTTTCCTAATGGCATTACCTTCGCCTTTTAAACACGAGCTGCTGCTGCGCGAATACGGGCAGAGCACCTACGAGCTGATTCAGCAGCTGCGCACGATTGAAGATCGGGAGGAGCGCACCAAGCGGGCCCAGCAGATTGTGCAGCTCATTTTCCGCCTCAACCCCGCCCTGCGCGAGCAGCCCGACGCCCAGGCCAAGGTCTGGAACCACGTCTTCGAAATGACTGATGGGGAGCTGGACGTGGACAGCCCCTATCCCCTGCACGCCCTCGACATCCTGGCCAAGCAGCCGGCCCGCGTGGCCTACCCCAGCAAGTCGCCCAAGCTCAAGCCCTACGGCCGCAGCGTGGAAGTCATGATTGAGCAGGCCCTGGCTATGGAAGACCCCGCCGAGCGGGAGCAGGCCACCATTGCCATTGGCCGCACCATGAAGTTTTTGTACCGCTCCTACAGCAAGGAAAACGCCAAGGACGTGACCATCCTCAAGCACCTGCGGGAGCTGTCGGGCGGCCAGCTGGAGCTGGACCCGGCTCAGGTGGATGCCAATAACCTATTTGACTTTGCCCCCGCGGCCGGTGGCCGGCCCACGCCCTTTATCGTGCCCCAGCCCCGCGCCGAGCGGGCCGAACGCGGGGACCGGGGCGACCGGGGCGACCGGGGTGACCGGGAAGGTCGCCGGAGCGGCGGCAACAACAACCGCCGCGACAAGCAGCGGCGCGGCGGCAAAAAAGGTCGCCAGGAGCCCCAGCAGCCCCCCCAGTAAGTATTTTAGTTGTTCGTTGCTTGTTGTCCGTTGTCAGGCTCTAAAGGCTCTAACAACGAGCAACGAGCAACGAACAACTAGTCGGGGCCTTACCAACGGACAACGAACAACGAACAACCAGTTACTACATGGCTTCATTTGAAGTAATCGGCGGCCATCCGCTGAAGGGTGAAATCGTGCCCCAGGGCGCTAAAAACGAGGCCCTCCAAATCCTGTGCGCGGTCCTGCTCACCTCCGAGCCCGTCACCATCAGCAACATTCCCGACATCCGCGACGTGAACAAGCTCATCGAGCTGCTGCGCGACATGGGCGTCAAGGTTGGCAAGCTGGCTACCGACACCTACCGCTTCCAGGCCGACGCGGTAAACCTGGACTACCTCGACTCCGAGCAATTCGTGGCCCAGGGCCGGGCCTTGCGCGGCTCGGTTATGATTCTGGGTCCCATGCTGGCCCGCTTCGGCAAGTGCCAGCTGCCCAAGCCCGGCGGCGACAAAATCGGCCGGCGCCCCATGGATACGCACTTCCTGGGCCTCGAAAAGCTGGGCGGTAAGCTCACCCTGGAGGGCACCGACTTCTACCGCATCAAGGCCGAAAACGGCCTGCACGGCACCTACATGCTGCTCGATGAAGCCTCGGTAACCGGTACGGCTAACATTGTGATGGCCGCCGTGCTGGCCCAGGGCACGACTACCATTTACAACGCCGCCTGTGAGCCGTATTTGCAGCAGCTTTGCAAAATGCTGGTGCGCATGGGCGCTAAAATCAACGGTATCGGCTCCAACCTGCTTACCATCGAGGGCGTGGAAAGCCTGGGCGGCACCGAGCACCGCATGCTGCCCGACATGATTGAAATCGGCTCCTTCATCGGCCTGGCGGCCATGACGGGCTCCGAAATCACCATCAAAGACTGCCAGGTCCCCGAGCTGGGCATCATCCCCGACACATTTCGCAAGCTGGGCATCCAGCTCGAAGTGCGCGGCGACGATATCTACGTACCGGCCCAGGACCACTACGAAATTGCCACCTACCTCGACGGCAGCATTCTAACCGTGTCGGACCACACCTGGCCCGGCCTCACGCCCGACCTGCTCAGCATTGTGCTCGTGGTAGCTATTCAGGCCAAAGGCACCGTGCTGATTCACCAGAAGATGTTCGAGTCGCGCCTGTTCTTCGTCGATAAGCTCATCGACATGGGCGCCCAGATTACGCTCTGCGACCCGCACCGCGCCATCGTTATTGGCCTCGACAAGCGCAACGCCCTGCGCGGCATCAGCATGACCTCGCCCGACATCCGCGCCGGCGTAGCCTTACTCATTGCCGCCCTCTCGGCCGACGGCCGCAGCGTGATTGACAATGTGGAGCAGATTGACCGCGGCTACCAGTTCATCGACAAGCGCCTGAACGCGCTGGGCGCCCAGATTCGTCGTCTCTAAGCGCCGAATTACCAGTTCTGCGAAAAGCCCGGCTTTAAATAAAGTCGGGCTTTTTTGTGGGCATACTAGCCGAAACTGCTCCGGCGTTAGCTACCTGAACGGAAGGCCAGAGGCGGTTGGAATCTACTCACTCTCAAACCTCTTGCCCCATGCCCACGCACACCTGGAAATTGCTCGTTTTGCTGCTTTTCACGGCCGCCTGCAGCTCGAATAAGTCCGAACAAGCGGCAGTAGCTGACGAAAAAATGGTAGTGAATGAACTGATGGAAGCACCCTCCGTCGAAATGGCCAGCATGGCTCCACCACCGGCACCCGAAGCTCCCCAGCAAACTGAAATCAGCGGCGACGACCAGCCCGACTCACCGGAGGCCAACGAGCCGATTCGGGTGACGGCCGCGCCGGGCACTACCCGCAAGATTATCTACCACGCCAACGTGCGCGTCAAAGTGCAGGACCTGGCCCGGGCCAACGCCCGCATGGACAGCCTGACCCGCGCCTTCGGGGCCTACGTGTCGGATGCCTCCGAACGGCGCGAGGACGGGCAGTGGGAGCACCAGATGACCATCCGGGTGCTGCCCTCCCGCTTCCCGACGCTGCTCAGCCGCCTCAATGGCCTGGGCACCCTGGAGTCGAAGACGCTGGGCACCGACGACGTAACGGCCGAGCACGCCGACGTAGCGGCCCGCCTGGCCACTAAGCGGGCCCTGGAGCAGCGCTACATTGCCCTGCTCAAGCAAGCTAAAAAGGTGTCGGAAATGCTGGAAATCGAGGGCAAAATCGGGGAAGTGCGCGCCGACATTGAAGCCACCGAAAGCAAGCTCAAAACCCTGAACGACCAGGTTGCCTATTCTACCATCACCCTCTCCTACTTCCAGGTTATTACGCTCAAAACCCCGGACGCCCCGGTTCTTTCCTTCGGCAGCCGCCTGGTGCAGGCCTTTTACAGCGGCTGGGAGCTGTGCACCAACCTGCTGCTGGGCCTGGTCACGGCTTGGCCGCTGTGGATTCTGGTACTGGTTATTGGCTGGAGCATCCGGGTGTGGCGCCGCCGCCTGGCCGCGCGGGAGTTGGTTAGCTAACAACCACTACCGGGTTATAGAGACTTTCCTTCTCCAACCCGTCAGAAGCCTCGGCCGGTAGGTCGAGGCTTTTTTGTGCTTGAAAACCCGGCTGGCAGCGCACCAATCAGTTTTTTATCCAGGCAGGGACCATGAAAAAAGTCTTTGCCAGCCCAGACTTACTATTTGGTTGGCTAAGGCAACGATATGAAAATCAAGCATGGAAGCCGGCATGTAGATTCCTGGCGTACCTTTAGAGTGCCTAAAACCAGGCTTTCTATTTTACTCTCTCTTTTTCATGTTAATTTCTACTTTGCGACTCGGCGGGTTGCTGCTGTTGTTGCTGCTAGCTCCGCGCATTTGGGCCCAACGGCTGGCCGCCGGTGATACGCACAACCTGGTCATCCACCCGGACGGCACGCTCTGGGCCTGGGGCGACAACCAAGCCGGGGAACTGGGCGATGGTAGCCAAAGTACCCAGCCCCGTCCGGTGCCAGTAGGAACCGCCACCTGGCAAACCGTCGCCGCGAATTCCCTCTACTCGGCCGGCATCCGCTCCGATGGCACGCTCTGGACCTGGGGCCGTAATACCTACGGCCAGCTCGGCGACGGCACCACTTACGACGTAGCCGTTCCGCAGCAAGTGGGCACAGCTAGTACCTGGGCCAGCGTGGCTTGCGGCTTCAGCCACACCGTGGCCGTGCGCGCCGACGGCACGCTCTGGACCTGGGGCCGCAACAACTACGGCCAACTCGGCAACGGCAGCTCCAGCGGCACCATTGTTCAGCGCACCCCGGTGCAGGTGGGCACTGCCACTACCTGGCGCAGTGTGAAAGCGGGTATCTACCACACCCTGGCCCTCAAAGCCGATGGCACGCTCTGGGCCTGGGGCGACAACTCGCAGTACCAGCTGGGCGTCAACGGCGTGCAGCAAAATACGCCCGTGCAGGTCGGCACCGATGCCAACTGGGTGAGTATAAGCGCCGGATCATATTTCTCCCTGGCCCTCAAGGCGGATGGCACTCTGTGGAGCTGGGGCGAAAATGGCGCCGGCCAGCTCGGCAGTGGCACTACTGCCACCCGGTACTCTCCCACGCAAGTCGGCACAGCTACCACTTGGCGCAGTGTGGCGGCCGGCAACGCCCACTCAGTGGCCGTGCGCCGCGACGGGACGCTCTGGACCTGGGGCTACAATGGCAACGGCCAACTCGGCAACGGCACCCGCGGCGACACCAAACAGCTCGTGCCCACCCAGGTAGGCACAGCTACGAGCTGGGCAAACCTAGCCGCCGGCGAAGACCACACGCTGGCCCAGCGGGCGGATAACTCGATTTATGCCTGGGGTATCAACCAACGCTCCCAAATCGGCCAGGGCTTCCCTTTTACCTCCTCCTTCAACCAGGTAATAGAATATTTCGGCGTCACGAGCTGGAGCCAGGTAAACGCCGGCTACTACACCTCACTTGCCCACAGCGGCACGAATACGCTCTTTGGCTGGGGCGCGAATGGCAACGGCCAGATCGGCAATAACTCAACCTCCGACTATAATACGCCCGTACCCGTCCCTGTCTCGTCCTGGCAGAGCACGGCCACCGGCTCCGCCCATACCGTAGGAGTAAAAACCGATGGCAGCCTCTGGGGCTGGGGCGATAACCGGCAGGGCCAAGCGGGCATTAGTAATTATCAGTACTACTACACGCCCATTCGGATTGGCAGCGCCACCACTTGGAAAACCGTGGCGGCAGGCTACGCCCACTCGGCCGGCGTGCGCACCGACGGTACGCTCTGGACCTGGGGGCGCGACAACGACGGGCAGCTCGGCAACGGCACGGCGACCGGCAATAGAAGCACTCCGCAACAGGTGGGCTCCGGCACGACCTGGGCCCGCGTGGCCTGTGGGGCCAGCCATACCGCAGCCATTCGGCAGGACGGCACGCTCTGGGCCTGGGGCAACAATGCCAGCGGCCAGGTGGGCACCGGCAGTGCCGGCGGCTTGGAGCAGGAACCCGTGCAGGTAGGAACGGCCACCACTTGGGCCAGCGTAGCCGCGGGCACGTCGTTTACGGTAGCCGTGGGTAAGGATGGCAGCCTCTGGGCCTGGGGCGACAATCAGTACGGCCAACTCGGCGACGGTACCACCACCCCGCGCCCTAGCCCCGTGCGCATTGGTACGGCCAGCACCTGGGCGGGCGTGGCCGCGGGCTACGGGCACGTGGTGGCCCTGCGCACCGATGGCACACTCTGGGCCTGGGGGCTGAATGCTAACGGCCAACTCGGCAACGGCACGACGACCAACCGCCTGGTACCGCAGCAGGTAAGCAGCCTTGCTAGCTGGACGGACGTTTCGGCGGGCAGTTACCACACGCTGGCCGTGCGGGGCGGAACGCAGCTCTGGTCGGCTGGGCTCAATGACCACGGCCAGCTGGGCCAGACGCCCGTCATTCCGGTGCCCACGCTGGTTCCCAACGGCGGCCTGACTCTGGCGGCCACTGCCACCGCTCCTCCGGCCGGTTGGGCGCTGGTTCCCAACCCCGCGCACGACCAAGTACAGGTGCTCGGCTTGCCGGCCTACTCACCGTCTGGATCTATGATGTGCGGGGCCAACTGGTACGTACCGCCGCCGCACCCAACATCTCAACCCGTGGGCTGGCCCCGGGCCTCTATCTGCTGCAGGTCGCGCCTATAGGTCAAGTCCCGCACACCCTACGCTTGGTGGTGGAATAGTCCCGGCCGGCCGTCACCCAAAGGCTCTTGCTTTAAAGCCACAAAAAAGCCCTTCTACTTAACTAGAAGGGCTTTTTTGTGGCTTTAAAGCAAACTAGTCAATGACCATGTCGACCACCGAGGTAACCAACGACAGGGCGACGCTGAAGATCAGGGCCGAAATGAAGCCGTCGAGCTTGAAGCCGGCCAGCAGCCAGTCGGCCAGCAGCACGATGACGGCATTGATGACCAGCAGAAACAGCCCCAGCGTCAGCACCGTAATCGGGAAGCCCAGAATCTTCAGAATTGGCTTGAGTACCGCATTCAGAATGGCCAGCACGATGACCAGCAGAATAGCATCGGTGAAGCCGCCCAAGTGGGCCCCGGGCAGGAAGCGGGCCAGCACGTAGGTGATGATGGCGGTTAGGAGCAGCTTGAGGAGAAAACCCATAGTTGTCGTGTGGTTGGAATGAGGAAGGGAAGGAACAGAAGCTCCACTAGGAACTCACAACCTTACGAAAAAATGGGCACTCCGTTGGCGCGGGCCTATTTCTCCGAAATCTTGGCTTTGATGCGGCCCTGGGACACGCCCATCCAGTGCGCCATCTGAAACAGCAGGCGGGCCCCCACAATGGCGTTCCACTCGGTGTCGCCGGGCGCTACCTCGTTCAGGTCGCAGCCGATGATTTCCCGGCCCGACTCCACAATCGTGCGAATCAGGTACAGAGCTTCCTCAAACTCCAGGCCGCCGGGCACGGGCGTGCCGGTGCCGGGGCAGAGCTTGGGGTCCAGCCCGTCGATGTCGAAGCTCAGGTAGACTTTGGGCGGCAGCTGGGCAATGATTTTGCCGCAGACCTTCTTCCACGACTTCTTGGCAAACTTCTCGTTCGACAAAAACCGGTTGTGGAACATCACCACCCGGCCCCCCGACTGGTCCACCAGCTCGGCCTCCTGCTGGCACAGGTCCCGGATGCCGACTTGCACCAGCTTCTTGACCTGGGGCAGCTGCAGGGCATTGTACATAATGGAGGCGTGCGAGTACTGGAAGCCTTCGTAGGCCGGCCGCAGGTCGCAGTGGGCATCAATCTGCAGTATGCCAAATTCCTCGTGCCGCTCGGCCAGGGCATGCATATAGCCCAGCGGCGTGCTATGGTCGCCGCCCAGCAGCACCACGCCCTTGCCAGCATCGAGGTAGGCCCCGGTTTTCTTCTGGAGGTATTCCACCAGGGCCTTGCCCCGCTCCGTCACCTGGGCCGGCACCGTGGCAAATTTCTGGGCCTTATTGGTCGGCTGCCCGGCTTCGAGCCAACCAATGTACTCGGCGGCCAGAGTGCGCAGATTGCGGCTTTCCTCGGCCACTTTCTCGTCCGGCTCTTCCATGGCCAACCCCATACGCCAGGCTTCGGGAATGTCGGGTTCGTAGAGGTCCACCTGCAGGGAGGCCTCCCGAATGGCTTCGGGGCCCTGGGCCGTACCACCGCGGTACGAAACGGTTACTTCCCAGGGCACGGGCACTACCACTACCTGGGCCTCGTCCACGGTGAAGGGTAGCCCGTACAGGCCGCCGGCACTGTCGCCGAGGGCGTTGGGGTCAAAAGCAGCAAGTTTTTTTTCCAGACTGGAAGCAGCCGATGAAGACATAAGCAAGAGAAAAACGTGAAAAGAATTCTGCGCAAGCAGCAGGAAACGAAGCTGTCCTACCTGATGCTAACCGGCCGGCCCGAAAAGGCAGACTCGGCACGCGCCGGATAGGACAGCAACAGGATGGGTGACTGAAATTACCCCATTGGGTTGCTTTCCTGGCCACCGAGAAAGTCATAGGTCCGGATAATGTCCAGAATCTTTTCGAAGGTATTCCGGTCGAAAAACAGCATCAGGGGCAGCTCCACCGAGTTTTCCTTGTCCGAGAACTGGGTAATAACCGAGAAAATCAGGGGCTGCACCTTGGGCTGGCTGGCAATCAGACTGGTCAGCGACGCGGCGATGTTGCCCTTGGGAGCCTTGGGCGGCGCCCCGTAAATTTTGGCCTTGAGAATATTAGCCAGCTGGGTGACCAGGGCGCCGGTGATGATGTTGCTGATTTCCAGCAACAGTGACTCCTGCATCTCATCAATCTGAATCGAGTCGGGCACCGACATGCGCAGGCAGACCCGCGAGAGGCGCTGCACGTGCTGGCCGGAGAAGAACATCAGCGTCGTGCCGTTGAACTCGCCCCGAATATCGGATTGAATAATGGCGTGAGTGCCTTCGAACTCGTGTACCTTATCCAGGATATTGCTCCCGGGCATAATGTCCAGATTCGGAACTTCCAGCAGCACCTTTTCCTGCGCGATTACGGCAAAGGAGTCAGCCGCACGGGCCAATCCAATGTTCAGAATCTCGCGGATAATATCACGCTCTAGTTCCGTCATGTGCAAATCCATAGGAGTGAGTCAAATGAAGGGGCTACCCGTTGCCGGAAAACCCGAATTTCGCATTACGTTGATTATGGTCGCTTGGCTAGAAAAAGTCGCGTGAGCGCCGGCACATCAATAACCAGGCAGACCTGACCGCTTCCCAGGAGCGTCACGCCCCCGAATAAGTCAATCATATCCAATGGTTTACTCATTGGCTTAATAACTATATCCTGCTGGCGCAGGAAACGGTCCACGATTAAGCCAAGCTTACGATTGTTGTAATTAACAATGATAATGTCCTGTCGGCCGGCCAGTTCCGATTTTACGGCGGGCAGCAGCGGACCATCATTGCTATGGAGGAGCTTGCGCAAATCTACAACGGGAATATTTTCCCCGAGCAAACGGGCCATCAGGATGCCTCCCACCACGTGCAGCTGCGTGGGCTGCAGCGACACAACAGAGTCGGTGTGCATCAGGGGAATGGCGTAGCTGCGCTCTTCCAGCTCAAAAAGCAAGGCGCCCTTGACGGCAATCGAGGTAGGCAGCACCAGGGTAAAGGTAGTGCCCTGCCCTAGCACCGAATCGACGCGCAGCTGCCCGCCGAGGGAATCAATGGCCAGTTTCACTACGTCCAGGCCCACGCCCCGGCCCGAAATATCGGTTACCTCCTTGGCCATGGAAAAGCCGGGTTCGAACAGGAAGGCCCGCACCGCATGAGCATCCAGGGACCGGGAAACCTCCGCCGACACCAACCCGCGCTCCACGGCCTTACGGCGCACTTGCTCCACGTCAATGCCCTTGCCGTCGTCGATTACCTGAATCAGCACGTCGTCGCGCTCCGTCTGGGCCGACAGCGTGAGGTTGCCCTGTTCCGGTTTGCCGGCCCGCTTGCGCTCCGCGGGCGTTTCCAGGCCGTGGCCAATAGCGTTACGCACCAGGTGCAGCAGCGCATCAGTGATGATTTGCAGAATGTTGCGGTCAATCTGGATATCCTGCCCGTTGATGGTCAGCTCCACTTCCTTCTTTTCCGCTACGGCCACGTCGCGCACTACCCGGGGAAACTTGTTGAACAAGGAGCCCACGTTTACCAGGCGCGCATCCATGACGCTGTATTGCAGGTCGTCGGCAATCCGGAACAAGTGGGAAGCAGCCGCCTGTAGCGCCGAGTTGCCAATTTCCTGGCTCAAGGTTAGGATCCGGTCCCGGTCGATAATCAGCTCACCGACCAGATTGAGCAGGTGGTCCAGCTTTTTAATCTGGATGTACACCAGGTCCGATAGTTCCAGTTTGCGCGAAGCATCCTCGTCGGAGTTTTTGTCGCTTTCGTCCTCCAGGATGGGCTCCTGCCCTTCCACCAGTAGGTCCAAATTATGCAGCAGCAAATCGGGGCTGGGGCCGGGCTCATCCCGGTCCACGCCGCGAATCATGCTGCCAATGGTATCGACGCCGGTAAAGAGCACAGGCACCAAAGACCCCGAAAAAGTGCGCTCCTTGCTGCGAATCAGGCCGAAGATGGTTTCCATCCGGTGGGCCACTTCGCCGATGTCGTTGAACCCCATGGCCCGGGCGTTGGCCTTGAGATTGTGCATCAGCCGAAACAGCTCGTTCAGGGCTTTCTCATCCGTCGGGTCTTTCTCCAACTCGCTGATGTGGCGACTCATAGCATCGTAATACTCGAGTGCCTCGGCCATGAAGATTTCCCGGTATTCCTCTTCCCTTGATTTCATCGAGTGGCAAACTGCGTGGATGAAGAGAAAGAAGAAGCCCGGTTGATGCGCAACTGCGTAGCCAACCGACCGATATAGCCCGCAATGTCGTGCAAAGGAGCTACGATGTTGGCGGCTCCGGTCTGAATAACGGACTTGGGCATGCCGAAAACGGCCGAAGAAGCCTCGTCCTGCGCAATAATCACCCCGCCGTGCTGCCGGATGGTGTGGGCCCCCTGGGTACCGTCGCGCCCCAAGCCGGTGAGGACAACGCCCAGCGTGTTGCGCCCTATCGTGTGCGCTACCGACTGCATCAATAAGTCTACGGACGGTTCGTCGAGCACTGGTCCTGTCTCGGTTGTCGTATCGGTGTGCCACGACTGCCACGGCCCCCGTACCAGGGAGCGGACTACCATGTTTTGTCCGCCGGGAGCTACGATAATCTTGCCTGCTTCCAGGGTTGTACCCGGCTTGCCCACAACAACGGGCAACGATGTAGCCCGCCGCAGACGGTTGACGAAGGATTCGGTGAAGTGTGCCGGTAAGTGGATGGCTACCAGCACGGCGCTCGTAAGCGAAGCCGGCAGTGCCCGCACGAGCGTTTCCACAGCCTGCGCCCCACCGGTAGAGCCCCCAATTACCGCTACGCCGCTCGGCGGTATTGCGATAAGCTGCCGTTTGGCCAGAGTAGGCCGCGAGGGCTGTTGACAAACGGCGCGAATCTTGGCGACCATCTGCTGGCGGCAGCGGGCAAATTCCGGATGGTCTTTGCTAGGAATCGGTTGGAGGTAATCCGCGACGCCCCACTGCGCCAGTTCCCGGGGTACCACCCGGCCAGCGGCCGTAGCGCTGTAGAGCAGCACCGGCACGGCCTGCTGCCGACTCAGGCGCTCCAAGCCCGCTACCTGATTTTCACTCGCAATAACCAGCCCCGGACGTAACCGGCGGGCCTGCGCTACTAGCTCCGAGGGGCTAGTTGCCGAGCCAACTACCCGCAAATCGGGCTCAGCGTGCAGCAACCTAGTCAGTTCCAGCCGCTCGAAAGCGGGCAGATCACCGAGCAAGAGTGTGAAAGGGATGGGAGAATTATGCACTGAGGGAATTAGAACGGGCGCGGCAGCGGCGTTTTTGATGTACTAAAGCAAGGGTAGTAGTAGCCTCAGCCCTGGGTTAGGCTTCAGCGGAACTAGAACCCTGATTCTGCAGGGCCCCCCCAACGATTTCGAGTACTTTCTCTTCGGAGAAGGGCTTTACGATGTACGCAGTGGCGCCACTTTCCAGGGCCTCATTGACAATTACCTCCTGCCCCACGGCGCTGCACATCACGACTTTCACTTCGGGCTGCTCCATACGAATGCCTTTGAGAACATCCAACCCGGTATTGTCCGGCAGAATCACATCCAGCGTGATAAGATCAGGCCGCGTTGCGCTGGCCATTTCCAGGGCTTGCTGACCGTTAGCAGCTTCCCCTACGACCTCGTAGCCGGCGTCGGTAAGCATATTCTTGAGCATCGTGCGCATGTAAAATGAGTCGTCCACGATGAGAATGCGGTTTTTCATACAGGGTAAGTCAGTGTGTCGGATGAGGGAAAGGTCAGTTGAAAATCAAGCGTGTGTACGGGGTGCTGCCGAGTAAGATTTTTTATTTCGGCTGCAGTTGCATGATTTCCGTGGGGGACAGCAGCTTGGGCATATCAAGGACAATGATGATGCGCCCATCCACTTTAGCGATTCCCTCAATGTATTTATCCTGGATGTTGATATCCTGAATGAATTCCGGGGTTTTTTCTAGGATTGAGAGCGGAATAGATAAGGGTTGCGGTACCTCCCGCACGACTATTCCAATGGTGTAATCTTTGGCTTCGATAGCCAGCGTGTAGCTCACGCCCGCCAACGGCTCACTGGCCGAGCGCAGCTTGAAGCGCTCCTCCAGGTCAATAATGGCAATGATGTCGCCGCGCAGGTTGGCAATACCCTTGACAAAAGAGGGAGTTTTGGGCATTCGAGCAATTTCGGGAGTAATAGTGACCTCCTTGACTTGCTCAATGCGAATGCCGTATTCCTCATCCCCCAGGCGGAACACGATAAGCTGGATGAGCTTATCCTGCTTAGCGGCTTTCTTTTCGCTGGTTTGTTCTGATTCAGGCATGCTGGAAACCTTATTGAGTGCCGCCACGAGGCATTGCGGCGGCACTCAAAATGTTAAACGAAATAAGTGGACTACTTGGCTTTCGACTTGGAACGGGCTTTGGGCGCCGCCTTACCGTTCTCGTTTTCGGGCTGAGCTGCTGCTTTCGCCGCACTCCGTCCCCGGCGGTTGGAGGCGGGGGCAGCTTCCCCATTCACTTCGGGCTTGGGAGCGGAAGTTGGAGCTTCGGCTGCCGCTTTACGCGCCGCCTTACGTGCCGGAGCACTAGCCGCACCGCGCCGTGGCTCGGGGGCGACGGGGGAAGCTACGGCCCGGCGCGGGGGTCTTTCCCGGGTTGCGGCCGGCGCGGCCACCGCGGCGGGCCGGGAAGCCGGCCGCTGCACACTCATGCGGCGTAACCCAACCCGGATAGGCTCCGGCTCGGGCTCAGGCAGCATATCTTCCATCAGCTGGAAGGCCGATAGGCCCACCTGCAGATCGTCCGCAATGTCGGTCAGGTTCTGGCTGGAGGTCGTCAGTTCCTGCATCGACGAGGAGAGCTGCTTGGCGGTGCTGGCCACTTGCTGGGTACCGGAGGCGGTTTGCTCGGCAATGGCTACCACTTCCTCCACGTACTTCACTACGTCGCCAATCGAAGTTTTCTGCACCTCGGTGGCCGTGAGAATGTCGCGGGAGGTGCGCAGGGTTTCGCCGCTGGAGGTGGCAATGTTCTTAAAGGCGCTGGACGCTTCAAACGTGGCGTTCTTGCCTTTCAGAACTCGGCCTTCCATGGTCGAAATTGCGGTAGCAGCCGAGGTGGTGTCTTTCTTAACGTCCTCTACCAGGGTCGCAATTTCCGAGGCCGACTTGCGGGAGCCCTCGGCCAGCTTGCGGATTTCTTCGGCTACTACGGCGAAACCACGGCCGGCTTCCCCGGCGCGGGCGGCTTCGATGGCAGCGTTCAGAGCCAGCAGGTTGGTCTGGGAAGCAATGTCGGTGATAACGCCCAGCGACTTGCTGATTTCCTGGGAGCGGGTACTTAGTACTTCGATGGTTTTGCTGGTCTGGGCGGCAGCGTTGGAGATTTCCTCCATGTTCTTTACCACCTCGGCCACCGTTTTCAGACCGAGCTGCGAGGTTTGCTCACCCAGAATAGCCGATTTGTTCACGATGTCGGCCTTGCCAGCCGTTTCCTTCGTGGCCTGCATGATTTCTTCAATCAGCTTAAAGGCCTGGTCGGTTTTCAACGCCTGGTTCTGAGCGCCTTCGGCCATCTGCTGCATAGCCAAGGCCACGTCAACCGTTACCCGGCTCATTTCCTGGCCTTTGGCCGCCATTTCCTCCGACGATTCCCCTACAATCTGCGACGAGTCGTTGATTTCGCCGAGCAGCTCGTTGAGGTTTTCCACGGCGATGTTCAGGGCGTTCGACATGGCGAGAATGTCGCCAGCGGTCTGAATCTCTACTTTTTGGGTCAGGTCACCTTCCGAAATGGCGCGTACCACGCGGGATACTTCGAGTACCGGGGAGGCAATGGATTCGATCAGGTCGTTGAGCGTATCCACAATTTCCTTCCAGCTACCCGATACCCCACCTACCGTGGCGCGTTCGGTCAGCTTGCCTTCTACCCCGGCCACTTTGGCCACGCGGCTTACTTCCAGGGCGAGGCGGTTCAGGTCGTCCACCATGCGGTTGATGGTGTCGGCGAGTTCGGCCACTTCGCCTTTGGCTTCGAGGCGAAGCTTCTGGGTCAGGTCACCCTGCGATACGCCGGTTACGACCTTCACAATGCCTCGTACCTGAGTGGTCAGGTTGGCCGCCATCGTGTTTACGTTGTCGGTCAGGTCCTTCCAGATGCCCGATACGTTGGGCACGTTGGCCTGGCCGCCGAGGCGACCTTCAGTACCTACTTCCTGCGCCACGCGGGTTACTTCGCCGGCGAAGATGTTGAGCGAGTCCACCATCCGGTTGATGTTGTCCTTCAGGTCGAGCAGCTCGCCCTTAACATCAACGGACACTTTCTGGCTGAGGTCGCCGCGGGCTACGGCGGTGGTTACGTTGGCAATGTCGCGCACCTGCGAGGTGAGCGAGGCGGCCATCGTGTTTACGTTGTCGGTCAGGTCTTTCCAGGTGCCGCGCACGTTGGGCACCACGGCCTGGCCACCGAGGCGACCTTCCGTGCCTACTTCGCGGGCCACGCGGGTTACTTCGTCGCCGAACGTGTTCAGCGAGTCCACCATCTGGTTCAGGTTCTCCTTCAGCTGCAACAGCTCGCCACGCACATTTACCGTCACCTTCTGGCTCAGGTCGCCGCGGGCTACGGCGGTGGCCACGTTGGCAATATCCCGCACCTGAGAAGTCAGGTTCGAGGCCATGGTGTTTACGTTGTCGGTCAGGTCCTTCCAGGTACCCGAAACGCTCGGCACGTTGGCCTGGCCGCCCAGAATACCCTCGGTACCTACTTCACGGGCCACGCGGGTTACTTCGCCGGCGAAGATGTTGAGCGAGTCCACCATCTGATTCAGGATGTTTTTCAGGTCGAGAATCTCGCCTTTCACATCTACTGTCATCTTCTGGGTCAGGTCACCTTTAGCTACGGCGGTAGCTACGTTGGCAATGTCGCGCACCTGAGAAGTCAGGTTGGCGGCCATCGTGTTTACGTTGTCGGTCAGCTCTTTCCAGGTACCCCCAACGCGGGGCACGTTGGCCTGGCCGCCGAGCTTGCCTTCGGTGCCTACTTCGCGGGCCACGCGGGTTACTTCGTCACCGAAGATGTTCAGGGAGTCCACCATCTGGTTCAAGATGTTCTTGAGCTCCAGGATTTCACCCTTTACGTTTACCGTCATCTTCTGCGACAAGTCGCCGCGGGCAACGGCGGTAGCCACGTTGGCAATGTCCCGCACCTGAGAAGTCAGGTTCGAGGCCATGTAGTTTACGTTGTCGGTCAACTCCTTCCAGACGCCAGCTACGTTCGGTACCGAGGCCTGGCCACCGAGTTTACCTTCGGTGCCTACTTCCTGGGCCACGCGGGTTACCTCGCCGGCGAACAGGTTGAGCGAGTCCACCATCTGGTTCAGGTTCTGCTTCAACTGCAGCAGCTCACCCTTTACATCGACGGTGATTTTCTGGCTTAGGTCGCCGCGGGCAACGGCGGTAGCCACGTTGGCAATGTCCCGCACCTGAGAAGTCAGGTTCGAGGCCATGTAGTTTACGTTGTCGGTCAACTCCTTCCACACACCAGCTACGTTCGGTACGCTGGCCTGGCCGCCGAGGCGACCTTCGGTGCCTACTTCCTGGGCCACGCGGGTTACCTCGCCGGCGAACAGGTTGAGTGAGTCCACCATCTGGTTCAGGTTCTGCTTCAACTGCAGCAGCTCGCCCTTTACGTCAACCGTAATCTTCTGCGACAAGTCGCCTTTGGCTACGGCGGTGGCTACGTTGGCAATGTCCCGCACCTGACTCGTCAGGTTCGAGGCCATGTTGTTTACGTTGTCCGTGAGGTCTTTCCATACGCCCGACACGTTGGGCACAATGGCCTGGCCGCCGAGTTTACCTTCGGTACCTACTTCCTGGGCCACGCGGGTTACCTCGCCGGCGAACAGGTTGAGCGAGTCCACCATCTGGTTCAGGTTCTGCTTCAGCTGCAGCAGCTCGCCCTTTACGTCAACCGTAATCTTCTGGGTCAGGTCACCCTTTGCTACGGCGGTGGCTACGTTGGCAATGTCCCGCACCTGAGAAGTCAGGTTCGAGGCCATCGTGTTTACGTTGTCGGTCAGCTGCTTCCACACCCCGCCCACGTTGGGCACCGAAGCCTGACCGCCGAGTTTACCTTCGGTACCTACTTCCTGGGCCACGCGGGTTACTTCGCCGGCGAACAGGTTCAGGTTGTCGATGGTTTTGTTGATGGTTTCGGCCATCACCTTGAAGTCGCCCGACACCGGAATCTGGAAGGTTTCATCCAGATTGCCCTTGCTGATGTTCTTGAGTACTTTGCCTACTTCCAATACCGGTACGGCAATGCTGTCGACCAAGCCGTTGATATTGTTAATCATGTCGCGCCAGAAGCCGGAGGCGTTTTCGGCCGAGGCCCGGGCTTTGAGGTTACCTTCTACCCCGGCAACCTTGGAAATGCGCGACACCTCGCCCCCTACCCCGCCGATCATCTCTACCATCGAATTGTAGGCTTCGGCAATTTCAGCGAAGATATCGTCGTTCTGCTTGGTGAGGCGCACCGACACGTCGCCCTTCTTAAAGGCGTCGAGGGCGTAGAGCACCCGGTTGAGCTGGTCGTTGACGTAGTCGGCCTCCTGGCTTTCCTCCGAGCCCCGCCCACTGCCGCGTTTGCGGGTAATGTCGGAACTGGTACGAGCGCCGGCGGGCCGCAGCAAAGTGCCGCGCTCGTAGGAAGGCGAAGAAGAAGTTGGTGTGGTCGAAGACGGGGAATCCTGCTCAGAGGCGTTATTTTCCGGCGTATTCGTATTCTTGGTAGTCTTACCTGAAGCCATACAAGGGGTGGGGTTGCGAAGCCTGGTGTAGAGAGGCGATGCTGTAAACCAGAAACACCACTGCTGAAGTTCCTAGACTTACAAAGGTAGCAAATACCGCTTTTTCCACCACATTTCGGAGGTTTTGTCGAAATGATTCTACAAACTGCCACCCAGTGAACTACTTGGCGGCGGACCGGCGTTTAAAAATCCTGATTCGGCTGCCCCGTGCAAACCCAGCTTCCGGCATAATTACTATCGACAGCGGTTGTGCACCGGATTATTCCAGCATCTTTGCGGCAAAATTCAACTTTTCCTCCCCCGCGGCCGTTTCCTAATCCGAACCCGTTTGTATCCCGCCCTCTCCTAACCTTATATGGTCAAAAATCTAGTCATCGTAGAGTCTCCTGCCAAAGCCAAAACCATTGAGGGTTACTTGGGCAAGGACTTTATAGTCAAATCCAGCTTCGGCCACGTCCGCGACCTGCCCAAGGATAATAATGCCATTGATATTACCAATGGCTTCAAGCCTACCTACGTCGTGTCGCCCGACAAGCGGGAAATTATTGCCCAGCTCAAGAAGCTGGCGAAGGAGGCCGAAACGGTGTGGCTAGCGAGTGACGATGACCGCGAGGGCGAGGCCATCAGCTGGCACCTGTCGGAAACCCTGAACCTGAACGAGGCCAAAACGCGCCGCATCGTATTTCGGGAAATTACCAAGAACGCCATTCTTAACGCCATCGACAACCCCCGGGAAATTGACCTGAACCTGGTTAATGCCCAGCAGGCCCGGCGCGTGCTCGACCGGCTCGTGGGCTTCGAGCTAAGCCCGGTGCTGTGGAAAAAGGTGAAGACGGGCCTGTCGGCGGGACGGGTACAGTCGGTAGCGGTGCGGTTTGTAGTGGAGCGGGAGCGGGAAATCAACCAGCACAAGTCGTCGTCGGCCTACCGGGTGACGGCGCGCTTCGACGCGGGCCGGGGTACGGTGCTGGAGGCCGAGCTGCCCACGCGCTTCAAAACCCAGCAGGAAGCCCAGGAATTCCTGGCCCGCTGCATCGGGGCTACCTATAAGATTGAGAACCTGGAGAAGAAGCCCGGCAAGCGCAGCCCCGCCCCGCCCTTCACCACCTCCACCCTGCAGCAGGAAGCCTCGCGCAAGCTGGGCTTCTCGGTGGCCCAGACGATGAGCGTGGCCCAGAAGCTGTACGAAGCCGGTAAGATCAGCTACATGCGGACTGACTCGGTGAACCTCTCGCAGGACGCGCTGGCGGCGGCCAAGGCCGAAATCAGCTCGACCTACGGCCCGGAGTATGCCCACACCCGCCATTTCAAAACCAAGTCGGCCTCGGCCCAGGAAGCCCACGAAGCCATCCGTCCCACCGACTTTGCCCTAGTGAAAGCCGGCTCCGACTCGGCTGAGCAGCGCCTCTACGACCTGATCCGGAAGCGGGCCATGGCCTCGCAGATGGCCGACGCTACGATTGAGCGCACCGTGGCGACCATTGGCATCAGCACCCAGCCTGGCACGCCGCTCACGGCCACGGGGGAAGTCATTACGTTTGAGGGCTTTTTGAAAGCCTACAGCGAGTCGAAAGACGAGGAAACCCTGGACGAAGAAGTCAGCACCGAGTCGTCGTTTTCGCGCGGCCTGCCGCCGCTGAACGTGGGCCAGGAGTTGCCGCTGCAGCTACTGCGCGCCACGGAGCGCTACTCCTCGCCGCCGGCCCGCTACACGGAAGCTTCGCTGGTGAAAAAGCTGGAAGAAATGGGCATCGGTCGGCCGTCGACCTACGCGCCGACCATCAGCACGATTCAGAAGCGGGGCTACGTGGAAAAAGACACCCGGGAAGGCAAGGAGCGTAAGTTTCACGTGCTGACCCTGGATGAGGACCAGGTGAAAATCGAGGCCAAAACGGAAACCTTCGGAGCCGACAAAGCCAAGCTGTTCCCCACGGATACGGCCATGGTGGTCAACGATTTTTTGGTGGAGCACTTCCCCATTATTATCGACTACCAGTTCACGGCCAAAGTCGAGGGCGAGTTTGACCTGATTGCCAACGGGCAGGAGCAGTGGGGCAAGATGCTGGCCGACTTCTACGGCACCTTCCACGAAACCATCGAGCGGGGCCAGGACATTGAGCGCAGCACCCTGGGCTCGACCCGGGAAATTGGCATTCACCCCGAAACCGGGCAGAAGCTGACGGCCCGCCTCGGCCGCTACGGCCCCTACGTGCAGATTGAACCCAAGGAAGGTGCCCCAGAAGGCGAAAAGGCGGTGTATGCCAGCCTGCGCAAAGGGCAGTTCATTGAGAATATAACCCTGGAAGAAGCTCTGGACTTGTTTAAGCTGCCACGCATCGTGGGTCAGTTTGAAGACAAGGACATGACGGCGGCTTTGGGACGTTTCGGGCCGTACATCCGCCACGACAGCAAGTTCTACTCCCTGACCAAGGAGCAGGACCCGCACACGATTACCGCCCAGGAGGCCGTTGACCTGATTGAGGCCAAGCGCAAAGCCGATGCCGAGCGTCTGATTAAGGACTTCCCCGGCCGTGAGGACGTGCAGGTGCTCAACGGTCGTTTCGGGCCTTACATCGTGGTGGGCAAGAAAAACGTGAAGATTCCCAAGGGTGAAGAGCCGGCCGAGCTGACGCTGGAACGCTGCCTGGAGCTGGCCGACGCCACGCCGGACAAGCCCGCCAAGGGTGGCCGGTTTGCCAAGAAGGCCGCCCCTGCCGCCGAGGATACGGCCGACAAGCCCGCCAAGAAGAAGCCGGCGGCCAAGGCTCCGGCGAAAAAAGCTACGGGTACGGCGACTAAGAAACCAGCCGCTAAAAAGCCGGCCGCCAAGGCTAAATAGCTGACTTTCTAATCCATAAAAAAAGCTCCTGCCAAAATCGGTGGGAGCTTTTTTTATGGCCGTAAAATTCGCAGTATGCGCCGCCGTTATAGAGCCTCATTCAGCTGCTGCGCCCCGTGAAAAAACCCGAATTCTGGCTCCTGCTTTTCCTGCCGGCCATGGCCCTGGCCCAAAGCAAAACTACCCCGGCCGCGACGGTGGCTGCTCCGGCACCGGCTAGCCAATACGCCTGGCTGAGTGCGGGCCAGTATAACGCCAAGCAGACGTTGGCCGCGCGGTTTGCGCCGCCGGTTGGAGCGGCCCGGGTACCGGCCCCGGCGGGTTCGTTCGGCGCCTGGCTGCGGTATTTGCCCCTGCTGCCGGCTGGCGCGGCCGTGCACCTGCACAATGGGCAGCTCAAGAACCCGCAGACCGTGCATGCCGCCGTGGTGCGTATTGACGTGGGGAGCCGGGACTTGCAGCAGTGTGCCGATGCGGTAATCCGGCTGCGGGCCGAGTATTTGTTTGGCCAAAACCCCGACAAAGTGCATTTTCACCTGACCAGCGGGCACGACATCTGGTTTTCGGACTGGTACGCGGGCAAAGGTTTCCGGGTGACTGGCGAAGAAGTAGAGTCCGTGGCCAAAGCCGTGGAGCAGCCAACCCACGCCGTTTTCCGCCGCTATCTGGACCAGATTTTTACCTACGCCGGCACCCGCTCGGTGGAACGGGAAATGCAGCCCGCCGCGCTGGCCACGCTGCAGCCGGGCGACGCTTTTATCAAGGGCGGCTCCCCGGGCCACGCGGTGCTGGTACTGGACGTGAGCATGAACCCACAGACGGGAAAGCGCTACTTTTTGCTGGCCCAGAGTTACATGCCGGCCCAGGAAATCCACGTTTTGCGTAATCTGCAGAACCCCAAGCTGAGTCCGTGGTACGAGCTGGACGAGAAGACCTGGCTGGAAACTCCGGAGTGGAGCTTCACTCCTACTCAGCTGCGGCGGTTTTAACTTCTGATAATCTGCTACGCTATGAAAAAGAAAATCGTGGTCCTGACTGGCGCCGGTATTAGCGCCGAAAGCGGCCTGGCGACGTTCCGGGGCTCGGACGGGCTCTGGGAGGGCCACCAGGTAGAAGACGTGGCCTCGCCCGAAGGCTGGGCCCGCAACCCAGAGCTGGTGCTCGAATTCTACAACCAGCGCCGGGCCGCCGCCCGGGCCGCCCAGCCCAATGCCGGCCACCTGGCCCTGGTGGCTCTGGAGCAAGATTTTGAGGTCGTCATCATTACCCAGAATGTGGACGACTTGCACGAGCGGGCTGGCTCCAGCCGCGTGCTTCATCTGCACGGCAAGCTGCTTGAGTCGCGCAGCACCCGCTTCGAGCACCTGGTTTACCCCATGACCTCGGACCGGATTGAGTTGGGCGACCAGTGCGAAAAAGGCCACCAACTGCGACCCAACATCGTCTGGTTTGGCGAAGCCGTGCCCCTGATGGAGCGGGCCATGGAGGAAACGGCCACGGCCGACATCTTCATGGTGGTGGGCACCTCCCTGCAGGTGTACCCGGCCGCCAACCTGGTGCACTACACGCCCACGGGCTGCCCCACCTACATCATTGACCCTAACCAGCCCGCGTTGGCCGCCCGGCCCAACCTGCATTTCGTGCGCGAACCGGCGACTATCGGGGTGCCGCGCGTGGCCGCCGAGCTGCTGCGGCAGGCCGATTAACATTCTGACAACGAAACTTCTATGGCTTCTGCTTTCGGCCACGCCTTGCTGGGCGCCACGCTCGGCAAACTCCTGCTTCCCGCCCGCCCTAACTGGCCCTGGTGGCTGCTGGCCGCCGCCTGTGCCGTCGTGCCCGACGCCGACGTGGTCGGCTTTAAGTTTGGGGTGGCCTACGCCAGCTTGTGGGGGCACCGGGGCCTGACGCACTCCATTCTGGCGGCGGTAGTGCTGGCCTCGAGTCTGGTACTACTAGCCCGAGTTTTGCGCCCGAAAAACCAGCCGCCCGCGGGTCGGCTCTGGCTGCTGCTGTTTCTGGCCACCGTGTCGCACGGTGTTCTGGACGCCATGACCACGGGCGGGCTGGGCGTGGCATTTCTGAGCCCGTTTGAGCAGGGCCGCTACTTTTTCGGGTTCCGACCCATTCAGGTGTCGCCCATCGGGGTGAAGCGGTTTGCCGGGGCGGCGGCCTTGCGCGTATTGCGCTCTGAGGCCATTTGGGTGGGTATTCCCTGCCTGCTGCTGTACCTGGGCCAGCGGGTTTTCGGCCCTTCCCCGGTCAATACCCGGAGCTGATGCACCCTGATGAGGTTTCTTGCGTACAGTAGAGAATACCTCTATTTCTACGATTCGCTTCCCTCATGCGAAAATCCTACCGTCTGCTCCTGGCAGCGCTGTTTACCACACTATCGGCTCCGCTTTTTGCCCAAACTCAGCCCGCTGCCCACGCTGTTTACTTACTTGGAAATACCGCCGGCGACGCCGTTTCGGAGTCTCACCTGCGGGCCCTGCGCCAGCAGCTGGAACAGGAGAAAGGCCCGTTTACCGTGGTGCACCTGGGTGATATTGCCGGCAACAAGGGCCTGAAAAAAGAGCCCGAAGCCGCTACCACCGCCCGCCTCGACCAGCTTATTGGCCTGGTGCAGGGCTTGCCCAACGGCCACATCTACTTCGTGCCCGGCGACAAAGACTGGGACAACTCGGGCCCCGACGGGCTGAAAAAGGTGAAGCGGCTGGAAGAGTATATCGAACAGAAGCTGCCCGGCCAGAATGCCTTTTTGCCCACCGGCGGCTGCCCCGGCCCCGAAATCATCGACGTGGCGCCCAACGTGCGTTTAGTGGCTATCAACTCGCCCTGGTGGACCCACCCCTACGACCGGCCCGAAGCCCCCGATACGGAGTGCAAGACCATGACCAAGGAGGAATTCCGGGAGCAGCTGCAGGACGTGCTCGACGATACCAAGGGTAAAAACGTGCTGGTGGTGGGTCACCACCCGGTGATGAGCAACGGCGTGTACGGCGGCCGGATTCCGCTGGGCCGCCACCTGTTCCCCTTTGACAACGGCGTCCCGCTACCGGTTTTTGGCTCGGTGTACGCGGCCTACCGCCAAAACGTGGGCACCCCGCGCGACCAAGCCAACCCGGCCTACAGCGACCTGCGCAAAAACCTGCTCAGCACCTTCAAGGACAACCCCGGCGTGGTGTACGCCGCCGCCCACGACTACAGCCTGCAGCTCACCCGCTTCGAAGACAACTACCACGTGGTGTCGGGCAGCTTCGCCGAGAAAGAGCACGTGGGCGCCAACTCCCGGGCATTGTACAACCAGGCCGAGGAAGGATTTTCCAAGCTCGAATACTTGGCCGACGGTACCGTCAAGTCCTACTTCTACACCTTCGCCAAAGACGGCGCTACGGCCCGGGAGGCGTACAATGCTACGCTGTTTCAGTCGGCCTGCACCGAGCCCCGCCTGCCAGGCGTGCCCGTCAATGCCTTTATTCCGGAGTGTCCCACGGCCCCGAAAGGCGTAGCGGCGCCCAAGCCCGACGCGCCCTTTCAGCCCACCGTTACCCTGGCGCCCGGGCCGCAGTACAAGGCCGGCCCCGGCAAACGGTTTTTCCTCGGCCCACTCTACCGCACCTCCTGGACCCAGCCGGTGGAAGTCAAAACCCTGGATTTAGCGGCCGAGAAAGGCGGTCTGCGCATCTTTGGCAAGGGCGGTGGCCGCCAAACCACCTCCGTTAAGCTCATTGCCGCCGACTCCTCCGAGTACGTGTTCCGCTCCGTGGATAAGGACGTGACCCGCATTCTGCCGCCCGAGCTGCGCAACTCCATTGCCGCCGACGTACTGCGCGATATTACCCCCACGGCCCACCCCTACTCGGCTTTGGTCACCGGCTCCCTGCTCGACCAGACCGATATTCTGCACGCCCGGCCCCGCCTGTTTGTATTGCCCGACAATAGCCAGCTTGGCCCCTACCGCCAGGATTACGCCGGGTTGCTCGGCACCCTGGAAGACCGGCCCGTGGACCCCAAGCCCAATCTGCCCGGCTTCGGCGGGGCCGACGAGGTGCGCCGCTCGTTCAGCTTTTTCCGCCAGCTCTACAAAGACCACGACAACCAGGTCGACGCCGTGGCGCTGGGCAAGGCCCGGGCTTTCGACATGCTCGTGGCCGACTTTGGCAAGCACGAGGATAACTGGAAGTGGGCCGGCTACAAGCAGGGCAAAAAGACCATTTTCCGCCCCATTCCGCGCGACCGGGACCAAAGCTTTACCCTTTGGAACGGCCTGCTGACCTACATTGCCAACCGCGAATGGGCCGTGCCTAGCATCGAAGACTTCCAGGCCGAATTTCACGACCTGGAAAGCCTAAACTGGCCCGCCCGTCACCTCGACCGGTTTTTGCTCCAGTCCCTGACCCGGGACCAGTGGCAGCAGATTGCCAAGTACATGCAGGAGAAAATCACGCCGGCGGCCATCGACCAGTCGACGGCCCAGCTGCCCAAGGAAGTGCAGCCTATTTCGGGCAACGACCTGAACCGCAAGCTGAAGGCCCGGATTCAGGAACTGCCCAAGGCCCTGGACGACTACTACCTGATGCTGGCCAAGCGCGTGGACGTGGTGGGCTCCAACAAGGCCGAAGTGTTCCAGGTAACCCGCCTCGACGACGGCAAAGTGCGGGTGCAGATGTTCGACAAAGCCAAAGACTCGGACCAAGCCAACGGCGAGGCCCTGTTTGACCGCACCTTCGACCCTAAGGAAACCGACGAAGTGGCCCTCTACGGCCTCGACGGCAAGGACATTTTCACCGTGACCGGCCAAGCCCGCCACAGCGTACTGGTGCGCATCATCGGCGGCGACGGCAAAGACCGGATAACGGACGAGTCGAGCGTGAGCGGGCTGCGCACCAAAACCAAGGTCTACGACCTGACCGATACGGAGCTGAAGCCGAGCAAGGAAACCGACAACCACACTTCTGACAAGCTGGCCGTAAACCGCTACGACCGGGAAGCCTTCGAGTACGACGGCTACAACCCGCGCGCCACGCTGATTTACAACCAGAGTGACGGGTTTGGGGCCGGGGCCGGCTTCGACATCGTGCGCCAGGGCTTCCGCAAGCCCGGCTACAAAAACCTCTACGGCTTCGACGTGCAGGGCTCCACCAACGGCAACTTTCAGGTGGCCGTAAATATGCGCCACCGCCACGCCATCAAGGACTGGGATATCGGGGCCCGGGCTGAATACGGCAACTTCTTCCAGTTCTACAACTTCTTCGGCCTGGGCAACAACACGACCAAGGACGAGGGCCTCTACGACGCCAACTTCTATAAGGCCCGCTACAAAGGCTACATTGCCAACGTGTTTACCGAGAAGGTATTCCTCAACCGCAGCGTGTTCCGCTTCGGTCCTACTTACGAGCAGTACCAGTCCAATTTCGCCGACAACAGCCTGCTGGGTGAGCGGAATACCCAGCAGCCCCTGCCCACCGACCGGCGCCCCAACACCGCTTTCCAGCGCCTGCTGGGCCTCAACGCCCTGCTCGACCTGGACCTGCGCGACCGGCAAACCTTTGCCCGCAAGGGCTTCCGCCTGCGGGCCCAGCACGACAGCTACCACCAGCTCAACCGCACCGAGGGCAACTTTGGCTTGACCCAGCTCTTCGGCGAGTACTACGCCACGGCTCGTCTGGGCATTCCCGTGACGTTCGTGGTGAAGGGCGGCGGGGCCAAAAACTACGGCAACGACGACGAAATTCCGTTTTACAAGTTCACCAGCCTGGGCCAGCGCGAAAACCTACGCGGCTATTACCGCAACCGTTTCACCGGCGACGCCAGTGCCTACCTGAACACCGAAATCCGCCTGGCGTTGGGCCGGGTGCAAAACAACTTCCTGCCATTCTCGTACGGCGTGTTCGGGTTCTACGACCAGGGCCGCGTCTACTTCAAGGGCAACTCGCCCGGGGGCTGGCATACCGGCTACGGGGGGGGCTTCTACATTGCTCCCGTCACCGACCAGCTGGCCCTGTCCGTTTCCTTCCAAAACTCCGTGGAGCAAACGGCGCTGATTCAGTTCGGCGTCGGCTTCCGGATCGACCAATAGTTAAGTTGTCCATACTAAGCCCGGTCTACTAAGGCCGGGCTTTTTTATGGGCTTTCTTTTCCTCTTCCAACCAAAACTGTCCCAACTGCCGTAGTATTCGGCTAGCCTACTTTTGGCAAACCCGTATCTTTGGCCTCTTCATTCACTCCTTTTCCCGCGCTGCATGAACTATCCGCTCCTGAAACTGGCTGCTATTGATATTGGGTCGAATGCTGTACGGTGTCAGATTTCAGCGGTGTTGCACTACGGCGACCGGTACCGGCTCAAGCGCGTGGAATACGTCCGCTACCCGCTCCGCCTGGGCGAAGACGTGTTTGCCACCGGCCGCATTTCTCCGGCCCGGGAAGACAAGTTCGTCAAGTTTCTGCACGCCCTCAAGCTGCTGATGGAAGTGCACGACGTGGCCCACTACCTGATCTGCGCCACTTCGGCCATGCGCACGGCCGCCAACGCCCCCGAAATTGTGGCCCGGGTGCAGAAGGAATTGAACATGCCCATTCAGGTTATCGACGGGCAGGACGAGGCCTTCTACATCAACCGCGTTATCGAGCACCTGCTGGAGGACAACAAGCACTACCTGCACATCGACGTGGGCGGGGGCAGCACCGAGTTCAACATCTACCACGACCGGCGCAAAGTAGCGTCCCAGTCGTTCGAAGTGGGCTCCATCCGGCGCATGCAGCAGGAAGAAAGCGGGTTGTCGAACGACGCGCTGAACGGCACCTGGCAGCGCATGGAAGACTGGGTGCGGGAAAACGGCCGCAAGTACCACGTCACCCGCGCCATCGGCACGGGCGGCAACATCAACAAGCTCTACAGCCTGGCCCAACCCTCGCTCGACAAGCCCGTCACGCGCCGCCGCATCGGCACGATTCTAAACAACCTGACCAAGATGACGATGGACGAGCGGGTGAATGTGGCCATGCTCAACCCCGACCGCGCCGACGTCATCGTGCCCGCCGGCCAGATCTACCTCTCGGCCATGGAATGGGCCAACATCAACCAGATGATCGTGCCCGACATCGGCCTCAAGGACGGCATGCTCCAAACCCTGTTCGAGCAGCACTTCGACGAAATTGACCCGCTCAACGAAAACGCCGACCATTTGCCCCTGGCTACCGTCCCGGGCCGCACCAACGGCATGGAATAACAAAAAGGCCGGCTGCATTAATGCAGCCGGCCTTTTTGTAGTTGTCAGTTGCTCGTTGTCAGAAGGAAGAACGACCTGACAACTAACAACTAACAACTGACAACTACTTACGGGCTCACGAATTGGCGAAGTCGGCCTTCTCGTCGGGCTCTCCTTCGACCAGGGCCTGCACTACGGCAACCTCCTGGGCAGTTTGCTCGGTTAGTTCTTCCAGCTCGTCTTCCTGGGCTTCGGCGCAGGCTTCGGCTAGCTCGTTGGCTTCCTCTTCGGCCAGTATCGCCGCGGCCGCGTCGTCGGCTTCTTGCTTGTTGCGGCGTACTTGTTGGAAGAGCAGGTGCAACAAGCCTTCCGGGGTGGCCGTGGCCAGGCGCTCCTCGTCGCGGCGGTAAAAGTCGCGGTGCACGTTCACAATTGGCTCGTTTTCGGCGGGGCGGTTGCGCACGTAAGCCCCGTCCTCGCGCATGAGGTAGGAGTTCTGATTATCAAGTAGATTGAGCATCAGAATGCTGATGGCCTCGCGCTTGAGCTGGGGGTTCACAATCAGGAACAGGGCCTCGATGCGCCGGTCGAAGGAACGCACCATGATGTCGGCCGAACCGGCGTAGACTTTCGGGTTGCCGGCCTGGTGGAAGTAAAACAGACGGGAGTGCTCCAGCAAATCACCCACGATGCTGCGCACCTCGATATTCTCGCTCAGCCCCGGCCGCCCCGGGCGCAGGCAACAGATGCCCCGGACCACAAAGCGAATCGGCACCCCGGCCTTGGAAGCTTTATAAAACTCGTCGATGAGCTCTTTGTCTTCTAAGGAGTTCATCTTCATCACAATGCCGCTGGGCAAGCCTTTTTTGGCGTTGCGCACTTCCTCCCGAATCAGGTGAATGATCTGCTGACGCATGTCCTTAGGCGCCGTAATCAGGTATTCGTAGTCGTCGGGCTGGGAGTGGCCGGTTATTACGTTGAAGAATTCCGACACGTCGTGCCCGTACACGTCGTTGGTGGTGAGCAGGCTCACGTCGGTGTAAATCTTGCTGGTCTGCTCGTTGTAGTTGCCCGAGCCGATGTGTACGTAGCGCGTCACCTTCTCCCCTTCCTTGCGGATAATCATGAGCATCTTGGTGTGCGTCTTGTACTTGCTCACCCCGTAAATCACGAAGCAGCCGGCCTTTTCCAGCCGGGAGCCTTCCCGGATGTTGCGCTCCTCATCGAAGCGGGCCTTTACCTCGAACAAGACCGACACGTGCTTGCCGTTCTCGGCGGCCTTGAGCAGAGCGGCCGTTACCCGCGAGTCGTCGGCCAAGCGGTAGATAGTTTGCTTGATACCCAGCACGTGCGGGTCCTCGGCGGCCTGCTCCAGCAGCCGCACCACCGGCTCGATGCTGTTGTAGGGGTGGTGGAGCAGCACGTCGTGGTGCTTGAGGAACTCGAACAGATTTTCCTCGGCCCCGTCGGGCAAGCTCAGCGGCGTCACCGGCGCCGGCTGCCGCGTCGATTTACCCCGGAAGTTCGGGTGCTTCAAAATCTGCAGCAGGCCCTTCATGTCGATGAGGGAGTTGATGACGAAGACGTTGCCGTTATCAATCTTCCACCGCTCCTTGAGCACGGCCATCATCACCGGCGAGGCGTCGTTTTCAACTTCCAGCCGTACGACCCGGCCCTTCTTGCGGGTTTTGAGGCCCACCTGAATTTCCTTGATGAAGTCCACGTCGATGTCGTCCGACTCTTCCAGGGTAAAGTCGCCGTTGCGGGTAATGCGGAACAAGTCGGCCGACACGATTTCCACGTTGCGGAACAGCTTGGGCAGGTTGGCCCGCACTATTTCCTCGATGGGCACGAAAATGACCTTGTCCTTGCGCGTGAGCTCAAAGAAGCGCGAGAGGTTCTGCGGAATCTGCACGAAGGTGAGCCGCTCGTGACCGTTGTCCATCACGCTGTCGGGCCCGGTGCGGGTTACCACGCCGAAGATAAGCATCTGGTTCATCATCAGCGGGAAGCCGTGGTAGGAGTCGTACACCATCGGCGTGAGCAGCGGGAAAATGGTGTTTTTGAAGTAGCCGTCGGCCTTCTTCAGCTCCAATTCCGTCAGCTCATCCATGCGCAGAATGTTGAAGCCGCTCTTTTCAAATTGGGGCTTCAGCTCGTTCTGGTAGGTCAGGGACTGGTCATTCACGAAGCGGTGGGCAAAGTCGAGCAGCTTGCGCCGAAACGGTAGCTCCCGCAGCCCGGAGTAGTCGACGCGCTCCTTGCCGTAGTCGAGGTAGTTATAGAGCGAGCCGACCCGAATCATGAAAAATTCGTCGAGGTTGGACGAGGTAATGGCCAGAAACCGCAGCCGGTCAAACAGGGTGCGGCTCGTGTCCTTGGCCATGTCCAGCACCCGGTAGTTGAAGCGCAGCCAGCTCAGGTCCCGGCTGATGTACTTGCTTTTGCGAATGAGGTCGGCGGATTTGAATAATTTCATGGCTCGGTGCTAATGCGGGCTAAGATACGCAGCTGGGCCGCGCAAAGGCGTATTTTGAAGGTAAGAAATAATGGCCGGGCTTTGATTTCAGCCAGCGCCCGAACCTCAACCGTGGTAGTCCGGCATCAGTGCGCCAGCCGCACTGTCTGTGCTGTCTGTGTTCCTCGAACGTTGTAGAGACGCGTATTCGCGTCTCGCCGTTGAACATCAGAAGCTAGGGCGTTCGAGGCAACGGCTGGGACGCGGCTTAGCCGCCTCTGTACCTAAGGTATTTGTTCGGCAAGCACAATAAAAAAGCCCGCGGGAAGCGGGCTTTTCTACTACTTGGTGCTTATACGTCCAGCTTGGCGTATTTGGCGTTTTTCTCAATAAAGTCGCGGCGGGGCGCTACTTCGTCGCCCATCAGCATGGAAAACAAGTGGTCGGCCTCCACGCCGGAGTCCACGTCCACGCGCTTCAGGGAGCGGGTATCGGGCTGCATGGTGGTGGTCCAGAGCTGCTCGGCGTTCATCTCGCCCAGACCTTTGTAGCGCTGCACGTTCACCGTTTCGGGCTTGCCGCGGCCCATTTCCTCCTGGGCGGCCATGCGCTCCTGCTCGGTCCAGCAATACCGCTCTTCCTTGCCGCGCTTCACCAAGTACAGCGGCGGCAGGGCAATGTAGATGTAGCCTTTCTCGATCAGCTCGGGCATGTAGCGGAAGAAGAAGGTCAGAATCAGCGTCCGGATGTGCGAGCCGTCGATGTCGGCGTCAGTCATGATGATGACCTTGTGGTAGCGGAGCTTGTCCAGGTTCAACGACCGGGTGCTGCTGCCGTCGTCCTCGTCGGTCTTCTTCTCGAAGCTCACGCCGAGTGCCGTAATCATGTTCCGGATTTCCTCGTTCTCGTAGATGCGGTGCTCCTGGGCCTTCTCCACGTTCAGGATCTTACCCCGCAGCGGCAGAATGGCCTGGAAGGCGCGGTTGCGGCCCTGTTTGGCGGTGCCGCCGGCCGAGTCTCCTTCCACCAGGTAGAGCTCACACAGCTCCGGATCCGACTCCGAGCAGTCGGCCAGCTTGCCGGGCAGGGAGTTGGAGCCCAGCACGGTTTTGCGCTGCACCATCTCGCGGGCCTTCTTGGCGGCTACCCGAGCCTTGGCGGCCAGAATCACCTTTTCAACGATGACGCGGGCTTCCTTGGGGTTTTCCTCCAGGTACTGGTTCAGGATTTCGCCCACCACCTGGTTCACGGCGCCGCTCACTTCGGAGTTGCCCAGCTTACCCTTGGTCTGGCCCTCGAACTTCGGCTCCTGCACCTTCACCGAAATAACAGCGGTAAGGCCCTCGCGGAAGTCGTCGCCCTGAATCTCGATCTTGGCCTTGGCCACTTCCCCCGATTTCTCGGCGTAGGCTTTCAGCACCCGGGTAATAGCCGAGCGGAAGCCGGCCACGTGGGTGCCGCCCTCGTGCGTGTTGATGTTGTTGACGTAGGAGAAGATGTGCTCCTGGTAGGAATCGTTGTACTGAAAGGCCACTTCCACCGGAATGCCCCGCTCGGTCGATACGTACACCGGCCGGGTCATCAGCACGGTACGGTTGGCGTCGAGATACTGCACGTACTCGGCCACACCGCCCTCGGAGAAGAACTCGTCGCGCTGCTCCTCGCCCCCGTCGGCCGGCGTGCGCAGGTCGGTGAGTACGATACGGATGCCGCGGTTCAGGTAAGCCAACTCGCGCAGACGGGTAGCAATCCGCTCGTAGGAGTAGATCAGGGTTTCGTCGAAGATGCTCGGGTCGGGCTGAAACCACACCTGGGTGCCCCGCTCGGTGGTGTCGCCGATCTGGCGCACGTCGTACTGGGGCACGCCGATGGTGTACTCCTGCTCGTAGATGTGGCCGTCGCGCTTAACCGTAACGTGGGTATGGGTGCTCAGCGCATTCACGCACGATACGCCCACGCCGTGCAGGCCGCCGGAGGTCTTGTAGCTGTTCTTGTCGAACTTGCCGCCGGCGTGGAGCACGGTTAGGGCAATTTCCAGGGCAGACTTGCCAAATTTCTGGTTGATGCCAACGGGAATTCCGCGGCCGTTGTCTTGTACTGAAATGGCGTTGCCCGGGTGGATGGTCACCTCGATGTGGTCACACTGCCCGGCCAGGGCTTCGTCGATGGAGTTATCGACTACTTCCCACACCAGATGGTGCAGTCCTTTGATGCCCGTATCGCCGATATACATGGAAGGGCGCTTGCGCACGGCTTCCAGGCCCTCGAGTACCTGGATGCTATCCGCGGAGTACTCGGCGCCGCCTTTTACTTCTTTCGTTTCGCTCATGTAAGACGCTATTATTTCAGCTTTCTACTAACATACAAAGATACCGATTTTATCCGGTTTTTGCCAGTATTTGCGGGTTTCAACCGGCTTTAGGCTCAACCAGACCCGTGAATTTGCCTGCTGGGCGAAAGAGTCTTTCCCAGCCTCCGCCGGAAGCATACAGCCCAGAGCGCGACTACCAAAAAAAAGCCCTTCCCCGGGTTAGGGGAAGGGCTTTTCAGCTTACTCGGGAAATGACTACTCAATCACCAGCTTCTGCTGAGCCACACCATTTTCGGTGCGCAGCTCCAGGGTGTAGAGACCTGCCTTCTCCTTGCTCAGGTTAATGGTAGCGTTCTGCGAGGCAATGGCCGTAGCATTCAGCTGCTGGCTGAGCACCTGCCGACCCAGGGCATCAAACACCCGCACGCTGGTACCCGCCTTGATGGCCGAGTTCAGCGTCAGAGCGAATACGCCCGAAGCACTTGGGTTGGGGTACACGGCCAGGGCTTTTTGCAACTCTGCGTTGCGGGAAGTACCCAGGATGGTGGCAGTAGCTTTGTAAACGCCACCGGCGCCGGTATCATCGGTGAAGCTACCTGCATAACCAGCAGTGCGGCTAGCGAAGCTAACCGACGTGTACTGCTTGTTGCGGTCGATGTCAATCCAGGTAGCACCGTTGTCTTTGCTGTAGGACGAGCCGTACTGCGCCAGGCTGGTGGGGCTAGCCACGTTGGGACCAACGCTGACAATCAAGTTAGTACCGGGTACGCTGGAAATATCGCTGCTGCCGAAGTTGCCGGTATAAGTACGGGGCTGCCAGGTAGTACCACCATCTGTGGTATATACCATAGTCAAACCATTATTGGCAATACCGTTGTTGGCATCAGTCATAACGATTGCGCTGATCTGGCCCGAAGACCCAAACGCCGGAATTGCGCTTGAAGCAGTCCACGTCAACCCACGGTCCGTAGACTTCAGAATACGAGCGGGCTTGCCGGTTGCGTCATCAGCCTCAAAGTGCGAAGTACCCGCCCAGATCGTGTTGCCAAGAGCAAAATACGAGCCTACCAGTCCGTATTCATGAGCATCAAGAGGAGTTGGCAGATTGGCAGACGGCACCCGGGTCCAGGTGGTACCACCGTTGCTGGTCGTGTACACTTCGAAGTAACCTGAGGTTGGGTCACCCAGCGTTACACCGTTGTTGGCATCGAAGAAATACACCCAGTTGGCAAAGCTACCCGGTGCGCTATACTGCGAAGAGGAAGTAACCTTCGTCCAGTTTTTGCCGGCATTCGTAGTCTTAAGAATCTCGCCGCCGGCGCCAAACTGGGCTACGTAGGCAGTGTTGGCATCCATAGCGTGGATGTTAGCCGCCTGATAACCGTTGGTACCGGTAATGGAGCCAGCCTGCCAAGAAACCCCGCCGTTAGCCGTGCGGGCGAAGTTATTAACTGGGGCATTAGCAACGCCACCTTCCCGCAGCAGTTGCCAGGCTACATCGTTGCTAACGGTGTAGATAGACGAACCATAAAAGCCCGGAGGGGTTTCCGGGTTGGTCGTGTTTTGCAGAACCCATTGCGCCTGCGCCGAAAGGCCCAGACCGCACAATAGTGACAGGGGGAGTAAGATTTTTTTCATTGGAAAAGAAAGGGTTAAGTAAAGAACTGAAAGGCAAGGGTGTTGCCTTAGGTGATACGGCTACTACGAAGATTACAACATCTTCGCCGCCCAAGATAGACCTTTCTCCCAAAAAATTCCACTCAATAGCTTGTTTTGGCCAAGTTACTGCGTCTTTACTGAGGCGGCGGACCGTTCAAACGACTTTTTTCAGTCGCTTTACGGTTGAGCTACCCGCGGGGACTCGCCAAAGCCAGTAGGCTGCCACCCAAGCAGTTTCTAACGCGCCACGCTTCTTGACAGGCATGGTGCACCCTGTAGAAGTCAAAGCCCAGTTGCCGCAAAACCAGGTGTGGGATGGTCGGAATAAACAGCCTCTACAACTTTTCGAGGTACGTAAAGTCGAATTGTCCTTTAGTCAAATCCACTGGAGCACTAAGCAGCCTACACCCCGTTGCATGGAATATTCCACTAACGCGCTTCGTGGCTTCATCAAACCTGGTTATTTCCACTTCTACACGCGCTGGGCTACAATCGGAGGAAAGCCAAGCAGTGCTATACTTGTCGTGGTAGGAGACATCGGCCGTCATCTTACCTACCGTTATAGAATAGGCGTCTAGGCTAACGCCGATGTACTCATTCTTAACTTGGGTGGGAAGGTAGATGAACAAGCTAACGTAGGGCTTAAAATCCCTGACTGGGGAATACCACACTTCCGCCTTGGTCATATCTATTGGAAAGGCGGCCCCATTCAGTTGAACAGCAGCCGTATTCACCGGCGGATAGACGGGCTGCGGGAGTTCTTCCTTGGAGGAACAGGCTGTCAGGCTCAGGAAACCAAACAGCCCGAGAAGTGCAGTTAGGGTATTCATTATTCACCAGCAATAGGTTAAGTCAATCCAAAGCTACCGTATCCGCTCATCAAAAGCGTACCCCCTGGAATGCCCATCACCCACTGCGCTTTTCGCGTCCGCTCTTTCCCTGAGCAGTTGGCCCCCAAGGTGGCTGAGCGAAGTCTTGAAACGGCCCTTAGACTATAGCAAGGGCATACTAGTAGGCACCAATAACAAATGAGTCACCCAACCCGAAGGCTGAGTGACTCATTTTTAGGGTACCCCGTAAGAGATTCGAACTCCTGACCTACTGCTTAGAAGGCAGCCGCTCTATCCAACTGAGCTAACGAGGCAAGGATGCAAACAGTAAGCCTGGCAAAGGTAGCGGAAGACTTCCGGCTTACAAAAAAAAGGCCTTCTGAGCGGGTCAGAAGGCCTTTTGGTTTCAATAGTTTGAAACAGATAACGTCGGGGTGGCAGGATTCGAACCTGCGGCCTCCTGCTCCCAAAGCAGGCGCGATACCGGGCTACGCTACACCCCGAAACAAACGGAGGTGCCCTCGATGAGAGGAACAACCCGATGAAGGGAAACTTTTCAGGATTCTGGCGTTCCAAGGCCCTGAAAAAACCCGTGGCGGAGAGAGGGGGATTCGAACCCCCGGTAGCCTTTAGAGCTACGGCAGTTTAGCAAACTACTGGTTTCAGCCACTCACCCATCTCTCCTAGACAAGCTCCCTTAGTGCTGTAAGGGTGTGCAAATATACGAGTAGAACGCAAAAACAAAGCTCCCCGGAAAAAAAATCTTCATTTTCGGGCACCGTGCGGCAGTTGCCGGAAACCTATCTTTACGCCCTACCCGGGCCGCCGGCCGCCGTTTCTGTATGAATCCTAACCAGTTGAGTTTAGAAGGAGCACGATGAATTGGGCCTATCCCTTTTCCTGGGCAGAGCTGCTGGGAGCAATATTTTTTTTAATTCTCTACGCCGGCTACGCCTTGCGCACCCGGCGCCTGGCTGCTCCCCTGGGGCAGCGTGGGTGGCGCTTGGGCTGGAAGCTGGCCCTGCGCCTACTGTATTTCCCGCTGCTGCTGCTGGCCTTGCTGGGCCCGGCCTACGGTGTCACCCAGCAGCCCGTGCGCACGGCCGGCAAGGACGTGTGGCTGCTGGTGGACCTGTCGCGCTCCATGGACGCGGCCGACGTGGCCCCCACCCGCCTGCAAAAAGTAAAGGCCGAGCTCAGCACGCTGATTAACCGGTTTCAGGCCGACCGGCTCGGACTCATCGTCTTTGCCGGGGATGCGGCGGTGCAGTGCCCGCTAACCTACGACCAAAGCGCCCTGCAACTGTTTTTGAATACGCTCGAAACAAACCTGGTGGCCGCGGCCGGTACCGACCTGGCCCCCGCCCTGGAGCTGGCTCTGGCCCGCATGAGCGCGACGCCCCAAGTGGCGGGCAGTCCGGCCCGGGTGACGGCCCTGGTGCTAGTAAGCGACGGGGAGGACTTCGGCGAAAACCTGGAGCCCACGCTGCGGGTGCTGGCCCGCTCGGGAGCCCGCCTCTTTAGCATGGGCGTCGGGACGCTGGAAGGCGCCCGCCTGCCCCGCCCGGCCGGCTCGGGCTACTTAAAGGACGCGCGGGGCCGGGAAGTGGTGAGCCGACTGAACCCAACGGCCCTGCGCCGCCTGGCCGAGCAAACCAACGGACAGTATTTTGAACTAACCGACCGGCGCAATGAATTTCCCTTGCTGGTCAATGCCCTTAACCGCATCGAGGGGCAGGCCGAGCAAGTGCGTACGGTGGCCGTGGCCGACAACCGTTACCGCTACCCGCTGGCACTGGCCCTGCTGCTACTAGCGCTGGATATCCTATTGACCATAAAAGTGATTCGCCCGTGAGAGTTCTAGTAGTAGTGCTGCTGCTGGCGCTGCCGAGCTGGGCCAGCCTGACCCGCATCCGGGACCGGAACGAGGCTCTATTGGCGGCGCAGACAGCCTATAGCCGCGGGGAGTTTACCCAGGCCGCCCAGCTCTACCGCCGGGCCGTGGAGAAGCTCGGGGCCCAGGATGAAGCTGTGGTGCTCAACACCGGCCACGCGTTTGCCCGGGCTGGTCAGGTGGCCCAGGCGCGGGCCTACTATGGGCGGCTGCTGGCCAGCCGGGCCCCGGCCGTACGCAGCGTGGCCCGGCAACAGCTGGCCGTGCTGGCGGCTCAAAAAGGGGAATACGCTCAGGCAGTAAGCTTGCTGCGCCAGGCCCTGCTGGCCGACCCCACTAATAAGAGTGCGCGCTACAACTACGAGCTGCTGCGCGACTTCCTGGCCCGGCGCCCGAACGAGCCCCAAATGCCTCCGGCGGCAAAACCGCAACCGGACGCCAACCAGCCCGGCAAAGACCAGCAACCAAATCGGCAGCCGGATACCCGCCCCGGCCAGGACAAGCAAGGCCAACGCAACGACCCCACCCAGCCCGAAGACCCGCGTAACCAGGCCCAGCCGCGCCCTGACCCAGCTGGCCAGCGTAACCCAAACCAGCCCCAGCCCGGCGCCGGCAGCCAGGCCGGGGAGAATTTCCAGCCTGGGCAGGGCCCGCAGCAACGCGTAGCTCAGGGTGCGCGGCCCGGCAGCACCCGCGGCCTGGACTCGGGAGCCGGGGCCGAAGCCAACGGAGCCCGGAGCCCACAAGCCGGCAGTGAGCAGGCTACGCTCAATGATACCCAGCTGCAAACCCAGCGGGAGCGGCTGCAGCAGATGAACCTGAGCCCGGGCCAGGCCCGGCAGCTGCTGGATGCGTTGCGCACGGCCGAGGAGCAGTACTTACAGCAGATGCCCCGCCGTTCAGCCCAGAAACCCGACCCCAAAAAACCAACGTGGTAATACAACCTCGGCAAACAACGCGGGCCGGCTACAGGTTTGGCAAACGGTGATGGGTCGGCCTCTGCCTAATTGCTCGGCGGAAACGGCCGGGCTGGCTGCAAGCAGCGCAATTCGTACTTTTAACCCGTCATTCACCCAAAACTCCCACCCTTACCCTTTATGCAAACCAAGGAAGTATATATCATTTCGGCCGTGCGCACGCCCATCGGCAGCTTTGGCGGCAGCCTGGCCTCGTTGTCGGCTACCGAGCTGGGCGCCATTGCTCTGAAAGGCGCGCTGGAAAAAGCCGGCGTCGATGGCCAGGAAGTTGACCAGGTGATTATGGGCAACGTTATTTCGGCCAACCTGGGCCAGGCTCCGGCCCGGCAGGCAGCCAAGAAAGCCGGTCTGCCCGACACGGTGGAGTGTACCACCGTAAATAAAGTCTGCGCCTCGGGCACCAAGGCCATCATGTTTGCCGCCCAGGCCATCATGCTGGGGCAGTCGGACGTGATTCTGGCCGGCGGCATGGAAAGCATGTCGAACGTGCCTTACTACCTCGACAAGGCTCGTTTTGGGGCCAAGTACGGCCACAGCCAGATGATTGATGGTCTGATGAAGGACGGCCTCTGGGACCCGTACAACGATTACGCCATGGGCAACGCGGCCGAGCACACGGCCAAGGAAATGGGCTTTACCCGCGAGCAGCAGGACGAGTTTGCCATTGAGTCGTACACGCGCAGCGCCAAAGCGGCCAAGGAAGGCAAAAAGAAAGACGAAATCGTGCCCGTAACCATCGAAAGCCGCGGCAAAACCACGGTCATCGAAGACGACGAGGAATATCTGAAAGTAGACTTCACCAAAGTAGCCGGCCTGCGCCCCGCCTTCACCAAGGACGGTACCGTAACGGCGGCCAACGCCTCGACCTTGAACGACGGAGCCGCCGCCATCCTGCTCATGAGCAAGGAAAAGGCCGAGGAGCTGGGCGTAACGCCGATTGCCAAAATCCGCGGCTTCGCCGATGCCGAGCAGGCCCCGGAGTGGTTTACCACCTCCCCTTCCCTGGCCATTCCCAAGGCCCTGAAAAATGCCGGTGTGGACGCCAGCGAAGTGGATTTCTACGAAATCAACGAGGCTTTCTCGGTGGTATCGTTGGCCAACAACAAGCTGCTGAACCTGGAAGGCACCAAGGTTAACGTATACGGCGGGGCCGTGTCGCTGGGCCACCCGCTGGGGGCTTCGGGGGCGCGCATCGTGACCACGCTGCTGAACGTGCTCAAGAACGAGGGCGGCAAAATCGGGGTGACCGGCATCTGCAACGGCGGCGGTGGCGCCTCCAGCCTGGTCGTGGAACGCCTCTAGTACCCGGCGGCGCCGCTGCCTGAAGCCGCGCCGTTTGTTTGATCTGGTGAAAAGCCGCTCTTCTATATAGAGCGGCTTTTTATTTGCTATTTCGTTTCGGCAAACTAAAGCCTACTGGCTTGGCGTTTGCAGACCGGGCGCAAACTAGCCAAAGCTGGATCCGCTTTTTTCTCCTTATTGATGACAGTGAACAAGTTGTTTTCTTTTCGATTCGCGCTGCTGGCCGCCGCAGGGCTGCTTACCACCCAAGCTGCCCAGGCCCAGAAGCTGCGCCGCCTGGTGTCGTATTACGACTCGACCAACACCCAGAAACGGGAAGTATACTCGGCCCTGGTGGCCGGCGACACCGTGCTGGAAGGTTCCTACAAACGATTTTACCGCTCCGGCAAGCTGGAAGCCCAAACCCGCTACGCCGGCGGCAAGCGCGACTCGGCCTACGTGGAATTTCATCCCAGCGGGCAGCGCCGCCTGGAGGTGACCTACAGCCAGGGCACGCGCCAGGGCCCCTTCAAGACCTACTACGAATCGGGCAAGGTGGCCCAGGAAGGCACCTACGACAACGACCAGCCCACCGGCACGCTGCGCTACTACCATCCCAGCGGCGAAATCAAGCTCGAAACGACGCTCACCAACGGGCAGCCGGCCGGCGTGGTCCGGGAGCTGTACCCGACGGGCAAGCCCAAGGCCGAAATAACCTACCAGAACGGGCAGGCCAATGGGCCGGTGAAAACCTACTTCCCCAACGGGCAGCTGCAGAGCGAAGCTACCTTCAGCCGCGGCCTGCTGGCGGGCCCCTACAAAACCTACTACGACAACGGGCAAGTGGAAACCGAGGTGCTGGCCGACCGCACCGGCCGGGGCAGCTACCGCAGCTACTACCGCTCGGGCAAGCTGCGCACCGAGGGCACCTACGTGGCGTCGGCACTGAATGGGCGGGCCGTGAAAAACCCGCTCGGCGACGATTTAACCAAGCAGGCCCACCAGATGGCCGGCGGCACGGCCAACCTGGAAGGTCCGGCCAAGGCCTACTACGAAAGCGGGGCCGTGAAAAGCAAAATGACCTACCGCAACGGTGTGCTGACCGGTACCCAGCAGGATTTTTACGAATCGGGCAAGCCAGAGCAAACCATTGAGTACGCCAACCAGGGCCGGGACCGGAAAATCACGCTCTACTACGAGGACGGCATGGCCAAGGGCGAGCAGCAGTACAAGAACGGGCAGCCCAACGGCACTTGGCGCGTCTTCTACCCCGGCGGCAAGCAGGTGCAGACCCAGGAAATCTACGTCAACGGCAAGCTCAGCGGCGAGAAGCTGACTTACTTCGACAACGGCACCGTGCAAAGCAAGTTGACGTATGAAAATGGCCGCCCGGTGGGCGTAGGTCGCGAATTTTACGGCTCGGGCAAGCTGAAATCCGAAACTACGTACGTGAAGGGCCTCAAGGCCGGGCCGTTTAAGCAGCTGCGCGAAGATGGTACCACCGAAATCAGCGGGGCTTTCCGCAACAATAAGGAAACCGGCCTTTGGACCTATTTCGGGCCCGATGGTAAGACCGTGACCAAAAAAGTAACCTTCCGCAACGGCCAGGAAGTAAAGGCCGGCAAGTAGGAGCTTTTTTGAAGCCAATCGGGGCCATTGTCCCCCATTACATCCCCGTTGCTCTGCTCAGGCTGCAGAGTGACGGGGATTTTTATTTGCTTTTATATCCCTGACATACAATTAGTTACCTGATATTTAGAACACTGAATATAAAAAAAGTTCCCGCTCTAGGCAGCCCTTTGGCCCTGGCTTCCATCTTATTACCGTGCTGCAAGTAATAGTGCATGGTGGTTCCCGCAAACTACAATTTGCCAGATTTTTTCCCCTGTAAATGCAAGGATTTTCAAGCAAATGAAAATAAATTTTAAAACTACCTTGCATCACATAGTACCATATGTTACCTTTGTCATGTTCTTCCACTCTGCCTGACGGGGAAACGGTCTAAAGGCCGCCTCCGGGCCCACCGCCACCGGAGTGGCCCCACTACTCTGGGGCGCCTGCCCCTCGGCATGTTGCGCAAGCAGCTCCTGCTGGGGCCAGAACCTACCTGCTCATTGCGTTGACCGGCCTACTCGTCCGGAACAGAACCGCGGCTGTTTGGACGCGCACTGGCTGGCCTTTGTCTTCACTCATCCTTTTCTCCTGTCCCTGCTATGAAAACTCCCTTCGCTTTCCGTGCCCTCGCCGTGTTTATGTTCGTTGCCCTGCTGATTTCTAGCGTGCAGGGTTCCTCCACTCCCACGGCGCACTGTGGCACCCTAACTGGGGTGCTGCGCGATGCCGACACCCATGAGCCCATTCCAGGCACCAATGTGGTGCTGGTCACTAGTACCGGTAACCGCCTGGTATGCAGCGCTAAAACCCGACCAGACGGCACTTTCCGCCTCATCAACGTGCCCTTCGGTAGCTACAAGGTGCACACCACCGTGCTGGGCTACCAGCTGCAGCAGCCTACTGTGGCCTTCAACGCCAAGCAAGCCCACGTGGCCCTGGGCACCCTGAGCCTGCAGCCTCTTAATTCCCAGCTGTTAGCTTTTTCTGCCTCCGCCCGGTAACCATCCGCAAGTAGCGCAGTTACCCGGTTGTTGATCAACGCTTAGCCCCTGGTACGCCGCTTTTTACCGGTCGTCTTTCCCCGCTTTTCCTTCTCTGGTACGCTTGCCTTTTTGGTCGGTCGCGGGTGCGGCTGCCCGGTACTTTCCCCACTCTTTTCACTTTCTGAGCTATGAAAACTTCCCTGATTTCCCGTCTGAGCCTGCTGGCAGTTGTATTTGGTTTGTCTATCTCGGTGGCCTCGGCCCAGCCAACTATTTACACCGAAGATGCTAAACAGCCCGGCATGGGCTACTGGACCATCGAAACCGACGCGGCCCATCACGACTACAGCATTGTGCGCTTCTACACGGCGAGCCACGAAAAAATCTACGAGGAACGCCTGGATGAGCTGTGTTTGGACCCTAGCAAAGGCACCACCGCGTGCCGCCGTACGGCCCGCATGCTCAACTCGGCCCTGGTGCAGGTGCAGCGCACCCGCAACACGTCGATGATTTCAAACGGTCTGGGCCTGAACCGCCGCGTGCAGCGCACGTACGCCACCCGCTAGTCGGCCCCGGCCCGGCATTATAACCACTTATCGGCTGGCTGCGGACGCTTATGCAGAGGCTCCGCAGCCGGTTGGTAAGCCGGTTGGGAAAGCTAAATGGTTTGCTCCTGTCCCGTTAGCCGCTGCTGGCTACTTAGCATATAGTTGTTTTACAATCGGTTATCCAACCAATATCGTAAGACAATTATTTTTTTGAGAAGGTACCTTGCGTTACATAGTACCTTTTAGTATGTTTGTATCAGTTATTCGTTTCTCCCTTTCCCGCCGCCTGCCCAACTGGGGCAATCTGGCACCGGCCATCCCCAACTTACTGCCTAGCGGCAGTTCCCAATGCTTCGTGGCTACTGCCGCGCGGCCGGACAGTTGGCAATGGTTGCCGGTTTCCGAAAGGCCTTTTTAGCTTCTACTCCCTTCCTGCGCAAAGGAAGCCCAGCGGATCCGCGGCCGCCTGGATGGGCTCTGCCTTGCCTGGTTTTTCACTCACACTCCTTCTTGTCATGAACTTCTCCTCTGCTTTTAGCCGGGCGCTGCGGTGCCTGGGGTTGCTTGTTACGCTCCTGCCCCTGGGTTTGCGGGCCCAAAATCCCGGCGCGGGGCCGGGTTCGGTAGCCGGTACCCTGCTCGATAACAGCAACGGTCAGCCCCTGCCTTTTGCCAACGTAGTGCTGCTGCGGGCCCAGGACTCCACCTTTGTGGAAGGCACCCAAACCACTGAAAACGGCACTTTTACCCTCGACAAGGTAGCCCTGGGCAATTACCTGGTGCGGGCCACCGTGCTGGGTTACCAGCCCCTGCGCCGCCCGGTGAGCCTAACCGCTGCCGGTCCCGCCGCTAAGCTGGGCAGCCTGAAGCTGCTGAGCACTACCACCCAGCTGGCCGGCGTGACGGTGCAGGGGGAGCGGGCCGCCGTGGTCGACAACCTGGACAAAAAGGTGATTAACGTGGAGAAGGACCTGAGCAGCGTGGGCGGCACGGCCGTAAACGTGCTCCAGAACGTGCCCTCCGTGTCGGTAGACCAGAGCGGGACGGTGAGCATGCGCGGCAGCAGCAACATTACGGTGCTCATCGACGGCAAGCCCAGCGGGGCGGCCAACGGCGGCACCGGTACCCGCCTAGAGCAGATTCCGGCCAGCGCCATTGAGAAAGTGGAGGTTGTGACCAATCCGTCGGCCCGCTACGACGCGGCCGGCTCGGGCGGGGTGATTAACATCATTCTCAAAAAGCAGCGCAAGGACGGCTGGAACGGGCAAGCGACGGCCAACCTGGGGACGGCCGACAAGTACAACACCTCCCTGAGCCTGAACCGCCGCCGCGGCAAGGTGAACGTCTTTGGCAGCTACAACGCCCGTGACGACCGGTACCGCCAGCAAAATAACGTGGACCAGACCGTGGTGCTCGACAACCAGACGATTTTGCTGCACCAGGAAGGTCGGGGCCAGCGCCACAACAGCAACCACGAGGGCCGCGTGGGCCTGGACTACACCATCAGCCCCGAGCAGAGCCTTACTTTTACGGCCGAGCCCCAGGTAAACCGCGGCCGGAATACGGCCAGCCAGCAGGCCATCCTGAACGGGGAGGCCCAGCAAAACACCCAGCGGGTACCGGAAAACGTGAATACCCTGGATTTGTCGACCGATTACCGCCGCACCTGGGCTAAGCACAAGGGCCGGGAGCTGACCGCCAACCTGGGCTACACCAACCTGTGGGCCGACGTAATGGTGGCCCAGCAGCTGACCACCGCCAGCCAGGCCGAGCCCGAGTGGCAGCAGGACCTGGGCGTGCGCCTCAAGGCCGCGTACGGGCAAGTCGATTACACCCACCCGCTGGATTCGGTGAGCCGCTTCGACATGGGCCTCAAAGGACAGTGGCAAACCAACCACGGCACCGACGACTACCTGGTGCAGAACACCGACCAGCCCTGGAGCTACACCCGCATTGCGGACCGCTCGGTGGCCTACACCTTCCAGGAATACCTGCAGGCCGGCTACGCTACCTACCAGCTGCAGCGCGGCAAGTGGAGCTACCAGGGCGGCGTGCGGGCCGAATACACCCACACCCAGGGCAACGTAGTGGGGGGCCAGGGCGCCTTTAACCTCAACTACCTCAACCTGTTTCCCTCGGCCACGGTGGTGCGCACCCTGCCCGGCGACCAGCGCCTGCAGCTCAGCTACGCCCGCCGCCTGAACCGCCCCAACTTCATGCAGCTGCTGGCTTTCCCGCTCTACCAGGACCAGCGCAGCTACCGCCTCGGCGACCCCAGCCTGCGGCCCGAGTACATCAACGCCTTCGAGGTAGGCCACCAGGTGTCGATGGGCGGGGCCAGCCTGAACACCACGGTATTTTTTCGCCAAACCAACAACGCCATTCAGCGCATCCGGGAAGTGGATGAGGAAGCTACCCGCCTCAACGGCGCCGCCGGCGTGGTAACGGCCGAGCGGAACCGCAACTTCGGCCAGACCCAGAGCTACGGCCTGGAAATGAGTCTGAATCAGCCCCTGGCTAAGTGGTGGCGCCTGACGGCCAGCGGCTCGCTGTTTCGCAACTCGGTAACGGCCCTGGCCAACACCGAAGCCAGCCGCCGCAACCTGACCGGCACGGCCCGCCTGATGAACAGCTTTACGCCCCTGCCCAAGCTCGACGTGCAGGTAACGGGCACCTACCGGGCCGCCGTCATCACGCCCCAGGGCCGCCTGCTGCCCCAGGGCGGCATCGACGTGGCCCTGCGCCAGAAGCTGTTCAACGACCGGGGCGCCCTTACGCTGCGGGTGAGCGACATTCTGAACACCCAGCGCCAGCGCATCGAGGCCTTCGGCGACAATGGCTTCCGCGCTACCTACCTCAACAAGTACGAAACGCGCGTCGGCTACCTGGGCTTCAGCTGGTATTTCGGCTCCAACAAGCCCCCGAAGAAGATTGAGTCGGCGCCCCAGGGCGGCGGTGGCGGCTTCGGCGGCTAAGCCGGCCCAGCACCCGGCGGCTTGCCAATCGGTCCTTCTGAGTACGCCTTGGAAGGACCGATTGACAACCAGCCCAACCAGCAAAAGCCGGGAATTTTGCAACCTGGCTTTATAGTAGCTAATCAGTATATTTTCGCTCCCGAATTATTCCCTCTTACCATCGTTCCTCCGAGTTTCATGAAAACGACAACTTGGCTTGCTGCCCTATGCGCTGGCCTGAGCCTGACTACCAGCGCTATGGCCCAGCCAACTACTACATCGGACAGCGTAGATGCCTTCGTGCGGGCTCGGATGCAGCAGCTGCGCATTCCCGGTTTGCAGTTGGCCGTGGTACACCACGGCAAAATCGTGAAGCTGGGCGAATACGGCCTGGCCAACGTGCAGGACTCGGTGCCCGTGACCCGCCGCACGATATTTCCGATTAATTCCATTACCAAGGCTTTCACGGGCGTGGCCGTGATGCAGCTCGCGGAAGCCGGCAAGCTGGACGTGGGCGCCCCTATCGGTCAGTATTTACAGGGCCTGCCGGCCGCTTGGCAGGGCGTGACTATCCGCCAGCTGCTGACTCACACCTCCGGCCTGCCCGACATTATGCCCGATGACACCCAGGTAACGGCCGACGAGCAGAAAGCCGCCTGGGCCGCCGTGCAAACCAAGCCGTTGGAGGCCAAGCCCGGGGAGAAATTCAGCTACAACCAAACCAACTACCTGCTGGTGGGTAAGCTCATCGACCAACTCAGCGGCAAGCCGTTTACGCAATTCATCGAGGAGCGCCAGATCCAGGCCGCCGGCCTGCGCCGCACCACCTTCGGCGATGCCCTCAGCGTGGTACCGCACAGCGCCCGGGGCTACTCCTATTTCTTCTCCGTGGACGGGGAATTGCAGCGCACCAAGGAGCTACACAACATGTTCGAGGTGTTTGCGCCCATGCTACGCACGGCCGCCGGCCTCAACTCGACGGCCGAGGAAATGGCGGCCTGGGTGCTGGCCTTGCAACAGGGCAAGCTGCTGCAACCCGCCAGCCTGACCACGCTCTGGACGCCCGCCCGGCTCACCAACGGCACCACCGCCGGCTTCAGCAAGCAGCTCAACGGCTACGCCCTGGGCTGGCCCACCGTGGCCCGCCCCGAGCACCGGGCCGTGGCGCCGGTAGGCGGCGGCCGCTCAACCGTGTTTCTCTACCCCGACGACGACCTGGCCGTGGTGGTGCTCACCAACCTGACGGGTGCCAACCCCGACCGGTTCGTGGACGAGCTGGCCAGCTACTACGTGCCCGATATGCGCCTGGCCAGCGGCTTTGGCCTGCCGCCCGCGCTGCGCAGCCTGCACAATGAGCTCCGGAAGCGCGGCTTCGACCACGCCTTGGAGCTGGTGCGGCAGCAGCAAAAGAAGAACCCCGGCTACCAGCTGCCCGAAGCCGAGGTGAATGCCTGGGGCTACAACCTGCTGCGGCAGAATCAGGCCCGGCAGGCCCTGGAAATCTTCAAGCTGAACGTGAGCCTCTACCCCAAGAGCGCCAACACCTACGACAGTCTGGCCGAAACCTACCAGGAGCTGGGCAACAAGCCGCTGGCCGCGAAAAACTACCAGCAGGTGCTCAAGCTCGACCCGCAAAACCGCAACGCCGCCGCCCAGCTCAAAGCGCTGCAGTAAACCAGGATATTGGCATACAAGGCCGCGGCACCTGCCGCGGCCTTGTACGTTTTCTGGGCAGGGCAGCAAGTATTCGGAGTACTTTTGGGTTTCACCCGCGTTGCCGCTTGTATGTACCCCGCCCTGGCTTTTCTCTTCCTGTTTTTTGCCGGCGGCCTGGTGCCCGCCAACCGGCAGTTTCGGCAGACGCCGGGCGGAATTCCCGTCTTTGTGGTATCCAACGGGTTTCACACCGACATTGTGCTGCCCCTGCTGGAGCCCCGCACCGGCACCGACTGGCTGCCCCAGCTCGGGCAGCCCCAGCTCACGGCCCGGTTTGCCCAGTACCGCTACGCGGCTTTCGGCTGGGGTAGTGAGCGGTTTTACCTCGAATCGTACGGGGGCCACCTGCCCAAACTCGGCACCATTCTGCGGGCCGTGGGGCCGGGCCGCACCCTGATGCACATCGACTTTTACGAAGGCGCCCCCCGCCCCGGCCGGCACGTGGTCAGCCTGCAGATTTCCGAAGCCGAGTACCGCCGCCTGACCGAGCTGATTCAGCAGTCGTTCCGGCCCGACAGCACCGGCCGGCCCGAGCTGCGCAACGCGGCCGGCTACACCCCCGACGACTTCTTTTTCCGGGCCCGGGGCCGGTACCACGCCCTGCGCACCTGCAACGACTGGACCAACACCACCCTGCGCCGGGCCGGGCTGCGGGCGGCCCTCAAAGCGCCGCTGGCCGGCAGCGTGCTGTTTCAGACTAGGCGCAGCCGCCTGCCCAAGACCACCGAGTAAGCTCGTCCCTAGGCGTATTTTCTTGCCAACAGTCCAAATTTCCTTGCTTAATACCAAGTCCTAAGCAGAATACCACACGTATCAGGAACCCGGCTGCTAACTGTGGAGGCCGGCCCACCAGTACGCGTTGTTGCTATGCTTGATGTTCATCGTGAGGAATTGCCCAAGAGCTACCTGCTGGTGCTGGCTCCTTCCCACCACGCTACCGATGAAATCAAGCTGACGCGGGCCCTGCACCGGGCCAGCCGCAGCCCCAAACCGGCCATCTGGGTCGACTGTAGCCTGCTCGACCACCTCTCGGCCGAGGCCATCGACCTACTGCTGGCCTACGCCTACCTGCTGCACTGCCAGAACCGCCGCTTGGTGCTTTGCCACGTGCCCGACAACGTGCGCCACCATTTCCTGGACCTCGACGCCGAATCCCAGCCCCTCGTAGTGCCTTCCCTGCTGGATGCGGAAACCATTGGCGGAATGGACCCCGGCTCGTTTGCTCCGCTCTGAAAAGCCGAAAGCCGACTGAGTTGCAGTCGGCTTTGGCAATAACGCAACGGCTGGCAACCGCCATTACCAACCAGTAATGCGGGGCTAGCTTCAGCGGACAGCGTACACGCGCTGCACCCGGCGGTTTTGGCCCAGCTGCAGGGCCAGCATGGTCGTGGTTTGGCGGGCCGTGGCGGGGTCGCGCAGCACTTGCTGCAGGGCCAGGTTGAGCTGCCGGGTAGTGGCCCGGCAGGGTCCGGAGTCTTTACTTAAGCCCAGGCACAGGTTGTCGATCCGCTCTTCGTAGATGAGTTGGTTCTGGTCGTTGAAAAAGCGGATAATGGTGTAGTCGCGGGTGGTCAGGTTGGTTTCCACGTTCCAGTAGCCCCCCGTGGGCAGCGGGGCCGCAGCTCCCGCCAAGGCGACGCCCAGCGCCAGCATCAGCAGGCTCAGGCGCACGAGTACGTACGTTTTCATAGCAAGATCAGTCGAAGGCAAGGCAGCAGATGGGCGCCCGCAGGCGCGGCAGGGAGGCAGGCCGCCAGCAGCATGACCGGCGCGGGGGAGCACGAATGACCGAACCCAAGATACAATGGGGCCGGGCGGAAGTATTGGATAAAAGCGACACGGCCCCAAAACAGCCTACGAAACCCGGGCCGCGGCGTGGTACTGCTGCAGGTAGTGGCCGGGCGCCTCACCCGTGAAACTGCGAAACTCCCGGATGAAGTGGGCCTGGTCGAAGTAGCCGCACTGGTAGCTGATATCGGGCCAGGGTAGCAGGGGCTCCTGCTCCAGCAGCTGAAATACGTGGTTGAAGCGGGCAATGCGGGCGTAGAGCTTGGGCGTAATGCCCACCTCGGCCACGAAGCGCCGCTCCAGCTGCCGCCGGCTCAGCTGGGCAGCCCGGGCCAGGTCTTCCAGGGCTACCTGCCCGTGCTGGTTTCGAATAGTGGCCGCCACCGGAGCCATGGCGGCCGGCCGCGGCGGCTCCCGCCGAATGTGGCGCCGCAGCAGCTCCTCAGCCGCCGCTACGGGCGCCAGCGGGCTTTGGCGCACGCACCAGGCCAGCTCCCGGGCAAAACGCTGAATGGGCCCGGCGGGGTCGGCGGGCTGGGGCCCGGCCACGGGCTGGCCAAACAGACTGTAAAAGCCCGTGGGCTGCAAATACACGCCCAGCAGACCCACCCGGCTGCCGGCGGGCGGATACAGCTGGCGGCGGGTGGTAAAGCCCAGCAGCTCCACGACCGGTCCGGCCGCGGGGCCCGGTGCCGCGCCCGGCTCGGGGTAGCCCAGCACGTGAATCCCGTTGATCAGGCCCAGCAACACCGGGGGCCGGCCGGGCGCGGCCGTGGCGGCTTCGTAATCCCAGAGGGAGTACTGCTCGACGTAGGGGGCTAGTTCCGGGGCCGGAGGAAAAGACTGAACGTGCATGATGTAAGGGGCGGGCCACCCACGCCGCCGCCGCCGACCCGCGCAATGCCAACCCGATGAAGATACGACTTCCGGGGCCGCCGGGCATTGTAGAAAAACGGCAGCGGGGCCCACATGATGATGTGAAACCCGCCGGCCCGGCCTTGCCCGATTGTTGCTGGCAGAAGTCAGCCGGGGCGTTGTACCTTCGCGCCATCATTCCGCATAACACCCGATGAGCGTTCAGAAACCCAGCATTCCGAAAGGCACCCGCGACTTTGGCCCGGCCGTGGTGGCCCGCCGCAACTATATTTTCGGCATTATCCGCCGCACCTTCGAGAAGTTCGGCTACGCCCCCCTGGAAACCCCGACCCTGGAAAACCTGTCGGTGCTGACCGGCAAATACGGCGACGAGGGCGACCAGCTCCTGTTTAAAGTCCTCAATTCGGGCGACTTCCTCAAGGACGTCACGGTCGAGGATTTGCAGAACGAGGACGGCAAAGCCACCCGCCGGGTGCTGCCCAAAGTGGCCGAAAAGGGCCTGCGTTACGACCTGACGGTGCCCTTCGCCCGCTACGTGGTTATGAACCGCGGCACGCTCACGTTCCCCTTCAAGCGCTACCAGATTCAGCCCGTGTGGCGCGCCGACCGGCCCCAGCGCGGCCGCTACCGGGAGTTTTACCAGTGCGACGCCGACGTAGTGGGCACCGATTCGCTGCTCTGCGAGGCCGAAATCGTGCTGATGATGAGCGAGGTGCTGAACGCGCTGGGGTTGACGGACTATACCATCAAAATCAACCACCGCGGGGTGCTGCGCAACATTTACCAGGCCCTGGGCAGCGAAGCCCGCGAAACGGACCTGTTCGTGGCCATCGACAAGCTCGACAAAATCGGGCGTGACGGGGTAACCAAGGAGCTCCTGGAGCGGGGCTTTTCGGCGGCGGCCGCCGAGCAGTTGTTTGGCCTGCTGGCCGTGGAGGGCTCGTTTACCAACAAGCTGGACAAGCTGCGCACCGCTTTTGGCGCCGCCCAGGTGCCCACCGATGCCCCCGACGCCTACAAGGGCTTGCAGGAGCTGGGCCAGGTCGTGGACTTCCTCACCAGCTTCGGCTTCGAGCAGTTCGAACGCCTCGAATTTGACCCGACCCTGGCCCGGGGCCTCTCCTACTACACGGGCTGCATCTTCGAAATCAAGATCAACAACGTGAACATGGGCAGCGTGAGCGGCGGGGGCCGCTACGACAACCTCACGGGCGCCTTCGGCCTGCCGGGCGTGTCGGGCGTGGGCTTCTCCTTCGGCGTCGATCGGCTCTACGACTGCCTGGAGGAGCTCCAGCTCTTCCCCGAAAGCGCCGCCGCTACCACCCGCTGCCTGCTTACCAACTTCGACGCCGAGGGCATGCGCCAGCTGCTGCCGGTGCTGCGGGAGCTGCGGGCGGCCGGGGTGCCGAGCGAAATGTACCCGGAAAGCAAGAAGCTGGCCCAGCAATTCAAGTACGCCGACGCCAAGGGTATTCCCTACGTGCTCATTCAGGGCCCCGAGGAGCGGGCCGCGGGTCAGTTCAAGCTCAAGGAGCTGCGCACCGGCGAAGAAAAAACCCTGACGCTGGCCGAAGTGCTAGCCACGCTGGCCTAGTTTCGGCGGGCCGGCCGCCGCGGCGGCAAACCCACCGGCTGAGTACCAGAATGCGTCGTGGAGGCTTCCGCGACGCATTCCGCGTTTTAGAGCGGCCCGCTGAACGCTCCGCAACGCGTTCCGCATTTTGGAATGGCCTGCGGAACGTTCAGCGGGCCGCTCCTCATTTTAGAATGCGTTGCCGAACCTGATTTTATCCATTCCGAAACGCGGAATGCGTCGCGGAAGCTGATTTTACGCATTCTAAAATGCGGAATGCCTTTTGACAGCCGTTAGGGCTTGTTTCCGCGCAGTCGCTCGGCTATTGCCGAGTGACGATTACGCGTGAGCAGCTCTGCTGCGAATTAATCCGCGCCGCTAGAACGGCCACACGGCGCGGGACGCTCGGGGCAGAGCCCCTCTGCATAGGTGTCACTCGGCACTAGCCGAGCGACTGCGCAGAATGCTTTCCGGCAGCCGTCGGTGGGGCTGGCCGGGCAAATTGCGCGGGGACGTGGCCGGTTCCAAAAGATTTGAGGAACTTGCCAGCCACCCAAGTTTTTCTTTTCACCCACCCGCATGCCTGCCGACGTTTTCTACCTCGACCCCTCCACCCACCTCGATTTACCAACCCTGCGCCAGCTGCTGGCCAGCCAGCAAACCGTCAAGCTCAGCCCCGCCGCCACCCAGCGGATAACGGACTGCTACAACTACCTGCACAACCGCCTGCGGGAATCCGACGCGCCGGTGTACGGCATCAATACCGGCTTTGGGGCCCTCTGCAACACCGGCATTGCCCCCGAGGAGCGGCAGCAGCTGCAAGTGAACCTGATGATGTCGCACGCCTGCGGCACGGGCGAGGAAGTGCCCGCCGAGCTGGTGCGCCTGATGCTGCTGCTCAAGGCCCAGAGCCTGAGCTACGGCCACAGCGGGGTGCAGCTGGCCACCGTGCAGCGCCTGCTCGACTTCTACAACCGCGGCATTCTGCCGGTGGTGTACCAGCAGGGCTCCTTGGGCGCCAGCGGGGATTTGGCCCCCCTGGCTCACCTGTGCCTGCCTTTGGTAGGCCTGGGTGAGGTGAATTACGAAGGCTACCGCCTGCAGGCCGCCGATGCCCACCACCTCTTTAGCTGGACGCCCATTACGCTCGAAGCCAAGGAAGGGCTGGCGCTACTCAACGGCACCCAGTTTATGCTGGCCTACGGCGTGCACGGCCTGCTGCGGGCCGAGCGCCTGGCCCAGGCCGCCGACGTCATCGGCAGCCTGTCGTTGGAAGCCTTCGACGGCCGCGCCGAGCCCTTCGACCACCGCCTGCACCAGATCCGGCCCCACGCCGGGCAGCTTCAAGTGGCCGAGCGGATTCGGGGCTTTTTGCAGGGCAGTGAGTTGCAGCAGCAGCCCAAAACGGCCGTGCAGGACCCCTACTCCTTCCGCTGCCAGCCCCAGGTGCACGGCGCCTCCCGCGACGCGCTGGCCTACGTGGCCCAGGTGTTCGAAACCGAGTGCAACGCCGTAACCGACAACCCCAACATCTTCCCCGACGACGACCTGATTCTTTCCGGGGGCAACTTCCACGGCCAGCCCCTGGCCCTGGCCCTCGACTTTCTGGCCATTGCCGTGGCCGAGCTGGGCAGCATTTCGGAGCGGCGCACCTACCAGCTCATTGGCGGGCAGCGTGGTTTGCCACCTTTCCTGGTGGCCGAGCCAGGTTTGAACTCGGGCTTTATGATTCCACAGTACACCGCCGCCGGCATCGTGAGCCAGAACAAGCAGCTCTGCACCCCGGCCTCGGTGGACAGCATCGTGAGCAGCAACGGGCAGGAAGACCACGTGAGCATGGGCGCCAACGCCGCCACCAAGGCCCGCCGGGTCCTCGACAACGTGGAGCAGATTCTGGGCATCGAGCTCCTGAATGCCTGCCAGGCTCTGGCTTTCCGCCGCCCGGCCCGCACCTCGCCCCAGCTGGAGCAAGTGGTAGAAGCCTTCCGCGAGAAGGTCAAGTTCGTGAGCCGGGACCGGATCCTCTACCCCGATCTGCACGCCGCCGCCGCCTTCGTGCGTGGCTACGAGTGGCCATAGGCCGGGGCGGCCAGGATGTGGGGACGCTGTTAGGTCGGTCATCCTGAGCAAAGCGAAGGACCTTCCTCGCCTACCCCACTACAGCTTCTGCCAACGTGCAAAGCCCTTTACTGCCGTGCGGTGGTAGAGGGCTTTTGTGCGTTGAATACCGCTTATCAATTAGGGAAGGAAGGTCCTTCGCAAGCTCAGGATGACCGACGACCTATTATTGCGCGGGTCTTGCCTATTTTAGCCCGCGGCCAAACGCAACTGCGGGTGTCCTACGTTATGAGCACTGTGAATTCCTTCCGCCTCTTCGCCTGTCTGCTGCTGGTCCTGCTCGGGGCAGCCCGCCTGGTCCCGGCCCAGTGCCTGGACCCGCTGCCCAGCAACTGTGACCAGCCTTTCGAGGCCTTCGACGTGCAAACCAACCAGCCCGTGCAAAGCTTCTGCGTGGGCCGGCCGGTGCGCATCGTCATTACCTGCCCCGGCCGCGCCGGCGTGGACCGCAACGCGCTGTACTACCAGTTTGTGCCCGGGGCCCGTACCTCGGCACCCTGCACCGGCTACAGCAGCCGCACGGCCACCTTCACGCCCACCCAGCCCGGCCCGGTTACGGTAGCCGAAAACGCCCAGGCCGGAGCTGGTACCGGCACTATTTTCCTGCGGGTCTACGAAGTATTTGCCACCACCAAGCCCACGTTTCAGGTCGAAGCCTGCGCCCCCGGCTTCGTGCGCGTCAACGTTACCGACCAGGCGTATGATGCTTACTCCATCCGCATCAATGATGGAGCGGTGCAGCCCGTGAGCAAGGGCGCCGGTCCGCAGGTATATGCCGTGGGCAGCACTACGGGCAAAATTGTGGTCAAGGGATTTTACGCCTCGGGCGGCCTGTGCGTGGGCGCCGACAGCACCACCTACGCCACCCTGGCCGCCCCGCCCACCCCGGTTATTCGCCATTTGGCGCTTTCGGGCACAAGCTTGCAGTTGCAGCTCGATGCCTTGCCAACCGGCTACCGCTACGAGCTCCAGCAGGCCGATGCGGCTAGCCCCGGCGGCTACCGCTCCCTGCCCCAGGCCGTTTTCTCGGGCACCGGCGCCACGCTCAGCCCCGTGGCCGGCCCGGAGTGCTACCGCGTCGCCATCCGGGACGTGTGCCAGTCGGCGGCTCTGCCGGTGTCGCCGCCGGTCTGCGCCCTTTTCCTGGCCGCTACTTCCACCAACGGGCAAAACGAGCTGACCTTCGGCGGCACGGGCGCTTCATATTCGCTCCGGCGCAACGGCCAGGTGCTGGCCACATTGCCCGCCGGCTCTACCCGCTACACCGACGCGGCCGTGACCTGCGGGGTGCAGTACTGCTACCAGCTCGAAGCCCTGAGCGGCCCGGCCGTGGCCCGTACTACCGTGGTTTCCAACGAGGCCTGCGTGACGACCACGCCCAGCCCGGTGCGACCCGTGCCCCAGCTGGTGGCCAGCTTCACGCCCGCCAATCAGGTGCAGCTCACGGCCACCGTACCGGGTCTGCCAGCCGGCGGGCGGGTGCGCTACCTGCGCAGTACCGCCACCGGCACGCCCACCGAAATCGGGCTGACCGGCCGCCGCAGTCTGCGCGACTCCACCCAGCGCTTCACCCCCGAGGCCGTGGCCTGCTACCAGGCCCAGTTCGTGGACGACTGCGGCAATACCTCGGCCTTGAGTGCGCCCTTTTGCCCGGTGCTGCTCACGGCCAAAGCCGCCGACCTGGAGAGCAGCTCCGTGCAGCTGAGCTGGAGCGAGCTACGCGGCCCCGACCCGGCCGTGCAGTACACCGTGCAGCTCGTGGATGCCAACGGCGCGGTACTCAGCCAGCCCGCCGCCAATGCCACTGGCCAGGCGTTTCTGGACCAAGCTCCGCCCCCCGACCGGCAGGTATTGCGCTACCGTATTGCGGCCACCAGCCCCGGCCTGAGCCAGCCCAGCTACTCCAATATTGCCGTGGTAGCCCGGGAAATGAAAGTGGTGCTGCCCACGGCCTTTACGCCCAACGGCGACGGGCTCAACGACGTGCTGGAAGTGAAAGGGCGGTTCCTGTCTACGTTCACCTTCACCGTCGTGGACCGCAACGGCCAGCAGGTGTTCCGCGGCACCGACCGGACCCAAACCTGGAACGGGCGGGTGGGCAATGAGCAACCCGTGCCCGGCGCCTACGTCTGGCGCTTCGAAGCCACCGACGAAACCGGTAAACGCGTGGTGCAGCACGGCACCATCACACTGCTGCGGTGAGCCTTAGTTGGTAGTTGTCAGTTGTAAGTTGTTAGACCTGTCATCCTGAACGCAGTGAAGGACCTTCCTCGCCTAACTGACTACAGCCTCTGCCAACGTGCAAAAGCCCTTTTCCGCGTAGGCAGAAAAGGACTTTTCACATTTAATAAGGCTTGTGACTCAGTAAGGAAGGTCCTTCGCAACCTTCACCCGCAGCGGATTTGCCCGCCATTAATCATTCCTCTCCTGCTTTTGATGCAGGCCTGGACAACGCTTGGCTATGTCCGGCAGCCCTACGCCCGGAAAAGGTGTTTCACGCTCCGAATCAGGAGTAAACATCCTACTCCTATTTACCGGCACGCATACCAAACCCAACACCCTGGCATCTACCTTTTGCACAAAACAGGTATACAGTAAAATTAATTATCCGCATCTGTTTACGCAAATAGGTAACCAGGCAAGGCCAATTTGCTTTACTGTATATCCATCGGGATTAGCGGTGAATTCTACCAAAAGGGATGCTTGTGCCGCCTGATTTGTACATCATGCGGTGGCTCGTTGCCAGAAACTATTTCTCAATCATGAGCTTCTGGGTCTGAACTTGGCCGCCCAGCAGCAGGCGGCAGGTGTAGAGGCCGGCGGGCAGGGCTTTGCTGTCGAGGGGGCGCTGGTAGAGCTGGCCGGCGGTGGCGGGCTCGTCGTAGAGCGTGGCTACCAGCTGGCCCAGGGCGTTGAAGATCTGCAGGCGGGCGGCGGCGGTTTGCGCGCTGCGGAAGCTGATGGTGGTGCGCTCGGCAAACGGGTTGGGGTAGGCTTCAAATACGCCGGCCGATTCTGCTGCCGCGGTCCGGGCTTCGCCGGCGGGGTCGGTGGCGCAGGTAGCCAGCTGGTCCTGGTGATTAGTCAGGTGGGCGGCTACGGCGCTGTTGTCCACGCAGAGCAGCTTGCCGTGGTGGCACACCAGCACCTTGTCGTTCTTGTTGCCGCAGCGGGCCTCCACTACTTTCAGCGTAACCGAAGCCGTGGCCGTGCAGCCGTACTCGTTGGTGACCGTCACGGTATAGGCGTAGGTACCGGGCGTGGCGGCCGTGAATACCGGCGCGGCCGCCGCGGCATCACTGAGGCTGGCGGCGGGGCTCCACTGGTAGCGCAGGCCGCCCGAAGCCGTGAGCGTAACGCTTTGCGGACCGTAGCCCAAGTACAGTGTCGTGGGTGCGCCGCCAGTGTACACGGAGCTGCCTGGCGTCACGGTAATGGCCGCCGTGGGAAGGCTGCCGAGCACCGTCACCGTAGCGGGGGCCGTGGCGGAGTTGCCGTTGTCATCCGTCACGGTCAGGGTTACGGGGTTGGCGCCCAGGGTGGCGCAGCTGAACACGGCCGGGCTTACCAGTAGGGAGGCAATACCGTAGGCGTCGGAGGAGCCGTTGTCCACGTCGGCGCCGCTGATGCGGGCCTGGCCGGTAGCGTCGAGGGTGACCGAAATATCCTTGGCTAGGGCCAGCGGGGGCACATTATCCACGGTCGTGAAGGACCAGACTTCCCCGGCCACGGTTTCCCCATCCCGGCTTTCGTCGCCGTCGTAGAGGGCATCCACGCGCCAGTAATACTGCTTCAATTCAGCCTGGGCGGCCAGCAGCAGGCTGGTTTCGGCGGTGGTGGCTACCAGCTCCAGGCTTTGGGGCGAGGCGCCAACGAAGACGTGGTAGCGGCTGGCGGTGCCGTTCCAGCGCAGGGTCAGGTTGTCGGGCTGGGTGGCGGCGTCGCCGCTTACGGGCGCCACGTTGGTGGCGCTGCTGCCCAAGCGGGTGGTCGTGGCGCCTACCAACGTAATATTCGGAGTGGGCGGTGGGGCCATGCCGCCGCCGAGGTAGTAGCTGGGGTGGGGCGGCTGGTTGTAGGCCGAGTTCTGCAAAGCCACCTGGGTGCGGTACTGCGCGTCGTGCATCAGCGTGGGCAGGCGGTAACTAGTCGGAATCGTGGTGGTCAGCACAATCAGGCTCTGGTTGTCGAGGCTGCGGGTAATGACTTCCTCGCGCCAGTCGCCGAGCACGTCGGCACTGACGCCGGGGTTGCGCTTGGTGGAGTTGTTATAGCCCATGTTGAAGGGCTCGGCGTAAATCGAGGCCAGGCGAGTCACGGAGTTGGTGGCCGGGTTCCACTTGTCGATTTTGTCGCCGTCGAGCAGCTCGCGCTGCAGGTCGCCGTCCCACCACAAGCCGAAGTTGATGCTGGGCCGGGAGGTGCTGATTTGCTGGCCGGTGCAGGTATACACGCCGCCGGTGGAGCCCCATACTTCGGCGCCCTTGTAGCGGGGGTCAATGTCGGCGGCCATGGCCCGGCCGACGTCACCGGTGGTGGGCACGCCGAAGATGAGCTGGCCGGTGCGGGCGTCGCGCAGCTGCAGCCCGTTGGTGCCGTACTTAGCCGGCTCTTCCTGGCACTGCCACACTTCCTGGCCGGGCCGGTCGGGGCTCAAGTCACTCATGTGCAGGGCGTCGCCGTGGCCGGCCCCGCTGCTGAACAGGCCCCGGCCGTTGTCGTCAATCGTGCTGGCCCCGTTGCAGACTTCGTCCCGGCCGTCGCCGTCCACGTCGCCCACGGTGAGCTGGTGGTTGCCCTGGCCAGCGTAGGCCGAGTTGCCGGTGGTGTTGGAGTCGAACACCCAGCGCTGGGTGAGCTGCCCGCCGCGCCAGTCCCAGGCCACGCGCACCAGGCGGGTGTAGTAGCCCCGGCCCATGACCAGGCTGGGCCGCTGCCCGTCGAGGTAGGCAATGGCCGACACGAACCGGTCGACGCGGTTGCCGTAACTGTCGCCCCAGCTGCTCACGGTGCCCCGGGCGGGCACAAAGTTGGTGGTAGCCATGGCCGCGCCGGTCTGCCCGTTGAAGACGGTCAGGAACTCGGGGCCCGAGAGGATATAGCCCGCCGAGTTGCGGTAGTCGGCCCCGGCCGAGCCGATGACCTTGCCTTGGCCGTCCACGGTGCCGTCGGCGGTTTTGACGGCCACTTCGGCCTTCCCGTCGCTGTCCAGATCATAGACCATGAGCTGGGTGTAGTGGGCCCCGGCCCGGATGTTGCGGCCCAAATCGATGCGCCACAGCCGGGTGCCGCTGAGCGTGTAGGCGTCCAGGTAGACGTTGCCGGTATAGCCGCTCTGGGAATTGTCCTTGGCGTTGCTGGGGTCCCACTTCACCACGACTTCGTACTGCCCGTCGCCGTTGAGGTCGGCCACCGAGCAGTCGTTGGCCGAGTAGGTGTAGGCCTCCCCCGCGGGCGTGGTGCCGCCGGCCGGAACCTGGAGGGGCACTTTCAGAAACTGCTGGCTGAGAGTGGGCGCGGTGGCCGAGCCGGCCTGCTCCACCCCGTTGATTACCGCCCGCACGCTGTAGGTAGCGTTGGCGGAGGTGTTGTCCACGAAGTTGGTGGAGCCCGTAATCGGCGTCGGGTTGGCCTTGGTGGCCCCGCGGTACACGTTGAAGCTGATGCCGGCCGGGTCATTGCCGAACAGGCGCCAGCCCACGTACACCTGGCTGGGGCTGGTGCGCACGGCCACCACGCCGCGGTTGAGCTTTTCGAGAAACTTCTGGGCCTGGGTCGGCAGCGTGAGCAGCAGCCAGGCGAGGCAGAGCAGCCAGGCCCTGCGGCCTTGTAGTAAGGTTGTTTTCATAGTAGGAATTTTGGAAAGTGGAAGGTCGGGGCGGGGGCCGGCTTGGCGGCGGGCAGCGGGGTGAAAGTCCTGAATCCCAAGCGGGCAGGTGTCCTGCACTATCCTGCTACGCCATAATTATTTCCGGAGGCAGCGGCCCCTTCTCTTACAGTCAGCCGGCCAGTAGCGCGAACTTTAGCTACCAGCAGACGGGCGCGGGCATGACAGTACAGGGAAGCTGCGGGTAGGGCGGCGGCTACTTTTAGCTCCTTCCCTACCCCGCCCCATGCCGACCTTCTCTCCTACCGCTTTGCTGGCCGCTATGCTGCTCACCGGCGGCGCTGTGGCCCAGCCCACGTCGCCGTACAAATTCGACTTCGGCAGCGGCAAAACAGCGCCCGGCTATACCGCCGTGGCCGCCGATGCGGCCTACTCCCCCGCGCAAGGCTACGGCTTCGACTTTGGCACCAGCGTGACGGCCGTGGACCGGGGCGGCAAGGACGCGCTGCGCAGTGACTTCGTGACCAGCCCGCAGCCGTTTTACTTCTCGGTGCGCCTGCCCGAGGGCAACTACACCGTGACCCTGACCCTGGGCGACGCCCAGGGCCCTTCCACCACCATGCTCAAGGCCGAGTCGCGCCGGCTGCTGCTCGAAACCACCCCGACCACGCCCGGGCAGTTCACGACCCAAACCTTTACCCTCAACGTGAAAAGCCCCCGCATCAGCGCCACCGAAACCGTTGGCCTCAAGCCCCGGGAGCTGGGCAAGCTGGATTGGGACGACAAGCTGACCCTGGAATTTAACGGCCCGAATCCCTGCCTGGCGGCTTTGGAAATCAAGCCGGCCCCGCGGGCTACCACCGTGTTTTTGGCCGGCAATTCCACCGTCGTCAACCAGGATGATGAGCCCTGGGCCGCCTGGGGCCAGATGCTGCCGCGCTTTCTGGGGCCCGGGGTGGCCGTGGCCAACCACGCCGAGTCGGGCCTGACGCTGGGCTCGTTTCTGGGCTCCAGGCGCCTGCAGAAGGTGCTGAGCGTGCTGCAGCCCGGCGACTACCTCTTCATCGAGTTTGGCCACAACGACCAGAAAGAAAAAGGCTCAACCGACGGGGCCTGGCAGTCCTACTCCGAGCGGCTGCGGCTGTTTGTGCGCGAAACCAAGCAAAAGGGCGGCATTCCGGTGATTCTGACCTCCACCAGCCGGCGCTCCTTCGGCCCCGACGGCCGCATTGAAAATAGCCTGGGTGACTTTCCCGCCGCGGCCCGCCAGGTGGCCCAGCAGGAACAGGTGGCCCTGATTGACCTTACCCTTATGACGACGAAGCTCTACGAAAGTATGGGCCCCGAGGAGTCGAAAAAGGCCTTTGTGCACTACCCGGCTAACACCTACCCCGGCCAACCCCAGGCCCTGGCCGACAACACCCACTTCAACCCCTACGGGGCCTATGAAATTGCCCGCTGCGTGGTGGAAGGCATCAAGGCCAATAAGCTGGGCCTGGTCAAGTTCCTGCGCCCCACACCCGCCTTCGACCCCGCCCACCCCGACCCGCTCACCGCCTGGCAGTGGTACGGCAGCCCCCGCAGCGCCGTGACCAAGCCCGACGGAAATTAGAGCCGCGTGGCCCGCGCCCGTCGGCACCCGCTTCGACAACACACTGGACTTGTGGATTTTTTCCTGCGAGTACAGCGCATTTCCGCGGCCTTCCGCCCCTCCTATATGAAGTACCTCGTTTTTCTGCTGGTATTGCTGCTGCCCCTCGGAGTCCGGGCCCAAACCCATCCGCCCGGCCAGCTTGCGCCCAAGCCCCTGTTTCGGGACCCGGTGTATGACGGGGCCGCCGACCCGGTCGTTATCTGGAATAAAAGTGAGCAGAAGTGGTGGATGTTCTACACCAACCGCCGGGCCACCGATACTACCGCCACGGGCGTCACCTGGGTGCACGGCACCCGCATCGGCATTGCCGAATCGGCGGACAGCGGGGCCACCTGGCGCTACCGCGACACGGCCAATATCAACTACCGGCCCACGCCCCAGTACACCCACTGGGCCCCCGACGTGGTGGAGGATAAAGGCACCTACCACATGTTTCTGACCTACGTGCCGGGCGTGTTTGCCGACTGGAACCACCCCCGCCAGATCCTGCACCTGACCAGCCCCGATTTGCTCAACTGGCAGTACGTGTCGACCCTGGCGCTGGCTACCGACAAAGTCATTGATGCCAGCGTGTACCGCCTGCCCGACGGCACCTGGCGGCTGTGGTACAACAACGAGCGGGACGGCAAGAGCATTTACTACGCCGACAGCCCTGACCTCACCCACTGGCAGGATAAGGGCCCGGCCCTCAAGGAGCGCGGCGAAGGCCCGAAAGTATTCCGCTGGCAAGGCCAGTACTGGCTCATTATCGACCAGTGGCGCGGCCTGGCCGTGTACCGCTCCCCCGATTTGAAAACCTGGACGCCCCAGCCCGAGCGGCTGCTGGCGCTGCCCGGCACCGGGCCCGAGGATCAGGCCATCGGCGGGCACTGCGACGTGGTGGTGCGCGGCGACGGGGCCTATTTGTTTTACTTCACCCACCCCGCCCGCCGCCCGGGCACGCCCTCGGCCGCCAACCGTATAGCCACCCGGCGCAGCCTTATTCAGGTCGTGGAGCTGCACTACGCCGACGGGAAGCTGACCGGCAACCGCGACGAGCCGACCTACATGCAGCTGGGCCCAGGCGGCAAGCGGGGTCGGAGGCGGTAAGTGTGAAGGAAATTTCAGCACCATCGTCTGTCATCCTGAGCGCAACGCAGTGGAGTGAAGGACCTTCCTCGCCTACCCCACCACAGCTCCTGCCAACGCACCAAGGCTCGTTACCAGGCTAGCGGCAAAGGCATTTGGCACATTGATTTGGAGCATTGAATGACGTTTGTCACTGAGGTGAGGAAGGTCCCTCGCAAGCTCAGGATGACAGGTTTTTTTATTTACTCTCTTACGAATGCCTGCCCATGCCTCTTTCTCTCAACCCCCTGGTTGCTAAAGCTACTCTGGCGGCTAGCTTGTTGCTTGCACCACCAAGTATTCACGCCCAGCAACTGCCCAAGGGCCAGGCGCTGCTGTTTGCCTACTTCAAGGGCAACAGCCGCGACGGCCTGCACCTGGCCTACAGCCGCGACGGCTACCGGTGGACGGCCCTCAAGCAGGACAGCTCGTTTCTGCGGCCCGCCGTGGCCCAGGACCGCCTCATGCGCGACCCCTGCATTCTGCGCGGGCCCGACGGTCGGTTTCACATGGTCTGGACGGTGAGCTGGAACGACAAGGGCATCGGCTACGCCTCGTCTGCGGATCTGGTGCACTGGTCGGCGCAGCAGTTTGTGCCCGTGATGCAGCCCGAGGCCGGGGCGCGCAACTGCTGGGCCCCGGAAATCAATTACGACGCCAAAACCAGGCAGTACGTCATCTACTGGGCCACCACCATCACCGGCCGTTTCCCCGAAACTCAGGCCAAGGGCGAGAGCGGCTACAATCACCGCCTCTACTACACCACTACCCAGGACTTCCAAACCTACGCCCCGGCCCAACTGCTCTACGAGCCCGGCTTCAACGTCATCGACGCCAGTATTCAGCCGGATGGCAAGCGCTACGTCATGTTCCTGAAAGACGAAACTCTGGAGCCCACGCCCCGCAAAAACCTGCGCCTGGCCTACAGCCAGCACCTCACGGGCCCTTACAGCCAGCTTTCCGCCCCCATCACCGGCGACTACTGGGCCGAAGGCCCTACCGCCGTGCGCCTGGGCCCAGACTGGTTGGTGTACTTCGACAAGTACCGCCTGCACCGCTACGGGGCCGTCCGCTCCCGGGACCTGAAAACCTGGACCGACGTCTCGGACCAGATTCAGCTGCCCGCCGGCCTGCGCCACGGCACCATTCTGCCCATTTCGGAAGAGGAGTTGCAGGTGCTGCTGCGGGAGTGAGTTTTGGTTAGTTGTTGGTTGTTAGTTGTTCGTTGTTGGTTGTCAGTTGTTAGACCTGTCATCCTGAGGTGCAGCCGAAGGACCTTCCTCACCTGCCTCACTACAGTTCCGGCCAACGTGCCAAAGCCCTTTGGCTGTTCTTTAGTGGAGACTCCTACACATTGAATCGAGCTTGTTACTAAGGCGAGGAAGGTCCTTCGCTGTGCGTACGCCAGATGGAGGATGACAGCCGCCCAACAACTGACAACTAACAACTGACAACTAACAACTGACAACCAACAACCAACCCCAAGAACAGGAAACTACAGGACACCCGGCAACCGGCGGGGCAGTAGGTTAGCGTTTGGTAGCCCGGCTGCCGTTCTTCGCACCTTCCCCACCCTGCCGCTCATGGGCCTTTCTACTTCCTTCCGTACGCTTGCCGCCGGTCTGCTGGCCGGCGCAGCCTTGCTGACTATTCTGCCCGCCGCAGCCCAAACCGCGCCGACCAAGCAGGTGCAGTACCTCTCGGGGCGCGACAACAAACCCACCGTGCAGTGGGACTTCTACTGCACCGGAGGCCGAAAAAGCGGGTTCTGGACCAAGATTGCCGTGCCCTCCTGTTGGGAGCAGCAGGGCTTCGGGAGCTACAACTACGGCCGCGACTACAAAACCTACGGCAAGAATTTCCGCTTCGCCGACGAGCAGGGCCAGTACAAGCACCAGTTTACGGTACCCGCCGGCTGGCAGGATAAGCAGGTATTCATCGTCTTCGAAGGCTCGATGACCGACACCGAGGTGAAGGTGAACGGGCAGAGCGCAGGACCCATTCACCAGGGCGCGTTTTACGAGTTCAAGTACGACATCACCGACAAGCTCAAGCCCGCCGGCCAGAGCAATTTGCTGGAAGTAACGGTGAGTAAGATGTCGGCCGAGCAGTCGGTCAACAACGCCGAACGGCTGGCCGACTACTGGGTGTTCGGAGGCATTTTCCGGCCGGTGTATGTTGAAGCTTACCCCCGGCAGTTCATCACCCACACCGCCATTGACGCCAAGGCCAACGGCACGTTTGGCATGCGGGCCTTCGTGCGCAACGTGCCAGCTGGCAGTCAGGTGCAGGCCGAAATCCTGGACGCGGCCGGCCAGGTTATCGGCACGGCCAGCGCGGCAGCTTCTCCCCAGGATACCGTCGTCACGCTGCGCACCACGGTGAGCAAGCCCCGGCTCTGGACCTCGGAAACGCCGAATTTGTACCGGGTGCGCACTACTTTGAAGCAGGGCGCTACTACGCTCTACCAGACCACGGGCAAGTTTGGGTTTCGCACCATCGAGGTGCGGCGCGGGATGGGCATTTACGTCAACGGCACCCAGGTCAAGATGAAGGGTATCAACCGCCACAGCTGGTGGCCCGAAACCGGCCGCACCCTCAACGACTCCATCCAGCTGGCCGACGTGCGCCTGCTCAAGGAGATGAACATGAACGCCGTGCGCATGTCGCACTACCCACCCGACGTGAAGTTTCTGGACCTCTGCGACTCCCTGGGCTTGTATGTTCTGGATGAGCTGGCCGGCTGGCAGAAGGCCTACAGCACCAAGGCCGGCGAAAAGCTGGTGCGGGAGATGGTGATTCGGGACGCCAACCACCCCAGCATCATCTTCTGGAGCAACGGCAACGAGGGCGGCACCAACAAGGAACTCGACGACGATTACGCCCGCTACGACTTCTCCCGCCGGCCCGTGATTCACGCCCACCACCGCCCCGGCAACCAGCACAGCGGCATCGACTGCAACCACTACGAGAACTACTACAGCACCCAGAAAATACTCAGTGACTCGCTCATCTACATGCCCACCGAGTTTCTGCACTGCCAGGACGACGGCGGCGGGGCCGTGGGCCTCAACGACTTCTGGGAGCTGCACTGGAAGTCCCAACGCTCGGGCGGGGGCTTCCTCTGGGCCCTCGTGGACGAAGGCATCGTGCGCACCGACCAGCGCGGTATCATCGACGTGAACGGGGTAAACGCGCCCGACGGCGTGGTGGGCCCCCACCGCGAAAAGGAAGGCAGCTTCTACGCCATCCGCGAAATTTTCTCGCCGATTAAGATTGGCCTCCAGGAGCTGCCCGCCAAGTTCAGCGGCACGGTGGAGGTCGAAAACCGCTACCACTTCAACAACCTCAGCCAATGCTTTTTTCAGTGGGAGCTGGTAAACTACCGCAAGCCCACCGACCCGTTTGCCGGCTCGATTTCGGGCAAGAAAAGCCGGCTCAAAAGCCCCGATGTCAAGCCCCGGGCCACGGGCAAATTGAAGCTGGACTTGCCCAAGGACTGGAAAAACTACGACGCGCTGGTGCTTTCGGCCTTCGACCCGCAGAAAAACCTGGTGTATAAATGGACCTGGAAAACCGGCGGCAACCCCAAAGTCCTCGACGGCGTGGTGGCCCTGACGACGGCCGAGAAAAGCCCGGTGGAAATAACCGACGCGGATTCGTTGCTGACGCTGAAGGCCAACAACATCGTCGTCGTCTTCAACAAAACCACCGGCCGAATCACCGGCGTGAAAGGCAACAACGGCGACAAACTGTCCTTTGCCAACGGCCCGGTGCTGGTCAGCGGCACGGCCACCTGCACCGGCCTGACCCACCACGCCGAAGCCGACGGCGAAGTAGTGGACGTGGCGTACTCGGGGGCCATGAAGGCGGTGCGCTACAAGATGCACGGCTCGGGCTGGCTGCGCATGGACTACGAATACACCCTGCCGACGGGCGACTACGCCTTCAGCGGCTTGAGCTTTACCTACCCCGAAAACTACGTGCTGGGCGCCAAGTGGCTGGGCAAGGGCCCTTACCGGGTCTGGAAAAACCGTCTGCAGGGCGTCGGTGACAACGTCTGGGAAAACGCCTACAACAACACCCAAACCGGGGCCGCCCCCTGGATTTACCCCGAGTTCAAGGGCTACTTCGCCGACATTGCCTGGCTGGAAATGAACACCGTGGAAGGCAAATTCCTCATTGCCTCGCCCGACAAAGGCCTCTACGTGCGCCTGTTCGACTTCTACGGCCTCTCGGGCGTGAAGCCCTCCCCCGGCTTGCCCGCCGGCAACCTCTCCTTCCTGGACGCCATTCCGCCCCTGGGCACCAAGCTGGCTTTGAACATCGACTCGAACACCAAGAACCTGGGGCCGCAGAGCGAGCTGAACCACCTCAGCGGCTCCACCCGGCGCACGTTGTACTTCTACTTCGGCCTGCCGCAAACCACGGCCAAGCCCCAGCCCTACACGGCCCCGGTGAAGGACGACTTGTTCTAGACTTTTTTTGTAACGCGCGGCTTATTCCTCCCCTACCGAATACAACGTGACTTTACCCGAGGCTTCAAGCAGAGCAAACTGCTTACGGTCGGCAGTGGGCAGGGCGGCCAACAATTCAGCCTGGCTTTCGATGGTGCGCACCAGGCGTGGGCCTTCGGCGGCCAGGTAGTACAGCTCCGCGGCCTGAATATCGACCACGGCGACGTACTCGGGAGCTACAAAACGCAGGTCCATGTTGGCGGCGCAGGCCGCTTCGGTTTCCGGGCCGGGCTTGCGGTTGTGCGGCGTGTGGGGCTCCCAGAGCCGCAAGCCGTTTTGCGTAGCTACCGCCAGCTGCAGTTGGGCCGCGTAAGGCGAGCGGGCCAGCTGCACCACCGGGCCCGGCAGCTCGTGGGCCGCGAAAGGGCCCATTTCATCCAGAATCACCAGCCACTGATTCCAGTAGGAATAGTAGTTACCGGCCGATTCAACCAGCTCGCAGGGCCAGTTCCGCTCCACGGACGTGAAGCTTGGCGCTACTTCCTGCAGGTCGTAGGTGCGGGTTTCCAGAACCTGGCCGGCCCGGCTAAACACCTGCTCCTGCACCGTGCTGCCATCCTGCAGGCTGGCCACGGCTACTCGCTCACTCGTCAGCAGGGCCACCCGCGCGGGCCAGTCGGGCAACCAAATCGGGCACTCCACGGTGAGGCTCTGGGCGAAGTACTTGTTTTTGGGCAGCACCTTGGCTTCCAGCATTACCCCGCGGGACGGGCGCAGCAGCACGCGGGTACTGTGCCGCTCATCGGCTACCAGCACCACCCGCAGGCCGGGCTCCACGGGGTTGGACCAGGAGTAGTACTCCACGTTGCCGTACCAGTTGCAGCGGGCCAGGTACAGCTGGTTGTCGCGCTGCCCCACTACCAGCCACTGCGCCCCGTGGCTGGTAGCGGTGAGCCAGGTGATGGTAGCGTCCAGCTGAAAGCCGGCCGGTGCTGTCGGCAATGCGTCGCGCAGGCGCTTTTGCCGGCCCGTGGCGTAGCGGCTCACGTCGGCGGCCAGCAGCCGGTCTTGGGGCAGAAAGTGGCGCAGCAGGCCCAGGGGGGCGGTGTTGCCGGCGCCGGCTTCGGCACTCACCACTTCGTAGGCCACTTCCCGGGACGTGGCCAGCAGCTCGGCATCGGGGTGCTGCTCAGTCACGGCGGCCAGCACCTGGAGCAAGGCCACGCGCTGCCCGGCGGGCGTGTGCTGCCGGTAAACGAAGTTCACCTGGGCCCCCAGATCCGGCTCCGGCTCGGCCGCCGCCAGGGTAAAATACTGCTTCAGGCAGTTTTCCGCCTGCCGGGAATCGGCCCAGCCCGCCAGCAGAGTCTGCCGAGCCTGGGCCGGGTTTCCGAGCTTATCGTGGAGAATCCGGGCCGCGTCGAGGTGGTCCTGGTTGCCGAGCTGCACTTCCACGCTGCGCTCGTAGTGGCGGGTGGCCCGCTCGGGTTGCTCCAGCTGCTGGTACAGGTCGCCGGCTTTTTCGTGCTGCTGCAGCTCCTCGTAGATTTCCACGGCTTCGAGCAGCAGGCCGCCGTTTTCCAGGCACCGGGCCGCGGCGGGCAGGTTTTTGAGGTGGTCTTTGTGCAGGGCTGCCGCTTCGCGGTGGAAGCCGCCCTGCTCCAGGGCCTGGGCTGCGGCCAGGTAGTTGCCCAGCAGGTGGGCCTGGATGTAGGCGGCCTTTTTATGGCGGCCGGCCTCCATTTCCCGGCGGGCCGCTTCCTCGTAGCGCTGCCGCAAATTATGGCTGTACTGCCCAATATCCCAGGAATCGACGGCCCGGCCGCCGCCCAGATTCCAGAGGCTGAAGTCGGTGAGGCGGGGGCCCAGGTGGGCGGAGGGCGCCGCCGTGCCCCGGTCCTGGTAGGGCCCGCCGAGGGGAATGGCGTACTTGAGGGCCTCGTCCATGTTTTCCCCGAACAGGCGCAGCAGCCGCTCGATTTCGTTTTGCCGCTTCTGCTCCAGATTCTTGATGTTGCCGCCCAGCCAGTTTTCCAGGCGGCGCAGCACGCCGGGCCCCGCGGGCCGGTTCGCGGCGCGCGGCGCCGGCCGGTACGGAGCAGACGAAGCGGTGTCCCCGCTCTTCAGAAAACGAGCCACGGCCCCAACCAGTAGCAGCAGCACTACTACCAGGGTCCCGGCGCCGCTACTGGCCGCCTGCAAAGCCCCGTAGGCCAGAGTCACCGTAATCAGCAGGGCCAGCAGCAACCCCACGCCCAGACCCACCCCCCCAAGCACCGGGCCACCCAAAAACCCGCGCAGGGCCTGAATAAGTGCCAAGGCACCGGTCAGCAGCCCGTGGCGCAGGTTTTGCCAGAGCCGGACGGCGGGGCCGGGGTTCGTTTCGGTGGGGTCCAGCAACTGGGCCAGCGGCTCGGAGCCCACGTCTTCCCGGATGGCCTGCACCACTTCCTCGGCCGAGGGCCGCAGCACTTCCACCCGCTGCAGCCGCGGCTTGGGTGGTAGCCCGGGCCGGGCCAGGCCCCAGTCGGTGGCCCGGGGCGGACCCGTGCGCAGCAACGTGCTCAGGTCCAGCTCGTCGGTCTTTTCGAAGCCTACCAGGCCCAAACCAGGATGCAGCAGCTGCCGGGGCCAGAGCAGCAGGCGGCCCAGCTCCTCGGGGGTGGTGGCCGGCCACAAACCGGCCTGCACCGGCACGTAGAGCCGCCCGGCCACCACGCCGTAGGGCTCCAGCACATCGGCCGGCAGCGGGCCGTTGGCCACCACGAACAAGCCGCCCACCTGCCCCGAGCGAATGGACTCGGGCACCAGGTAGCACTGCAGCTGACTGGCCTCCAGGCCCCAGCGCCCGATTTCGCGCAGCCAGGCGGCCGGCTCGGCGCCGCGCAGAAAAGCCGCGCACCCCGGGCGCTGGGCGGCTTCGTGGTAGCGGAGGGTGAGTTGCATGGCGGGGGGGTTAGTCAATCAGGCTGCTGATAAAACGACGGAGATACTGCTCGTAGAATTCGGGGGCCGACAAGCTTTGCTCGCGCGCTACGCCGGTAAAGTAGGTGGGGCCGCACACGGTGCCATCGGCGGCCCAGAACGCCAGGGGCTGGCCCAGCACCAGCGTCAGGGTTATTTCGGGCACCGAGGCATCGGCGCTGCGCAGGTGGAGCAGGCCGCGGGAGTCGACGACGGCCTCGCTGCCGCCGGGCCAGCGGAACCGCTGCAGCCGCACCCGCTCGTTGCCCGGCAGCGTCGACTCGTCCACAAACTGAGCTGCATACGGAATGTCGGAAGCCCGGTGTGACGACGAATTCGGTGACGGGCTATTCAGGTAAAAATCGTCGCTGTGGGGGCTTTGCTTACGCCGCAGCTGGAGGACGTGGTGCTCAACAACGAAGTCACCGGAGCCATTCACGCCCAGGCGCTTGATGCGCAGCAGCGGAGTGTAGCCGTTGTTGATGTGGCGCTTCACACGGCCAAAATCGGGCTTAAATCCGCTGCTGGCCGCCTCCGGCAGCCGGGCCAGGGCTCTTTCCTTAATGTTCCAGGCCTGGCAGTCGAAAACCAGATTACTGGCCCCGCGCCGCACGTAAAAGCACAAGTCCTTGAACACCACCTCCACGACTTCCGAGTGGGTCAGCTCCGCATCCAGGTCCACGGACTCGACCTCCATTTCCGGGCCGCCGATGCCCAACCGGTACACGCGCAGCACCTCGGCGCTGCTAACCAGCACGTAAAGCTCCGTAGTACAGTTGGTGCCAACGGAATAGTCGCCCGGCTCGATTTCGGGTAGCAGTTCCCGGGCCCCGGTGTGGGGGTAGGGCCAGTACAGCACCCGCTGCACATCGGTAACGGCCAGCACGCCCACGGCCCGCTGGTAAAAGGTGTTGCGCGGCGACACGCGCAGGCCGGTGGTCGGGAACAAGAGCGGGGCCGGCTGCTGCTGCAGAAAAGCCGGGCCACTCGTCGGGGGCAAGTTGCGCTGCGGGCGGCGGGGCGCGGGCGCCAGCAGCAGTTCCTCCAGGGCAAAGCTACTGGTGCTAAGCAAGGTGCGGTGGCCGTTGTGAAACTCATAGAGCTGCAGCTCCCCGCTCCGGCTCACCGTAAGCAGGTAGTGCAGCGCCGTTTTGGCCTCGGCCAGGGCGTCCAGGAACTCCGGCGCCCGCAGCAGCTCGGCGTCGGTAATGAGCAGGGAATCGGCAGCGGCGGGCTGGGAGCGGGCAAAGTCCAGCAGGGCCGCCCCGGCGTGCAGGGCCACGTCCAGCCGGCTCAGCGTTTCCACCACGCCGTCGAAGGAAGCCAGGTCGATGGGCTCGGCCTGCTGCCCACCCAGGGCGTAGGCCTGCACCGGGGCCGGCGGCCGGCCGTGCTGGGAGTTGCGCGTCCAGGCCAAAGCGGCGGCCAGGGCAAACACCCGGGGCACGCCCCACATTCGCAGGGTGGTATCGAGCAGCACGGCGCGGGGCCGCACTTCCGGCGCGGGCGGGGCCTCGCGGCGCAGGTACAGCGCCTCGTTGTTGACCAGGCGGGCCATCAGCGTCAGGTCGTCGTGGGCCAGCTCGCTGAGCAGGAGCCGGTCGAAGTTGCCCCGGTTGGTTACGTCAGCAATGCCTCCGAGCGGCTGCTCACTGGCCTGGCGGGTGTGCAGCGGAATGCGCAGGGCCGCTACCAGCCGCTGGGTAAGCCGGGCCAGGCCGGCCGTGCGCGGGTCCTGGGTGAGCTGGTCGAGCAAGTCGGTGGGCTCCTCGGCCGGGACCTCGGGCACCACCGGCTCGGGCAGGGGCGCGGGCACCTGGTCGAGGCCGGTGCGCAGGCGCAAGGCCAGCAGCTCGGTGCTGGGAAAGCGCTGAAAGGCTTGGTCGAGGCACTGTAAATCGGCCAGCAAATACTCTGCCCCCACTACCGGCCCATTCTGGCGCAGCGCCTCGTCCAGGCGGCCACTGGCCCATTGCGCCAGCGCCCCCTGACTTTCCTCAAAGCTTAACGTGCGCCCTACTGTCGGCTTTTGGCCTTTAGCTCCTCCGCGGTGAGTAGTTGCGGGCGGAAACACTTCCTGAAACAAGTGCAGCTTCTTCGGGCCCGTGCGCAGTTCCGGCGGCAGCGCGTGCACCAGGTCCATAAAGCGGCAGGCCTGGTTGAGGTAAAACTGCAGCTCAGCGGTGCCCTTCCGGCCCTTGAACACGGAAGCCAGGCCCGCCAGCACGCCCTGCCCGCCCGACGTGGGCCACCCCTCGGAGCAGGCCGCCAGCAGCAGCAGCACGGCTCCCAGCGGCGGCACCCCCCGGGCGGCCAGCGCGGCCACGACTACCTGCAGTTCGTCGCGGTAGCTGATGGTGACGCCGTTTTCCCACTCCGCAATTTCGCCCGCCTCGGCCCAGCGCCAGAAATAGTTGGTGGGCGCCTGAAAGTACAGCCGGGCGGGGTCATGGGTCGGCGGGGTTGACTGATTACTCATGCTGCGAAGCCCTCGGCGGTTAAGCGTACGGCACCGCGCGTCACGGGCACCACATCGGTGGCCAGAATTTGCTCCCAGCGGCCATCCGCCCGAAACAAGACCACCCCATCGGCGGCCGGATCAAGCTTGCGGGCCAGCAGGGGTGCCAGCAGCGGGGCTTCCAGGTCGAAGCCGGCGGGCAAGAGCAGACCGTGCTGCAGCCAGTATTCCTGCCCGGCTACCGGGGGCAGCGGCGTACCCAGCACCAGCACTTCGGCGTCGGAGGAAACGGCAAAACGCAGGCCCCGCAGCCGGATTTCGGGCGCGGTTTCGACGTAAGCCAGCCACTGGGGCAAAGTAGTGAGCAAGGCCGCGCCGGCTTGGGCCCGCCCCGAGGGCAGCAGCCGCACGCGGTACGAGGGCACCGTTCGGGCCGGCACGGCCGCCGTGGGTAGTTCTAACGGCACGAATTCGGCAATGGGCTGCCACACTAGCGCCGGCAGCCGGCCGGTGGGCGTGCGGTGGCCCGCCGGGAAAAGCCGCTCCTGGGCGTCGGCCGCGTAGGTTGCCACGGCGGGCAGGGCCCGTACGGCCACGGGCAGCTCACCCGTGGCCGGCAAACCGCGCAGCCACAGCTGCCCGGCGGCTTCGGCCGCCCGCAGGCCGGGCACGGTGCGCACGTGGCCCAGGACCGGCCGGTCGGCGCTGGCCAGCACGATGACGCGCTCCGTCATCATGCCTGCAATACTTTCTGCCACAGCGCGTCCAGGGGCTCCTGCACGTAGCTGCGCTGCACCTCGTTGGGCAGCCACTGGGTGCGGCCGTGCAGGTAGCGCAGCTGGTCCTTGATGACGGTGCGCTCCGCCAACGACGTTTCGGGCTGGTCCCACTGGGCCGTCAGGGCCTGGACTTCACTCAGAATGGCGTCGGCGTTGGGGGCTTCGGAGCCGGCGGCGCGGGGGTGCTGGCCGGGCTGCTCATCGGCCAGCACCACGGCATCGACGATACCGGCAATGATTTCGCGCTGCTCGTCGGTGTCCCAGATATAGCGCAGCACCCACATATCGGAGGCAATAACGGTGGGGCGCTGGCAGAGCAGGGCGCTGGCAGCCAGCAGGCGCTGCAGCTTCACGGCCCGCCGGTCCGACACGGCCACGCCGGCCAGGCGCAGCTTGCTGATCAGCTCCACGTACTGGCTTCGGATGGGCCGCAAATCAATGGTAGGAATGAGGGCCTGCAGCTGCAGCACTTCCGCCGCCGTAATAGTTGGCGCCTCGGCCCCACCCCGCTGCTCCAGGTTCCAGCCGGCTTCCAGCACGTCGGCCAGGGCGTCGGGGGCCACGTAGTCGCAGTGCACGCGCACCAGGAACCGGTCGAACAGCGCCTGCAGCGCTTCGTCTTCGGGCAGGTGGTTGCTGGCCGCCACCATGAGCAGGGCCGGCAGGGCGCGGGTTTCGCGGCCCCGCCGGAACACCCGCTCGTTGAGCACCATCAGCAGGGAGTTGAGAATGGCGCTGTTGGCGTTTAGCAGCTCGTCGAGGAAAATCAGGTTGGCCTCGGGCAGCATGCCTTCGGTGTTGGTTACCAAGTCACCCTCGCGCAGCTTACGAATGTCGAAGGGGCCGAACAGCTCGTTGGGCTCGGTGAAGCGGGTGAGCAGGTATTCGAAGGTTTTGCCCTCCAGGCGCTGGGCCAGGGCCCGCACCAGGGCGCTTTTGGCCGTGCCGGGCGGACCCAGCAAAAACAGGTTTTCGCGGCCCACCAGGCACAAACTCATCAAGTCAATGATGTCGTCTTTGCCCACGAAGGTGGTTTTGAGGTGGCGGGTTACCTGGTTGAGCTTTTCGACCAGGGGCCCAGACTCAGTCAGCATGTTTTCCATCGGTGGTTACAAGAGTAAAGGCCTGAAAATCGGGCCAGAGCGTGGCGGCGTGGGCACCAAGGGCCGCCTGTACCAGGGCCCGCAAGTGGGGCTGCCCCGCCCGGCGCCGGTCCTGGGCCCGGATGAGACGGTCCACGTATTCCTGGCGCAGAGCCGGGTGGTCCAGCACCCGGGCTTCGGCGGCCGGCTCGGGCAACTCGGGCCCGCCGAATGAGAGGGGCCACTGCCGGGCCAGGGCTTGCAGGCGGGCCACCAGCGCGTCACCGGGGGCCAGGCCCTTCGCCAGACGCAGCAAATCGGGTAGGTAGCGCAGCAGCAGGTCGGCCGAGTACAGCACCTCGGGCGTGATGAGGCCAGCAAAATCGGGCAGGGTTTCGGCAATAACGGCTTCGTCGAGCTCCCGCACCAGGGTCAGCTGCACGGTGTGGTAGAGCAAGCCGGCCGCCCACAAAGCGGCAGGAGCGTCAAAAGCCGGGGCCGAGTACGGAATTTCGCGGGCATCGGCGGCGTAGTAGGCTTGCAGCAACTCGGTAGCAGCCAGCAGGTCATCGGGCGCAAACGCACTGGGCCGGCCCACCAAGGTTACGCTGCCGGTGGTTAGCAAATCCTGTAAAAAACTAGTGAGCAACATGATAAGCAAACGAGGATAGCGCAGCTGCCCTTCGGGAATAAGCCTTCGGATAAACGACTCCTAAAGTATTCTATTTCCTCTGTAGTTGGGCAACAAAAGGCCTTTTCCCCCGAAATTAAGCTTTTCGCCCGCGGGCCGCGGCGGAGCCTGCCGGAACAAAAAACGCTGCTAACTTGGGAGGTCAGCAGCGTTGCAGAGTGGGTTTGCCGGGCAATGCGGCGGGACAGACTATTGCACCTGCACCTTCATGTCGGAGAAGTCGCCGGTGAGCAGAATGGTGGTTTTCTGCTCCGGGGCGTCACTGACTGGGTCCCGCTGGTCGGGGGCGGTTACTTCGAAGTGCCCGCTCAGCAGCTGGCGCTTTTCGTCGTAGGCCGTAATGGTCACGTCGCCGGTGAGGGTCTGGGTTAAGTCGCTGAAGCGGTAGATGCGGGAGCCGCCGTTGTTCTGGTAGGAGTACGAGACGAATACCGGGTCGGTGGCGCGGGTGCGGCAGCGCAGGGCGTAGGTACCCACCCAGCCGGGCTTGAGCTGGGAACGGTAAATTTCCAGGTGGGGGGCATCAGGGCCGGCGCTGAAATCGAGGGCCAGCACCACCGGAAACAAGCGGGCTTCGGCTTTGATATCCTTGCTGGGGTAAATGGTCCCCGAGCCGGTATTGGTCGTCGGGTCGTGGAAGAAGTGGGTCAGACGGTAGATGGGCGTCGGGTCGGCGGGGGCGGGGGCGTCCGTGTTTTTATCGGAGCAAGCCGTGAGCAAAGTGGTGGCCGCCAGAGCCGCGGTGAAAAGGGAACGGGTAAAGATGGACATAGAAGCGGGATATAACGGAGAGAAGATTCGGCTGGACGGGCCTTTCCAAGGACTATACCAAACCACTCCACCCCCACCCGGCACCGGGCCCGCCATGGGGCTAACTGAAGCCAGATACCCCGCCGCTCAACCCGTAAACAGCTGGTTATCTGCCTACCAACAAAAGGTCCGTTTTTCGCCAGCAAATTGCGCAAGGCCCCGCAGTCTTCGTGGCCCGCCCCGCGGAAAACTTAGTTGACAGCCTTGGCGGTGGGCAACTTCATCCCCTGGCCCAGGTAAAAGCCCGGGTGGGGCGGCTGGTTGTAACCCACGTTTTCCCGGGCCACGCCCAGGCGGTAGGCCCGGTCCTGCATCAGGGTCACGAAGCGGTGCTCGGTGGGAATGGTGGTGGTAAAAATCAGCAGGGCCGTGTTGTCGGTGGTGCGCCAGATGACTTCCTCGCGCCAGTCGCCGAGCAGGTCGGCCGAAAGGCAGGGCGTGGCTTTGGTCCCGTTGCAGGACGCGGCATTCTGCGCTTTGCCGTCGAGCAAAGTCGTTAGTTGCCCGTTTAGATAATCCCACTTGTAGACGGAAGTGCCGTCGAGCAATTCGCGCTGCAGGTCGCCGTCCCACCACAGCCCGAAGTTGACGGAGCGCGGGGCCGGCCCGATTTTCTCGCCCTTGCAGGAAAGCAGGCCCAGCTCGGGGTTGCTGACCCACAATTCGGCGCCGGGGTAGCGGGGGTCAATGTCGGCGGCCATGCCGCGGCCCACATCCTGGCCCGGCAGCGCGGCCACCAGAATTTTGCCGGTACCGGCGGCGTAGAGGGCCGCGCCGGGGCCGTTTTCGTGGCCGGGCACCTTGTCCTCGTTTTCGTGCACGCCCCAGGCCTCCAGGCCCGGCGCGCTGGGGTCGAGGTCCGAAACGTGCAGGGCGTCGCCGTGGCGCAGGCCGGTGCTGAACAGGCCGCGGCCGTCGTCGTCCACGACCATCGAGCCGTACACGATTTCGTCACGGCCGTCCTGGTCCACGTCGTTCACGCTCAGGCCGTGGTTACCCATGCCCGAAAACGGGTTTTTCTCGTCTTGGGAGTCGAACACCCAGCGCTGGGTGAGCCGGCCGCCACGCCAGTCCCAGGCGGCCAGCACGGTGCGGCCGTAGTAGCCCCGGCACATAATGACGCTCGGCTGCTGCCCGTCGAGGTAGGCTACGGCGGCCAGGAACCGGTCGGCGCGGTTGCCGTAGCGGTCATTGCCGCCGTTGCCCCCGATGCCGCCCCAGCCGTCGAGCGGGGCGCGGCCGGGCACGTAAGCCGTGGTAGCCAGGGCCGCCCCGGTTTGCCCGTTGAAGACGGTGAAATATTCCGGGCCGGCCAGGATGCGGCCAAACTTACTGTCGCGGGCCGTGGCCACCAGTTCGCCGTCGGTGGGCACGGTGAGGCTGCGGTAATCCTTGCCGGCGTCGCCGATGGGTTTGCCTTGCCCGTCTACGGTACCGTCGGCGGTTTTGCAGGCTACTTCGGCTTGGCCGTCGCCGTCGAGGTCGTAGACCATAAACTGGGTGTAGTGCGCCCCGGCGCGGATATTGCGGCCCAGGTTGATGCGCCAGAGCCGCCGACCAGCAAGGGTGTAAGCATCGAGCAGCACGGGGCCGGTGAGGCCGGCCGAGCCATTGTCGCGGGCGTTGCTGGGCTCCCACTTCAGGATGATTTCGTACTGCCCGTCGCCGTCGAGGTCGGCCACGGAGGCATCGTTGGCCGCGTAGGTGTAGGTGCTGGTTTCGGGGCCGCTGCTCACGCTACCGCCCGGCGGGGTTTGCAGCGGGACGCGCAGGAAGTTCTGGGCCCAGACGGCGGCCACTCGCTCAGGCTTGCCGGCCTTCCCTCCCACCACTTCGACCGAGTACCCCTGCGGCAGCGGCGACTTATCGGTCAGCGGCACTTTATCCAGCCAATTGGTGCCGGTAATAGGCTGGCTGGTGATTTTTACTTTCTGGCCGGTGACCAGGTGACGGTAGAGCGTGAACCGCGCATCGGCCGGATCGGAGGCCAGCAGGCGCCAGCTCAGGAAAATGCGGCCGTCGGGCTGGGCTACGGCCACCAAACCCCGGTCCAGCTGCTCGGGCAGGGCTTGCGGCGCAGTGGGCCGGGCTCCGGGCAGCAGCGGCTGCCCCGCCCCGGCCGGCGTCAGGCCGGCGGCCAGCAGCAAGGCCCACACGGCGCCCCGGATGGCCAAACGGCCGAAGCGGGCCGGGCCCGAGCGTTGAACCCAGGGCGAATACACGGTGCTCATAGAAAGGGCTGGAGGAAAGAAGAATAGGCCAATGAACCGCAACAAAGCGCTAAGCCGGGTAAAAAAGAAGCTGCCCCAACCGAGGCAGCCTCTTCACTGCATGAAATAAATACTTATTCAACCAGGGCTTAGTTGTAGCCGGGGTTTTGCTCCCAGAAGCCGGGGTTGATGCGCAGCTCCTGCTGGGGAATCGGAAAGAGCAGGTCGTGCTCATCCAGGACGCGGCCCGTGCCCACGGCGTTGTCTTTCAAGAACTTGTTCATCACCGGCAAGGCCCGCTCGGTGCGCACCAGATCAAACCAGCGCAGGCCTTCCCCGGCAAACTCCCAGCGCCGCTCCCGCTCCAGGGCCAGGCGAAAGTTTTCCTTGGTCATGCTGGCCAGCACGGGCACCCCGGAGCGGGTCCGGATACGGTTCACCAAGGCTAAGGCGGCCGAGGGCACCGGGGCACCGGCCCCGGCTTCCTCGTTGAGCACCTCGGCCTGCATCAGCATCACGTCTTCGAAGCGGATGATGGGAAAGTTGTTGGGGTAGTCGCGGTTGTTGACCGGGTCCTTGGTGCCTTTTTCCAGGAACTTGATAAACTGGGCCCGCAGCGTGGCCGTGCCCACTTTGGTAATGGAATCGACGGTTGCGGCCTTGCGCTTGTCGGCCTTGGGCCAGCCGGCGCCGAACAGGTCGGGACCGGGCAGGGCGTCAATCTGGCTGGGCTGGAAGGGCGCGTAGGTAATGGGGAAGTTGTTGCCCTGGTCCCAGGGCACGGTGCTGCCCAGGCCGGTGCCGCCGGAAATGTACTGCACCTCAAACACGCTGAACTTGTTGTCGTTGGCCACCTTGAACAGGTCGGCGTAGCTGGTAGCCAGGGCCCCGGCCGAGCCTTCCTTGGCCAGCACCTCGCTGAGCTGCTGCTTGGCCAGCGGCAGGGCGCTGCTTTGCTTGAGCGGGTAGCCGTACATGGTCAGGTAGACCTTGCCCAGCAGGGCTTTGGCGGCCCACTTGGTGGCCCGGCCCTTGTCGGCCGCGGCGTAGGTTTCGGGCAGGGAATTAGCCGCGTACTGCAAATCGGCCACGATGAAGCTGTAAACGTCGGCCACCGAGGAGCGCGGCACTTTCTTCGACTCCTCGATGCTGAGCACCTTGTCGGCAATGGGCACCGGGCCCCAGTAACGCACCAAATCGAAGTAGGCCAACGCGCGCAGGAAGCGGGCCTCGCCCTGGAACTGGCTGGTGCGGGCAAAGGTGAAGGGCTGAATCTTTTCCAGCAGCATGTTGGAGCGGAACACCAGCTCGTAGAGGTCGGTCCAGGTGGCCTGCAGCTGCCCGGTCTGCGACACGGCCGTGAAGTTGCTGATGTCGCTGTAGTCGCGCTGCACGTTCAGGTTGCCGATGAGCACGTTGTCGGACCGGATTTCGGAGATGTTCCAGTGGGAGCTCTGCGGAAACGACAGGGCCGCGTTGTAAATAGACAGCACGGCCTGGTTGAGCTGGCCTTCATCCTTGTAAAAGTCGTCGGAGCTGTTGTTGGCCGCGGGCGTAATGTCGAGCACGTCTTCGCTGCACGAGGTCAGCACGGGGCCGCTCAGGCCCAGCAGGGCGGTAAAGGCCAGGAGTTTAAATGCTTTCATGGGAATGGCGAGTCTTGGAGAGAGTGGACAACCAGCTTACAGCGTCACGTTGAAGCCCAGCGTGAAGGTGCGGGCCTGGGGGTAGCCGCCGTAGTCGCCGCCCTCGTTGTTGGCCGCCTCGGGCGTAAAGCCGCCGGAGTACTTGTGCCAGATGTAGGCATTTTCCACGGCCACGTAGAAGCGGGCCCGGTCGTAGTACTTGAGCTTAGGCAGGTTGTAGCCCAGGGTAATGTTTTTCAGGCGGATGTAGTCCGAGCTATACAGCCAGCGGGTGTCGTAGTAGGCGCCGGTGGTAGCGTTGATGCTAGGCGTCATCCCGTCGCCCTGGATTTCCTCCGACTGCCAGCGGTTTTCCCACTTGGCCAGCTTGTTATAGAGGTAGCCCATGCCGGGCCGGTCGATGCTGCGGCCAATCATGGAGTAGATCTGCCCGCCCTGCTGGGCGTTGATCAGAAAGCTCAGGTCAAAGTTGCGGTAGGTGAAGTTGTTGGTGATGCCGAAGATGAACTTGGGCTGGGGGTTGCCCACGATGGTACGGTCGGCCTCGGTGATGATACCGTCGCCGTTCACGTCGCGGTACTTGGAGTCGCCCACCTTGGTGCCGCTCATGCGGGGGCTGTTGTTCACTTCTTCCTGGGTTTTATACACCCCCACCACGTCGTAGAGCAAAAAGGCGTTCAGGGGCTGGCCCACCTGAATAATCTGGGTCAGGTTGCTGAAGCCGGCCACGATGGGCGTGTTGTTGTAGTCCAGGGCCAGCACCTCGTTGCGGTTGTAGGAGGTGTTGAAGGAGGTGCCCCAGGTGAAGGCGCCCACCATGTTCTGGCTGTTGATACCCACTTCCAGGCCCTGGTTGCGGATGTCGCCCACGTTCTGCCAGCTGGTAGTATAGCCGGTGATGGACGAAATCGGGGCCCGCAGCAGCAAATCCTTGGTGCGGCGGTTGTAGGCGTCGGCCGAAATCTGAATCCGGTTGCTGAGCATCCCGAAGTCGAAGCCCACGTTGAAGCTGCCCGTCCGCTCCCAGCCCAGGTTTTCGTTTTTGTAGGAGCCCGGGGCAAAGCCGGTCTGGGCCACGCCGTTGAGCGAATAGTTGGTCGAAGCCAGGATGGAAAACTGGGCGTTGCTGGGAATCCGGTTGTTGCCGGTCACGCCGTAGGAAGCGCGCAGCTTCAGGTCGCTGATGGCCGTGATGCCGCGCATAAACTCCTCGCTCGACACGCGCCAGCCCACCGACACGGCCGGGAAGTAGCCCCAGGGCTGCCCAAACTTGGCCGACCCGTCGCGCCGCAGCGAGGCCGACACCAGGTACTTTTCCTTGTAGTCGTACTGCACCCGGCCGAAGTAGGACAGCAGCCAGTTGATGTCGGGGGCCTGGAAGTCGGAAATGCTGGGCGTGGCGTTGTTGCGGTTCACAAATGGCGACCAGTCGTTGGGCAGGGGCGTAAATTCCTGCACGCTGCCGTCGTTGCGAAACCGTTCCACCGAATAGCCGGCAATGGCGTTGACGCTATGGTCGCCGAGCTTGCGGGTGTAGTTGAGCACGCTCTGGAACAAGTAGCGCGTGCCGCTGCCCTGCGTCAGGCGGGCCCGGCTGAGCTGACCCACGTAGGTGGCCGTGGCCCAGTCGCGGCTGGTGTTGGTCGGGAAAAACTGCTGGTCGTTGAGGTAATTGTTGTCCATGGCGCCCAGCAGTTGCAGCTGCAGGCCTTTGTAGATATCCACATTCAGCCCCATGTTGGCGTTGAGGCGGGTGCGGGTCGTGTTAATGTCGCTGCGCTCCATCACGGCCACCGGGCTGATGTAGCGGCCCGACCAGGCGTAGGCCGGAAACGGCTGGGCGCCCACCAGCACGCCGGCGCCTTTCTGCGACACGGGCGGCATCTGCACGGCGTTCATGGCCTGGTTGTCCTTGCCATCTACCCGGCCCAGGCTGCTCCATTCCGTCGACGGGGCCAGGGTCATCGTGAGCTTAATGCCCTTGCGAATCCGGGCGTCGAAGTTGGCCCGCAGCGTGGCCCGCTTCAGGTTGGTGCCCACGAAAATACCGTCCTGGTCGAGGTAGGAGCCGTTCACGTTGTAGCTGAAATCGTCGCTGCCGCCCGATACCCCGATCTGGTACTGCTGCATCACGGCTTTGCGAAACACCGCATCCTGCCAGTCCACGTAGTCGAGCGAGTCGGTACCGTAGGCCCAGCGGGGGTCGTACATGTAGGTCGGGTTGGGCGTAGAAAGCGGAATATTCAGTTCCTTGGCGCGGTACTCCATCGGGTCACTAGCCTTGTAGGGCTTGTTGACGGCGGACGTTTTGCCCCGGTTCACCCAGGCTTCGTCCACACCTTCCTGGCGCTGCTTAATCCACTGTTCGGGCGTCATCATGTCGATGCGGCGCTCCAGGGTCTGCACGCCGGTGTAGCCCGAAAACTGCAGCTTGGCCTTGCCTTTCTTGCCCCGCTTGGTGGTCACGAGCACCACGCCGTTGGAGCCGCGGGAGCCGTAAATAGCGGCCGAGGCGGCGTCTTTGAGCACTTCAATGTTGGCTACGTCGGTTGGGTTGATACCGCGCAGGTTTTCCACCGGCACCCCGTCCACCACGTAGAGCGGCTCGTTGGAGGCGTTGATGGAGCCCGTGCCCCGCACCCGGATCTGCAGCTCGGCCCCCGGCTCCCCGGTCACGGTCTGCACCGTGACGCCGGGCATCTGCCCGGCCAGGGCATTTTCGATGCGGTTGACGGGCCGCTCCTCAATTTCCTTGGCCGTGACGCCGGCAATGGCGCCGGTGACGTTGCTGGCCTTCTGGGTGCCGTAGCCCACGACCACCGTTTCGGCCAGCATCTGGGCATCTTGGCTGAGTACTACATTAACGTTTGTGCTAGTCCCGAGGGCAACTTCCTTGGTCAGGTAGCCTACGAAGGAAAAAACCAGGGTGCCGCCGGCGGCCGGGATACTCAAGGAGAAAGTACCATCGGGGTTGGTACCGGTGCCGATGGTAGTCCCCTTGAGCACGACCGTCACGCCGGGCAGGGTTTCGTTGTTTTCGGCCGTCGTCACCTTGCCGGTGATGGTGCGGTTCTGGGCCAGCAGCGGCCCGGTCAGCAGCAGCAAGACCAGCAGCGGCAGTACTCGGACCACGTAGTACAGCTTTTTCATAGGGTGTGGGTATTTAGAAGTGCGGGAGAGTTTCAGGCAGTTATTCAACTTCATGAAGGTAGAGTGAGTATTCACTTTCGGTGTCCCGCACTCTCCTGCTCTTCAGAATTTTATTCCGCATCTTTGCTGGGCACAAAAAAAGCCCGGCACGAAGCCGGGCTTTTTTGGAAGGCCGCTGAGGATTTATACCCTCAAGTCGACGGCTAAAAATGTACAACGCTACAAGGCAGAACCGGCACTCTCCTGCCCTACCCGGCCTGCTTATTCTCCTATTCTCAGTTGTTGTCTGTAGCAGCCAGGGTGGCCTACTCCACTTCGCTGACCGTAGTAGCCACCGGGGCAGCGGAGGTTTCCCGGGCCGGGACTTTAGCTTCTTGCGGAGCCGCCGTTTCCGAGCCCAAATAGTTGCCGTAGCCCACAATAACGGTGCTCAGCACCACGGCCAGAATACCCAGGGACACGGTGCGCATGGTCAGGCGGTTGGCGCCCCGCCACTCGTGCAGGTACAGGCCCCAGAACGAGCTGAAGGCAATGATAAAGGCCATGTGCAGCGTCCAGCCCGAGAAGCGGAACTCGCCCATCTGCGAGTCGCCCATACCGTAGAAAAAGAATTGCAGGTACCAGGTGAAGCCGGCCAGGGCGCAGAACAGGACGTTGCGCAGGGCCGGGGCGGTGGGGTTAAGGTAGTCGGTGTAAGTCTTGTTCCTCAGGTTGAGGTAGATGCACCAGACGGCGTTGGTGGTTAGTCCGCCGAGGAGCACCACCACCAGCACGGCGTTGTTCATGTAGAGCGGGTCGGTGCCGGAGGCCTTGGCCAAATCGGCAATGGGCTGCCCGGCGGTGAGGCCAAACGACATGCAGGCACTCATTACGCCCGAGAAAATGGCCACACCCAGGCCCTTGCGCAGGTCAAACTCGGCCACGCCCGCCTTTTTCTGGTCGGCTGTCAGGTGCTTTTCCTTCATGATGCCGGCCAGCCCGCAGATCAGGATTCCCATCACGCACACCACCAGTCCCATCAGGATCATCTGCCCGGAATCAGAATGCACCAGGGCCGGAAACGTGCCGAGCCAGATGGGCGGCACCACCGTGCCAAACACGGCGCACAAGCCCAGCGTGACGGCCATACCCAGCGAAAGGCCCAAGTAGCGCATGGCCAAGCCGAAAGTCAGGCCGCCGAAGCCCCAGAGCACGCCCCACATGTAGGTCCAGGCCAGGGTGCTGCCGTCGGCCTGGGCCAGCACGCCAAACAGGTTCTTGACCGTGAGGGAGCCCATGATGAGGGGCGCAAACACCCAGCTCACGATGCCGCCCACCAGCCAGTAGCTTTCCCAGGACCAGCCTTGCACTTTCTTGTAGGGCAGATAAAAGCTGCCGGAGGCGAAACCGCCCAACGCGTGTAGGATTACTCCCCAGATGACTGCCATAACGGTAAATGTGGTGGGTTTAGGCAAATCTGCCCTTCTCACGGCACCCAACTATCCTGTGCTCTCCTGCCAAAAATAAAGTAATGGCTCACTCATTTTCAAGCTAGCTTTCAAGGCCGGCAAGTAACAATTATTTTACTCCTGAGCAGGAGAGTGCAGGATGTTGGCCCGAAGGCAGCCCGCGTAATTTGTTGAAAAGCAATCCTTATCTGTTTTCCAGAACACCCATAACAGAAGCGCCATCATGGAAAAAACGCTGACCTTTCAACACGTTAGTTACCTCTGGGACGAAGCCAAGGCGCTGGAGATGAGTGGCGACGAAGTAGCCCTGTTCCTATACCGCTCCAACCTGCTCGGGGCCGACCTGCGCCTGACCAACTACGCCGGCGGCAATACCTCGTGCAAACTCACCGAAACCGACCCCGTCACGGGCCAGCCGGTGGAAGTTATGTGGGTGAAGGGCTCGGGCGGCGACATCGGTACGCTCACCAAGGCTGGATGCGCCAACTTATACGTCGACAAGCTCCACGCCCTGAAAAGCCGGTACCGCGGCCTGCAGTTCGAGGACGAAATGGTGGCCCTGTTCGAGTACTGCCTCTTCGACCCCAAGTGCGCCACGCCCTCCATTGATACGCCCCTGCACGGTCTGCTGCCCTTCCGCCACATCGACCACCTCCACCCCGATGCCCTCATTGCCATTGCCGCCAGCAAGGACGGCGAGCAAATCATGCGCGCCATTTGGGGCGACACCATGGGCTGGCTGCCCTGGCAGAAGCCCGGCTTCGATTTGGGTTTGCAGCTGGAGAAAATCGTGGCCGACAACCCGAACCTGCGCGGCGTAATCCTGGGCGGGCACGGCCTGTTTACCTGGGGCAATACGAGCTACGAATCCTACATCAACACCCTGGAAGTCATTGAGATGGCGGCCACGTATCTAGAGGCCAACTACGGCAAGCACAAGCCCGTCTTTGGCGGCGTGAAGCTCGAAAACGGTCCCGACACCGCAACCCGCCGCGCCCAGGCCGCCGAGGTAATGCCGATGCTGCGGGGCCTGGCCTCCGGGCAGCGCCGCATGGTGGGCCACTACACCGACGACGCCCGGGTGCTGGAGTTCGTCAATTCCCACGATTTGGCCCGCCTGGCCCAGCAAGGCACCTCCTGCCCCGACCACTTCCTGCGCACCAAAATCCGCCCCCTGGTGCTCGACGAGGCCACCATGCGCCAGCCCCTGGCCGCCGTGAAAGAGTACCTGCAGGAACAGTTTGCCGCCTACCGCCAGGACTACGCCGCCTACTACGAGCGCAGCAAGCACCCGAACTCCCCGGCCATGCGCGACCCGAACCCGGTGGTGATTCTGTGGCCCGGCGTGGGCATGTTCTCCTTCGCCAAAGACAAGCAGACTGCCCGCGTGGCCGCCGAGTTCTACACCAACGCCATCAACGTCATGAAGGGCGCCGAGGCGGTGAGCGAGTACACCGGCCTGGCTGAGCAGGAAGCCTTCAACATCGAGTACTGGCTGCTGGAAGAAGCCAAGCTCCAGCGCATGCCCAAGCCTAAGAGCCTGTCGGGCCAGATTGCCTACGTCACCGGCGGCACCGGCGGCATCGGCCTGGCCATCTGCGAATTGCTGCTGCAACACGGCGCCGTAGTCGTAGCCACCGACCGGGACCGGCTCGACGAAACCCAGGCCACGCTGCGCAAGCGCTACGGCCAGGACAATGCCCTGACCGCGCCCATCGACGTAACCGACGCCCCGGCCATTGCCGACTCGCTGCGGGCCACCGTGCTGCAGTTCGGCGGCGTGGATATCGTGGTGAACTGCGCGGGCCTCTCCATCAGTAAGCCGCTGAGCGAAACCACCCAGGCCGACTGGGACCTGCTCAACGACGTGCTGGTCAAGGGCCAGTTTCTGGTAACCCAGCAGGCCGTGGAGATTCTGCGCAAGCAAAACCTGGGGGGCGACGTGGTAAACATTGCCAGCAAAAACGGCCTGGTGGCCGGGCCCAACAACGTGGCCTACGGCACGGCCAAAGCGGCCCAGCTGCACATGTCACGCCTGCTGGCCGCCGAGCTGGGCGCCGATAAAATCCGCGTCAATACCGTGAACCCCGACGCCGTGCTGCGGGGCTCCAAAATCTGGGAAAGCGGCTGGGCCGAGGGGCGGGCCAAGGCCTACGGCGTGAGCGTGGAAGAGCTGCCGGCCCACTACGCCAAGCGCACGTTGCTGGGCGAGGAAGTCCTGGCCGAGGACATTGCCAAAGCGGTGCTGGTCTTCGTGGACGGCTCGTTGAGCAAGAGCACCGGCAACGTGCTCAACGTGGACGGGGGCGTGGCCATGGCCTTCGTGCGCTAAGCTCGGCCATTGGCAAAAACAGCCCTGGCAAGACCTGGCAGGCCGATTTTCGGATTGGTTTGCCAGGTTTTTTGCTGACCGGGAAATTCCGGCAAATCGTTAAATTTAGGCTACCCAACCACCTGACTCCCAACTCCCTATTCGGCAGTAAAACGATTGTTTAGCTTCCTATCAGTCCTTGGCCAGCGGAGTAGCGCCGGTTCGGGCGTTGCCAATCCGCGCTTTATCCGTTATCATGACCTTCCCTTTCCCACCCACGCTCTTTTCCTGTCATGCTAGTAAACTCGGATTTTCGGAGTCGGAATGCTGCTTCGGGCACTAAAGAAACCTCCCGTGACGCAGCCCCCGGCATGTATACTCTCCAACTGAAGCCCCAGGATAAAACCCCGAAGTACAAGCAGATTGTGCAGTCGGTTATCATGGACATTGAGCGCGGCATCCTACGCAACGGCGACCAGCTCCCTTCTATTTCCGAGCTCAGCGTGGAGCACTACCTGGCCCGCGACACGGTGGAAAAAGCCTACCGCGAGCTGCGCGAGCGGGGCTTTATTACCTCGGTGCAGGGCAAGGGCTACTACGTGCAGGCCAACGACGCGGCCAAGCTCAAAATCCTGCTGGTGTTCAACAAGCTGAGCTCCTACAAGAAAATCATCTACTACGCCTTCCTCGAAGCCCTCGGCGACCAGGCCACCGTCGATTTGCAGATTCACCACTACAACGTGAACCTGTTCCAGGAAATCATCGAGAAGAACCTGGGCAAGTACAACTACTACGTGGTGATGCCCCACTTCACCCTCGACACGCCCAAGGCCACCTACCAAGCCATCCTAAACACGATTCCAAGCCAGGAACTGGTGCTGCTAGACCGCGACGTGCCCGAGCTCCAGCACGACTGCCTGCGCGTGTTCCAGGACTTCGACAAGGACATTTTCAACGCCCTGGAAAACGCCCAGGACCTGCTCGACAAGTACTCCCGCCTGGTCCTGATTCTGCCCTCCGACGCCAACCACCCCGAGGAGCTGCCCTGGGGCTTCCGCTCCTTCTGCCTGATTCACAACAAGACCTTCGCCGTGGTCGAAAACGCCATGAGCGAGGTGCTCGAAACCGGCACGGCCTACGTCGTCATCCGCGAAACCGACCTGGTGGAGCTGGTCAAGAAAATCCGCCAGACCAGCTACCTGCTGGGCCGGGAAGTAGGCATCATCTCCTTCAACGAAACCCCGCTCAAGGAACTGCTCAACATGACCGTCATCACCACCGACTTTGAGGCCATGGGCCAAACCGCCGCCACCAAGCTGCTGGAAAAGCACCGCGGCAAGGTCAAAAACCCGTTCTACACCATCCGGCGCGGCTCGTTGTAGAAAGAACAAAATCGTCTGTCATCCTGAGTGCAGCGAAGCGAAACGAAGGACCTTCCTCACCTGAGTGGCAAACTGTATTCAACGCACAAAGCCCTTTACTACTCACCCAGTAAAGGGCTTTTACATCTGATAAATGCAAGCCACATATGGTCGAAATACACGGTTGGATAACCTTACGCTACAGCGACTATCATTCCGAGGAAGCGCCCCAACGGGAATTTATAGCCAGGTTCAAAAGCTACTTAGAGCAAACCAACATCTGGCCTGGATTTGCCCACTTGTGCCAGCTCACTGTGTACAATGGAATGGAATGCTTTACCATCACGGCCCAGCACAACCACCCTGGCCAGCCTTTTTACCCGCTGGAAATCTTCACTTGGGTCGCCCAGGAGTCTACGGGCAGCTATGGGCTGTTGCACTTCCATGACGACGAAGACCGGGCCTTACACAACGAGTTTCAAGTGTATGTTCTAAAGCGCGGGAAACTCAGCAAGGCGGCCGACACTTTTCTGTCGCCTTATGTTGAAGAGGTCGAGCGGGAGTACGATGAAGAAAACCCGCCCCTGGATTAAAGCCGACGACCTACCGATGTCTGTGGTGGCCAATCAGAATGAGGCTTTTCACATTGAATAACCCGCAGTGGGTTAGGTGAGGAAGGTCCTTCGCTTTGCTCAGGATGACAGACGGGTTCAAAATAAAACCCCGAATGCAGGAGAGTTCAGAACAGTTTGAGCAGCCCCAGATGGCTAATTTGCTCCTGTTAAAACCTGGTTCCCACCACTGGCTCCCGATAAGCCCCAGCTCTATCCGTCGAGCCCCCAACCCCTCCTGCCCATGTTCACCGCCCAACGCCTCCACGACCTCAATCAGCCCTTGCAGGCCGAGCATCAGCTGCAATTCCAGTACCTGGCCGATTTGCTGAGTCGGCGTAACCAGGACGCCCAGGAAGTCGTGCGGGAGCTGGTCAAGTTTCAGGTGGCTATTCCGAGCTGGGCCCTGGGCACCGGCGGCACCCGCTTCGGCCGCTACCCCTTGGGCGGGGAGCCGCGCAACCTGGAGGAAAAACTGGGCGACGTAGGCCTCTTGCACCAGCTCAACGGCTCGTCCAACTCCATTTCCCTGCACATTCCCTGGGATATTCCCCAGGACATTGCCGGCCTCGAGCAGCTCCAACAAGAGTATGGTCTGGTCATCGACTCGGTCAATTCCAACACCTTCCAGGACCAGAAAGACCAGGCGTTTTCCTACAAGTTTGGCTCCCTGAGCCATACCGAGCCGGCCGTGCGCCAGCAGGCTATTCAGCACAACATCGACTGCATCAACTACGGCCGGCAGCTGGGCGCCCGCACCCTGACCGTATGGCTGGCCGACGGCTCCAACTTCCCCGGCCAGCAGCACCTGCGCCGCGCGTATCTGCGCACCCAGGAGTCGTTGGCGGCCATCTACGAGGCCATGCCCTCCGACTGGCAGATGCTCATCGAGTACAAGCCCTACGAGCCCCACTTCTACTCCATGGTCATTCCCGACTGGGGCACTTCCTACTCGCTGTGCCAGAGCCTGGGTAAAAACGCCAACGTACTCGTCGATTTGGGCCACCACCTGCCCAACACCAACATCGAGCAGATTGTGGGCCGCCTCCAGCAGTTCGGCCGCCTGGGCGGCTTCCACTTCAACGGCTCCATGTACGGTGACGACGACCTCACCACCGGCAGCATCAAACCCTTCCAGCTCTTTTTGATCTTCAACGAGCTGGTCGACGCCGCCCGCGACACCTCGGTTACCAACCCGCTGGTAGCCTACATGATTGACGCCAGCCACAACACCAAGGACCCGCTGGAAGACCTGCTGCAATCCGTGGAAAACATCCTCGGCGCCTACGCCAAGGCGCTTTTAGTTGACCGCGAAGCCCTGCACGAAGCCCAGGAAACCAACGACGTGGCCCGGGCCGAGGAACTCCTGCGCGACGCCTTTCTGCTCGACGTGCGCCCCTTAGTAGCCGAAGCCTACCGCCAGAGCGGCGGGGCCCTGAAGCCCGTGCAGGCCTACCGCGCCGCCGGGGTGCGCGAGCAGCTTATTCAGCAGCGGGGCAAACGCAGCGTATCGACCGGACTATGAAAAAGCGCATGAAAAAGTCGATTTACGCCGTCTTTGACATCGGCAAAACCAACAAGAAGCTCATCCTCTTCGACGAAGACCAGCAGATTATCGACGAGCAGCTCCACGTCTGCACCGACGTGCTCGACGACGACGGTTTCGACTGTGACCATCTGCCCCGCCTCACCGAGTGGGTGCTCCGCCACTGGCAGGATTTGCGCCAAAGCCCCCACTACTCGGTCAAGGGCGTCAACTTCACCGCCTACGGGGCCAGCTTCATCCACCTCGGTGCCGACGGTCAGCCCGTGGCCCCGCTCTACAATTACCTCAAGCCCATTCCCGAGCACATCCAGCAGCAATTCTACGCCGCGCTGGGCCAGTCGCCCGACGAATTCGCGGCCGATACCTGCTCGCCCCGGCTGGGCATGCTCAACTCGGGCCTGCAGCTCTACTGGCTCAAATACGCCAAACCCGAGCTCTACGCCCAGATTCATACCTCCCTGCATTTGCCCAACTACCTCTCCTACCTGCTCACGGGTGAGAAGTTCAGCGACTACACCTCCGTGGGCTGCCACACCGCCCTCTGGGACTACCAGCGCCGCCAGTACCACGACTGGGTGCGGCGCGAAGGCATCGACGAAAAGCTCGCCCCCCTCACCAAAGACTCCATTGCCTCCGTCGTGGACGGCATTATGGTGGGCGTGGGCCTGCACGACAGCACCTCGGCCGTGATGCCCTACCTGGCCGAAAACGACGAGCCCTTCGTGCTCATTTCCACCGGCACCTGGTCCGTCACCATCAACCCCTTCAACAGCCAGCCCCTCACCCCCGAGCTGCTGCGCCGCGACTGCCTCAGCTTTATGACGCCCCGGGGCCAGGCCACCCGCGCCTCCCGCGTCTTCCTGGGCCGGGAACACGACCACCAGGTGGAACGCATTGCCAGTTACTTCCACGTCAAGCCCGATTTCTACCGCAGCATCGTGCTGGCCCGCCCCTACGACGAAACCTCCACCCTCTTCACGCCCGCCTGCATGGCCGGCACCGGCCCCTTCCCCGACCAGCCCGCCGCCGACTGGGACCTCTCCGGCTTCCGCACCGCCAGTGATGCCTACCAGCACCTCATGCACGGCCTGATCAACATCCTGCTCGAATCCATCCACCTGGTCTGGCAGGGCGAGAAAACCATCTTCGTCGACGGCGGCTTCGCCCGCAACCCCCTGTTCATGCAAACCCTGAGCTGGAACTTCCCCAAAGCCGAAATCCGCACCCTGGAAGTCCCCCAAGCCACCGCCCTCGGCGCCCTGGTCCACCTGGAACAAGGCGAAGCCTGGAAAAAAACCCAGCTCCTGTTTACTTGATGATTGCTGATTGTTGGGAGTTGATTGTTATCGTTGAACGGCAACAATCAACTCCCAACAATCAGCAATCAGCAATCATCAATCATCCTACTCCTTCAAACTGGTATTGGTGTATTTGATGAGCGTATTGATGCTTTTAGGTAGTAGTTGCAGTTGAGTAAAGATGTGCGTGTATTGCTCAATGGTTAACAACTGACGGACTTTAGCTTTTTCATTCCAGTCCAGCGCTTCCATTAGCGAGCCTCGTGCTATCCGGTAGAATTTGATTTTATCCTTCTTCCCGTAGCGCCCAAATCCTTCTGCCAGATTAGCCGAAACACTATCGACAGCCCTGATAAACTGCGAGCCGACTGTGTTCTGCGCCAAATAATTCCAGCACATTACAGCATCCCACACGCAATTGCTCAATGCAAAGCTGATCCGGTATGCTTCGACATCTCCCAACCGAAAATGGCGCGCAGCATCTTCCATGTATAAATAAACCCAATAATCCAGAACAATAACAATCAACTCCCAACAATCAACAATCCCCCAATGCGCGTCGCCCTCTTCATTCCCTGCTACGTCGACCAGTTCTACCCGCAGGTGGGCATAGCCTCCTTGCAGCTCCTGCAAAAGCTCGGCGTGCAGGCCCACTTCCCCGCCCAGCAAACCTGCTGCGGCCAGCCCCTGGCCAACAGCGGCTGCGAGCGGGACGCGCTGCCCATCTACCGCCACTTCGTCGACACCTTCCACCGCTACGACTACATCGTGGCCCCCTCCGGCAGCTGCGTCTACCACGTGCGCCAGCACTTCGACAAGCTCGCCCAAACTCCCGAAGTACAACACGTCCGCGCCGCCACCTACGACCTCATCGACTTCATCACCCAAGTCCTCGGCGTCACCGAGCTCCCCGGCCGCTTCCCCCACAAAGTCGGCCTGCACCTGAGCTGCCACGGCCAGCGCGGCCTGCATCAAGCCAACGAATCGGAAATAACCCCCGTGCGCGACGGCCAACTGCGCCGCCTGCTCGCTTCCCTCGATGGCATCGAGCTCACCGAGCTGGACCGCAACGACGAGTGCTGCGGCTTCGGGGGCACCTTCTGCATTTCGGAAGCCGCCATTTCCGCCCGCATGGGCCAGGACCGCGTCCAGGACCACCTGCGCAACGGCACCACCGTCCTCACCGGCGGCGACATGTCCTGCCTGATGCACCTGCAAGGCCTCATCCGCCGCCGCCAGCTCCCGCTGAAGGTGCTGCACGCCGTGGAAATCCTCAATGGGATTAGTTGTTAGTTGCTCGTTGTCAGTTGTTAGGCTCAACGAATCCGAACAACGAGCAACCAGAACCTAACTAACAACTGACAACGAACAACGAACAACTAAACATGAGCCATTCCGCCCGCGCTGCCACCTTCGTTGCCGATGCCGAGCGCACCACCTGGCACGACGAAACCTTGTGGTTCGTGCGTCAGAAGCGCGACAAGGCCGTCTACGCCGTGCCCGAGTTTCAGCAGCTGCGCGAGCTGGCTTCCCAAATCAAGGACCACACCCTCAGCCGCCTCGATGAGTACCTGCAGCAGTTCGAGGCCGCCGCCCGGCGCAACGGCGTGCACGTGCACTGGGCCGCCGACGCCCAGGAGCACAACGCCCTGGTCCTCGACCTCATCCGCCGGCACGGCGCTACCCGCATAGTCAAGAGCAAATCCATGCTCACCGAGGAGTGCCACCTGAACCCCCACCTGATTGGGCACGGCATCGAGGTCATTGATACTGACCTGGGGGAGCGAATTATTCAGCTGCGCGAGGAAGCCCCCAGCCACTTGGTGCTGCCGGCCATTCACCTGAAAAAGGAGGACGTCGGCGACACGTTTCACCGCCACTTAGGCACCGAAAAGGGCAACCACGACCCCCAGCAACTCACTGAAGCCGCCCGCCAGCATTTGCGGGCCAAATTTCTGGCCGCCGAAGTAGCTATTTCGGGCGTCAACTTTGCCGTGGCCGAAACCGGCGGCGTGGTTATCTGCACCAACGAGGGCAACGCCGACCTGGGCGTCAACCTGGCTAAAGTGCACATTGCCAGCATGGGCATCGAAAAGCTGATTCCCCGCCTCACGGATCTGGGCGTATTTACCCGCCTGCTGGCCCGCAGCGCCACCGGCCAGCCCGTGACGACCTACACCTCGCACTACACCCAGCCCGCGGAAGGCAGGGAAATGCACATCGTCATCGTCGACAACGGCCGCACCCAGCAGCTGGGCCGCCCCGACTTCCGGGCCTCGCTCAAGTGCATTCGGTGCGGGGCCTGCATGAACACCTGCCCGGTGTACCGGCGCAGCGGCGGCCACAGCTACGACTTCACCGTGCCCGGCCCCATCGGGGCCATCCTGTCGCCCAACATCGACCTGAAAAAGCACAGCTCGTTGCCCTTTGCCAGCACGCTCTGCGGCTCCTGCACCGACGTGTGCCCGGTCAAAATCGACATTCACACCCAGCTCTACAAGTGGCGCCAAGTGCTGGCCGAAGCCGGCGAAATTCCGACCGCCAAGAAGTGGAGTATGAAGTTTATGGGTCGTTTCCTGGCCAGCCCCAAGGCCTTTGGGCTCGGCGGCAAAATGGCCCGCACCGGCCTGCGCCTGCTGCCCTACCAGCTCACCCACGCCACAGCCTTCAACGCCTGGGCCGTAGCCCGGGAGCTGCCCGAGCCCCCCCAGCAAAGCTTCCGCGACTGGTACCGGGAAACGGTGAGATAGTGAGACGGTGAGTTTTTGTTCTTATTTCCTTGCGAGGCGCCGCCGAAACAATCCGTCCTCTGCGCAGGTAGTCACGTTTTTTACCCGGAAAGCCTTTTGTCGTTGCTAGGCAAGAAAGGACTTGTCACGGAAGGATGCTCGGCACCTTTCGGAGGCCGGATGGCTTCGACTGCGCCCCGTAAGGACACATTCCCCACATTTTGCACATTAAGCGTTAGCGCATTCCCCACATTCCAACACCTTAGCACATTACCTGTCTTGTCTTCTTCGCGCGAAAAAATCTTGGCAGCGGCCCAGGCCAACAAGCCCGCCCAAACGCCTTTGCCGACTATCCCGGACTTTGGCGGTGATGCCTCCGTGGAACGGTTCACCCAAGTGCTGGGCAGCATTGGGGGCCGGGTGGTGTGGGTGGCCAGTCCGCAGCAGCTGGTGCCCGTGCTGCACCAGCTGTTTCCCGAGGCCGAGCGGATAGCCTCACCCCTGTTTGCCAGCTCGGTAGCGGTGAATGCTCAAACGCCCACCCAGGTGCTGGCCAACGTGGACCTGGCCGTGCTGCCGGGCGAAATTGGAGTGGCCGAGAATGGGGCCGTTTGGCTGCCGGAGGCCAACATGTTGCACCGCGCCCTGCCTACCGTCACCCAGCACTTGGTGCTGGTTCTCGACCACCGCCGCATCGTGGCCACCATGCACCAGGCTTACGCTCAGCTGCCCGGCACCGGCGGTTACGGGGCTTTCGTGGCCGGCCCGTCCAAGACGGCCGATATTGAGCAGTCGTTGGTAATCGGGGCCCACGGCGCGCGCAGTTTGGTGGTGCTGCTGTACTAAACCTGCCCTACTGCACCGGCCGGTAGGCGCACAGCTGCCCAAGACCTGGAACCGGCGGGGTATTGTCTAACTAGCAAACAAAAAGTCCCTGACCACGCGGCCAGGGACTTTTTTGTCAGCAATTAGTAGCTAACAATTACTGGATAACGATGCGCTGCGTGCGGGTCTGGCTGCCGTGGAAACGTAGCACGTAGATGCCCGGCCGCAGCAGGCCCCGGGCAATGCTCACCTGAGTTTGCGGCCCCACGTCCACCGTCGAAAGTACGCGGCCCGTTACGTCCAGCACCTCGATGCTGCGCACTTGCAGCGGGTTGGCACCCAAAACCACCGTGAGCTTGTCGTGGGCCGGGTTGGGGTATACCTCGATGCCGCTGGCTACTGCCGAGGGGGTGTTGGCCGTAACCGTGCAGTTGGTAGCCGCCCCGCCCAGGCCGCTGATAGAGGCCATGGAAGTAGCCAGCACGAGCTTATCCAGCTTGGCCCCGCCGCCGGTGTTATAGGCAATGGTCAGCGTGTGGGCCCCGACGGGCAACACCAGGTCCTTGAGCTTCGTCCAGCTCCAGCCGCTGCCGGCATTCACTTCCTTCACGCTGACGTCGTCGATATAGTAGGTGGTAGCTACCTGGCCCATGTCGAACAGGAAGGTAGTCGACGCCAATGACGCCGTGATGGTCCAGGTGACCTGCTGCCAGGCCGTACCGATGGTTTGGTCGGCCTGGTACTGGGCGCCGCTCGGGCCGGTAGAAAGGCGGATGGAGCCCCCGGCCGCCGCGGCCCGCACCCAGTACGAAATGGTGTACTGCTTGCCAATGGTGGTCGAAAAAGCCGCGCTGCTCACCTGCACCCGCCACTGGTTGCCGGGCTGGGCCGTCGGGTTCACCACTTTCATCGAGCCCGTACCCGTATGCGCCTCGGCCGCCACCGTATTGGCACTGATGGTGGCGCCGGTCGAGTTCAGGGTCGTCCAGCCGGTCAGCCCGTTTTCGAAGCCCGCATTGCCGATCAGCTGGCTGCCGATGGACTGGAAGGCCTCGTTATCTACCTTGAGCCAGTAGCCGCACTCTTCCCCGGCCGGCACGTTTTGCCGGGCCACCACATTGTAGGTAGCGGCGCTGTCGATGGTAAAGGGCATAGTCAGGTAGGAAACCGTGCTGGTAGGAGCCGCAGTGGAGCTGCTCAGGCCGGCCTTCACCCGCACCGATTTCCCATTTGAGGCATCGGCATCATTTACTACGTCCCAGCTCGAGCCCACGGTGGCGCACTCGGCTTCCAGCCACAGGCGCTTGCCCAGGGGCTCAGCGGGCAGCACCGGGTTATTGGTGCCCCACCACTGGTACCAGCGCTGGTAGTTCAGCTGCGGATAGGGGTGCACCATGATGTTGGTATTGACGCTGGTGTTGCCCACCAGAAACTTGTCGACAAAGGCCTCCACGGCCGGCCGCTGGGTGGTCGGGATGGCGCAGTGGTTGTGCCCGCCGTCGATGTAGAACCCAAACCGGTCCCCAATGCCGAAGGTCTTCCACACCTCGTGGGCAGCCCGGGCCGATACGTAGGCCGAGGGGTTGGCCAGCCACTCGAAGTCGGTGTTGCCGGTTACGAGCAGGGCCCGGGGCGCAATCATAGCCATCAGCTCGTGGTGGTCGTGGGGCAGCTTGGCCACGTTGGCATCGGCAAACTGCTTCATGTCCTCGCGAAACCACTTGTAGTCGGTAGCGCCCAGCTTTTCCACCGCGCCCAGGGTTTCCGACACCCGCCACGCCGGGGCCCCGCCCCCACCCGATTCCTGAGCAATAGTCAGGGCAATCCGCTCGTCGAAAGCACCCGAGAACAAAGCCATTTTCCCGGCGTAGGAGCAGCCCGTTACCCCAAGGCGGCTTAGGTTGACGGGCAGGCTGGCCTGCACCAGCTCCAGGCCGTCGATGAGGCGGCTCACGCCCCAGGCCCAGGCACTGTACTGGCCCGCGTTATCCAGGTTCTGGTCGGGATAGAGCCGGTAGTAGGGGTCGGTGAGCTGGGGGTTGCCGTAGGTTGTTACCTGGTTGTGATTGTAGCGAATGGTGGCAATGTTGCGGCTGGTAAAAATGTCGGCCGGCACGCTGCCCGAGGCGCTATTCATGCCGATAATGGCCGGGAAAGGCCCGCTGCCGGTGGGCAGCACCACTTCCGAGGTCAGCGTCAGGGTTTGGCTGCTTACCGTCACGTTCACCGTCAGAATGCCGGCGGCGTAGCTGGCCGTAATGTTCTGGGGCCGAGTGGGCTTGGCACCGATTTCGTAGTTCTCAATTTCGGCCTTGATTTCATTGCGCCGGCACTCCCAGGTGCTGAAGCTCGTGGAGCGGCCCCGCCCATCGGACCACATAAACGGGTCGGTGAGCGGCTGCACCACGGGTAGCTGGCTAAAGGTGGGCAGCGGCGGGGCCGTGCAGGTTGCGCCCGTGTTTTCGGCCGAATATACCAGTGGAATCTGGGCCCGCAGGCTCAGGTGCAGTAGCGTAAAAGCTAGCACCAAGAGCCCGGTTTTGGCTTGGCGCCAGCGGTGCCCGGCTGAAACCTCAGTAACGAGTAGTGCGGAAAGATTGATTTTCATAGAGAAAGGGTTTGGTGGGTAAGGAAGCGTACAGTAATCGGGGGACGGAACCGGCGGCTGGGTGCGGTAGGTGGCGCAATGCTGGACTTATTCCGCAAACGTTTCCGGGAATAAATCCAATTGCTTCACCCCATTAACCCAGCCTGGGCCTCACAGCTAGTTATGCCGCTAATGACCACCTAGAGCCGTTTCTACCGGAAGATACTGCCCCGCCATAGCCACGCTACCCCGCGGCCCGAACCGAGGAAAATGAAAGTACCGCAACCGTTTGCGGAAACGTTTGGATATCCATCGGGCCGCAAACTATTTTACTCAGTCTCTCCCCCCGCCGGTACCGAAGCCGAGGGCTGGTTTCGCCGATTGACTACCTACCGGCAAAGAATAATGCAAGTTTTCCAAGTCGGTAGCCGAGGCCCTACCCTTCTACCCCGACCTAGATTCCGGACCAGCACAGGGGCGCCCACGGGTACTTTCTCAAGGACGTAAAACGACCCACCGGGCCGGCAAACAGCCAGCCCGGTGGGTCGTAGCAACGAAGTCCGCCGTTTAAACCAGTACGTTGCCGCCATCCACCACGATGCTCTGACCGGTACCGTAGCGCTGCTGCATCAGGTAGAGGTAGGTCTGGGCAACGTCGGGAGCTTCGCCCACGCGGCCAACGGGCAGGCTCTGACCAATACCGGCGTACATGGCAGCCCGGTCGGGGGCGGGCATAGCGGCCCAGAGGTCGGTTTTTACCACGCCCGGCGCCACGTTATTGACCCGAATCGGGGCCAGCTCCACGGCTAGGGCCCGGGTAAGGGCATCGATGGCCCCGCAGATGCTGGCTCCCACGGCCCAGCCTTTACCGGGCCGCCGGCTGGCAATGCCGGACGTTAGGGTTATGGAGCCGCCAGGCCGCACGTACGGCTGGGCGTGCTTCACCGCGGCCAGGGCGCCGTAGTAACGCAACTCAAACGCCCGCCGGATGAGGGATAGGTCGGTTTGGACCAGCTCGCCCAGCAGCAGCGACTCGCCGGCGGTAAAGACGAGGTGGTCGAAAGCGCCGATTCGCTCGAATAGAGCATGCAGCTGCGCTTCCTGGGTAAGGTCGGCGAGGTGGCCGGTGCTGGCTCCGGGCAAACTCTGTAAGGCCGCCTCGAGGCGCGGCTGGTTGCTGGAGACGATGACAACCTGGGCGCCGACGGCGGCAGCCAGCTGGGCCGTGGCCAAACCGATACCGGCGCTGCCGCCGAGCACCACAACGCGCTGGCCGATTAATACTCCTGGGGTGATTTGCTCGTGCATGGGGTTGAAGGACGTTGGTTGAACCCGACAAAGGTCCGCGGCGGCCCCGCCCCAGCTACTTACCAAATGGTAAAAACGGCCCTAGCGGCTGCCCCGGCGAATCCGGCTCAAGGACTGGGGCGTGATGCCCAGGTAGGAGGCCACATCGGTGAGCGACACGCGGCGGGCAATGTCAGGCTGCCCCTGCAAGAAGCGTTGGTAGCGCGTGGCCGAGTCCTGGCCCAGATAGGCGTTGCGGGTTTGAATCTTGTCGAGCAGGCCCTGCTGAATGATTTGGTCGATGCGGGGGCGCAGGTAGGGCAGCTGCTGGTAGAGTGCCTCCAGCCGGGGCTTACCGATGACCAAGACCCGGGCCGGGCAAGCCGCCAGTATGCTTTCGGCGGCGGGCACTTCGTGGGTAAAGCTGCGCAGAATGGTGCAGAACCGATTTTCAGCCAGAAAAAAGTGGGTCACCTCCTTGCCCGTTTCCTGGGTTACCACAATGCGCAACACGCCCTGGTCAATAAAAAACAGCTCCCGGCACACTGCCCCCGCCGCAAACAACGTCTCGCCTTCGGCCAGGGACCGGGGCGTCCAGGCGCCGGCAATCAACGTCTGGTCGGGGGCCGGCAGCGGTCCAAACAGTTGCAAATACGCCAGCAGAGCAGCCGCCATGGGAATAGGATAAAAGAACAGAAATAGTGGGGCAATATCCCAAAAACAAAAAAGCGGCCCCTACCAGAGGCCGCTTTTTTCTCCCAATCCAATAAAAAGCTCTAAAATTTCATGCCCGTGCTGTTGATGACGGCCACCGGCTCCTGGTCCTGGGCCGTGATGTTGATGTTTTTCACGTGCCAGCCGGTGCCATAGTTGATGCCGCCGGCAGTTTCGGCCGTCATGGTAATATTTTCGAGGGTCATATTTTCCAGCAGGGAATTGGCCTGGCCCTCGGCCGAAATGGCGGTTTTGGCGTTGCGCACCCGCACGTTGGTGATGGTCACGTCCTTGAAGTGGGGAATGCCCTTCTCGGCGGGCTCCACCTTGGTGAGCATGGCTTTCCAGTGGGCGGGCAGGGTTTCCTGGGTGTAGCCCTCGGGCAACGACGAGTAGCTGTAGGCCGGGTTCCAGTTCATGGTCATTAGGATGGCCGTGCCCACGCCGTCCATTTCGATGTTGTCGACGGTAATATCCTCCACGGTGCCGCCCCGGGTGAGGGCCGACTTGATGCGGATGCCGACCTTGGTGCCCTTGGCCGTGAGGTTGCGGGCAATGACGTGACGGATGCCACCGGAAGTTTCCGAGCCGCAGGTAAAAAGTCCGTCGCCGGCCCCGGCCACGCAGTTCTGAATCAGGATGTACTCGGCGGGGCGGTTCACGCGCAGGCCGTCGGCGTCGCGGCCGGCCTTGAGGCAGAAGTTGTCGTCGTTGCAGTCGATGTCGCAGTTCTGGACCAGCACGTAGGAGCTCGAATCAATGTCGATGCCGTCGGTGCTGGGGCCGTGGCCGCCGATGTTGTTGCGAATCGTCAGCCCGTCGGCCGTTACGTTTTTGGAGTAGAGAATGTGGACCGTCCAGAACCCGGCCCGCTGCAGGGTAATGCCCTGGAGCGTCACGTTCGAGGAATTAGCCACTAGCAGGGTGCGGGGACGCTTGGCGTCGTAGTCAATAATCCAGCGCAGGCCCTTGGGGTCGTAGTCTTTGCGCATGGCCCAGTAGTTGTCCCAAAACGGCTTGCCCTGCCCGTCCACGGTGCCTTCGCCGGTAATGGCCACGTTGTCCTGGTCGAGCACGTTGATCAGGGCGGCGGGCCACTTCATTTCGATGCCGGCCACGCGGGTGGGTAGTTCGGGGTAGTCTTTCAGGTCCTGGCTGCCGAGCAACGTCACGCCCTTGGGCAGGTTCAGGGTCACCCCTTTCTTGAGGAAGATGGAGCCCGTCAGGTACTGGCCGGGCGCAAACGTAACGACGCCACCTTTCTTGGCCGCCGCGTCAATGGCTTTCTGAATGGCTTGGGTATTGAGGGTTTTGCCGTCGGCCACGGCCCCGTACTTGGCCACCAGAAACGTGTTTTTGGTGGCGGGTCGGGTTTTGGCGCCGGTTTCCTTGACCCAGGCCGGGTCAGTAGCGGCCGGAGGGACGGTAGAAACGGGAGCCGAAACAGGCTCGGTGAAGCTGCCGAGCCAAGTGAGTAACGGCAGCAGGAAAGTCAGGTTGAGCAGCATACGGGTGGAGCGAAAAGCGGAAAGGCCAGGTAATGGGTAAGCCGAGGTGACGCGTGGCCGGCGGCAGGAAGTCAAATTCCCACATAAGCTTTCCGGCTACCCTGTGGCCACGCGTCGGTCAACTAGGCTCTCCAATTATTCCAAAGGTGGGCCTTGCCGGTGCCCGAACCCTCCCGTACCCTCCTGCTGCCGGCGGTTTGGCGCCGAAGCCGGCCGGTAAACCGGGGTTTGCGTGAGCAAGTACTCACTGCGGCACTTCGCTGAACCGCATTGCCAGGGCTAGACGCAGCCCGTTTTTTAGTGTGACGCCAGCGGCTCGGGGCTGATTCAGCGGCTACTCTATCCAATTTATGGCCAGCCTGGTATTTGCACGGCTGAGGCGACCTGCGGCCAAATATTCTATTGCCGAGCTATTTACCGCTGAAACTGCCGCTCTGTTCTGGTCCAGACGTAAAATTACATCCCCAAATAATCCCACCCAGCAGTCTACAGGAGAGTTTGGGGTGAGTGAAGGAATAATTTGGCAACGCCTTGCGGCTTTCGGCCCCATTCATTTCACCTCTCACCCCGCGTACCCATGAAAAAAACTTCTACCTGGTGGCTGGCTGGTCTGGCAACCTTCGCGCTGCCCGGGCCCCTGCTGGCCGAGCGGCTGCCGGCCCTGACGCTGGCCGTAGCCCGCCCGGCGGCCGTGGCCGAGTGGCAGGTGACGGGCAAAGTAACGGCGTCTAACGGTGAGGCCCTGCCCGGCGTCACGGTAGTGCTCAAGGGCACGACCCGCGGCACGACCACCGGACCCGACGGCAGCTTCGCGCTGGCCGTGCCCGAAACGGCCGGCACCTTGGTTTTCAGCTACATCGGCTACCAAACCCAGGAGCAAAGCTTCAGCGGGGCCACGACGCTCAGCATCCGGCTGGCCGACGACGCCAAGGCCCTGGAGGAAGTGGTGGTAGTGGGCTACGGCACCCAGAAAAAGGCCGACGTGACGGCCGCCATTGCCCGCTTCGACGCCAAGCAGCTCGAAGAGCGGCCCATTGCCCGCGTGGATCAGGCCCTGATCGGGCAGCTGGCCGGCGTGCAGGTCAAGCAGACGACGGGCGTGCCGGGCCGGGGCTTTTCGGTGCAGGTGCGGGGCTCGGGCTCCATTACGGCCGGCAACGAGCCGCTTTACGTCATCGACGGATTTCCGCTGGAAACGGCTGCCCAGAATGCCGGAGGCCGCTTCGGCACGGGCAGCCCGCTGGACAACATCAACCCGAACGACATTGAAAGCATCGAGGTGCTCAAGGATGCCGCGGCGGCCGCCATCTACGGTTCCCGGGCTTCCAACGGCGTGGTGCTGATTACCACCAAAAAGGGCAAAAGCGGCAAGCCCCGCATCAACCTGAACACCTACGCCGGCTACAGCCAGGCCGTGCGCACCCTGCCCATGCTCAGCGCCGAGCAGTGGGTCGACCGGGCCACCGAAATCATCAACGCCACCTGGGTCGGCTCGGGGACGGGCCGCACCGCCGCCCAAACCACAGCCGAGCGGATGAAGATTCTGGGCGTGAACACCATCAACCCCACCTACATGGTCGACGACCGGTGGTTTGAGCCCGGCCACCCGGGCCTGACCTACGTGGACTGGGAAAAGGAAGCTTTTCAGAAGGGCGCCACCCAGGACTACCAGGTGTCGGCCAGCGGGGCCAACGACTTCGTGAACTACTACGTGTCGGGCGACTATTTCACCCAGACCGGGATTCTGCCGGGCCTGGGCTATAAGCGCTACTCGGGCCGGGCCAACCTCGACATCAAGGCCACCGACAAGCTCAAGTTTGGCCTCAACCTCTCCCCTTCCTACTCCGTGGCCAAGGACCCCGGCGTGGAAGGCAAGGACGCGCTGATTCACCTGCTCACCTCGATTACGCCCGTCGTGGAGGCCGAGGCCGGCCTGAACACCAACACCGGCGACTTTACCAGTTACCGCTGGGGCGCCACGCGCAACAGCCCGCTGCGGCAGCTGGAAAACAACACCGGCGAAACCCGCACCATGCGCACCCTGGCCACGCTTTACGCCGAGTACCAGCTGGTCAAAAACCTGAACCTGCGCTCCACCCTGAACCTGGACAACAGCGACGGGGCCACCAAAGCCTACAGCCCGGCCTTCGTGAACGGCAGCCTCGGCAACCGCCAGGCCCAGGGCTCCTACAACGGCTACCGGCGCACCACCTTCGTCAACGAAAACACCCTGGCCTACAGCTTCAACCTGGGCGGCAACCACGACTTTTCGGCCCTGGTGGGCTACGCCTATAACGTGACCAAGCTCGATGCCCAGCGCCTGACGGCCGCCGGGGGCTTCGTCAATAGCGCCGTGACGACCATCAACGGAGCGGCCAGCGTGTCGGGCACGGCCAACAACTTTACCACCGAAACCCGCAACGTGCTGGTGTCTTACTTCGGGCGGGTGCAGTACTCGTATCTGGGCAAATACCTGGTGTCGGGCACGGTGCGCCGCGACGGGTCTTCGCGCTTCGGGCAGAACCAGCAGTTCGGCGTGTTTCCGTCGGTGTCGGCGGGCTGGCGCCTGTCCCAGGAAAGCTTTCTGCAGAGCCTCAGTGCCCTGAGTGAGCTCAAGCTGCGGGCTTCCTACGGCCTGTCGGGCAACAACAACATCGGCGACTACAGCAGCGTGGCCACCCTGGGCAGCTACGGCTACAGCTTCGGCACGACGCCGGTGAACGGACAGGCGCCGAACCGGGTGAATAACCCCGATCTGAAGTGGGAAAAGTCCCAGACCCTGGACGTGGGCGTAGACTTCGGGGTGCTCAAAAACCGCCTCACCGGCTCGTTCGACTACTACACCAAAACCAGCAAGGATTTGCTGCTCAACGTGCCCATTCCGTCCTCGGCGGGCTTTACCACCCAGCTTACCAACGTGGGTGAAGTGGTGAACAAGGGCTGGGAACTGGAGCTGAGCAGCCGCAACCTGACCGGCGCCTTCCAGTGGAACACGGCCGTGAACCTGGCCCACAACACCAACAAAGTAGTGCACCTGGGCCAGGGCGACGCCCCGATTCAGGTGGTGTCGGCCTTCGATATTCCCAACAACATCCTGCAGGTCGGTCAGCCGCTCTACAGCATCTACGTCGTCAAGCAGATCGGCATTTTGTCGCAGGCCGACCTGGACAGCAAGGCCGCGCTGTACGGCTCCCAGACCGTGGGCGACCCGAAGTACTTCGATGCCAACGGCGACGGCAAGATTGACCCCAACGACCGGGTCATCGTGGGCCACCCGAATCCCGACTACGTGGCCGGCATCACCAACAGCTTCAAGTACAAAGGCTTCGATTTGAGCGTGCTGGTTCAGGGCCAGTGGGGCGGCTCGATTTACTCGCTCTTCGGCCGGGCCATCGACCGGACCGGGCAGGGCTACGTCGACAACGTGCCGGCCTTCTACACCGAGCGGTGGCGCTCGGCCGACAACCCCGGCGCGGGTGAGCGGGGCAAGGCCTACTCGACGTTCGGCCGCATCAAAAACACCGACTGGCTGTATTCGTCCGACTACTACCGGGTGCGCAATATCACCCTGGGCTACGATCTGGGCCTGGTTATTAAGAAAAGCATTGCCCAGGGCGCCCGCATCTACGTGACAGCCGAAAACTTCTTCGGCCAGGACAAATACGACGGCGGCTACAACCCCGAGGCGGTGAACACCGACGGCGGCGACGCAAGCTTCCCCGTGGGCGTCGACTACGGCGGCCTGCCCCTGACCAAGTCCCTGGTACTGGGCCTGAACCTGACTTTCTAACCGCAATTGCTGCCACAGAGCTTTTCACCCATGAAAAACCGCTATACCACCCTGGCCGCGGCCCTGCTCCTGACGCTGAGCGCCTGCGAAAAAGACCTGGACCAGGCCCCGCTTTCGAGCGGCTCAGTGCCCACGTTCTACCAAACGCCCAACGACTTCGACCAGGCCCTGACGGCCACTTACGCCGGCCTGGTGGCCTACCCCGACCGGCTCTACAACCTCTCGGAAATGCGCTCCGACAACATCTACGGCGTGGGCGAGGCCGGGGTGCGCGACTGGGAGCCCATCAACAACTTCCAGACCACGCTGGCCACCAACCCCTACATTGCCGAGGCCTGGACCACGAATTACAACGCCATCCTGCGGGCCAATACCGTGCTCGATCAGCTGGCCGGCACCAACGGCAGCGTGCTGAGCGCGGCCGTGCGCAGCCGCACCGAGGGCGAGGCCAAGTTTCTGCGGGCCTTCTACTACTTCGACCTGGTGCGCACCTTCGGCCGGGTGCCCCTCATCGATAAGGCCCTGGTGCCGAGCGAGGTGCTGAAAGTACCCCGTACCCCGGTAGCGCAGGTGTACGAGCTGATAATTTCGGACCTGCAAACGGCCATTGCCAACCTGCCGCTCATTTACGACAACGCCGTGACGGCCGACAAGGGCAGCGTGGGTCGGGCCACGGCCAGCGCCGCCAAGGCCCTGCTGGCCCTGGTCTACCTCACCCGCTCGGGCCCGACTTACGGCATTCAGGGTCCGGGCCTGGGCAGCAATGAGTACGGCAAGGCGGCTACGCTGCTGAACGAAATCATTGCCAGCGGCAAGTTTGGCTTCGTACCCAAGTACGCGGATATTTTCAGCTACACCAACGAAAACAACCGGGAGGTGATTTTCGACGTGCAGTACATCAGCGGGGGTACGGGCCGGGGTGGCACGCTGCCCACGCTGGTGTCGCCGGGCGTGTACTTCGCGGCGGTGAAGATTCCCTTTGCCGGGGCCGAGGAAATCAAGCCCGTGGCCAACGACCTGCTCAACTCCTACCCCACCGGCGACGGGCGCAAGGACTTCAACTTCCAGATGGGCTACACCACGCTCACCAACATCAAGGAAACCAGGGCCTTTGAGCGCAAATACCTGAACGAAACCCTGCGCGGCGTCGACCGGTTCGACTGGCCCATCAACTTCATCGTGCTCCGCTACACCGACGTGCTACTGATGCGGGCCGAGTGCATCCTGCACGGTGCCGGTGGCACCCCGGCCGACGTGGACGCGGCCGTCAACCAGGTGCGTAGCCGCGCCGGACTGGGCCCAATTACGGGCGTCACGCTGGCTCAGCTGCTGGAGGAGCGGCGTCGGGAGTTTGCCGGTGAGGGCCTGCGCTGGCACGACTTGGTGCGCGAGGGCGTGGTGCTGGATGTGATGAACGCCTGGATTCCCAAGGAAGACACCCGCAACAAAATCACCCGCAACATCTCGGCTAACAGCATTATTTACCCCATCCCGCAGGCCGAGCTCAGCGCCGCCCCCGGCCTCTACGACCAGAACCCAGGGTATTAACTGCAGCTTACGACTGTGCTAAAACGGCCCGCATCCGGAACTCCCAGGTGCGGGCCGTTTGCTTGTAGCGCGAACTTTGGCTACGCCGACCGTTGGCTGTAGTTCGCGTGGCTGAACGACAATCGTTGATTCAGCGCGGGGCACACGAACTACAACCGTAGGTCGGCGCAGCCACAGTTCGCGCTACGGATAGGTTAGTCCTGATGAAACACCCGAGCCAAGGACTGCACTACGGGCGAGTTGTCGGGGTTGGTTTCCATCAAATCGGCCATGTAGGCCCACCAGTGCCGCATGATTTCCTGGCTCGGGAGCTGGTCGGTGGTGTGGCCGGGCCGGCGCTTTTGCACGGCAAACAGCCGGCCGCTGGCCTCGTCCAGGAAGATGGAATAGTCGCGGATGCCGGCTTCGTGCAGGGCCTGGGTTAGCTCGGGCCAGATTTCGTCGTGGCGGCGCTGATACTCGGCCGCTACGCCGGGCTTGAGCTGCATGGTAAAGGCAATTTCTTCCATGATGACGGATAAGGGTTAAGTAAGTGAATTAGCGTAGACCGGAAAAACTGCCGAATTGATGTACTCCCTGTCATCCTGAATGCAGCGCAGCGGAGGGAAGGACCTTCCTCCCCTACCCCGCCGAGCCTGATACCAAAGCTCTTCCCTGACCAGTAGTAATGGGCTTTAGCACGTTGAATGATGCTTGTCACTGAGGCGAGGAAGGTCCTTCGCTCTGCGTACGCCAGATGGAGGAGGACAGGCGCAGTAACTCCCTGCTACTCACCTTACAGCAAACCCTGGGTTTTGAGCTTCCACTGGTCGGTGCGGAAGGGCGTGGCGGGCAGGCCGGCGGCGTTGTAGAAGTTGGGGTTGGGAATGGCCCGCCAGGCGAAGCGCACGGCCACGGGCTGCTTTACCTGCTCGTTCCAGACCACCACCGAGTTGCCCTCGATACGGGCCTGGGCGGGGCGAAAAACGCTGTCGGGGCCGGCAATGGTGAACTCGCGCAGGGGCCCGTTCCGGGCTTGCAGGCCGCCGGCGGCGTAGTCGAAGCGCAGGCGCACCTGGCCGCCGGCTTCCACTTTCATACTGTGGTAGATGGGGCCCGAATACACCGTTTTCTTCGCGCCGTAGTCTTTGGCCAGGGCCCACTGGGCCAGGCGGTGGCCCACCACCTGCTTGTTGCGGGGGTGAATATCGAGTGAGTCGCCCCAGTCGGTGATGACGGCCATGCCGGTGCGGGGCACGGTTTGCAGCGTCAGCAGCTGGGCCTCCCGGATTTCGGGATTCTGGCTGCGGTGCGGGGCAATCTGGACGAAGTAAAAGGGCATTTCGGGCTGCTGCCATTCCTGCCGCCAGCTTTGGATCAGGGCCGGAAACAGACGGCGGTACTGGTAGGCCCGGTCGGCGTTGTTTTCGCCCTGGTACCAGAGTACGCCCCGGAGCGTGTAGGGAATCAGGGGCCGAATCATGCCGTTGTAGAGCTTGTAGGGCGACTTATTCGAGGTAACTCCCACCGGCGCGACGGGTGCCATACGGGCCGTTTGCGGGTTGGCGGCCCGCTCCTGCTGAAACTCGGCCAGTTGCTGCTTGTAGGTGGCCTGGTCCTGCTCGAAGGTCGTCAGGCCCCGCTCGTAGCGGCGCAGGATGGGCCGGAAGTCGGGGTCCTGCTCCAGCACGTCCTTACGGGTCCAGGACTCGGCCGGGGTGCCGCCCCAGGTCGAGTTGATCAGGCCGATGGGCAGCCGGGTGTGCTCGTGGATTTCCTGGGCAAAAAAGTAGGCCACGGCCGAGAATTCGCCCACGGTCTGGGGGCTACACACCTGCCACTGGCCCTGGGTGTCGCGCTGGGGCTCGTTGGCCACGGTATTCTTCACGGTGAACATCCGGATGGCCGGGTAGCTGGCCTTGGGCACCACCTCGGCCTCATTGATAACGCCGGTATAGGAGCCGCTGTTGGGCTTTTTACTGACGGAAAACGCCATGTTCGACTGCCCCGAGCACAGCCAGACCTCGCCCAGCAGCACGTTGCGCACCGTCAGCTCATTCCGGCCCTGAAACCGGATGGTATACGGCCCGCCCGCCTGGCCCGTGGGTACCCGCACCAGCCAGTTGCCCGCCGCATCGGCCGTAGCGTTGACCGGGGCTTTCTGCCAGCTGGCCGTTACGCTCACCGTTTCTCCGGCCTCGGCCCAGCCCCAGAGGGCCACGGTGCTTTTCTGCTGGAGCACCATGTTGTCGGCAATCAGGGCGGGCAGCGTGACGTTGGCTTGGGCCGAGTAAGTCAGGGTCAGCAGGAAAGCAGACGTAAGGAGCCGGGAAATGCGCATAAGCCGTTAGAAACGAGGAGTAAGCGTTGTAGTCATGCTGAGCTCGTCGAAGCATCTCTCCCGCTTCGGTGCGAATTAGCACTGCGGTAGAGATGCTTCGACTGCGCTCAGCATGACGTTCTTATAATTTTATTCGGTTCCGGCCCTACTGCACCTGCTGGCCGGTGGTGGTTGGGGTCAGGGTGACGGGGCCAAGCAGGCCCGACTCGCGCGGAGTCCATTTCTCGGCGGTGAACAAGCCGTTGGGGCCGCGGTTTTCGGCCAGCTTGCTCGACATGTTGATGTTGTAGGCGTTTTTGTAGGACTCGTGGCGGCGGTCCATATCCGCAATGCGGTTGGCCATGCCGTTGCTCACGGCCACGGTCAGGGTGTTGGTAGCTTGGAGCTGGGCTTTGGGAATAAAGACCTGATACGTGGGGCCAATGAGCGTAGCCAGGGGCTGGCCGTTGAGGTGCACCCGGGCCGTTTCGGCCACCCGGCCCAGGTCGAGCAGCCAGCCGTCGGCCGCGCCCTGGGGCCGGGCAAAAGCCAGGGTGTAGGTGGCCGTGCCGGCGAATTTCTTCACCGCGTCGCCTTGCCAGGTAGTCCAGGAGCTCAGGCTTTCCACCTGCGTCGGGGCCGGCAGCTCGGGGCCGCCCACCCCGAATTTCACGTCCCAGCGGCCGGTGAGCGGCTGGGCCGGGCCGGCGGGTTTCTGGTAAGCGTAGGCCGGGGCAATTACCGCTGCCGTCGAGGTTTCCAGCAAACAGGACTCCCCCGGGGCCAGCTGCACGTACACCTCGGGCTGGCCTTTGGCGGAAGTGCGCACGGCGGCCATTCCCAGCTGCTCGGTCATGGGGTTGTAGAGCGCCACCGACTTAGCCGCAGTTTGCAGCGGCACCCAGGCGTGAACGGGCTTGGGGCTCCAGTTGGCCACGAAGTAAGTAAGGCCCTTGGCCGAGCGGCGGCGCTCAAACTGCAGGCCGGAGTCCACCATCGTTTCGCGCTTCACCCCGGCCTGGGCCAAAAGCTGGTCGACGTTGGCGCCCACCAGCACCGCGCCTTTGCCGAGCACGGCCTTTTTGCTGCCCTTGGCCCCGGCCGTGAATTTGAGCTGGGCCAGTTGCTTTTTAAACGCGGCGCGGCGGGCGGCCAGGTTGCCCCAGCCGGGCACGTCGGTGGGCAAGCCGTTCTGAAACACGATGGTGGCGCCGCTGCTGGCCAGCTTCAGCAGCTGCGCCAGCGTGGGCAGCGGCAGGGTGCGGGCATCGGGCACGAGAATGGTCTGGTAGGTGGCTCCCCCGCCGGTTTGCAGGGTTTTGCCGGCCGCCGTGACTTGCAGCAGCTGCTTGTCGGAAATAAAGTCGAAGCCGTAGCCGCGCTTGAGCAGCTCTTCGCCGGTGGTGCCCACGGTCATGCCCTTGAAGCCGTGCTCGATGCCGTCGAAGTGCTGGAGCAGGACCTTGCCGGGCTTCTGGTAGGCGTCGTAAATAGGCAGATACACCAGCACGTCGTTGGCGGGCTTGCCGGCCTGCAGAAACGACTGGCAGTGGGCCACGTAGCGGTTCAACTGCCCGAAATCCGGCCAGAACGTGTTGTTGGGGTTGAAGTGGACGGCCGCGTAAAACAGCCAGCCGGGCCAGGGCGCCGATTGGGGAGAGTAGTTGGTGCCGTGGTAAAAGGTGTGGTTGATGCCGCCGAGCAGCATCCGGTCCAGGGCCTTTTTTACGTCGCCGAGCGAGGACAGGAAATGGTCGTTTTCCCAGGTGGCCGTTTCCGAGGAAGCCAGCTTTTTACCCGTGACGTGGGCCGCCGAGGAGGCAAACTTGATGCGCAGCAAATCCTCCCCTTCCGTTTCGGGAATGTCGGTGGCGGCGTACAAATCCAGGATGTTGGCCGGGGAGCCGTGGGCCTGGTTGCGAATCAGCGCGCCATGGGTTTTGGCCCAGGCGCCCCAGGTCTGGGTGTAGTTTTCGAGCAGCAGCTCCGATATGGTCTCCCGGTAGTCGGTCAGCACCCGCTGGTTTTCGTCGGCCGAGGCCTGCCCAAACAACGCCGGCAGGTGCTGACGCAAGTCGTAGCCGCGGCGCTTCTGAAACTCCGAGAACATAAGCGGCGTCCAGTTGGCCTCGCCCTGGGCATCGTCCACCTCGTAGGAATCGTTGAAAAAGGCGCGCAAGCCCTTAAGGCTACGGCCCTTGAAGGCCTCGTCGAAGTGCTGCAGATAGTGCTGGGTGGCAGTTTTGGAGAAGTGGTCCACCACGTCGCCTTCCCCGCCGGGGCCGGCCCGCTCCACCTGCTTGCCGTGCCAGCCCTCGAACAGGGCATACAACTTCCAGCGGCCGGGCGGGGCGGTCCAGTTCAGCTTACCGGCGGCGTCTACCTTACTGGTCAAATCCAGCATTTCGCCCTTCTCCGAATAGGCCATCAGGGCCTGCAACGGCAGGGGCTTTTCGAAGCGGACCTGGTCGAAGGCGTGGAGCTGCAAATCGGGGTTGCTGGCCACCGGCTCCTTGAGCTGCTTCAGGTCGATGGGCTGGCCCACGGTGCGCACAATGGGCTTTTGCACGAAAGTCACGGCCTGCTGGAGCTGCTCGCCACCCTGCATGGCGTAGGTCTGGTAGGTGGCGTACTTGCAGGCGTCGGCCGAGCTGACCCAGGGCCCGCCGAAGGGCCAGCCCGAAGCCTGGGCCATATCCACGCCCAGCCCCAGCCGCCCGCTTTCCTTGAGCGTGTGCTCCAGCATATCCACCCACCTGGGCGAGAGGAAGTTGATAAACTGCGGCTCGGCCCCTTGCTGCCCGTAAATTGTGGTGATTTCGACCCCGCCCAGGCCGGCCTGCTGGTACTGGGTCAGCAGGCGGGTCAGGTCCTGCTCGTTCACGGCGCTGCCCTGCCACCACCAGCGCGTCCAGGGCTTGGCCTGCTGGGTTATTTCGGGCCATTTGGGGGCTTGCGCGAAGCCGGGTTGGGCCAGCGCGGCGGTCAGCAACAGGGACAGAGCCAGGGACTTTTTCATATGGGAGCGGGTTATAAAGAAGAACGTCATGCTTTATCTGTCGTCCGCTTGCCGAAGCAGCTCTACCGCACTGGTCAGTAGATTTTACTATTGCAACGAAGCGGCAGAGATGCTTCGCAGGACTCAGCAGGACGTTCTGTGTTGCCCGCCAGACACTTCGGCCTGAGCGGTTATGGTTGCAGCTTGTAGACCTCACTGCCGGCCAGCAGGAAGCAGCCCAGGCCGTAGTCTTCGAAATCGGGCCGGCTGGTGTAGCTCACCGGCTGTCCGTCCTTGGGTTCCTTGCCGGTGCCCTGCACGTAGCCCAGGAAGCCGTCGGGGTGCAGGCAGTCCTTAATCATGCCCTGCCAGGCCTTGGCAATGATGGGCTGGTAGGTTTTGCGGTCCAGCAGGCCGCGGTTGATGCCCCAGGCCATGCCGTACACGAACAGGGCCGTGCCCGTCAGCTCCTTGCCGCCGAAGTGCGTCTCGTCGTGCAGGCTCACGTTCCAGAAGCCGTCGGGGCGCTGCAGCGGCGGCAGCGCCTTGATCATGTTCATGTACATCTGCACGTACTCGTCGCGGTGCGGGGCGCTGCGGGGCATCACGTCGAGCACGCGCACCATGGCCGCCACCACCCAGCCGTTGCCCCGACTCCAGTAGCAGTCCTGGCCGTTGGGCTCCTTGTAGGGCGGCACAAAGTCCTTGTCGCGCCACCACAGGTTGTCCTCGGCATTGAACAGTCCCTTGCCCCCGTGCTGGGTTTTGGAGTAGTTATAGATCTGGTACATCTTCTCGTAGTAGCGGCTGTCGTTGTACTCGGCGCCCAGCTTGGCATACACCGGCATGGCCATCTGCAGGGCGTCAATCCAGCTCCAGTCGTCCACTTTCGGGCTGTTAACCATGTTGTCAATGCTGGCCTTGATGTCGCGGATGCGCTCGGGCTTGCGGTCAATCAGGTAGAGGTCGATGTAGGTCTGGCCGGCGCACTGGTTGTCGGCGTCCCGGTCGGTGATGCCGTTGCGGATGCCCCACTTGTGCTTTTCGGCCCAATCCACGGCGTAGTCGTAGTAGCGCTTCTGCTTGTCGAGCTGATACAGGGCCATCAGGCCTTCGTAGTACACGCTGCGGGTCCAGATATGACTGGGGCGCAGCTTGTTGGTCATGATGTCCTTGCCCGGGTCGGGCCACTTCTGCATGAAGTAGTCATTGGTCAGGGTCAGGGCTTTGAGCACCTTTTCTTTCTTGGGCAGCTTCTGGGCCGGGGCCGGGGTGGCCGTCAGCACCAGACCCAGCAAACCCAGGCCGGCAAGAGAAGTAGTGAGCAGGGAAGAAAGCTTCATGGAGGACGCGAGGTGGTAGAATCGGGTGAAGAAAGGCTGAACCCGGAAGATAGCGCTAGGAAGCGGTTTTCGCCACTTCCGACCCGCTCCCCGGGCTTGACCTCTCATTATTAGCCCGAAAAATAATCCATTTGTCGGCGGCCGGCTGCCGTAAGCCGCTTTCAACGGCGCCGGGCAGGCAACGGGTAAGGGGCATCGGCGCGGCGCAACAGCATGAATTACAGAGCGGCCGGCCGGACCAGCCGCTTTGTAGGTTGCAAGAAAACCAGGAGCCGCACCCAAACCCTCCTGTACTCTTCGGTACGCCGCTTTTGGTGCCGACCCGCAGGCCCCGGCCGCCGTTGCTTTGCTCACTATTTGCTCACTAAAAACCACCGGAACCCACAGGAGAGTGCAGGATGGGCCAGCCCGGCCGGCGTGCGTCCTTGCCGCAGCGTACTGTTGCTTTTCCCCGCTAATTCATGAAACACCCACTGGTTTTCCGCTTCGGCCTCCTGGCTGCGCTGGCCCTGAGCACCCTGCTGCTGGCCTTTGGCAAAGGACCCAAACGCCCCACACTCTATCTGATTGGCGACTCGACGGTGCGCAATACCAATGCCCCGCAGATGGGCTGGGGCACGCAGCTGCCGGCTTTTTTCGACACGGCCAGAATCAATATCGACAACCGGGCTATGGCCGGGCGCAGCACCCGCACCTTCGTTTCGGAGAAGCGCTGGCGCGTGGTGGACTCCCTGCTGCGGCCCGGCGACTTTCTGCTCATGCAATTTGGCCACAACGAAGGCAGCGCCCCCGACACCACCAAGGCCGGCCGCCGGGGCGTATTGCCCGGCACGGGTGAGGAAACCAAGCAGCTGATCTGGCCCAATGGCCGCCCCGAAACGGTGCATACCTACGGCTGGTACCTGCGCCAGTTTATCCGCCAGGCTAAAGCCAAAGGCGTGACGCCCCTCGTGGCCTCCATGATTCCGCGCAACCAGTGGCAGGATGGCAAAGTGAAGCGCGCCACCCAGAACTTCGGTGGCTGGGCCCGGGAAGTAGCCCGGCAGGAAAACGTGGCCTTCATCGACCTCAACCAGCTCACGGCCGACAAGTACGACCGACTCGGCCCCGAGGCCGTGGCCAAGCTCTTCGCCGGCGACCATACCCACACCAACGAAGCCGGCGCGTTGCTTAACGCGGCCTCAGTAGTGGAAGGCATCCGGGCCAACCGCAAAATCGCGCTGAACAAGTACCTGGCCAAGCAGCAGTAAGCAGCAACGACACTTGCTTTCCTATGAAACTCTTCCGCCCCACCCTCACCTTACTGCTGGCCCTGGCTTTACTCTCGGCTTTTCTGCCCCGGCCCAAACCCCGCCCCACGCTCTTCCTCATCGGCGACTCGACGGTGAAAAACGGTAAGGGCCGCGGCGACGGGGGCCTCTGGGGCTGGGGCAACTTCCTGCCCGCCTACTTCGACACGACCCGCATCCGCCTCGAAAACCACGCCCTGGGCGGCACCAGCTCCCGCACCTTTCGCAGCCAGGGCCACTGGGCCAAGGTGTTGCCCCGCCTCCAGGCCGGCGACTTCGTCATCATGCAGTTTGGCCACAACGACAGCAGCCCCATCAACGACACGACCCGGGCCCGGGGCACCATCAAAAGCAACGGCGAGGAAACCCAGGACATCGTGAACCTGCTCACCAAGCAGCCCGAAACGGTACACTCCTACGGCTGGTATCTGCGCCAGTTTATGGCCGAAATCAAGGCCCAGGGCGCCACGCCTATCGTCTGCTCCCCGATTCCGCGCAACGCCTGGACCGGCGGCAAAGTCAACCGCAGCCGGGAAGACTACGGCCGCTGGGCCCAGGAAGCCGCCCGGCAGGGCGGCGCTGGGTTCATCGACCTCAACCAGCTCGCGGCCGATAAGTACGACCGGGCCGGCGAAGCCACCGTGCGCGCCACTTACTTCAACCCCACCGACCACACCCACACCATCGAGGCCGGGGCCCGACTTAACGCCGAAGCCGTGGCCGAGGGCATCCGGCAAGCGAAACACCTGGCCCTGCGCAAGTATTTGCGGAAGTAGTTGCGAGAATTGGGCGCGGCCACCCATCTTGCCCGCTCGTTCTTTCGCCTTACCGTTTTTCCAACCATGCACTACCTCCCCAGCCCCGGCCGCTACCAGGACATGACCTACCGCCGCTGCGGCCGCAGCGGCCTCAAACTACCGGCTCTTTCCCTGGGCCTGTGGCACAACTTCGGCGACGTCGACCAGCTCTCCGTGGGCCGCAGCACCCTGCGCCGGGCCTTCGACGCGGGCGTGACCCACTTCGATTTGGCCAACAACTACGGGCCGCCGCCCGGCTCGGCCGAGCTCAACTTCGGCCGCATTCTGCGCGAGGATTTTGCCGGCTACCGCGACGAGCTGATCATTTCAACCAAGGCCGGCTACCACATGTGGGAAGGGCCCTACGGGGAATGGGGCTCGAAAAAGTACCTGGTCAGCAGCCTCGACCAAAGCCTGCGGCGCCTGGGCCTGGACTACGTGGACATCTTCTACCACCACCGCCCCGACCCCGACACGCCGCTGGCGGAAACCATGACGGCCCTCGACCTGCTCGTGCGCCAGGGCAAGGCTCTGTACGTGGGCCTGAGCAATTACCAGCCCGCCGAAGCCCGGGAAGCCTTCCGCATTCTGCGCGAGCTGGGCACGCCCTGCCTGATTCACCAGCCCAAGTACTCCATGTTTGAGCGGTGGGTGGAAGACGGCCTGCTCGACTTGCTGGCCGAGGAAGGCGTGGGCTGCATTCCCTTCTCGCCCCTGGCCCAGGGCCTGCTCACGGATAAGTACCTGCGCGGCATCCCCGCCGACTCCCGGGTAGCCAAGGGCGTCGGGTTCCTGACCGAAAACCAGCTGACGCCGGAGCGCCTCTCGCAGGTGCAGCGCCTGAACGAGCTGGCCCAGAACCGCCACCAAAGCCTGGCCCAGATGGCCCTGGCCTGGCTGCTCAAGGATGAGCGGGTCACCTCGGTCCTCATCGGCGCCAGCCGCCCCGAGCAGCTCACCGACTCGCTGCAGTGCCTGCACAACCTGCAGTTCACCCCCGACGAGCTGACGGCTATTGAGCAGGTTCTGCAGGGGTAAACGTGGCCTTTGCCAGGCTGACGACCCTAAAAAAGAAGCGCCCGAACTAGCAGTAGTTCGGGCGCTTTGCGTTTTGTCGAGCCAGCCAGACTTAGCGGCGGGCCAAGGGCTGCAGGGCCACGCTCACGCCGTTTTGCAGGTGGGGCTGGTTGAGCATCACGACCTGGTCGTGGTAGCCGGCGCACCCGATGGTCAGGCTTACCGGGGCGTTGCTGGGCAGGGCCAGCAGAAAGTCGCCCTGGCCGTTGGTCACCACGGCCGGGGCGTGGGTGTTGGTCATCCAGACGGTGGCCCCGGGCAGGGGCAAGCCGTCGGCCCCGGTAACCCAGCCGGCCAGCGTCAGGGGGCGGTGGTCGTTCATTACGTCGCGCGCCGGCGCTACCTGCACGGGCTGGAGCTTGGTCACCTTGGCCGTGGCCCCCGCGGCCGCCGTGCGCTTCTTGGCAGTACGGGCCGGCGCGGGCTTCGTCTGCTTAGCAGCCGGCGTCGAATCGTTGGCCCGGGCGGCGGGGCCGGTCAGCAGAGTCAGGGTCAGCAGCGCGGAGAGGCAAACGGCGAGGGCGGGGCGAAGTGGGAACATAGGCGGGCAGAAAAGAGGTAGCAAGAGCGGGTTTGGTACCACCGCCGCCCGTTGGTGGCGCAGTGATGAGTCAAACCTAGCCGCTATGGTTCAGCTTATCCGGCCTACTTACCCAACGGGCGCTGGCACGATGTCAACGACTGGATTCCCTGGCCGAAAGAAAAATAGCACTCCTCGCTTCCGCACCTGCTTCCGGCGGCCCAGCAGTTCTAGCTTTTCCCGACTAAAGCCAACGTTTCGCCCCCAACGACGCTTTAGCACCTGCCTGCTTTAGGCCGGCAACAGCAGCTGAGCGCACTGCCGGGCTATTTCCAGCTCCTCGTTGGTGGGAATTACCAGAATCCGGGCCCGCGCTCCGGCACTGCTGATGTCGCGCAGGCCCGGCGCCCGGCGCTGGTTCTGGGCCTCGTCGAGCTGCAGGCCGAAAAAGTCCATGTCCTGGCACGCCAGGCGGCGCACCAGGGCGTCGTTTTCGCCTACGCCGGCCGTAAATACAATGGCATCCAGCCCGCCCAGCACCGCCGCGTAGGCCCCGATATACTGCCGGATGCGGTAGGCATACAGGTCGTAGGCCAGCTGGGCCCGGGCCTCCCCCGCCGCCAGGGCCCGGGTTACGTCGCGCATGTCGCTAAAGCCGGTGAGGCCCAGCATGCCGCTTTCCTTGTTGAGCAAGGTGCTGACCTGCTCCGCCGAATAGCCCAGTGGCCCGAGCAGATGCAGCAACACCGAAGGGTCCAGGTCGCCGGAGCGGGTGCCCATCACCAGCCCGGCCAGGGGCCCGAAGCCCATGGTCGTATCCAGGGCCCGGCCGGCGCGCACGGCCGCCATGCTGCAGCCGTTGCCGAGGTGAATGGTAATCAGGCGGGCGTCGGGGTTGTTCAGGTAAGCGGCGGCCTGAGCCGCTACGTATTGGTGGCTGGTGCCGTGAAAGCCGTATTTGCGGATGCGCTGCTCGGTATACAAAGATTCCGGCAGGGCGTAGCGGAAGGCGTGCTCGGGCAGGGTCTGGTGAAAAGCGGTGTCGAATACCGCCACTTGCCGGGCCTGGGCAAAGAGCCGCTCGGCCACCTCAATGCCCAGCAGATTGGCCGGGTTGTGCAGGGGCGCCAGGGCAAACAACCGGTGAATTTCCGTTTTTACGGCCTCGGTAATCAGCGTCGTAGCGGCAAAAGCCTCGCCACCGTGCACCACCCGGTGGCCCACCACGGCAATTTCGGTCGGGTCCTGAATGACGCGGCCTTCGCCCTCGGTCAGCAGGCGCACCACTTCGCGCAGACCAGCTTCGTGGTCGGGCAGCTCCCGGGTCAGGCGCTGTTCGGCCGCTTCGGCACCGGCTCCGTCGAAAACCTTGTGGGTAATGGTGGCCTGCTCCTGCCCGATTCGCTCCACCAGGCCGCTGCACACGGGCTGCTCGGCGGGCCAGCGGAAAAGTTGATACTTAATAGACGAGCTGCCGGAGTTGACGACGAAAATATTCATGGAAGAAATTGGGCGGCCCCACCACGGGGCCCAAAAGTAAGACGGAACAGGTGGCAATACCCAGCAGTACGAGCATTGCCGCCCCAAAGTACGCCCGGCGGCTGCTCCACCGCCCGCCCCGATGCACAACTACGCCTGCTCAGTAGCACTGCGCCCGGCCGGCGCCCTGAGTAGATGGCCCCACCCCGCTCCTGCGCCTGGCTTTAGCTACTTCGGCTGGACCCACGGCCTTTCATGGCCCTTAACATCATAACTATCTACTTTTATGGCATTTACGCATCAAATCAACTGCATTCCAGGAAACGGCAACAGGAAAATACTCGGGCAAACCATTTTTTTATTTGCATACTTTGAAAAACAAAGTACTTTTGAAACATCAAGCTCGCACTGCTGCCGCCCTGCCAAAACCAACCGACGGCTCAGCTCCTGCAATCAACCTGCCGCGCCCCAACGCCCCACCCGATGAGCCTCGCTGCTACCCTCGACTCGCTTCATGCCCAGGCCCGGCACAACCGGTGGCTGCAGCATTTCACGGTCTTCAACCGGGTTGTGCTGGCCATGGGCTTTTTGCCGGCGGGCTACGTCAAAATTGCCGGGGAGCGGTTCACCGACCTGGCAATTAACCAGCCGATGGGGCATTATCTGTACGCTTTTTACCGCACCGGTTTTTATTACCCATTCGTGGGCGTGGTGCAAATGCTGGCGGCGGTGCTGCTGCTCATTCCGCGCACGGCCACGCTCGGCGCCGTGCTGTATTTTCCCATCATCCTCAATATTTTTATCCTGACCATTTCCGTGCGCTTCGTCGGCTCCATACTCACGTCGCCGCTCATGGTGCTGGCCAACCTGTACCTGCTCTGCTGGGACTACGACAAATTAAAACACCTCCTGCCCTGGCGCCGCCCAACCCCCGAGTTGGAAACCCAGCACTCCATCAGCAACGCCTTCCCGACTTATTTTTTCGCCGGCGTAGTGGCTGCCATTTTTACCGTGGCCTTTACCGTCAGCCACCTGTATACTATTCAGCCCTACAACACTTTTCAGGACTGCATCAAGCGCTGCCCGGGCAACAGCAAATCGGCGGCCTGCTACACGTTCTGCGACTGTATCCACAACGGCGGAGAGCCGCTGGATAAGTGCCTCGACGAGTACAACCGAGCCCCCGCCAACCCGGTCCGACGGCCCTAAAAACGGTCTAACCCAGCAAATGCACCGCTTCCGGCTTTCCTCAGAATACCTGAGCGGCTTCTGCCTGCCACGTACTTTCCCGGTTTTTTTTTAATAAACACTCACTTTCAAACCCCCACACCATGACCAACTCTTCAAATGCACTGACCAGCACTTTTACTGTAACGGGCTGGCTTTTCGGCCTGCTTGCTTTGGCAATTGGCCTGATCAACACCTTCTGGGGCAATGACCCGGGCTTCGGCATTTTTATCGTGGCGCTTTCCCTGGCTTTTTTTCCGCCGCTAAATGCGCTGCTGAAAGAAAAAATTGGTTTTGCAATTCCCGTGGTGGCAAAATGGGTGCTGGCCTTTTTAATTTTCTGGCTGGCACTGGGCGTAGGTGAATTATTCGATAAAATCGACCTTATGATGGCCAGCTTCTAAGCTCCGGCAAGCATGGTTTTACTTTATAGGCGATACAGAAATTGTGTCCTACTCTGTTATTATTTTGGCTACGGATAGAGATAAACAAGAGCACCAATTCTATATAACAGAGCAGGCAGGTCGCCACCAACGCCAGCGTTGTCGGCGGCCTGCCTGCGGACTTTATTCCCATTTTCAAAGCCGCCTTATTGCTGCTGACTTTGAATGGCGGTGATAACCACGGTGTTGAACACGTCGTCCACGGTGCAGCCCCGGCTTAGGTCATTTACCGGCTTATTCAGGCCCTGCAGCACCGGACCAATGGCCAGGGCGCCGGTTTCGCGCTGCACGGCCTTGTAGGTGTTGTTGCCGGTGTTCAAGTCCGGAAAAATCAGCACGCTGGCCTGGCCGGCTACCTCCGAGTCGGGCAGCTTCTGCCGGCCCACCAAGGGGTCCACGGCGGCATCGTACTGGATGGGGCCTTCCACTTTCAGATCGGGCCGCTTCCGGCGCACCAGCTCGGTGGCCTGCCGCACCTTGTCCACGTCGGCCCCGGCGCCCGAGGTGCCCGAGGAGTAGGACAGCATGGCCACGCGGGGCTCGATGCCGAAGGCCCGGCTGCTTTCGGCCGAGGAAATGGCAATTTCGGCCAACTGCTCGGCCGTTGGGTTGGGGTTCACGGCGCAGTCGCCGAAGACGGCCACCCGGTCGGGCAAGCACATGAAGAACACCGACGACACCACCGACACGCCCGGCTTGGTTTTGATAAACTGCAGGGCCGGCCGGATGGTGTGCTGGGTGGTGTGCACCGCCCCCGATACCATCCCGTCGGCGTGGCCCTTGTACACCATCATCGAGCCGAAGTACGACACGTCGCGCAGCAGGTCGCGGGCCATGTCCTCATTGACGCCCTTGTCTTTGCGCAGCTCATAAAAGGTGTTGACGTAGTCGTCGTAGAACTCCGAGTGCACCGGGTCAATGATGCGCACGTGGTCGGTGGGCCAGCTCAGCCCCAGGCGCTTAACGGAGGCCAGCACTTCCTCGGTGGTACCGAGAATGGTCAGGTCCACAATGTTCTGGTGCAGCAGCTGGGCGGCGGCCCGCAGGATTCGGTCGTCGTTGCCTTCGGGCAGCACAATGTGGCGGCGCTGGCGCTTGGCCCACTGCATGAGCCGGTACTGGAACATGTGGGGCGTAATGCCCTCCGCTTGGAAAGTAGTGAGCTGCTGGGCCAGGGCGGGCACGTCGACGTAGCGCTCAAAGGTGCGGATGGCCAGCTGCACCTTCTTGGGGTTGTCGGCCGAGATGCGCGACTTGACGGCCGCCAGCCGGGCGCTGGTTTCGAAGGTGCCGGTGGGCACGGCCAAGATGGGAATCACCGTTTGCAGGCCGCGCAGCAGGCGCAGAATAGGCTCCTCGGGCTCCCAGCCGGCCGTCAGGACCACGCCGGCCACCTTGGGGTAGCTGGCCGAGAGGTTGGCCTGCACGGCGCAGATAACGATGTCGCCCCGGTCGCCGGGCGTCACGATGACCACGTTTTCCTTGAGGTAGTTTAGGAAGTTGGGCACGTTCATGGCCCCGGTCACGAAGTTGTCGACCTGGTTGCCGAGCAGCTCTTCCCCAAAAAGCAGCCGCCCGCCCAGGGCCTTGTGAATTTCCTGCATCGTGGGGTTGAGCAGGGCTTTGTCCTCGGGAATGACGGACAGGATAACCTCGGCCGGGAGTTGGGCGCGCAGCAGCTCCTGCACATCAGCCACCTGCCCGGGGTGCACCTTATTGGCCACCACCGTGAGCACCTGCACCTCCCGGGCCTCGAAGCCGCGCAAAGCCGTGAGCGTGTTGCTGATGATTTGGGCCGTGGTTTTGCCCTCCCCCGACACGACCAGCAGCACCGGTTCGCCCAGGTTTTTGGCAATGGTCACGTTCAAATCAAACTTGAAGGCGGTGCCCTGGCCCACGAAGTCGGTGCCTTCCACCACGATGAAGTCGTGCTGCTCTTCGAGCTGCTTGTAGCGGCGGATGATGGTGTCAATCATTTCGCCCTGCCGCTCGGTTTCAATCAGCCGCAGCACTTCCGGGCCGGTGTAGGCAAAGGTATCTTCGTAGGCCAGCGGCAGCTGGAAGTGGCGCAGCACGGTGTCGAGGTGAGCATCGTGCTTGTCGTCGGGCCCCGGGGTAATGACGGGCTTGAAGTAGCCGACTTTCTGGGCTTTGCTGAGCAGCATATTCACCAGGCCCAGCGTCACGAGGGATTTGCCGCTGTAGGGCTCGGCGGAGGCAATGAAGACGGTTTTGGTCATAACAAGGCTAACGTAGCAGGTGGGCTTGGTGTTGGCGCAGGGGCCGGACGGGGGCTTTGGGCACGGGGCTATTCTCGGCCGGCTTTTGCCGAAGTCCGGCGGGTACAATGTAATCGGCAGACCAGCTTCGGCTACAGCTGGCCGCTTTTTCGGGTCACAAAAGTAGCGGGCACCACCGAGTTAACCCCTGGCCCGCGGCCTGATAAAGGTCAGGCGTTTGGCTGATGCGCGTCATGTGCGGCCGGGCCCGGGTAGCCGACTTTTACACCATCGGCCCTGCCTGCCGCGTCCGGTTCTCCACCACAAAATCTACTGTCATGCTACCCGCCTTCGTTGTACTTACCGACTTATCAACGGCCGCCGAATCGGCCCTGACCTACGCCACGCTGCTGGCCCAGCGGCTCAGTGGCCGGCTGCAGCTGCTGCACGTGTACCAGGACCCCATGGTGGTGCCCGAAGCGGCGATGGTAACGGTGCCGCTGGTGCTGGAAAGCCGGAAGGTTCTGCTCAGCGAGCTGGTCGAGCGGGCCCTGCGCCTGCCCATTCCGGCCAGCGCCGAGCTGGCCGTCGGCCCCTTCCGCGACGCGGTGGCCGAAGCCGTGCAGGTGCATCACCCGCTGCTGCTGGTGCTGGGCCGCGAAAAAGACCCCACTCTGCTCGACCAGTTGATTCGGCTGCAGGCCACGCCCATTCTGCAGGCGGCCCGCTACCCGTTGCTGCTCGTGCCCGAAGGCTATACCAGCTCCCGGCTGCCCCGCCGCCTGGTGGTAGCCGCCGACGACCAGCCGTTCTGGCTGACGGCGCCTTCCCTGGCCTTGTCGGAGCTGCTGGACCACTGCTACGCCACCACCACCGTAGTCCACGTCGCCCCGGAATCGGGCCCCAGCCGGGCCGACGTGGGCTTGGCCTCGGTGCAGCGCACGGGTCTGTTTGGCTCCCTTACCGGCAACAGTCTCTACGAAATCCGGGAAGCGGCACCCGCCGACGGCATTCTGCAGGCGGCCGAGGAGCTGCAGGCCGAAATGGTAGTGGTACTGGCCCGGCCCCACAGCTTCCTGGGCGGCCTGTTTCACCGCAGCGTCACGGCCCAGGTGCTGCGCCACAGCAAAGTACCCGTGCTGGTGTTGCCTACCACGGCGTAGCCTGTATCGTCAGCTTTTTTGTAAAAATGCAGCCACCTGCTGCCCTTGTCCGCTCCGCCGGGCGGGGGCAGCAGGTGGCGTTTACGGGGCAGCCCGGCAGCGGCGGGCGGCCGTGGGTAAGCGCGGCCGTTTCAGGACGTTTCCGGGGCGGCGGGCGGCTGTGGTGTCGGCGGCTTCCGTGGCCGCGCGGCTCCCGGGCGGTTAAGGTGCGGGGGCTTTGCGTAAATTGCCCCGCAATTCTGCTTTCCGTACGCCGTAAGGCCGGTGGGTGAAGTGGGGCCAGAATTATCGGCTCCAACGTCTCTTCCCGCCTGCCTTTCCCGTATTCCATTTAATGCAACCACCCTTCCAGCTTGCTGGAAACAACGAATAGACCCTATGTTTGACATGATGGGCATGATGGGCAAAGCCAAGGAGCTCCAGGAAAAGCTCCAGAAAGCCCAGAGCGAACTGCAGTACCTGACTGTCACGGCCGAGTCGGGCGGGGGACTGGTGAAGGCCACCGTAAACGGCCACCGCCAGCTGCTCAAGCTCGATATCGACGAGACCCTGCTCACGCCCCAGGACCGCGACATGCTGGCCGACCTAGTGGTAGCGGCAGTGAACAAGGCCATGAACGAAGCCGGCGAAAAAGGCAAGGAAGAGCTCAAAAGCAAGACTTCCGGCCTGCTACCCAACATTCCCGGCTTCGATTTGGGCAGCTTTGGCCTCTAGCGGGGCCGGCCCCGGCGGCCCGTGTGCCGACGTGGCCGTGGTGATTCTGAACTGGAACGGGCAGCAGTTTTTGCGGCAGTTCCTGCCCGCCGTGCTGGCTTGCTCCGACGGGGCCCGCATCATCGTGGCCGACAACGCCAGCACCGATGACTCAGTGGCCGTGCTGCGCAACGAGTTTGCGCAGGTCGAAATCATTCAGAACCCCGAGAACCTAGGCTTTTGCGACGGGTACAACCGGGCCTTGCAGCAGGTGGAGGCCAAATATTACCTGCTGCTCAACTCCGACGTGGAGGTGACGCCCGGCTGGCTGCGCCCGTTGCGGGAGCTGCTCGAAACCCGCCCGGAAGTAGCCGCCTGCCAGCCCAAAATCCGGCAGTACAGCCCCGAGGCGGCCCAGCGCGAGCTGTTTGAGTACGCCGGGGCCGGCGGGGGCTACCTCGACGGGCTAGGCTACCCTTTCTGCCGGGGCCGGCTCTTCGACACGCTCGAAAAAGACCTCGGGCAGTACGACGACCCACGCCCCGTGGCCTGGGCTACGGGCGCCTGCATGATGGTGCGGGCCGCCGCCTGGCAGCAGCTGGGCGGCCTGGAACCGGCCTTTTTTGCCCACATGGAGGAAATTGACCTCTGCTGGCGGCTCTGGAACGCGGGGCAGCAGGTGTGGTACCACGGCGGCAGCACGGTCTTTCACGTGGGCGGCGGCACGCTGCACAAGTCGAACCCGCGCAAAACCTACCTCAACTTCCGCAACGGCCTGGCCCTGGTCTACAAGAACGTGGCCGAGCCGGAGCTAATTAGGGTTATCGGGGCCCGGCTGGTGCTCGACTGGGTGGCGGCCCTGCGCTTTCTGCTCCAAGGCAACACCGCCGACGGCAAAGCTATCCTGCGCGCCCACCGCGACTTTTTCAACCAGCGCCGCTACTGGCAGCAAAAGCGCCGGCAGCACCCGCAAAAACTTCTGACCCGCCACCGCCCCGGCGTGTACCAGGGCAGCCTCGTCTGGGCCTATTTCGGTAAAGGAATTCGCGCTTTTAGTCAGCTCAGCCCGCAAGAATTTGGCGGAATGCAAGACGCAGCAAGCCCCACCCCTTCTTAAAACGGCTACTTCACCAACTCACCACTTCACCACTTCACTTACAAGTCCCAGACGGTGCTGCGCTGCCGGCGCATGGCCCGGCGCACGTTCATCCAGAAGGCCAGGGCGAAGTACAGCACGATGGGCGAGCCAAAGGTGAAGAACGACGCGTAGACAAAGGACAGGCGCACACTGCTGCTGGAGAAGCCCAAACGGTTCCCCAAAGCATTGCAGACACCAAAGCTCTGCTGTTCGATGAAGTCGGTTAGTCGTTTCATAGCTCCTCATTTTTAACCGGTTGAACCGGTTACTGCTCCTCAAAATAACAAGAAAACCCGCGGACGGCAAGCTCAGCGGCTACAATTGAACACAATTTCTGACCCCTCCCGGCAGTTTTTACGTTTGTAGGCCAGAATTTCCGCCCTGCCTCCGTACTGCCTAGCTTTTTCGCCTATGAGAGTTTATTTGCGCTTGTTTCCGTTCGGGTGGGTAGTGCTGGCCGCAGCCGCACTGCCGGGTTGTACGTTGCCCCGGATGCTAAAGGTTGCGCAAGAAGGTCAGCAAGTTACGGTGCAGCCCTCGGTGCTGGAAAGCAACGGCGAGAATGTGCTGTTCGAAGTCTCGGCCCGGGTGCCGGCCAAGCACCTCAAGAAGGGCAACGCCTACAACCTGGCCCTGAGCTACCGCTACGACAACGGCCTGCGCGAAGACACCGTGGGCCGCCTCACCTTCGTCTCGGGCGAGTACACCTACGACACCGAGAAAAAAGACGAGCTGGTCATCACCAAGCAGTTTTCCTTTCCCTACTCGCCCCGCAAAAGCCCCGGGGAGCTGCTGGTTCTGCCCGATGCCCACCAGCTCAAGCCCAACGGCAAGCGGGTGAAAGGCACTCCGTTTCGGTTGGCCCGCGGCATCGTCACGACGGGCCGGCTGGTGGTGCGCCAGGATACGGCCATCGGCCTGCTGCCCGAAACGGCCGACAACAACATGAGCGGCACCCGCATCCTGCCCTTCTTCTTCGACCAGGGCAGCGCCGCCATTCGCAATTATTTGGGCACCAACGTGCAGGCTCTGGAAGACTTTATCGAGGCCAACCAGCACACCAAGAAGGTGATGATTGCCGCCGGCCACTCCCCCGACTCTATCGACGCCCGCGACGCCCGCCTGGCCGATAAGCGGGTGCAGGGCCTGCTGCGCTACTACAAGAAGCGCGTCGATACCGATTCGTACCTGAATAAGGTCGGCGACATCAAGTTTGAAACCGTGGCTTACCACCGGCGCTGGGACCTGTTTCTGAACAAGGTCCAGAACTCGGCCCTCAAGCCCGCCCAGATCGACTCGGTGGTGCTGCTGATTAACGACTCCAAGGGCTCGTTTGCCCAGAAGGAGCGGCAGCTGCGGGCCCTGTCTTTCTACGATTACCTCGACCAGTACATTTACCCGGTGATGCGCTTCGGCACGGTGGCCGTGGAGTACACCGCCCCCAAGCGCTACGACTCGGAAATCTATTTGCTCTCCAAAAAGATTGTGGAGAAGGAAATGGAGGCCGACGCGCTGACTCCCGAGGAGCTGCGCTACTCGGCCACGCTCACGCCCCTGCTGGCCGAAAAGCAGCGCATCTACGAAACGGCCGTGGCCACCACCGGCCGCTGGGAAGCCTACCACAACCTGGCCGTGGTGCTCTTGCAACGCTCCGAGAAGGAAGTCAGTGACAAGGTGCGCAAGGCCTACCTGCGCCGGGCCGCCACCAACTTCACCCTGGCCGCCCACCGCAACCCCACCGCCGACCTGTTCTACCGCGTGGGCACGGCCTACCACCGGGCCGGCGACCGGCTCGAAGCCCTGCAGAACTACGACTACGCCATCAAGCTCGGCGGCCCGCGGCCGGTGCTGGAAAAAGTCTTTGCCGACAAAGCCGCCCTGGAAATCGAAGTCGGGCAGCTCGATGATGCCCTGGGCAGCATCAGCTACAGCGGCAAAACCTACCAGAACACCATGAACCGGGCCCTGATTTACTTGCTCAAAAGCAACTACGAGGGCGCCGCCGGCATTTACCGCGAAGCCCTGGACCTGAAGCCCAGCGACCCGCTGGCCTACTACTGCCTGGCCGTAGTAGCGGCCCGCACCAAGGACGAAGCCCAGATGGGCCAGTTCCTGCGCCGCGCCGTGCAGCTGGACCGCGCCTACGCCCAGCGCGCCGTCGAGGACCTGGAGTTCCGGGACTACGCCGCCGGCAAAGTGTTCCTCGAAGCGTTGCGGTAACAGAACGAAACTCCCCTCCTTTTTTCAAGGAGGGGTGCCCGAAGGGCGGGGTGGCCTAATCGTCGCTTCGTTGAACGGCAGCTCTACCCTGGTAACCCGTTCCTAGGCAGGTAAGTCGGTATAAAGCGCCAACTACCAAGTTCGCACTACTGCGCCGCCGTGAACCATCGCAGAACCGTGTAGTTCGCGTGCCCCGCGCCAGTAGAGTCGTTTTGGCACACGAACTACACGGTTCGCGCTACTACGCCGCCACCGGCAACGACCTTCTAAGCGGTGGAAATGAGCTTCGAACCGGTGGAAATGATTCACTAAGCGGTGGAAGCGACCTTCGAAGCAGTGGAAATGATCTTCTAAAGGCTGGCAATGACCTTCGAAGCGGTGGAAATGGTCTTCGAAGAGCCGTGAATGAGCTACTAAGCAACGGCAATGATCTTCGAAGCGGTGTGAACGATGTAGAGACGCATTCTTACGTCTCGTCGTAGGCGCCGTACCAACGATTGTCGTTCAACGAGGAGACGCAACTATGCGTCTCTACAGCGGCCAAAAGTGTCAATCAGCTGCTACCTTACCGGCCTATGGACTTTATAAACTTCACTCTCGACAAGCAGAATATCGGACTGGAATGGGCCAACGGCGGCTACGCTGATTTGCACAACGACTTCGATTTCGTAGAGCTGCGCTACAACCCGGCCGCCGCTACGCTACGGCTGTCGTGGCAGAAATCGACGGGTGAATGGGCCCGGAATGTGCCGTGGCCGGCGCTGCACCTGGTTTTTGAAGGTGTGAGCTACCTGCGGGTGAAAGAGCGGGACCCAGAATATCCTTTTTCCGAGGACAGCACGGTGCAACATATTTGCCGCACACCGACGGAGGCGCGAGAGGAGTTTGAGAACATCTATTTTAACAAGGATGCCCAACCGGATTACGACGTACTCTTATACTTCGAAAGCGAGTGGGGAATCAAAGTGAATGCGGCTACGGGGCGGCTGCAACTTGAATCCTAAACAGTCTTCTCGGCAGTCGCTCGGCTATGCCGAGTGACGACTACGCGTGAGCAGCTCTGCTGCGAATTACCGCGCGCCAGCAGAACGGCCACACGGCACGGGACGCCCGGGGCAGAGCCCCTCCGCATAGGCGTCACTCGGCAATAGCCGAGCGACTGCCGGGGCGGCGGCAACTTGAATCGTAATCGTGCTTGCCCGTCCCGGCTTGTCGTTGTAGCTTTACGGGCCGGAAAATTTCCGGCATTTTGTTTCTGACGTTTCGAATTCCTGTAATCTGATTATGCGGACCATCCAATTCCGGGAAGCCCTGCGCGAGGCCATGTCTGAAGAAATGCGGCGCGACCCGCGCGTGTTTCTGATGGGCGAAGAAGTAGCTGAGTACAACGGCGCCTATAAAGTAAGCCAGGGCATGCTCGACGAGTTTGGCGCTGAGCGGGTGATTGACACCCCGATTGCCGAGCTCGGCTTCGCCGGTATCGGCGTGGGCGCGGCCATCAACGGCCTGCTGCCCATCATCGAGTTTATGACCTTCAACTTCTCGCTGGTGGCCATCGACCAGGTCATCAACTCGGCCGCGAAGATCTACTCCATGTCGGGCGGGCAGTACTCCTGCCCCATCGTGTTCCGCGGCCCGACCGGCAACGCCGGCATGCTCTCCTCGCAGCACTCCCAGAACTTCGAGAACTGGTACGCCAACACCCCCGGCCTGAAAGTAGTGGTTCCCTCCACGCCTTACGACGCCAAGGGCCTGCTGAAAAGCGCCATCCGGGACCCAGATCCGGTGATTTTCATGGAGTCGGAGCTGATGTACGGCGACAAGGGCGAAGTGCCCGAGGAAGAGTACCTGCTCGAAATCGGCAAGGCCAACGTGGTGCGCCAAGGCAAGCACGTGACGCTGGTGAGCTTCGGTAAAATGATGAAAATCGCCCTGGCCGCCGCCGATGAGCTGGCCAAGGACGGCATCGAAGCCGAGGTAATCGACCTGCGCTCGGTGCGCCCCATCGACTACGACACGCTGGTGGAGTCGGTGAAGAAAACCAACCGCATGGTGGTGGTAGAAGAAGCCTGGCCCCTGGCCAGCATCAGCTCGGAACTGGCCTACACCGTGCAGCGCCGCGCCTTCGACTACCTCGACGCCCCCGTGGTGCGCGTGACCTGCATGGACGTGCCCCTGCCCTACGCCCCCACCCTGATTGAAGCCTCGCTGCCCAACGTGGCCCGCACCATTCAGGCCGTGAAGGAAGTAACCTACCAGAAGGCTTAGTTTCAGCTTTTCTAAGGCAAGCAAAAGCCCTGGCTACCGCGGTAGTCAGGGCTTTTTTAGTTGATTGTTGTTAGTTGACTGTTGTTAGTTGATTGTTGTTAGTTGATTGTTGTTAGTTGTTAGATCTGTCATCCTGAACGGCGCGAAGCAGAGTGAAGGACCTTCCTTACCTACCCCACTGAGGATTGTACCAACGTACCAAAGCCCTTTTCCGCGCAAGCAGAAAAGGGCTTTGGTACGTTGAATGATGCTTGTCACGAAGGCGAGGCAGGTCCTTCGGCTGCGCCTCAGGAGGACAGACTGCCTAACAACAATCAACCAACAACTAACAACTAACAACAATCAACGAACAACAATCAACTAACAACTGCATTTTGTGTTGCAGAAGCGTGGGTTTGTGTAGGCTCGACGGGCCAGTCAGGCCGGACCTTTGGGAAAGTTGTTTTACCAGAACAGCCCCACTCCCAACCCCTGCTTTATGTCGCTACCCAACTTCCGTACCCTGGGCCGCTCCGGCCTCGTGGTCAGCCCCCTGGCCCTGGGCACTATGACCTTCGGCACCGCCCGCTGGGGCTCCGATGATGACGTTTCCCGGGCCGTGTTTGATGCTTACGTCGACGCGGGCGGCAATTTCCTGGATACCGCCGACGTGTACTCGGGCGGGCAGAGCGAGGAAATGCTGGGCCGCTTCGTGGCTGAGCGCCGCCTGCGCGACCAGCTGGTGCTGGCCACCAAGTTCAGCTTCGGCGGGCAGGCGGGCAACCCCAACGTGGGCGGCAACGGCCGCAAGAACATCCTGCGGGCCCTGGAAGGCTCCCTGCGCCGCCTCCACACCGACTACGTGGACCTCTACTGGCTGCACGCCTACGACTCGGTGACGCCAGTGGAAGAGGTGCTGCAAACCCTGGGCGACCTGGTGCGGGCGGGCAAAATCCGCTACTTCGGCTTCTCCAACGTGCCGGCCTGGTACGCCACCAAAGCCGCCACGCTGGCCGCCGCCCACGCCGTGCCCGGCCCCGTGGCCCTGCAGCTGGAATACTCCCTGGTGGCCCGCCGCATCGAGCAGGAGCACGTGCCGGCCGCCCTCGAAACGGGGCTGGGTATTACGCCGTGGAGCCCGTTGGCGGCCGGCTTTCTGGCCGGCAAGTACCAGCGTGAGGGCGCCGGGGCCCGGGGCGAAGGCCGCCTGAGTGGGCCCAACCCCTTCGGTAACCTGAAATTCACCGACCACAACTGGCGGGTACTCGACGCGCTGCGGCCCGTGGCGGCCGAGCTGGGCCGGCCCTTGGCCCAGGTGGCCCTGGCCTGGGTGGCCCGGCAGCCCGGCATCAGCTCGGTCATCGTGGGGGCCAGCAAGGTGGCCCAGCTGCACGAGAGTGTGGCCGCACTCGACATTGAGCTGAGCCCGGAGCAGCTCCAGACCCTGGACGAGGCCAGCATCCTGGACCCGTTCCAGGACCGGTTCTGGCCCATGCTGAAGAAGGCCGTGTTCGGGGGCGGCAGCGTGCAAGGGTGGCAGTAGCAGCGTTTTGTGTTGCAGAAGCGCGGGTTTGTATACCTGCGGCAGCTACCCGGCGGCGGACCTTTGTGCAGTAGAACTATTCATCCTTCTTACCTGAAAACAAGATGAGCACCATCAAACAAGTAGCCCTGGGCAGCCAGGGTTTGGAAGTACCCGTGGAAGGCCTGGGCTGCATGGGCATGACCAGCGGCGTCAACGGCATGAGCGTGTACGGCGAGGCCGACGAGGTGGAAAGTGAAGCCACCATTCACCGGGCCCTGGAGCTGGGCGTGAACCTGCTCGACACGGCCGATTTGTACGGACCGATGGTCAACGAGCGGCTGGTGGGCCGGGCCATTGCCGGGCGGCGGCAGGACATACTTCTGGCTACCAAATTTGGCTTTGAAGTCGACGACCAGGAAAACTGGACCGGCGGCTACAACGGCCGGCCCGAGTACGTGCGCAAAAGCATTGAACGGTCGTTGCGCAACCTTGGCACCGACTACGTGGACCTCTACTACCTGCACCGTATCGACCCAAATACGCCGCTGGAAGACACCGTGGGGGCCATGAGCCGGCTGGTGGAGGAAGGCAAGGTGCGCTTTCTGGGCCTCTCGGAAGTGACGGCCGAGGAGCTGCGCCGGGGCCACGCCGTGCACCCGATTACGGCCCTGCAAACCGAATACTCGCTCTTTGACCGGGGCGTGGAGGAAAACGGCGTACTGCAAGCCACCCGGGACCTGGGCATCGGCTTCGTGGGCTACTCCCCGCTGGGCCGGGGCTTTCTGTCGGGCGACATCAAGACCCCGGACGACTTCGAGGCTTCCGACTCCCGCCGCTTTTTCCCCCGCTACCAGGGTGAGAATTTCTATAAGAATCTGGCCTTGGTGGAGAAGCTCCAAAGTTTGGCCCAGGCCAAGGGCGTCACGGCGGCCCAGCTGGCCTTGGCCTGGGTGCTGGCTCAGGGCGTGGTGGCCATTCCCGGCACCAAGCGCCGCAAGTACCTGGAGCAGAACGTGGCAGCGGCCAGCCTCGCGCTGAGTGAGGCGGAGCTGGCCGAGCTGGAAGCCATTATGCCAGTGGGCAGCTCGGTGGGCGCAGCCTATCCGGAAGGCTTTTAGCCGGCCGGATAAACGGCCGGGGCCGGGCTGGTATTATTGGCCCGGCCCCGATGCGCCGGAACCCACAATTAGCGTACTTGCCGGCCTAACCAACCCCGACGCTGATGAGCTACCCGGTGGGCTACCGCAGCCTCCTTGTAACCGACGCAACCCTGGCCCTGACCTTTCCCGTGGTGGTGCTCTACCCCAGCGCCGGACCCGAACAGCCCGAGCAACTGGGCCCCTACGAGCTGAGCCTGGCCCGGGCGGCAGAGCCAGCTCCCGGCCGGTTTCCCGTGGTGCTGATTTCGCACGGGACGGGCGGCTCGGGGCTGGTATACCGCACGCTGGCGCACTTTCTGGCTAGTCAGGGCTTTGTCGTGGGCCTGCCCGAACACCCGCACAACAACCGCGCGGACGACTCCTGGGCCCAAACGCCCCAGAACCTGACGGCCCGCCCCCGCCACCTGCAGCTGGCCCTCGACGCGGTGCTCCACGACTCCTCCCTGGCCCCGGCCACCGCGCCCGACGCCGTGGCGCTGATTGGACACTCCCTGGGCGGCTACACGGCCCTGGCCCTGGCCGGCGGCACGCCCACCACGCTGCCCCGGGAGTCGGCCGACGGGCGGCCCCGGCTGATTCCGACGCCGACGGATGGGCGTATCCGGGCGCTGGTGCTGCTAGCTCCGGCCACGCCCTGGTTTCGGGCGCCGGATACGCTGTGCCAAATACAAGTGCCGGTATTGCTGCTCACCGCCGAAAAAGACCAGCATACCGGGCCCTGGCACGCGCAAAACGTGCTGCGGGGCCTGCCCGACCCCGCCCGGGTGCAGCACCGGGAGGTGGCAAACGCCGGCCACTTCTCGTTTCTGAGTCCGTTTCCGGCCGCGCGGGTCAGTCGGATGTTTCCGCCTTCCCAGGACCCACCGGGCTTCGACCGGGCGCAGTTTCAGCAGGAGCTGCAGGCCGAGGTTTTAACTTTTCTACGGGCGGTGCTCCAACCTGCGGAGGTCCAACGAGGTTTGTAGCATAGTTGTCCGCGGGCCGCTTTTTCCAACCCGGTTATTTTCCTCTTATGAAACAGTCAGCCCGCGAATTCAAGGTTTTATCCACCGTGTCGGATTTCACCCGCCACTTCAACTTTCCGCCGCCGGCTCACCCGCTGCTCACCGTTATTGACCTGGAAAAGACGCGCCATTTGGTGCCGCCCACCAGCCCGGTTGTGCGGCAGCTCTACATTATTTCGCTGAAGAAAAACCTCAAGGGCAAGCTGCACTACGGGCACCGGGCCTACGATTTCAGCCAGGGCGTGCTGGCGTTTTACGCGCCCGGGCAGTTCTGCGAAGGCAGCCCCTCGGTAGATATTTCGGAGCTTAGCGGCTGGATGCTGGTCTTTCACCCCGACTTGCTGCTCAAGCACCCGCTGGCCAAGAAAATCAGCACCTACGGCTTCTTTTCCTACGCCGTAAACGAGGCCCTGCACTTATCCGACGCCGAGGAACAGGCCCTGGAAGGCTTGATGCACAACATTCGGCGCGAGTATCAGCAGCCCATCGACGCCTTTAGCCACGACGTGCTGGTGGCCCAGCTCGACGTGCTGCTCAGCTACGCCAACCGCTTCTACCACCGGCAGTTTCTGACCCGGCGCACGGCCGAGCACGACCTGCTGACCCGCTTTGAAACGCTGCTGACGGCCTACTTCGCCCAGGACGGGGAACTGCCCTTGCCCACCGTACAGCACTTTGCCGATCAGCTGCACGTGTCGCCGGCTTACCTGAGCGACATGCTGCGCACCCTCACCGGCCAGAACACCCAGCAGCACCTGCACCACGGCCTGATTGAAAAAGCCAAGCACTTGCTGCTGAGCACCTCGCTGAGCATCAACGAAACCGCCTTTCAGCTGGGCTTCGAGTATCCGCAATATTTTACCCGCCTTTTCAAAAGCAAAACCGGCCTGACGCCGGCCGCCTTCCGGACGGCGGACCACGCGGCGGCCTAGCATTTTCTCAGCGCTGGGCCTCGGTCCCGCCCAACGGAGCCAGCACCCGCACGTCGGCCGTGAGCTGGCGTTGGGTTTGGGTTGAAAGCCGCAAGCAGAGTAGCACAAATACCGCGTAGCCGGCCATCAGCAGGGCTATTCTGGGCCAAGGCAATGCCGTCCAGGCGGGCCGCCACTGGGCCCCGCCGAAGCAGGCCACCGCGTACAGCAGCAGGTGCAGGGGCAGCAGAAACCGGCACTCCATGGCAATGGGCAACGCCGCCAGGCACGGCAGCAGCAGGGCCGCTACCGTGAGCAAACTGCGCCCGTCCACGGCCCGCCCGCCGGCCGCTGCCACAACCAGGGCCACAAACCAAACCGAGTAGTGCAACCCCGCCAGCCACGGGGACCGGGCGGTAATTCGGGTGACGAACGGGCTGGGATACTGTACGTCGAGGCCGTTAAACAAATGCCGGCCGTAGAGAGCCACAAAGGCCAGCGGCTCGCGCCGGGTCGCAGCGGCATACTGGGCGTAGCTGGTGAAATGGCGGGTGTGCAGGCGCTGCAGCAGGGCCTGGCCGGCCGGGTCGGTGTAGAGCATGCGCGGGGCGGGAAAGGCCGGGTCCAGGCTGGTTTCGTACTTCTGAATAACTAGCCCCCAACCCAGCTGCGCCAGGTACAGGTTGGCCGTGGGCAGGCGGGCATCGCGCGACAACACCAGGGGCGTAGCCACGTGGTGGTGGCGCTGGTTGAGCAGCAGCTGGGGCCCACCCAGCAGGGCCGCGCCCAATAGCAACCCGCCGAGCTGCCCCAGGCGCCGCGGGCCGGGCACATGCAGCACGCTCAGCAACAGTACCGCCGGGGCGGCCAGCAAGTACACGGGCCGGATGTTGGCGGCCGCCATCAGGCCGGCGCCGGCCAGCACGGCCGCCCCTGGTCCGCCCCGGCCCAGCACCAGCCACAAGCTCAGCACCAGGGCCAGCACGGCCGGAAAGTCGGACAGCACGAAGTTGAAATAGTCGCGCCAGAACAGGAAGCCCAGCCCGGCAAATGCCAGCCGCGGCAGCCAGTCCAGGCGGTGGCGCGGAAACAGCCGCAGCCACAGCGCCGGCCCGGCCCAGCCAAAGAGCAGCGCCGCGTAGGCGGCCCCCATCAGGCGGGTAAGCGTGAGCGGGGCAGCCCCGGTGAAGTGGGCCACGGCCTTGGCCGGCAGGTTGAGCAAGGGCAGTAGGTAGCCCCGCAGCGCATCATCGTAGGCCAGAAAATGGAAGCTTCCGGCCCGAAAAAACCGCTCGGTCAATGTCCAGTAGCCCAGCGCGTCATACACCATTGCGGAGCAAGCCGAAAACGGCAGGTACAGACAGTACAGCAGAAAGATACCGGCGGTGAGCGGCCAACTGCGGGAGCCGGACGACGGAAGCCGGGCAACTGGGGCTTTAGCGTCGCTCATCGGCGGAACCGGCATAAGGACGGCCCGGCTTCGTTGCCGCAGTTTGCCGCTGGAAAGCAGCCTAAGGAAGAAAAGCAGAAATTCATGCCGGGCGGAGTAGAAGGCCGAAAAACCAGCCCGTGGCCGCCCAGGCGCCTGGGGTAGGGCCGAGCTGCAACGGGGTATTTTACGTACCTTTTGCCCAAATCTACTGACTTCTTTCCGCCTCCGCCCGCATGAATCATCGTCTGCACATCCGCTTCGAGCAGCTCGAGCAAGCCACTACTCGCCTGCTGGCCTCGGTCGAGGCCCTGGGGGAGAAAGCCCACCAGTCGCCCGGGGTGGGACAATGGTCGGCGGCCCAGGTGGTGCAGCACCTGCTGGTGGCCGAAACCGGCATTGGGCAGTACATCAGCAAGAAGATTCAGCAGGAAGAAGGCCTGACCAAAACCAGCTTTATGACCTTCGTCCGCTCCCGGGTGCTGCGCCTGGCCCTGCGGCTGCCGTTTCTGCGCTTCAAAGCCCCCAAATACCTGGCCGCCCTAACGCCCGACACGGTGCCGCCCCTGCCCGAGCTGCGCGCCGACTGGGAGCGGGTGCGCCGGCAGCTGGAGCAAATCCTCAACGAGTTTCCCAGTCTGCTGCTCAACCGCGACATTTTCAAGCACCCCCGCTCGGGCATGCTCAACATCTACCAGACCCTGGACTTCATGGTCGACCACGTGCTGCACCACCAGAAGCAGCTGGAGCGCATTACCAAAGCAGTGAGTTAATATGCTCAGGTGCTGATGTGGGGAAATGTGCTAATGCTTATCTGTCCTTGCGAGGCGCAGCCGAAGCCATCCGTCCTCTGCGCAGTACAACTCGTTCTTGTACCAGAAAGCCCTTTATCGGTAGTTCGATAAAGGGCTTTTCACATTAAAGAGCGGAGCACATTTCAGAGGACGGATGGCTTCGCAAGCTCGCAAGGACACATTCCCCCTCATTCCTCACATTCAACCACATTTAGCACATTCACACACGTCAAGCATTAGCACATTCCTGCCATTAGCACTTGAGCACCCTACTTCTGTCCCCGCTCGATGTCGGCGTAGGACTCGTGCTTGTCGAGCTTGAGCATGGCGGCTACCATTTCGACGGGGGGCACGGTGAGCTTGCGCAGGCGCAGATCGAGCCAGGCGCCGTCGACGGCCACGGTGGCGGCCACGCGGCCGTCGGCTTTGTAGATGGTGTGAATGATGCGCCACCGGGCCCCGTCGGCGCTGAGGCCGCTGAGCTCGGCGGTGACCTTGATGGCCTCACTCAGGCTGATTTCCTTGAGGAAGCGGGTGTCTTCGCGGAACAGAATCGGGCCGATGCCCAGCTCGGCGAAGCGCTTCATCGGGAAGCCTGCCTCGGCCAGGAACTCGAGGCGCAGCTGGGCGGCGTAATCGGTGTAGGCCGAGTGGCGCATGTGGACGTTGGGGTCCATGTCGGCCCAGCGGGCAGTGTAGGTTTTGGCGTATTCCATAAACGGGTAAAGCGGTAAAGAAAGCCGGCCCGCCGACCGGCGCCGGCTGCGCATGCAGCCGGCGAACTTACTGGTTGTCGATATTCTGCTGCTTGAGGGTGAGGCGCACCAAATACTGCTGCTGGTCGTCTTCGCCCAGGAACTCAACTTGGTAGCCGGCTTCCTCGGCGTAGTCCTGCAGCAGGCTGGCATCGGCGAAAAGCCAGTCGAAAGTAGCCCCGGTTTCCTCGCCGTAGCGCATGGAATACTCCACCTCGCCGTAGTAAGGGCCGTTGAGGTTGAGCACCAGGGCGCCGTCCTCGTCTTCGTAGAGGTAGCTGATGTCGGAGGAAGTGGCCAGAATCTGGCCGCCGGGGGCCAGCAGGTGCTTGGCCTGCTGCAGAAACTTCTCCAGCCCTTCGAGCGTGCCCACCAGCCCAATACCGTTCATGAGCATCAGAATCGTGTCGTAATGCTCGGTGGCGGGCAGCTCGAACAGGTTGTGGCAAGCGGCTTCCTGCACCCCGCGCTGCTGCAGCACCTGCACCGCGCCGGGGGAGGCGTCGATGGCCTTGACCTGAAAGCCCCGGCTTTGCAGCTCCAGGCTGTGGCAGCCGGCCCCGGCCCCGGCGTCGAGCACCCGGCCGCGGCATTCTTCCAGGGCGGTGCGCTCCAGCTCGGGCATTTCCCAAAGGGTGCGGAAAAAGTAGCTGGCCGGCAGCGGCTCTTCGTCGGCCACGTTGCTGTGCACGGTCAGCTCGGCCTTCTTGTTGCCTTGTAGATACGCCAGCAGGGCGTGGCCGATGGGGTCGGGAGCAGGAGATTGGGACATGTCGCAAAGGTAAGAGGAGTTGCCACAGGGTACGAAAAACAGCGGGGGCCGGCCGGAAATCGGGACGGGCCTGTATCTTTCCGGCCCCGATCTGCGTTGTTTTCCCGCAACCCTTCTTTCCTTTTCGCCCTTTCTGCAATGGCCAGCAACCTCGACTACCTCGACCCTAACCTGATTCCGCTCGAAGACAAAGTAAAAGCCTACCTGGAGGCCGAAGAAGACCTGCGCAAGGCCGTCGTCGAGTCCAAGTCCTTGCCCAACAACGCCGCGGCCGAAGCCCAAGCCAATGCGGCCTTTGACCACCGCCCCGCCACCGGCAGCTTCGACCAGCACGCCGACGAGGTGGAGCAGCGCCTGCAAAACCTGCGGGACGACTTGCAGCTGCTGCGCCAGGAAATCATCGGGATGCTGCCCACCCGCAACGAATTCGTGAAAGTAAACCTGGGCTACGGCCCCAGCCGGGTGGGCGCCTTTGCCGTGGAGCACGGCGGGGAGACTACCTCGGCCGAGCCGCACTACGAGCTGCGCATCGTGCATTAAGCTTTTCTGCCCGGGCTTCGGCCCACCCTAGCAAGCCGCTGCGGCTCCTGAGAAATTCGGGGGCCGCAGCGGCTTGCTTTGTTTGGTGTAAAACGGGGCCGAAAAAAATACTGCGCCCCCCATGAGGCCGCAGGCAACCCTTTCGGCCGCGCCGCCGAGTAAGTATTCAGCTAGCCGCTCCGGCGGCTGGGCAGGCCCGGTTCCGGCGCCCATTTTCCGCGTGCTGGCCACACAGTTGGAAATACCGCCGAGCTATTGGGTCCGGGGCGGCCCGCGCCGATGGGCGGCCTGCCTCCTATCATTTCCTCCCACCTTTTTTCCGTGCATATTATGCTTGGTCAGACCTTCTATGCCCTTGGCCGCCGCTTGTTTCGTTACGGAGCGGTAGGGTTCCTGCTGGGTACCGCGCTGAGCCTGGCGGGTTGCAGCAGCTCCCAGGACGACGATGCCGCCGCGCCTAAGCCCGCCATCCGCCTCGAAACCAACGCCACGCTGGGCAAATACCTCGTTGATGCCCAAGGCAATACCCTCTACTACTTCGGCCGGGACCTGGCCGGCACCAATTCCTGCACGGGGGGCTGCGCAGCCCTGTGGCCCCTGTTTTACGCCGAAAACCTGGTGGTGGGCGACGGGTTGAAAGCCGAGGACTTTGCCACCATTACCACCACCGACGGCCAGAAGCAGACCACTTACAAAGGCTGGCCCATGTACTACTACGCCCCGGCCAACGGCAGCGGCCAGAACGTGCGCGAACAGCCCGGCGAAGTGAAAGGAGAAAACGTGGGCAACGTCTGGTTTGTGATGAAGCCCGACTACGGCCTGCTCCTGGCCCGGGCCAACGTGACCAACAAAACCACCACCCAAACCACTCAGAAAAGCTTCCTCATCGACAGTCAGGGCCGCACGCTCTACACCTTCGCCCTGGACCAGACCAAGCCGACCACTCAAAGCACCAACTGCAGCGGGGGCTGCATCACGACGTGGCCGGTATACCTGGAAACGGGCCGCAACTTGCCCTCAATGCTGAAAAGCAGCGACTTTGGGGTCATCACCCGGCCCGACGGGCCCAACAATACCACCCGGCAGCAAACCACCTACAAGGGCCTGCCGCTCTATTACTACGCCCCCGACGGAGCCACCCGCAGCAAGGTGGAAGGCGACGGGGTCGGGGGCGTGTGGTCGGTGGCTACGCCGTAGGCGGGCCGCTAACTCCCGAGCACCGCTTTTCACCACGCTAACCGTTACTGCTTATGCTCTCTAAAATTACGCTTGGCGTCGGCTGGGCGCTGTTCGGCCTGGGCTTTGCGGCCCGGGCCCAGACGACCGAACTCCCGACCAGCCCCACGGGCACGGCCTCGACTGGGCCGGCCGTGGAATTGCCTTCTTCCAGCCACTCGGCTTTCCAACTCAAGTACGGCACCAACTACGGGCAGATTACCTTTTTCTCCAGCACGCCCATCGAGGATATCGAGTCCCAGAACCAGCAGGTGGCCGCCATGGTCGACCTGGTGACGGGGCGGGTGGCTTTTTCGGCGCCCATGAGGGCGTTTCACTTCAAGCGCCACCTGATGGAGGAGCACTTCCACGAAAACTACGCCGAGTCGGACAAATACCCCAAGGCCACCTTCAGCGGCAAACTGCTGGCCTTGCCGGCCGGGGCCAAGCTCAAGAAAGCCCCCCAGCCGGTGGAGGTGCAGGGCTTTTTGACCATTCACGGGGTGAAGCGCAAAATCAAGGTGCCGGGCACGCTCGAAATCAAGGACGACCAGCTGCTGATAACCTCCACCTTCGCCGTGGCCCCGGCCGACTACAACATCGAAATTCCGTCTTTGGTCCGCGACAATATTGCCAAGTCGGTGGACGTGAAGGTGCTGCTCGTGTGCACCCAGCTGCCTTGAGTAGCGGCCCGCGCCGCGCCGGCCCGGCAGTCATTGACCAAAGCCCGGGTGCAAAGCTTGTTGTGGGGACGCGCTTTGCACCCGGGCTTCCGGTTTGCCGGCAAACCGGAAGCCCGCCACCGCTACTGGGCGGGTAGTACCAGCACCGGCACCGGGCTGTGCAGCAGCACCTGGGCCGTGACGCTGTGGTGAAACAGGTGGCCGAGCACGCTCCGCCGCCGGGCCAGCAGAATGACCAGGTCGAACTCCCCGCTCCCGGCGGCGGCCAGAATGGCGTCGGCGGGCCAGGCGTGGCGCAGCGTCCGGGTTTTGAGCGGCAGCTCCGGACTCAGGCCCAGCAGCGCCGCGGCCTCCTCAGCGGGCCGGGCGGCCTCCTCAGCGGGCCCGGCCCCAACGTGCAAAACCGTAAGGCGGGCGTGCAGCGGGTTTAGCAGCCGGTCCACCACAAGGGCCGATTCGGGCAGCTCATACGGCTCGTTATCTAGGGCCAGCAGCACCCGGCGGGGCAGCCCCACAACGGCTTGCTCGGGCACGACCAGCATGGGCCGGGTTGTGGTTGGCAGCAGCTCCAGGGCCGTGGTCGTGGCCAGCTCGTCGGGCAGCTCCTCGTGGCGCGGGCGGCCCAGCACCAGCAGGGCGGGCTGGTGCTGGCGCAAGGCCCCGGTTACGGCCTCGGCCACGCGGCCCTGCTGCACTTCGGTTACGGCCGGTACCGGCAAATCTTCCGTGAGGCAGGCCAGGGCCCGGGCCGCTACGTCCGGACTGCGGCGGGGCTGGGGCGCGGTGAGCAGCTCGGAGTCCAGAATACCGGGGGCACACACGTGCAGCACCACCAGCGGCGCTTCCAGCACCCCGGCCAGCGCGGCGGCATAGTCCAGGGCCCGGGCGGCGGGCTGGCGGAAGTCGGTCAGTACAAGCAGGGAAGCAGCCATTGCCAGGAAGTGAAAGGGTGAGAATGCGGCAGCAAGAACGCGCCGCGGGGCTGGTCTTCCCCTGCCGGAAGTCAGGCGCCGCAGCTGATTTTTGTCAGTTGTCCGGGGCGGCGTTTCGGCTACTCTTGCAGCTGGCCTGAACACCCTTGCTACTGAGCTCCGCCAGGGCTGCTCAACCGGCTCCGAGGCTCCAGCTCTGCTCCCCTTCCCATGCGCGCACCTTCTTCTTCTGCGGCTTCCCCAAGCTCCGACCATCCTTCCGGTGCTGCCACCGCCGCCCAAAACCCACGCCGGGCCGGCCGCGGCTGGCGGCTGAGCTGGGTGGCCCCTTTGCTCTTGCTAACTAGCTGGTGCTCCTCTCCGGCCCGCGTTGGGGAGCTGCCGGCCGTGGTCCTGGCCCAGTTTCGTGACCCGGAACCCGCGTCGGCCGGCCCGCTGCTGCGGGCCCTGCTCGATACCACGGCGGCCGGCAGCGCCGCCGCGGCCGATGCGCGCCTGGGCCTGGAGGTGGGCGCGGCGGTGCGGCGGTTTTACGGTGCGGAAGTGCTACCGGCCTGGACGCTGGCGGCGGACAGCCTGAATGCTCCAGCCCGGGAGGCGCTGGCCTTGCTGCACCGGGCCCGGGAATTTGGCCTGCGCCCGGCCGACTACGGCGGCTCCCGCCTGCGGGCCCTGCGCGACTCCCTGACCCGGCCCACTGCCTCCGGTCGGCGGGCCCGGCAGCAGGCCCGGCTGGAACTCCTTCTCACCGACGCCGTGCTGCGTTTCATGCTCGACCTGGGCCGGGGCCGGCTCCGGACCTACACCGTGGCGGGGCGGGAAAAAGCGCGGGGGCAGGTCTGGCAGCCAGCCGAGGAGCTGCGCGCGGCCTTGTCCGGCAATACCGTGGCGGCCACCCTGCGGGCCGCCCAGCCCACCCACTGCGAGTACCGGCAGCTGCAGCAGGCTTTGGCCCGGTGGCTGACCCGGCCCGTAGCTCCCGACTCGGCCGTCTTCCGGCAGGTGCAGTACGAGCACGCGGCCCTGAATCTGGAGCGGTGGCGCTGGGAGACCCTGCCGCCCGACTCAGCATACATCCTGATCAACATTCCGGCCTACGAGCTGCAGGTGGTAGCCCACGACTCGGTGGTGCGCCGGCACTGCGTCATTGTGGGCAAGCCCGAAACGCCCACGCCCACGCTCAGCAGCCGCGTCAGTTACTTTACCCTGGCCCCCGAGTGGCGGGTGCCCCGCTCCATTGCCGTAAAGGAAATGCTGCTCCGCCTGCGGGAAGACGCCGGCTACCTGGCCCGCAACGGCCTCAGCCTCTATGACGCCCGGGGCCTGCCGCTCGACCCGTATTCGGTGGACTGGCGCCAGGTCACGGCCCGCGGCTTTGGGTATTCCATCCGGCAGGCGGCGGGTTGCGACAATGCCTTGGGCAACATCGTCTTTCGCTTTGCCAACCCTTACTCGGTGTACCTGCACGACACGCCCATGCGCCAGTTCTTCACCCGCCCCGACCGGGCCCTGAGCCACGGCTGCGTCCGGCTGGAACAGCCCCTGCGGCTGGCCGCCTACCTGCTGCGGCGCGAAGGCCGCCGGGAGCCTCTGCCCAACGAGGCCGAGTGCGCCCGCCAGCCCCAGCCCCGCGACGTGCGACTGCACCGCGCCCTGCCCCTGCACATCCGCTACGCCACCTGCGTGGCCGAAAACGGCCACTTGCGCTTCCTGCCCGATATCTACCACCTCGACGAGCCCCTGCGCAAGGCGCTGTTTGGCCCTACGGCCTTACCGGCTAAGCCTCGTCCTGCCCCAACTGCCGCCGCGGGCCGTGAAATTTGGTAGGTCCGATACTCTGCAAGCTGGTCGGCCTGCATCCTTTTCCTCAGGTGAGCACTATTCGTCCCTGGGCTCAGAGGGATAACCGGGGTGAGTGGGGCAGCCAGGGCAAGGGCTTAGCCCAGGAGTACCTTTCAAAATAAAATCTGATAGGTACGCCAATTGTGGAGTACCTACTAAAATAAAATTGAGAAGGTACGCCAGATGAGGAGTACCTATTAAAATAAAAATGAGAAGCTACGACTCGAGCCTGCTTCCCTTGGCGGCAACGTATCCTGCCGGCCTGCCTAGCCCGCCGCAGTACGCTTAGGGCACCGCCTGGGGCAGGACTGGCACCGTGGGCCGGAGCTTGCTGAGCAGTAGCGGGGCCAGGGCCTCGTCAGTGGGCAGGCCCTGGTGGCGCCAGAGCTCCACGCCCTGCTGCACCAGCACCAGGGCCGGCAGCTCGGTGGCCGCAAAGCTGCGCACCACGGCCGGGTGGCGGGCCTCCTCTACCCGCAGCACCCGCACGGCCGAGCCCAGCTGCCGCTGCAGGGCCTGTAGGGCGGCTGGGGCCGGGCGGACCGCGCCCACCGCGGGCAGCAGCACCAGCAGCACCGCCGCCTCGGGGGGCCGCACAGAATGGGAAGGAAAAGTGGACATCGGAACTCGGGCTAAGGGTGCAGCCGTAAAATTACCGGCCCGGTCCGGCCGCCGGGATGATGCCGGTCAGGGGGCTACCTGATTTTTATCAGCCCCGGCCCCAAGCTGCCGTCTTTTATCTTCGCACCCGCCGCCGGGCCTTTCTGCTGCTCGGGCGCGTATTCCGCTCTATGCTGCCTGCCTCCTTCGCTCCCGCCCTGCTCGATTTGCTTTACACCCAGGCCCGGGAGTTTGTGGGAATTTATGACCTGACCCGGGGCTGGTTTACCCAGGTCAACCCGGCCGGGCTGCAGCTGCTGGGCTACCCGTCGGAAGCGGATTTTCTCGCGGACCCCAGTCGCACCCTGCGCGCCACACCCTGGGCCGAGGGCCAGTGGGAAGCCCTGTGCGTCCAAACCCGGCGCGAAGGCCGCCAGGAAATTGAGGCCGAAATCCGGCGCTACGGTGCGGGCGGTACGTTCTGGGGCCGGGTCGAGCTGGCGTATTTTGAGCACAGCGGGCAGCCGTACCTGCTGGTACGCCTCACCGAGCAAAACCGCCTGCAGCAGGCCGAGCGGGAGCTGGCCCACAGCGTGCGCCGCTTCGAAGCCGTCTTTACCAATGCCACCATCGGCATCATCGTCTGCGACCGGCCCGGCACCATCGTCTCGGCCAACCAGCTGTCCGAACAGCTCTTCGGCTACCGGCCCCAGGAGCTCATGGGCCGCAGCATCGACGTGCTGGTGCCCAACGCCGCCGGCCGCCACCACGACAAGCTCCGGGCTTCCTTTAATGAGAAACCCTCGGTGCGGGGCATGGGCCACAACCGCGACCTGCTGGGCCAGCGCAAAGACGGCTCGGTGTTCCCGGTGGAAGTCAGCCTGAGCTATTTCCACCTCGACGAGGAGCTCTACGTGGTGGCCTACGTGCTCGACATCACCTTTAAAAAGGAAGCTGAGCGGGAGCTGATTGCCCAGCGCGAGTACGTGGAGCGCCTCAACGCCGAGCTCGAGCAGAAAGTAGCCGACCGCACCCACGCCCTGCTCAGCACCCTGGAACAGCTCGAGCAGCGCGGCCAGGAGCTGACCCAGGCCCTGGCCGCCGAGCAGGAATTGGGGGAGCTCAAGTCGCGCTTCGTGAGCATGGCCTCCCACGAGTTCCGGACCCCGCTCACGGCGGTGCTTACCTCGGCCACGCTGATCGAGAAATACCCCGCCACCGAGCAGCAGGACAAGCGCCTGAAGCATTTGCAGCGCATTCGGGCCTCGGTGAACCACCTGAACGATATTCTGGAAGAGTTTCTCTCGGTGGGCCGCATTGAGGAAGGCAAAATCGAAGCCCGGCCGGTGGAACTGGATTTGGGCGGCCTGCTGGAAGAAACCGTGCTCGACGTGCAGGGCATGCTCAAAACCGGGCAGCGTATCGAGCGGCAGGTCCTCTGCCCCGGCCCGGTGCGCCTCGACCCGTCGTTGCTGCGCAAAATCCTGGTCAACCTGCTTTCCAACGCCATTAAGTACTCGGGCGAAAACTCCCTGGTGCGCGTGCTGGCCGACTGCCAGCCGGGCCAACTCACCCTGCGGGTGCAGGACCAGGGCCTGGGCATTTCGAGGGAAGACCAGGAGCACTTGTTCGAGCGGTTTTTCCGGGCCCGCAACGCGGCCAACCTGCCCGGCACCGGCCTGGGCCTCTACATCATTGCCCGCTATTTGGAGCTCATGGATGGCACGATTGCGCTGGACAGTGAGCTGAACGTGGGCACGACCGTCACCATCACCATTCCGCTATGAAAACCATCCTGCTGATTGAGGACAACGAGCTGATTCGCGAAAACACGGCCGAAATCCTGGAGCTCTCGGGCTACCACGTGCTGACGGCCGAGAATGGCAAACTCGGCGTGGAGCTGGCCTTGGGTACCAAGCCCGACCTGGTGGTGTGCGACATTATGATGCCGGTGCTCGACGGCTACGGGGTGCTCCAGATCTTCAACCAGAACCCCCAACTAGCCGGTGTGCCCTTTATCTTTCTGACGGCCAAAACCGAGCGGAGCGACCAGCGCCGCGGCATGGAGCTGGGCGCCGACGACTACCTGACCAAGCCCTTCGACGAGGCCGAGCTGCTGAGCGCCATTACGGGCCGGCTCAACCGCTTCCGCCACCTCAAGCCCGACTACGACCTGCAGGCCCCCGGCGGGCTCAACGAATTCCTGGACGATGCCCGGGCCGTGGCCAACCTGGAAAGCCTCTCGGCCGACCGCCGGGTGCACCCCGTCCGCAAAAAGCATGACATCTACCTCGAAGGCGACGAGCCCACCCGGGTGTACTTCGTGAAAAGTGGCCGGGTCAAAACCGTGAAAGCCACGGCGGGCGGCAAGGAGCTGATAACGGGCCTCTACGGCCCCGGCGAATTTTTCGGTTACCTACCCCTGCTCGAGCACACCGCCCACAGCGACTCGGCCGTGGCCCTCGACGACTCCGAGCTGGTCTACATCCCCCGCGACGATTTTGCCCAGCTGCTGAAGAATCCCGCGGTGGGCCAGCAGTTTATCCGCCTGCTGGCGGGCCGGGTCACCGAGCGGGAGCAGCAGCTGCTGGGCATGGCCTACAACTCCATCCGGCGCCGCGTGGCCGACACCCTGCTGCGCATGCACGAGCAGGCCGCCACCGCCCCCGACGCGGCCATCTACCTCTCCCGCGACGACATGGCCGCCCTGGTCGGCACCGCCCCCGAGTCCCTGATCCGGACCCTGAGCGAGTTCAAGAACGACGGCCTGATTGAGCTCACACCCAAGAACATTCGGGTATTGCAGCCCGAGAAGCTGCGCCGGGCCCACTGGTAGCGGTTGGGGCCGTTAGCTTAGTTACTATAGAACGTCATGCTGAGCGAAGTCGAAGCATCTCTACCGCAGTGGTAATCAAATTGCTTTGACAACGAAGCAGTAGAGATGCTTCGACTTCGCTCAGCATGACATACGCCACTACAACGTCAGCACGCGAGATGTCTCCTCTCTGCTTGAAGCGCAGAATGGTCGACAGGACGTTTGGTGGTTTACAGCAATGAGAGCGGGTCGCGCTTGCGGAGGCGGTACTCAAACATGGTGGCAATATTCAGGGCCCGCACTTTGGCAATATCGGCCACGGGGCCGGCGAAAAGCTCATCGACGGTGGCTTCGAAGAGCTGCATCCAGCGGGTGAAGTGGGTGGCATCAACGGGCAGCGGCATGTGCTTGGGGAAGGGCCGGCCCGAGTAGCGCGAGGTGCCCAGCAGCAGGCTGCTCCAGAAATCGTACATAATGGGCAGGTGGCGCTGCCAATCTACGTGGGCAAAGCCGTTGAAGACCGGGTCGAGCAGCTCGTCCTGGTTTACTTTCTGGTAGAAGGTATCGACCAGGCGCTGCACGTCGGCTTCGGTCTGAATATCGGGGCGGGAATCAGTCATGAGCAGGGGGAAATACAATCGGGCAATCAGGCGGCCAGCTGGGCGGCTTTACGGTTGAGGACCTGCCCGCGGGCTACCTGCAGCGCCCAGCGGAAGGCCCAGCTGCCGGTGAGCAGCAGGGTCAGCAGCTTCACCACGTCCAGGCCGATATAGACCAGGTGCAGGGAGCTGGGCGGGGCCGGGTGGCCGGCCAGCAAAGCCAGGGCCCGCGCATCCAAAGCGGGCAAGAGCCAGAAGGTTTGGAGCAGCAGCACGCCGCTGAGCAACCCCAGGGTGGTGGCAAGATGGGCCGGCACGCGCAATACCAACGCGCTGCCCACGGCCACGGCGGCCAGCAGCAGCTCTACTTTATTCAGCGCGGCAAACACGATACGGCCAATGCCCAGCCCCAACGGCACCGTAATATTAGGCGCGGTGAACTTAAGCGGGGCTTCCAGAAAGGAAATGCCGGCCACCATACCGGCCCAGACGAACAGGGCCAGCACCAGCAGCAGGGCAGCAGGAGCGTGGGAACGAGGCATAATACGCAGGCAAAAAAGCTGGTCGGACCGACAGCAGCGGCGGCCCGACCAGCACGGAACAACACGGCAAAGATGCGGGTTCGGTCCGGGAGTTTAGGCTGAGATGAATCAGCGCGGCACCTGACGTTCGTCAGCTTTTCGGCGGGCTCCGGGTCGGAGCTTTGGGTTTCCAATCCGCTTCGCCTTGCCCGTGACTCCTGCCCCTGCTCCCGTTGCCCCGCCCCGCTCCCACCTGGCCTGCGCCCACTGCGGCGACGACTGCCCCGAAGAACCAATTCGGCTGGCGGCCCGGCCCGCGCTGGCCTTCTGCTGCCAGGGCTGCAAGGCCGTGTACGAGCTGCTCGACGCCAGCAACCTGTGCACCTACTACCGCCTCGACGCGCAGCCCGGCCAGAAAGTGCAGCCCGTGGAGCTACCCGGCCGCTTCGACTACCTCGCCCTGGAGTCGGTGCAAAGCCAGCTGCTCACGTTTCAGTCGCCCACGCTGCACCGGCTCACCTTCACCATTCCGCAGATGCACTGCGCCTCCTGCATCTGGCTGCTCGAAAACCTGTTCAAGCTCAACCCCGGTATCAGCAGCTCCCGGGTCAACTTCCTGCGCAAGGAGCTGACGGTGAGCTACCAGCCCGCCACCACCAGCCTGCAGGCAGTAGTGACGTTGCTGGCTTCCATCGGCTACGAGCCCCGCATAACCCTGGCCGAGCTGGGCGCCCAACCCCACCATGCCAATCGGCGCCTGACCTACCAGCTGGGCCTGGCCGCCTTTGCCTTCGGCAACGTGATGCTGATGGCCTTTCCCGACTATTTTTCCTTCACTGAGCAGCTCCAAAGCCTGTTTGGCCGCTTCTTCGGCGGCCTGAGCCTGTTGCTGGCCCTGCCCGTGCTGCTCATCAGTGCCCGCGACTTTTACTTCTCCGCCTGGCAGGGCCTGAAGCAGCGCTACATCAACCTCGACTTTCCCATCAGCCTGGGCCTGACGGCCCTGTTCACGACCAGCATCTTCGACCTTGCCACCGGCCGCGGCCCGGGCTACTTCGACTCCTTTACCGGGCTGGTGTTCTTCATGCTCATCGGCAAGTGGGTGCAGCAGCGCACCTACGACGCCCTGCGCTTCGACCGGGACTTCACCTCCTACTTTCCCGTGGCCGTGACCGTGCTAAACAAGGACGGCGGCGAGCAGTCGGTGTCGGTAAAAGAGCTCAAGGCGGGTCAGCGCATCCGGGTGCGGCACCAGGAAATCATTCCCGCCGACGCCGTGCTGCTGCGCGGCAACGGGCAGATTGACTACAGCTTCGTGTCGGGGGAAAGCCTGCCGGTGCGCAAGCAGGCCGGGGAAACCGTGTACGCCGGCGGCCGGCAGGTGGGCGAGGCCGTGGAGCTGGAAGTGGTGCGCGAAGTGTCGCAGGGCTACCTCACCCAGCTCTGGAACAACCCCGCCTTTGAGAAGGAAGGCAAGCCCACCCTAGAAACCTACGCCAACCAGGTGGGCCGCTACTTCGTGGCCGTAACCCTGCTGCTGGCCCTGGGCGCGGGGCTCTACTGGTTTCCGCGCGACCCGCAAATGGCGCTACGGGCCTGCACTTCGGTGCTGGTTATTGCCTGTCCCTGCGCTTTGTCGTTGGCCACGCCCTTTGCCCTGGGCGCCGCCCTACGGGTGCTGGGCCGCCACAAGCTCTATCTGAAAAACGCGGCCGTAGTCGAAACCCTGGGCCGGGCCACTACCTTGGTATTCGACAAAACCGGCACGCTCACCGATACCCAGCGCGCCGTGGTCAGCTTCCACGGCCTTGGGCTGAGTGCCGAAGACGAGCAGCGCGTGGCCGCCCTGGCCGGCCAATCAACTCACCCGCTCAGCCAGCGCCTGGTCGAAAAGCTCGGCACTGCGCCCCTGCCGGTAGAAGGCTTTCGGGAAACGACGGGCCAGGGTTTGCGCGGCGTGGTGGCGGGCCGGGAGGTGCGCCTGGGCTCGGCCACCTTCGTCGATTTGCCCGCGGCAGCCCCGCCCGGCGAGCGGCAGGCCCGGGTGTACGTGGCCCTGGATGGACTAGTGCACGGCTGGTACGAGGTCAGCAGCGAGTACCGCCCCGGCCTGGGCTCGCTGCTGCGGGAGCTGGGCCAAACCTACCAGCTGGCCCTGCTCACCGGCGACAACGCCGCCGACGAGCCCCGCCTGCGCCAGCTCTTCGGGCCCGCGGCCGAGCTGCGCTTTAATCAGTCGCCGCTCGATAAGCTGCACTTCGTGGAACGCCAGCAGCAGCAGGGCCGGCGCGTGGTCATGGTCGGCGACGGGCTCAACGACGCCGGAGCCCTGCAGCGCGCCGACGCCGGGGTGGCCCTCTCGGAAACCCTGACCAACTTCTCCCCCGCCTGCGACGCTATCCTGGACGCCGGCAGCTTCGGGCAGCTCGGCACCGTACTCAAGTTTTCCCAGGACTGCCTGCAGATCGTGCTGGCCACCTTCGTGCTTTCGTTCTGCTACAACGGCATCGGCCTGGGTTTGGCCGTGCAGGGCAAATTCACGCCCATCGTGTCGGCCATCCTGATGCCCATCAGCTCACTGAGCGTGATGGTGTTTGCCACATTATTGGTCCGCTACGCCGCCCGGCGGCGGGGCCTGTAACCCACCTTTGTATTCTTCGCCATGACCATTATCTTCCTGCTTATCGGCATCAGCCTGCTGGTGGCCCTGCTGTTCCTGGGCGGCTTCCTCTGGGCCGTGCGCTCGGGCCAGTACGAAGACGACTACACCCCTTCGGTCCGCATGCTCTTTGATGACGAGCCGGAGTAGCGCCGCCCGCTCACGGCGCTTCCAGCGCACTGGTCACGCCGCCAATGATGACTTCCCGAACCGGGTTTTCACCCAGCCAGTAGGGTATCTGCTGGTAATCGGGCACGTCGAGCACCAGGATATCGGCCCGCTTGCCGACGGCAATGCTGCCAATTTCGGTTGCCCGGTTCAGGGCCCAGGCGGCGTTGAGGGTCACGCCGGCAATGGCTTCGAGCGGGGTTAGTCCCATTTTCAGGCAGGCCACCGACAGGGCCAGCCACAGGTTTTTGCTCGGGCAGGAGCCGGGGTTAAAATCGGTGCTGATGGCCACTGGCAGGCCCTGCTCGATGAGCTGTCGGCCAGGGGCGTAGGTTTCCTGGCGCAGAAACAGCGGCACCAGGGGCAGCAGGACCACTACCGTTTGGCCCCCGGCCGCAATGGTGGCGGCATCTTCGGCATTGAGGTAGTCACAGTGGTCCACGCTGACGGCCCCCAGCTCGGCGGCCATAGCCGAGCCGCCCAGGTCGTGGAGCTGTTCGGCGTGAATTTTCAGCCCAAACCCCAGCTCCCGGGCCTGCTGCAGGTAGCGCCGCGAATCTTCGACGCTGAAGGCGCCCTGCTCGCAGAAAATATCCACGAACTCGGCCTCACCCCGCAGCGCAGGCAGCACTTCGGCAGCCAGGAAATCGAGGTAGTCGGCCGGGCGGCCCTTGTATTCGGGCGGCACTACGTGGGCGCCCAGAAACGTAGGCACCACCCGCACCGGCTGCTGCCGGCCCGCCTGCCGGGCCACGCGCACCAGGCGCAGCTCGGTTTCCCGGTCGAGCCCGTAGCCGCTCTTGGCCTCCACCGTCGTCACGCCGTAGCGCCGGAAGTCGCGCAGGTGACGCAGGGCGTTATCGAGCAGCTCGGCTTCGGAAGCGGCCCGGGTGGCGCGCACGGTGCTCAGAATCCCGCCGCCCGAGGCCAGAATATCGAGGTAGGACTCGCCCTGGAGCTTGCGCTGAAACTCGTGGGCGCGGTTGCCGGCAAATACCAGGTGGGTGTGGCACTCCACCAGCCCCGGCATCACCACTTTACCCTGGGCATCCACGATTTGCGTGGCGGGAGTAATCTGGCTTTCATCCAGCTCAGCCATCAGCCCCAGGGCCACGATACGCTCGTTTTCGCAGGCCACAAAGGCATTCTCCAGAATCAGCCAGGAAGCCAGGTCGGGACCGGTGAGCGGGCGGTGCGTGGGGCCGCCGCTGAGCGTGAGCAGCTGGCCGCAGTTGCGAATGAGCAGAGTGTAGGGCACGAACGAAAGGCGCCCGGGGTGAAAACGGGCCGCGGCCCCAAGCTACTCATATAAAAAAAGGATCCGCCAGCAGCTGACGGATCCTTTTCACTTCTCTTGGCTTGCCCAGACTAGCAGTCAGCCGGTTACGTCCAGTACTGAATCGGGGCCCCGGGAAAGCGGCGCTGCCACTCGGTGAAGAAGAACTGCTTGAGCGTGCGCATGTCCTCGGGCTGGTAGACGTACTTGGTGCCCCCGAACTTGTTGCGCTTCACGGCCCGACCGGCTTCTTCCAAGTCGAGACTGGTATTGGGGTACCACTGTAGCAGCACGTCCTTGGAGCCGGGCGTAAAGCGGTGGCTGATCATCTCCACGGTCAGGTCGCAGTCGAAGTCGAGGGTGGCCGCCAGCCGGTCGAGCAGGGTAGTGTAGTGCTCCCGCCAGCCCGGAATGGGCATAATCGGGGCCAATACCACGCCCACGGGGTAGCCGCCCCCACCCTGCGCCCGGGGCAAAGCCAATTGGCGTAGGGCCCGCAGCCGGGCTTCCACCGAGGCCGTGCCGCCTTCGAGGCGGCGGGCAATGGGCTCGGCATTGAGGCTGAACCGGGCCCGGGTGTGGCCATTGTGGGGCAAGCCGAGCAGGGAATCAACCTGGTCGTACTTGCTCACAAACCGCAGCTGGGCGCCTTCGCGGCGGCCGTAGTAGCGGATGCACTCGGCCAGGCTGCCGGTGAGGTGCTCAATGCCGAGCACGTCGGTGTAGCAGCTCACCTCGAAGCTGGTGCGCCGCCCGGCTTGCTCGTAGCTGGCCGTGGCTTCGAGCAGCTTGGGCAGGTTGGCGTAGGCCCGTACCACCGGCGGGCCCTGCAGGCTGCCGGCCAGGTAGCAGTACTGGCAGTGGGCGGGGCAGCCTTCGGCCAGGTTCATCTGCCAGTCGGCCGAGGGCGGAGTTGGCTGCAGCTTCAGGGCGCCGGGCGGGGCGCACACCACGGCCAGGGTGTTCTTGGCGTTGCGGTAGGTTTCGCGCACGTCGGCCCCGCGCAGGCCGGTGAGGCGGTTGCTCTTAAGCAGCTCAATGTCGAGGCCGTGGGCCTGGGCCCGCTCGTACATCTGCTGGCCAAAGGGCTCCTGCAAGGCGTCCGGGGTGAAGAGCACGCGCTTGGGCAGCCACAGCTTAGCCGAGTGCGTGCGGGGCTGCAGCGCTCCCAGTACGGGAGCGGACTGGTCGGTGAGCAGGGTATCGGAAAGCTGGACTACGGTGCCGGTTTCGAGCATCAGATCAGGTAGCTGGTGGTGTTATAAAAACAGCCGCGCAGGCTTTTTAAGTCCATTTCACCCTTGTTTATACTGATTTTTAATAATGGATAATCAGGCACATAACTTGTTTTTCAACTTCCAGATATGAAATTCCGCCGGGGCAAGGCAGCGGTTGGGTACAAAGCCGCCATCCTTGGTAAGCAGCCACTCGAATTTCTTCTCCTACCCTATCGATTCCGCCCATGAAAAACTGGTTTTACGCCGCCGCTTTCCTGCTTGCTTCTCTGCCCCTCCACGCCCAGCAAGGACCGGCCGAGCTGGTTAGCGCCGAGCGGGGCTTTGCCCGGGCGGCCGGGCAAACTTCGACCAAACAGGCGTTTCTGGCCAACATGGCCGATTCGGCCATCATGTTTGCCAACGGCCGGCCCGAGCTGGCCCGGCCCGCCTGGCAGAAGCGGCCCGAGCAGCCCGACGCGCCCAAGCTCATCTGGGGCCCGGCCTTCGCCAGCCTGTCCAGCTCCGCCGATTTGGGCTACACCACCGGCCCTTGGCTGATAGAGCAGGCAGACGGCAAACGAGTGGCCTACGGGCAGTTTTTCACGCTTTGGGGCCGGCAGGCCGAGGGCGGCTGGAAGTTTCTGCTCGACGTGGGCGTGTCGCACCCGGCCCCGGCCGCCCCCGAGCCTCCCACCGACGTAGCCACCCGCAGCCTGCCCAAAGCCCGCCTGCCCAAAACGTCCCGCGCCCAGCTCCTGGGCCTCGACCAGCAGCTGAGCGCGGCCATTGCAGCCCGGGGGACCGGGGCGGGCTACGCGGCCTGGCTGAGCCCCCAGGCCCGGGTGCTGCGCGAAACAATGCCGCCCCTGACCACGCCCGTCGCCGTGGCGGCTCAGGTGGCCGCCGAGTCGGGCCGGCGCTTCACGGCCCAGGGCGGCCGGCTGGCCCGGGCCCAGGATCTGGGTTACAGCTACGGTACGTACCTTGGCACCCAAAACCCCGCCGACCAGGGCGGCTACGTGCACGTGTGGCAACAGGAAGCCGGCCGCTGGCGTTTAGTGGCGGAAGTACTCAGCCCGACCACCACTGCTAAGCCCTGAGCCGGTAGTCAGCCCCCGACTTACCCCGTATGAAAGCACTGCTGCTGATTGATATTCAACCCGATTTTCTGCCCGGCGGCTCGTTGGCCGTGCCCGAGGGCGACGCGGTAATTCCGCTGGCCAATGCCCTGCAGCCCCACTTCGACCTGGTGGTGGCCACCCAGGACTGGCACCCGGCCACCCACAAAAGCTTTGCCGCCAACCACGCGGGCCGCCAGCCCTTCGAGCAGATTGACCTGCACGGCCTGCCCCAGGTGCTCTGGCCGGTGCACTGCGTACAGGGCACGCCCGGGGCCGAACTGGCGGCCGCCGTGGAAGCTAACCGCGTGGAGGCCATCTTCCGCAAGGGCACCGACCCGGAAATTGACAGCTACAGCGGCTTTTTCGACAATGGCCACCGCAAAGCCACCGGCCTGGCCGACTACCTGCGCGGCAAAGGCATCCGGCAGGTGTACGTGGCCGGGCTGGCGGCCGACTACTGCGTGTACTTCACGACCAAGGACGCCTTGCAGGAGGGCTTCGAGACTTTCCTGATTGAGGACGCCACCCGCCCGATTTCCGCCGAAGGATTTGAGCGCGCCAAAGCCGACCTCGAGCAGCTGGGTGGCCACATCATCCAGAGCACGGAGCTGCTCGGCCCGGCCTAACGCGCATGGACGCCGCCCCGCTGATTCTGACCCTGGCCCTGGACGAGGCCGCGGCCAGTTTTTTCAACGCCCTGCGCCGCCGGCACTTCCCGCCCGAGCGCAACTACCTCGACGCCCACCTCACGCTGTTTCACCACCTGCCGGGCCCCGAGCAGGCCGCCATTACCGGCCTGCTGAGCGAGTATGCCCGCGGCCTGGCCCCGCTGCCGCTGCAGGTAAGCGGCCTGCAGTTTCTGGGGCAGGGCGTGGCCTACCGCGTCGGGAATGAAGCCGTGGAAGCCTTGCACCGCGACCTGCAGCAGGCCTGGTGGCCCTGGCTTACGCCCCAAGACCAGCAGAAGCGCCGCCCCCACGTGACCATTCAAAACAAAGTACGGCCCGAGGTAGCCCGCGCCCTGTACCAGCAGTTGACTGAGACATTTGAGCCGTTTGCGGCTACTGGCACCGGGCTGCAGCTGTGGGCGTACCGCAACGGACCCTGGGAGGCACTGCAGTATTTTCCGTTTGGGGCATAATGTAGAACCGTTAACCATATATTCATTTTATACTATTTTCAATGACTCATCATCTTTCTTCTCGGTCGTCGGTGGGAAGAAAGCTCGGTTCATTGTCTGGGCTGGGTAGTTCATCGAATAATACCGTGAAACTCGGGTGCGGTATCTAGATTGGGGATTGTCCAAATCTGCAGTAGATTTGAAATTCCTCGCTCCCGCTCTACCACACCCCGTGCATGCAACACTTTTACGTTCTATTTGCCACCGCGCTGCTTACCGGCGCGGCTCCGGCTTCGGCTGCGCTTCCCGCTGAGTCTTGCATTGCCAGTACTTCTCCAAATCATCCTATTACCCACCCTACTCCCGACGACGCCGTGGGGGGTAGGGTGCGCGGGGAGGAAGGCGAGCCGCTGCCCGGGGCCACCATTTTTATTAAGGGCTCCTTCGTGGGTACCAGTACCAATCAGCTGGGGCAGTTTCACCTCAAGCTGCCCTTCGATAAAGGCCCCGTGACGCTGGTGGTTTCCTTTTTGGGCTACGAGTCCCGGGAAATTACCTTATCCGAAGCCGACCACGAGCTCGTCATTGACTTGGAGCCGAGCCCGGCGGCGGTGAATGCCACGGTGGTGTCGGCCTCGCGGGTGGAGGAAAACATCCTGCGCACCTCCGTCACCATCGATAAAGTTACCAGCGCCCAGATAGAAAAAATCAGCACGCCGGAAGTGTTGGCCGGTTTGGGGCAGCTGCCGGGCGTGGATGTCAACTCGGCCTCGATGCTCTTTACCAGCGTTAGCACCCGGGGCTTCAACACGGCCAAGAGTGAGCGGGTGATTCAGCTGGTGGACTACATGGACACGGCCCTGCCCAGCCTGAACCTGAGCCCGGGCAACCTGGTGGGCATTCCCGAGCTGGATATGGAGAGCATCGAACTCATCCACGGTCCGGCTTCGGCCCTGTACGGAGCCAATGCCCTGAGCGGGGTGGTGCTCTTCAACTCCAAAGACCCTTTTGTTTACGAGGGCTTGAGCGTCCGTCTGCGCGGCGGCCAACGCAGTATGGTTGACGGGCAGCTGCGCTACGCCAAAAAGCTAGGTAAAAAGCTGGCCGTAAAGTTCAACGCCAGCGGCTTTCAGGCCACCGACTGGATTGCCACCAACCGCGAAGCCGCCAGTTTCTCGGTGAACCCCGCCGGTTCCCCGCTGGGCTACGACGCGGTGAGCAGCTACGGCGAAATCAGTTTTCAGTACTCGCCCAGTGCGCGCCAGCAAATGCCCGGCGGCACCCACCCCGACTTGTACGGCAAAACGGTGTACATGCCCGGCTTCACGGAGCAGGAGCTCATCGGCCCCGACCAGAAAACCCGCTCGTACCGGGTACAGGGCGCCGTGGCGTATTTGCTGAAAGACAACCTACAGCTGACCCTGGAGGCCAAGTACGCCACCGGCACCTCAACGTATCAGAACATCAGCCGCTTCCGCGTGAAAGACCTGGGCACCAAGCAGTACCGGGCCGAACTGAAGAGCAACCGGGGCTTTATCCGGGCCTACTCCACGGAGGACTTCACCGGCAGCAGCTACGAACTGACCCAACTCAGCGCTTTGCTGCTGAATTCCCCGGCCCCGGTCAATACGCCGTACGGGACGCTGAGCTACGCCCAGCTCTACTTCTCGACCTACAACACGGCGTATAAGCAGGCTATTCAGCAGCCCGGCGCCACTCGGGAGCAGGCCCAGGCTTTGGCCCAGCAGGCCGCCAACGCCACCCAGCTCAAAGCCTCCGACCCGCGCTTCGGTGAGCTGCGCACTCAGCTAATTGCCAACGACGTGCCCGGCCAAGGCGCCCAGCAGCGGCTCAACTCCTTTCTCAACGACATCAGCACCCAGCGCAGCTTCCGGGTGTCCGACTTCGGTACCGACCTGATTGTGGGCGGGGCCTACCGCGAATACCGCCTTGGCTCGGGCGGCAAGCTCTTCCGCGACACCGACGGGCAGCGCCTGCGCAACTACGAGTTTGGGGCTTACTCCCAGCTTACCCAAACCGGGCTGCACGACCACCTGAAGCTGGCCCTGGCCGCCCGCGTGGACTACTTTCAGAACTTCTCCCCGGCGTTGTCGCCCCGGGCCTCGGCCGTGTACTCTTTCGGGCCCGATAAGCGCCACAACTTCCGCGGCTCCTACGCGGCGGCCTACCGCAGCCCCTCCCAGCTGGAGCAGTACGGGCAGTCCGACGTTACCACGTTTATCGTGCTCGGCAACATCGGGCGGGGCTTCCAGGGCTATGGCTTCACCGACGCCGCCGGCCACCCCTACGGCACGCCCGGCATTCCGCTGTCGGCCTTCGAAATCACGCTCCCCAAGCTCAAGCTGGAACACGCCCAAACCCTGGAAATTGGCTACAAGGGCATGCTGCTGCCCAAGCTCTACGCCGACGTGAGCTATTTCCGCAGCCTCTACCACGACTTCGTAGGGGCCAAAACTTTTGTCGGCAACGTGGACGGCTCCCGCCCCAGCCAGCAGCAGCTCGATGAGGGTTTGCCCACGCTTGCGGACCGCAGCAAGCCCACGCGCTTCATCTTCAGCTGGTACAACCACGACCAGCAGGTGCGTACCCAGGGCGCTACCCTGGGCCTGGCCTATCAGCTGCACAAGGCCTTGAGCCTTAACGGTAACTACTCGCTCAACGTGCTGGACCGCCGCCACCTGCCCACCGATTTTCAGACCTTTTTTAACACGCCCAAGCACAAGTTCAACGTGGGCGCTACCGGTACCGCGGCCCCTAACCTGACCTACGCCCTAAACTACCGCTGGGCCGAAGGGCACCGCCAGGAAATGCCCTTCGCCTCGGGCACCGTCCGCTCCTACAGCTCCACCGACGCCTACCTGGGCTACACGTTGCCCAAGCTCTCGACCACCTTCCAGGCCGGGGTTTCCAACCTCTTCAACACCAATAACATCCAGATTATTGGCGGCCCGCAGATTGGCCGCCTGGCCTTCCTGGGCGTGCTGGTCAACGTGAAGTAAGCTGGTTCGACCGGGTTAGGTTTTCGGCCCGACAGGCGCTAGGAAAAGCCGCTGTCGGGCCGAAAACCTACCGGTTGTTGATCAGCTGAAACCGGGCGTCGGTGACCTGGCGCACGGCTTGGCGGATTTCCTCCGAGGTGCCGTAGCCTACTTCCTCTTCCCCGGCGGCCAGGCGCTCCATGACGGAGTCGGCAAAGGCGTCGACGGGGACGCCAAAGGTGTGCAGGCCGGCCCCGCCCAGGTCGGTATTCACGGCCGGTGGCACGATTTCGAGCACCTGGATGGGCGTGGCGGCCAGCTGGTGGCGCAACGACAGGGTGAAGGAGTGCAGCGCGGCCTTGGTGGCGCTATAGATGGGGGCAAAAGCGGCCGGCGCAAACGACAACCCCGACGTGACGTTGATAATGGCCGGGTTGGGCTGCTGCTGCAAGTGCGGAATAAAGAGCAGGGTCAGGTGAATCGGGGCCTCCAGGTTGATGATGAGTTCCTGGCGGCGCGCTTCCCAGTCCTCCGTGTCCTGGGCCAGCTGCAGCCGATTCTGAATACCGGCGTTGTTGACCAGCACGTTGACCTGGGCAAACTCGGTTTGCACCCAGTACAGCAGCGCCTGCCGGTCGGCGGCCGAGGCCACGTCGCACACCCGCGTGTGCAGGCCGGGCAGCTGGGCCTGGGCCTCGCGGAGCTTGTCTTCGCGGCGGCCGACGACAATAACCTGGCTGCCGGCCTTTACGAAACGCTCGGCCAGGGCCAGGCCAATTCCGGAGGCCCCGCCGGTAATCAATACGGTGTTGTTGGCTAAATTCATGCGGAAAGAAAAGTGTGTATGCGTGGGGTAAAGCTTAGAAAGCATAGTACCCGCCACCCCGGCCATTTGTTGGCGCCCAGGCATTTTTTATTCCCTGACTTAATGCTGTATTTGCGGCTTCTACCATCTTTGGCCTTCCCGCAGAATGCGTTTACCTCTACTTATTATTACGGCCTGTTCGGGCTTCGTTCTTAGTGCCCGGGCCCAGGCTTTCGAGCCGGGCTTCGTAGTTACCACCGCCGGCGACACGCTCCGGGGCGAAGTTGAAAACAGCTACTGGGAAGCCAACCCCACCAGTATCCGGTTTCGGGCCGCGGCCAGCGCCCCGGTTAGCAGCTACTCTCCCACCGAAGCCCGGGCCTTCCAGCTGCGTAGCGGCCGGTATTTTCGCACCGAGTTGCTGCCCCTGAGCCGCGGGGCCGAAACCCGCACCCCGCTGCTGCAGCGCTACCTTTCCACCGACCAAAAGCAGGAAACGGTTTTTGCCGAGGTGCTGGTTGAAGGTGCCGCGCCGCTGCTGCGCTACGTGCTGCCCGGGGCCACGCACTACTTCGTGCGGCGCGAAAACCAACCCTACATCGAGCTGACTGAGCGCAAACACCTGGGCCCCGACCGGAGCGGCCGTTTGGTTATCGTCGACGCCAACACCTTTCGCATTCAGCTGCAGCAGTTTTTCGGCGACTGCCCGGCCGCCGTGCAGCAAGTAGCCAAAGCCAGCTTCACGGCCCGCGACCTGGCCGCCGTGGTGCAAACCTACAATCAAAGCTGCTCGGCGGCCGGGCAGGCGGGCCCGAGCTTTCTGGTCACCAACCAGCCCGCCCACAAGCTCCAGATCAATGCCGGCCCCCTGACTGGGGTGCAGTTTCAAAGCATCCGCCTGCAGGCTGAGTCGCCGGGAGAACCCTACGAGGAGGCCCCGGTGCTGAACGGCACCGACCTGGGCCACCGGCCCCAGCCCGTGCTGGGCGTATACGCCGACGTGCTCATGCCCAACCGCCGCTTAGCCCTGCATTCGAGCGTGCTGTTTAGCCAGTTGGGCCAACGGGGCACGACGGCAAGCCGCGGCAACGTGCCAGCCGCCGAATACCGCTGGAAAGGCCACAACGTGGCGGCCCGGCTGGGCGTCCGCTACTTCGTGCCGGTAGGCGCCCGGCAGCAGCTGTTTCTGGGCGGCGGCCTCACCCTCGATTGGTTTACCATCACCGAATCGAGCCTACGCTACGGCGACGGGCAGCCCCGGCAAGTGGCCGGCGTCAGCGTGCCGGGCGCGGGCCGCTTGCTCGGGCTGCTCGAAACCAAGAACCCGAGCGTGACGATGCCCTACCTGGAAACCGGTCTGCGCCGGGGCCGCTTCACCGTGTCGGTAGACGCGCGCTTTTTCGGGGACAACTACGGCGATGAGCTGACCGTCAGCAAGGTGTGGCGCGACAACCAGGGTCGGGTGTACGCCCTCGACCCGAACCGCTACGTGGCCAAGTGCTGGTTTGTCAATGGCCTGCTGGCTTACCGCCTGACTAAAAACCGCGACGCGGCCCGGTCCGCCGCCGGGCCGGCCAGCCGGTAGGAAGCTCGACCCTATTGGCCCTGGCAGGCACCAAACGCACTTTTTTTACCAATTGGGCCCAACAAAAAAGCCTTTTTCTGCTTTTCGACGTAGGCAATACCTTTGCCGACTTCTTCGCTACGTCCCTCTATGAATACTACCGATAACTCTCCGGAAAGCGCGGTCGATGTCGTGCTCATCGGCGCCGGCATTATGAGTGCCACGCTGGGCATGATGCTCAAGGAGTTGCAACCCGACCTGACCATCACGGTGCTCGAGCGCCTGGATGTGGCCGCCGCCGAAAGCTCCGACGCCTGGAACAACGCCGGCACCGGCCACTCGGCCTTTTGTGAGCTCAACTACACCCCCGAGCGGCCCGACGGCTCCATCGACATCAGCAAGGCCATCGGCATTGCCGAGTCGTTTGAAGTCTCCAAGCAGTTCTGGTCGTTTCTGGCCGAGAAATACGCCGTCAAGGAGCTGCAGCGCTTCATCAACCACATTCCGCACATGAGCTTCGTGTGGGGCAACGACAACGTGGAGTACCTGCGCAAGCGCCACGCGGCCCTGACCCAGTCGCCCTTGTTCAAGGGCATGGAATTCAGCCAGGACCGCCAGCAGATCGAGCAGTGGATTCCCTTGGTGATGGAAGGGCGCGACCCGAGCCAGCCCGTGGCGGCCACCAACATGGAGCTGGGCACCGACGTCAACTTCGGCTCCCTGACCCGGGGCATGTTTTACCTGCTGCAGGAAAAGCCCGGTGTCACGTTCCACTTCAACCACGAGGTAACCAAGCTCAAGCGCCGCGACGACGGCAGCTGGAGCGTGAAGGCCTCCGACCGCCTCAGCGGCCAAACCCGGAAAGTGCGCGCCAAATTCGTCTTTATTGGGGCTGGTGGCGGCTCCCTAACCTTGCTCGAAAAGTCCGACATTCCGGAGGGCCACGGCTTTGGCGGCTTCCCCGTGAGCGGGCAGTGGCTCAAGTGCGTCAACCCCGACGTGATTGAGCGGCACGAGGCCAAAGTGTACGGTAAGGCCGCCGTGGGCTCCCCGCCCATGTCGGTGCCCCACCTCGACTCGCGCATGATCAACGGCAAGCGGGAGCTGCTGTTTGGGCCCTACGCGGGCTTTAGCACCAAGTTCCTCAAAAAAGGCTCCTTCCTGGACTTGCCCGCTTCCATCCGGGCCGGCAACCTGCGCCCCATGATTATTGCCGGCCTCAAGAACATTCCCCTGACCCGCTACCTCATCAACCAGGTGCGGCAGTCGCCCCAGGACCGGCTGATGGCCCTGAAGGAATACCTGCCCAATGCCCGGGCCGAGGACTGGCAGCTCGAAATTGCCGGTCAGCGCGTGCAGGTCATTAAAAAAGATGCCAAGGAAGGCGGCGTGCTCGAATTCGGCACCGAAGTCGTCAGCGCCGCCGACGGCTCCATTGCCGCGCTGCTGGGCGCTTCGCCGGGGGCTTCCACGGCCGTCAGCATCATGGTCAGCCTGATTCAGAAGTGCTTTAAAGAACAGGGCAACTCACCGGAGTGGCAGGCCAAGTTCAAGGAAATGATTCCCTCCTTCGGCCAGAAGCTCAACGACAACCCCGAGTTGCTGGAGCAAATCCGCAACCACACCAGCGCGGTGCTGGGCCTGGCCGCCCCCGCCGACGTGGTGGGCAAATAGGTTTGTTTATCAGACGCAAAAAGCCTCCGAACACCACGTCCGGAGGCTTTTTTATGCACTATACCATTCGTCATGTCGACCAGCGGGAGACATCTCGCGTGCAGCAGTACTCAGAATTCCCATTGCCCGCGAAATGTCTCCTCTCTACTCGAAGCGCAGAATGCTCGACAGAACGGTGGTAGAAATAGCACGCCAGTCCTGCTACTTCACGGCCGGGTAGCCACCACCGAATACACCAGCGGGGCCTGGTTGCCGAGCGGACCGATGCGGAACGTGCCGTCGGGCTGGGCCACGGTGTGGGCAAAGCAGTTGTAGGGCGAATAGTCGTACTCCCGGAAGCTGGTCAGCTGCAACCCCTGCCCCAGCAGGCTGCCGATGACCTCGCTCAGGCTGTGGTTCCAGGTAATGGACTGATGCACGATGCCCGCTTCCCGGTCGGCGTAGGTGCCCACCTCGGTTTCCTCGATGGGTCCGGTGTTGAAGTAGCTGTACTGCAGGCGGGTAAAGTCGTTGTCGAACATCCAGACCACGGGGTGAAACTCGGCCAGTACCAGCCGGCCGCCGGGCCGCAGGTAGTGGCTTACCAGTGCGGCCCAGCGCGGCAGGTCGGGCAGCCAGCCCAGCACGCCGTAGCTGGTAAAGACCACGTCGAAGCGCACGTCGGCGGGCAAGTGCTGGGGCAGCTCGTGGATGTCGCAGCAGATAAACTCGGCCGCCACCCCGATTTCGGCGCTCAGCTGGCGGGCGGCGGCAATGGCCGCGTCGGACAAGTCGACGCCGGTGACCTGGGCGCCCAGGCGGGCCAGCGAGAGGCTGTCCTGTCCGAAATGGCACTGCAGGTGCAGAATCCGCCGGCCGGCCACATCGCCCAGCAGGTCGAGCTCAATCTGGTTCAACGACGACTTACCGGCTTTGAACGCCTCCACTCCGTAAAAATCGGACGTCAGGTGGGGGCCGGTGCGGGCATTCCAGAGGGCGCGGTTCAGGTCGAGGTAAGCAGCGGGCGGGTTCATAGGAACAAGGAAAAAAGCTTGCAACCGAAATCAGGACGAAAGTATCATTGCCGGGCCAAAACGCCGGGCTCGGTAACTAAGCTCAACCATAGCCGTATACCAACTTCTGCCCTCCTTGTTTTGCCATGTACCACACCTTACCCGCCCGCGACTATCAGACCCTGAGCTACCGGGACGACGTGTGCTTTATTATCAACCGCATCCTGCGCCCCCTGGACAACACCGAAATTCAGGAGGCCTACTCGGTGATGCTGGAGGCGGCCAACCAACACGGCTGCCAGCACTGGCTGATTGATTTGCGCCGCGACGCTACCTACCGCCCCAAGCTGCTTTCCACCTTTTTCCCCCAGCCCGGCGACCGGACCGGCGCCCTCACTTACCTGGCCTATCTGGTTTCGCCCACCCTGCAGCACGACATGGAAGACCAGGGCGACGTGCCCACCCTGGATTTCTACGAGGGCCAGGCCTTCCGGGCCCGGATTTTCGTGGACGAGCAAGCTGCCCAGGACTGGTTGGCCGCGAATTCGTCGGCGGCCTGAGCCCAGTGGTCCGACCCTACCTCGTTATGCCAGACACCAACGTTCGGCCGCCGGCAAGGGCCGCCGAACGCTTTTTCGTGCCTGGAATATTTAGGCCCGCGGCGGCAGAAAAATTTCGGCCAGCATGCAGCGCGCACTGCCGCCCCCAATGGTTTCGATGGTCGGAATAGATAGGGGCAGCAGCTCGCAGTAATGGCTCAGGCGGCGGCGCTGCTCCTCGGTCAGGGCGTCGTGGGCGCTCTGCGACATCACCAGCAGCTCGGGGGGGCCGGCGGTGGGTTGCACGGTGAGCATATTGCCGGCAAACCGGGTTACCTGGGCCAGGGAAATGGCAATGATTTCGTGGCCGGTCGTGGTTAAAGATTCCACCACGCGGGCCCGTTCGGCGGCATCGGTAATGCTTTCCAGGCAGATAACGGCAAACGCCGGGCCCACGCACAGCATCACGTTGGTATGGTAAATAGATTGGCCCTGGGCATCGGAGGCGTGAAAGGCGACGGGCGCGTAGCCCAGGCGGGCGGCCACTTCGGCAAACAGGCCGGCATCGGTGCGGGCTGAGAGGCCGGCGTAGGCCCGGCGGTGCTCATGGTCGAAGATGATGCTGCCGGTGCCTTCCAAAAACCGCCCTTGCTGCTCGTGGGGCGACAAATCGACGATTTCAGTTACTGCGAACTGCTGGCCCAGGCGCGCCAGAATATCGGGGCGGCGCTCGGCGCGGCGGTTGGGGGCGCACATGGGGTAGAGCAGTACGCGGCCGTCGGGGTGAAACGTGCCCCAGTTGTTGGGAAATACGGCGTCGGGCTTGGCCGGGGCGGGCGTGTCGTCTTCGACCAGCACCCGCACGCCCCGCGCCCGGAGCGTGGCCACGGCCTGGTCGAACTCGGCAAAGGCCTGCTGCTGCACCTGCGCGGGGCTGAGTTGGGTCAGGGGCTGCTGAAAATGGTTGGAAGCGGCCGTTTCGGCGTTGAAACCAAAGCTGGTGGGCCGCACGAGCAGCACGGTAGAAGCAGATTGCATAGGTGGCGGGCCAGAAATGAGTGGGAAAGTAGCGCCGGCAAAGATGCGCCGGGCCAGGCGCATGTGCTACCCTGCCGACGCGAAAAAGCCGGAACCGGAGCGGGGCGGCTCCAATTCCGGCTCGGTTAGCGGCCCGGGGGCTTACAAGTAAATCGTGTGCACGCCTTCCCCCTGGCCTTTGGAACCTACGCCCGACACCGAAGCGCTGATTTTAACCGGGCTACCATCGTAGGAGAAGCTGAAGCTGCCCGTGGGCGTGGCCCAGCCGTAGGCCCAGGTAAGCTGGGCGTAAGTGCTGTGCAGGGAGTAGCGGCGCTGCCGGGCCTCGGCCGAGCCCACCGACATCCAGGCGCTGGTCGAGCCGGAGTTGGTGCTGATCTTGCCGCTGGCGTACAGAATGCTGTGCTGCACGGTGATGTGGCCGCGCTGCCCGCCCCAAATCCACTTGATGTCGAAGCTGAGCACGGTGGCCGTGAAGGCCGAGGTGGTTACCTTGGCCTGCTCGGTGGCTGCCCCATCAGCCAGCTGATCTTCCACCGTAAACAGGTTGGCCAGGATGTTGTCGTACACCAGGCCCCGGTCGTTGTAGAGGCAGAGCGAAGTGAAGCGCTGCCCATCCCGCTCCCACACCAGCTCCACCTGGCCCTGGCCGGGCTGCACCACTTTATCGAGGTAGGTGCTGATGCCCGAGCGGGCGTCGGCCACGGTGCCGGAAGCGCCGGCCGCCTGCTTGCCGGCCGCGGTGCTGGCCTGCAGGGTGCTGAGCGTAAAGGCGGGCGTCTGCTGGGCTTTCAGGGCTTTTTCGGCGTTGGTATACACCGGAATAATGCTACCCGCGGCCAGGATGCGGGCTTTGGCGGCCGTCAGGTCCTCGGCTTTGGCGAGGCGGCCCAGAAAGGAATACGACACCAGCTTCAGGTTCAGGGCCGGGTTGGAGTTGGCAAAGGCAATGGTCGAGTCGAGCTGGCCCTGGATGCGGCGGTTGGCCTGCGCCGCCGGGTCGAGGAGGCGGGTGTCGTTGATTTGGGTGCGTGGGGCGGGCAGGTTTTGGGCTTCTTTCTGGCAGCTTGTCAGGGCCAGCCCCAGCAGGGCCGCGCTTAGCAGGGAGGTAGTAAGTGTTTTCATGGGTTGTGGTTGGGAAAAGGGTGAGGAATAAGGCGAATAGCCAAATATGCCCGCTTGACCAACCAGAGAAAAGGAAGAATATATAGAAATTATATATAATATTTTGCCAATTTTAAATAAAACAAAACCCAGCAGCACTTGCTTGAAAATGGGCTGGGACGTATTCCCGCGGTTTTGGTTGAGCTTGGCTTGGGCACCTAAACTTCGGCAACTGTGACAGACGCGCCAGTGGCTTACAGATAAGAAAGCCACCAATAGGAGTGGCGCCGCTTGTAGGCCTGGTACCAGCGGCAGGGCAAGTACAGCAGCCCCACCACGCTCAGCCACACCACGTAGGCCCGCAGCAGGCTCGGCGCGTAGGTAGCGGGCCAGTCTTTGCGGTCAATAAAGCCGAAATTGATGGGATGCCCGAAGGCCAGCGTGGTCCAGAGCAGGGCCCCGAGGCTGATGAGCAGCAGGTGGAGCAGGTAGTAGAAAAACGGCACCCGGCCGTAGGTGCGCAGTACTTCGGCCCCGCGGCCCGCGGCGGTTTCGGCGGCGCTCAGCAGCAGCAGCGCCACGCCGAGCGTGAGGCTCAGAAACAGCACGGAGGGCGGATACTTAGTGATATTCAGAAAAGACAGCACGGTGTAAAAACTGCCCCGGGGCTGCACACTCCACAGGGTGGGCTCCCCGTACCAGTTGGTGAGCCGCAGCGCCACGAAGCCCAGCAGCAGGGCGGCTCCGGCCAGGCGCAGGCGGCGGTTGCGCTGCTCGAGCGGGAGCGTAAACCAGGGCCCCACCCAGTAGCCGGCCACCAGCACCGCCGCCCAGGGCCCGATGGAATACGCCACCAGAAACGCCGGACTGCCACCCGTGGCCGGCACCAGAAACGGCCCGTTGTGCAGCAGGGCCCAGATGAGGTTGGCAGAAGTAACCGGGGCAATGGTCGGCAGCAGATTGTGCAGGGCCAGAAAGCCGAGCGACAAAGCTCCCAGCAGCCAGCGCGGCAGCCACAGCAGGGCGGCCAGCAGCACCATGCCCCAGCCCGTAGCCCAGATTACCTGCAGCAGCACCATCTGGTAGCTCCACTGCAGCAGGAAGTTGATAACCAGCATTTCCAGGGCCACCAGCCACAGGCCACGGGTGAGCAAAAACCAGCTCACGGCCGGGCGGCGGACGGTTTTCTGCTGGTAGAGAAAGATGCTGACCCCGGCCAGAAAAACAAAGGTCGGGGCGCAGAAATGGGTAATCCAGCGGGAGAAGAACAGCAATGCCGAAGCCTGGCTGACGTCCTCGGGGCGCACCGGCGTGGGGCTCCAGAACTCGCGCACGTGGTCCAGGGCCATAATAATCATGACCAGGCCGCGGACCAGGTCGATGGACTGCACCCGGGCCGGGCGGGCAGAAACGGCGGAAGCGGGTGGCGGCAGGGCGGCAACGTCGGGCATAGGGCGGGCGGTGAAACGAGGCTTAAGATGCCGAAAAGCCCCGGATTAATTGACTTTCCCCCAGTCTTGCCACTTTCCCCGCCCTACCCTACTCCGGCCGGCGCGGCTAGAGCTGCTTGGTGATGCGCAGGCCGCCGTAGGAATACCCGTTCACGTTCACGCCCTGCAGGGGCGTTACCGACAAGCCCCGGCCGCTGGTGGTTTTGTGCAGCTGGGGCACCAGAATACCCACCGTAGCGCCCACGGCGTAGCCCACCAGGTTGTCGGACAAGAAGTGCTTACCGGCTTCGATGCGGTAGTAGGCTACCACGGCGGGCACCACGGCCGCCGCGCCCCACACGTAGGGCTGGGCGGGCGAGTCGGGATTGTAGTCGTGGAATACCTTGGCCGCGAAGAAGGTGGCCGTGGCGGTGTGGGCCGTGTGGCCGGCGAAAAAGGAGTTGGTGGAAATCTTGCTGCTCCGCTCGGAAGCGCTGCCTTCGGAACCGTACAGGAAAGGCCGGTAGCGGTACACGTTGCCCACGGTAGAGGTAAAAATAGCCGCGGTAGTAGCCATGGTTTCGAGGTAGAGCACCACCACCTGCCCGTAGTTACTGCGAATATCGGGGTTGAGGGCCAGTAGGCCGGGCGCCAGCACCAGGGAGCCGTAACAGGCCAGGTCACTGGCCGTCTGGGCCTTTTCGCTGTAGTTGCCGGCCACGAATCGGTCGAACTTGGGCACGTCGTTTTTGCTGAGGGCGGCCAGTTCGGCTTCGTTCAGGCCGGTTTTCTGCTGCACCCGGTACAGGCCAAAGCCGCTCACGGCGCCCAGGCCCACCAGCACGGGGGCATCGACGGCAAAACGGGTGCGGTAAGGCGAGGTAGAGGCCGACTGAGCCGTGGCGGCCGACGGGGCCAAAGAGCTTAATGTGCCGGCCAGCAAAAGGGAGGAAAAGAGCTTCATACGGGTAATTCAGGGAGAGAATGAAGCTGAAACGAGCAACGCCCGCGTAAGGTTGACAGCTCGGCTGTAGGACCTGCTTTCCTTGCTATTGCTCCCCTAGCTTCGCGCCGCGCCGCTTTACGTACGCTCCGTTTTTGCCTGGGCCGCCTAACCGACCACGCAGGCCCGCAGCCAGGCCTGGGCGGCGGGCAGGTTGTCGAAGAGCTCAATCCGGAACCGGCCGGCAACCCGCTCGCGCAGGGCTGCGGCCGACTCCTGGGAAAATGCGTCGGGATTGTCGAGGTGGGCCCAGTAGCGCAGGCCGGTTTGCTCGGCGTAGGGAATCCACTCCCGCTCCAGCCAGTCGAGGGAGGCATTCCAGCCGCCCACCAGGTGACGGTTGTCGTTGAGGACGGCCACACACCCGCGGCTCTGCATCTGGTCGAGGTAAGCCCGGGCGCCCTTCAGTACGTTGCCGCTGGTGGGGTAGCCCACCCAATCGGCGTAAATCCAGGGTCCTTCCGCCTGGTAATGAATTTCCAGGAACAGCTTACCCACGGAGGAATACAGTTCTTCGAGCAGCATACGCAGTTAATTATGCCCAACCCGGACCGTAGGCAACCCGCAACGGTTGAGCTTTGTTTAACCGCTCCCTATCTCTGGCGCACGGCGGTCCTCCTACCGGATGGCCGCGGGTTGGGCCGCGTGCAGCCGGGCCGTCAGCAGCCCAATTGGCAGGCCGATGCAGAGCATCAGGATGCCCATTTCGGTAGCGGCCGAGACGGGGTTAAATGGCCGCCGGGGCACCTGGGACAACGGCACCACGCCCAGATTCATGACCAGCCACACCACCACGCCGTAGAGCAGGCCCGCCGCCGCGGGCCTGCGCCGCAGCGCTGCCACCCGTGGGTAAAGCCCAAAGTAGAGGGTCGTCCAGGAAAAGGCAATCAGAAAATGCAGCAGCAAGCCCCCGAGGGCCGAGGCTAAACCGCCGGTGAGGGCGGCGGGGCCAACCGCACCACTGGCCACAAACCGCAGCACGCCCAGCGGATTTTTGTGGGTGAGCAGCGTGTATTTGAGGCAGGCGGCGGTGATATCGAGGGCACCGGCAACCAGGCCGGTCGTGCCGATACCGGCCAGCAGCTGCCGGGGCGTGAGCCGAGCGGCGGGCAGAGAAACAGAGGTCATGGCGGCGGGGAATGGGAGCTGCCCAAAATAGCTGATAGCGAGCGAAATGCCGCACCCGCTGGCCAGAAAAATCCCCGGTGCCGGCCCGCAGCGGGGCTGCCTCACGGCCCGTACTGCCGGTGCGGAATACCGACGGGCGCGGCGCTCATCACCTGCTTCGCCAGCCGGGTCAGGCCTTCGTCGTGGCCGGCGGCCAGTTCCTGGGTGAAGGCGGCCACCTCGGCGGCGGTAAGCAGCAGGCTCATTTCGTACCAGGCGCTGGTGCCACACACGACTTTCAGCTAGTAGTGGCCACTAGCTTCCGCCCGTAACAGGTCGTACATCCAGGGCTGGTTGCGGTAGAGCAGCGTCATTATTGCAGCAACAGAATACCACCAAAGCTAGGCAAAACGCCCGGGAAGACTGCGCTAACCTTTCGGCGGCCCGACCGGTACACTCCGGATACGCCGGGTGGAGCAGCTCTTGCCCCGCGGCCGTTTGGTATGAAAGCACAAATCCAGCATCTGCTGTCCCACTTCCCCGATATTTTCACCGCCCTGGGCATTATGCTGGGCGGCTTACTGCTCGGGCTGGTGCTCAAATACGCGGTTTTCAGCGTGCTGCGGGCCTTTGGTCGGCGCGAGAATTCGACCCTGGCCCGCTCGGTGGCCCAGCACCTGAGTCTGGCCAGCGCCTGGTTTTTCCCGGTGCTGGCCATTTCCCTGCTCCTGCCCCTGGTGCCGCTGCCGCCCCGGCCCTTCGAGGTGCTGCGCCGCCTGGTGGAGGTGGTTCTGGTGCTGACCTTTGCCTGGGGCCTGATCAAAACCGTGGACGTGCTCCAGGACCTGGTGCGGCAGCGCTACCGCCTGGAAAGCGCCGATAACCTGCGGGTACGCAAGCTATTTACCCAGTTGCAGTTCGTCAAGAAGCTGGCCGTGTCCCTGATTGCCTTCGTGGCCGTGGGCCTGGTGCTGATGAGCTTCGAAACGGTGCGCCGCCTGGGCACGGGCCTGCTCACCTCGGCCGGTATTGCCAGCGTCATCGTGGGCTTTGCCGCCCAGCGCTCCATCAGCAACCTGCTGGCCGGCTTCCAGATTGCCTTCACCCAGCCCATCCGCATCGACGACGTGCTGGTGGTGGAGGGCGAGTGGGGCCGGGTCGAGGAAATCACCTTTACCTACGTGGTACTCAGCATCTGGGACGAGCGGCGCCTGGTGCTGCCGCTCAACTACTTCATCGAAAAGCCCTTCCAGAACTGGACCCGCACCAGTGCCCGCCTCACCGGAGCCGTGCACCTGCAAACCGATTATACCGTGCCCGTGGAAGCCGTGCGCACCGAGCTGCGCCGCATTCTGGAGGCTCACCCGCTCTGGGACCAGCGCGTGGGCGTGCTGCACGTAACGGATGCCAAGGAGCGGACCCTGGAGCTACGGGCTTTGGTCAGCGCCGCCAATGCGGGCGACGTGTGGGAGCTGCGCTGCGCCGTGCGCGAGCAGCTCATTGGCTTCCTGCAGCGCGAACATCCCGGCAGCCTGCCCCACACCCGGGTGCTGTTGCCCGAGGCAGCTGCCGGGGGCCCGCACTAAACGTGGCTTGCCCAAGCGTGAGGCTGCCCACCCAGCAGAGCAATGCTCCGGCGTATTTCAGGGGCTGAAGCTCCGCAAAAGCCCTTGGCGCCTACTTTACTCCCCAAACCGCAAGGCCTCTTTCTTCATCCAGCCCCGGGTGGTTACTTTCTCCCAGTTGGTGAAGGACACGTACACGGCCTGGCCCTGCTCCTGCCCCAGGCGCACCTTGTCGCCCTGCTCGCAGTAGGCCCGGCGGGGCGCAAGCAGGTCGGGCGAGTTGTAGAAGTACGAGCGGGCCACGCGCACCACGGCCGTACGGGCACTGCCGGCCTCGGTAGGGTCAGCCCCGGACGTTCCCTGTGCTTCCGCCGGCGCGGCAACCGATGGGGTACGCCGGGGCGCCGGGACCGGGCGGGCCGCCGCCGCAGCACCGGCCAGGCGACTTACTTCTTCCGTTTTCAGCCAGCCCGTCACGGTAGCACCGGCCGGATTCACAAACTGAGTTCGGACAAAGCCGTTGCCCTCGTCCTGCCCGAAAAGCACGTCCCCGCGGCGCAGGTATTGGCCCGTGGGCTTGCTCTGGCCGGGCGAAGCGTAAAAGTACGCCGCTTCGGCCCGCACCCGGTAGCGGCGGCCGGCCGTGGGCGAGGGCGGCGCATCGGCCGCGTCCCTGCCGCCAGTGGAAGCCGCCGCGGGCGGGTCGACGCGCAGCTCGGAGTCCGGGCGCCGGGCCGAGTCGTCAGCGCAGGCAGTGAGGCTCAGGGCCAGCAGGACAGCGGCTCCGATGGTCATTTGCCGGGCCGGGCGAGCGGGAGTAGCGGGTTGTTTAGGGGCGGTTGGGTATTGCTCGTGCTGCACCATGAGGGGGAAGGGGCCAGGCCCATTGCTCTTTTGTGCAGCGTACGTAGGCGGACGGCAGAAAGGCCGTTATCAGGAGGCCGGAAGTCGGGCTGGCGCAAGCTTCAGCTAATTTCCTCCTCCTACTCGTGCGCCGCGGGCAGCTGCCAGCCCGTAGCCTGGGCCCAGAGCTCAGCGGCCTGATAGAGCAAATGAAACACGGGCTCCTTCACAAACAAATAGCCTTCGATGCTGGCCGGAAACAGGTGCGCCGCCCGCTGCTTGAGCAGCTCATACTCCTGCCGGGCCGGGGCGTGGGCGCGCAGGTAGTCGCGGCAGAGCAGGGCGTAACGGGCATTGAAGCGGCCGGCCTCCCGCACGTGCAGGTGCAGGCGCCGCTCCCCGGCCGGCTCCCGCAGGTAGAGCTTGCGCAGCTCCGGCGAATCGGGCGGCAGCGGGTGGAAAATGTCGTACTGCCAGGCCAGGCCCTGCTGAAAACCCGCCCGCCGCAGGGCCGCCACCAGGTTGCCGGCCTCGGCCAGCTGGGTTACGGTCAGCTGCACGTCGATGACATCCTTGGCGCTCAGGCCGGGCACCGCCGTGGAGCCGATATGGTCGATGCGCCCCAGGGCCGTACCCGCTACGGCCCGCAGGCGGGCGGCCAGGCGCTGGTATTCGTCGGCCCAGGCCGGGCGGTAGGGCTCCAGCACCACGGGCCGGGACTCGGGAAAGAAGGCGGGCAAGGTCATAGCGCGGCACAAGTAGCGGGAGGCGCGAAAATAAGGTATTTGCCGCCTCCCGCCGGGCCCCACTCCTACTTTCACTGCCGGCCAATCCGCGGCAGCCGGTTTTCTGACCAGGGGCGCGGGAGCTGCGTATGCACTGGCATTACTCGTCCACCTTGCTCCGCTGCGGTTTGCCATGAAAACTCTTTTGTCGGTCTTTTCTTTCCTGCTCGGCGGGTGCGGCACCTGCCAGGAAGTGACGTTGTCGGCCGAGGAACGGGCCTGGTTTGCGACCTACACCGAAGGCACCCGGCTCACGTTTCGCAGCAACCAGGGCCGCACGGCCACCGCCACGGTCCTACCCCGCCAGGAGTGGCACGAAAACACGAACTGCAATAAGCTGGAAGCCGGGCCCTACCAACCCATTTTCAGCCAGCTCGTGCTGCGCCCCGCCCTGCCCTACGATGCCCAGCACCGCGACTTTGTGGTCAACATCCGCAAGCATAAGCCCGGGCGCGCGGGCTGGCTTACGCTGAACGTGGCGGGCCTGGAGGGCGACTCGGCGGCTCTGGCTGGCGGCCCCTTGGCCCGGCTCGTGCGCCAGAGCTGCACGCTGAGCACCACCGGCAAAACCTACCCGGCCGCCTACGTCTTTCGCCAGGGCCAGAACGCCACCCAGCGCGGCACCGGGCCGGTACGAGCCTTTTTCTGGGATAAGCACGACGGCCTGATTCGCTATGAGCTGGCCGGGGGTGAAATATTCGAGCTGGCCGCCCAGTAACCTCAACCACAGTTTTGCGGTTATCTAGTTTCCTCACCTACCCCAACTTATGACTCCCACTTCTGCCGCTACGGCCTCCGACCCAACCTCTACCGCTGCCCCCATCGTCCTGGCTGGCGCCACCGGGGCCCTGGGCCTGCTGATTGCCCACGCTCTGCGCCAGCGCGGGGCCACCGTGCGGGCCCTGGTGCGCCCCCTGGCTACCACCGGCGCCGAGGCCGCTTCCCTGCGCCTGCAGGGCGCCGAGATAGTGGCCGTGGAATACGACGACGCAGCGGCCCTGATCCGGGCCTGCGAGGGTGCGGCCTGCGTCGTGTCGGCCTTGTCGGGGCTGCGGGAAGTGATTGTGGAGGCCCAATCCCGCCTGCTCGACGCGGCCGTGGCCGCCGGCGTGCCCCGCTTTATTCCCTCCGACTATTCCGCCGACTTTACCCGCCTGCCCGAGGGCTCCAACCGCAACTTCGACCTGCGCCGCGAGTTTGCCCGCCGCCTCGACAAAGCTCCTATTCAAGCCACTTCGGTGCTCAACGGCATGTTCACGGACCTGCTCAAGGGCCAGGCCCCGGTTATTCTGACCGGTCCCCGCCGGGTGGTGTACTGGGGCAGCCCCGACCAGCCCCTGGACTTCACCACCATGGTCAACACGGCCGAGTATACGGCCGCCGCGGCCCTGGACCCGACCACGCCCCGCTACCTGCGCGTGGCCGGGGAAGTGGCCAGCATCCGCGGGCTGCAGGCGGCCGCCCGGGCCGCTACGGGCCAGGAGTTTAAGCTGCTGCGGGCCGGTAGCCTGGGCGTGCTGGCCGGCCTGATTAAGGTAACCAAGACCGTGGCCCCGGCCCGCCATGAGGTGTTTCCGCCCTGGCAGGGCATGCAGTACCTGCACAATATGCTCAGCGGCCAAGCCAAGCTCGCCGAGCCCCTGGACAACGACCGGTACCCGGGAATCCGGTGGACCCAGGTGCGCGAGGTGCTGGCCGGCCGCGACTAGCAGGGCAGGTTTACCCGACTGGGCTAGTAACTACGTAATCAGTAGGCGGCGCAACTGGCGCTATGCTTTTTCGGGCCAGCCGGAAGTCGTAGCGCCGGTTGCGCCGCCTTTTTCGTTCTAAAAGCGGCCCAAGTCTGCAACTGACCAGAATTTGCCGGACCTTTGGGGCCCATTAGGCAAAAGCGCAGTTCATGAACGAAACGGAACGAGAAGAACGGGAATACCTGGAGGAAATCAAGGAGAAACTGTCCTTGGCGGTGAAATGGGTAGATGACTCGGTCAAGCAGTTTTCCAACGAGCTCCGGCAGAAAAAGCAGTACATCCACGAGCACCAGTCGGGTATGGACGACGCCGACATGGTGGCCGCGGGCCAATCGATTAACCGCATGGCCTTTACCGGCGAAGCCGCCGTGGCCCGCAAGCGTAAGCTGCTCAAGCTGGCCCAGTCGCCCTACTTCGGCCGCATTGATTTTGCCGCCCAGCACAAGGCCGCGGCCCCGGTCTACATCGGCGTGCACTCCTTCACCGACGTGCAGCAGCACCAGAGCCTGATTTACGACTGGCGGGCCCCCATTTCCTCCATGTTCTACGATTTCGAGCTGGGCGACGCCTTTTACACCACCCCTTCCGGCACGGTGCGGGGCAGCATCGAACGGAAGCGGCAGTACAAAATCCGGGATGGGCGCCTGGAGTTCATGCTCGAAAACGACGTTAACATCCACGACGACGTGCTGCAGCGGGAGCTGGCCAAGTCCTCGGACGACAAGATGAAGAACATCGTGGCCACCATTCAGCGCGACCAGAACGCGGTGATTCGCAACGAGGAGGCCCTGGTGATGGTCATTCAGGGCGTGGCCGGCTCGGGCAAAACCTCCATTGCCCTGCACCGCATAGCATTTCTGCTCTACCGCTACCGCGAAACCATTGCGGCCAAAGACATCCTGATTATCTCGCCCAACAAGGTCTTTGCCGACTATATTTCCAACGTCTTGCCCGAGCTGGGGGAAGAGCATATTCCCGAGCTGGGCATGGAGGAGCTGGCCGCCGACCTGCTCGACCACCGCTACACGTTCCAGACCTTCTTTGAGCAAGTGTCGGCTCTGCTCGAGCACCACGACGCGGCTTTCATCGAGCGGATTCAGTTCAAATCGTCCTTTGAGTTTTTGAGCAAGCTTAACCAGTACCTGCTCCACATTGAGAATACCTACTTCGCCGTAACCGACCTGCGGGTTGGCGCGACCGTCGTGCCCAAGCAGCTGCTACTGGACAAGTTCAGGACCTACCACCGGGTGCCGCTCCTGAAACGATTTGCGCTGGTGGCCGACGACGTGCGGGCCTACGTGCGCGACGCGGTGCGCCGCAAGCTGACCGGGGGCGAAAAAGCGGCCATCGGGGAAGGTATTCCGCGCATGTTTAAGCTTAACAACGTGCTGGACCTGTACCGGGATTTTTACCGCTGGCTTGAAAGGCCCGAGCTGCTCAAGCTCGACCACCGGCTGCGCCTGGAGTACGCCGACGTTTTTGCCCTGATCTACCTGCGCCTGCGGCTGGAAGGCATCAGCGCCTACGACCAGGTCAAGCACTTGCTGGTCGACGAAATGCAGGATTACACCCCGGTGCAGTACGCGGTGTTGTCGCGCCTGTTCCGGTGCCGCAAAACGATTCTGGGCGACGTAAGCCAGACGGTTAACCCCTACAGCTCCTCCTCGGCCGAAACCATTGAACGGGTATTTCCGCAGGCCGACGTGGTCAAGCTCTTCCGCAGCTACCGTTCCACGGTGGAGATTACCGCCTTTACCCAGCGTATTGCGCCCAACCCCAACATTATTCCGCTGGAGCGGCACGGGCCGGAGCCGGCCGTACGCCCCTGCACCAGCCCGGACGACGAGCTCCAGACAATCCGGCAGCTAATCGGAGCCTTTGCGGGCTCCAGTAATCATTCCCTGGGCATTATCTGCAAAACCCTGCGGCAGGCCGCCCGGGTGCACGAGGCCGTCAGGGAAATGCCGGGGGTGCATTTGCTCACGCCCGAGTCCACCACGTTCAAGGAAGGCATCATCATTACCACGGCCCACCTGGCCAAGGGGCTGGAGTTTGATGAGGTCCTGGTGCCGTTTGCCTCGGCCCGCAACTACCAAACCCAGGTCGACAGGAGCATGCTCTACGTGGCCTGCACCCGGGCCATGCACCGGCTTACCCTCACGTATTCGGGTGCCGTTACGGCCTTTTTGGCGGCCCGCAGCTAGCTTCCCAGGCTTCCGCTTCAGCGCCCGGGCGCCGAGCCAGCCCCCGCCGGCGTAGCCACGCGCACCGACTGCAGCACCTGGGCCGCTTCCCGGCCCAGGTGCTGGCAACGGGGTTGCTTGCACTCAAAGAGCAGGGTAACTTCCCAATTATGACCGGCGCCCGGCAGCACCGTTACGGCCCGCACCTGGCTGTAGGGCGCCGCTACCAGGGAGTTGCCCCCGAAGGATTCGACCACGGAAAACGTGCGGCCATCGACGACGACCAGCTTTTGTGACTTCCAGACGATGGGAGCCACGCCAATAGCCTGATTGGTTTCGTCGGCGTGCCGGCGGCGGCGGGCCACCGTAGCCAGGCTTTCCTCAGCGCTGCTGGTGGCCTGGGTAATGATGGTCAGCCGGTCGAGGGGGCCCTGGCACACGGTGCCGCGCCGGTAGAAGCCGCTTTCCTGCAGCAAGCACCCACGGGCCGCTACAAACCGGTATTTGCACTGGTCGCCGCCGGGTGTGTCGGCCTGGTCGACCCAGGTAAGCAGCGTATCGTAGCGGGCGGGCACGTGCAGGCTGATGGCCCCCGGGGGCGAAACAAACTTAGGCTCCGGGGCAAAGGCAACGGTGCGGGCCACAAACCCGGCTGGCACGGCTGGCTCCCGCTCGGGCGCCGCGCAGGCACTCAACAGCAGCAGCAATAGAAGCGCAACGAACGGCATAAGGCGGCAGGAAGCAGGTAGGAAAAGGGGGCTACAGGCGGGAATCGGGGGCCGGGGCGGCCGCCGGCGAACCAAGGGCCAACCGCAGGCTACAGAGGGCCAGCAGCAGCGTCAGGGGCGTAAAAACCAGGCGTTCCAGCGTGGTGTGGGCCAGCAGGTTGCCCACGGTGTTGAGCAGAAAAAGGCCCGTCATCAGCCAGAGCGCCGCCCGGAGCAGGAGCCGGGGCACCCGCCGCCCCCACCCACCCGCCGCTGCGCGCACCACGGCCAGCAGCAGCAGATTTACGCTAATGGCAACGGCTTCGAATCGGACCATTTGGCCGTAGCTGCGCAGGCGCCCACCCCACACGCTGCCGTAGGGCACCAGGCCGGTCAGGACCAGCAGGTGAAAGAGCACCATCAGGCTCAGGATAACAAACAGCGCAATAGCGGCGGTGCGGGTCGGGAAACGGTTTTTCATAAGCGCAAACAGGTAGCGAATAGGCCCCAAATCCGGCCGGCTCAGGGCTTGGCCAGGGGCAAAGCAAAGCTGAGGCCCTTGGATTCAGCGGTGCGCAGGTCGAGCTGGCCGGGCTGACGGCGGGCATCCCGGGCGGGTAGCAACGGAGTGAGCGTGCCGTTGGGCCCCACCAGGGCCACATCCTGGTAGGGAATAAAGATTTGCAGCTGGTCACCGGTCTGGTAGGAGCTCAGCAGGGGCCGCAGGTCTACCTGGGGCTTTTCGACGAGCAGGATGGGCAGCACCGGCCGGCCGTGGCGCACCAGGGTGAGCTGGGCGTGGCGAAACCGGTAGTCCTGGGCCGGGCAGCCGGCCCCGGGCCCCACCCGCAGCGTGGCGGCGGCCGGCAAGGCGCTGGCCGGGCCTGCCAGGGGCTGGTTGTTGCGCAGCAGCTGCACCACGGGCTTGGCGCAGTCGGTTTGGGCCCGGGCGGCGCCGGCCACGAGCAGTAGAGACACGAGTACAGCGCTACGCATAATCAGACGGCGTTAGCCAGTGAAAGAGAAATGCCTAACGCGGCAACCCCGCCGGGCATTGCCGGCGGCCCACCGCCCGTACTACGCCTCCGCCGGGGGTTGAAACCAGCGCTGGTAGGCCGGGGCCACCAGCCGCTGCCATTCGGGGTGGCGCTTCAGGTAGCTGGTCACAAACGGGCACAGGGGAATCAGCTGCTGCTGCCGGCGCTCCACTTCGGCCAGCACCTTCTCCACCAGGGCCGTGCCCACCCCCTGCCCTTCCAGCTGGCCCGGCACCTCGGTGTGAAACAACGCCAGGGCCCCTTCCCGGTTGCCGTATTCCATGAAGGCGGTGGCGTAGTTCACGGTCAGCTCGAAGCGGTGGCTGCCGCTGTTATCGATGAGAGGCAAGGCCTGGAGTTCGGGTTTCATAGCAGCAAGGGCTAAGTAAGGTACACGCCCCGGCGGCGGCCGGCGGGGCGGGCTAAAGCTACGGAAGGCGGGCGGTACTTACCGGAAATATGCCGGGCGGAATTGACTTTCGGCCGATTCGCGGGGCAGACCAGGCAATGACGGGCCGGTTCCGGCGGGGCGGGAGGGCTTAACCGCCCAGGGCCTGCCGGTAGCGGGGCGGGATGGGTAAGCCGCGCAGATGGTTGGTCATGGCAAACAGGATGAGCCCAGCCACGACCACGCCCGCGCCCCCGATAAGCCAGGCCTGCTGCCGGGCCCGGACCCGACCGAAGAGGCCAGCGGCTTTCAGGTAATGTAAGCTGGCCACGTGCAGAAAAACGGCCACCACCGCCAGGAAGTAGTACGGCACAAAAAACAGGCTGAACGGCCAGGTATTGATGCCCGCAGCGGCAAAATACAGGTTGGTATCCAGCCCAAACCCGGCCCGGCCCGTCAGCACGGCCCCCGTGTGCACCACCAGGAAAAAGACCAGGTACAGGCCCGACAACCGCTGCACCCGCTCCGCTACCGGTGGCGCCGGCAGCCGGCGTCCCCGCCAGTATAGGCGCAGGCCCGTACCAAGCTGAATGACCACGGCCAGCAGCAGCCCAGTTTCTACCACCGGGTGCCGGTACACGACCCGCAGCACCCGCATCGTGGCCAGGTGGGCCGGCACGCTCCACAGCGCCACGAGGTGATTTCCCAGATGAGCCAGAATAAAAACGGCCAGCAGCAGGCCCGTCCAGTAGTGGTAGCTAAGCAGCCTAAAGCGCATAAGACGTGACGAAGTAAATCAGCCCCAATACTACTCATTGCCGCTATATAATCCGGTGGGCAATTCGCGCCACTGCTCCGCCGGGGCTACTAGCCTCCCTGCATAGAACGAAAAGCGCCGCCCCGGTTTCCCGGGGCGGCGCGGTAATGGGTTGCCACTAAGCCAGCAGTGGAAGTACACCCTCCACTCAATACCAAAGCAAGAGTGGATCTGAATCTTGCCCAGCACCCCACCCCCAACCGCCCTGCGGAGCCCGTCGAAGCATGACGTTCTGGGTAGGTGGGTAGCGAAGCCTACAAGCCGGCTCCTACAGCTTGACGCCCTGGGCGGCCATGGCCTGCTCCTGCTGGGCGTGGTTGGCCTTGAACTCTTCGTGCTGGGCCTCGGTGCGCGCGGTGCCCAGGCGCTGCAGGTTCTCCCGCAGCTTATCGGCCGGCAGGTCGGCGCCGTACGAAGGCGTGCCGGGCTGCTGCCGCCACGACTCGTGCAGGGTGCCGTCGTCCACGGCGTCGAAGCCCAGCTCTTCTACCAGGGCCATTACCTTTTGCTTGGCGGCGGCATCGTCACTAGCCACGGGCAGGGCAATGCGGCCGGGCGTGCCGGCGGGCTGGCCCTTCTCCACGATGTGGTGGGCGTAGATGTTGTTGAAGACCTTCACCACCGGGCGGCCCAGGTGCTGCTGCACCCACTCACTCTCGGTCAGGCTGCCCGTTTCCAGCTCCGGAATCCGGCCGTCGCGCAGCATGGGGTAGTAGTTGCTGGTATCAATGACGGGCACCTCGGCCGGCACGCTGGCCAGCAGGCCCTGGGGCAGGTCAGGAATATTTTTGAGCGGAATGGTCACCACGATGAGGTCGGTGCCGCGCTGGGCGGCCTCCTCGGCCGTCACGGGCGTCGCGCCGGTTTTCTGGGCCAGCTCCTGCAGGGTTTCGGGGCCGCGGGAGTTAGCCACGTATACGGTATGACCGAGGCCCGTAAGCCGCACGGTGAGGGCGCTGCCGATGTGGCCGGCGCCGATGATTCCAATGTTCATGGTCGGGAAAGGTTAGGTGAGGCAAGCAGCGTCACTGCGCCGCCGCAGGTGGTTAAACAGCAAAGCCCGGGTTTTGCTTTTTTGGGCCGGGCACTTCCAAACGACCCGCGCGGCCCCGGGGCCTACGGCCCGTTCAAGCCCCAAACCGACCAGTGCGGCCGCGTGGCGTTTCAGCCCTGAGCAGCAGGTGAGCAGCGCAGACAGCAAAAATTCAGAGTTGAAGCTGCTTAGGAAGCCTTTCTGCGGGTAATTATCTGTCCTCCTCCATCTGGCGTACGCAGAGCGAAGGACCTTCCTCACCTAGCCCACTGCTGTTCTTACCACCGGAAAAAGCCCTTTACTACGCAAGTAGTAAAGGGCTTTTCGTATTGAAAGGCGCTGGTCACTGAGGCGAGGAAGGTCCTTCGCTGGGCTCAGGATGACAGATCCGCCTCATTGCCTAGCAGAACGTCCGGCGGGCAGTAAGCCGGGTGTTAACCGCTGCCATTCGGCCGCCTTCTACTTCAGCTTGATGCCCTGGGCCTGCATGGCCTGCTCCTGCTGGGCCTGGTTGGCCAGAAACTCGGCGTGCTGCTCCGGCGTGCGCGCGGTGCCGAGGCGGGCCAGATGCTGCTGCACCTGGTCGGCGGGCAGGTCGTTGCAGTAGATGGGGCCGCCGGGCTGCTGCCGCCACGACTCGCGCATCGTGCCGCCGTCGAGGGCGTCGAAGCCCAGCTCTTCCACCAGCTGCAGTACTTTCTGCTTGGCGGCGGCATCGTCGGAGGCCACGGGCAGGGCAATGCGGCCGGGGGTGCCGGCGGGCTTGCCGTTGTGTTCGAGGTGGGCGGCCAGGATGTTGTTGAACACCTTCACCACGGGGCGGCCCAGGTGCTGCTGCACCCAGCCGCTTTCGGTCAGGTCGCCGGTTTCCAGCTCGGGGATGTGGCCGTCGCGCAGCAGCGGGTAATAGTTGCTGGTATCGATAATGGGCACGTCGGCTGGCACGCCGGCAAACAGGTCCTTAGGCAGGGCCGGGATTTTCTCCAGCGGAATGGTCACCACAAGTAAGTCGGTGCCGCGCTGGGCGGCTTGCTGGGCCGTAACGGCGGTAGCGCCGGTTTTCTGGGCCACGTCCGTCAGCGTTTCGGGGCCGCGGGAGTTGGCAATATAGACCTGATGGCCAAGGCTGGTGAGCCGCACGGCGAGGGCGCTGCCGATCTGGCCGGCCCCAATGATTCCGATGTTCATACTCGGGAAAGGTTGCGTGATTCAAGCGCCGGCCACGTGCCGGCGCAGGTGGTTAAACAGCGCCGGCCGGATTTTGCTTTTTTGAAAGGCCTCATAGCCCGGTAAGCGGCAGTAGCTCAGCCAACAAAAACGCCCGGCTTCCACTCTGGAAACCGGGCGCCGGATAGCTGCAACTAGGATAGAATGGGGCGTGGGGCAACGACGGCCGGGCTAATTCGGCCCCAGCGGGCCGGGCTAAGCCTCGGTGGCCGCCGGGGCGGGACGGTGCTGGTTGAAGAACTTCTTGTCGAAGTACGTGAGAGCCTGCCCCGGCTGCTCGTCGAAGATGAGGCCCAGCTGCCGGGCATTGCGCGAGAGCTGCCGGGTAAGCAGGTCCCGCTCGGCGCGGGTGCCCACCCGGGCGTCGGCCTGGGCCTTCTTCTGCCCGGTCTGGGCCTTGAAGGCCCCCAGCAGCGCGTCGCGGTACTGGGTGTAGACCGTCTTGAAGTCGGCCTCGAACGTGCCGCCCAGTTCCACCAGGGCCTTGTCGTAGCGTTCCAGCAGCCCGGGCCACTCGGGGTAGTCAGCCTGGTGGTACTCATCGGCGCCACTGGGGTAGAAGCGCAGGCGCTGGGCCTTGTCCTTGAGCTTGTAGTTGACGTACTCGCGGCCGGCACCCACCAGCCAGTCGAGCAGCTGCTGCCGGGCCGCGGCCTGGGTCAGCGTGGCGCCCTTGCCGCCGCTGCGGGCAGTGCTTCCCTGGCTGCGCTGCCCGAAATACGCTTCGTAGCGCGCTTCGGTAGCGGTAATCAAGTCGGCAAAACGGTCCTTGTCGTTGCCCTTGCGCAGCCGCTCCAGGTGGTCCCGGGTGCCGGCTTCCAGCTCCACAAAGCTGATGGCGTCGTCGGCAAACCAGTCGCCGAAAACCTTGTCCAATGATAACATAAAAGAGTAAGTAAGTGAAGGTTAAACTTCTCCCTAGCTACCGATAATATTCTGGAAATCCTATTTAAAAACTCCGGTCGACCAGCCAGAAGTCTGCCGGAGCCTCCCGGCTTTTCCGCAGGGCCCGGCAGAGCTCTGCCGGGCCCTCCCAGCTTTTCCCGAGCCCCCGGCAGAGTTCTGCCGGGCCCCCCAAAGTTTTCCGGTCGGCCCGGCAGAACTCTGCCGGGCCGGCCAAGAAACTTCGGACAGTATTCCAGAGCTCTGCCAGTACCTCCGAAGTTTTCGGGAGGCTCCGGCAGACTTCTGGCTGGCTTGGGGGCTTTTTTCGGGCGCGGCTTGGTTGGCTTGGGCTCGTGCGGTGGGAAGTTGGGCCGGTTCCGTTATCCGTTAGAACGAACAACGCCGCCGGAGTTTCCTCGGGCAGCGTTGGGGGGGTATTGGTAATAGTGCAGTTTATACTTAAATTTATTTAAATCGAATATTTCAGGTTTGCAGTAAACTTATACTTCGATGATCTTCAGTTTATCGATCAGCTTATGATTGTACTCCTGCGCATCTATAGCATAGTGAGCACGGCGATGACAAGAAGGACAAAGCGCTATTACATGCTCTGGATGATCTGGTCCTCCATCTGCAATTCGTGTTGTATGATGTGGTTCTAGGTACGGTTCCTGCTTTTTGGTTATAAAAGGCGCTTTATTCCCACAGCCTTCACATACGCCGTTAGCGCGTTTTAATACGTAATCCTTTATAGCTTTAGACCGCACAAATACATTCTGGCGTTTTTGCTGTGGAGTTGCATCCTTACTTGCTTTCTCGACAGCTTTTTTTCTTAATTCACCTAATAACTTGCCGCTCTTTTTGCTAACACTTGAGTATTGCACGAACGGCTCTTGCATGGAAAATATAGTTTCTTCCTCGTCTGAAGTATCAACATCAAGCTCAAACACAATAGCCATCCTAAGTTTTCCATCTATATCTACTCTTTCTTCTTTATGATGACCGAGGCAGAAAGCTTGACCCATATATCTTGCATATCCTTTCCCTATTTCTTTAGATGTCTCAAATAGGTGTACTCTTTTACCAAGACTGGCATGATCACGCAATGCTTTATTGCTATTTGACATTTTCATGTCACCCTTCTGCCCCTCTCCAGTGTAATAAAAAACTCCATCGGGGCGAAATCCATCTTTATAACCATATATTTTCCCAACCTCTCCTGTAAATAGAAATATGTCAGGATATCTAGCCGGTGTGGACATGCCACCTTGGTCTTGCCCTCCATAAAGAGCATGAATATCGCGCTGTCTATGATAGACTTTTCCTACTTCAAAATATATTGCTACTAATGTATCAGAGCTAATCTCAACTTTCTTTTCTCCCTTCGCTGTTAAGTATAACGAATTTGAATTTAGAAGCTTTGCTACATAGGTTGCTTCGCCACCATATTTATTAAAACGCTTTTTGTTTACTCTCACAACATATCCACCTGGCCGGTAGATGGGTTCATAGGACACATCTTCTTTAAACTTAGTCCATGTCAGGTCAATTTTATTCACACTGCAAAAAAACACATAAGGAAAATGATAGCTACCCCATAAGGCATTTGACAAATCCTCCATTTTTTCCTTCCATATGCTTCTAACATTGCACATATAAGGAATATCTCCATCTTCTGATATTGTTCTGATTAGCAGCATCACATCGCCAATAGCTAACTGCCGAATAGTACTTGCGGCTCCCTCAGGAACACCCCAGGCATGCAATGAGCCAGATGGAAACGCTTTTTCTAGCTCACTCACTATCTCATCTCTTAAATGTGTGGGTGCATACCTTTTTATATCATCAATTGAAATCTCTTTTTCAATTGTTTTAGGAAAGTCGCGGGCAGCCCCTTTTCGGCCAACCTCATGAATGAATAATTGCATTACTAGAAAGAAAGTATTGAAAATCAAAATTAATTACTCCCGGCCCGGAATCTTCACTCCGCGCTCCTCGGCTACCTGCTGGGCCAATTCATAACCGGCATCCGCGTGGCGGAAGACGCCCATGCCGGGGTCGGTGGTGAGGACCCGGCGCAGGCGCTCGGCTTTTTCGGGGGTGCCGGTGGCTACGATGACCATGCCGGAGTGGGTGCTGTTGCCGATGCCCACGCCGCCGCCGTTGTGCAGGCTCACCCAGTCGGCGCCGGAGGCCGTATTGGCCAGGGCATTGAGCAGGGGCCAGTCGGCCACGGCGTCGGAGCCGTCCTTCATGCCTTCGGTTTCGCGGTTGGGCGAGGCCACCGAGCCGCAGTCGAGATGGTCGCGCCCGATGACGATGGGGGCCGAAACCTCCCCCCGGGCCACCAGGTCGTTGATCACCAGGCCGAACTTTTCCCGCTCGCCGTAGCCCAGCCAGCACACCCGGGCCGGCAGTCCGATGAAGGGCACCTTGGCCTGGGCCTTTTCAATCCAGCGGGCCAGCATCTTGTTGTCGGGGAAAGTTTCGAGCAGGGCCCGGTCGATGCGCAGGATGTCCTGGGGGTCGCCGGAGAGGGCGCACCAGCGGAAGGGGCCTTTGCCCTCGCAGAACAGGGGCCGGATGTAGCCGGGCACGAAGCCGGGGTAGAGAAACTGCCCGTTCTCGTCGCGCACGTTCAAGCCACCTTTCTCAGCCTGCCCGCGCAGGTTGTTGCCATAGTCGAGGGCCACGCTGCCGGCGGCCTGCATGTCGATAATGGCCTGGCAATGCTTGACGATGGACTGCAGGGCTTGGCGCTTGAACTCCTCGGGCTGGTCTTTGCGCAGCTGCAGCACCTGGTCGATGTCGCCCTCCGGGATGTAGTCCATCAGGTCGTGGGCCGAGGTCTGGTCCGTGATGATATCAACTTTGTACCCCTGGGCCAGCAGCTCGGGCAGCACGGTGGCGGCGTTGCCGGTGAGGCCGATGCTCCAGCCTTTGCGCTCGGCTTTATACTGCTCGCACAGCGCCAGGGCGTGGCTTAGGTCGCGGGCCTGCTCGTCGAGGTAGCCTTCCTGCACCTTCTGCTTGACGCGGGCGTCGATGGGCTCGATGACCAGGCAGACCCCGTCGTTCATGGTCACGGCCAGGGGCTGGGCCCCGCTCATGCCCCCCAGGCCCGCCGTCACGGTGACGGTGCCGGCCAGGGTGCCGCCGAAGTGCTTATCCCCCACCGCGGCAAAGGTTTCGTAGGTACCCTGCAGAATGCCCTGGGTGGCAATGTAAATCCAGGAGCCGGCCGTCATCTGCCCGTACATCATCAAACCTAGCTTGTCGAGCTCGTCGAAGTATTCCTGGGTGCTCCAGGCGGGCACGAGGTTGGAGTTGGCAATGAGCACCCGCGGGGCGTGGGCCCAGGTGCGCAGCACACCCACGGCCTTGCCGCTCTGCACCAGCATGGTTTCGTCGGCTTCCAGGTTCTTGAGCGTCTTTACGATCGTCTGGTACTCCTTCCAGTTGCGGGCCGCGCGGCCGGCGCCGCCGTACACAATCAGCTCGTCGTACACGAGGGAAACGGCCGGGTCGAGGTTGTTTTCGAGCATGCGCAGGGCTGCTTCGGCCTCCCAGGTTTTGCAGCGCAGCTCGGGGCCGTGCTGGGCTTTCACCGTTTGCTCGGGCTTGTACTCGTAGTACATGGGCCGCTGGGTGGGCTTGGCGGGCTGGTTGGCGGCGTCGGAAACGGAAGTGGCTTCGAGGTTGAGCTCGGGCGCGGCGGTAGTGGAAGCAGGCTGGGACATGGGTGGCAAGTCGTTTTAGCGGGGTGGGTGGAGCGGCGAATATAGGATTTTCGGCGCGGGAGGCCGCGGTATTCTGGCCGCCCGGCGCAGTAGTTTTTCGGGCTGGGCCCCGGGTTTAAGCCGGCCGGCGGTGGTGATACAGCCCCGACCAAACCAGCTGAAGAATAACGGCAACAGTAAGCTCAACATTGGAATAGTCTTATCAAAGCACGCAATAGATGAGCTTAATCATATATTATCAAAATATTTTTATAAAAATGGGTTACCCAGTCCCAAATCAGAGTATAAAGCTTCCGATACCTCGTTTCGGGGCATCGGACTCAACCATTCTACCTCACCAAAACCTTTATTCTATCATGAAAAAGACCTTGTTTTTCGCTCTGGCTGCGGCCTCGCTCACTTTCGCCTCCTGCGGCGGCGGCAACAACCAAGAAGGCGGTGGCGGCGGCTCCACCAGCGGCTCGGGCACGGAAGGCACCGGCGCTTCGTCGGATGCCGCCGGCTCCGAGGCTGGTGCCAACGACATGAGCTCCGACACCTCGATGAGCGGCGGCGCGGGCGGCACCACGGCCGGCACGGGCACCGGCACCATGTCGGGCAGCAGCACCTCGGGTAGCACTGGCGGCGGCAGCACCGCTGGCGGCACGGGCAGCACCGGTGGGGGCTCCACGGCCGGCGGCGGTAGCACGGCGGGTGGCGGCTCGACCGGCGGGGGCTCTACGGCGGGTGGCAGCACCGGCGGTGGTAGCACCGCTGGCGGCACGGGCAGCACCGGTGGGGGCACCACCGGCGGCCTGTAAGCCCGCCCACCCTATTCGGCAAAAAGCCTCTCGTATCCCGGGAGGCTTTTTTTTGTCTTCGGCCCTACGGCTTAAAAGGATTGAGGCGCGGCGGGCCCCGGGCAAGTGGCGCCGGAAAAATAGTGGCAAGCCTATCCTCGGGGCGGGATTATGCGTACTGCTGATTTCCGTCCAATCAATTACCCCGAATTTATGAAACAAGTAGCCCAGGGTGTGCACCAGCTCACGATCCAACGCTTCGTTAATCTGTATTTCGTGGAAACCGGCCGCTCGGGCGAGTGGGTGCTGGTCGATACGGGTTTGCCGGGCGCGGCCAAGGATATCATTGCTGCCGCCGACAAGCTCTTCTACCCCGGCACTCACCCCGAGGCCATCCTGCTCACCCACGGCCACATGGACCACGCCGGCAACGCCCGGGAACTGGCCGAGCACTGGAAGGTACCGGTGCTGGCCCACCCCCTGGAGCTGCCGTTTCTGACGGGCAAAGCCGTGTATCCGCCCGCCGACCCGACCGTGGAACGGGGCGGCACCCTGGCCTTCGTGGCGCGGTTTTTCCCGCCCCAGTCGTTTCAGCTCAGCGACATTGTCCAGGCCCTGCCCGCTCATGATACTGACCCGCCCTTTTTGCCCGACTGGCAGGTAATCCACGTGCCGGGCCACGCCCCGGGCCAGATTGCGCTGTTCCGGGAAAAGGACCGGACTCTGCTCGGCGCCGACGCTTTTGCCACGGCCAACCACGAGTCGGTGCCCTCGCTGCTACTGCAGGTGCCCTGCATCAGCGTGGCCGGGGCCCCGTTCAACTACAACTGGCAGCAGGTGCGCGAGTCGGTGCAGCAGCTGGCGGCGCTACGGCCCGAGAATATCGGTTGCGGCCACGGCCCGGTGATGCGCGGCACCGAAGCCACGGAGGGCCTGAGCGCCCTGGCCCGCGAATTCCCGATGCCGACCCGGGGCCGCTACGTGCAGGAGCCGGCCCGCACCGACGAAACCGGCGTGCAGTTTGTGCCCCCGGCCGCCGTCGATACGCTGCCGGCCAAGCTGGCCGTCATCGGGGCCGGCGTGGGTTTGGCCATTACCGCCGCCGCTTTGCTGGCGGGCAAGAGCAAGAATAAGAAAGGTAAAAAAGCCGGCCGCCGGAAGAAAAATTCCTCCTACGGCTACGCCAGCAGCTTCGAAAACGCCGATTCGTACAGCACCGGCTACGGTGAGCGGGAAGACGGCACCATCGTAGGCCCCGGCCCGAGCCGGCCGGAGTGGCGCAAAGGCGGCGTCGGCGACTAAGCCGCCGGTGCAGAGCCGTGGCACCACCGTAAGCGGCCCGACAACCGCCCAATCCGGAGTTTACCGCCGCCCGAAAAACGACCAAGGCCGCGTCAGCAACTGCTGGCGCGGCCTTGCTGTTGCCTGGGGTCCGGGGTTTTAGAGCTGGGTGAGCTTGATGCTGCCCTTGGTCGTTACGGCCCGCACCGGGGCCCCACCCTGGCCCAGGGTGGCCGTTACCACTTTCTGCAGGGTGGCCGAGTTGGTCACGGGCAGCTTGCCGGCGCTGATGGTGCCCACGGTGGTGGCGGCAAACAACCGGGCCGAGTAGTTTTTGGGCAAGTCCCAGGTGATGCTGCCGTTCTGGGTTTCCACGTCGAGCCCCTCGCCTACCCACTTCGGGCCGGCCAGCTTAATTTTCACGCCCCCGTTCACGGTGCGTCCCTTCACACTGCCGCCCACGTTGACGAGCGAAATGCCGCCGTTGGCCGCTTCAAAGGTCACCGGCCCCAGTAGGTTGCTCAGGTTGATGCCGCCGTTGAGCGTGCGCAACGTCAGGGGCATGGCCCGGGGCACGAAGACTTCGTAGCTCACGGCCCAGCCCAGTTCCCCGGGCTGGGAGCTTTCGGCCCGCAGGGTGTAGTCTTTGGCCATGATGGTGATGCTGCGGCCCAGCTGCGCGGCCTCGGCGTCGGTTTTGCCCCAGGCCAGAATCTTGGCCCGTACCAGCACCTGCTTCCCGTCGTAGCCCTTCACGGTGATACCGCCGTTGGCCCGGCCGTCGATGGTAATGCCCTCGGCGGGCGCGGGCAGGGCTTTGTCGCGGGTTTCGCAGAAGCGCTTACTGCTGCTACTAGTAAACGTACCGTCGCCGCAGGTGGTGGTGAAGACGGGCGCAGCGGTTTGGGCCGGGGCGGCGTAGGCAGCCAAGCTCAGAAGCAGGCCGAGAAACGGGATTTTCATGCGGGGCAAGGCGGGAAGAGGCAGCGGCCACGAGGCGGCCGGTTTGCCCACAAGCCGAAATGGCCCGGAATAGTTGCCGGCCGAGCTGATTTGGTGCTCTTTAACGTAAAAAGCGGCGCCAGCCGAATCCAGCGCCGCTTTTTAGCCGGGCGTTACGGTACTATTCCTGGTTGACCTTGATGCCACCGTTGACCGTAACGGCCCGCACCGGGGCCCCACCCTGGCCAAGGTTGGCCGCAATTTCCTTGTGCATGAAGCCCGACTTGCTCACGGGCAGATTATCGGCTTTGATGGAGCCCATGGAGGTGCTGGTAAACAGCTTGGCCGAGTAGTTCTTGGGCACGTCCCAGGTGATGCCGCCGTTGGTGGTTTCCACGTCGAGGCCCTCGCCTACCCACTTCGTGCCGGCCAGCTTGATGTGGAGGCCGCCATTCACGGTGTGGCCCTTCACCTGCCCGCTCACGTTGCTGAGCGAGACGCCCCCGTTGACGGCGTCAAACTTGACGCTGGAGTCCAGGTCTTTCAGGCTGATGCCGCCGTTGACGGTTTTCAGGGCCAGAGCCGTTTTGCGGGGCACAAACACCTCGTAGCTTACTGCCCAGCCTTGCTCGGCCTGGCTGGGGCCTTCGGCGCGCAGGGTGTTGCCGCCCGACTTCACCGCGACTCTCTTGGCCAGCTGCGCGGCGTCGGCGTCGGTTTTGCTCCAGGTGCTGACCTTGGCGCGCACCAGCACCTGGTTGCCGTCGTAGCCCTTCACCGTGATGCCACCGTTGGCTTCCCCGTCGATGGTCAGGGTTTGGGCGCCGGGGCTGGCCAGGGTCAGGTCGCGGGTTTCGCAGTAGCGCTTGGTGCTGCTGTTGTTATTGTAGGTGTTGCCCTCGGTGCAGGTCGAGGTGAAGGCCGGGGCGGTTTGGGCCTTGGCGGAGACGGATGCCAGGGCCAGCAGCAGGGCGGCAGAGAATGTTTTCATAGCGCAAAAAGGAAGTAGAGGTGAACTGTCGGGACGAGGCCGGCCGCGCTGGGCCGACGGGTAAATTGGTAGAAGCAAGGGCCGGACCATGCGTTGCCTGGCGGGCCGGAAAAAATGGGCTTACTCGGCGCGGCGCACAGTGATGCCGCCGTTGGTCGTCACGGCCTTTACCGGGGCCCCGCCCTTGCCCAGGTTCACGGCAATGTCGCGCCCGATTTTGCCCGACACGGAGTTGCCGAAGTCGGTATCCACTTTGCCGTTGACGGTGCGGCTGATGAATTGGGCCGAGTAGTCGGCCGGCAGCTTCCAGCGGATGGACCCGTTCTGGGTAGTCAGGTCGAGGCCTTTGCCCTCCCACTTTTTGCCGGCCAAAGTGATGTTCAACGAGCCGTTCTGGGTGCGGCCCTTCACGTCGCCGCCCGAGCCGCTGACCGTTACCGAGCCGTTCTGGGCCTCGAAGGTCACCGGGCCGCGCACGTTCAGCAGGCTGATGCTGCCGTTGTGGGTTTTCAGGTCGAGGGCCAGCTTTTCGGGCACGAATATCTCGTAGCTCACGGCCCAGTGCTGCTCTTCTTCCGTGGTGGTGCTGGTGGCCTGCAGTTTGTTGGCGGCGGCTCCGACCTGCACGGTGGCCGCCTGGGCTTTGGCCGCGGCGGCATCGGTGCCCCAGGCCTGCACCCGGGCCCGCACCCGCACGTCCTTGCCGGCCCAGCTTTTCACGCTGATGCTGCCGTTGCGCATGCCGTCCACCACCAGCGGCCCCGACGCAGGAGCGGCCACCACCAGGTCGCGGGTTTCGCAGTAGCGCTCCTGCCCGCTCTGGTAGTATTTGCCCTCGTCGCAGGTCGAGGTGAACGTGGGTGCCGTTTGGGCGGTGGCCGTTAGCGAGGCAGCGCAGAGCCAGAGAAGGGGTAGCAGCTTTTTCATGGTGCGGAAGGGAAGTGGGAAGTTGGTTTTTGAAGAGACGGGGCCGGGAAGCCAACCGCTGCGCAACCAACGAAATATTTCGTATTTAAACACGAATTATTTCGTACTTCTTTCCCACCACATAGCTAAGTCACTGACAACCAACAACTAAAAACTAACAACTACTGCTTCGCCACGCCGGTCAAAAACGCGGTGATGATGGTAGCGGCCAGGCGGGCCGTCTGGTTGTCCCGGTCGAAAATCGGGTTCAGCTCCACTACTTCAAACAAGCGCACCGCCGGGTGGCGGCCGGCCAGAAACGCGGCTTCCACGGCCTGCCGGGGCGTAAACCCATCGGCGCTGGGTGCCGACACGGCCGGGGCAAAGGCTTCGGCGCACCCGTCGATGTCGAAGCTGACGAAGGCCGGGCCCTGGGCGGTGGCCCGGTGCAGGGCCCGTTCCATAAACAGCGGCAACCCATCCTGCTGCACGTGGGCCAGGGGCACGATGGTGGCCTGCTGCTGGTGCAGAAAGTCGATATCCTCTTTCGTATTAAGGTTGGAGTGCAGTCCGAGCTCGGTGAAGCGCGTTCCGGCCAACACGTTTTCCCGCAGCAGCTTGCCAAACGGTGTCCCACTGCTGATAATCTCGGGCTTGTCTTTCACGTCGGCGTGGGCGTCGAGGTTGATGCCGCCCACGGGCTGGCCGCCAGTGGCGTCAAACAGGCCGCGCACGGTGCTGTAGGTGCCGTCGTGGGAGCCGCCCAGCACCACCACGCGCGGGTACTGAGTAAGCAGCTCACTTAGGCGCTGCCGAATGGTGGCGTGGTTGCGGGCGTGGTCGGGGTCCTGCAGGCTCAGGTTGCCGGCGTCGGCGATGCGCAGGCCCGAAAGGTCCACGTCGTGCTCCAGGTTGTAGGTTTTGTGGTAGCGGCGCAGCTCCCGCCGCATGGCGTCAGGGGCGTGGACGGCCCCGGCCCGGCCGCCTTCCAGCACGGTGCCAAAGTCGAGGGGCAGGCCGACCAGGCAGACATCGGCTTCGGGTAGCTCGGCGGCGGGGCGGATTAGTTCGCGCAGAAACGGGGGCATGGCGGCGGGCAAGTGGGGTGGGCAATGGGGTGGAAAACGCCGAAATGTAGCTTGATCTTTGCATTCGGGCCCGACCTGCCGACCTGGCGCGGCCCCACCTTCCGTTGTATCTTGCCCTATGTTTACTCGTTTTCTGGTGCTCGGCACCACTGCCCTGCTCTTGCTCAGCGGCCCCGCGGCCCAGGCCCAGCAGCCCACGCCCACTCCGGCCGCGGCCAAGGCTCCCGTGCTCGGCGCCTCGTTTTTCACGTCCTACACCTACCTCTCCTACGCCATTGTGGACCAGGAAACCAGCGCCAAGCCCATGGAAGCCAAGGGCGTGGGCGGCACGCTGACCCTGCACCCCGACGGCACCTACCAGAAGCGCCTGCAGCTCTCGGGCAACGGCGGAGTGATGAACTTCAGCCAGGACGGCCGCTTCACCTTCTCCGGCGACCAAATCACCTTCAGCTACACCGACTCCAAGGGCCAGCCCCGCGTGGACCAGGGCTCGTTCAAGTTTCAGCCCAAAGCCCGCACCCTGACGCTGATGCTCATCGGCTACCCCACCGGCAACAAGGGCATCTACACCCTGCGGGCGGATTAGCGTCGTTGTTGATTGTTGGTTGTTGATTGTTAAGTCGGCGGGTTTGATCCTGACAACAATCAATAACAATCAACTATCAACAAACAACCTTCAACTGCTAACTTGCGGCTCCTTTCTGGGCTACCCACCCAGCTCAACAACTCACAATTTCACCATTTCACAAGTTCACATAGATGGGAAGAGCATTTGAATTCCGCAAAGGCCGGAAGATGAAGCGCTGGGACAAGATGTCCAAGGACTTTACCCGCATCGGCCGGGAAATCGTAATGGCCGTGAAGGAAAGTGGTCCTAACCCGGATACCAACTCCCGCCTGCGCACGGCCATGCAGAACGCCAAGGGCGTGAACATGCCCAAGGACCGCGTGGAAGCCGCCATCAAGCGGGCCAGCAGCAAGGAGGAAAAAGACTACCAGGAAGTGGTGTACGAGGGCTACGCGCCCCACGGCGTGGCCGTGGTCATCGAAACCGCTACCGACAACCCCACCCGCACCGTGGCCAACGTGCGCATGTACTTCAACCGCGGCAACGGCGCCCTGGGCACGGCCGGCTCCTCCGACTACACCTTCACCCGCAAGGGCGTGTTCCGCCTCGCCGCCGAGGGCCTCGACCTCGACGAGCTGGAATTGGAGCTCATCGACGCCGGCGCCGAAGACGTGTACGCCGACCAGGAAGAAGACGAGCACGGCACGGTGAAGGACTTCATCGTGGTGGAAACTGCCTTTACCGACTTCGGCCAGATGCAGAAAGCCCTGGAAGAAAAGGGCCTGAACGTGGTATCGGCCAACCTGCAGCGCATCCCCAACACGACCGTGACCCTGGAAGGCGAGCAGCTGGAAGAGGTGATGAACCTGATTGAGAAGTTCGAAGAGGACGACGACGTGCAGGCCGTGTACCATACGCTGGGCTAAGCTTTTCGCCCCGGAAGAATTTTTCGAAGCGCGGGCCGCTCCATTTGGGGTGGCCCGCGCTTGGTTTTAGTCCTTGCCTGAGCCTATTTGCAGCGCTTCTGACCTGTAGTTCTGCTCAACCGATGCTCTTCCTCCTTCTAACGGCACTAACCGCGTACCTGGTGCTGGGCATCGGGTACTTCGGCTTCCGGCGGCCCGGCTATTCCCATCTGCGCCACACCATCAGTGAGCTGGGCGAAGATGGCGCCCCAAACCGCCGGGCCGTAAGCTGGGGACTGTTTTTCCAGGTGGGCGCAGGCCTGCTGCTGGGCGCCTTACTGGCCCATACTCCCGCGTTGCGCGGCTTGCTGCTATGCCTGGGCATCGGGTACGTGGTGGCGGCTGTGTTTCCCTGCGACGTGGGCTCACCCTCCAGCGGCTCAGCCAAGCAGGCGGTGCACAATCTGGGCGGGGCAGTGGAATATATTGGCGGTATTTTCTTCCTGCATCAGGCCCAAGGCGCGCTGCTGTTGCAGAACGTGGTGCCGGCCAACACGCAGCTCGGCTTGCTTATCGGCTGCCTGCTGGCTCTTTCGCTGCCGGGCTTCCCCGGGCGCGGCCTGGTGCAGCGTGTGGCCGAAGTGCTGCTGTTTGGCCAGGCGCTTTGGCTCAGCATCCCCTAATATTGTCTTTCGATTATCCTTATTTCTCCGGGCCCTTACGGCTGCTTATGAAACACCTCCTGACGCTGGCCCTGTTGCTCTGCTCTCTCGTTGCCACGGCCCAGCAAGCCGAGCTGGAAGCCCTACTCAAGCGCGAAAACGTGCCCGGCCTGCAGCTGGTCTACACCAAAAAGGGCGAAACCAAGCAGTACAGCCTGGGGCTGCGCCAGGCCAGCACCGCCCAGCCGATGGATGCCACCACCACTATGCAGGCCGCTTCCCTGGGCAAAGTGGTGCTGGCCTACACCGCCCTGCGCCTGCACGACCAGGGCCGCTTCGACCTGGATAAGCCCCTGCTGACCTATGCCCCCTACCCCCGCCTGCAAGCCGAGCCCCGGGCCGGCCGCATCACCGCCCGCATGGTGCTGGGCCACACCAGCGGCCTGCCTCTCTGGGCCGAATATCCCCTGGCTGACTCCTGGAAAACCTCCAAGCTGACTTTGAAATTTGCGCCCGACAGCTGCTGGAGCTACTCCGGCGAGGGCTACGTCTGGCTGCAGCGCACCCTGGAGCATATCACCGGTAAAACCCTCGACCAGCTGGCCCAGCAGGAAGTATTCGGGCCGCTGAAAATGAAGCACAGCTCCTTCACCTGGCAAGCCCGCTTCGACCAAAACGCCGCCTTCGGCCACGACGAGGCCGGCAAGCCCACCGAAGTCAAGCGCTTCGCGGAGCCCAACGGTGGCTTCAGCCTGCTCACCACCGCCGCCAACTACAGCCGCTTCGCCCGAGCCCTGCTGCGCGGACAGGGCCTCAAGCCGGCCACGGCCCGGCTGCTGACCACCGCTGCCAACCCCGCCACCCGGTGCACCACGCCCCCCACGGCCACCGCCGCCAACATCAGCTGGGCCTGGGGCCTGGGCCTGGCTTCCACCAGCCACGGCCCCGCCCAGTGGCACTGGGGCAACAACGGCGACTTCCGCGGCTTCTTCATGACCTTTCCCCAAACCCAGGAAACCCTGGTCTTCTTCACCAACAGCGCCAACGGCCTCAAGCTGGTCGACGACGTGCTCAGCCTCTTCGTGGGCCCGGGTCAGTACCAGGCCATGCAGTGGCTGGCCGAGGAAAAGTAAGCACCCCGTAAGCCAGTAGCGCGCACTTTATAATTCGCCCCCCACACTAGTCGCGAGTAAACAATACTAGTCGTCAGGTTCTCCTCTCCTCTTTCGGATAATGCGCATCAAGCATTTGCGGGGCCGGTGGGTGAGGCGCACGACAGAACGAAGTAAAATGACCGACCCCGAAGAACTAGCAGTCACCCACCGCCACTTCATCGTCCACAAACCCTTTGGCTACATGAGCCAGTTTGTGTGCGAGCTGAAAAAGAAGAAGCTGCTGGGCTTGCTCCACGATTTCCCCGCCGGTACTATGTCCATCGGCCGCCTCGACGAAGCCAGTGAGGGCCTGCTGCTGCTTACCACCGACGGCAAAGTCAGTGAGCGAATCCGGGCCAAGTCGGTGGAGAAAGAATACTACGCCCAGGTCGACGGCCTCATTACCGATGAAGCCGTGCGCCAGCTCCAGCAGGGCGTCGAAATCGGGCTGCACGGCGACAAGTACCAGACCCTGCCCTGCCGGGCCTTCCGCCTCGAAACCGCTCCCAACCTCGGCGCCCGGGGCCGCAAAATCCGCGACGACCGGCACGGGCCCACCAGCTGGGTGTCCATTATCGTCACCGAGGGCAAGTTCCGGCAGGTGCGCAAGATGACGGCCGCCGTGGGCTTCCCTACCCTGCGCCTGGTCCGGGTCCGCATCGGCGCCATCCACCTCGGCGACCTACCCGCCGGACAGGTCCAGGAAGTCGGCGGCTTCTTCACCGACGCCCCCGTGCCCACCGTGGTACCCCTCCCGTCCGAACCCGCCTGCTAGAACGTGCCATGCTGAGCAAAGACCGTCATGTCGAGCGAAGCGAGACATCTTGCGGGCAATGGCATATGTCATGCTGAGCGTAGCCGAAGCATCTCTCCCGCAATGCTATTTTGTTGCCTCTGCCACGAAGCGGTAGAGAAGCTTCGGCTACGCTCAGCGTGACGTTCTGAAAGACTTCGCTCTACACCGACCCGGTGGCTTTTGGCCGGGGCAGTAATTATGGCTACGTTTAGCCAACCAGCCTTTTCACCTCCTGCCTTTTCCCGCCATGCCCTACCCATCCTTTCGCGCGGCCGCCCTGCTCCTGGCCGGCCTCGCCGCCGCGGCCTGTTCCCAACAAGCCCCCCAAGACCCGGCCGCCGCTCCCAATTCCGGCGCGGCCCCTACCCTGGCCTCCTATTTTCAGCGCCAGGCACAAGGCGTGCAAACCGGCGGCGTTCAGGTTATTCCCATCACCACCCCCAAGGGCAAGTTCAACATCTGGACCAAGCGCTTCGGCCACAACCCCCGCATCAAAGTGCTGCTGCTCAACGGCGGGCCCGGCGCCACCCACGAGTACTTTGAGTGCCTGGAAAGCTTCCTGCCCCAGGATGGCATCGAGTTTATCTACTACGACCAGCTCGGCTGCGGCCTCTCCGACAACCCCCGCGACACCAGCATGTGGAGCCTGCCCCGCTACGTGGAGGAAGTCGAGCAGGTGCGCCAGGCCCTGAAGCTTGATAAGGACAACTTCTACCTGCTGGGCCACAGCTGGGGCGGTATCCTGGCCGCCGAGTACGCCCTCAAGTACCAGCAACACCTCAAGGGCCTCATCATTTCCAACATGATGATGAGCATCCCGGCCTACAACAAGTACGCCGACGAAGTCCTGGCGCCCCAGCTCAAGCCCGCCGTGCTGGCCGAAATCCGCGCCATTGAGGCCAAAAAGGACTTCCAGAACCCGCGCTACATGCAGCTGCTGGAAGCCAATTTCTACAACGAGCACCTCTGCCGCCTGCCCCAGCTGCCCGAGCCCATGACCCGCTCCCTGGGCAAATCCAACCAGTCGCTCTACGTCACCATGCAGGGACCCAGCGAGTTTGGCGCCTCCGGCAAGCTCCTGAACTGGGACCGGGTGCCCGACCTGCCCCAGCTTGCGGTGCCCGTGCTCAGCATCGGCGGCAACCACGACACCATGGACCCCGAGCATATGCGCATGGTGGCCCAGAAAGTGCAGAACGGCACCGCCCTGATATGCCCCGAAGGCAGCCACATGAGCATGTACGACGACCAGCAAACCTACATGCGCGGCCTCACCAAGTGGATCCTCGGCGTGGACCAAGGCGAGAAAAAGGTGGCGCTGTAGGGGCAGTTTGCTCCGGCCATTATTTCCCTTCTCCGATTGTAATAGTTTTTCATTCACCTCTTTTCCCAGCCTGATAGCATGCCCAGCCAAGACGAGCTGCCCATTCCTCCCGTACTTTTTGATGCTGCCACCGGTGAGTTGCTCATTACGGCCTCAGCCTCTTCCTCCAAACACGATTTTGATTTCTACGAAGGCAAATGGCAACTCCGCAACCGGAAGCTGAAAGCCAAACTCGAAAACTGCACCGAGTGGTTGGAATTCGATTCTACCCAGGAAATGTACCGGGTACTGCAGGGTCTCGGCAATATCGACAACTACCTGGCGACCTTCGACGGGGTGCCCTTTGAAGGAATGTCGGTCAGGCTTTTCAACCCCAAAACCCGGTTGTGGAGCATTTACTGGGCCGACAGCAACGCCGGCAAACTCGACCCGCCCGTCGTCGGCTCTTTTGACCAGGGTGTGGCCCACTTTTTCACCCAAGACACCTTCAATGACAAAGACGTCGTGGTGGTCTTCCGCTGGGATGCCCGCGACAAAGAAAACCCCGTCTGGAGCCAGGCTTTTTCGGCCGATAAGGGCCAAACCTGGGAATGGAACTGGTACATGTATTTCAGCAGGTTCGGCAGCAACTAACCGGACTTGCCCAGGGCGAGAAGAAAGTGGTGCTGTAGATTAGACATTTCCGCGAAATGCCGGAGTTCGAAACCCGCAAAAAGCCCCCTTCTCCGCGCGAAGAAGGGGGCTTTCGTAGTAGGAAGTAGTACTCGGGGCTGCGTGGATTACAGCGTCAAACGAGCAGTGGCCCCTTTGTAGATAGTGCTGTGATGAGACACACTGGACACTATCGAAATGCTTACCCCACGACCTCCTATCCACACCAAGTTACTGCTGGTACTGGAAGAGTTGGTATCACTTGAGCTTCCTCCGACGGTAAAAGCCGGAGAACCGCTCCGCCGGACCGAAGACGTTCCGTCGACCGCCAGATTGGAGGCGTCATTCCACAACCACCCAGCAAACCGGGATTTGTACTCATATTTGGTCCGCACCCCGTGGGAGGCGTAGAAGTAATACGTTACGTTCCACTGCACGGCCACCAGACGGGTATCCCGATCATTCCAGGTTTTAGGTAATGTCCGACCGTTGACATCCGTATACTGGTGCTGCTCATACCAGCCGTAAAAATTCCCCGTGCGCTGGGCTGTTATGGTCTGGCCTTGCTGCTTGGCAATTTTACCGCCAACGTCTTTGCCCCCGCCATCTTCAGCCACGTATTTATAGTCGATTGGGAAATGCTTAATGTCTGGGTCATCCCAATTTCCTTTGAGGAGAATATCCTCCCGTTCAGCGGGAAAAATTAATTCCTCATGCTGATTTATCTTATGAATTTCATCACCCACCTGAAAAACGCCATCCGTATTGAGAATACTAGCAAATTTCTCGTCGGGTACGCCTAGCAATTTTTCCTGGGAAATTAGAAAATCGACCGTTCCGTCTTCGCGCTCCTCGGCGTTAAGCTCAGCATAGTATTCATTAAGCGAGGTGATACCATTCTGCGCATCCCACTCAGTAAGCTTGGCCCCCGCGTACTCCTGCAGTTGCTTCATGGTAGTAACAAACTGATCCTCAGTCGAGAAGACCAGGCGACCATTCTGAACGGAAACTCCTTCTTCAATCGCAGCATTAATGTCTTTCGCCGTTGCCGACGGCGCAGAGGCACCAGCCGCAGGCGAAGCAGGGTCCATGTTTACTTTTTCGCAACTCGCCAAGCTCAACGCCAGCAGTACGTATTTGATATTTGACTTCATCTGAGTAAGGGAAAAGTTAAATGAACAAGTACACGCGTATTTTCGCCATAGAAAATCTATGCCGAGGTAGATCTGTATTCTGGAATGCGAAGTGCTGGATCAGTGAATAAAACCCACACAAACCTCGTGTCAAAGCACAGGCCTTTAATTGCAATAGGTAGCGGTCGGACAGCGTAGAATAATGCTCTGCAGAAGCCTCACAATATTCACTAATAGCCAATCAATTCCTAGTAATACAGGTTACTAAATAATAATAAATTCAGATCTATAATCTAAAATACATTTAATTAAACTTATTGATGAATTCCATCTTTTCTTAACGCTGCTCCTTTTTTTCTCACCGGCCCTCCCCGATAATAGCCCAGGCTTGTTAGAGAAAACAGTCGTATTAATTACAGCTCCGCCGCTCGGCTTGGTCAACGGGTGTCACGCGCGGAGCCATCCCCACATTTCCCCTACCTCATGCCCATTCCCTACCGCCTCCTCTTTTTCCTCGACAACGCCACCACCAGCATCATCGAAATCAAGCGCCTCGACCTGCCCGACGAGCCCGACCGCGGCAAAGTCTACGCCTGGCTGCTCTTCGATAAAGCCTCCCAGGCCCTCACCAAGCTCGATTTCGTCGCGATGAACTCCCAGCCCGAAGCCGAGGAGCGGCAGTTTGCCCAGGGCCAGCTGCGCTTCAGTCTGCGCGAGGCCACCTTCCAGCCCGCCGCCAGCCCCGCCGACGACGAAGCCCTGCTCGTGTGCCCCCCCACCGACCTGCCCCCCGCCCTCGCCGCCGCCGTCGACACCTATTTGCAGGCCCTGTAAGCCTTCCGCCCCAAGCCAAAACACTCCCGCCCTTTTGCAAAACACGTCCGCCCTACGCCAAAACACCTCCGCCCAAGCACGAAACCCCTCCGCCCCCAGGCAAAACCCGCTCGGCCGAACACAAAACCCCTCCGCCCCCAGGCCAAACCCGTCCGCCCCGCGGCCAAACACCCCTGACCTAATTCCCTACCCCCGCGCCACCTGCCAGCCCGGTTCTGCGTAACTTGCAGGCCCGCCTGCCGCCTCGGCCCGCGTTTCACCCTTTTTGCTGCCGTTTGCCCTATGCCCAGTTCCGATACCACCCGCCTCAACAAATACATCAGTGAAAGCGGCGTCTGCTCCCGCCGCGAGGCCGACCGATTCATCGAGCAGGGCACCGTCTTCGTCAACGGCAAGCGCGCCACCATCGGCACCCAGGTCAGCAGCAAGGACAAGGTCATCGTCAACGGCAACCTCATCGAGCCCCGCGCCCCCGAAGACGCCATCTACATTGCCTTCAACAAGCCCCCGGGCATCACCAGCACCACCGAAACCAGCGTCAAGGACAACATCATCCGCTACATCAAGCACAGTGAGCGGATCTTCCCCATCGGCCGCCTCGACAAAGACTCCCAGGGCCTGATCCTGCTGACCTCTAACGGCGACATCGTCAACAAAATCCTGCGCGCCGGCAACCGCCACGAGAAGGAGTACATCGTCATGGTCGATAAGCCCATCCGCGACGAGTTCATCGAGGGCATGCGCAACGGCGTCCCCATCATGGGCATCATGACCCAGAAGTGCGAGGTCCAGAAGGAAACCAACTACATCTTCCGCATCACCCTCATCCAGGGCATGAACCGCCAGATCCGCCGCATGTGCGAGCATTTCGGCTACGAAGTCGTCCAGCTCGAACGCATCCGCGTGATGAACATCAGCATCAAGGGCCTCGGCGTCGGCGACTGGCGCGAGCTCACCGATAAGGAGCTGGCCGGCATCCTGGAAATGACCGCCAAGTCGTCGGGCACCAAGGAAGCCTCCCTGCCCAAGAAGCGCGTCGGCTCCCCCGCCACCAAGTGGAGCACCCGCCCCGCCCGCTTCAGCGAAGACTTCGACGGCGACGCCCCCAAGCCCGCGAAGCCCGGCCGCAAACCCGCCGGAGCCGCCTCCCGCCCCGGCCGCCCCGCCACCGGCGGCGCCAAGCCCGTGCGCAAGCTGGCCAACGGCAAGCCCGCCTTCGACGGCGACAAGCCCTTCAAGGCCGCCGGCCGCCCCAGCGGCCCGGGCGCCAAGCGCCAACCCGCCGCCAAGACCCTGAACCGGACTCCCAAAGGCAACGCCGGCAGCCGCGGCAGCAGCCGCACTACCAGCCGCGGGGGCAAACGCTAGCCCACCGCCCGGCCCCGAGCACCGCTCAATAACAGCCATTTTCTATGTATCAAAAGTCCGTTGGAGCGTCGCCTCCAGCGGACTTTTGTCGTTAATAACAGCCTGTTTAAAGGCAAAAAGACGGTTTTCGATAAATTCTGACAATAAAACCGGCCGCCTTGCCTCCCGTTTAAAAACTCTAATTATCCCCGATAATCCTGCTCCACTCTCTACTGCGGCAGCAAACTTATGAGTAGGTTTGACCACCTTGTTTGGCCAATCACCCTTCTTATTCTTCTACCCATTCTCCCCTTTTTGCAATGAATCCCAAACCCTCCAATGCCTTTATCGGCGCCTCCTGGATGGCCTTGCTGGCCGGTATGGTAGCCTACAACGTAGGCCTGTGGAACGCTACGATGCCGCTCAACGAGAAAGGCTACTACTTCACCATCCTGCTCTACGGACTGTTTGCCGCCGTGTCGCTGCAAAAAACCGTGCGTGACCAGCTAGAGGGCATTCCCATCACCAACATCTACTACGGCCTGTGCTGGTTTGCCACCCTCTCGGCCGTGCTCCTGCTCACCGTGGGCTTGTGGAACGCCACGCTCACGCTCAGCGAAAAAGGCTTCTACGCCATGTCCTTTATGCTGAGCCTGTTTGCCGCCATTGCCGTGCAAAAGAACACCCGCGACAGTCGGCTGGGCAGTGCCGAAGCACCGGCCCCCACCGAGCCCCCGCTGCTGCCCCTGAACTAGCCCCGGCGGCATGTCACAATTAGAGCAACTATGACCTAGGATTCTATATTCAACTTTCCTTATAATTGCCCCATCAACTCATTTATTTCCTCTCACGTATCATGAAAAAATTAGCCGTTTTCGCCCTGCTCCTGTTTGCCGGCACCGCTTGCTCCAAAGAAACTGCCGCCCCGGCAGCCCCCACCACCACGCAGGCCGGCGCCAACGCCAAGGGCGACGACTACCAGTGTCTGGACGTGTACGCCCCAGTCTGCGCCAACGGCGTGACTTACCCCAACGCCTGCTACGCCGGTAAAGCCGGCGTAACGACCTACACCAAAGGCGCCTGCGACGGTAGCGGCGGCGACATTTAAGCCCTGCCCCCACTAACGCCAAAAAAAACGGCCCGCGTCAGTCTGACGCGGGCCGTTTTTTTGCGGGAGCTTACCGAAGTGGCGTTGTCGCCTTACTTCACGTTGACCAGCACGCCCAGGAAGGCCAGGCGGCCAATTTGCGGGCCCCCGATAATCTGGGTGTTGTTGGCATCGAACAGGTTCGAGACACCAGCCTGCAGGGTTGTGGCCAGCTTGGGCACGGTGTAGCCCAGGTAGGCATCCGTGGAGCTGTAGTCACGAACGTTACCCGAAGCGAAGGGCAACTCCTGGCGGTGGCCCTGGGCCCAGCGGTAGTTCACCGAGTAGCTCAGGTTCTTGAGCACGATACCGCCCACGTTGAGGTTGTACTTGTGCTTGGGCGTGTTGAAGTACGTGCGGAAGTTGCTGGGCAGGTTGCTGCGGTCCAGCACGTTGAGCGAGTAGTTACCCCCGATGTTGAAGGCCTTGTGCGCATAGTAGGTGAGGCCCACCGTGGCACCCTGGGTCCGCACTTCCTGGTGGCTGTTGTAGGAAGCGTAGATGATGCGGGCCGGCGAGGCGCTGGCGTCGGTGAAGTTGGACGGAATGGCGGCATTGACCTGGGCTGGGGTGGGACGGGTGCCGTCCACGTTGCCCACGAAGGCCGTGCCCCCGATAAAGTCGTTGTAGCGCGAGCGGAAGTAGCTGGCGTCCACGTACACGTTGGGGATAATGGCGCCTTTGTAGCCTACTTCCACGGTGTTTACGCGCTCCAGCTTCAGCTTATCCACCGTCAGCTCGTAGCCGGCCAGCGAGGTACCGGGCGTGTACGACTTGCCTTCAGCGTTGGTGAAGCTATAGCCCTGGAAGCCGTTAAGGTTACCCAGCAGAATAAACGTATTCACGTCGGAGCGCAGGTACTGGTCGGTCTGGGACGGGCTGCGGAAAGCCTGGCCGTAGGAGGCCCGGAAGTTGTGCTGCTTGTCTTTACCAAACGAGTACACGGCCGAAGCCCGGGGCGAGAACGAAGGGTCGAAGTTCTGGAATAAGTCGATGCGAGCGGCCAGGGCCAGCTTCAGATGATCCTCCAGCAGGCTCTGGGTCAGCTGGGTGTAGGCGCCGTACTCGTAGTTGCGGATGCGGCTGCCTTCGGCGTCCGAAAACAGCTTGCCACCCGAGCCCAGACGGTACTCGCGGTAGGCCCCACCCAGAATCAGGTCGGTGCCGGCATCGGAGATGTGGAAGCTGCGCTGGGCGCTGATATCGTTCAGAAACGAGTTGAAGTTCTGCTGGGCACCGCGGCCGGGCTGGTCGTCGTTGGAAATCTTGTCGCGCAGCGTGGCGAAGCGCGGGTCGGAGGCCTTCAGCTGGCTGGCGTCGGCGGCGGCTTTGGCGGCCGCCTGGGCGGCTTCCACGCTCATGTTGGCCGAGCGGGCCTGGGTGTAGGTCTGGTTGAAGATGTAGAAATACTGCTGGTAGTACTTCGTGGTGCCGCCTTCGCTGGTGGGAGAGCCCTGAATCTGGGCGCTGAGCTGGGTCAGCTCGTAGCTGCTGCCGGTGAAGTCCTCGGTGGAATAAGCCCGGATAAAGCCCTTGCTGCTCTTGAGCTCGGCCCGGTACTGGTTCGTGCCCAGGCCCTTGATCCGGAAGCGGCTCTGGTTCTGGTACGTCGAGGTGCCCACGCCGCGCTTGGCTTCCAGGGTGAGCTTCAAATCGTCCTTAATCAGGTAGGACACGGCTCCCTGCACCCGGTAGGACTTGGTTTTCTGGTCGGGGCCGATGAGCTCCTGCTCCGTAAAGCCGGGCATGTACACCGTCTTGCCGTAGAGCTCCGGGTTTACTTTATAGGCGGGCGTGGTGCCGGTAGCGGGGCGGTTCTGGTAGGGCGAGAAAACGTTGCTGATTTCGCCGTAGCTGCTCACCGCGTCGTAGCCCAGCGGCGAGTCGGCCGCATTGGTGGAGAAGCTGGTAGCCTCGCGGTTGGTGGCAATCCAGTCGTTGGCCTGGAAAGCACTGGCATTAAGCTTAATGGCAAACTTCTCGCCCAGCTTTTTGGCGTAGCGCAGCTGCCCGTCGAGCAGATTCCGCTCCCCGCCGCGCAGGCGTAGGCTCAGCCCGTCGTAGACGAAGGGGTCTTTGGAGTTGAACAGGATGACGCCACTCAGGGCGTTGGCTCCGTACAGGGCCGAAGCCGGGCCGTGGATGAGCTCGATGCTCTCCATATCCAGCTCGGGAATGCCCACCAGGTTGCCCGGGCTCAGGTTCAGGCTGGGCAGGGCCGTGTCCATGTAGTCCACCAGCTGAATCACCCGCTCACTCTTGGCCGTGTTGAAGCCCCGGGTGCTGACGCTGGTAAAGAGCATCGAGGCCGAGTTGACATCCACGCCCGGCAGCTGCCCCAAACCGGCCAATACTTCCGGCGTGCTGATGCGCTCAATCTGCCGGCCCGACACCTTGTCGATGGTAACCGGGGCGCGCAGGATGTTTTCCTCCACCCGCGAGGCCGATACTACGGTTTCGTTCAGCAGCGTGGCGCTGGGAGCCAGCACGACGCTCAGCAGGTTGTCGCGCTTGGTGAGCTTTACCAGCTGGCTTTCGTAGCCCACGTAGGCTACCAGCAGTTCCACCGGGCCGTTGTCGAAGGAGGCGTTCAGGCTGAACTTACCCAGCTGGTCGGTGCTGGTGCCAATGAAGGTGCCCTTGATGAAGATGGTAGCGCCCGGGAGTGGGTCGCCGGTGTTGGTGAGTACTACGCCGCCCACGGTAGCTTCGGCGGGGTCGGGGGTTGTACTTACGGGTTTACGGACGACGGGCTTGCGCTTGGCCGCGGCCTTGGAGGTGGGAGTGCGGTGCGGCGCCTCACCCCCGGTGGGGGCGGCAGCAGCAGGCACGGCGGGCAGCAGGGCTGCCGCCAGCAGAACGGGATAAATTTGTTGCATTCGGTGTGGGGAACTATAGGTCAGAAAGCTCAAAACTAGTATGCACGCAGCATAAAGCAGGCTACTACTGGCTGAGCGCGGGGTTTTGCGAGCTAAACGGCGCAGTACGCTGGCTCAATACCCAAGAATCGGGCGACCGGCCGGGCCCCGCTGCGCCATGCGGGGTGGATTGCCGCTGCGCCAGCTTGGGCTCCGAACGGCTTCCGGCGGGCGGGCGGCGCGGATAATCGGCTTCTCGCGTAACTTGCGGCCCCAAGCTCCCCATTTCGCGGGGCTGACCATCGGCCATCCGGGCCCGCCCTTTCCTTCCCTTCCCAACCGAACGTTCCCACCATGCTCCGTACCGACTGGACCCTCGACGAAGTAAAAGCCATTTATAATCAACCCGTTCTGGAGCTTGTCGTCCAGGCTGCCGCGGTGCACAAGCAGCACCAGGCCACGGGCGAAGTGCAGGTCTGCACCCTGCTCAGCGTCAAGACCGGCGGCTGCCCCGAGGACTGCGCCTACTGCCCCCAGGCGGCCCGCTACCATACTGGCGTGCAGGCCCACAAGCTGCTGCCCGACGCCGAAGTAATTGCCGCCGCCCAGCGCGCCAAAGATTCGGGCTCGACCCGCTTCTGCATGGGCGCCGCCTGGCGCGAAATCCGCGACAACCGCGACTTTGACCGGGTGCTGGGCATGGTAGAGCAGGTAAACGAGCTGGGCCTGGAGGTGTGCTGCACCCTGGGCATGCTCAACGAGTACCAGGCCGAGCGCCTCAAGCAGGCCGGCCTCTACGCCTACAACCACAACCTGGACACCAGCGCCGAGCACTACAGCGAAATCATCACCACCCGCACCTACGACGACCGGCTCAACACCCTGGAGCACGTGCGCAAAGCCGGCATTTCGGTGTGCTCGGGCGGCATCATCGGCCTGGGCGAAACCGACGAGGACCGCATTGCCATGCTCCACACCCTGGCCACGCTGCCCGCCCACCCCGAGAGCGTGCCCGTCAATGCCCTGGTGCCGGTGGAAGGCACGCCCCTGGCCGACCAGCCCCGGGTGAGCGTCTGGGAAATGCTGCGCATGATTGGCACGGCCCGCATCCTGATGCCGGGCACCATGGTCCGCCTCTCGGCCGGCCGCCAGGAAATGCCCATCAGCGAGCAGGCATTGTGCTTTTTGGCCGGGGCCAACTCCATCTTCTCGGGCGAAAAGCTGCTGACCACCCCCAACCCCGACTTCGACGCCGACCGCCAGATGTTCGATTTGCTGGGCCTTACGCCCCGCAAAGCCTTCAAGGACGTGCCCGAAGGCGCCATCGTGCTGGGCAAAGAACAGCTGGTGTAGGGGATTTTACGTGCGGACGTCGCTTCTCTGTCATCCTGAACGCAGCGTAGCGGAGTGAAGGACCTGCCGCGCCTACTCCACTGTAGCTTCTGCCAGCGTGAGGAAGTCTTTTTCCTAACTGAATAAAGCACTTTCTCACGTTGGCATAAACCTCGTCACTGAGGCGAGGAAGGTTCTTCGCTTTGCGTACGCCAGATGGAGGAGGATAGATAATTTCCTCTTTCTCATTCCTTCCCCTAACCGATTACTTCCCCTGTTCATATGAATATCCAATTTGACCTGAACCTCGACCACGCCTACGCCGAAGCCCTGCGCGAGCAGCACGGCTCCGGCAAAGCCCAGGAGCTGATTACCGAGCTGGAAGACCAGATTGGCTCGGCCCTGAACCTGGTGGTGCAGCGCCACGGGGTGCTGCCCGCCGTCGGCGACCGGGTCGAGGTCGACTTTGAGTGGGTCGTTATTACCGGCCGCACCTTCGGCCAGGACGGCACCGTGTGGCTGTCGGCCGACCGGTTTACGGTTTAACTCCCAATTCCCGCGGTGACGCCCGACTCCTCTTCGCCCCTGCTGACCCGCCTGGCCCAGCACCTGGCCCAGCGCGCGGCGGAGGGCACCCGGCGGCAGCTGACGGTGGCTCCGCCCGGCCGCGTCGACTTCAGCTCGAACGATTACCTGGGCTTGGCCCGCTCCGGGGCGTTGCACGCGGCTCTGCGCCAGCGGTTGGCCGACGAAAACCTGCTGGCCGGCAGCACCGGCAGCCGCCTGCTCACCGGCAACTCGGTGGCGACGGAAGCCCTGGAAGCGCAGCTGGCGCAGTTTCACCGGGCCGAGGCGGCTTTGCTATTCAACTCGGGCTACTCGGCCAACCTGGGCTTTTTTCAGGCCGTGCCCCGGCGCGGCGACACAATTCTCTACGACGCGGCCAGCCACGCCTCGGTCAAGGACGGGATTCGCAGCAGCTTTGCCACCAGCTACAGCTTCCGCCACAACGACCTCCAGGACCTGGAAAAGCGCCTGGCCCGGGCCACCGGGGAAGTTTTCGTGGCCGTGGAAGCCCTCTACTCCATGGACGGCGACCAGGCCCCGCTGCGGGAGCTGGCGGCGTTTTGCCAGCCGCGCGGCCTGCACTTGGTCGTGGATGAAGCCCACACCAACGGAATTTACGGTCCCCTCGGCGAAGGACTGGTAGTGGAGTTGGGGCTCGAAAACCAGGTTCTGGCCCGCATCGTCACCTTCGGTAAGGCCCTGGGCAGCCAGGGCGCGGCGGTGGTGGGCCCGGCCGTGCTGCGCGAGTTTCTGCTCAATACCAGCCGGCCGTTTATGTTTACCACGGCCCTGGCCCCGCTGTCCATTGCCACCCTGCAGGCCGCCTACGACCTGCTCCCCGCTCTGCAAGCCGAGCGGCGGCAGCTATTTCACTTATCGGAGCTGCTCCACAGCAAGCTGGCCGGCGTGCCGGGCGTGCGGGTGGGGGCGGGCAGCCACGTTATTCACCCCTTGTTTCTGGCCCAGGCCGGCCCCCAGCGGGTGCGCACCGTGGCGGCCGAGGTGCAGCTGGCCGGCTTCGATTTGCGGCCCATCGTGGCGCCCACCGTGCCCGCCGGCACCGAGCGGCTGCGCCTGATTCTGCACAGCTACAACACCGAGGCGGAGCTCGATGCGCTGGCCGCCACGCTGCGCACCCTGAGTTCCTCCTGATTTTTGCCCGGCCCACGGCAAACAACTGCCCGGGCTGCTGGTATTCCTTGTCCGTATGAGTGTTTCTTCTTCGTGCCCCGAGCGGCTCTTCGTAACTGGTATCGGCACCGACGTCGGCAAAACGGTGGTAGCCGCCATTCTCACCCAGGCCCTGCAAGCCGACTACTGGAAGCCCGTGCAGGCCGGCCTGGAGCCCACCACCGATACGGCCACGGTCCGGAACCTGGTCAGCAACCCGCACTCGGTTTTTCACCCCGAAGCCTACCGCCTGCAGCTGCCCGCCTCGCCCCACGCGGCGGCGGCGGCCGAGCACCTGACCATTCAGGCCGGCGCCTTTCAGCTGCCCGTTACGGCCAACCACTTGGTGGTGGAGGGCGCCGGCGGCCTACTCGTGCCCCTGGCCCCGGGCCTGCTGCTGGCCGATTTGATTGCGCCGCTGGGCCTGGAGGTGGTCGTGGTGTCGCGCAATTACCTAGGCAGCATCAACCACACCCTGCTCACGCTCGAAGCCCTGCAGCAGCGCGGCCTCAGGGTGCGGGGCCTGGTCTTCAACGGGGAGCCCACGCCCGCCACCGAAGACTTTATAGCGCAGCACACCGGCTTGCCCATCATGCCCCGCGTGCACCCCGAAACGGACGTTTCGGCCGCCACCGTCAGCCGCTACGCCCCCACTTTCCGGGCTTGGTTTGGGTTGTAAGCAGCGAGTCATTCCCAGCACAGCTCTGCGAACCTCTGCGCATCCCTCCGCGGGCCTCGGCGGGAACCGTCGCCTGCCGCGGGTACAGCGCCCGGAACCGACGGCCGCCTGTCCGGTTGTAGCTTTGCCGCCCCATCTGCCTTCCCGGGCAGCGTATCAAGCAACGAAAACACAGTGAAATCAACAGTAACCAGCTCCTCCCTGGCCGAGCGTGACCACGCCGTTGTCTGGCACCCCTACACCCAGATGCAAACCGCCCCGCTCCCCATTCCCATCGTGCGCGGCGAGGGCTCGTGGCTCTACGCGGAAGACGGCACGGCGTATCTGGACGGTATTTCCTCGTGGTGGGTCAATCTGCACGGCCATGCCCACCCCCACATTGCGGCCCGCGTAAGCGAGCAGCTGCGCACCCTGGAGCACGTGCTCTTTGCCGGCTTCACCCACCCCGCCGCCGTGGAGCTGGCCGAGCAGCTGCTGGCTATTCTCCCCGCCAACCAGGTCCGGGTGTTTTACTCCGACAACGGCTCGACGGCCGTGGAAGTGGCGCTGAAAATGGTGCTGCAATACTTTCACAACCAGGGCCAGCCCGAACGCCGCACCTTTCTCTGCTTTCAGAACTCCTACCACGGCGACACCTTCGGGGCCATGGCCGTCAGCAGCCGCGGGGCCTTCACCCAGCCCTTCTGGCCCCTGCTCTTCGACGTGGAATTCCTCGATGTGCCCACGCCCGGCCACGAAGCCCAGGCCCTGGCTCAGCTCGACGCCCTTCTGCAACGGCCCGACGTGGCCGGCTTCATCTTCGAGCCCCTGGTGCTGGGCACGGCCGGCATGGTCATGTACGAGCCCGACATTCTAAGCGAGATGCTGCGCCGCTGCCACCAGCACGGCGTCCTGGCCATTGCCGATGAAGTCATGACGGGCTTTGGCCGCACCGGGCCCCTGTTTGCTTCGGAATTACTTACTGAGCAGCCCGACATCATGTGCTTTTCCAAGGGACTCACCGGCGGCACCCTGGCCATGGGCCTGACCACCTGCGCCGCGCCCATCTACGCGGCATTTCTGAGCCAGGACAAGATGCGGGCCCTGTTTCACGGCCATTCCTACACCGCCAACCCCGTGGCCTGCGCCGCCGCCCTGGCTAGTCTGGAGCTGACCCGGGCTGAGCTGTGCACCCAGCAGCGCCAGCGCCTGGAAGCCGCCCACGCTGGTTTCCGCCAGGAAATCGACGGGCAGCCGGGCGTGCGGGCCGTGCGGCACCGGGGCACTATCCTGGCCGTGGAGTACGACCCGGGCGAGGGCACCAGCTACTTCAGCCGCCTGCGCGACGCCTTCTACCAGCTGGCCCTCGACCACCACGTGGTGCTGCGCCCCCTGGGCAACGTGGTGTACTTGCTGCCGCCCTACTGCACTACCGATGAGGAGCTAAACCTGCTCTACACCGTGCTGCGCCGCATGCGTGAGCTAGTCCTCGACTTCACACCCGCCCCCAACCTGCCCGAAATCCTGCATGACTAACTCCGCCGCCGCCGACTCCCTGATTGTCATTCGGGGCCGGGGCCGGGTGTCGGCCCTAGGCCCGATGCTGCCTAACGCGGCGGCGCTGGTACCCGCGTTTCACATGCGGGAGCTGCCGGGCCGGGCGGTGGCCGTGGGCCGCGTGCCGCTCGCCGTGGAGGAAGACCTCCAGCAGCTGCGCCGCGCCCACGCCCCCTACCGCCAGCTCGACCGGACCGTGCTGCTGGCCCTGCTGGCTGCCCGCCAGGCCACCGCCCAGGCCGGCTGGCCCCTGCACCCCGCCAGCCCTTCTCTGCAAGCTGACAGCAAGCTCCTGCAGGGTGACAGATATGCTCTGCAACCCGCCAGCACCTCCCTGCCCCTAACAACCGATAACCAACCACCAACCACTACCCTCGCCGTCAGCATCGGCTCCTCCCGCGGGGCCACGGGCCGGATGGAGCAGTTTCACGAGGAGTTCCTGGCGGCCGGAGCCGTGCCGGCCGCCGCTTCCCCCCTTACCACTATGGGCAACGTGGCCAGCTGGGTGGCCTACGACGCGGGCACCACCGGCGGCGCGGCCCTAAGCCACTCCAGCACCTGCAGCAGCGCCTTCCAGGCCCTGGGTAATGCCCTGGCCTGGCTCCGCGCCGGCATGGCCGACCGGTTTCTGGCCGGTGGCACCGAAGCTCCCCTCACCGACTTCACCCTGGCCCAGATGCAGGCCCTGGGCATTTACTCCCCTTTTGCGGCCACTGAATTCCCCTGCCGCCCCGGCGCCGGCCGCCCCTCCACCTTCGTGCTGGGCGAGGGCGCGGCCGTGTTTGCCCTCGAAAAAGTGAGCCGGGAGGCCCTGGCGGCCGAGCGGGCCAGCCAGCCCACCGCGCCGGTTTTCTGCCTCGAGGGCGTGGGGTTTGGCTTCGAGGCCATTGGCAGCAAAACCGGGCTGTCGGCCGACGGCCAGCACTTCCAGACCGCCATGCGCGAAGCCCTGCGCCAGGCCGGCACCGCCCCCGAAACAGTTGATGCCGTAGTGCTGCACAGCCCTGGCACTCCCGCCGGCGACGCGGCCGAGCGAGCGGCGTTGCGCGCCGTATTCGGCGAAAACCTGCCCGACCTGGTTTCCAATAAATGGCTGCTGGGCCACACCCTGGGCGCGTCGGCCGCCTTGAGCCTGGACTTTGCCTGCGAGATTCTGACCTCCCAGCAGTGGCCCGCCCCGCCCTTTGCCACCGACCTCACGCCCGCTCCCACCCGGCCCATCCGGCGGGTGCTCATCAATGCGGCGGGCTTCGGAGGCAACGCGGCCAGCGCCCTGGTGTCTGTGGTGTAAGTTTTCGGCCGGCTGCCGTTTTTAGACGGCGCCGCCGTACTTTTCATCCTGAATTTCTACCGCGGCTATTTCGCGCCGTCTGCTCCTTCCTTGCCTTTCCACTCCATGAATCTACGTTTCGCGCTGCTGCTTTCGGCCAGCTTTACCCCGGCCTTCGCTTTTGCCCAAACCTCTACTCCGGCCCCGGCTCCCGACCCGGCCATCAAACAGATGGTGGAAGCCATTTCGGCCAAGAACTTGGAAGAAGATATCCGCAAAATGGTGTCCTTCGGCACCCGCCACACCCTGAGCGACACCAAAAGCAAGAAGCGCGGCATCGGGGCGGCCCGCAACTGGGTCGAAGGCGAGTTCCGCAAGTACAGCAAGGCCAGCGGCGGCCGCCTCAAAGTGGAGCAGGACACCTTCCTGGTGAAGCCCGACGGCCGCCGCATCGACAAGCCCGTCATCATGGCCAACGTCATGGCCACCCTGCCCGGCACCGACCCCACCGATACCCGCGTGTTCATCGTCAGCGGCCACCTCGACTCCCGCGTAACGGACGTAATGAACGCCACCGCCGACGCGCCCGGCGCCAACGACGACGCCTCGGGTGTGGCCCTGGTCATGGAAATGGCCCGCGTGATGTCGCAGAAGCAGTACCCCTGCACCCTGATCTTCGTGGCCGTGCAGGGCGAAGAGCAGGGCCTCTACGGCTCGACTCACCTGGCCAAGCGGGCCAAAAAGGAAAACTGGAACCTGACCGGGATGCTCAACAACGACATCGTGGGCAACTCCAAAGGCTACGACCCGGAAATTTCCGACAACAAGCACATCCGCATTTTCAGCGAGGGAGTGCCGGCCACCGAAACCGCCGACGAGGCCAAAGTGCGCCGCACCCTGAGCAGTGAAAACGACTCGCCGAGCCGGCAGCTGGCCCGCTACGGCAAAACCGCCTGTGAGCAGTACGTCAATGACTTCGGAGTATTGCTGGAGTACCGGCCCGACCGATTTCTGCGCGGCGGCGACCATACGCCCTTCAACCAGCAGGGCTTCACGGCCGTGCGCTTCACGGAGGTAAACGAGAACTTCAACCACCAGCACCAGGACCTGCGCACCGAAAACAACATTCAGTACGGCGACCTGCCCGAGTTTGTGGACTACGAGTACCTGCGCAAGAACACCGGCGTCAACCTGGCTACTATGGCCAGCCTGGCCCTGGCGCCCAGCTCACCCGAAAACGTGGGCGTGCTTACGGCCAAGCTCACCAACCGCACCGAGCTGAAGTGGGACGCGCCTAAAGTGGGTGAAAAGCCCGCCGGCTACGTGGTGCTGATGCGCGAAACTACCTCCCCGGTGTGGCAGCAGCGCTTCCCGGTCACCACCACCACCGCCGACCTGCCCTTCAGCAAGGACAACTACATTTTCGGGGTCGTAGCCGTGGATGCTGAGGGCCACGAGAGCCTGCCGGTAATTCCCAAGCCGGTGCGCTAGGCCGCGCGGGACGCCCCGACCACTGAAGTTTGCGCATGAAACAACGCCTCTTCCTGCTGCTGCTGGCCGCCACGGCCGCCTGCTCCACGCCCGCCACCGACCAGCCCGAAACGGCCGCACCACTCCAACCCGCGGCGAAACCCGCGGCGACTGAAGCAGCGCCGGCCCAGACGGCGCGGCGGTTTGTGGGCTGGTATATTCAGAACGCGGAGAAGCTGCCCGCCGACTTTGTGCTAAACTCCGACGCTCAGGACAGCACCAAGTTCTACGCCGTAAACGTCCCGGGTACGGAAGACTGGCTGCGGGCCGTGCAGCAGAGCGGCACTGTATCGGAAGCGTACCTAAGCGACTGGCGCGCCTACTTCCGCCGCTACGACGACACGCTGCGCCTGCACCCGCAAAACGACGGTCCGGCCGCCGGCTTCGACTACGACTTCCTGATGCTGAGCCAGGAACCCGAAGAAAACGCCGCCGATTTGCAGAAGGGCCAGTTTGTAGTAACCCGGCAGCAAGGCCGGCACGCCCAGGTGCAGGCCCGCGGCCCGAAGCACGAAACCTACATCGTGAGCCTGGACTTCGACCTCACGCAGCAAGCTGACGGCCGCTGGCTGATTGATAAAATCAGCGTGCCTGACAACCCTTTATAGCTTCTGCGGATCTGCTAGATAGTCCGGCCGGGATTCGGTCCGCACTTTCTTATTTCAATCTACTTCGATGACTACAATATTAACCCGGTTCCTAGGGAGCTTGGTGCTGCTCTCGGCCCTGGCCTCCTGTTCTAAGGACAAGGAAGCTTATACCGTCGTGGAAGGCATCGTGACGGATAAGTACACGAAACAGCCGGTGGCGGGGGTAGTGCTGGAGGTACAGCAAAACACGGGCTGCCTGGTGTGCATGTCGTCCCGCCGGGACTCGATTACCAGCGCCACAACCGACGCCAGCGGCAACTACAAAGCGGCCTTCAACGCGAATCAGAAAGGCACTTACGCCCTGGTCCCGGCTAGCTCCGACAAGTATTATCTCGGCGGTGATGAGCAGGTGCGCTTCAACCTGACAAAGGGCCAGTCCAACACCGTATCTATTGAGGCAACGCCCTACAAAACGGTCACCTTCCGGGTGAACACGACCAAGCAGGGAAAATCAGCTATCCAGTTTTACTACAACAGCGACGAAAAGCCGGGCCTGGGTAACTTCAATGGACCCATATTCGATGATACCGACCCGAACAGGCAGAATATCGTCTTCACCAAGACCCTTAAAGTGCTGCCCGACCGGGTGTACCGGTTTACTAAAACAACCTATAGCCAGGTCTGCCCGTCCAGCAGTTCTTCCTGTCAGCTCACGGACCAAACCTTTGAGTCCCGCGTCCGCGACATCCGCTTTACCAACGATACGGTCACGGTCAGCTTCAACTAACCGGGCGTAGCGGCAGCGCGGGCAGCCGCTCCCGCAAGGCCTCCGTCGACCAACCTTCCAGCGTCAGCAAAGCCTCGTACGAGTTGCCCGGCAGCCCCAGCAGCTGCGCAAAAGCAGGCTCGGTCTTGAGGCCCTGCTGCTTCAGCTGCCGCACCGCAGTGCGCCACGCTTCCCCGCCGGCCTGCAAAATGGCGTGTTCCACGAGCATATGCCGCAGGGCATTTTGCCGCATCGGGGGCACATCCTGGCCGAAAATTTCCACCGTCTCCCCCGCCGCCCGGAAGCTGCAGACGATGGAATCGTGCTTACCGACCCTGTGCTGGCTGACCCGAAACTCCGGTAGCCGACCGTAATGCTGCTCCAGCAAAGCCCGAAACTGCCGCTGCGCCGCGGGCTTTACCTCGCAGATGATATCCAGGTCACTGTCCGGCAAGTCAATATTCAGCGGAATGGTGCCCGCTAGCACTGGGTCGAAGGCCTGCAGTACTGCCCAAATTCGCAGGTTGGTGAGTACCGTGTAAGCCCGTTGCTGGCGTTGATTGCCGGTTTGCAGATACTGCGGATCTTTCCAGTCGGACATCAGCGCTATTGATTAGGGCGACTTGCTGAAGCAAAGGCCCGCACGGCTTTTTGTTATTCGTTCGGGTATTCAAGGGTAAAAACAGACCCTGGCAGGCTCCGTAAAACTACTCTTTCAGCCTGAAGGGGGGCAAAATAGCTGGGGGCTAAAGAAAATTTACGGCCCGAATGTGGATTATTTCCGCTTCCTGCCCGTACTTGCAGCCGCAAACACCCGCTGGCGGCACCTCGCCCCGGCCCTTTTCAGCCCATGACAACATTCGGTTTCGGTTTTTACTCGGCATTTTCGGTGGCTTTGGCTGGCCGTACCGCCGTGGCGAAGCCGTTGGCCGCCAATTCCAAGATGCTGAAGAAATGCTTCAAACGGCCCTCGACCTGACCGTCGCACTTCTGCATGCTCCTTCCCCATAAGCATCAAGCGCCGGTCCTTCCAGACCGGCGCTTTTTGTTGCTGATTTTCGTACTAGCCTCTCCGCCCCGTTCATTTTTTGGTTAACCCGTTTTTCACTGATGAAAGTTTTAAAGTTTGGCGGCACTTCCGTCGGTTCAGCTGAGCGTATGCGCGCTCTGCCCGCACTTATTCGGGGCTCCGAGCCCCGCATCGTGGTTTTGTCGGCTATGTCGGGCACCACCAACGCCCTGGTCAACATTGCCAAGCTGCTGTACGAGGGCGAAACCACGGCCGCGACCTACCAGACTGAGATTCTGCGCCAGCACTACCTGATTGTGGCCCGGGAGCTGCTGCCCGAGCCCGAAGTGGCCAACGAGGCCATCGGCCACCTCGACTCCGCCTTCAAAACCATCTTCAACCTGACCCGCCACCCGTTGTCGGCTTCCGGCGAGCGGGTGATTCTGGCCCAGGGCGAGCTGTTGAGCACGCTGCTGTTTCACCGCTACTACACCCGCGTGCTGGGCGAAGAGGCCGTGCTACTGCCGGCGCTGGACTTCATGCGGCTCGACAAAAACGACGAGCCCGACGCCGACTACATCGAGGCTCACCTGGCCCAAACCCTGGCCCCGCACGCCGGGCAGCAGCTCTTTATTACCCAGGGCTACATCTGCCGCAACGCCAACGGCGACATCGACAACCTTAAGCGCGGGGGCTCCGACTACTCCGCCTCGCTGATTGGGGCCGCCGCTCACGCCGAGGAAATCCAGATCTGGACCGATATCGACGGGCTGCACAACAACGACCCGCGGGTGGTACAGGGCACCTACCCAATTCGGGAACTGTCGTTCGACGAGGCGGCCGAGCTGGCCTATTTCGGGGCCAAGATTCTGCACCCGAGCTCCATTTTGCCCGCCGCCAAGCACGGCATCCCGGTGCGGTTGCTCAACACGATGCAGCCCGAAGCGCCCGGCACGCTGATTTCGACCCGCACCGGCGACGAGGCCATCAAGGCCGTGGCGGCCAAGGACGGGCTGGTGGCCATCAAGATTAAGTCGAGCCGGATGCTGCTGGCCCACGGCTTTTTGCGCAGCGTATTCGAAGTCTTCGAGCGGTACCGCACGCCTATCGACATGATTACCACCTCGGAAGTGGCCGTGTCGCTCACCATCGACGACTCGACCCACCTGGCCGAAATCCTGGAGGAGCTGGGCCGCTTTGGCAGCGTGGAAGTAGACGAGGAGCAGACCATTGTGTGTCTGGTCGGCAACCTGATTCAGGAAAACAACGGCTCGGCCTGGCTGGTCTTTAACGCCTTGAAGGACATTCCGCTGCGCATGATTTCCTACGGCGGCTCGCCCAACAACATCAGCATTCTGATCCACAGCAGCAACAAAACCCGCGCGCTGCAGGCCCTGAATGAAGGGTTGTTTCAGCCGCGGGCCGTGGTTCAATAGTTTTTCACGCAGTGGCCCGCGGTGGTAAGCCGCCGGGTTTCGCAGTGGCTTTTTTTAAGATTCCCTACATGAGTTTTGCCCTCCCGGCCGATGCCGCGTCCCGGCCGACGCCCTTTTACCTCTACGACCTGGCCTTGCTGGACCGCACCCTCGCGGCGGTGCAGCAGGCCGCCCGCCCCCGCGACATTCACGTGCACTACGCCCTAAAGGCCAATGCCAACGCTCCGATTCTGGCGCGCATCCGCCAGCACGGCCTGGGCGCCGACTGCGTGAGCGGCCCCGAAGTGCAGCGCGCCCTGGACACTGGCTTTGCGCCCCAGGACGTGGTGTTTGCCGGCGTGGGCAAGTCGGATGCGGAAATCAACCTGGCCCTGGCCGCCGACATCTGGTGCTTCAATGCCGAGTCGGTGGAAGAGCTGGCCGTGCTCAACGAGCTGGCCGGGGCCCAGGGCCGCCGGACCCGGGTGGCGCTGCGCATCAACCCCAACGTGGATGCCCACACCCACCACTACATTACCACCGGCCTGGAAGCCAACAAGTTCGGCATCGGCCTCAACGATTTGGGCGGCGTTATCGACCAGCTCGGCACCTTACCGAATCTGGAACTGGTGGGTTTGCACGCCCACATTGGCTCCCAGATTACAAATTTGAGCGTGTTTGGGGAGCTGAGCCGCAAGCTGAATGAGCTGCAAACCTGGCTCGAAGACCGGGGCCATACGTTGCCCCACCTCAACGTGGGCGGCGGTTTGGGCATTGATTACCACAACCCCGACAGCCAGGCCATTCCCGATTTTGAGGCCTACTTCCGCATGTTTGAGCAGCACCTCGTGCGCCGGCCGGGTCAGCAGGTGCACGTGGAGCTGGGCCGCTCCATCGTGGCCCAGTGCGGGGCCCTGGTGAGCCGGGTGCTGTACGTGAAGCGCAGCCAGCAAACCAATTTCGCCATCCTGGACGCGGGCATGACCGAGCTGATCCGGCCGGCCCTGTACGGTAGCTACCACCAGATTCAGAACGTGACCAGCCAGGGCTCCAAGCAGCTCTACGACGTGGTGGGCCCCATCTGCGAGTCGTCCGACACCTTTGGGCGGGAAGTGGCCATGCCCGAAACCCAGCGCGGCGACCTGGTTGTGATTCGCTCGGCCGGCGCCTACGGTGAGGTTATGGCCTCCAACTACAACCTGCGCGAAAAAGCCGAGGCAGTGTACGTAGGCTAGGTTTTGAGGAGCGGTATGTGGGTCTTTTCAGGCCTATCATCCTGAGCTTGCGAAGGACCTTCTTCCCCTAGCCCATTACGGTTTGTGCCAACGCAAAAAGCCCTTTACCACGCGTGGTAAAGGGCTTTTTGCGTTTAATGCGCCTTGTCACTCAAATGAGGCAAGTCCTTCCCTCCGCTGCGCTGCACTCAGGATGCCAGAAGAAACAACGGCGTCTCACCTTCCCTTATTGCCAGCCGCCGTAGTAAATCGTCCAGGGGCCGAGGTGCTCCTGCTGGGGAAAATAGGGCAGCATCCAGCCCCAGAAGTCTTCCAACTCACCTTTGACAATCAGGACGGGATGCCGGGCCAGCAGGCTTTTGAGGTAGGCTTGCTGGGCCGGGTCGTTCATATCGACCAGCAATTTCTGCCAGTTTTTGTCGGCCTCAAACTGGGTTTCGCGCTTAATATCGTCGTTGTCGTGCTGCAGGGTGATGAGCGTTTTGTTGAGCTCGAACGAGAGGGAAGGCAGCATTTCGTCGTAGACCAGCACCAGGCCCTGGTCGAGGTGGCGCTGCTGCAGCCACTGGGCCAGGGGCCGGGTGCTGCTGGCTACCAGCTGATTCTGGTGGAGCAAGGGCTTGGCCGTAAGCAGCAGCGTGAGGGTGAAAATGACCGTCAGGGCCAGCAGCCGGGGCGCCACCCGCACCTGGGTCCAGAGCATTTGCTGCAGCACCAGAGCCACAATGCCCGCGGCCGGCCACAGGGAAGTCAGCGGACTGATTTCCAGGTGTATGCCCAGCGCCCCCGCTAACGCCGGCAACAGGCAGAGCCCGGCCATGAGTAGGGCCAGCACCCCGCTCATCACCACGTACCAGCGGTAGAGGGCGGCATCGGTGAGCTGGCCCAGGTAGTACACCGTGAGCAAGGCCAGGCCGGGGAAGATGGGCAGCAGGTAGAGCAGCAGTTTGGACTTGGCCAGGGAGAAAAACAGCAGCGGCACCAGCACCCAGAAAACCAGCACGTTGCGCCACTGTCGGGGCACGGCCGCCCAGCGCGTGCGCCCGGCCTGCACCAGCAGCGCCACCACCCACGGCAAACTGCCCACGGGCACCAGCACCAGGTAAAACCACCACGGCTTGGCCCGCTTGAAAGCGTCGGCGTTGGCAAACCGCTCGGCCGTTTGCTTCCACAGAAAATAGTCGAGGAAGGCCTTATTCTCGGCCACCAGGTACAGGTACCAACTCAGGCCGATGCCCAGCAGCAGGCCCAGGCCCAGCAGGTGGTGCACCGTAAACGGGCGCCGGGGCTGGGCTTGGCGGAAGTAATGAGCGGCCACCACCATCAGCGGCAGCACCGCGCCCACGGGGCCCTTGGTGAGAAACGCCAGGCCCAGGCCCAGCCAAAATAGGTAGAACCACCGCCAGCCGCCCTGGTGCAAATAGCGCAATATGCCGTAGGCCGCCACCAGCTCCCAGAGCATCAGATAGGCGTCGGTGGTGACGTTGAGGGCCGAAATCAGCACCACCGGGAAGGTACCGTAGAGAATGGCCGCGGCCAGGGCGTGGCGGGCATCGCCCTTAAACAGCAGCTTGCCCAGCCCGAATACCAGCACCACCTGGGCCAGCACGGCCAGCACGGCCGGCACCCGTACGCCCAGGGCCGTGGGGCCCAAGGCAGCAATACCGGCCGCCGTCAGCCAGTAGGTTACCGGGGGCTTGTGAAAGTGCTGGATGCCGAGCAGGCGCGGGTGCAGCCAGTCGCCGGCGGCCAGCATTTCCCGGCTGATTTCGGCGTAGCGGGCCTCGCTGCTTTCTACCACGCCCCAGCTGCCCAGACCCAGCAGCAGGCCCGCGCCCAGCGCCACAACAAACAACCAAAGCCAGGTACGGGAAGAAAGCAAAGCGGGCATAGTGCGGCACAAGGGAAAAGCAGGAACCGCAAAGGTAGCCGGAAAGGCCGGGGCCGCTAGCGCAACCAAAGCCCGCCGCCGGGGTTGTAGTTGCGTATTCCCGCTCCTGACCTAGCCCTGCCCTATGAAAATCCTGCTCACTGGTGCCAACGGCTACATCGGCCGCCGCCTGTTGCCCCTGCTGGTGGAAGCCGGCCACGAGGTGGTGTGCCTCGTGCGCGACCCGCGCCGCTTCGAGCTGCCCGAGTGGCTGCGGGCTAAAGTGCAGGTGGCCGCCGCCGACCTGCTCCAGCCCGAAACCCTGCAGCAGCTGCCCCGCGACATCGACGCGGCCTACTACCTGGTGCACTCCATGAGCGGGCACGACCACGACTTTTTCCGGGCCGAGCAGCTTTCCGCCCAGCACTTCACCGCCTACCTCGACCACACCTCGGCCCGGCAGGTGATTTACCTCAGCGGCATTGCCAACGACCGGAATTTGTCGGCCCACCTTCGCTCCCGCAAGGCGGTGGAGAAAAACCTGCGCAAAGCCCAACACGCGGCCGTCACGGTGCTGCGGGCCAGTATCATCATCGGCTCGGGCTCGGCCTCGTTCGAGATTATCCGGGACCTGGTCGAGAAGCTGCCGGTGATGGTAACCCCGCGCTGGCTGAACTCCCGCTGCCAGCCCATCGGCATCCGCGACGTGATGCACTACCTTACCACCGTGCTCGACCACCCCGACTGCCTGGGTGAGACCTTCGACATCGGCGGGCCCGACGTGCTGACCTACAAGCAGATGCTGGAGGGTTTGGCCGCCGAGCGGGGCTACCGGCGCTACATCGTCACGGTGCCGGTGCTCACGCCCCGGCTTTCGTCGTGGTGGCTGTATTTGGTAACGCGCACCACGTTTTCCCTGGCCCAGAGCCTGGTGGAAAGCCTGCGCAACGACACGATTGTCTCGCTCAAGCGCAGCATTACCCAGGTGCTGCCCCACGAGTGCATGAGCTACCGGGCAGCCCTGGCCCTGGCCTTTACCCGCATCGAGCAGAACGAGGTAATCAGCAGCTGGAGCGACGCGGTGAGCAGCGGCGTAATGGAGAAAAACTACATGGACTTCGTCCAGATTCCGCAGCACGGCATGCTCACCGACCGCCAAAGCCTGCGCTTTACCCGCCACCCCGACGAAGTCATGCAGAACGTCTGGAGCATCGGCGGGCAGCGGGGCTGGTACAAGGTCGACTGGCTCTGGCGCATCCGCGGGCTGATGGACAAGGCCGTGGGCGGCGTGGGCCTGCGCCGGGGCCGCCGCTCGCCCACCCGCCTGCGCCCCGGCGACCCGCTCGACTTCTGGCGGGTGCTGGTAGCCGACCGCGCCGGGCGCCGCCTGCTGCTCTACGCCGAAATGAAGCTCCCCGGCGAGGCTTGGCTGCAGTTCCGCATCCTCGACAACCCGGACGGCTCGCACACGCTGGAGCAGCTGGCCGCGTTTCGTCCCGAAGGCCTGGCGGGCCGCCTCTACTGGTACTCGCTCGTGCCCTTTCACTTCGTGATTTTCAAGGGCATGATTGAAAACATCGTGCACTACCGCAGTGCTCCGGCTACGCTGGGTGTGGAGGAGGCACCCGCAGCGGGCGGGCTGTAACGTCCCCAAAAACGAGGTAGGAGTCTGCTGGCAAACGGCTTACTCAGCTATGGGGCCGCTACGACGGCTACTAGTACGGAAAATACCCGGCGCGGAAGCAGCGGCATTTTAGTAAGTTAGGATTCAGGTAATTAGCTTGTCCAGCCGACTCCCTCTACCTCCGGGGGCGGCTGGTTTCACCGCCTTTCCCGCCCGCTTATGCCCCACGCTCTACTCCTGCTGGCTCCGCCGCTCTGGCCCGTACCCGCCCACGTCGGCTACGATTCCTACACGCTGTTCTACGTGCTAGCCTTCAGCCTGAATCTGGGGCTGCTGGTGTGGGAAGGGCACCGCCGCGGCTACCCACTACGGCCGTGGCTGGTGCTACTGGCCTGCTCCACGCTGGCCTTTATTCTGGGCACCAAGCTGCTGGCCTTTTCGGGGCCCGACTGGCAACTGCTGCTGCGCACCGGGCAGTGGCCGGTTTCGGAAGCGCGCACCGTGCTGGGCGGGGCCCTGGCCGGCACGCTCACCCTGCTGGCTCTGCGGCGGCCGTTTGGTTTTAGCTGGCACGTCTTCGACGCCTTTACGGTGCCCATGTGTGCGGCCCTGATGGTGCAGTGCGTGGGCTGCGCCCTGACGGGCTGCTGCTTTGGTCATCCCACGGGCGGCAGTTGGGGCTTTACTTATCCCCCCGACACGCTACCCTACCTGGTGCAGGTCGACCGGGGCTTGCTGCCGGTGGGCGCGGCGCATTCGCTGCCGGTTCACCCCACCCAGCTCTATACCTTGCTGGTGGGCGCCGCCGTGGGTTCTTTGCTGCTCCTGACCCGGCACCGGCCCTGGCCCGGCGGCAACCGCCGGCTGTTGCACCTGGGCTTGCTGCTGGCTGGCCGCTTCGTCATCGAGTTTTGGCGCGACCCAGCCGGGGAACAGGTGGGGGCGGCGGTGCGGCTGCACGGCGGCCTGGCCCTAAAACAAGTGCAGTGGGCCTTGCTGCTGCTGGCGCCCCTGGTGTGGGCGGGGTGGGCAACGCAGCTTTACCGGGCCCAGCACTCGGCCCCGGCCCCCGAGCAGCTGCCCCGGCAAAATTCACGGCGCAATCTGCTGGCCGTAGCCCTGCTGCTGGCGCTTACCGCCTGGCTGGGTCCCTGGGCCCTGACGTTGCCCGAAGTGCTGGTGATAAAAGCCCTGCTGCTGGCCGTACTGGGGCTGGAAGGCGCCCAGCTGCTGCGCGGAGCACTGGTGCGGCCCCGTCCGGCCCGCCTGGCGTTGCCGCTGGTACTGGTGGGCGTAGTGCTGGTGCTCACCAGTCAGGCCGCGGCCGACTCGACCCGGGCTACCCGCGCGGCCTACACCACGCTGGGCCTGGGACTGAGCGCCGGCTCGTTCGAGCGAAATCAGAATACCGATGGGGGCTGCGGGGGCAGCACGCCCCTGCTGCACTACCGGCACCGCTACCAGCTGGCCACCCTGGATGCCGCGCACACGGTACTGCCGGGTACCGCCGCCAACGGCAAAGTGCACAAAGCCGAAATAACCGCCGGCCTGCGCCTGCACCTGGGGGGCGACCAACAAACCCAGCAGTTCACGGATCCGCTGCTGGGCTCGGGCCTCCGGAAAAACACGCTGCTGATCAGCGCCAACCCTTACCTGCAGATTGACCGGTCGTGGTTTGGGTTGGGCCTGGGCTTGATGGTGGGTAATCTGGGCTACCACAAATACACTTTCGGTGACGAAATCAGCAGCCTGGATCTGCAGTCGTCGGTGCGCATTGGGCCCCGCCAGATTCTCTACGCCCAGGCCGATTACAACTACCTGGGCTACGGCACCGGCAACCCCCAGCAGCGCCTGGGCCTGGGCACGGGCTTTGGCGGCACGCGCTGGGAGCTGCGCACCGGGGCCGCGACGGCTAAAAATTATGCCTTACCGGCGGGTCAGAGGGCGTGGTCGGGCTTTGTGGAGGCCCAAGCCCTGCTGACCCCGCAGTGGCAGGCCGGCACCTTCCTCACCTTCGGCAACCCGCATCAGCAGCAGGTAGGCCTGCGGGTGGGGCACCGGTTTTTGCGCCGCCAGTAAGGCCCGGGGTAGCTAGGCCGGCACTGCCCCTGCGTTTCCGGCTTGGCTAAGTTCTCGTGTAGCTTACTGGCGAGTTGCTATTTGCAATTCTTAAAGTCAAATATGCACCATATAAGTACCTTATAATAAACATTTTACTTTATATCGTTTTAAATATACAAAGTCTACAAACCGCCTAATTTCGGTAGGTACCAGGCGTGCCACCCGGTATGTTAGCTGCCGTAAGCCGTGGGGCTTACACTTCCCAATTCACTGGCTACTACCGATGCGTCATTACCACCGTATTTCCCTTAGTCTGCTCCTGACCCTGCTGCTTTGTGGAGCCGCGCAGGCGGCCACCCCGGAAGATTCCGTCCGGACTTCCCCCAAGCGGCGCGGCACGACCGACTTTATTCTGGGTGGCCTACTGGGCAGCTCCCGGCAGTACTACAGCTATTCGGCCTACGCCCGGCCTTCTGCCGAACAACCCAATACTTACCGGCAGCACTACCAGCTGGTGGGCATCGGCGTGGCCCACACCTGGCCACTTCTGAAAAACTCGCAGTTCACCGTGGAGTTGCAAGCTGCGGTGGGCAGCACAAAGTTTTCGGGCACCAACGTGCTGCCCGGTGCTGGGGCCCGGCTGTACGCCCTGAGTCCTTACTTCGAAATAAGCCACCCCCGCTACTACCGGCTGGGCCTGGGAGCCGATTTGGGCACATCAGGCTACGATTTTGTGTATAAACCGCTGGAGCTGGCCCACGTGCGCCCGAAAGTATTGCTGGAAGCGGGTGTACTGTCTAAGCTCTACCTGCATCTGAGCTACGGGCACAACATGCTCGGGCTGGGCAATGGTACCGGCGTGCTGGGACTGGGCTCGGGCTTCGGCAGTGAGCGGCAGCGCCTGTTGCTCGGGGCAGCCATGGTCAACAGCGAAATCAACGCCGGTATTCTGAGCCGTACCACCTCCTCCTTTATTCCGGTGGTGCAGGCCCAGGTTTGGGTTAGTCCCAACTGGCAGCTGGAGCCCCACCTAGCCAGCAACTTCGACAACGTACACCAGCTTCGGCTGCTGGCCCGCTACCGGCTGCCGGCCAGCGCCCGGTAGACGCGTAGTTATTCCTTATTTTACCTTTTAACCCTAGCCGTATGCGCCCTGATTTACTGGCTACTATGCTGCTGCCGTCTCCCCTGGCGCACGACTATTACTCTTTCTTTTATTTGCTGGGCTTCGCCGTGGCGGGGGCGCTGCTGCTCTGGGAAGGCTGGCGGCGCCAGTATCCGCTGCGGCCCTGGCTGCTGGTGGTAGCCGGTTCCTCGCTGCTGCTGATTCTAGGCACCAAGCTCATTACCCTCTCCGGCCCCGACTGGCAGTACCTCTGGCAGCATGGGCTAAGCCAAAGCCAGGGCCAACGCTCGGTGCTGGGCGGCCTCCTGGGGGCTACCCTGGCGCTGGCCGGGCTGCGGCGCTGGCTCGGGTTTGGCCGCGGCGTCTTCGATGCCTTTGCGCTGCCCTTCATCATTGGGCTGGCCGTGCAGGGAGTGGGCTGCCTGCTGACGGGCTGCTGCTTCGGTACTGCCGCCCCCGAGCACCTGCCCTGGGCCGTGGCGTACGCGCCCGGCACCCTGGCCTTTCTGACGCAGGTAGACCAGGGCCTGCTACCCGCCGGGGCTGCTCACTCCCTGGCCTTGCACCCGGCGCAGCTTTACCAATTGCTGCTGTGTATGGGCATTGCCGGGGCGCTTATCGGCACGCGGCACCGGGCCTGGCCCGCGGGTTTACGCTTCCTGCTAATGCTGGGCCTGTACGCCGCCGGCCGGTGTGGACTGGAATTCTGGCGGGCCCCACTCGGCGACGTTGTGGGGGCCGGCAGCTGGCACGGGGTAAAGCCTGTACAAATGGCCTTGCTGCTAGCGGCCGGGGCGCTACTAGGGTACTACGCCTGGATACTGCGCCGGCCTAGGGCTGCCGTAGTGGCGGCAGAAATCGTGCCGGCCAACCAACCGGGCCGTACGCTGCCCGGCGCGGTAGCGCTGCTGGCTCTCACGGCCGCCCTGGGCCCTCAGTGGCTGGCCCTGCCCGAGCAGCTGGTGGTAAAAGCGCTGCTCTTGCCGGTAGTAGTGCTGGAACTGGGCTTCTGGCTGCTGCCTTCCCTTACTGGTCGGGCGCAACTCGCGTTGCGGGCCGGGCTGGCGGCCCTGTTCATGCTGCTGACCAGCCAGGCCCCCGCCCCACCCGATTCGGCGCGCGCCACGCCCCGGCAGTCCTACACGAGCATCAGCGTCGGCGGCACGGCGGGCAGCTCCACGCAGTTTTTTGAGTCGCCGGACTATGGCTGCTCGGGCACAACTTATCCGGTCAGCCGATACCGCCAGCGGTACACTATTGGCTCCCTGGGCGTGGCTCGTACACTACCCGTGCGCCGGAGCGGCACGCTTACGCTGGGCCTGAATGCCAGCTTGGGCCGTAGCCAGTTTCGCCCATTGCAGGACACTACTGTGTTTGTCAACGGCCGTAGCACTTTCAATACCAGGCCGTTTGAACAAGGTCACGCCCGCCTGTACGCATTTAGTCCGTACGTAGAGTTGGCGCATCCTCGCTACCTGCGCCTGGGGCTAGGAGTGCACCTGGGCAATGTTGCCTACGACCAGGTGTATAAACCAGGTGAACTAGTCCGGAGCCGAGCCCAATTTTTGTTCGAAATTGGGAAGTTCCCCCTCTTGTATTTCCATTCCAGCATCAATTACGGCCTGCTAGGCTTGGGCGATGGTACCAGCACCGTCGGCATCGGCTCGGGATTCGGGCAGGAAAACTTCCGGCTTACGGGCGGTTTGGCTTTGGTCAATAGCCAGTGGAGCGGCCTGGACCATGCGCATCCCGAATCGGAAAGAACCTTAGGGTTTATCCGCTCCTCGGTGCTGGTCAAGCAGCGGTGGGAGATTGAGCCCGTCTTCCTTACGAACCTGACCGACGTATACCGGTTTTCCCTCCAGACCCGCTACCGCCTGCCCAGCCGCCCCCGCTAACTGCCCAGGCGCCGCACGAGCCACAGGACCAGACTCAGCAACAAGCTCAGCAGCAGCATTGAGGCCAGCGGGGCGTAAAACCGGAAGCCGGGGCGCTCCACGCGAATGTCGCCGGGCAGGCGGCCAAACCAGCTGAACAAGCTGCCGCCGCCCAGCCACACCACGGCGCCCAGCACCACCAGCCCCAGGCCGATAAGAACAAGTATTTTACCAACGGACGGAGGCATTATGAGACTACGTTTTAAGTGGATTCAGCCTGCATGTATACGTGCGTGACTCAGGCCCGGCGCACGGGCTGTCAGAAGCTAACCGCAGTCAGGAATGGTCGGCAGCCGGCCCGGGTTGGGGCCTCACGGCCAGGGCTATATCCGTCACGAAAGACGGCAGGTGCAGCAGCAGGCCGCCAGCCGCCGCCGTGGCCGTGAGCTGCCCAGTGGGCCGGCCGGCCCGGGTATCCCAGCATACAATCTGGTAGCGGCCGGGCCCCAGCCCGGGCACCCTGACCTGCACCGACACGGCCGGGGCATTTTTGGGCACCAGCCGCTGCCGGTCGCGCTGATCCTGGCGCAGCAGCCACACCACGGCCTGGGCCTCGTCGCCGCAAGCAAAGCCCGTCACGGCCGATGTTGAGAGTTTCAGCTCGGCGCTGAGGTTGCGCCGCCGGAACGTAGGCCAGTCGATTAGCTTGGTAAAACTGGCCAGGCGGCGCTGGGCGGCGCGCATGCCGGGCGGCAGCGCGTGCGGTTGACGATAGGGCCAGCGCAGGCCGCCCCCCGCCCCGCCCGCGGCCAGGTGGGCCCACTGCATGTGGCGAAAGTACTCATCGTCGAAGGGCTCGGGCAAGGTGCGTTTCCGGTCTTTGAAGGCGTGAATCGGGCCGTGCTCGGAGTCGAAAAACGGCCTGCCCGGGTCGAGGTGGGCCAGGGCCTCGCGCACCAACCGGCCGGTGCAGATAGCCGAAGCCACCGTATCCCGGGGGTTGTCGATGGTAGCCTTGTCGTAGAAGTGCGTGGAGGCAAAATCCAGCTGGGGGTGCCGGAATATCACCTCGGCCACGCTGGGGTACTGGCCCAGCACGGGCCCGAACACCGACACGGTTTGGGGGTGGCTGCGCCCGTGCAGGCGCTCCTCTTCCTGACGCAAATGCTGGCTGATGTCACTGATAAACTCGTGGAATATGGCCGTATCGTTGCCGGCCTGGGCCGGGTGAATCTCGTTCCACAAATCCCAGGCAAACAGCGCCCCGCTCCCGCCCCAGCGCGCGGTGGCAAAGCTCAGGCGGTTTTTGATGGCCTGGCGCGTAGCCGGGCACAGCAGCCACTGGTTGCGGCGCCGGCAGGGCCCACCCAGCGCTTGGTTGTAGGGGTGGTGGGCCCAGCGCCGCCACATCCAGAACGTGTCGTAGGGCGTGAGCAGCAGGCGCAGACTATGCTTTTCGCAGAGGGCCAGCAAATCGTCCCAGAACCGGACCATGTTGGGCTGAAAATGCCCCACGGGCCGCTCCAGGTAGCGGTTTTCGGTCTGGCAGTATTCCAGCATAAAGCGCAGGCAGGTTACGCCGTGGGCCGAGAGCCACGCCAGGTGCCGGTCGACGGCTGCCCGGTCGCGGCGCTGAAACAGGCCGGCAAAATCAGGCCAGGTCACGGCGTCGTTCTGCCCGATGGGCGTCCAACTCTGGCCCTGGTCGGTGATGAAATAGGGTGCACCGGGGGCCACCTGCACCCAGGACAGCCCGGCGGCAGCCTGGCCGGCCGGCTCCGCCCCGTGGGCCTTGTGCAACGCGCTGCCCATCCGCCGGTTCTTTTACTGCCAATAAAAGGCGCCGACCATCAGCGCTACCAGCAAGGCCACATACACGCCCAGCGCCAGCCATTCTTCCCGGTTTTTGAAGTCGTAGGCAAACCGCTGCCGGGCCGCCTGCTGCAACTGTACCGAGAAGTAGAGCCCAGCCATGGTCAGCATCAGAGCCAGCCACTGGGGCACGAGGTTGCGAAACATCAGCAGCATGCCCACAATAGGCAGCAGCCCGACGAGGTAGCCCAGAAAGCGGGCTTTGAATAGCGCCCCGGCGGGCGGCGGAGGCGGGAGTTGCGGTTGTGGTTTCGGGGCTTTTTTGGTCATTGTGAAATAGGGGCAGAATGCCAATTGAGCTTATGAGTGGCTGTCCCCTACCGCTTTTAGGCCCAGGACTAGTGCACAACTTCTACGGCACCTTTTATTTGTTGGCCGGTTCGAGGGTTTTGCAGCAGATAAAAATACACTCCATCTGGCTGATTGGGAGCATTCCAGGAGTTGTCATAACTCGCTTTCTGGTACACCTGCCGGCCCCAGCGGTTATAAATTACCAGGTTCCAGTCGGCCGCCTGCAAGCCCTGCAGCACGAAATACTCGTTTCGATCATCCTTATTGGGCGTGATAATATTGGGTATCAACCCGCAATCCTGCTGGGTGACCAGCAGCTCATCGGTGGCCGAACAGCCGCTGGTATTGGTCACCGTCAGGCGGTAGCGGCCGGCCTTAGCCACGGTAAGCTGCGGATCAGTGCTACCATCCTGCCACCGAAACGTGGTGCCGGCGGGCTGGGCAGGAGCGCTCAGAACGCGGTTTTGCCCGTAGCAGAGGGTGAAATCCTGGCCTAAGTCAACCGCCGGGCGGGGCAAGGCTTGCACCTGTTGGGTGATGGTATAGGCCTGCCCGCTCGTGGCCGTTACCGTGAGCGTAACCGTGTAGGTACCACCCAGTGCATAGTAGTGCGCCGGCGCCTGCCCCACGCCTTTATTTAACGCGCCAGAAGCCGGGTCGCCAAAGTCCCAGGCGTAGGAAGCCGCCGCCAGGAACGGACTCAGCGAACTGGCAAACTGCGTCATGTCGCCCACACAAACCGATTTTACGGCAATCGAACCAGCCCCGGTCACGACTACCGGCCGCAGCCCCAGGTCGTTGAGTGCGTGGGGCAAGGAGGCAGTGGATTGGGTGCCCGCCGCGAAAAACAGGGCGTCTTTCTGGTAAGCCGCATTACTTCCTTTCGCGTTCGGAGCCTCAAAGCGGGCCACGCTTTTACTACTGCTGTTGACGTGATACACGTAGCCATCGGGGCCCAGTTGCAGGTTGTTGCCACTGGCCGAGTTGCTCAGCATCTTGCTGTTGGGGGCCACTACCGTGCGAGAAGCACCGATGGCCGCCGGAGTACCGGCCGTCAAGTCATACTGCCAGACGCTGGCACCGCGTAGCGTATCGGTGTACAGGCGCGACCCATCCGGGGAAAACTCCAGCCCGCCGGTGCCACCGTACGTCTGCGAGGACGAAATCCGGTAGCGCAGCGAGTCCCCGATTACGTAGCTGCTGCTAACCCGGCCGGTGCCGGCATCAAACCGGGAGATTTCCAGGTACACCATGCGTTGCATGCGGAGGCTGCCTCGGCCATCCAGGAGCAGGGAGAAATTGGCGTAGGCCAGCGTCCGGCCATCAACACTGGCTTTTAGCAGGCCCTTGAGGCCCGGCCCGGAATCCAGCCGCCGGCCCATGGGATTAGGAGTTACAACGGGCTGGGTATGCAGCCCGCGCGCGTCCAGCAGAAAGCTCAAATAGTGCTGCTGGTCATTCTTGACGACCAGCCAGACATCCCGGCCGTTCGAGTGCCGTACTGCGGCAATATCAGAACCGACATAGCCCCCGACGGTATTGTAGGGCGTCTTGACCAGGGGCAACGTGACGGCACTGTCGCCCGGCAGCACCTCGCCCAGGCCCCCTTCCCGCCGCATATCCACGATGAAGTAGGACAGATTCGGCGGTATGTACTGCACGGTGGGCGTGGGCGCAAACCAGTGCCGGGGCACAAATACGTAATAGCGGCCCGGGCGCCCGGGCTGGGGCACAGCCATTACCTCGCTGCCGGATAGGGCCGGGCTGCCCAGTTGGCCGCCTTTCATTACCCGGAAGTTGCGGTTATAGATTGTCCGGCCTTCAGCCACGAACTGCAGCGTTCCGGCACTGTCGGACATACAGCTTACGTCTAAGTAGAGGGTTGAACTACCCGGCGGTAGTGCGGTTATGGGCTTAGACAGAAAGGTAAATCCGGCCCCATCCCCAAAGTACCAGTTATAGTATTCCCGCTGCGCCACTCCGGGCGTGGCCAGCCCCAACAGCAAGAACAATACCCCCGCAACAAAACGAATAAGAAAGGAATAGCGAGCAAGTAAAGAATATAGCATAGGGAAAAGTAAGGAATAATCCGCAAGGCTAATCTGGTTTCTGCCTCAGCTTTCCCTACCTGCTTACTCTTTACTGCCGCCCGTTACCCCTTATCAAACACGGGCTCAATCCGCCCCTCTCCGTTCACCTGCAAGGCCGCTTCGTACCGATTCCCGGTTTTAGTCGACACAAAGCCGCGGATGACGCCGGTTTTGCCCTTGCGCAGCAGCTGGTTCATCTGGGTTTCGGTCAGGGTTTTGCCGCCCCACTCGAACGGGGCCCGAAACTGGCAGTCTTCGCGGAAGCGGGAGCAGCCCCAGGCCGCTTTGCCGCGCAGCATGGTACCCAGCTTGCACACCGGACACGGAATTACGCCGGGGTCCACGGGGGTAGTGGGCTTGCTTTCGGCGGCCCGCACCAGCTCCAGCCCGTGCTGGGGCGTGAGGCGCACGGCGGCGTCGAATTTGGCGCCCAGCTCGTCCACGTAGCCCTTGATGACGGGCGTGCGACCCTTGGTGAGCAAAGCCGACACCTGTTTGTCGGTCAGATTCTTGCCCTCGAACTGCGCGGGCAGCCGGAACTGGCAGTTCTCGCGGAAGCGGGAGCAGCCAAACGCCGTTTTACCCTTCAGAATATGGCCCGATTTACAGGCCGGACACGAACCCAGACTGCCGGGAATAGCCGGCGTGGCCGCCGCGGGCTTGATGGGCAGCATAGCCGCCGGGGTAGCGGCCGAAATGCCGGCCCCGGCCACCGTAATAGAGCGGCGGGAGCCGTCCTGCTTCACTTCCTGCACCATCTCGCGCACCAGCATCTTGAGCTCGTCCAGAAACAAACCCGAGTCGAGGTTGCCCGACTCAATCTGGCGCAGCTTCCGCTCCCACTGCCCCGTCAGCTCGGCCGACTTCAGCGTGGGGTTGCGAATCAGGCCAATCAGCTCGACGCCGGTGGGCGTGGGCACAATTTTCTTTTTGTCGCGGCGGATGTAGCCGCGCTTAAACAGGGTTTCGATGATGGCGGCGCGGGTGGAAGGGCGGCCGATGCCGTTTTCCTTCATGGCCTGGCGCAGCTCCTCGTCGTCCACGTTGCGGCCGGCCGTTTCCATGCCGCGCAGCAGCATGGCCTCGGTGTAGTCGCGCGGGGGCTGGGTCTGCTTCTGGTCGAGGCGGGGCTTGTGGGGGCCACTCTCGCCCTTCTCGAACGAAGGCAGCACGGTGCTCACCACGTCGTCGTCGCCCTCGCCGGGCTTGGCCGTGCTGGGAGCCTGCTGCTGGGTCGGGTCGCCGTAGACCACGCGCCAGCCGGGGTTCAGAATCTGCCGGCCCCGGACGCGGAACGGATGCGCGGCCGCCTCGGCCGTCACGGTCGTGTTCGAGACTTCGCAGTCGGGGTAAAACGCGGCCAGAAAGCGGCGCACGATGATGTCGTAGACGCTGTGCTCATTGCCACCCAGGCCGCCCGCACTGGCGCCGGTGGGGATAATGGCGTGGTGGTCGGTGACTTTGTTGTTGTTAAAAACCTTGGTACTCTTCCGGATCTTGGTGGCCAGCAGCGGCTGCGTCAGGCTGTGGTAGGCCCCCAGGCCCTGCAGGATACCGGCAATTTTGGGGTACTGGTCGTCGGGCAGGAAGGTGGTGTCGACGCGGGGGTAGCTCACCACTTTCTTCTCGTAGAGGCTCTGCACGGTTTTGAGCGTGTCCTCGGCCGAGAGGCCCAGCTGGTTGTTGCACTGCACCTGCAAGGAGGTCAGGTCAAACAACGAGGGCGGCGACTCCAGCGCCTTTTTGATTTCGACGCCCGTCACGGTCAGCGGCGCGTCTTTCACGGCCGCCATGGCGGCGTCGGCTTCCTCCTGGCTTACGAAATAACCCCGGGCTTTGAGGCGGGCCTTTTCGTCGGGCTCGTCGTCGTCCTTGCCCTTTTTAGCCAAAGCCACGTGGCTGAACATGGTACCCCGGTACTCGGTGCGCAGCACCCAGTAGGGCTCGGGCCGGAAGTTCTGGATTTCGTGGTAACGGTCGACGAGCAGGGCCAGCGTGGGCGTTTGCACCCTTCCGATGCTGAGTACCTGCTTCTGCCCGGCGGCGTACTTGAGGGTGAACAGCCGGGTGGCGTTCAGGCCCAGGAGCCAGTCGCCGGCGGCCCGGCTTTTGCCGGCCTGGTAGAGGTTGTCGAACTCCGAACCGTCGCGCAGGTTGGCAAAGCCCTGGCGGATGGCATCCTCGGTCAACGACGAAATCCAGAGGCGCTTGAAGGGCTTGCGGTACTTGGCTTCCATCAGCACCCAACGCTGAATCACCTCCCCTTCTTGGCCCGCGTCGCCGCAGTTGATGACCTCTTCGGCGGCGGCCAGCAGGTTTTTGATGACGTTGAATTGGCGCACTACCCCGTCGTCGCGGCGCATGAGCTTGATGCCGAAGTTGTCGGGCACCATGGGCAAGTCGTGGATGCTCCAGCGCTTCCACTCGGGGCGGTAGTCTTCGGGCTCGCGCAGCTGGCAGAAGTGCCCAAACGTCCAGGTGACCTGGTAGCCGTTGCCCTCGAAGTAGCCATCCATTTTGCGGCTGGCGCCCAGCACCTGGGCAATTTCCCGGGCTACGCTGGGCTTTTCGGCAATACAAACAATCACAGATTCTCGCTGAGGTTAACGCTGATTTCGCCGACGCGAAGCCGGCGGGGAAACAACAAAGATACGGCGGGAAAAGGTCGTTTTACCTGTGCCGTACCACCAAAGCCTACAGCCCCGGCCCGACCCGCTGTCCAACTGATTTTTTAGCCCAAGGCAACGGTTCCGAAATATTATCCATCCCCTATGTAGGGCTCACAGCTCCCGGGAACATAGAATAAATTTATTACAACAGTACCTTGCTTTACAAAGTACTATATCATACGTTTGCTCCGAACCGTTCCGGTAGCCCCCACCCAGGCCCGCCGGGCCGCCCCGCTCCCAGACGTGGGAGGTCGGCGGTATAGCAGCCAGGGTCAGGTATCGGCCCCCGGGCCGGAGCCGCAGCCCGACTTCCACTTTCCTTTTCCTCCATCCTCTTTCCCTCTTTCTGCGCTATGAAAACCACTGTTACCGCCCTGGCCTGCCTGTTGAGCACCGCCGCCCTGGCCCAACAAGCCCCCGCCGCGGCCCCCGCTGCCCCCCCGGCCCCGCCGCGCTACCGCGCCACCGACACCAAAATCAACGCGTTGGTACACACCAAGCTGGCCGTGGGCTTCGACTACGCCAAGCGCCACCTCAACGGCAAGGCCTGGCTGACGCTCAAGCCCTACGCTTACGCCACCGATTCGCTCCGTCTCGACGCCAAGGGCTTCGACATCAAGACCGTGGCCCTGGTGAACGGCGAGCAGCTGCAGCCGCTCAAGTACACCTACGCCGACCAGAACAACCTGCGGATTCAGCTGGGCAAAGCCATTGCCCCGGGCACGCCCTACACGGTCTACATCGAGTACACGGCCAAGCCCGACGAGCTCAAGGTGAAGGGCAGCGCGGCCATCAACGACGCCAAGGGCCTGTACTTCATCAACCCCGACAGCGCCGTGAAGGGCAAGCCCGTGCAGATCTGGACCCAGGGCGAGACGGAGGGCTCCTCCTGCTGGTTTCCGACCATCGACCGGCCCAACCAGAAGACGACTTCCGAAATCAGTATGACCGTGCCCGCCAAGTACGTCACGCTCAGCAACGGGCGCATGGTGTCGTCGACCCCAGCAGCGGCGGGTTTGCGTACCGATACCTGGAAGATGGAGCTGCCCCACTCGCCCTACCTGTTTATGCTGGCCGTGGGCGACTTTAAAGTTGCCAAGGACACCTGGCGGGGCAAGGAAGTGAGCTACTACCTGGAGCCCAAGTACGCGCCCTTCGCCAAGCAGATTTTCGGCAACACGCCCGACATGCTGGAGTTCTTCTCGACCCGGCTCGGGGTGGAATATCCCTGGAACAAGTACGCCCAGATTGTGGTGCGCGACTACGTGAGCGGGGCCATGGAAAACACCACGGCCACCCTGCACGGCGACTTCGTGCAGATGACCGACAAGCAGCTGCTGGACCGCGACTACCAGAACGAGTCCGTCATTGCCCACGAGCTGTTTCACCAGTGGTTTGGCGACTACGTGACGGCCGAGAGCTGGAGCAACCTGACGGTGAACGAGTCGTTGGCCGACTTCTCCGAGGGCCTCTACGCCGAGCACAAGTACGGGGCCGATGCCGCCGACTCCCACCGCCACCGCAACCTGCGCCTCTACCTGCGCAGCGCCCCCGACGCGGCCAAGCAGCTGGTGCGCTTTACGTATGACGACAAGGAGGACATGTTTGACGTGGTGACCTACCAGAAAGGCGGGGCCATTCTGGACATGCTGCGCACCTACCTCGGCGACGACGTGTTCTTTGCCGGCCTGCAAAAATACCTCAAGGACAACGCCCTCGGCAACGGTGAAGCGCACCAAATGCGCCTGGCTATGGAAGCCGTATCGGGCCAGGATCTGAACTGGTTCTACAACCAGTGGTACTTCGGCACGGCCCACCCCGTCGTGACCATCGACTACGGCTGGGACGCGGCTAAGAAAGTGCAGAGCGTGACGGTGAAGCAAACCCAGCCCGGCCAGGTGTTCCGGCTGCCCTTCGCCATTGATTACTACGTGAACGGCAAAGCCCAGCGCCAGCGCGTGGTCATGACCCAGGCCACCCAGACCTTCACGATGCCCCTGGCGGCCAAGCCCGCCCTGGTGGACGTGGACGCCGAGAAAACCCTGGTCTGGCAGCACACCAACAACATGCCCCTGGCCGACTTCGCCTACCAGTACGCCCACGCCCCGCTCTACGTGGCGCGCCGCGAGGCCCTGCTGGCCGCCGACGCCCTGCAGCTCACCGACCCGGCCGCGCTCAAACTGCTGCTCAGCGGTTTGCAGGACCCGTTCAACAACCTGCGCATGGTAGTGGCCGAGCGGCTCAAGCTCCAGGATAAGAACGTTGCCAAAGTGGCGGCGCCGATTCTGCGCAAGCAGGCGGCCCAGGAAAAGGAGCCCCACGCCCTGGCTTCCCTGCTCACGGCCCTGGCCAAGCTCCAGGATAAAAAGGACGAGAAGCTCTTTGCCCGGCAGCTGGCCACCAGCCCCTCGTATGCCGTGCAGGCGGCTGCCCTGCAGGCCCTGGCCGAGGTAAACCCCACCCTGGCCCTGCGCCAGGCCCAGGCCCTGGAAGGCTCCGACCAGGTCAATATCAGTCAGGCCGTGGTGGGGGTGTATGCCAAAGCCGGCGGCCTGTCGCAGTGGGCCTACGTGCGGGATAAGTTCGACGCGGCCGGAGGGCAGGACAAGGTGGGCTACTTCGAAAGCATGGGTGCCATGCTGCCCCGCCTCCAGGACGCCAAAGCCTTTGCCGAGGACGTGGACCGGCTCAAGGGCCTGGCCATCCAGTACAAGCGCTTCGGCGCCGACCAGCCCATCATCGGGATGCTGCAAGCCGCCGCCCAGCAGCAAGCCGCCACCCCCAACCAGGCCCTGGCCGAGAAAGCCGTAGCCGAAATTCAGGCCGCCCAGTAAGGCGTGATTGAGGCGTTGAATAGGCCGTAGCCCCCGGGTTACGGCCTTTTTCGTGGCCGCGTGTAGAGACGCAACCTTGCGTCTCAATCGTTGTTTACTCAGGCGGCGTGAGGACGTGTCGTTCACCGACGAGACGCGAATACGCGTCTCTACACGCGGCCGGCAAAAAGTTGCTTTACAACATAGCTCTACGCCTATAATTCACGCTTCCCTCACCCCGGCCGCCCCACCTTCGGGCATCGTTCAACCCTTTCTTTTTTCAGTATGAAAAAGTACCTGTTCCCGGTTGTCGCTCTGGCCCTGTGCAGCGCCCCCGCGTGGGCCGACGGCGGCCACCCCGTCACTCCTGCTACCCCGGCCGCCCACTCCATTCTGCTGCCCGGCGTGGAGGTGGATGCCGTGGGGCCCCACCACCCCCACGCCGCCCGGCATCACGCTCCCCGGGCCGGGCACCAAGCCTTGGCCAAGACCCGCAAGTAGCCGGCCCCAGTTCACAAAAGAGCCTCGTACTACCCGTACGAGGCTCTTTTGCGTTTAGCACCCAGGCTGTAGGGGCGCTTTACGACCGGCCCGCGGGCATTTCCTCGGGGCGGGTGAGGGCACCGGCCAGCAGCCCGAAGGCGCCCAAAACCAAAAAGGCGTTGCGGGCGGCCTTGTGGCGGGCAAAGCCAAAGAGCCAGGGCGCCCCGGCCGCCAGCAGGCCGTTGGCCACGTCCAGGGCCAGGTGGGCTTTGAAGGGCAGCTTCTTGAGGCCGCCCCACTCGGCCCGCGTAAACAGGCTGGACAGGGCCACGTTGCCGGCCAACACCTGGGTGAGCAGGGCGGCCTTTTTCTCGTGCGCAAACCCGGCCAGCTTGGGCATAGCCAGGGCCAGGGGAATGTAGCTGAAGTCGGTGAAGCCGTGCTGCTTCCGGGAAATGGGCTGATTCATAGCGTCGGGTTCTGGATAGTGAAGTACTCAGAAAGTACCCCGCCCACGGCCCGAAGGTTATAGCCGCGCTTGGGCAAGAATGCGGGTAGAGACGCATACTTGCGTCTCAATCGTTGCGGACGTTGTGGGGTTTGCGCGGCACCATATCGTTCAACGACGAGACGCGAATACGCGTCTCTACATCGTTCGGCCAGTTCCCGTACCTTCGCTACCCCTCATTCCTACAGCTATGCTTAACTCCCTGCGCATCCAAAACTTCAAGTCCTGGCAGGATACCGGCGATATTCAGTTCGGCAGTATTACCGGTTTCTTCGGCACCAACTCTTCGGGCAAGACTAGTATCCTGCAATTTCTCTTGATGCTGAAGCAGACGGTGGAATCTTCGGATAGAGCACAGATTTTGAATTTGGGGGATGAACGTTCTTATGTAGAGTTGGGTACAATGCACGACGTGATTTATAATCACTCAGAGGATAACAAACTATTGTTTCAGATAAAGTGGAATCAGACTGAGTGGATAGTACCTCCTGATGAGGATGGATTTCTTATTGATTTACCAGAAATACGTTTTGAGGCTGAAATATCACAGCAAAAAGATTTAATAGTGGTACACTATTTCAAATATGAGCAGGACGAAAGGAATATAGGAATGACAAAATCTCTAGAAACGAACGAGTACATACTAGAAGGCCGTCTGTCAGATAGCAGCAAGAAACAAAGAGTGAAAACCAAATCGGCACCACTCAAATTCTACATACCACCATATTCTTTTGGGATAGGCATAATGAATAGCGATAGTAGCCAAGACTTGATATTCGATTTTGAGAACCTGTTTACAGAAACATATTACTTAGGCCCTTTACGCGAATACCCAAGCAGGTTGTACTTATGGGGAGGTGAAAGGCCAGGAAATATAGGTAATAGAGGTGCTGGGTCTGTAGCTGCAATTCTAGCTTCTAATAAGTCGGAGCCAACAATATATATGGGAGAAGGCAATCCACGCCGTTCCCTAGAACAACACGTAGCCTACTGGTTAAAAGAACTCGGACTCATTCATTCCTTCGAAGTCCGCCCCATTGCCCCCAACCGCAAAGAATACGAAGTACGCATCAAACGCACCGCTGAATCAGCTGAAGTTTTTCTAACAGATGTAGGTTTCGGCGTCTCGCAGCTACTTCCGGTACTGGTGCTGCTGTTCTACGTACCCGAAGGCTCTACTATTATTCTAGAACAGCCCGAAATACATTTGCACCCGGCCGTGCAGGCGGGTTTGGCTGATGTATTTATTGACGCCATTAAGCGGCGCAACGTGCAGATTATTCTGGAGAGTCACAGTGAGCATTTATTGCAGCGGCTGCAGCGGCGGCTGGCGGAAGAGGCCTTGCCCACGGACCAGGTAAAGCTGTATTTCACCGATTTCGTGGGGGCGGCTTCTACCCTTACCCCGCTCGATTTGGATGAGTACGGCAACATCCGCAACTGGCCCAACAATTTCTTTGGGGATTCATTTGCCGATGCTTCCGCCATGATGGATGCCGAACTAAAGCGCCGCGAAGCCGCGGGGGAGAAATAGGCTATGCCCTCCCCTGAACCGAAGTGCATCTTAGATACCAATGTGCTGCTGACCGCCGACGGCAAATCGGACGCGGGCATTGGGTGTATCCGGGCCGCCAAGACGCGCCTGGACGAAGTGCGGCAACACGGCGGCCTCGTGCTGGACGCCGGGTTTCTGATCCTGAAAGAATACGGCAACAAGCTTAGCCCCATTGGGCCTAATACGCCCGGCAACGCTTTTCTAAAGTGGCTGTGGCAGAACAAGGCCAATCCGGCCTTTGTGGATGCCGAAGTAAGGCTGGAAACCAATGCCGACGACTCCTTCACGGCCTTCCCCACCGACCCCGACCTGGCCGCCTTCGACCCCTCCGACCATAAGTTCGTGGCCCTGGCCCTCTCCCACCCCGAGCGGCCCGTCATCGTGAATGCCACTGATACCGACTGGCACAAGGACCACCTGGCCCTGGCCCGCAACGGCGTGCGCCTGGAGTTTCTGTGCCCCGACGAAATGTTGCGCACGCGCGCCCTGTAGCAGCCTTAGGAAACCCTGAGGTGGCACCTGGGCGTCGTTTGGTAAGCATAGGATTCCCTAAGGGCCCTCCGGTAAGCCATTTTACCCCTATAGGGAATCCTATACCGCCATTCGGCTACCGGATTGCCCGCATAGGATTCCCTAAGCCACCGCCGGGCCACTTTGGAGCCTGCTCAGGAAATCCTATACGGGCTCATTGATAACAAAAAGGCCATTGAGGAAATCCTCAACGGCCCTTGTGGTAGTGTGCTAGCGCGCTACGGATTTATGCAGTAGCTGGCAGCTCGGCTTTTTTGCCTTTGGAGCCGCCCACAAACGCCTTACTCAAATCAAAGTACCCGGCTACGCGCTGGGGGCTTTCGAAGTGGGCCAACAGCAGGGTGGCATAGGCGCGGAAGAGCTGGCGGCAGGTGGCTTCGCGGCCGTCGTGGAGGTCGGTGCGGTGGGTGGCGGCGCCGGCCTGGGTGCCGTCGGCAAGCTCCAGGGCGGCTTTCAGGGCCTTGTAGACCTGCTGACCTTCGGCGCGCACGGCGGCCGGAAAGGCATTGGGACGGGCGGCAAGCGTGAGCAGAAAGGCCCCGAAGGCATCGAGCACCAGGGCCTGGGAGCTGCCGGTGAGGCCGGAGCGGCCCTTGGGGAAGATAGACTTCACGTCGGCCGAGTTTTCCTCGTAGTTGGGAATGACGTGCTTGCGCTCCACGCGCTTGACGAAGGCGGTGAAGTCGCCCAGGGCCTGGCCCACGGTGACGGTGGCGCCCTGGTCTTCGCCGGAGAGCTGGCCGGTGTGGGCGGCGGCGTAGGCGGTTAGGGCCAGCTCCAGCTCTTTGCTCAGCTCGTCGTAGCGGGCCGCGTCGGGGCTTTGGCGCAGGGCCTGGAGAGTGAAGCCGGCCATGTCGCCGAACTGGGCGCGGTTCAGGCGCAGGTTAAGAAAGAAATTGTCGAACCGGGATGCATACTTTGCCATGGGGCGGAATAGGAAAAAGGTAGATAGATAACGCCAGCCCCGGGCCTCGGAGCTGAACCGGAATATAGGAGAATCGGCATCAATAACTACTATCCGTTTGCGGGCTAAGTCTCGTATTCTCAATTACTCCCGTCGTTATTCCTTACCCCGTAGTCAGTATGTGGATTGTCTTTTCGTTGCTGGCGGCCCTGTGCGCGGCCGTAGTCGTCACCTTGTCCAAAATCGGCGTTAAAAACGTGGAGCCCAGCGTGGCCTTCGCCGTGCAGTCGGTGCTCATCATCGTCGTGGCCTGGGGCGTGGTGGCCTACAAGGGCCTGCTGCCCACCGTGGCCCAGATTGAAACCCGCACCTGGGGCTTTTTGGTGGCGGCCGGCATCATTACCTGCCTCTCCTCGCTCTTCTCCTTCCAGGCCCTAAAGCTGGGCCAGGCCTCCCAAACCTCGTCCTTCGACAAGGTGTCGTTGGTGTTTGCCATCATCCTGGCCGTGGTTTTCCTCAAGGAAAAAGTAACCTGGCAGCTCGTGCTCGGCGCCGCCCTGATGGCCGGCGGGGCCGTGCTCATCGCCTTTTCCAAGCCGGAGGCGGGCTAGCGGTGAGTGAGTGAGTGAGTGAGTGAGTGAGTTGACGTTCGGCTGGCGCGAATGGCGCAGCCGAAGCAATCCGGCCTCTGCGCAGGTAGTTCCGCCTTTTACCCGGCTGGCACTGGGCCCTATGAGCTGGCTCTTAGCCGAATTCTTAAAGCGTTCCGGCCAGAAGCCAGCACGCGTTGCGGTATTGTTGGCGGACTTTCAGCAGACGGAAAAGGATGGCACGGTGAATGGCGCATGCCCCTTACGGTAACGGCAACCACCGTTTTGCGGCACGCGTGGGTTATCCTTTACCGGGCGGCACGAAGCGTTTTACGGTAATGCTCGTTCCAATCTCAATCGTCATCAAATCTTCGCCAAGCTCCAGGGGGCCGGTGTACGTCTTGCGCGTTCGGGGGATGAGCACGTCGGCCCCCGGGGGCGGCAGGTTCGGGACGGTCGAGAGCAACACAACGTGGGAATAGACCGCCAGCCGGGGCGTGAGGCGGCTAAAGACTTTTCCTGCTTCCTCGGGTTGGGTGTGGTAGCTCAGGATTTGGCCCGCCGTTTTGGATTGTTGCAGTAGCTCTTCGGTAGCCGCGGCCACCTCGTGCACCACCACATCGACGCCCTTGCCAAACCGAATCAGGTTTTCACTAAAGCCCGTATCCCCGGAGAGGAGTACCGAGCGGCCGGCGTACTCTATCCGGTAGCCCAACGCGGGGGTAAGGTGCGGGCCGTGCGCCACGTCAAAGGCGGTGACTTTGACCCCGTCTTGGTCATAAACGACGCCTTCTTTGATGTCCTTGGCCGCCAGGGAAATGCCCGGTGCGGGCAGGTTTTCAGTGGGTCGCACGCTGGTGTCCCACGCATACGCCTGCCGGAGGGCGTCTGTCATGGCAACCGTACCGGCGGGGCCGATAACCCGCAGCGGGACGCTGCGGCCACCGAAGGGCGTGGGCAACCATCCCGTTAGCCAGAGGTCGGGAAAACCAACCACGTGGTCGGAATGCAAGTGGGTAAAAAACACCGTTTGGATCGTCCCCAGGGGAATCTTGAGCTGCCACAAGCGCTGGGTAGCGCCCCGCCCGCAATCAAACAGCAGCTTGGCCGGCCCTGCTTCCACCAGAATACTGGGCCCAAACCGGTCGAGACGGGGAATGGGGGCCCCGGTACCGAGCAAGGTTACTTTAAGGGATTGGGCCGGGGACGTGAACTGGGTGAGCACGGCCAGCGCGAGTACGACCAGGCGGGGAACGACGTAGTTCATAGCGCAAGGGAAGTAAGCGAGCAGGAGGAACCCGTTGCGGAGCCGGCCCACCGGTCGCCGTCTTCTTGCCCCGCCGACACCGGCGACCTTATGAAGGTACCATATTTACGGCGGAATGGAACCCAGCTCACCACCCATTAAGAGGGAGTACCTAGCAACCCTTGGTGGCTGCGGCAGAACCCCGCCAGCGCTTCGGTAAGCGGCCGTAGTACGACCCCAAAGCACGAGAAGCAGTCTTATCGAATGCTCCTGAGCAGGCCCGAGAAAGGACAGCCCAAAGGGTTGGGCTGGTTCAGCTTGTAGCAAGGCACGGTAAGAGCCGGGTCCAATAGATCGGGCAGCGCGAAATTCCACCTCGCAAGGCGTTGCCCGACAATCGGCCCGACAGTGCGGACGCCTCGCCAAGGGAACTTCGGGCGCCACCAGAAAAGCCCTTTACCAGCGGCGTGGCAAAGGGCTTTGTGCATTTATTTACCCTGGTCACTCAGGCGAGGAAGGTCCTTCGCTGGGCTCAGGATGACAGGATAAACAGCAGCCTGCGCTCCACCTAGAACTGCTCGTGAATCAGCTCGTGGTTCACGAAGGCGCCGACTTTGGTGCCGGCCGCCACGGCTACGGCCACCGAGCGCATGGGCGTGGTGGCGTCGCCGGCGGCGAAGATGCCCGGCACGCTGGTGCGCTGCATCTCATCGACCTGCAGCAGGCCCTGGGCCGTGAGGTCGCAGCCCAGGCTTACCGGCAGCAGGCAGTGCAGCTCGAAGGGTACGCGGGCAAACAAGGCTGTGAGCGGCACCGGGGGCGCGCCGGCCAGCATCACCTGGCGCAGGTAGCCCGCTGCGTGGTCCAGACGCTGAATTTCGGCCTCTATAATAGTAATTCCGCGGTGGTGCAGGTGCTGGGTTTGCTCCTCGGTCAGGGTAGCGGGGCCGTTGGTGAACAGCGTCAGCTGCGGGCTCCAGTGGTGAATGAGGCGGGCAAAGTCGAACCCCAGCTCCCCGTTGCCGAGCACGCCCAGGGGCTGGTCGGCCACCTCGTAGCCGTGGCAGTACGGGCAATGCAGCACCGAAATACCCCAGGCCTCGGCAAAGCCCGGCGTAGGGGGCAGCACATCTTTCACGCCGGTGGCAAATACCAGCTTGGCCGCCTCGATAGTGGCCCCATCTGCAGTGCGTACCACAAAGCCAGCGCCCTGCCGCTGGGCCGCCACGGCCTCGCCCGCCAGCAGCTCTACGGTCGGGTAGGCCAGGACCTGGGCCCGGGCCTGCGCCCGAATGGCCTCGGGTGCTTCCCCGTCGTGGGTAAGAAAGTTGTGGGCATGCGGAGTCTGGCGGTTGCAGGGCCGCCCGCTGTCCAGCACGATTACCCGGCGCCGGGCCCGGCCCAGGGCCATAGCCGCGGCCAGGCCCGCGTAGCTGCCGCCAATAATTAAAACCTCAGTATGCTGGTGTTGTGCCATCGATAGTGAATGTGTGGAGGAGCGCGGCGGGCCGCAAAGAGGCCGGATAAGGCCGCCGGGCTCGGGTGAAAACAAACGAAGGTACACAATTGCAACAATGTTGCAATTGTGTACCTTCGAAACATCCTCCAGCGAGTGCAGTACCCTGCCAGTATCAGGACAAACATTCTGCGCCGCCCGCCGAGCCGCCGCCAGCCGTCTTCGGAAACGCGCTTAGTGTACGAAAGCGAAAAACCTCTACGACCGTAGCAGTACAGGGCTTTCTGGTAAAAGGGCTTTCGTACTGCGCAGAGGACGGATTGACGCCGCTTGATGCGCGGAATGTCGGGCCGCCTCGCAAGGACAAGAAGGAAATGCTGCGCCCCTCGCGCCGGCCGCACGACAACTCACCATTTCACTATTTCACCACCTCACCATCCACCGTCAGCACGATTTTGCCCGCGGCGCGGCCGGCTTCGCTGTAGCGGTGGGCTTCGGCGGTTTCGGCGAGCGGGAAGGTTTTGTCGATGACGGGGCGCAGGGTGCCGCTGTGCAGCCAGGCCGAAATCAGGGCCATATCAGTTCCTCGGTTGGCGGCCAGGAGCATGCTCATCTTCTTAGTGGAAAATACCGATACCAGGGCGCCGGCGGCCAGGTCCTTGGGCTCGGGGGCGGTGGTTACGTAGCGGCCGTTGCGGCGCAGGGCGGGCTTGCTGGCCAGGTAGCTGCTCTTGGCCACGGCATCGAAGATGATGTCGTAGCGGCTCACGTCCTGGGTGAAATCCTGCTCGTGGTGGTTCAGGACCCGGTCGGCCCCCAGGCTGCGGACCAGCTCGGCGTTGTGGGGCCCACACACGCCGGTAACCTCGCCCGCGCCCAGGGCTTTGGCCAGCTGCACGGCAAAGGTGCCCACCCCGCCCGCCGCTCCGTTGATCAGGACCCGGTCACCGGAGAGCAGCTGGCCTTTGTCGCGCAGGGCCTGCAGGGCCGTCAGGGCGCCCAGGGGCACGGCCGCGGCTTCTTCGAAGCTCAGCTTTTCGGGAATAAAGGCGGCGGCCTGCGCGGGCAGTACGGCGTATTCGGCGTTGGCGCCCCCTACCCCGTCGGGCATGCCGTAGACCCGGTCGCCGGGCTGGAAGCGGGTCACGTTGTCGCCCACGGCGGCCACGGTGCCGGCCACGTCGCGGCCCGGAATCTTGGGGAAGCTCAGGCCCGTGACCAGCTTGAGGCTCCCGGAGCGCACTTTCCAGTCGACGGGGTTGATGCTGCTGGCGTGCACGCGCACCAGAATCTGGTCGGCCTGCGGCGTGGGCGTGGGCTGCTCGCCGTAGCGGAGCACGTCGGCCGGGCCGTAGTGGTCGAAATAAATGGCGTTCATACGAAAAGGGAAAGATGGTAGAGCAGCCTACGTAAAAAAGGGCCGGGGCGCGGTACAACGCGTTAGTTGCTGGGCCGGCCGCTTTCTTTCGGCGGACCCAAGCTCGGCGTAACCAGCAACGGCCGGGTTTGCGTACTGCAAGGACTTAGTGTATTGTGTTATGTCCTCCGCGGCTTCCGTCCTCCCCGAACTTCTGCCTGCCCCTTCCACCGGTATTCGGGCCCTGGCCCGGCTGGGCTTCTTGTCCATCGGCTTCGTGTACCTGGTACTGGGGGCCCTGACCACGATGGCCGCCATTGGGGTGCGCGGGGCCGATACGGCCGACCAGCAGCAGGTATTCCAGACCATTCAGCATTTGCCCCTGGGCCAGGTGCTGCTCTGGCTGGTGGCGGTGGGGCTGGTGGGCTACGTAGTGTGGCGCTTCACCCAGGCGCTGCTCGATACGGAAGGCAAGGGCCACGGCACGGCCGGACTGGCCGTGCGGGGCTTTTACATCTTCAGCGGGCTGCTGTACTCCCTGCTGGCGTATTACGCGGGCAAAATGGCCTGGTACGGGCACCGGGTTGCGGAAACGGGCACCACTAAATCGGTGCTGCGGGAGGCCTTGCGCCACAACTACGGGCAGTGGCTGCTGGGCCTGGCGGGCCTCACGGTGCTCGTTGCCGGCGTAGTGCAGATTTACCGGGCCCTCTCGGGTAAATTCGACACCGACGTAAACGGCCGGGAGCTGACCGACGCCCAGTGCCGGTTGGTGTACCGCACGGGTCAGGTGGGCTACAGCGCCCGGGGCGTGGTGCTCGTCATTATGGGCTACTTCGGGGTAAAGGCCGCCTTGCACGCCAACGCCAACGAAATCCGGGATACGGCCGGCACCTTCGACGCCCTGCAGGCCATGGGCCCGGCGGTGCTGGGCGTGGTGGCCCTGGGGCTGGTAGCCTTCGGAGCCTACATGCTGGTGCAGGCCCGCTTCCCAATTCTGCGGGGATTGGGCCGGAAATAGGCCGGTAAGGCTCGGGGCCGCACTATTTGCGGCTGGCTGGTGTCTACTGTATGCCGGCGGCGAAATGCTACTTCGGGGCCGGCCCTTATTCACCGTTTCTTCCCGCCTGCTTCGTTATTGCTATGCCCTTTATCCGGCCTGCCCGGCCCCGTTTCTTGCGTGTTGGGTTATTTTTTGCGGCGCTACTGACCTACTGGGCCATGATTTCGGCAGTTGCCCAAACCCAGCCGACACTTACCAGCCTGGTCCTCAAAGCTCCCGACACCAAATTGGCCAGCGCGGACTACTACATTGCCCGGGTGGTCGATGAGCGCGCCGGCCGCCCGGCCGTAGCCAGTCTGCTGCTCCCCCCGGCCCAGCCCAACCAGCCGCCCGCGCTGCGGCAGCTCGACTTGCAGGGCGGGACGCTGGCCGCGCTGCGGCAGTTTGTGGGCCAAAGTCTGCCCCGCGGTACCGGGCGGCGGCCCCTCACGCTGCGCATCAAGGAGTGCCGGCTCACCGAAACCCTGACGCCCGGGCAGCCCAAGTACGCCGATGGTACCCTGGCGTTGCACTTGGTGCTGGATTGGCAGCGCGAGGGCGAAACCGTGGCCCTGACCGAGTACCGGGGTGCGGCCCGCTACCGTCGGGCGTTGTGGCAAACGGCGGTGGCGGAACCCGCCCTGCGCCAGGGCCTCACCGAAGGGCTCCGCTACCTGCACGCCTGGGTGGTAAGCCAGGCCCCGACCAGCCTGAAGCTGGCCACCGACCTGCGCCTGCGCTTCAGGGACTACCACGACCAAACCGAGCCCGACACCGTGTTCTACGACCCCGCCCGGCCCCTGACCTGGGCCGATTTTACGGCGGCTCCGCGGCCGGGCCCGCACGCGGCGGCCGTGTTTCCGAGCTTTGCCTACGCCGGTCAGCCCCGGGTGGTGAATGGGGTTTTGCAGCTGGATATGCGCCTGAAGGTGTTCGTGGTGCGCAGCTCGTCCTGGGTGTCGGCGGCGGCGCGCGGGGCCTACGACCTCAACCACGAGCAGCGCCATTTCGACCTAGTGAAGCTGGTGGCCGAGCGGTTTAAGCGCCGCCTCACCCCCACCCGCATGACGCTCAAGGACTACGACAGTATTCTGCAGTACGAGTACCTGATGGCCTTCCAGGAAATGAACCGCGTGCAGGAGCAGTACGACGCCGAAACCCAGCACGGCCTCAACGAAGCGGCCCAGGAAAGCTGGAATCAGCGGATTGAGGCCGAGCTCAACCAATACGGCGTGACCCGGCGCGGGACGGCCGTGGCCCCACTGCCGCCCCGGTTGCCCAAGTAGCAAGGAGCATATTGTTGGCACCCGTGGGGCAATAAAAAAGACCGTAGCCAAGGGCTACGGCCTTTTCAACCACACATAGACTAGCACCGGACAGCCAGGCTGCCAGAATACTATAAACTACCTTAATTAGGCCTTGCGCGCCTGCTCTTCTTCTTCCTTGCGGGCCTTGCCGTTGGGCTTGGGCTCGGTCGGGGCGGGCTGCTGCTTGCCGGCCTGAATATCTTCTACTGCTTCCTCGGCCAGCTCAATGGCCTCCACGCCGTAGATGTGCTTGAACTCGTTGATGATATCGGTTTCCACGTTCAGGTCGTGGAGCAAACCGTCGTGAATGTCGTACACCAGGCCGTGCAGGCGGGGCGGGTTGGGCCGGCCCAGGGCATTCTGAATGATGTTGGTCGTGGCCAGGTTGCGCACCTGCTCAATGACGTTGAGCTCCACGAGGCGGCGCAGCTGCTGCTCCTTGTCGGCGATGCGCAAAAACTCGGTTTCATTCAGGCGCACCACGTCTTTGATGTGGGTCAGCCAGTTGTCAATCAGGCCCAGCTGCTTGTTGGAGGCCGCGGCGGCCACGCCCCCGCAGCCGTAGTGCCCCACGACCAGAATGTCTTTGACTTCGAGCACCTCCACGGCGTATTGCAGCACGGCCAGCAGGTTCATATCGGAGTGCACTACCAGGTTGGCAATGTTGCGGTGCACGAACATTTCGCCGGGGCCGGTGCCGGTAATGGCGCTGGCCGGCACCCGCGAGTCGGAGCAGCCGATGAACAGGTAGCGGGGCTTTTGGCCCTTGGCCAGCTTGTGGAAGTACTCGGGGTCGGCGGCTTTCTTTTCGTCAACCCACTTGCGGTTGTTTTTCAGAATCTCTTCCATCGAAGAGGACGAATCGGGGGTAGCTTTCATGGGAACGGGAATTGGCGGAAGGTTGAAATGGTGGAGCGGCAAAGTTAGTGACCTAGCACTTCCACCTGGGGAATACCGCGCAGTTCGAGGTTAATGTTGCGCTCGGCAGCCGTCACGCGGAAGTTTTCAATGGCCTCCAGCACGTCGTAGTCGATAACCTCGGAGTCGGAGCCGTCGAGGATGACGTGCGAACCGGGGGCGAGCCGCTCGAAGGTGGTCACGATGCTGGCCTTGTTCAGGAACGAGACATGCTCGCTCAGCTTCAGGTGCACCGTGCCCGGGTCCCGGGTGGGCTCGTTGTGGAAGTAGTAGGCCGACTCCAGGTTGGCTTTAAGAATGAAGAAGATGCCCACGGCCAACCCGATGCACACGCCCTTGAGCAGGTCGGTAAACAGGATGGCTACAATGGTAACGATGAAGGGCAGAAACTGTTCCCAGCCCAGGCGCCACTGCGAGCGGTACAGGGCGGGCTTGGTGAGCTTGAAGCCCACGGTGAGCAGCACCGCGGCCAGGGCCGACAGCGGAATCAGGTTCAGCACCGAGGACAAGAACAGCAGGCTACCCAGCAGCAGCAGGCCGTGAATAAAGGATGACATGCGGGTCTGGGCCCCGGCGTTGATGTTGGCTGAGCTGCGCACGATTACCGCCGTCAGGGGCAGGCCGCCAATGAGGCCGCTGACCAGGTTGCCGACGCCCTGGGCCTTGAGCTCCCGGTTCTGGGACGTATGGCGCTTGTGGGGGTCGAGCTTATCCACGGCTTCCACGCTGAGCAGGGTTTCGAGCGAGGCTACAATGGCAATGGTGAAGGCCACCACGTAAGTCGAGCCGCGGGTGAGGGCCGACCAGTCGGGCAGGCGCAGCTCCTTGGTCAGGTCGGCGAAGGAGGAAATGCTGGGCAGCTTCACCAAGTGTTCGGGGCGCACCTGCAGGTCGGGGGCCACGGAACTCAGCAGCAGGTTCAGCAGAATCGAGAGCACCACCACAATCAGGGCGCCGGGCACCAGCTTGAGGGCCGCAATGCTCTTGACGGGCTTACTATCCCAGGCCAGCAGCACGAGCAAGGACACCACCCCAATCAGGGCCGAGCCCCAGCTGATGGCGTTGCTGGCGGCAGCAATGGCGCTGAACGTGTTCTGCCCGTTGAACTGCAGAAAATCCATGTCCTCGAAGTAGTCGGTGTCGGCGCCGAGGAAGTGGGGAATCTGCTTTAGAATCAGAATCAGGCCAATGGCGGCCAGCATCCCGCGGATAACCGAGGACGGGAAATACATGCCGATGATGCCCGCTTTCAGAAAGCCCAGAATGAGCTGCAGCACGCCCGCCACCACGGTAGCGGCCAGCATGGCTTCGAACGAGCCCAGGGTGTGAATGGCGGCCAGCACAATGGCCGTGAGGCCGGCGGCCGGCCCGCTCACGCTCAGGGATGAGTCGCTGAGCCAGGACACGACGACCCCGCCCACGATGCCGGTAACGACGCCAGCCAGCAGCGGGGCGCCCGAAGCCAGGGAGATGCCCAGGCACAGGGGCAAAGCCACCAGAAACACGACCAGGCCCGCCGGGGCGTCTTTGCCCAGGGAACGGAGATAATTGCCGGACGGCGGCGTGGGGCGGGCCGCCGAGGCCGGAGGTATGGAAGGGGCCTTGGGGGCCGCAGCAGTTTGAATCATAGGAGGAGGCACACAGTAGGGGAACGGCTGCCGAAAGGCAGAACTTCGCTACGATATGCCGCAATACTAGACCCGGGTAGTTAAGACGGAGTTAAAAGAGAATTAAAAGGGCATTAAAACGCATTTGCGGCGGCGCAGGCCCTGATTAAATGTGCGTTAAGGGCAGGCGGAGCGTCACCTGGGTACCCATGCCCAGCTCACTCTCCACCCGGATGCTGCCCCCGTGCAGAGCCATAATCTTGGCCGTGAGCGGCAGCCCGATGCCGTGGCCCGGCACCGTGCGGATGGCCTCGGCCCGGAAGAAAGGCACGAATACCTGCTGCCGGTCGGCCTCAGTCATGCCCACGCCCCGGTCGCGCACCTGCAGCAGCACTTCCCGGCCCACGCAGGTCAGAATGGCCATAATGGGCTCCTGGCTGTCTTTGGAAAACTTGCAGGCATTTTCCAGCACGTTCAGCACCGCCGAGAGCAGCAGGGGCTCGTTGCCGAGCACTTCGAAGGCCCCGCCCGGCAGGGTGGGCTCCCCAAACTCCAGGTCGATGCGGCAGGTGGGCTGGCGGCGCAGTACTTCCTCGTGGGCCTGCAGCAGCAGCTCGTCGAGGCGGACCAGGGCCATGGGCACCTGAGAAGGGTCGTCGGAGGCGCGGGCAATCTGGAGCAGGCCATTGGTGAGAGCCGTGAGCATGCGGGCCGCGTCGAGGGTGCTTTGCAGCACGCGGCGGTACTCGGCCGGGTTGCGCTCCTGCAGCAGGGCCACTTCCAGCTCCCCGGTCAGCACCGTGAGCGGGGTGCGCAGCTCGTGGGAAGCGTCGCGCACGAAGGTGCGCTGCCCGGCAAAGGCCGTTTCGAGCCGGTCGAGCAAACTATTGAAGCGCTGGGCCAGGTGCGACACCTCGTCCTGCCCGTCGGCCTGGGAAAGGCGGCGGTGCAAATCGAAGGCCGTGATGGTGTCAACTTCCTGCACGATGCGCTGCATGGGCCGCAGGGCCTGGCGGGCAAAAAACCAGCCGCCGACGCCCACGATGAAAAAGCTGATGAGCAGGCCGCCGGCCAGAATGGTGCGTAACGTGCGCTGCTCCACCTGGCTGTCGGTATCCACGGACGAGGCCACCACCACGAAGTCGCCGCGGTGCGGGTCGCGGTAGAGCAGGCCCACGGTTTGGGCGTGGCCGGGCCGCAGCTCCACCAGGCTGCCGGTTTGCCGCACGCTGGTCAGCAGGCTCTCGGGCACGGGCCGGCTGGTTTGCTGGCCTTCGCGAAACACGACCCGGTTCTGGGCATCATAGACCTGCACTTCCTCATCGGGCAGGGTGCGGTAAAACTGGCGCAGGTAGCGGCGGTAGGTGGCCCGGCTGGCTTCGTCGCCGCGGTTGGCCCCGTCGAGGTAGACGTGGGCCACCACCCGGGCCCGGGCAAAGAGGTTGTCAGTGAAGTAGTTGCGCCGCGACTGGTAGGTAAAGAAGTAGATGACCAGGGAAAACAGCAGCAGCGTAACGGCCAGGATGGCGGCAAACTGCAAGGCCAGGCGCGTGCGGATGGTCACGGGCGGAGGGTTAGAAGGTGAAGCGGCCCGGCACAGGACAGGGAGACGCCAAAGGATAGTACGCTAAAGCGCAGCCCCGCCCCGAAGGTTTACGACAGTTGGGGCTACAAACATAGAAAGAAGCGCTGTGGCCGGGATGTAGAGACGCATACTTGCGTCTCAATCGTTGTTTATGTCGGGAGGATGAGGGCGAGTCGTTCAACGAGGAGACGCAAGGTTGCGTCTCTACATGTATAGGGCGCTATATAGAAGCAAAAGCTGGCCGCGTGGTTTACTTTTGAGCTGACCCCGCCCCTGCCCCGCCGCCCGCCCGATGAACGACCCGGAAATCCGCGCCCTGCTCTACCCCCTGCTCCAGGACGGCATTTACGTGGACGAGCTACCCACCGGCACCACCCGCGCCGACGTGGTCCACATCACGCCCCACTTCATGCACGGCTACGAGGTGAAAGGCGACGGCGACACCCTGCAGCGGGTCCAGAACCAGCTGCGCTGCTACGCCGAGGTCTACGACTTCGTCACGTTCGTTGTCACCGAAAAGCACCTGGATAAGCTGTTGCCGTTGCTGCCCGAGTGGGTGGGCGTGCTGGTGGCCTCCGATACGGCGCTGCGCCAGCACCGGGCCGCCGCTTACAACGCCACCGTGGAGCCGGCCCCGCTGGCGGCGCTGCTGCTGCTGGAGGAAGTAAAGCAGTTTTTGCTGGCCCGGGGCCTGGTGGGCGTCAGCCAGATGCGCAAGGCCGAGGTGCACCACTTGCTGCGCACCACCCGGGCTGTGCCCCTTTCTCACTTGGCTCAGCACGTGCGCGAGCGGCTGACTCTGCGCATGCCCCAGCGCCTGCTCGACCGGGCCGAGCGGAAACTGGAGCGGCAGCGCCTGGCCCCGCTGCGCCGCAAGCTCAAGCAGAAGCGGGCCGCCACCGCCGGCAAGCGCCGCAAGAAAACCGCCCAGAAGCGCAGCTCCCTGTTTAAAAAATAAGCGTCAGCTGCTGGCCGGCTGCGGCTTCGGTCGTCGTCAAATTTGACACCGACACGCCCAGCAGCCGCACGCCCTTGGCCAGGGGCAGCAGGGCCGCCAGCTGCTCCCGGCACACTTGCTCCAGCAGCTCCTTGCTGCTCACGGGCAGCAGCGTGGTGCGGCTGCGGGTAATTTGCTGGAAGTCGTCGTACTTGACCTTGACCGTCACGGTGCGGCCCCACACGTCGGTGCGCCGGCAGTATTCCCACACCGATTCGAGCTCGGGCTGCAGGCCGGCCACCAGCTCCTCGTAGGTGGTTAGGTCCCGCTCGAAGGTGTTTTCCGAGCCGATGGACTTGCGCAGCCGGTCGGGCTCCACGGGGCGGTGGTCCTGGGCGCGGGCAATGGCGTAGTAGTAGCGCCCGGCCTTGCCGAAGTGCTGCTGCAAAAACAGCTCCGTCTGCTGCCGTAAATCGAGGCCGGTGAAGATGCCCAGCTGGTTCATTTTGGCGGCCGTCACGTGCCCAATGCCGTGAAACTGCCCTACTTCCAGGGTTTCGACGAAGGCCAGCCCCTCGTGGGGCTTGATGACGAACTGCCCGTTGGGCTTACGGTAGTCGGAGGCCAGCTTGGCCAGAAACTTATTGTAGGAAATGCCCGCCGAGGCCGTCAGCCCGGTTTCGGCCAAAATCCGGGCCCGGATTTCCTCGGCAATGCGGGTGGCCGAGGGCACGTTTTTCAGGTTGTGGGTTACGTCGAGGTAGGCCTCATCAAGCGACAAAGGCTCAATCAGGGGCGTGTAGTCGGCGAAAATCTCCCGAATCTGGCGCGACACGGCCTTATAGACCTCAAAGCGGGGCTTGACGAAAATCAGGCCGGGGCACTTGCGCTGGGCCGTGACCGAAGCCATGGCCGAACGGACGCCAAACTGCCGGGCCTCGTAGCTGGCCGCCGCCACCACGCCCCGCTGCCGGGAGCCACCCACGGCCACGGGCTGCCCGCGCAGCGCGGGGTTGTCGCGCTGCTCCACCGAGGCATAGAAAGCGTCCATGTCGAGGTGAATGATTTTCCGGGTTTCTGCCGCCTGCACGCTGCTTTTGCTACCTGTTTGTAGCTGCAAGTTACGCCCTGCGCGGCAAGAAAAGAACGGCCAAGTCAATTAGAACAGCACCTTTTGCCGGCCCCACACCGGCTGTCATCCTGAGGGCAGCGCAGCGAAACGAAGGACCTGCCTCCCCTACCCCACTGTAGGTAATACCAACGAGCAAAAGCCCTTTACCACCAGCGTAGTAAAGGGCTTTTGCTCGTTGAAGAAAACGTATCAGGAAGGCGAGGAAGGTCCTTCGCGAAGGTTCAGGATGACAGTTACAAGTGCAACACCAGCCGAGTGAGATGCCTCGCCAAGTACGGCTTGACAATGCGGCCAGCCTTTTACTCCTCGCGCAGCACGTAGCCCATGCCCACCAGGGTATGAATGAGCTTGGGCGTGAAGTCCTTATCGACTTTTTTGCGCAGGAAGTTGATGTACACGTCGATGACGTTGGAGCCGGTGTCGAAGCTGGTTTCCCAGACCTGCTCCAGGATATCCACCCTTGACACGACCCGGCCCTGGTTGCGCAGCAGGTATTCGAGCAGGGCAAACTCGCGGGCGGTGAGCTGAATGGGCTGCCCGGCGCGCTGCACCAGCTTGCGGGAGGGGTCTAGGGTGAGGTCGGCCAGGCGGAGCAGGGTTTCGCCGGTGGGCGCCTCGTGGCGGCGGCGCACCAGAGCCCGGATGCGGGCCAGCAGCTCCTGAAAGGCAAAGGGCTTGACCAGGTAATCGTCGGCGCCGGCGTCGAGGCCCCGGATTTTGTCGTCGGTTTCGCCCAGGGCCGTGAGCATCAGAATTGGCACCGAGGAGTTTTGGGTGCGCACCTGCCGGCACACTTCCAGGCCGCTGAGGCCGGGCAGCAGGTTGTCCAGAATCAGCAAATCGTAGGGGTTGCTCAGGGCCAGGCGCAGCCCCGTGACGCCGTCGGTGGCTATATCCACGGCGTGGGTTTGCTCGGTGAGGCCCTTGTGCAGGAACGAGGCCACCTTGGGCTCGTCTTCGACCAGCAGAATTTTCATGCGCGTTAGTTTCAGCTACTACAGATGAGCAAGGTAAGATGTTCGGGGCGGACCAAAACCGGCCAAGGTGAACAGCAGGCCATTCCATCCTAATGCAATACAATTATTTATGAGAATTATTTAAATTAATCTTGACTTTATGGAATGCATCCAATATGTTTATGGAAATCTTCTATACCGAAGTTTCCTCCGCAACCCTTGTTCAGTTTCCTTTTTAGCTGCTTTTTTCTAAGACCAGCGTCTGCCGAAACTGCCTCTTCTGCCCTTCTTATCCTTCGTTGTCATGCGCCCTTCTCACCTGAATACTCTGATTCGTGTCGTGTTGTTTACTGCAGTGGGGTGGCTTAGTGGATGTGTGGCGCAGCAGCAGCTGCCTTACCTGCAGGGCAAGGATTACTCGACCAAAACCCCGGTAAACGTGCCCAATGAGCGGTTCGAGTACCGGATTCAGCCTAGCGACGTGCTCAGCATCCGGGTGCAGAGCGTGCAGCCGGCCCTGAACGACATCTTCAACATCACCGATACCCGCACCGTCTTCTCCGGCGACCCGAGCAACCTGTTTCTGGCCGGCTACTCCGTCGACGACACCGGCAACATCAACCTGCCCACGGTGGGCAAGGTGAAAGTAGCGGGCCTGACCCTGGACGGGGCCCAGGCCTTGGTCCAGAAGGAAGTCAGCAAGTACGTGCGCGACGCCAACGTGCTGGTTAAGCTGCTCAGCTTCAAGGTCACGGTGCTGGGCGAGGTGCGCAACCCCGGCCGCTACTTTATCTACAACACCCAGGCTACCCTGCTCGAAGGCCTGGGCCTGGCCGGCGACCTGACCGAGTTTGGCAACCGCCAGAACGTGAAGCTGATCCGGCAAACGGCCCAGGGCTCGGAAGTGGTACTGCTCGACCTGACCGACCCCAACCTGCTCAAGTCGAAGTACTACTACCTGCTGCCTAATGACGCGCTGTACGTGGAGCCCATGAAGGCCCGCACGGCCCGCGGCAACGCCAACAACCTGGGCCTCGTGTTTGCCGGCGTTTCGTCCCTGGTTCTGATCCTCAGCTATTTAAAGGTGTTTTGAAATAGTTATCAGTTGATAGTTGTCAGTTGTCAGGGTCAACGAATCAGCTCCTGCTTGAAGTAGGTGAATACTTAACTACCCGTCTATCCCGGCAACGAACAACCGACAGCGCCCTACTACCAATTAACCACCGAGCTCCAAACCACACACGCATGGAAACACGCCCTACTTCAACCGACGAAATCGACCTGCACGTTTTGTTTTTCAAGCTGCGCAACCGCTGGCCCATCTTCCTGGCCTCGGTGCTGCTGGCGGGCTTTCTGGGCTACGTGTACCTGCAGCTGAAGGCCCCGGTGTACGACTTCCGGGCCACCATGCTGCTCGGCAACCAAAGCTCGGGCTCCAAACGGGCCCAAGAGCTGCTCCAGATCCTGGAAGTGCAGAACAAGGGCGTCAAGATGGAGGACGAAATCGGCCTGCTCAAGTCGGCCGACGTGGTGCAGCGCGCCGTGGCCCGGCTGCCCTTCGCCGTCTCGTACTTTGCTGCCCCCGACACCTGGCTCAACACCTTTCGCGACCTGCAGGTACGGGAGCGGCTGGCCGGCTCGGTGCCGTTTCGGGTGGTGCCCGATATGCAGGCCCCGCAGCTGACCGGGGTGCGCATCTACGTGGAGCCGGCCGGGCCGGGCCGCTACCGGGTGCACGCCAAGGCCAGCAAAGGCCAGCTCTACAGCCTGCCCACCAGTGAGCTGGTGCGCGAAGTGCTCGACGTAAACCTCGACCAGACCGTGGCCGTCGGCGACACGCTGCGCCACCCCCTGCTCACGGCCGTCATTGCGCCCGAGCCCGGCTTCCCGGCCGCCGACGCCTCGGAGCAATATTACTTCATGCTCAACACCCAGGCCGCCATGACGGCCGCCCTGCAGTCGAAGCTGCTGGTTAAGCCCATCGACCACGACTCCCGCATCGTGGAGCTGCTCACCCAGGGCACGGTGCCGGCCAAGCAAATGCAGTTTCTGGACACGCTGATGGCCGTGTTTGTGGAAGATGACCTGCGGGAAAAGAATATCACGGGCGCCAAGACGGTAGCCTTCCTGGACGCCGAAATTGCCAACCTCTCCGACTCGCTGCGCCGCTCGGCCGCCGCGCTCAGCAACTTCCGCTCCTCGCGGGGCGTGGTCGACGTGGGCGTGCAGTCGGGCGAAGGAATCCGGCAACTGGGCGAGCTGGAAGCCATGCAGGCCAAGGTGGCCACCAACCGGAAGTACTACGCCAACATGCTCGGCTACCTGCGCGACAACCAGAACACGGGCCAGATGGTGTCGCCGAGCAGCGTGGGTATCGAGGATCCGGTGGTCAATAACCTGATTCTGCAGCTCACCGACCTAAACAGCCAGCGGGCGGCCCTGGGCGTGAATGCCAGCACCAACAACCCCCTGGTGACGGTGCTCGACGAGCGGATTCACACGGCCAAGCAGTCGTTGATTCAGACCCTGGTCAACATGACCCGGGCTACCGACATTGCCCTGCGCGACCTGAACCAGCAGCTGGGCCGGGTGCGGGGCACGATCAGCGCCATGCCCGAAAACGAGCGGCAGCTGGCCCGCCTCAAAGGCGAGTCGGATTTCAACGACAAGAAATACAACTTCCTGGTTGAGAAACGCTCCGAAGCCGCCATTGCCCTGGCCACCAACGCCACCGACAAGAAGGTCATTGACCAAACCAAAATGGTGGGCAACGGTCCTTCCGCCCCCAAGGCCCCGCTGGTGGCTTTGCTGAGTTTGCTCGGCGGCCTGCTGCTGCCCCTGGGCTTCGTGTTGCTGCGCGATAAGTCGAACCGCCGGATTCAGAGCAAGGAGGACCTGTCGCGCATCACCAACATTCCGCTGCTGGGCGTGGTGGCCCACGGCTCCAGCGCCGACAAGCTCACCATGCTCAAGGAAGTGAAAGGGCCCATTGCCGAGTCGTTCCGCTCGATTCGGGTAAACCTGCAGTACCTCTCGGCCGGCCTGGATAAAAAGCTGATCGGCGTCACCTCCTCAGTACCAGGTGAGGGCAAAACCTTCTGCACGGTAAACCTGGCCGCCGAAATGGCCCAGAGTGGCCGCAAGGTGCTGCTGCTCGAGTGCGACCTGCGCCGCCCCACCGTGGCCGGCTACTTCAACATTGATACCCACGCCGAGCACGGACTATCGAGCTACCTGATGGGGTTGAGCACCCTCGACGACTGCCGGCAGCCCAGCGGCGTGCCCCACCTGGACGTGATTTGCTGCGGCCCGATTCCGCCCAACCCCACCGAGCTGCTGGAGAGTGCGCGCATGGATAAGCTGTTGCAGGAGCTGCGCCAGCAGTACGACTACGTGCTGCTCGACACCCCGCCGGTGGGCTACGTGGCCGAGTTCTTCGTGCTGGTGCGCCACCTCGACGCCAACATCTACGTGGTGCGCCAGAACTACACCGACCGGGGCCTGGTGAGCCAGATCAACGAGCTCTACGCCGAGAAGAAGGTGAAGCAGTTATACATGATTATCAACGACATGCACTTCACCAAGACCTACGAGTACCGCTACAAGAAAAACGCCTACGCCTACAATCAGTCGTAGCCCCGGCGGCCTTATTCTCTCCCTCTTATTTTCTGGTATCCAATGTCTACCTCGACTGTTACTCAGCCGCGCCCCAGCCTCACCATGACCACGGTGCAGGGCGTAAAATGGAGCACGGCGGCTACGATTCTCACCGCCATTATGCAGGTGGGCTACACCGCCATTATGGCCCGTCTGCTCAGCCCGGCCGCATTTGGGGTGGTGGCCCTGGCCAACGTGGTGCTGCGCTTCGGCGGCTATTTCGCCCAGATGGGCATGGAACAGGCCATTATTCAGAAGCAGGAGCTGACCCGCCACGACGTGCGGGCCGCCTTCACGGCCTCGGTGCTGCTGGGCATCGTGTTTGGCGGGCTGCTGATCTTGCTGGCCCCGCTGTCCATCTACATTTTTCACGAGCCCGACGTGGTGCCCGTGGCCCAGGTGCTGGCCCTAAGCCTGCTGCTGACCGGTATGTCAGCCACGGCCCTGAGTTTGCTGCGCCGCGGCATGCAGTTTCGGACCCTGGCCATCGTGGAAGTAAGCTCCTACGTGGCCGCCTACGGGGGCGTGGGCGTGATGATGGCCCTGAATGGCTACGGGGTATGGAGCCTGGTGGCAGCCAGCGTGGCCCAGGGCCTGCTGGTGGGCCTGCTGGCCTACCTCGTGACGCGCCACTCGGTGCTGCCCCTGCTGAGCTGGCGGCACTACGAGCCGCTGTGGAACTACGGCAGCCGCATTTCCCTGATCAGCTTTCTGGAGTTTATCGGCAGCGCCCTGGATACGCTCATCATCGGGCGGGTGCTGGGCACGGCCCTGCTGGGCGTCTACAACCGGGCCTGGATGCTGGTGTCGCTGCCTATGTACATGCTCACGACCAGCGTGTCGAAGGTTATTTTTCCGGCCTTTAGCCAAGTGCAGGCCGACCAGGCCCGCATGCGCAAAGTGTATTTGTCGAGCGTGACGCTGGTGGCTTCCCTGATTTTGCCCACGGCCGCCGGCATGATGATGGCCGCCCCCGAGCTGGTGTATAGCCTGCTGGGCCCCAAGTGGGGCGACTCTATTCCGCTGCTGCGGGTCATGGGCTTTACTTCGGGCCTGATGCTGATAACCATGTTTGGCGGCATCGTGAGCGACGCCCGGGCCCGGCTGCGCGAAAAAACCATCATCATTCTGCAGTACCTGCTCGTGCTGCCGGGGTTGTTCTGGCTGCTGCACGGCTGGGGCCTGATGGGCTACGCCGTGGCCCTCAACGTGGGCGCGGTGCTCTACGCCGCCCTGTTTGCGCGCCTGCTGCACCAGGATTTGGCCATTCCCTACGCCCAGCTGCTGCGCCTCTACGTGCCCGGGCTGGTCAATGCCGCCGTTATCGGCCTCGTTTTCGGCGGACTGCGCCTGGTGCTGGCGTCCCTGCACCTGGCCCCCGTGCTGGCCCTGGCGGCCTTCGCCCTGACCGGGGCCCTGGTGCTGGCCGCACTGGTGTTTGTGGTGCCCCTGCCCGGGCTCCGGCGCGAGCTGTGCTCCTTTCTCGACCGGCTTTCCCACCAGCAGCCGACCAGCACCTCCGGCCGGCTGCTGGCCCGCTACCGCCGTTACCTGAACCCCGCCACCGCCGCTCCTGCCGCCCCGTATTCAGCCGTGGCCAACCCCGTGCTGCCATGAATATTCTGCTCGTATCCTACTGGGGCGAAACGGCCCCCTGCGGCGTCCGGGTACACTATATGGCCCTGGCGCAGGAGCTGCGGGAGCTGGGGCACTGCGTCACCATCGTGACGCCCAACACGCTGGGTGGCCTGCGGCGGCGCATGCTCGGAGGTTTGCAGCGCCTGCTGGCCCTGCCCGGCCCGGGCGCCGAGCACGTGGCCCGCGAGCTGTGGTACTACGCCATGATTTACGCCGCCGTGCCGCGGGAAGTCCACTTCGACCTGGTGAATGCCCACGACGTAGGCAGCGGAGCCGCCGTGCACCGGGCCCTGGGCGGCCGGGTGCCGGTCGTGGTGACGGGCCACGCCAGTGAGCATCCGGCCGAGGAAATCATTCGGCGCAACGAGCTGCAGGGCGCGGCGGCCCGCTTTATTCGCCGCTGGTACGCCTGGCTACTGCCCCACACGCAGTACTTCATTGGCGTTTCCGACAACCTGCTCAGCACGTTCCGCGCCTTTTTGCCTTCTGCACTCCTCACGCGGCGCATTTACGGCGGCAGCTCGTTTGCGCAGCCCCCGACTACCGAAGCCCCGGCCGAAGTCCTGTTTCCCGACCGGCACCTGGTCATCAACGTGGGTTACCTGGATACCAACAAAAACCAGCGCTACCTCATCGAAGTAGCCCGGGAGCTGCGCCCCCTGCGCCCCGACTTCATGGTGGGCCTGGTGGGCAAAGGGGCCGAGGAAGACGCGTTACGGGCCCAGATTGCCGAGTATGGGCTGGAAAACCACGTGGTACTGCTGGGCTACCACAGCTCGGTGGTGCCGCTGCTACGCCAGGCCAGCCTCTACGTGCACGCCGCCCACCGCGAGTCACTGGGCCTGGCGTTGGTGGAGGCCATTATGGCCGGCACGCCGGTGCTGGCCCCGGCCACGGGCGGTATTCCGGAGGTGCTGGGTGCCACGCCCGAGGCTTTGTTTGCCCCCGGTCTGCCCCCGGCCCAGCTGGCCCAGCAGGTGCACCAGCTGCTGGCCGACTGCCCGGCGCGCACGGCCCTGCACGCCCGCCAGCATGCTTACGCCACCGAACACTTCAGCCTGCGCCGGATAGCCCAGCACACCCTGCAGTTTTACCACGATACGCTTCACCACTTCCGCTCCGCTGCCCCCACCCACCAGGCTGCCCCCGCTGTCCTGTCATCTACCACACCAGTAGCTTCTTCCCTCTCATGAGAGTGCTCTACGATCATCAGGTATTCACCGTGCAGCAGGTGGGCGGCGTGTCGCGCTACTACCGCGCCCTGCTCGACCATGCCGCGCCCACCCTGCAAAGTGAGGTGGCCCTGGCGTTGTCCAACAACCTCTACCTGCAGGACGGGCAGCACAGCCGCCACCTGCGCTTTTTCCCCAACCTCGACTTTCGGGGCCGCTTCAGCTTTATGTGGCGGCTGAATGCCCGTCTGTGCCGCCGCACCCTGCGCCAGGGCCACTACGACGTGTTTCACCCCACGCTCAACGACAACGACTATTTCCTGGACGACCTGCCGGCCGATAAACCCTTGGTTATCACCATCCACGACATGATAGCCGCCATGCACCCCGAGCAGTTTCCCTGGGTCGACCAGACGGCTCTGCCCCGGCTGGCGGCGCGGGCCGCTCATATCATTACCGTCTCGGAGCATACCCGCGCCGACGTGCTGCGCCTGCTGCCCGTGGCTCCGGAGCGGGTGTCGGTTATTCACCACGGCTTTACGCCCACGGCGCCCACCACCCCGCGGCTGGCACCGGGCTACCTGCTGAACGTGGGCACCCGGGCCGGCTACAAGAATTTCGACTGCGTGCTGCTGGCCCTGGCCGAGCTGGTCCGCACGCCGGCCACGGCCGCCCTGCGCCTGGTGTGCGCCGGCGGTGGGCCGGCTACGGCCGCCGAGCTGGAACTCATCGAGCAGCTGGACCTGAGCGGGCGGGTGCACTTTACGGGCACCATCACGGAGAGTGAACTGGCCGGGCTTTACCGCCACGCGGCGGCTTTCGTCTTTGCCTCCCACTACGAAGGTTTCGGCTTTCCCATTCTCGAAGCCTTCGGGCAGCAGTGCCCCGTGGTGCTGAGCAACGCTTCCTGCTTTCCCGAAATTGCCCAGGACGCGGCCCTGTACTTCGACCCCCACCAGCCCTCGGACCTGGCCGTGCAAATCGAGCTGCTGCTGCGCGACGCGGCCCTGCGCACCCAGCTCATCGAGCTGGGCAGCCAGCGCCTGCGCGACTTCACCTGGGCCCGCACCGCCGCCCGCACCCACGAGGTGTACCGCGCCGCCTGCCGCCAAGAGCAACCCGTGCTTATCTGACCGTTACGAGCTATGAAACTGAGTCTGCGCTTCCGCTACCTGTTCGTGTTGCTGGCCGTCCTGGTGCTGGACCCAATCTTTACGCGCTTTGGCTTCGAGCAGGAGGATGACCCGATGATTCGCAGCTACTACTCCGGGCTGTTGGGTCTTTCCCTGCTGCTGATCTGGTGGGCCTGGGCCTGGTTTTCGCCCCTGATGCGGCGCTGGCTGGTAGTAGTGGGGCTGGCGTTGGTGGGCCTGATGCTGGAATCGTACGCCAACTGGGGCCAGTGGGTGGTGTACCCGCACGTGTTTGGCAAGCTCTCCGTGCTGCTGATTTTGTTCGGGGTGTACGCCTACTACCGCCGCCGGGGCATTCCGGGTCTGGGCTTCGTTATGGCCTGCCTGCCGGTGGTGGTGGTACTGAATATGGCCCTGTTCAAACCAATGTCCCTCACCCTGGGCGGCTTTCTGGCCCACGAGCGGGGTGTCAACGTTACCTCGGCCTACCTGCTGCTGCTCAGCGCCCTGTACTTTCTGAACCGCTACCTGACCGGCAGCACCCTTTTGCATCTGCTCTATTTCTTCGGCATCCTGGCCCTGATTATCTTCCTGCAGCACCGCACCGTCTGGATCTGCACCGGCGTGGCCCTTACGCTGAACACGCTGCTGCTGCTGCGCACCCGCGGCACCCGCCTGAGTTTGCTGCGCGTGTCCCCGATTCTGCTCATTCCGCTGGCGGTGGTCTTGCTCGGGGGCCTGACCATCGTGCTCAGCAACCCGGCGGTGATGCAGAAAATCGAGGATAGCGCCGAAGACATTGCCAACGCCGACAAGCAGGGCACCGGCAAGTGGCGCCTGCTGCAGTACGAGGCCTACGAGCCAATTTTGGAGGAATACCCGCTGGCCGGCATGCGCTTCCAGGGCTTCGAGCTGCCCATTCAGTTTTACAGCCCCGACTCGAATGCTCCGGTCTGGCCCGACTACACCGGCCACCACTTCCACAGCTTCTACGTCGACCGGCTGTTTTACTTCGGCTTGCTGGGCCTGGTGCTCACCACGCTGCCCATCGTGCTGCTGCTGCTGAATCATCTGTGGCAGGCCCGCTGGCTTTCACCCGAAGCCACCACCTTGGTAGCCTTCATCAGCACTGGCTTCCTCTACGGCGTTTCTTACGACTGGCCCATTTTCTTTTACGGCCTGATCGGGCTGGCGCTGGCGGCGGTAGAAATATCGGCTGCGGCCCCCGTACCGGCCGCGGCTCCGCCTGCTTCCCTCCTTGCCGCTCCACCCTCTGCTCACCTGGCTCATGCAAGCATATAATGTACCCTCGCCCGAAACCAGGCTCGATACGCCGGTGCTGTTCCTCGTCTTCAACCGCCCCGAACCCACCCGGCAGGTGTTTGAGGCCATCCGACAGGCCCAGCCGCCCCGGCTCTATGTGGCCTGCGACGGGCCCCGCCCCGGCCGCCCGGCCGAGGCTGAGCTGTGCGCCGAGGTACGCCGCCTGATTACCGAGGGCCTCGACTGGCCCTGCGAGCTGCACACGTTTTTTCGGGACGAAAACCTGGGCTGCGCCCTGAACGTATCGGCGGCCATTACCTGGTTTTTCGAGCACGAGCCCGAAGGCATTATCCTGGAAGATGACTGCCTGCCCGGGCCCGACTTTTTCCCGTTTTGCCAGGAACTGCTGGCCCGCTACCGCCACGACACCCGCGTGATGCACATCGGGGGCAACAACTACTCCCGCGAAGCCGGGTTGCCCCAGCCCGTCGATGGCACTTCCTATTTCTTCTCGGGCCACGTGCAGAGCTGGGGCTGGGCCAGCTGGCGCCGGGCCTGGCAGCATTACGACTTCCGATTTTCGCTGCTACCCGCCCTGCGCCAACAGCAGCAGCTGGCCCACCTTTACCCGTCCTGGCTGGAGCGCACTTACTGGCTGGGCAAGTTTGAGCAAATGCGCCTGAGCCGAGGCCGGCACTCTCTGCTCGATACCTGGGACTACCAGTGGCACTTTACGATTGCGGCCAACTCGGGCCTGACCATTGTGCCCCTGGTAAATCTGGTGCAGAATATCGGCTTTGGGCCCGATGCCACCCACACCCTGAGCACGGAAGACCCCTACCACGCCCGCGAGGCCCAGCCACTGCGGTTTCCGCTGCGCCACCCCGCCACCGTCCTGCGCGACTGGCCCCGCGACGAGCAAAACTTCCACGAGTTTCTGGTCAGCCGGCTGGCTTATAAGTGGCGCAACCTAACGGCCCGGCTGCCGCGCTGGCTGCGTGAGCAAAGCACCGTGCCCCAAGACCCGCCTTACCCGGTCGAAGCAGAAACGGAGCCTGCTGCCAACGCCCGTCCCTCGGTTACCTTCTCCCAGACCTAGCCCTTTTCTGCCGCCGCTATGCTCTACATCATCATTCCCGTTTTCAACCGCTGGGCCTTCACCCGGGCCTGCCTCGACTCGCTGCGGCAGCAGACGATGCCCGACTTCCGCGTTATTGTCGTCGATGACGGCTCGACCGACGGTACCGGCGAGCGGCTGCGCCAGGATTACCCCGAGGTGGAGGTGGTCGACGGCAACGGGCAGCTTTACTGGACGGCCGGCGTCAATGCCGGCATCCGCCAGGCCCTGGCCCACGGCGCCGACCGGATTCTGACCCTGAACAACGACGTGGTGGCGGCTCCCGACTTTGTGGAGCGCATGCTGTACTGGGCGAAGCGGCAGCCCACGGCTCTGCTGGGTCCGCTGGAGCTGGATGCCCACTCCCGCCGGCCCATTTTCGGCGGTGAAGTCTTTAGCTGGGTGACCCACACGCCCCGCAGCCTGCTCGACTCTCTTTCGCCCGACGACCAGCAGGGCCTGCACCCAGTGACCTACCTGCCCGGCCGCGGGCTGCTGATTCCGGCCGCCGTATTTGCCGCCATTGGCCTCTTCGACGAAAAGCGCCTGCCCCACTACCTGGCCGACTACGACTTTACCAGCGTGGCCCGGCGCAAAGGGTTTCCGGTGTATATCAACTACGACGCCCACCTGCTGACTTACCCCGAGGAAAGCGGGCAGGAGCAAACCCGCCGCCAACGCAGCCTGCGCGGTTACTACCAGCACCTGTTTGGCATCCGGGGCGGGGGCAACCTGCGCAACTTCACGCATTTCGCCCTCAAAAACTGCCCCGCGCCGCTGGTGCCGCTGTTTCTGCTCAACGGCTACGCCCGCCGCCTGACGGGCTATTTCCTGCGCGGCTAAACTGGTCCGGGCTGGGACCTTTTCTTCTCTCACTTTTCCCTTCGCGCCGTGGTTATCCTCGTCAAACGCACCGGGCAGCTGGGCAACCGGCTGTTTCTGTTTGCTCACTTTCTGGCCAACGCCGCCGAGTACGGCTACGAGCTGGCCAACCCGAGCTTCGGCGGCTACGCCCCGTTTTTTGAGGCCACGGCCACCGGCAACTTCGGCGGGCTGCCCGTGCGCCTGCACGCCTTCCGCTCCGCCCGCCTCGACCGGGTGCTGGACCTGGTGCAGCACCCGCGGGCCTTTGGGCTGCTGCAGCGCGCCAGCCGGCTGCTGCCCCGCCGCCCCGCCCTGCTCACCGACCAGCCCGACCAGGACTACGACCTCAACCAGGCCGACTACCTTACCGCCGCCCGCTCGGGCCTGGTGCTGGCCCACGGCTGGCAGTTTCGCGACAAACGCAACTTTGCCCGCCACGGAGCTTTACTGCGCCGGCTCTTTGCCCCCATCGAAACGCACCGCCGGGCCGTGGCCGAGCTGCTGAGTGGCTTGCGCGAGCAGGCCGACGTCGTGGTGGGCGTGCACATCCGGCGCGGCGACTACGCTACCTATAATAACGGGGCCTACTTCTACGACAACGCCACCTACGCCCGGGCCATGCGCCAGGTGCAGGAGCAGCTTCCGGCCGGGCAGCGCGTGCTGTTCCTGCTGTGCTCCAACGAGGCCCTGGACTTTGCCGATTTTGGCGGCCTGCACGTGCAGGCCGCCACCGGCCATTTCGTGGAAGACCTCTACGCCCTGGCCGCCTGCGACTATGTGCTGGGGCCGCCCAGCTCCTACTCCATGTGGGCCTCCTTCTACGGCCAGGTACCGCTGCTGCACCTGGAGCAGGCCGGGCAGCCCGTCAGTCTTTCGGCCTTCCAGGTGTTTCTGGACCAGTAACGCTCTTTTCCCCGTGCCATGCTTCCCCTGTTGTCACTTCGCTTCGCCTGGCTGATTAGCGGCGCCTGCCTGCTGTTTCCCGGCTCCCAGCTTACGGCGCCCGCCGAGGCCGGCACCCTTATCATTCGGCGCGGGGGTATCTACACGGGCTCCTACCGCAGCACCGATTCCGCCGTGCCCTGCATCCGGATTCTTACCACCGAGCCCGTAACCCTGCGCGCGTGTAATCTGGCCGGCGCTGGCAACCTGATTGACGCCACGGCCGGGGGCGCCACGCTCACCGTAGAGCATTGCACTGGGCTGGGACTGCCACCTAATAAGGACCAAACCCGGCGGGGCCGCTTTATCGAGATAAACTCGGCCCGCAGCCTGACGCTCGAAAACAACGCCCTGACCCAGACTTCCGGTATTGCCGTTTACCAGTGGAGCGGCGACGGCACCCCGGGCCAAACGCTCAGCATCCGGCGCAATACCGTGCGCAACATCGACGGCCGCTACCGCGACGGGGGCGGCACCACGGTTTCCTGCATTTCGCTCAACCAAGTGCACGCCGTGGCCAACGTCGACATTGCCTGGAACCAGGTGCTTAATGAGCCCAACAACTCGCTGGTCGAAGACAACATCAACATCTATAACTCCTCGGGCACGGCCCGCAGCCCGATTAACATCCACGACAACTACGTGCAGGGCGCCTACCCCTACCCCGCTACTGCGGCCAAGTTTACCGGCACGGGCCTGATTACGGATGGCAACGGCACGTCCGCCCTGACGGCCACCGGGTACGTGGAGGCTACCGGCAACCAGTTCGTGTCGACGTGTAACTCGGCCATGAACATCGCCGGAGGCCACCACGTGCGCTTCAACAACAACCGCATGGTCACCAGCGGCCTGCTGCCCGGCGGCACCAAGCTCAACGCCACCTACTGCGGCATCGCCATCTTCAACTTCTACCAGCAGGCCGTCTTCGGCAACCACCAGGTCGACAACAACACGATGGGCATGGTCAAGTGGGGCTACAACAACCCCTACCCCGACCGCAACGACAACGGCGACTACGGCTACCAGATTCACACCAACACCCAGCACCTGCCCAACCCCATCACCCTGCAGACCGAGGCCGACGAATGGACCCGCTGGAACAATAAGCTGAAAGCCAATAAAGTACAGGTAGGACCCGCCAGCCTTACCCCGCCGGTAGCTACCCGCTCAAAGCAGTTGTAGTACTCTTTCCTAGAGTCGGTCACACTATTTTGCGGGCCTAAGCCCCTAGCAAGCACCCCAACGGGTGCTTTTTTTATTTCCCCCACTGGCGCTCTGAGTATGACCAACATAGCTATGGAGTAGACGAATAGGATATATAGGTCCGCACAGATTCAAAAAACCAAAGCCTATCTATAAATAGTTATATTTACAGAATTTTGTCATGCATCTTGCATAACAAATGATTTTTATACATTTGCATTGAACCTCGATATCAGTTTTAGGACTATTACAAGTCACAAGCTGATTAACTTCTTCTAAAGTGCTCCAAATAGACGCCCATAGCGCGATTCTATTTGCACCCTAAAAAGAGTTGCAAGGCGGAAGGCCAAATGGGCACCGCTGGATGATGTTGGTCTTGTGTAGTAACAAAAACCCTTCTATTTGCGAAAAAAGGCTTTTATTACTTCCTAATCCGGGACGGCGATACGCGTGGTCGGCCTTGAAAAGTGAGGATTGAAAGTCGGTGCCGATTGCACAGTACGCATCGTACCAGAAAAAACGCAGCTGAAGCCATCTACAAGGCAATTGTAAAAAAACAAATACGGCAGATGAAACAATTTGTTCTTCTTCCGGGTTTTTCACAACATCCCTACATAGGGTTTACCTTTTTAAAAACAAACAGAATGCAAAACACCTCTGGACTCCAGTTCCGTGCAACCCGGAACGCCTCCTCTGGTACACACTTTCTGCCCCTGTTGGCGCTCGTGCTGTTGGTCTCATTGTTTTTTCCCGTGTCACTCCGGGCTCAGGGCCAAGCGCCCAATGTGACGTATTCCGGTCCGCTTACTATTACCCAGGGTGGTACCTACACGGGCAACTTCAAAAGCACCGACTCCCGGGTGCCCTGCATCAAGATTAACACCACGCAGCCGGTTATCATCGAGAACTGCATTCTGGCCGGAGCCGGCGACCTGATCCTGGCCAACACCGGCGGCCACAACCTGACGGTGCGCAACAACCGCGGCTACGGCCTGCAGCAAAGCATCGATAACGAGCGCCACGGCCGCTTTATCGAAGTAAACGGCGCCCGCTCACTGACCATCGAAAACAACTACTTTGAACATACGACCGGTATCGCCGTCTACCAGTGGAGCGGCGACGGCTCGGCCGCCCAGACGCTGAAAGTACGGCGCAACATGGCCAAGAATATTGACGGCCGCTACCGCAACGGCGGCGGCACCTTCGCCAACTTCATGAGCGCCAACCAGGTGCGTGGGCTGGCCAACGTGGAAGTAGCCTGGAACCAGATCATCAACGAGCCCAATAACTCGCTGGTCGAAGACAACATCAACTTCTACAACTCGGGCGGCACCTCTTCCAGCCCGATCAACATCCACGACAACTACGTGCAGGGTGCCTACCCCTACCCCGCTACCGGCAGCCAGTTTACCGGCACGGGTATGATCATCGACGGCACCGGCGACTCGCAGGAAGGCTACCTGGATGCAATGAACAACCAGTTTGTGTCGACCTGCAACTCGGCCATGAACATCGCCGGCGGCCACCACGTGCGCTTCAACAACAACCGCATGGTCACCAGCGGCCTGCTGCCCGGCGGCACCAAGCTCAACGCCACCTACTGCGGCATCGCCATCTTCAACTTCTACCAGCAGGCCGTCTTCGGCAACCACCAGGTCGACAACAACACGATGGGCATGGTCAAGTGGGGCTACAACAACCCCTACCCCGACCGCAACGACAACGGCGACTACGGCTACCAGATTCACACCAACACCCAGCACCTGCCCAACCCCATCACCCTGCAGACCGAAGCCGACGAGTGGACCCGCTGGAATAATAAGCTCAAGTCGAACGGTATCCTGATCGGTACTGGCACCAACACCAACGGTGGCGGCAGCGGTACGGTCACCCCGAACGTAGCCCCGACGGTAAGCCTGACCTCGCCCGGCACCTCGACCGTGACGGCCGGCACCGTGCTCAACCTGACGGCTACGGCCGCTGACGCCGACGGCTCGGTAGCCAAAGTCGAGTTCTTCAACGGCGCCACCAAGCTCGGCGAAGACACCTCGGCTCCTTATCAGCTCAGCTACACGGCCGCCGCGGCCGGCACGCTCACCCTCTCGGCCCGCGCTACCGATAATGCCGGTGCTACCGCCAACTCGGCTTCGGCCACCATCACCGTTACTTCGGTGGTAATTACGCCCCCCACGGCCGGCACCTTCTACCGCGGCATCAACATCAACGGCGGCGCCGCCACGATTGACGGCAACAACTGGCAGGCCAGCAGCGGCGCCGCCGGCGTAACGCTGACTGGTATTCCCTTCGCCAACCAGAACGTGACGCTCAACCCCGCCACCGACGCTACCCGGGCCAGCATGATTCGCTCCTCGGTGTACGGTTCCAACGCCGCCATTGCCGTGGGCAGCGTGCCCAGCGGCGCCTACCAGGTGTACCTCTACGTGTGGGAAGACAACTATGCCGAGACCTTCAACATCCTGGTGGAAGGCCAGACCGTGCGCACCAATTACTACAGCGGCGCGGCCGGCAAGTGGGAGAAAGTGGGTCCCTTCACGGCTAACGTAACCGACGGCACGCTCAACGTCTCGGTGAGCGGCGGCACGGCCAACCTCTCGGGCCTCGAAATCTGGGCCGGCTCGGCCGCCCCGGCCAACGTAGCCCCGACGGTAAGCCTGACCTCGCCCGGCACCTCGACCGTGACGGCCGGCACCGTGCTCAACCTGACGGCTACGGCCGCTGACGCCGACGGCTCGGTAGCCAAAGTCGAGTTCTTCAACGGCGCCACCAAGCTCGGCGAAGACACCTCGGCTCCTTATCAGCTCAGCTACACGGCCGCCGCGGCCGGCACGCTCACCCTCTCGGCCCGCGCTACCGATAACGCCGGTGCTACCACCAACTCGGCCTCGGTGACCGTTACGGTAGGCACGGTAACGTCGACGACCAACAACTTCTACCGCGGCATCAACATCAACGGGCCCGCGGTAACCATTGACGGTAATGCCTGGCAAGCCAGCAGCGGCGCGGCCGGTGTGACGCTGACTGGTATTCCCTTCGCCAACCAGAACATTGCCCTGAACCCCGCTACCGACGCTACCCGGGCCAGCATGATTCGCTCCTCGGTGTACGGTCGTGACGCCGCCATTGCAGTAGGCAGCATGCCCAGCGGTACGTACGACGTGTACCTCTACGTGTGGGAGGATAACTACGACGAAACGTTCAGCATTTACGTCGAAGGCCAGGCCGTACGCACCAACTACCGCAGCGGCACGCCCGGTAAGTGGGAGAAAGTAGGTCCGCTGAAGGCCAACGTAACCGATGGCACGCTCAACGTATCGGTGACTGGTGGCACGGCCAACCTCTCGGGCCTCGAAATCTGGAAGACGGCCAGCGGCACGGCTTTCCTCGACCAGTCCAGCACCTCGCTGAGTTCGAAAGCAATAGGTAGCGTAACGGCCTACCCCTCGCCGATGACCAACGAGCTGAGCATTGAGCTCAATGCGGCCCAGACCGAGACCATGCGCGTAGCCATTCTCAACCAGAGCGGCGCCGTGGTGCAGAATGCTGACGTAGCTTTCAAGCAGGGCGTCTCGACCGAGAAGCTCAACGTGAGCAACCTGCCGGCCGGTAACTACTTCCTGCGCTTCGCCAACGGCTCCTTAGCCGGCCGTAGCATCCAGGTGAGCAAATAACCCGCCCCAGCTGGCCTAGCGCCACCGTAAGCAAAAGCCTGATCCTCTGTCGAGGGTCAGGCTTTTGGCGTTTCTGGGCCTGTGCGGCCCGTTTTTGTGCTTGGCAACAGCCCAGCCGAAGCCACTGGAGGAGGAATATTATTTTGACTTTACTCATATTTAAAATAAATATTTTTATCCAAACTATTGCTTATCACGTTTTAAATGCAATAATTTGGTCATAAAGTTCTATTGAGCACAATACAGCTGCAGGGAGCTACTCAGCTGCTTTTGATTCACTCCGTCATTTTCTGGTTTCTATGAAGCGCGCACTTATTACCGGGATTACCGGTCAGGATGGTTCTTACCTGGCCGAACTGCTGCTCAGCAAAGGCTACGAGGTTCATGGCATCAAACGCCGCTCCTCACTTTTCAACACCGACCGTATCGACCACCTCTACCAGGACCCGCACGAGGCCAACGTGCGCTTCAAGCTGCACTACGGCGACCTGGCTGACTCTACCAACCTGATCCGCATCGTGCAGGAGGTGCAGCCCGACGAGATTTACAACCTTGGGGCCATGTCGCACGTGAAGGTGTCGTTCGACACGCCCGAGTACACGGCCGACGTTGACGGGCTGGGCACGTTGCGCCTGCTCGAAGCGGTACGCATCCTGGGCCTGACCCACAAAACCCGCATCTACCAGGCTTCCACTTCGGAGCTGTACGGGTTGGTGCAGCAGGTGCCGCAGTCGGAGTCTACTCCATTTTACCCCCGCTCGCCTTACGCCGTGGCCAAGCTCTACGGCTACTGGATTACGGTAAACTACCGCGAAGCCTACGGCATGTACGCCTGCAACGGCATCCTGTTCAACCACGAGTCGCCGATGCGGGGGGAAACCTTCGTGACGCGCAAAATCACCCGCGGGGTGGCCCGCATTGCCATGGGTCTGCAGCAGAAAATCTACCTGGGCAACCTCGACGCCCGCCGCGACTGGGGCCACGCCCGCGACTACGTGGAAGCCATGTGGCGCATGCTGCAGCAGGACGAGGCCCGCGACTACGTCATTGCCACCGGCGTGACGACCACCGTGCGCGACTTTATCCTGCTGGCCTTTGCCGAGCTGGGCATTGAGCTCAACTTCGTGGGCGAGGGTGTGAATGAAGTGGGCTACGTAGTGGCTTGCACCAATCCCGATTACCAAGTGGCCGCCGGCCAGGTGGTGGTAGCCGTGGACCCGGCCTATTTCCGGCCCACCGAAGTCGAGCTGCTCATCGGCGACCCGAGCCGGGCCAAGGCCGAGCTGGGCTGGGAGCCACAGTACGACCTGCCCGCCCTGGTAGCCGACATGGTGCAGGCCGACGTGCAGCTCTTCCGCCGCGACACGGTGCTGCTCGAAGCCGGCCACCAGATCCTCTACCATGATGAATAAGGTGAAATTGTGAAGTGGTGAACTGGTGAGTTTGATGTTCAAGCTGCGCATGACTGTGCAAGCGGAACGACAACTCACCAGTTCACCATCTCACCAGCTCACCATTTCACCACTTCACTCCTTCACTCTATGAACAAACACGCGAAAATATATGTGGCCGGCCACCGCGGGATGGTGGGCGCGGCCTTGGTGCGCCGTTTGCGCCGGGCCGGTTATGACAACCTGATTACCCGCACTTCCGCCGAGCTGGATTTGCGCGACCAAGCCGCCGTGGAAGAGTTTTTCGCCCAGGAAAAGCCGGAGTACGTGTTTCTGGCCGCCGCCAAGGTGGGTGGTATTCACGCCAACAACACCTACCGGGCCGACTTTCTCTACGACAACCTGATGATTCAGAGCAACGTGCTGCGCCAGAGCCAGGTGCAGGGCGTGCGCAAACTGCTGTTTCTGGGCTCGTCCTGCATTTACCCCAAGCTGGCCCCCCAGCCCATCCGGGAAGAATACCTGCTCACCGGGGCCCTGGAGCCAACCAACGAGCCCTACGCCATTGCCAAAATTGCGGGCCTGAAGCTCTGCGAGGCCTACCGCGCCCAGTATGGCTGCAACTTTATTTCGGTGATGCCCACCAACCTCTACGGCCCCGGCGACAACTACGACCTGGCCAACTCCCACGTGCTGCCGGCCATGCTGCGCAAGTTTGGGGAAGCCACCGAGCAAGGGTCGCCGCGCGTCACCATCTGGGGCACGGGCACGCCGCGCCGCGAGTTTCTGCACGTCGACGACCTGGCCGATGCCTGCCTGCATCTGATGCTGCACTACGACGGCGCCCCACCCGTGAACATCGGCACCGGCCAGGACCTGACCATTCAGGAGCTGGCCGAGCTGATTGCCGAGCTGACCGGCTTCATGGGCGAAATCATCTACGACTTCTCCCGCCCCGACGGCACGCCGCGCAAGCTCCTGGACGTGAGCCGCCTGCACGAGCTGGGCTGGCACCATCAGATTGAGCTGACCGAGGGGTTACAGGCCGTCATTGCCTCCGCCGACTGGCGCGCCGCCGTGCCGCACTCCCCGCTACAGGCCCTGGCCTAGCTCCCACCCGAAAGCCGCCGGGCTGCTCTGAGCTACCCGGTGGCTTTTCGCTTTTCGCTTCTCCTCCTCCTGTCACCTCGCCGCCGGTCCCGCTTATGCCCCCTGTTCTGCTTTCCCTCGTTACCTGGAACAGTGCTGCTTTCGTGGAAGCCTGCCTTACCGCGGCCCTGGCCCAGACCTACCGGGACTTCGAGCTCTGGGTAATCGACAACGACTCCCAGGACGACACCTGCGCCCGGGTAGAGGCCCTGGCCGCCACCGACCCGCGCCTGCGCCTGTACCGCCGGCCCGATAACACCGGCTTTTGCGGGGGCCACAACTACGCCCTCGACCATTCCGACAGCGCCTACGTGCTGCTGGTGAACCCCGACGTGGTGATGCAGCCAGACTACCTGACCCGGGCCCTGGCAGCCATCGGGCAGGACGAGCGGATTGGGGTGGTGTGCGGGCTGCTGGTGCAAACGACGGAGGCCGACCCCACCATCGACAGCGCGGGCATGACGGCCTTGCCCGACGGGCGCTACAGCCTGCGCCTGCACGGGCAGCGCCTGAGCTCCGCCAATCTTACTGCCGGCTACGTGGATGGGGCCGACGGGGCCCTGCCGCTGCTGCGGCGCCACTTCATCAACGACCTGCGGGTAGAAGGCTACTTCTTCGACCCCCGCTTTTTTGCCCACAAGGAAGACTGGGACATTGCCTGGCGCGGGCGGCTCTACGGCTGGCGCACCTGGTTTGAGCCCGCCTGCCGCGCCCTGCACCCCCGACAGTTCTTACCCGGCCAGCTGCGGCTGCGCACCCGGCTGGCGGGAGTCATGAAGCAGGATGCCGTCAAGAATCAGTGGATGCTGCTGATGAAGAACATTCCGCGCTGGCAGTTTCTGCGCATCCTACCCCGCCTGCTGCCCCGGCAGCTGGCCATCTTCGCCTATTCCCTGCTGTTTGAGCGTTCCTCCCTGCCGGCCTTCCACTACGTGTGGCAGAACTGGCAGCAGATCCGCCACACCCGCAAACTCGTCCAAAGCCGGGTCCGCCAAGGCTGGCAACCGGCACCACACTCTCCTGGCATGCCACACAAGCCTCTCCTCAGTATCTGCGTTCCGACCTACCACCGGCCCGAGCTCCTGGCCCGCACCCTGCAGTCCATCGGGCCCCTGCCCCCGGATGTGGAAGTCATTGTATCGGACAACTCCACCGACAACGACGACTGCCAGCACATGGCCCAGCGCCTGCTGGCCGGCCAGCCCGCCGACCAGTGGCACTACTACCGCAACCCGCCCGGCAGCACCATCGTCGACAATTTTGCGGTGTGCGTAAGCCGGGCCCGGGGCCACTACATCTACCACCTGCACGACGACGACTACCTGCTACCCGGCGGGCTGACCACGATGATGCGCATGCTGCGCCACGCCCGCGACGAGCACCACGTGCTGGTTTTCGGCGTGGAGCTGGTGGACAGCCAGGGCCGGGTGATGCGCCACCAGACCGTGCGCCGCCGCCAGGTGTGGCAGCCGGCCGAGGCCCTGGAGCAGGTCCTGACCAATTCGTCATTGATCCGGATGCCGGCCATTGTGGCCAGCAAAGCCGCCTACCACAAAGCCGGCGGCCCCGACCTGCAGCAGGGCAACACCGTGGATACCGACATGTGGGCCCGCATTTTTGCCCACCACCCGGTGCTGCGCGTGCCCGATAAAGTGGCCGCCTACACCATTCACGAGGGCGCGGCCACCAGCCGCATGTTCACCAAGATTACCATCGGCCAGCTGCTGCGCATTTTCGAGAAAAGCGAAGCCCTGCTGCCCCAGTCGCGCCTGCGCCGGGCCAAAGCCAAGTTTTTCCACCAGTTTATTCTGGCCGGCACCTACCGCTCCCTCAAGCAGCACGATCTGGCCTCGGCCCAGGAAATCTTCCGCCTCTTCGACGAGCCCTCGTTGCGGGAGCTGTCCTGGCCGCTGCGCTGGCTGCCGCTACGCTTGGCCTTTACCGCCCTCAACGGGCTGTATCTGTGGGAAAAGTACGTGCGGTACACACCCGAGGAACTGGTGCCCTGAAGCGGGGCCCGGACTTGCGTTTTCTTCCTTTCTACTGCCTATTGCTATGAATCACGACTTAGTAGACCGAATCCGGCGGCGGGCGGGGCGCATCCTGCGGGAAATAGTGCCCTACAACCAGCACTACCGCCCCCGCGGCGTGCAGGCCAGCAGCAAGCTGCTGGCTAGCGGCGGCCCCTCGCAGGTCAAATACCACGAGATAGTGCCCGCGCGCACGTCGTGGCTGCCCATTTCGGCGGCCTACGAGCAGGTGGCATCCGTCTACGAAGGCTCGACCCACCACAAGCCCAAAACCCAGGAGCCGGTTGATGCGGCCTTCGTGCTGGAGCTGCCCCAGGGCCGGCTCTACGCCGACAACTGGGATAGTATTGCCGTCATTGCCCCCGATGGGCAGCTGGTCGGCGACGTCTCGTTTCAGCACAACCGCAAGGGCTGGCGCCTGACCACGCCCGAGCAGAACAACATTTTCCGGCAGCGCCTTTTCCGGGCCCCGCGGCAGCTGGCCGGCACCGTGTGCAGCCTGCTGGGCGGCGGCGGGGCGGCCATGGGCAACTACTACCACTGGCTGATTGACTCCCTGCCCCGCCTGCACCTGGCCTGGGCCGCCGGCTTTGCCCAGCGCATCGACTACTACCTGATTTACAACCGTAACCACCGCTTTGCCACCGAAATGCTGCTGGCCCTGGGCATCCGGCCCGAGCAGATTATTGCCGTGGAAGAAACGCCCCACATCCAGGCCGAGCGGCTGCTGGTGACCACGCCCGTGCGCGGCACCGGCAACCACACCCCGCCCTGGGCCTGCGAGTTTTTGCGGCAGGCCTTCCTGCCGGCCCCGCCCGATACCCGCACCTTCGGGCCCCACGTCTACATTTCGCGCCGCGACGCGCAAATGCGGCAGGTGCTCAACGAGGCCGAGGTGGAAGCCACACTCCGGGAGTTCGGCTTCGAAACCTACGCCCTGGGCGAGCTGAGCTTTGCCGAAAAGCGCGCCCTCTTCAGCGGGGCCCGCCTCATTGTGAGTCCCATCGGCGCCGGGCTGGCCAACCTGGTGTTTGCCCCACCCGGCACCCCGGTACTGGAGCTCATGCCCAAGGATTTCGTGATGCCCGAGCACCTCGATATTGCCACCCGCGTGGGCCTGTCCTACCACTGGATGATTTGCGAGAGTCCGGCCCGGCCCGCCGGTATCTTCGAAGCCCGCCAGATTGACCTCATCGTCGACACCGAGCAGTTGCGCCGGCAGGTGGCTGGCATCCTGGCCGCGCCCCGGGCCGAACCGGCGCCCGTGCAGCCCCAATCGGCGGCGCCGGTAGCGGTGTAGGTAGCCGCGCAAGCTCTGGGTAGCACTATTCTCTAAAGCCCCGGCTGCGTAGGCAGCCGGGGCTTTTTGGTGCCGCCGGGCACGTATTCCGCGGCTTGGTCGTAACAAGCACCACGTCTGTACCCTATTCCGATATTTTTTTGAATAAGGTACAAGTTCTACCAGACCTGATACTTGGAATAGGCCCCGAACTCTAAGCTGCTAAATCCCGGCTCAGAGCCCAAACAAGCGGGGCCGCTCCTCCTTTCGAAGAGCGGCCCCGCGCTGGTACTCTGTTCAAAAACACCCCTAGCCTTATTCCTCCGCCAGGGCGGCAGCCTCCGTGGCCGTTACCTTGGTGGGCTTGGCCTGCCCGAAATAGGCGGCCTGCTCCTGGCGCAGCTGGTCAATCAGGCGACCCTCGGGCAGGATTACGTCGTCGTAAGTCAGCACCTGGTCCTTGGGCACGTCGTGGCGCAGGATGCAGCCCTCGGCCACTCCAATGGGCAATAGCCGCTCCTGGTCGGCCACCCCGGCATTTTCCGCCAGCCCGTAGGTGTGGTAGTGGCCAATGCCGTCCAGGGTCTGGCCGGCAAACAGCGGAATCTTAGCCGCCGTTACCACTTCCACCTGCATGGCGCCGGCCGGCGCCAGGGCCGCGTCGCCAAACAGCACGGCGCGGGCCACGGTGGTCGGCGTCTCGAAGTGGCACAGGTGGTAGGGCGTGTAGAAGCAGTACAGCGGCCCGGGTCCGAGTTTATACAGCTTCAGATAGTGCTGCTGCACCGGGTCGTCGATGGTGCCCAGCACGAACACGCCCGGGCCGGGCTCGGCGCCCACCACGTAGTCTACGATGCCGGGGCCGCCGCTGAGCAGCAACTCCTGCGGGTACCACTCGGCGGCCTTGCTGATGGGCGTACCGGGTGCCACGGTGGGGCCCAGCATGCCGCGCCGGGCCACCTGCATACCCAGGGCGTTGGCAATAACGGCCTGCTCGAAGCTGATTTTACTGCCGTCGGCAAAGCTGGTCACCATGCTCGGGTTCTGCCCCCACTGCCGGGCAAAGCCTTCTTGGGTCGTCGGGTTGCGGTAGGGGTCGTGCAGGCCCTTGATGTTGCCGCAGAGCACGGGCTTCACCCCGATGCCTTGTACGAAGCGGGCCAGGTTGAGCGTCACGCCCGGCTGGTCACCGTCGGCCACGGTGTAGACCACCCCGGCCCGGTCGGCGTACACTTTCAGAATCGGGCCCACGGTGCCGTCCAGCTCGGCGTTGAGCAGCACGATGTGCTTGCCGTGCCGGATGGCTTCGAGCACCACGTGGGCGCCGTGCTCCACGGCCCCGGTCACCTCGATGATGGCGTCGATGCCCTCGGCCCGGCTCAGCAGCAGCGCGTCGTCGGTAATAGCGGGCAGACCCTGGGCAATACAGGCTTCGAGCTGACTTACCGAGGCTACTTCGCGCGGGGCCAGGGTGCCGGCCTCCTCGTAGCAGGCCCGGGCTTTGTCGAGGGTGCGGTTGGCAATGGCCACCAGCTCCATGCCGGGCACGTAGCGGCAAATCTGCCGGGCCACGCCCTTGGCCATAAAGCCCGCTCCCACCATGCCAACCCGAATGGGCTGGCCCAGACGCTGCCGCTCGGCCAGCGCTTTATCTACTAGTATCATGCGTGTTACAAATGAGAAGTGAATACTGAAGCCGGGCAAAAAAGGCCCACCGGACCCGGCTCGGCCCGGTCCGGTGGTGCCGCTAGTCTACCAGGCGGGCTTCAACTTGGATTTCGGGCACCAGGAGCTGAAAGTCCGGGTGCTTGCTGTCTTTTTCCGACACCAGCGTGGGCTCGAAGGGCCACTGAATGTTGATGGCCGGGTCGTTCCAGCGCAGGCCCCGCTCGGCGCCCGGCGCGTACTTGGCCGACACTTGGTAGCACACGTCGGTGTTGTCGGTCAGGGTCAGAAAGCCGTGGGCAAAGCGGCCGGGCACGAACAGCATCCGGAAGCTGGAAGCCGTCAGCTCCACGCCCAGCCACTGCCCGTAGGTCGGCGACTCTTCCCGCAAGTCCACGATGACGTCGTAAATGGCGCCCTGGGTGCAGCGCACCAGTTTGGTTTCCTCGTGGGGCGGCAGCTGGAAGTGCATGCCGCGCAGGGTCCCTTTGCGCGGGTTCGACGAGACGTTGGCCTGCAGCGGGGGCATCAGGATGCCGTGGGCGGCAAACTCGTCTTCGCACCAGGAACGGGCAAAGAAGCCCCGCTCGTCGGACAGCCGGTCGACGTCGATAATGAAAGCACCCGATAATTCAGTCTCCGTGAAAATCATAGGAAAGAAGGTGTAGCGGTGGTGAAAAAGAGGTTTGGCGGATTCAGAGGTCAGGACAAGGCCAGTTCGGCGGGCTCCGTGGCCTTGGCCGGCGCGGCAACTTTCTCCGCGGCCCAACTCAGGCCTTCGTCCAGCTGCCCGCTCTCGCGCAGGGCCGTGAGCACGCGCAGCCGCATCAGGTGCGACGAGCGGAATTCTGGGTCGCGGAAGCCCATCCGAATCAGCCCGTCGCGCAGCTCGGTGATGGTGTCGGCCAGGGTGCGCTGGGGCTGGTGATTGGGGGCCAGCTGCCGGAACAAGCTAAAATCCACCCGGTACGAGCGTTTGTCGGGCGGCGCGCTGGGGTTGAGCTCCACACTGGTGCCGGGAATAATGTCGGCAATGGCCGCGGCCAAATCCCGCACCTGGTAGTTCCACTCCTCCGAGCCGGCATTGATGGCCAGAAAGCTGCCCCCCACGTCGGCGGGCCGGCCAATGGCCCACTCAATGGCCCGGGCCATGTCCTGCACGTGAATCAGGGGTCGCCAGGGCGAGCCGTCGCTCAGGATGCTGATGCGGCCCGTGGCCACGGCCCCGGCCACGAAGTCATTCACCACTAAGTCCAGGCGCAGCCGGTCGCTCCAGCCGCAGGCTGTGGCAAAGCGCAGGCAGGTCACGCGGAAGCTCTCGTCGGCCAGCGGGGCCAGTTCCTGCTCACTCAGCACCTTACTGCGGGCGTAGGCCGTCAGCGGGTTCAGCTCCGACTGCTCGGTTTTGGCCCCTTCACCGCCCGCCCCGTACATGCTGCAGGAGCTGGCAAACACGAACGACGAGACGCCGGCGGCCTTGGCCCGGCGGGCCAGCCAGATACCGGCCCGGTAGTTTATTTCCAGGGTCACGTCCTCGTAGGTCTGGCCCATCGGGTCGTTGGAAATGGCGGCCAGGTGCACCACCGCGTCTACTTCCTGCAGCAGCGAATCGGGCAGGTGGCGCACGTCGCCGAAGAGCTGCCGGTCGAGGCGCGACTCGGGCAGACGCTGGGCGCCGGTGAGGCAGTGGGCAAAGTAGCCCATGTCGTAGCCGATGAGCTCGGCCTTGGGGAATACGCGCCGCAGATGGCGCACCACGCCGGGCCCGACGTAGCCCATGTTACCAGTTATGAGGATGCGTTGCATACAAAGAAGCAGTGGAATGGAGAAAATACCGGGCAATAAGCTGCCAGCCGCGCCAGAGCGGAAAGGTGTTATTATCTGTTTACAAAGAAGTTAGGCGTTGGGCAGCAGCGTGGGGGCCGCTACGCGCTGCCCGGCCGGGGCAGCCACTGCCGACGTCAGGATGTCGGTCAGCACGGGGTCGGGCGTCGCCACGGTATTCCCCCAAATTTTCCACTGGGCCTTGCCCGTGCTCCACATTTCCTCCAGCATGTTCCGGTCGCGCAGCGTGTCCATGGGCTGCCAGAAGCCAGTGTGGCGGTAAGCCGCCAGGGCCCCATCGGCGGCCAGGCGCTCCAGCGGGCCTTTTTCCCAGACCGTGTCGTCGCTGTCGATGTAGTCGAACACGGCGGGCTCGAGCACGAAGAAGCCTCCGTTAATCCAGGGCGTCTCGCCGCCTTCGGGCTTTTCCATGAAGTTGGAAATGCGGCTAGATTCGTCGCCGAGCGAGAAAACTCCGAAGCGGCCCGGCTGCCGCACGGCCGTGAGCGTGGCCAAAGCGCCCTGCTCCTGGTGGTGGCGGATGGCGGCCTGAATATCGACGTTGCCGACCCCGTCGCCGTAGGTCAGGCAGAAGGTTTCGTTGTCGAGGTGCTCCTTGACGCGGCGCAAACGGCCGCCGGTCATGGTTTCCTGCCCGGTATCGACCAGCGTCACGGTCCAGGGCTCGGCATTGCTGCGGTGAATCTGCATTTCGTTGCGGTCCATCCGAAACGTCACATCGGAGTTATGCAAGAAATAGTCCGAGAAGTACTGTTTAATCATATGGCCTTTGTAGCCGCAGCACACCACGAAGTCCCGGATACCGTGGTGGGAATAAATCTTCATAATGTGCCAGAGAATGGGCTTACCGCCAATTTCCACCATGGGTTTGGGGCGTACGCCGCTTTCTTCGCTGATTCGGGTGCCATAGCCGCCCGCAAGAATGACTGCTTTCATGCTGTGTGGATACTAGTTAAAAAGGAATCGGAGGAGACAAGACGATGTCGGGAGTAAGGCGCGGCTTACTGGTTGCTTCTTAGCTGATGAAAGATAGTACTTATTATAATATTGTCAATAATTTTTATTAATATTTTTTAAAATAAATCAATTGCTAATAAGTATAGTCCATATAAAAATACTGCTGCCGCGTTTGCAGCTTACTCGCTTTCGGCTACTACTGGAGGCCGTCCCAGGCCGTAAGACAAAGCCCGCTGAGTGATGAGGTAAACAAACCGGGTATTGGTCTTCAAATAACGCTTCCACAGGCGCTTGGGCTCCAGATACAGGCGATAAGCCCACTCCAGCCACAGCCGCCGGGCCCAGGTGGGCAGGCGCTGCTCCAGGCCGGCATACACCGGAAAAGCCTGGCCCACGCCCAGCATGCAGCTCCGAATTCGGCCGCGGTGGGCAGCCATCCAGCGCTCCTGCCGCGGACAACCCAGGGCCACGAACAGCAAATCGGGGTCGGCGGCGTTGATGGCGGCTACTTCGGCAGCATCTTCCTCGGGGGTCAGCGGGCGGAAGGGCGGCGAATGGGTACCCGCAATTTTCAGGTCGGGCAGCTCGCGCCGGGCCCGGGCCACCATGGCGGCCAGCACCTCCTCGGTAGTACCGTAGAAGTACACCGACTGCCCCCGGCGGGCCGCTTCACTGAGCAAAGCCGGCAGCAAATCCATGCCCGCAATGCGGGATTGGGGCTGCTTGTGAAACCAGCCCACGGCTGCGGCCACCGGACTGCCGTCGGGCGTGACAATGGCGGCCTCGTCCAGAATGCGGCGAAAATCGGGGTGCTGCTGGGCTTCCACCACCATGTGCACGTTGGCGCAGCACACGTAGGCCGATGACCGGGCCGCTCCCAACGCCAGAATGGCCGTTACGAAGTCAGCCGGCGTACCGGTAGAAATCCACGAATCCAGGACTTGGCGCTTGGGCAACATCGGTGAATGAGTGAATGAGTGAATGAGTAAATGAGTGAATGAGTTGTAGTTCTATCCGCGCAGTCTGCGCCAATTGAATACTTCACTCATTCACCAGCTCACCGCTAATAGGCGTTTTTCTCGCCGCGAATCATGTTCCAGACCGTTTTGCCGATGATTTTCATGTCCAGGCCAAAGGTCCAGGTTTCCATGTACTTCAGGTCGTATTCCACCCGTTTGCGCATGGCCTGGGGGGCGCGGGTTTCGCCGCGGTAGCCGTTTACCTGGGCGTAGCCGGTGATGCCGGGCGTCACGGCGTGGCGCATCTGGTAGGTGCGAATGTGCTTGGAGTATTCCTCCAGCTGCGACACCATGTTGGGCCGGGGCCCCACTACCGACATATGGCCCAGCAGCACGTTGAAAAACTGCGGCAGTTCGTCCAGGTTGTACTTGCGCAGGTACTTGCCCACCCGGGTTATGCGCGGGTCGCCGAAGGTAGCCTGCAACTCGGTTTGGCGGTGGTCGGCGCGCATGGTGCGCAGCTTGAAGCACGGAAACAGCTGATTCCGCTTGCCGGGCCGCATCTGCTTGAAAAACACCGGCCCGGGCGAGTCGAGCTTGATCAGCAACGCTAGCAGCGGCATAATAAAGGGGAAGGCCAGCAGGATAACGGCCAGGGAAAAACCAATGTCAAACACCCGCTTTAGCACCTGGTTGGTCCGGATGCCCAGGGGCTGGTGCCGGATGGTGAGAATGGGCATATGGTCGTAGAAGTACACATTGACTTCCCGGCGCACCGTACCACGGAAGTCGGGCACAATGCGGAACGAGAGAAAATGGTCGTCGGCAAACTGCGACAGTTCCTCAATGAGCTCGTGCTGGTCGAGGGGCAGCGTGAAGTAGATTTCGTCGATGGTGGTACGCAGGCAGTAGTTTTTCAGCTCGGCCAGCGGGCCCCGCACGTAGGGGCGCAGTCCTTCCGCCACGGGCTCATCGGCAAAAAAGCCCTGAAACTGGTTACCTACCGGGTCGTGGGAAGCCAGGAAGCGGTACAGCTCCTGCCCACTTTCTCCCGCGCCCACAATCACGAAGCGGGTATGGGGCCGGGCCACGTGCCGGTGGTAGGCCCGGTAGCAAAACGTGATGAGAAACCGCGCCCCCACGACGCCGGCCACCGAGAAGCTGTACACCGCAAAAATGTAGCGCAACGACAGCCAGTTGAGCTCCAGGGCCAGCACCACAGCCAGCACGATAAAGGCGTGCAGCAGGAAAGTGCGCATCAGGTAGAGCAGCTTCTCGGGGTAGGTAATGAGCTTGTCGACCCGGTAGATGTTGGCAAACTGCCCGGATAGCAGCCACCACACCAAACCGAAAATCACGAAGCAAAAGGGCGCGTAACCCGTAAAATGCCAGGTCCCCCAAATCATGCGGCTCGCCAAGCGGAAGGCCGCAAAAATTAGGACCACGTCCACGACGGGTAGCACTAGGCGCGAAGCGTCGGAATAGTGTCGGTACCGTTCCATAAACTACTGTTGGTGAGGAGGCGAGTAAGGGATTGGGGCTCTACAGTAGGTGGGATGTAGAAGAGTAGCGAGATGAAGTAACGGATAATTTAGAATTTAAGCAATAAATAATATAACTTTTGTTTTAACATGCCTTCTACTGCTTCATACATTGGTATTTACGCAATAAAAAATTTACTTAATAGACGACCTCTTCATCAGCTTAGTGCTGAGCTATAAACGCAGTGAAGCGGCTCGGCACCGGGAAACTCCCAGCACCGAGCCGCTTGCGGCTGCCCACCGGAAAGTGGGACTTGGGTAAAATCAGCTCCTATTCGGCGCCGGCCGCGGGGGTAGCTTCCAGGGCGGCAGCATCAGCAGCGGCGTATTGCCGGGCCTTGCCGGGCAGGGTTTTATGCTTTTCCTTGCCCAGAGCCGCGGCGGGCTCGGGCACCCAGTGGTGCCGGCCCCCGGCCCGCTCATCATTAAACTCCGTGGGGATGGTACCAGCCTCGGTGCGCTCCTTCCAGGTCAGGTGCTCGGTGCCGTCGTCGCGGCGCTCCATTGTGATGCACTGCTCCACGGGGCACACCAAGGAGCACAGGTTGCAGCCCACGCAGTTTTCCTGAATGATTTCCGGCGTGCGGCTGCCTTCCTGCAGCCGAATGGCCTGGTGGGCACCATCTTCGCAGGCCGTGTAGCACAGCTGGCAGCCGATGCACTTTTCCTCGTTGATATCGGCCGTCACCTTGTACTTAAGGTTGAGGTCTTCCCAGTGCTTCACGTTGGGCAGGGCCTTGCCCACCATGTCGTATATCGTGTGGAAGCCCTTTTCGGTCATGTACTGCTCCAGGCCGCTGGTCATTTCCCGGATGATGCCGAAGCCGAAGTGCATGGCCGCCGTGCATACCTGCACGCTGCTGGCACCCAGCAGGATGTGCTCCACCGCGTCGCGCCAGTTCTCGATGCCACCAATGCCGGAAATGGGCAGCTGCACCTCGGGGTGCTGGGCGCAGTTTTTCACCATATTCAGGGCAATGGGCTTCACGGCCGGGCCGCAGTAGCCGCCGTTCGAGCCTTTGCCATCCACGATTGGGTAAGGCGCAAACAGGTCCAGGTCCACGCCCACAATGCTTTGAATGGTGTTAATCAGCGAAATGGCATCGGCGCCCCCGCGGCGGGCGGCCATGGCGGGCTCGGTAATGTCACTGATGTTGGGCGTGAGCTTGACAATGACCGGAATCTTGGCCACTTCCATCACCCACTCCACAATGGTTTGGAGTACCTCGGGCTCCTGCCCTACCGCCGAGCCCATGCCCCGCTCGCACATACCGTGGGGGCAGCCGAAGTTGAGCTCGATGCCGTCGGAGCCGGCGTTGGTTACGTCGCGCACGATGTCGTGCCACTCCTGCCGGCTCTGCACCATCAGGGAGGCAATGACGGCGTGATTCGGAAAGCGCTTTTTCACTTCCTCGATTTCGCGCAGGTTGTCCGCGAGCGGGCGGTCCGAAATCAGCTCAATGTTGTTGAAGCCGACCAGGCGCTTGTCCCGGTAATTGACGCCCCCGTAGCGGCTCGACACGTTGACGACGGGCACGCCCAGGGTTTTCCACACGGCCCCGCCCCAGCCCGCGTCGAAGGCTTTCATCACCTGGTAGCCCGAGTTGGTGGGCGGCGCCGAAGCCAGCCAGAACGGGTTGGGCGACTTGATACCGGCAAAATTTATGGACAGATCTGGCATGACAAATTGTTGATTGAACCGTCATGCTGAGCTTGTCGAAGCATCTCTACTGCAATAGTAAAATCTGTTTACCACTGCGGTAGAGATGCTTCGACAAGCTCAGCATGACGTTCTTTTTTGGCTGAATGAATTAGCAGGAAAGAAAGGCGTGAATGCCGCGGGCCGTGGCTTTGGCTTCGGCCGAGGCATTGACTACTTCGGCCCCACCGTTGCGGGCGTCGCCGGAGGTAAAGTACTTGGGATTAGTGGTTTGCCCGGTGCGCTCATCGGCCACGATGCGGCCCTTGTTGTCGACCTGCAAGCCCGGAATCAGGCTCAGCAGCTGGGTTTGCTTGGCCTGCCCCGTGGCCTTGATGACCATGTCGCAGCTTTCCACAAACTCACTGCCGGGCACCACCTGCACCTGCCCGTTGAGCGTGGCCGTGCGGATAAACCGGACGCCTTCCACCTTGCCGTTGCCCACAATTTCGACCGGGGCCACGTTGAACAAGCCTTTCACGCCCACGCCCTTGGCCAGGTCGTACTCAAACTCATAGGCGCCCATTTCCTCCTTGCCGCGACGGTAGGCCAGAATTACGTCCTCCGCGCCCATGCGCGCCGACTCCGAAGCGGCATCCATAGCGGTATTGCCGCCGCCGAGCACGATGACCTTGCGCCCGACGGCGGTTTGGTGGTGGCGCATGCGCAGCTGCTCGATGAATTCTACCGCGCCCACGCAGTTGTGGCGCTCCTCGCCGGGCAGCAACAGCGGGTTGGTGGCGCCCAGGCCGATGCCCAGGAAAATGGCGTCGTAGGATTCCTCCAGCGCCTCCAGCTCCCGGCGCGAAGTAATAGGCTGGTTGTACTGCACCCGGAAGCCAAACTGGTTTTCCAGGTAGGCCATTTCGGCCAGCACTTCCTCATTGGTGATTTTGTAGGGCGCCACGCCGTACACGGTCAGGCCCGAAGGCTGGGACTTGGCCTCGAACACGTCGACTTCGTAGCCCAGGCTGCGCAGCTCGCAGGCGGCCGAAATACCGGCCGGCCCGGCACCGATGATGGCCACTTTGCGGCCGTTGGGCGCACCGGGCCCGAAAAGCTTTTTGTCCTGCTCAATAGCCTCGCGCGTGGCAAAGCTTTGCAGGCGCCCGATTTCGATGGGCTTCACGTCCTGCAGGTTATACACGCAGGCGCCTTCGCAGAGCACCTCGGTGGGGCACACTTTGCCGCAGGCGTTACCGAAGTAGTTGGCCTCGTAAATGGTGCGGGCCGCGCCGGTGGTGTTGCCGGTATTGATTTGACGGATGAATTGGGGAATGTCGATGCCGGAGGGGCAGGCTTTGATGCAAGGGGCGTCGAAGCAGAACAAGCAGCGCGAGCTTTCAAACAACGCCTCGGAGTTGTTCATCCGGGGCTTGATCTGGGAGAAATTTGCGTGAAATTCCGGCTCGGAAGTAGGGGTTTTGTACTCGGCCATGGTACTGAAGGGAGAGGGTAACGGTGGGGCAATAGCAACAGGAAAACGTCGGGTAATAAGTAGGCAGGAGCCTACCCACTGGGCACTACAAGCGCAAGCAAGGATTGGCGTGTGACCACCAACCCTTGCTTTTCAAATACTTAGCGTATCGGCTGCTTACAGCTCGACCAGCTTTTCGTAGGTTTCGGGGCGCCGGTCGCGGAAGAACTGCCAGGTGGCGCGCACCTCGTCAATTTCGTCGAGGTCGAACTCGGAAATCAGCAGCTCGTCGTTGTCCTCCGAGGCCTGGGCGAAAATCTGCCCGCGCGGGTCCACGAAGTAGCTGGTGCCGTAGAATTTGCCCAGGTTCCAGGGCTTCTCGGTCCCGACGCGGTTGATGCAGCCCATGAAGTAGCCGTTGGCCGCCGCGTGAGCCGGCTGCTCCAGCTTCCAGAGGTACTGCGAAAGGCCGGCCACCGTGGCCGAAGGGTTGTAGACGATTTCGGCCCCGTTGAGGCCCAGCACCCGGGCCCCGTCGGGGAAGTGCCGGTCGTAGCAGATATACACACCCACTTTGGCGTACTTGGTCTGGAACACGGGGTAGCCCATGTTGCCGGGCTTGAAGAAGAACTTCTCCCAGAAGCCGGAGGTGTGGGGAATGTGGTTTTTGCGGTACTTGCCCAGGTAGGTGCCGTCGGCGTCGATAACGGCGGCGGTGTTGTAGAGGAAACCGGCGGCTTCCCGCTCGTAAATCGGCACAATCATCACCATGTTGTACTTCTTGGCGTACTCGGCCATGCGGTCCGTGGTGGGGCCGGGCACCGATTCGGCCGAGGCGTACCAGGCTTTATCCTGGCCGGGGCAGAAATATGGGGTGTTGAAGATTTCCTGCAAGCACAGAATCTGCACGCCCTGGCGGCCGGCTTCTTCGATGAGCGGAATGTGCTTCTGCACCATGGCTTCCATGATTTCGGCAATGGTGCCTTCGCCTTCACTGATGGGCAGACTCATCTGAATCAACCCGGATTTAACAATTCTTGGCATTGGGAAAGAGAGGAGAAAAGGGTTTGGGAGTATGTTGATTGTCGAGTATCAGAACGAAACTCCCCTCCTTCCTTCAAGGAGGGGTGCCCGTAGGGCGGGGTGGTCAATCGTTGAACGATTCTGGAGCAGCAGTCCTAGCCTGTCGTTCTGCCGTTTCAACCACCCCTAGCCCCTCCTTCTCTAAGGAGGGGAACTAGCTTGCTAGCTTTAAAAAGCCGTTTTACCGCGTTTGATAAACTGCCCGTAGCCGCGTCCGACTTTGGTTTCGCCGCCCTCCACGGCCACTTGGCCGCGCAGAATTACGGTGTCGATTTTCCCGGTCAGCTCCCAACCTTCGTAGGCCGAGTAGTCGCAGTTCATGTGGTGGGTGTCGGCCGAAATGGTGTGTGTTTTCTCCGGATCGAAGAGCACCAAATCGGCGTCGGCGCCGATGCTGATGGTGCCTTTGCGGGGAAACATGCCGAAGATTTTGGCCGCGTTGGTACTGGTCACTTCCACAAACTTCTGCAGGCTGATTTTACCGGTCGTTACCCCTTCCGAAAACAGCAGTTCCATGCGGTGCTCAATGGCGGGGTGGCCGTTCGGGATTTTGCTGAAGTCGTCCTTGCCCATCATTTTCTGCTCCCACATAAAGGGGCAATGGTCGGTGCCGACCACCTGTACCAGGCCCTGGTTGATACCGGCCCAGAGCGTGGCCTGATCCTTCTTTTCGCGCAGCGGCGGCGACATCACCACCTTGGCCCCGTTCACCTCGTCCTCGTAGAGCGAGGCGTCGAGCACCAGGTACTGAATGCAGGTTTCCACGAAAACGCGCTGGTTGCGCTCGGTGGCCCGCCGCACCTGGTTCAAGGCGCCCTCGCAGGTCAGGTGCACGATGTAGGAATTCACGCCGGTATAGTTGGCAATGTCGGCGAAGCGGCCCGAGGCTTCGGCTTCGGTTACTTCGGGCTGCGACAAGTAATGGTAGAGCGGCGTGAGTTTGCCCGCGGCCCGGTGCTGGGCAATGAGGGTGTCAATCATGTCGCCGTTGGTGGCGTGGGCCGTGACCAAACCGCCGTGCTGCTTGACTTCCTGCATCAGCCCCACCATTTGGGCGTCGTCAATCATGAGGGCGCCCTTGTAGGCCATGAAGGTTTTGAAGGAGGTAATGCCCTCGGCAATCATGTCCTTGATTTCCTCCTTGGTGTTGGGGTTGAAATCCGTCACGGCCATGTGGAACGAGTAGTCGCCGACGGCCGTGCCGGTGGCCCGCCCTTGCCACTCGGTCAGGGCCTCGCGCAGGCTATGGCCCTGCTTCTGCAGCACGAAATCAATGACGGTGGTGGTGCCGCCGTGCAGGGCGGCGCGGGTGCCGGTTTCGTGGGTGTCGGAGCTGAAGGTGCCCATAAACGGCATGTCCAGGTGCACGTGCGGGTCGATGCCGCCGGGCACGATAATCTTGCCCGTGGCGTCAATGATTTGGTCGGCTTGCACCGGCAGGTTGCGGCCGATGGCGACGATGGTTTCGCCCTCAATCAGGATATCGCACACGCTGTCGGAATCAGCGGTAACAACCCGAGCATTTCGTACAAGTAAAGACATTCAGAACAGAGCAGCGGGTGAGCAGAAACAGGGAGAACCGAATCGATAAGATACAGCTAAATGCTTGATTTTTAATCAGCACACAGCTGTAAATTGTAGGCTTTGGCAAATTTGCTGTCGGCCAGGTTGGCTTCTTTGCCAAGTAGAATAAGGAGCCGGTCGCCGGGCCGGGCCGGGGTGACGGGCGCAATAGCCCCGTGCTCCCGGATGTAGACGGCGTTGGTAGGCTTTTCCAACCGCAGCCAAGCCCGCAAATCGTAAGAATTGAACTCGGCTACCGACTCGAAGTAGTTCCGGCCGAAAGGGCGGCGGCCCCGAATGAGGTACAGTTCCACGTGACTCGAATCATTAGCCGCCACGGGCAAGGAGATGGTTCGGAAGCGGGAGAGCTTTTGACATTTCTCCAGGTCAAACTCTTTTCCATTTACCAGCACCACAGCCGCGGACTGAGCCACCGCGCTGCTGCCCGCCAGGGAAAGGATAATTCCTGCCAGCAGCAGTAGGGCAACCCGGAAAGTGAAGCACATATTCCTTACAATGTGAGAGCCGCCAAAAGCCCATGACAACCACCGTCGGGGCCTTGCCCCGACGGCGCTTACCGAGCTCAGGCGTAAAAACGAACTAGCTACCTCCTCTTCCGGGCGGAAAGTGAAAGGCTTGAACCGATGCGAGGAGCTACTGCGTCACGTACTCGTCGGCGACGCGGATGGCCTGGGAAATAATGTCCAGGCCTTCATCCAGCTCGTCCTTGGTGATGCTCAGGGGCGGGGCCACGAAAATGTAGTTCCAGCGCACGAAGGTGTACATGCCCAGCTCCTTGATTTTGGCGGCCACCTTATTCATGATTTCCATCTGGTTCGGGGCCGCGTTCCAGGGCGCCATCGGCTCCTTGGTTTCGCGGTTTTTCACCAGCTCGATGCAGCCAAACAAGCCCGTGTTGCGCCAGTCGCCGATGCTGGGGTGCTGCTCGATCAGCTGGGCCATCCGCTCGTCGAGGTAATGGCCCAGCGTGACGGTATTTTCGAGCAGGTTGTCTTGCTCGTAAATATCCAGCACGGCCACGGCAGCGGCGCAGGATACGGGGTGGGCCGAGTAGGTCAGGCCCAGCGGCAGGGGCTTGTCGTCGAAGGACTTGGCAATGGCTTCATCGACCATCACCGCGCCCAGGGGCAGGTAGCCGGCGGTAATGCCCTTGGCCATGCACATCAAATCCACTTTCACGCCGTGGTGGTCGGAGCCAAACCACTTGCCGGTGCGCCCAAAGCCGCTCATCACCTCGTCGGCCACGAGCAGGATGCCGTACTTGTCGCAAATGGCGCGCACCCGCTGCCAGTAGGTCGGCGGGTACTTGATACAACCCGAGGTGCCCGACTCGCCCTCCAGGATAATGGCGGCCACGCTGCCCGGGTTTTCGTACTGAATAATGCGCTCCATGGCCGCGGCGGCCCGCTCGGCACACTCTTCGGGCGTGCTGCTGTACCAGGGGCAGCGGTAGGAGTACGGGTTTTCGACGTGGACCACGCCCGGCATAGCCTGGCTGTCGACGGCAAACTTGCGCGGGTCGCCGCCGGCGCTGATGGCCCCGTACGAAGCGCCGTGAAACGACTGGTACAGGGTCACGATTTTGTGGCGGCCGGTGTAGACGCGGGCCAGCTTGATGGCGTTTTCAATGGCCTCGGCCCCACCCAGCGTAAAAAAGGCCTTGGTCAGGTTGGCGGGCGTGATTTCCGCGAGCTTCTTGCCCAAATCCCCGCGGGCCTTGGTAATCATGCCCGGGTAGACGTAGCTCAGCTCCCGCATCTGGGCCGCCACGGCTTCGGTTACGCGCTGGTCGCCGTGCCCGATGTTGACGTTCATTAGCTGGGACGAAAAGTCGATGTAGCGCTTGCCGTCCCGGTCCCAGAGGTAAACGCCCTCGGCCCGTTCGGCGCTTATCGGGTTCAGGCCAGCCTGTTTCGACCAGGAAAAAAGCGTGTGTTCCAGGTTGTCCTGCAGAATCTGGTCTTTATCGGTGTCGGTGTAGGTTTCCATTGGGGAGAAGGAGGCAAAGGTTATTCTAGAAACTAGTTCCCCTCCTTTTTTCAAGGAGGGGTGCCCGAAGGGCGGGGTGGTTAGCTAGAGCGAGAAATGGTTGGGTGATGTCGAAAAATTAGAATTAGGGCCAACTGGTCGTTCTGGCGCTTCAACCACCCCTAACCCCTCCTTATTTTAAGGAGGGGAACTAGCTTTTAGACTCTAGCTTAAAATACGCTAGCTCATCCAGTTAACGCGCGACTCGGGATTCCACTTGGTCGTGGTTTTCTTGAGCTGGGTCCAGAACTCGATGGAGCTTTTGCCGGTGATGTCGCAGGCCCCGAACTTTGACTCGTTCCAGCCACCGAAGGAAAACGGCTCCCGGGGCACGGGCACGCCGATGTTGACGCCAATCATGCCGGCCGAGGCGTGGTCCATGACGTAGCGGGCCGAGCTGCCGCTGCTGGTGAATACGGCCGCGGCATTGCCGTAAGGGTTGGCGTTTTCGATGGCCAGGGCCTCATCCAGGGTGTTGGTGCGCATGATGGCCAGCACCGGGCCGAATACTTCCTCTTGAGCAATGCGCATGTCGGGTGTCACGTAGTCTACCACGGTGGCACCCACGTAGTAGCCGCCCTCGTGGCCGGGCACCACGGCGCCTCGGCCGTCGAGCAGCACTTTGGCCCCAGCGGCTTCGGCTTCGGTGATGTGCGCTTCGATACGGGCCTTGGCTTCCTTGCTGATAACTGAGCCCAGATTCTGGCCGGGCACAATCTTGCGGGCTTCTTCCACCAGCTTGCTCACGATATGGTCGACGGCGCCCACGCCGACCATGGTAGAGCCGGCCATGCAGCGCTGCCCCGCGCAGCCCGACATGGAGGCAGCCACGTTGGAGGCCGTCATTTCGGGGTGGGCATCGGGCAGCACCATCAGGTGGTTTTTGGCCCCGCCCAGGGCCACGCAGCGCTTCAGGTTACTGGTAGCCCGGATGTAGACGACTTTGGCAATGGCCGTGGAGCCCACAAACGACACGGCCTCAATGCCGGGATGGTCGCAGATGGCTTCCACAATTTCCCGGTCGCCGTGCACGATGTTGAGCACGCCGTCGGGCAGGCCGGCTTCCTTGAGCAGCTCGGCAATCTTGCCCGCACTGAGCGGCACTACTTCCGAGGGCTTCAGAATCATGGTATTGCCCAGCACCAGGGCGTTGGGGATGGTCCAGTGGGGCACCATATTGGGAAAGTTGAAGGGCGCAATACTGGCCACCACGCCCAGGGGCTTACGCTCCACGCGGGCTTCCACGCCCTTGCTTACTTCCAGAAATTCGCCCTGGATCAGCTGGGGCATGGAGCAGGCAAATTCGGTGAGCTCAATGGCCTTTTCGACTTCGGCCCGGGCCTCGTCGTAGGTCTTGCCGTTTTCCTCGCGCACGAGGTTGGCCAGCTCCTGCATGTCGCGCTCCAGTAGGGTTTTGTAGCGGTAGAAAATCTGGACCCGCTCCTTAATTGGAATAGCCGACCACGCGGGAAAGGCCGCTTGGGCAGCATCCACGGCTTGGCGCAGGGCCGGCATCCCGCTCAGGGGCACCGTCGAAATAACGGCCCCGCTCAGCGGACTAAATACTTCCAGGCTACGCGGCGTGCTGCTGTCCACAAACTGCCCGGCCACGTAATTGCGGACCGCGGGATACTTCAACGTTTCGACTTCCATGTTAAGAAATTGTTAAGCGGCTGCAAGTAATGAGTTTGCTGCACTTATGCAAATACTTAGCTCGGCCACTAATGGGGCTAGGCGTCGCTAAAAAAGCATTTCTTGCCAATATTCAGCCTTTTCTATTCCTGTAAATAATGCAACTGAGCCAGTTTCTGCAATCGTTTGCAGGTTAAATTCAGCATCGAAAGCTAATTTTGCCTACTCTAAGAGCCCAAAAAATAAACCCCAGTCGGTAGGCAAAGGCCCCGGTTGGTACGGGTGACTTTGCCTACTGGCCGGGGCTGCGCAACGGCGAAACCGAGCGGGACTAGCTTTTTTTCTCCAGCTCCATTTCGCACACTGGGCACTTGCCGGGCTTGGGGCTCTGGCTGCCTTCGCAGCCCATCGGGCACTCGTAGAGCGCAGCTTTGGCCGGAGTAGGAGTTGACTCGGACTCGGACTTGGCCGCGGCCGACGGCGACGTAGTAGTGTCGGCGGGCTGTTGGTTGCAGCTGCTCAGCAGGACGAGGCCCGCAACAAGGGCACCAGACAGAAACGAATTGATCTTCATAAGGAGAGGCAAGGCTACTAGGAAAGAATTAAGACGGCGGGCCGAAGGGTAAAATTACGAAGGAACCCGGACCCGGCCCGCTTCGGCCCCGGGCAGCAGTGGGGGCGGCGCTTGTTCACGCGGGGTTCATGCGCCAACCGTACTATTGGGCCTCACTCTCGCTGCTTACGTATGGCAACTCTGGTTTTGGTCCGGCACGGGCAATCGGTGGCTAACTTGGCCAATGTGTTTACGGGCTGGCTCGACGTGGCCCTCACGCCCCAGGGTGAAGCCGAGGCCCGGCAGGCCGGCGCCAAGCTGCGCGCCTTGCACTTCGACCAGGCCTACTGCTCCACGCTGGTCCGCTCCCGACGCACCCTGGAGCTGATTCTGGAGCAGCTGCACCAGGCCACCGTGCCCGTGCACGCCGCCGAGGCCCTGCGGGAACGGATGTACGGGGCGCTGCAGGGTTTGAACAAGGCCGAAACCATCCGCCAGTACGGGCTGACGCAGGTGAATACCTGGCGGCGCAGCTACGAGGATGCCCCGCCCGAGGGCGAAACCCTGCACCACACCCAGCAGCGGGTAGTGGCCTACTACGAGCAGGAAATTGCGCCCCAGCTCCGGCGGGGCCGGCACGTGCTGGTGGTGTCGCACGGCAACACGCTGCGGGCCTTGCGCATGCAGCTTGAGGGGCTGAGCGTGGCCCAGGTGGAAGCCCTGGAAATTCCGACCGGGGGCGTGCGGGTATACGAGCTGGACTCGGCCCTGGCCATCGGGCAGATGCGGGATTTGTAAGCGCAGCCCTATCAACGCGGCCGGTGGTTGTTGCGTTAAGCTGACCGACCTTTTCTATTTAACCTTCTTCTTGTAGTGCTATGGCAACTTCCGTTTTATCCCATTTGCTCCAGCACCAGCTGGTTTCCATTATCCGCGGTGCCAACCCCGACGATTTGGTGAGCATTGTGCGGGCCCTGCACGCGGGCGGCATCCGCTCGGTGGAAATTACCATCAACTCGCCCCAGGCCCTGCAGGGCATCGAGAAAGTAGTTGCCGAGCTGGGCGACGAGCTGATGGTGGGTGCGGGCACCGTGCTGGACCCCGAAACGGCCCGCCTGGCCCTCAACGCCGGCGCCCGATTTATCATCTCGCCCACCCTGAACGTGAAGACCATCAGGATGACCAAGCGCTACGGGGCCATCAGCATTCCCGGGGGCTTCACCCCGACCGAAATTCTGACGGCCTACGAGCACGGGGCCGACATCATCAAGGTGTTTCCGGCCTCGTTGGGTGCCACGTATTTCAAGGACCTCAAAGGTCCGCTGCCCTTTATTCCGCTCATGCCCACGGGCGGGGTAAAGCTGGACAACATCCGCGAGTTTCGGCAGGCCGGCGCGGCAGCCTACGGGCTAGGCAGCTCCCTGGTCGATACCAGCCAGCCCGCGACGGACGAGTACCTGCAGCAGCTCACGCGCAAGGCCCAGGAGTTTGTGCAGGCCATTGCCTGAGTAGTACGGCGTTTGGTAGCATAGCACGACCTGTCGACCATTCTGCGCCTCCAGCACAGACGAGGCATCTGGTGGGCGGCCGTTGCCACACTATCTGGCATCCTGAATGAAGCAAAGCGGAATGAAGGACCTTCCCTGCCTACCCCACTCCAGTTCCTGTCAACGTACCAAGGCCCCGCCCCATCAGCACGAAAACGGGCTTTTACACATTGAATGACGGTTGTCACTCAGGCGAGCAAGATCCTTCACTCTGCTCGGGATGACCGACTGAACAATGACGTTCCCCTCCCCTACTTTCCCCTTCCTTTCCTATGAAAATTACCGGTTTTAAACTCTACCAAGTGCCGCCGCGCTGGCTGTTTCTCAAGATTGAAACCGACGAAGGCCTGGTGGGCTGGGGCGAGCCGGTGATTGAGGGCAAGGCCGCCACCGTGGCCACGGCCGTGCAGGAGCTGATGGGCAACCTCATTGGCAAGAGCCCGCTGCCGATTGAAGACCACTGGAACGTGCTCTACCGGGGCGGCTTCTACCGGGGCGGCCCGATTCTGATGAGCGCCCTGGCCGGCATCGACCAGGCGCTGTGGGATATCAAAGGCAAGTTTTTCAACGCCCCGGTTTACCAGCTGCTCGGCGGCCTGGCCCGGGACACGATGCGGGTGTACTCCTGGATTGGCGGCGACCGGCCCCACGACGTGGGTTTGGCGGCCCAGGGCATGGTCGACAAGGGCTTTACGGCCATCAAGATGAACGCCACCGATGAGATGGGCTACCTCGATAGCTACGCCAAGATTGACGCCGCCGTGGCCCGCATTGCCGCCGTGCGCGCCGTGGACCCGTACCTGGGCATCGGCGTCGATTTTCACGGGCGGGTGCACAAGCCCATGGCCAAGATTCTGGCCAAGGAGCTGGAGCCGTTCCGGCCCATGTTTATCGAGGAGCCGGTGCTTTCCCAGAACAACGAGGCCCTGCGCGACATTGCCCGCCACACCTCCATTCCCATTGCTACCGGCGAAAGGATGTTTTCCCGCTGGGACTTCAAGCAGCTGCTCATCGACGGCTACGCCGATATCATTCAGCCCGACCTCTCGCACGCCGGCGGCATTACCGAGTGCAAGAAAATCATCAGCATGGCCGAGGCTTTCGACGTGGCCGCCGCCCCGCACTGCCCGCTGGGGCCCATTGCCCTGGCCGCCTGCCTGCAGGTGGATGCCACCTGCCACAACGCCTTTATTCAGGAGCAGAGCCTGGGCATTCACTACAACGTGGGCAACGATTTGCTCGACTACCTCTTGGACCCGACCGTGTTTGAGTACCACAACGGCTACGCCAACATCCCGACCGGGCCGGGCCTGGGCATCGAAATCAACGAAGAGTACGTGATACAGCGGGCCAAAATTGGCCACGACTGGAAGAACCCGGTGTGGCGCAACACCGACGGCAGCGTGGCCGAATGGTAGCCGCTTTGCGTAGTATCCAGGACACAAACCGGGCTTAGGCCTACGCTATGGAGGAATTAACGCACTTTCTGAGCTGTGACTGGGGCACTTCGTCGTTTCGGCTGAAGCTGGTGGAGCTGCCCGGTTTGCGGGTGGTGGCCACCTCGACTTCCGACGAGGGCAACGCGGCCACGTTTGCCAAGTGGCAGGAAACCAAGCAGCCGGATGACCAGCGCCTGGGCTTTTACTTAAAGGTTCTGGCCGGGCACGTGCGCAAACTCGAAGAAGATGCCGGCCGGCCGCTTACGGGCGTGCCGGTGGTTATATCGGGCATGGCTTCCTCCACGGTGGGCATGCTGGAGCTGCCCTACAAACCGATGCCCTTCGCCGTGGACGGCGCCGACCTGGCCACCAAGCTGCTGCCCGCCACGGCCGATTTTGCCCAGCCGGTGCTGCTGATTTCGGGCGTCCGGACCCCGGACGACGTGATGCGCGGCGAAGAAGTGCAGCTCGTGGGCTGCGGCTTTGCCGCCACCGACCAGGAGCAGCTGTTTTTGCACCCCGGCACCCACGCCAAGCACGTCACGATTCGCGGCGGGCAGGCCGTGGCCCTGAAAACCTACATGACCGGGGAGTTTTTTGCCCTGCTTTCCAAGCAAAGCATTCTGGCTTCGGCCGTGGAAAAAAACGACGATTTTGAGCGGCCCGAACACCGGCGGGCTTTCGAGCGAGGCGTGCAGGCCAGCCAAACTGAGAACCTGCTGCACAACGCCTTTCTGGTGCGCACCAACCAGCTGTTCGATAAGCTCAGCAAGCCCGAGAATTTCTACTTTCTCAGCGGCCTGCTTATCGGCGCCGAGCTGCGCAGCTTTCCCGCCGACTTCCGGGGCCCCGTGGTATTGGCCGGCGAAAAAGCCCTGGTGCAGCACTACGAAGCAGCCCTGGAGCTGCTGGGCATCACCCAACGCCTGGCCGCGCTGACGATAAAAGGCGCCGAAGAAGTGACGTTGCAAGGCCAGGCGGCGGTGCTGCAACGTCTGCGCGAAGCAGGGCAGCTAACCGAACATAAAACCACCCAAGGATGACGCCCACCCTCACCTCCGCTCCGGCCGTGCGCGTGGTGCTGCCGGCCCAGGCCCAGTTGGGCGAAGGCGCCCTCTGGAACCCGCTCGACCAGCGCCTGTACTGGGTCGACATTGAAGGGCAGGCGCTCCACATTTTCGACCCGGCTACGGGCCTCGACCGGCAGTTGCCGACCCATTCCCGGGTGGGCACCGTGGTACCGGCCGGGCCCGACTCAGTGCTGGTAGCGTTGCAAAACGGAATTCACCGGCTCAATACGGTTACCGGCGAAATGACCTGCCTGGTCGACCCGCTCCACGACCCGAAGCTGCGCTTCAACGACGGCAAGTGCGACCCGGCGGGCCGGTTCTGGGTGGGCACCCTCGATAGGAGCAGCCGGCCCCACCACGCCACGCTCTACCGCCTCGACCCCGACGGCAGCCTGCACACCATGCTCACCGGCGTCACGATTTCCAACGGCCTGGTCTGGACCCCGGACCGGCGCACGATGTACTACGTCGACACGCCCACCCAAACCGTGCAGGCCTTCGACTATGACCACGCCACCGGCGCCATTACCAACGGTCGGGTAGCCGTCCGGATTCCGGACGCGGAAGGGTCGCCCGACGGTATGACCCTCGACGCCGACGGCCACCTTTGGATTGCGCTCTGGGGCGGGGCCCAGGTGGGGTGCTACGACCCAGCCACGGGCCACAAGCTGGGTGCGGTGCCCGTGCCGGCGTTGCACACCTCGTCCTGCGCCTTTGGTGGGCCCGAGCTCAAAACCCTGTTCATTACCAGCGCCCGGCAGGATCTGACGCCCGCGCAGCTGGCCCAGTACCCCCTTAGCGGCAATATATTTGCCACCGAGCCGGGTGCCGTAGGTTTGCCCGCCGACGTGTACCGGGGCGCTTAAATTCCACGAAGCACACGCCTCACCCCTCCCGGCTCAGCAGCTCAATGTGGGCCAGATGGTGGCGGCCGTGCCAGCTGTACTGGGCCAGGGCCTGGTCGAGGGTGTAAGTGCGCTGGTAGCTGGGGTGGTAAAACGTGCGCTGCCACTGCTCGTCGGTCAGGTGCCAGAGCAGCGTAACCCAGCGCGAATGCACGGCCTCCAGCAGCATGAGCGACACCGTGACGGGCGAGGCGGCCACGTCGGGCAGCTCGGCCCAGGCATTCATGTCGAAGGGCCGGATGGTGGGGTTATCCTCGGTCAGGGCCAGGCGGAAGCGCATATCGAAGTTCTGGTGCACGTCGGCCACGTGGTGCAGCACCTGCCGGCCACTCCAGCCCCCGGGCCGGTACGAGTTTTCCAGCCGGACGCCCCCGGCTTTGCGGGCCGCGGCGGTCAGCTGGGCCGGCAAGGCGGCCAGCTGATTGATGTACACCGTTCTTTCGGCGGGCGTCAGGGGGCCGTCGGGCAGCGTGGGCTTGCCAATAGGATATTGCAGATCGGGCAGGTTGGTTTCCATAATGCCAAACATACTACTGGGCCCGAAATTACGGGTTGCGGCTTATCTAACCTGCCCTTAAATGTGCTGGCAGCTTCCTATTATTATAACCGGTCGGCTACTACCTTTGGGCGGCCCTGCTCCTTCCCTAGCCACGCCGCTGCTAACTTATCCGCTGGCCGGGCCTTGCTTTTTGACTAGCCAAACCGGCAACCACGGCCGAAGCTATGGGCTGGTTTATTCATCTAATAACCTTTATAGTGCACCGCCTGTCATTATTCTACCGCTTTTACCGGCCTTTGTGGGTCCTGTTGGTACTTTTTAGCTTGTTGCTCGGCTCTACCTGGGCGCAGGCCCAGGCGCCCGGATTCGATATGGCCGTGGCAATGGGCTCGAACTCCAACTTAGCCACACTGGCCACCGACATCGTGGTGGATGCGGCTGGCAATAGCTACGTCACCGGCTTTTTTGGGGGGACTATTAACGTCAACGGCAGCAATATAACGGCCGATAAGGATGACATTTTCGTCGCTAAGCTCGACCCGGTCGGCCGCATTATCTGGTTTGCCCGGGCTGGGGGCAATGCCCAGGAGTTCAGCAATGGTATTGCCCTAGACGGCAGCGGCAACGTGTATATCACCGGCGACTTTCTGAGCCCGACCATCCGGTTTGGCAGCAGCCTGCTCACCAATTCCTTCGATGGCCCGGACTACAACAGCCGGGAGATTTACGTAGCTAAGCTAGACGCTAACGGCAACTGGGTCTGGGGCGCCATTGCGGGCGGCGCCGGCCCCGACACCGGACACGATATTGCTGTCGATGGCGGCGGCAACGCTTATATCACTGGCAGCTATATGTCGGCGGCCAGCTTCGGCAGTACACTGCTGCCCCTGGTTCGCCTGAATGGCACTTCACTTAGCCCAGAGGTATTCGTGGCCAAGCTGAGCTCCCAGGGCACCTGGCTATGGGCCCGCAACTCGGGTAGCGGCGCGGGATGCCGGGGCACCGGCATCGGGCTCGACGCCGTGGGCAACCTGTACGTGGCGGGCTCCTCGACTAACCTCTTGCCCGGGGCCTGGCTGGGGCCGTTTGGCCTACCCACCGCCGGGCTGTTTGTGGCCAAGCTCACCACCCAAAACGGCAGCCTGCTGTGGGCCACCGGCGGTACCGGGGCCACGGGCTACGGCGGCTTTGGTGCCTACACCTATTCGGGCAGCGTGAAGCTGGCCGTCGATGGGCAAAACAACCCGGTTATCAGCGGCAGCTTTATTCAGACCCTGCAGCTGGGCCCCTACGCGCTAACGGCATCTGGTTCCGGCTCCGACGGCTTCGTAGCCAAGCTCGACGCAGCCGGGGCCTACCGCTGGGCCACGCAAACCGGCGACGGGGGCCGCGACTTGTGCAACAGCATTGCGGCCGATGCTAATGGCAACTGCTTCGTGACGGGCTCCTTCGAAAACACCGCCCGGTTTGGGTCGTTCAGCCTTACTGCCGCCTCACCCAACACCACCGACGCCTTTACCGCCATGCTCGGCCCCACGGGCACTTGGCGCTGGGTGACTTCCGTGTCGGGCCCCCGGATTGACAATGGTATCTGCGTGGCCGTGGGCCCGGGCCGCACTACCTACCTGGGGGGCGAAACCCTGGGCTACCCGGTGCGGTTCGGGGACGGCAGCGGCGCGGCCATCGGCAGCGTGGCGGGCCTCCCGGGCTTCGTGGCCCGTCTGCAGCCCTACCCTTCCCTGGCGCTTTCCGGCGACTCACTGGTGTGCCGCGGCGGACAGGTGCAACTCACGGCTACTACGTCGGGCGCCGTCAGCGGCTACCGCTGGAGCACGGGCGCCACCTCCGCCAGCATTGCCGTAACGCAGCCGGGCACGTACTCCGTTACGGCCACTTTCGGCGGGGGCTACACCCTGACCGAGACGTACCGGGTGCGCAGCATCGCGCCCACCGTGCAAATCAGTGGCGGAACCGAGCCGCTGTGTCCCGGCGCTTCGGCCACGCTCACTGCCACGGCGCCGGAAGCCCGCAGCCTGCGCTGGAGCACGGGCGCCACCACGCCCGGTATCAGCGTGAGTCAGCCCGGCACGTATTCCATCACGGCCCAGTACAGCTCCGGCTGCGCCGTAACCGAGCAGGTCGTTGTGGTCGGCAATGCCTTGAACATCACTGGGCGGCAGCAGCTGTGCCCGGGCCAGAGCACCACGCTGACGGCCGCCGGCACCGGGGCCGCCGTGGTGGGCTACCGCTGGAGCGGCGGCGAAACTACCCCCACGCTGCGGGTAAGCCAAGCGGGCACGTATTGGGTGACGGCTACTTTTGCCAATGGCTGCACCCTGACCAAAGCGCACAGCGTGGGGCCACCCACGGCCAAAGTAGCATCGGTAAGCGGCGACACGCTGCTCTGCCCCGGCACTACGCTCCGGCTGACGGCCCTGAACCCCGACGCGCTAACCTACCAGTGGAACACCGGCGCCACCACTCCGGATATTACCCTCAGTACGCCCGGGCGCTACAGCGTGCTGCTCACTTACTCCGGCGGCTGCACCAGCCGCGACTCCCTCGAGGTGCAGACAGCCCCGCTGGCGCCGGTCTTCACCCTGGGCCCCGACACCACGCTGTGCCTGGAAAAAACCCTGGTGCTGCGCGCGCCGGCCGTGAGTGGCCCCGGCGTTGTGCTGCGCTGGTCCGACGGGTCTACGGGCTCCACGCTGCGGGTTAGTGAGCCCGGCCAGTACTCGTTGCGCATCACCACGCCCTGCGACACGCGCACGGCCAGCCGCAACGTGGCCTATGAACCGTGCTTCAAGGCCCCCAATATTATTACCCCCAACAACGACAACCTCCACGACACCTTCGTCATCAACGAACTGAGCCGCGGGCCCTGGCGCCTGGAAATCTACTCGCGCTGGGGCAAGAAGGTGTACCAAACCGAAGCTTACCAGAACGACTGGGGCCCAGACGCGGCCCCGGGCGTCTATTATTACCTGCTGCGCCCCGCGGCGGGCTCCGGCGAGGCCACCAGGGGCTGGCTGGAAGTAGTGCGGTAAAGCCCCAGGCGGCCGGCTACGTACGGGGTGGCCCGGCCAGCTTTTCCAGGGCCGCCTTGAACTCGGGCGTGTCGTAGTCGGCCATGCCGTCGTGGCGGGCCGCTACCTGCCCGTCGGGGCCGAGAATGACGGTGCTCGGAATCGAGTTGGAATCGAAGGGCGCGGGCAGGTTATCGGTGGGAAAGTACACGGGGAAAGTATAGCCCTTGCGCTGCACCAAGTTGCGGGCTTTGGCCGGGTTCTGGTCCAGGGAAATCATGACGAAGGCCACTTTCCGCGGGTCCAGCTTCTTATACAGAGCGTGAATGCCAGGCATTTCGGCCACGCAGGGCGGGCACCAGCTGGCCCAGAGGTTGACGAACACCACCTTGCCCCTGAGCGTGCTCAGGCTTACTTCTCGGCCCTGCATATCCAGCAGGGTCAGGTTGTGCGGGTAAGCGCTGCTGGTAGCCACCACCGGGGCTTTTTCGGGCAGCTGCGGCACATCCGCCTGCCAGAGGCCGGTAGCCAGCAATCCGCGCTGCAGGCCGCCCAGCACCGGGGTGCGCAAATCGGTGAACAGCACCACGGCCAGCAGGGCGAAAGGCAGCCACTGCAACAGGTTTTTACGATTCATAGGACAAGGGGCGCGGGTCGGGGAATAGCGGAACTGCTCCGCTAACAGCGGCGAAGGTACGGCAGTTTCTGGATGGGCCAGTTCACCAAGAACAGCCTGCCAAACGCCGCCGAAGCCCTTCTGCCGTTTCGTTTGGCTCCCCTCTCTTCCCGATAACGCGCATCAAGCATTTGCGGGGCCCGGGAGTGAGATGCCCCACCCGCCTGACATCAATCAGCCCCCCACCCTGACATTCGTCATCTTTTCAAAAACCGCCCCGCAGGACCTTTGGAGCAGTAAAACCACTACTTCTGAAGGCTATGCAAGTCGAACCACTACCGCCGGTCGTCGCGCCCCACCCGCCGCTGGTACCCACTCCCCCCGCCCGGGCCGTCGACACGTTTTTCTACGACAACAAGATCGTGCGCGACTTCGGGGTGGCCACCGTCATCTGGGGCATTATCGGCATGCTGGTGGGCGTGCTGGCCGCTTTCCAGCTGGCCCGCCCCGAGCTCAACATGGGCACGGCCTACACCACCTTCGGCCGCATCCGCCCCCTGCACACCAACGCCGTCATCTTCGCCTTCGTCGGCAACGGCATCTTCACCGGCGTCTACTACTCCCTGCAGCGCCTGTGCAAAACCCGGATGTTCTCTGACCGGCTCAGCAAAATTCACTTCTGGGGCTGGCAGCTGATTATCCTCTCGGCCGTCGCCACCCTGCCCCTGGGCTTCACCACCAGCAAGGAATACGCCGAGCTGGAGTGGCCCATCGACCTGGCCATTACCCTGGTGTGGGTGGTCTTCGGCTGGAATATGTTCGGCACCATTGCCCGGCGGCGCGAGCGGCACCTCTACGTGGGCATCTGGTTCTACATTGCCACCTTCCTCACGGTAGCCGTGCTGCACATCGTCAACTCGATGGAAGTGCCGGTGTCGTTCCTGAAAAGCTACTCGCTCTACGCCGGCGTCCAGGATGCCCTGGTGCAGTGGTGGTACGGCCACAACGCGGTGGCCTTCTTCCTGACCACGCCTTATTTGGGTTTGATGTACTACTTCCTGCCCAAGGCCGCCGGCCGGCCGGTGTACTCCTACCGCCTGAGCATCATTCACTTCTGGTCCCTGATTTTCATCTACATCTGGGCCGGCCCCCACCACTTGCTCTACACCGCCCTGCCCGACTGGGCCCAGAGCCTGGGCGTCGCCTTTAGCGTCATGCTCATTGCCCCCAGCTGGGGCGGTATGATCAACGGCCTGCTCACCCTGCGCGGGGCTTGGGACAAAGTGCGCGAAGAGCCCGTGCTCAAGTTCATGGTCGTGGCCGTCACGGCCTACGGCATGGCCACCTTCGAAGGGCCCATGCTCAGCCTCAAAAACGTCAATGCCATTGCCCACTTCACCGACTGGATTGTGGCCCACGTGCACGTGGGGGCCCTGGGCTGGAACGGCTTCCTGACTTTTGCCATGCTCTACTGGCTCTGGCCCCGCCTCTACCGCACCGAGCTGTATTCCCGCCGCCTGGCCAACACCCACTTCTGGCTCGGCACCCTGGGCATCCTCTTCTACGCCCTGCCCATGTACTGGGCCGGCTTCACCCAGGGCCTGATGTGGAAGCAGTTCAACGCCGAAGGCCTGCTGCAATACCCCAACTTCCTCGAAACCGTGATGCAGATTGTACCCATGTACTACCTGCGCGGCATCGGCGGGGTGCTCTACCTCAGCGGGGTGTTCGTGATGCTGTATAACCTCATCAAAACCGCCAACGCCGGCTCCCTGCTGGCCGACGAAAAAGCCCAGGCCGCGCCCCTGCTGCCCGCCGAGCTGGTCGAGGAGCACCAAGGCGGCCACTGGCACCGCTGGATCGAGCGCCGCCCCGTGCAGCTCAGCATCGGCGCCACCATTGCCATCCTCATCGGCGGGGCTATTGAAATGATTCCCACCTTCTTGGTCAAGTCCAACGTGCCCACCATCGCCGCCGTCAAGCCCTACACCTCCCTCGAATTGCAGGGCCGCGACATCTACATCAAGGAAGGCTGCTCCAACTGCCACACCCAGATGGTGCGCCCCTTCCGCTCCGAAACCGAGCGGTACGGCGAGTACTCCAAAGCCGGGGAGTTCGTCTACGACCGGCCCTTCCTCTGGGGCTCCAAGCGCACCGGCCCCGATTTGCACCGCGTGGGCCAGAAATACCCCCACTCCTGGCACTACAACCACATGCTGGACCCCACCAGCATGTCGCCCGGCTCCATCATGCCCGCCTACCCCTGGCTCTTCGACAATAGCATCGACTACAGCACCCTGCCCCGCAAAATAACGGTGCTCCAAAGCCTGGGCACGCCCTACCCCGCCGGCTACGCCCAGCAGGCCGTAGCCGACGCCCAGCACCAGGCCCAGGGCATCGTGCAGGAGCTGCGCAAAGAGGAAATCGAGGTCAAGTCCGACAAGGAAATCGTGGCCCTGATTGCCTACCTCCAGCGCCTGGGCACCGACATCAAGGTCAAACCCGAGCAGGTAGCGGCCGCCGCGGCTGAGTAAACAAAATTACCCGTCCTGTCGAGCCCAGCGAGACATCTCGCGTGCTGACGTTGCCACGGTAATCGGTCCTGCCACCCCGCCCGAACGGCTACCGCCTCCAACGGCGGAGCCTTTTACCCCGGTAGCGGAAGCTCCCACTCCAACGGCGGAAGCTCCCACCCCGACGGCGGAGCTTCCCACAACGACGGCGGAGCTTCCAACCACGGTGGCGGAGCTTCCCACAACGACGGCGGAGCTTCCCACAACGACGGCGGAGCTTCCCACAACGACGGCGGAGCTTCCCACCATGAAGGCGAAGCTTTCCACCCCGACGGCGGCCCGCCGCAATCCTCCCCCTAATCTTCCCAATCCATGGATAAGAACGTCCTGCAATCCATAGCCGGCATTGAGGTCTACCCCCTCATTTCCCTGGCCATCTTCTTCCTCTTTTTCGTGGGCCTGCTGGCCTACGTGCTCCTCGCCAACCGCCAGCACATCAGCACCATGAGCCAGCTCCCCCTGGCCCCCGACAACACCTCCGACGAAACCCTGTACCACCTCAACCCCGACGTGTTATGCTAACCAAGCGCGCTTCCCTGCTAACTATCCTGGGCTTGTTTACCACCTATCTGGCTTCGGCCCAAACCACCGCCGCCAGCGGCCCCCAACCCACCGACATCCTGGGCTGGCTGGCCTGGTTCGTGGCCGCCGTCGTGCTCCTCTTCGGGGTGATGACCGCCACCTCCCTAGCCGCCGTTGCCGCCGAAGCCGTGGAGGCCGACCTCCACGACCAGCCCGCTCCTGCCGGGCCCGCGGTAGCCAAAGCGCCGGTGGCTGCTCCCGCTCCCACGACCACAGTTTCCACCGAGCAACTTGTGGCGGCATGAGGTTAGTTGCAACCCTTCTGCGCGGCCCCGGCGCCCTGCTGGCCCTGACGCTGGTGGCCCGTCCGGGGCTGGCTCAGGCGGCCAACACCGCGGCCCCGGCCGGCCCCGCGGCCACCGGCACCCAACAGCTGCTGCTCTGGTTTCTGCTCGGCACCCTGGCCCTGGTTATCCTGCTCATCGGGCTGCTCACGGCCACGCTCGTGGTGCGCCTGCGGCCCCAGCTGCGCCGCCTCTACGAGCTGCCCACCGTGCGCCCCACCTGGAGCGGCCGGGTCCTGGGCCTGGCCGTGGGCGACACCACCCTGGTCCGCGGCGAAGTCCGCGACGAAGTGCTGGACCACGACTACGACGGTATCCTGGAGTTCGACAACGACCTGCCCCCGTGGTGGAAGTACGGCTTCTACGCCACCATCGTCTTTGCCCTCGGCTACCTGAGCTACTACCACCTGAGCGGCACCGGCCAACTGCAAGGAGCCGAGTACGCCGCCGAAATGCAGCAGGCCGCTCTGCTGGTTTCGGCCGATGCCGACGACCCCAACCAGCTCACCGCCTACGCCGCCCTCACCACCGCCGGCGATTTGAGCAGCGGGAAGAGCCTATTCACGACCAACTGCGCCCCCTGCCACGGCGTGAATGCCGAAGGCAAAGTGGGCCCCAACCTGACCGACGAGTACTGGCTGCACGGCGGCGAAATCAACCACGTCTACAAGACCATCAAGTTTGGGGTGCAGGGCAAGGGCATGGTCGCCTGGAAAGGCAAGCTCTCCGGCAAGCAGATCCTGCAAGTCAGCTCCTACGTGCTGAGTCTGCAGGGCTCGAAACCCGCCGGTGCCAAAGAGCCCCAGGGCGAAAAGGAAGCCCCCGCCAAGCCCGTGGCCAGGCTGTAAGCTAATGACACCCCAAAAGTCGTGTCGACCATTCTGCGCACCAAGCAGAGGGGAGACATCTCGCGGGCAATGGTAAGCTAACTACTACTGCAACCTCAGCACGCGAGATGTCTCGCCTTGCTCGACATGACAACCTCTTAAAACAAGACTTTACCTCCCCCACCCCATGCCGACCACCCAACCCCAGTCCGCCGCGTCGTTCCGCGACTCCATTGCCACGGTGGACGCGGCCGGCCAGCGGGTGTGGCTGTATCCCAAGAAGCCCCGCGGCCGGCTCTACAGCCGCCGCAAGTGGCTGAGCTACGGTTTGCTGGCGTTGCTCTTCGCCGGCCCCTGGCTGCGCCTCCACGAGTTGCCGCTGCTAATGCTGAATTTGCCGGCCCGGCGCTTTATCATTCTGGGGCAAATCTTCTGGCCCCAGGACTTCTTTATTCTGCTGCTGGCCACGCTCACCTTCGTGCTGTTTATCATCATTTTCACGGTGGTGTATGGCCGGGTGTTCTGCGGCTGGGTCTGCCCCCAGACCATCTTCCTGGAAATGGTGTTCCGCCGCATCGAGTACTGGCTCGAAGGCGACGCGCCCCAGCAGAAAGCCCTGGACCGGGCCGCCTGGGACTGGAACAAAACCTGGCGCAAAACCACCAAGCACGCCCTGTTCCTGCTTATTTCCTTTTTGATTGCCAACACTTTCTTGGCCTACATCATCGGCTCGGATGCGCTGGTCAACATCGTCACCGACCGGCCCACCGACCACCTGGGCGGCCTGGCTTCGATGATCTTGTTCACCGGCTTGTTCTACGCCGTCTTTGCGCGCTTTCGGGAGCAGGTCTGCACCATTGCCTGCCCCTACGGCCGCTTGCAGGGCGTGCTGCTCGATAAAAACAGCCTGGTCGTAGCCTACGACTATCAGCGGGGCGAGCCGCGGGAGAAGAAGCGCAAAAACCAGCAACGTACCGCCGGCGACTGTATCGACTGTAACCAGTGCGTGCAGGTCTGCCCCACCGGTATCGACATCCGCAACGGGGCCCAGCAGATGGAATGTACCAACTGCACGGCCTGCATCGACGCCTGCAACACGATTATGAACCTGGTGAACCTGCCCGAGGGGTTGATTCGCCACGCCTCGGAAAACAACATTGCCCAGGGCACCAAGCCCCGCTTTACCGGCCGCATGAAGGTGCTGTCGGGAGTGCTGGCGCTGCTGCTACTGGTACTTACCGGACTGCTCGTGTCGCGGGCCAACGTGCAGGCTACGGTGCTGCGTACCCCCGGGCAGCTGTTCCAGAAAACCGACCACGGCACCATTACCAACCTCTACAATATCTCGGTCATCAACAAAACCAATCGGGCCTACCCGCTCACGCTACGGGTGCTGGAGCCGGCCCAGGGCAAGATTTCCTTAGTAGGCACCAACGGTGGCCTGCAGCTGCCGGCCCAGGGCCTGACCGAGGGCGTCTTCTTCGCCGAGCTGCCCCGCACCGCCCTTACGCGCACCAACCAGCAACTCCGCCTCGGCCTGTATTCAGGTAACGAGCTGATTGCCGAAACCAGCACCAAGTTCCTGGGCCCGGTGCAGTAAGCAAGTTCCCGCTACAAGCCAGCCACATCGACCAGCAGGCGACGTCTCGCGTGCCGAGGTTGTTTATCCTGCCTTTTTTGGCTGTCATCCTGAGCAAAGCGAAGGACCTTCTTCGCCTACCCCACCAAAGGGTGAGCAACGTGACAAAGCTTTATTCCAACTCAGCACAAAGGGTTTGTCCCATTTAATAAGCCTTGTCACCAAGGCGAGGAAGGTCCTTCGCTCCCCTTCGCTTTGCTCAGGATGACGGGCGAAGGGCAGAGATGCTTCGCCTACGTGGCCGCCCAATCACGCATGGCCGCTCTTTTTAACACTTCCCAAGCTTCCCACTATGGCAACCGCTCCCACTTCCAAGCGCACCTTCTGGCCCTACGCCATTATTCTGGCCTTCGTGCTCTTTGCCGGCTACATCGGCTTTATGGTGCAGCAGGCCATGCGCACCAGCGTCGATTTGGTCAGCCCCGACTATTATAAGCAGGAGCTGGCCTACCAGCAGCGCATGGAAACCGAGGCCCGCACCGCCGCCCTGCCCGCCCCCGTGCAGGTAATTCTCGACGCCGACGCCCGGCGCCTCACGCTCACGCTGCCTGCTTCCCTGGCTGGCCAAGCCGTGCAGGGCCGGGTGCATTTTTTCCGCCCCTCCGACCAGCAGCGCGACTTCAGCCTGCCCCTGCAGTTTGGCCCCAATCAGCAGCAGCACATCAACACCAGCCAGATGCAGCCCGGCTACTGGCGCGTCCGCCTCGACTTCACCGCCGGCGGGCAGGCGTATTTCGTGGAAAGAAATATCACCCTGGGCACCTGATTTTCGTCATGCCCGACCCGGCGGCGGCGGCGGAACTTGCCCTCAGTTTCCGTCACGCTTCATTTCGTCTTAACCAATGCTCTGGGCCGGGTTTGTTTTTGGGTTACTGGGCAGCTTCCACTGCGTGGGCATGTGCGGGGCCATTGCCCTGGCCCTGCCCGGCCGCCCCGAGGCCGCCTCGGCTTCGGCCGGTTACGTAGGCGGCCGCCTGCTCTACAACCTGGGCCGGGTCACGACCTACTCGGGGCTGGGCGCGGCTACCGGCCTGCTCGGTCACAGCCTGCGCCTGGCTGGCCTGCAGCAAAGCCTGTCCATTGCCTCGGGCCTGCTGATTTTGCTGCTCGTTGGGCTGCCCCCGCGCTACGCCGATGCCCTGAGCGCCGGGCTGGGCCTGCGCCGGCCCCTGGTCTGGGTGAAGAACACGCTGGCCCGACTGTTTCAGCAGCATTCGTGGCGGGCCCTTTTTCTTACCGGTCTGCTCAATGGCCTGCTGCCCTGCGGCTTGGTATACCTGGCACTGGCCGGAGCCCTGAGCGCGCCGGGCGTGCCGGGCGCGGCCGCCTACATGGCCTGCTTCGGCCTGGGCACCTTGCCCCTGATGCTGGGTTTCTCCCTTACCGGCCGCCTCGTGCCGTTGCCCTGGCGCACCCGCATGCGGCGGGCCGTGCCCTACGTGGCTTCCCTGCTAGCCATGCTCTTTATTGTGCGGGGCCTGGGCCTGGGCATTCCCTACCTAAGTCCGCAGCTCCGCTCCGCTACAGCCTCCAAAAATCAGCCGGCGGCCCTGCATTCGATGCACTACTGCCGCTAACTCCGCTTCGTCATTACCGCCTTTTCCCTTTCGCTAAGCTTCCGTTCATGAAAACCATTCTCGTTCCTATCGACCACACTGCGGCGGCTGAACACACCCTGGCCTACGCCAACAAGCTGGCCGTGCGCTGGCCGGCCGAAGTGGTGCTGCTCTACTGCCACCCCACCCCGGTCGTGGCTCCAGCCCTAGCCGCCGAGCTGGCCAATGAGGAACAGCGGCTGCGGAGCCTGGTGGAGCGCCTGCGCTACCAGCAGCTTACCCGCCAGGACGGCCGCCGGATTCAGTACCGCTACCGGATCCTGAGCGGCTGCCTCCACGACCATGTGCGGCAGGAAGCCCAGCAGTGCGCTGCCAACCTGGTCGTGATGGGCCTGGAGCACATTGACTGCGGTAAGCAGGCTGCCCCCGGCAACCACGCCGCGGCCATTGCCGAGCTGGTAAGCTGCCCGGTGCTGGTGGTACCGCCCGGCCGCCGGGCCCTGCCCAGCCGCCTGGTTTTCGCCGCCGATTTTACCAGCCTGGGCGCCTCTGTGCTGCCCCGCTTGTCGGCCCTGCAGGAGGCATTTCCGGCCCACCTGGATTTGGTCCACTTTTACGCGCCCACCCAGCGGCCCCACCGCCGCCAGCTCAAGCAGGCCGTGGTAAAAGCCGCGGCCCAGTTGCCCTGGCTGGTGGTGGCGCCCAACCTGCTCGAAGACGACGCCCCGCTGGAAGGCACCAACGAGTTTTGTGCCCGCCACCAGGCCCAGCTTCTCATCATTGCCCCCGGCAGTCAGGCCCAGCTGCTGCGCTACTTCGACTCCTGCTACACCACCACTCGCGCCTACCACACCCAGATTCCGGTGCTCGTACTGCGGGCCGTGGAGCGTCAGCCTACCGTGGCTTGCTGCGACCGGTGCGCCGAACGCCTGGCCCAAACCAAGCCCCCGGTGGCGCTACCCGATTACCACGCCATTCGCTGGGCTTAGCCCCGGTTTCCTCTTCTCTCACCGCCGACTTACCCGTTTTTCCTACTTATGCATACCGTTGCCGCTCCCGCCGTTGCCCCGCCCCGGGTTATTGTTGAAAACTGGATGCGCCAGTTCCAGGACTGGCTGTGCCACCGCCTCGAATCGGCCGACGGCAGCGGCGTGCGGTTCCGGGAAGATGCCTGGCAGCACGAAGGCGGGGGCGGCGGCCTCACCCGGGTTATCCAGCACGGGGCCGTGCTGGAAAAGGGCGGCGTAGCCTTCTCGGCCGTGTGGGGTGAAATGAGCGCCAAAGCCGCCCAGCAGCTGCTCATGCCCGATGCCCGCTACTTCGCCACGGGCGTCTCGGTGGTGCAGCACCCGCGCAGCCCCCGGGTGCCCATTTCGCATATGAACGTGCGCTATTTCGAGGCCGGCAACGGGGAAGCCTGGTTTGGTGGCGGCCTCGACCTGACCCCGATTTACGTGGACGAGCAGCAGGCCCGCTGGTTTCACCAGCAGATCCGGGAAATCTGCGACCGGCACCACCCCGACTACTACGCCCGCTTCAAGCAGTGGGCCGACGAGTATTTCTACCTGCCCCACCGCCAGGAAACCCGGGGTGTGGGCGGCATCTTCTTCGACCGGCTCACCGTGGGCAAAGATGGCTCGTTTGAGGAGCTCTTCGCCTTTATTCAGGATGTGGGGGAAGTCTATGGCCGAGCTTACGGCACTATCATGCGCCAGAACGCCAAGCTCCCGTATTCCGAGCGGGAAAAGCAGTGGCAACTGGTGCGCCGGGGCCGCTACGCCGAATTCAACCTGGCCCTTGACCGGGGCACCCGCTTCGGGCTCGAAACCGGGGGCCGCCCCGAAAGCATCCTGATGAGCCTCCCCCCGCAGGCCGAGTGGCACTACAATCAGCAGCCCGAGCCCGGCTCCCCCGAAGCCGCGACCCTGCAGTGGCTGCGCCAGGGCGTAGCGTGGGCCTAGGCTGGATTCAGGGACTTATCTGGGCTCTTGGTAAGTGCGAAAACCGAAAAGTGCGGGCATAAAAAAAGGACGCCGATACGACGTCCCCTTTTCCACAACCAAAACACCTAAAAAACTATTCTTTCAGAAAATTCACGCGCAATTCCTGTGCCATAAATTGTTTTTAAGGATCTAAAAGCGGCTGATTATCTGATTATTTTTTGCTGCCATTTTCTCTCGGCATACCAAAGCTTGGTTTGACAGCACCGGGCCGGCGCGCACTAGTGGCGCCGGCTTGGGCCTACCGGGGTAGCGCTTTTTCCTTTGCACTCGGCAGCACAGCAGCAATGGTTGCCCGAATCATTTTCTTTTTCAACCACTTACCGACCAACCCAGCTACTTATATTCCTTTACTTCCATTTAAGCCCATTTGGCAAGAGTAACGGGTGTGGCGTATCTTGCAAGCTTTTCCCTCCTACTCTCCCCTCTTATGGAAGCTCCCCGCGACGAATTCATGCGCGAAGCCATTCGCCTGTCCATTGAAAAAATGCAAGCCGGCTACGGTGGTCCGTTTGGAGCCGTCGTGGTCAAAGATGGCCGCATCATCGCCCACGGCTTCAACCAGGTAACCAGCACCAACGACCCCACTTGCCACGCCGAGGTGGATGCCATCCGCAAGGCTTGCCAGGAGCTGGGCACCTTCCAGCTTGACGACTGCGACTTGTATACCAGCTGTGAACCTTGCCCCATGTGCCTGGGCGCCATCTATTGGGCCCGCCCCCGCCGCGTGTTCTACGGCAACACCAAGCAGGATGCCGCCGCCATCGGCTTCGACGACCAGTTCATCTACGACGAAATCGAGAAGCCCCTGGCCGACCGCCAGATTCCGATGACCCAGCTGCTGCGCGACGAAGCCCTGGCCGGTTTCCGGGCCTGGGAAAACAAAGAAGGCAAAACGGAGTACTAAGCGTACGACGCCCGTTTCACCGAAAAGGCCTCTGCGGAGGCCTTTTTTATGTTCTAACCTTATGAAAAAGCCTTTTTTGTTTGCTCTGACGGCCGTGTTGCTGAGCGCCTGCGGCACCACTCCCGAGGAGCAGCGGGCCATTGCGGCCGTGGAGCAGTACGTGCAAAAGCAGGTGGGCGGCAACATTACGCCCATTCACTCGGAAGCCCACACCGGCCACCAGGAAGACGCGCAGGGCCGCAACCGCAGCGGCTATACCGTGGAATACACCTTCGAAATGGAACCGACCCCAGGCAAGAAAGAGGAAGTTACGGCCGTGTACTTCGCCGATTCGGCCGGCAACGTAGTGCCTTCCACCAAGTGAAGCCACTGCACGACTAGGCGGCAAACACAGGTAGTTTCTTCAATACGTTCTATTTAATACCCAAACAGTACGAAACTATTCTCCGCGGCAGAATCTTATTCTACCAAGCCTTTTGAAGCACCATAGAGGCTTTTGCTTGGTATAATTACAATTAGATTTCTGCCTTTGAAACACGTTGCCGCTACTCTTTATCTGATATTACTATTGATGCTGCCGGCCTGGGGGCAAACCGGGAGCTGGAACCCGCCGGGTGCCGACACCTCCTACCCCCGGACGTTGCTGCGGGCGGCGGCCCTGCCCGAAGTGCAGGCCTCCCTGCTCCGGCAACCGGCCCTGGGCCTCTACCAGGGGCTCTACCAGAGTGCCTCGGCCCAGCCCACTCCCGACAATGCTTCGGCCGACGGGCGGCGGAGCCGGGCTACGCTGGCCAAAAACGCCGCCTTCGTGGCCCTGCTCGACCGGAAAGCCGAAAACAACACACTCAGCCCCCTGCCGGCCGCCGAAAAAGCGGCCCTGCTGGCCAACGCCCGCGGCCTGCTCGAAACCATCAATACCGACGTCGAAGTCTACGCCTCGCTGAGCAACCTGTCGTCGTACAACGAGTGGCAGTGGCGCTCCAAGGAGCTCATTGACTACCTGATAGCCTACGACTTGCTGCGCGGGGCAGGCGAAACGACCTCCTCCCTGGCCGCGGCCCGGCTCCGGCTGCAGGCCTTTGCCGGCAACCTCGACTCCCAGGCCGTCAAGCCCTTCCGGCCAGTGAGCTTCATGAGCTACGAGTTTTTCAAGCAGGTCAAGAACAACCACGCCCTGATGACGGCCGCCGCCCTGGGCATGGCCGCCGTAGTGCTCAACGACGTGGGCAGCGCCACCGCCGTGAGCCGGCGCCCCACCTCCTGGATTAATGACGGGCTTTACAACCTCGACAACATACTCTGGCAGGACCCGCAGCGGCAGTCGGACCCGGCGAAGGTGGCGGGCTACGCCGAGGGGCCGTATTACTTCAAGTACGCGTTTCTCAACTGTCTGCCATTTTTCCGGGCCCTGGGCCACTTCCTGCCCGACAACACGCTGACTTACACGTTTGGCGGCAGCTCCCGGATTATCCGCAACCCGTATTACGACCCGCGCTACGACCAGCTCTACGACTGGATTACGGCCATTCTGCTGCCCGATGGTCGGTTGCCCGCCCTGGAAGACTCCTACGTGGACCTGGGCATGCCCGAGCTGGCCCTCACCGGCAAGAGCCGCTACGTGCGGCCCCTGCACTTGGGCAACTTGTCGGGCCGGCAGCTCAACTCCCTGACGGCCCAACTGCGCGACGCCACCGTGGATATGCGCGCCGCTTACCTGGCCGCCAACCTCACCCCCACCGAGCCCACCAACGCCCCGCTCACGGCCCTGCCCGCCAGCGGCAACCTGGTATTTCGCTCCGGCAACGACTCATTGGCCACGTATCTGCACGTGAATGGCAAGAGCGGCGCGGCCCAGGCCAATTCCGGCGGCCACAGCCAGGCCGACGCCAGCAGCTTTTTGCTTTTTGCCCACGGTCAGCTGCTGGCCCTCGACCCAGGCTACCTCAGCTACGGCCGCCGCGACTCCCTGGGGCAGGCTACCAACCACAACATGCTGCTCGTCGACAATGCCGGGCCGGCCATTGGGGCACCCGGTGCTGCCAACGATGCGGCGGCCAGCATCCGCACCACGTTCCAGACCGAGAAGCTCAGCTACGGGGAAGTGCAAACGGCGTATAAAGCGGCCACCATTACCCGAAAAACCCTGTTTGTGCGCAACAGCTACTACCTGCTGGCCGATTTTGTGCAGGCCGGCGCAGCCCATTCCTACACCTGGCAGCTGCACGGCTACGGCCTGGAAAACGGCCCGCCAGCCACGGGTACCTTCACCGATAACCTGGCCGGGCACGAAGGCATCTGGCAGAAAAACGGCGTCAGCCTGCTGGCGCACGTCACGGCTACGGGCGGGGCCAGCAGCTACGCCAAAGCCACCAACCGCCACGAGCTGAGCTACAATCTGTCCGAAAAGCATACCACGCTGCTGGTCCAGAAAAGCGGCGCGGCGGCCACGCAGTTTCTGGCGGCGCTGGTGCCCTTCACGGCCACCGCTCCGCGCCTGACAACCAGCAGCACCGCCACCACGGCCGCCCTCACCAGCACCGCCGCCGACTTCCAGGATCTGGCCTTTGCCCAAACCGACACCGTGCTAACGACCAGCGTCAGTACCCTGCTGCCCCAGCCCGTGCAGGCCGATGGGCTGGTGAATTTCTTGTCCCTGGACGCAGCTGGCGGTTTCGCCCAACTGTTTCTGGAGCAGGGCACCACGCTTTCCTACGGCGCGGCCCCGTTCATCAGCTCGGCCAAACGGGCTACCATCAGCTGGCAGCGGACCGGCGCCACGGCCTACGCCGGCTACGTGAGCCGGGCCACCACCTTAGCCATTCCCCTGGGCACTGCGCCGACGGCCGTTACGGGCCCCGGCGTCAGCAGCTTTAGCTTCGATGCAGCCAGCCAGCAGCTCCGTATTGTTCTGAGTCAGGCCTCTGGGTTTCGCGTGACCCTGCCCGCTGCCGGCGGCAACGTGCTGCCCGTGGAGCTTATCGGCTTTACGGCCAGGCGCGTGGGCCGCGGCGTACAGCTGGCCTGGCAAACGGCGTCGGAGCACCAGAACCGCGGCTTTGCCGTGGAGCGGCGGACCACTTCGGAAAGTCAGTTCCGCGAAATTGGGTTAGTCAACGGCCGCGGCACGGCTACTACTGCCCAGCCCTACTCCTACCAAGACGCCGCTGCCCCCACCGAAGCCGTGTACTACCGCCTGCGGCAGTTGGACGAGGACGGCCACCCTACCTACTCGCCGGTTGTGGCCCTGGCGGCCGCGGCCGTGGCGCCCGGCCTGAGCGTCGCGCCCGTGCCGACCCAGGATTTTTTGGCCGTTACCCTCACCGGCACCGCCGCTCAAAGCGTGGAGCTGACGCTGCTGGACCAGCAGGGCCGGGTGGTACTGCGGCAGGCCGCGCAAGGCGAAACCCGACTGACCGTCAGTAATCTGCTGCCCGGGCTGTACTTTCTGCGCGCTACGGATGCGGCTGGCAATTTGGTGGGCAAACCCCAGAAAGTGCTGATTGCGCGGTAAACGAGCCAGGTAGCGGAGAATTCCCAGTGCCGCCGGCAGGGGCCTGTCGGCCGTTCTTTGACAGTAATGGAGTATCATTGGACTCCCAGCCATTCGCCTCCCTCCTACTTTTTACGCCAATGCCCCACCAGAACCCGGTACTTGCCCCGTATTTGGAGCAGCAAATTCAGGAGGCACTGCGGGAAACCGACCCGGTGGTTGCCAATCTGCGCATTACGCGCTGTCATTATCTGCTTTCCCAGGCGCTGGAGCAAGTTTTAGGGCCGGGGGCCGGGGCCAATTTCCACACCTGGGCCGTGTGGGGCTCGCGCAAAGCGGGCGTCACAATTCGCCAGCAGGATTTGGACCAGGCCCGCCGCGACGGTTCTATCGTCGGTGGTGTTGTGGGGGCCCTGGTGGGGGTGCTCAGCGGCTGGCTATTGCAATTTCCCCCGTTCGGGCTGCCCGCAGCGGCCTTGCTGGGCACCGGCTGCGGCATTGCCGTTGGCCAGCTGATTATCCGCCACAGCCGACGGGTATCGGCTCAGCTGATTCTGGTCGGCAACCGCACGGTGCTGGAAGACATTGGTACCCAAACAGCCCGGTTTATCGGCCGGTTTGCCCCACTAACGCGGCCCCAACCCACCGACCTGGACGATTTTCTGGCCGAATTGCACCCTGGCGTTGCGGCCGACAACGGGCAGGAGCTGCTGAGTCAGGCCTTTCGGCAGTATTTCACCGCTGCCACCACCACCGACCCGGCCCTCAAGCAACAAGCTACTTATCTGGCCAACTGCTTTGCCGTCTGGCATGAGCACGTGCGGCTGGAGCCCTACATTCGCGGGGCCATGCCGCTGATTATCCGCCGGTGCGTCACCGAGCGGCTGCTGCAGTTTGATATTGGTCCGCGGCGGCTGGCGGTGGCCCAAGACGTGCCCACGGGTGGCTCCTGCCTCCTAACGCCGGCCGCGCCCGAACAGCAGCAAGCCCTGGCCCGGCTGACTGCCGTAGGTGGCCCCATTGGTCAGCTGGCCAGCACCGCCGCCCACGACTGGACCCAGATTCAGCAGCGCATGCGCTACGTCTTTGCCTTATTTCACACCTTCCACACCGATACCCTGGTGGCTTCGGCGCCTTACAGTCCGGCGCAGCTAACTACCATCGCAGCCGGTCAGCGGCCCACTGGCGCACTATAACAGCCTGTTTTCAGCCCAACTTTAAAATACACCGGCCCGGACGCTACGAGCATCCGGGCCGGTATGATATTTAGCCTGATAGCAAATTCTAACGCGCGCCTACTTGCCGCGCATGCCCATCATTTTGGCCATTTGCTGCATGCCGCCCTTGGTCGAGCTCATCTTGTTCATGGTGCGCATCACTTTGCGCATGTCCTCGAATTGCTTCATCAGGTTGTTGACCTGCTGAATGTCGGTGCCGGAGCCTTTGGCCAGGCGGCGGCGGCGGGAGCCGTTGAGCAGCTCGGGCTGGGCGCGCTCCTGCGGGGTCATGCTCTTGATGATGGCCTCAATCGGCTTGAAGGCGTCGTCGTCGATATCCACGTCCTTGATGGCCTTGCTCATGCCCGGAATCATGCCCACCAGGTCCTTGAGGTTACCCATCTTCTTGATTTGCTCGAGCTGGGAGAGGAAGTCGTCGAAGTTGAACTGGTTTTTGCGAATCTTCTGGTTGATGCGCTTGGCCTCGTCCTCGTCGAACTGCTGCTGGGCCCGCTCCACGAGCGAAATTACGTCGCCCATGCCCAGAATCCGCTGCGCCATCCGGTCGGGATAGAACATGTCCAGGGCTTCCATCTTTTCCCCGGTGGAGATGAACTTGATGGGTTTTTCGACCACGGCCCGAATCGAGAGGGCCGCGCCGCCGCGGGCGTCACCATCGAGCTTGGTGAGCACCACGCCGTCGAAGTTCAGCCGGTCGTTGAAGGTCTTGGCCGTGTTTACCGCGTCCTGGCCCGTCATGGCATCCACCACAAACAGGGTTTCCGACGGGTTGATGGCCCGCTTCACCTGCTCGATTTCGCGCATCATCTGCTCATCCACGGCCAGGCGACCGGCGGTGTCGATGATGACTACTTTCTTGTTATTTTTCTTGGCGTAGGCAATGGCGTTCTGCGAAATCTCGACCGGGTTCTTGTTTTCCGGCTCCGAGTACACCTCCACGCCCACCTGCTCGCCCAGCACTTTCAGCTGGTCGATGGCGGCGGGGCGGTAGATGTCGCAGGCCACGAGCAGCACCGTGCGGTTTTGCTTCTTGATAAAGGTAGCCAGCTTGCCGGCGAAGGTCGTTTTGCCCGAACCCTGCAAGCCCGAGAGCAGAATCACGGCCGGGTCGCCCTTGAGCACCACGTCTTCCTTGGTGCCGCCCATCAGCTGGGTGAGCTCGTCGTACACGATTTTGGTCATGAGCTGGCCCGGCGACACGGTGGTCAGCACGTCGCGGCCCATGGCCTCATCCTTAATCTTGTCGGTGACTTCCTTGGCCACCTTGTAGTTCACGTCGGCATCGACCAGCGCCCGGCGGATTTCCTTGATGGTGGCCGCAACGTTGATTTCGGTGATGCTGCCCTGGCCCTTGAGGGTCTTGAAGGCTTTGTCGAGCTTGGTACTTAAATTATCGAACATCGGTAGATGTGCTGCTTAGTTGCGTGGGTAATGCGGCGGCCGGCAAGCAAAAACGCTACGACGGCCCGCTGATTTTGAGAAGAGAAGGAGACGGCAAAAAGCATCTTTCAGCCCCGAAAATCACTGTTCTGGTTGATGCGCGGGCTAAAATCTCCTTCTGCCATAACAGCCAAGGTACGTGAAACGTCGCCGTTCCGCTCCCAAAATTAGCCAGAAAACCCTAAAAGCCGACAGGTGCTTACCTTCGCGGTCCAAAACCGCTCAAAAACCATCCTCCGCCCTATGCGCCTGCTCGTCATTACTTACTACTGGCCACCGTCCGGGGGCGCGGGCGTGCAGCGGACGTTGAAGTTTGTCAAGCACCTGCCCACCTTCGGCGTGGAATGCACCGTGGTTACCGTCGACCCCGAGAAGGGCGCCTACCCGGTGCTGGACGAGTCGTTGGCGGCCGAAATTCCGGCCGGGGTGCGGGTCATTCGCACCGGCACGTCCGAGCCGTTTGGCTCTTACAAGAAGCTCACCGGCCGCCAGCAGATTCCCTACGGCGGCTTCGCCAACGAAAGCAAAACCAGCCTGCAGCAGCAGTTTTTCAAGTTTGTGCGCGGCAACCTGTTCATCCCCGACCCCCGCCGGGGCTGGAACGGGCACGTGCTGCGGGCCGTGGCCGAGCTGCTGGCCCAGGGCGAAACCTTCGACGCGGTGCTGACCAGCTCCCCGCCCCACTCCACCCAGCTTATCGGCCTCGCGCTCAAACAGCGCTACGGCCTGCGCTGGCTGGCCGACATGCGCGACCCGTGGACCGACATTTACTACACCAAGGAGCTCAACAAAACCCGCCTGGCCCGCTGGCTCGACGCGCGCTACGAGCGGCAGGTGCTGGAGCAGGCCGACGAAGTGCTGGTAACCAGCGCCGACACCAAGCGGCTGTTTCTGGGCAAGTCGCCGCAATTGACGGCCGCCAAGTTTCACGTCATCCCGAATGGTTACGACGAGAGTGACTTTCGGGAGCCGTCTACCCCGCCCCAAGACGCGCTGCTGATAACGCACACCGGCACGATATCGGAAACCTACCACGTCGAGGAATTCCTGCGGGCCTGCGCCGAGTGCGTCCGGCGCCATCCGGCAGTACCGCTGCGGCTGCGCTTCGTGGGCAAGGTTTCGGCGGGCCTGCAGGCGCAGATAGCGGCGGCGGGCCTGGCCGGGCGCACCGAATTTGTGGCCTTCGTGCCCCACGAGGAGTCGGTGGGCTACCTGCTGCGGGCCTCGGTGCTGCTGATGGCCATTCCCGACGTGGCCCACAATTTCGGCATCCTGCCGGGTAAGGTGTTCGAGTACTTGGCCGCCAACAAGCCCATCATCTGCATCGGGCCGGTAGGCTCCGACGCCGACAATCTGCTGCAGGAATGCCACGCGGGCCACGTTTTTGCCTACGATGCCTACGACGCCATGCTCGGCTACCTCGAAGAGCTGGCCCGGCAGTGGCAGCAAAACCCCAACCTGGATTTGCCGGCCCTCAACCACGCCCGCTACTCCCGCCGCGCCCTGACCGAGCGGCTGGCCGGGCTTATCGGCAAGTAAGTTACCGCTTCAGCTTACCCAGCAGGCCTTTGAGCTTGGCCGGCACCCGGCTGGCTACTTCGGCCCGCCAGTCAACCCAGGCCGAGCGGCTGAGCTGCTGGCCCTGCCACTGCCCGATGGCGGCAGCCGTGCGCTGGGCCAGGGTGCGGTAGTGCGGGCGCTGGTAGTGGCGCAGGTTGTTGGTCACGTCGGCCGGTGTGCGCACAAAGTCGCGCACGTCGATGATAAAGCAGTTTTCGGCCGTGGCCACGAAGTCGGCCAGGGCGTGGTTCATCTGCTCGTGCCGCTGCCGGGCCCCGGTTTCACCCGAGCCGGGCACGTCGATTTCGGCCCCGTTGAGCAGGAAAATCGGGACGGTGGCCGGAATTTGCCCGCGCAGCCACCGTAAGTTTTCCTGAAAGCGGGCTGGCGAAATCTGACCCGCAAACTCGAATTCTTGCTGGAAGTGGCGCAAAAAAGCTTCATCCAGACCCCGGAAGCGGCGCTGGGCATACTTGGCGGCCTGGGCCGCGGGCTCGGCTTGCAACAGGTTCTGATAGCCACCGAAGGGAATTTCGGCCCCGGTAGCTTTTTCGCGGTACAGCTCCTGGGTGTAGTCCATCAGGGGACTGTAGACCAATGCGTCGTAGCTCGAATCCCAGAGCCGGGTGTCAAAGGCTTCGCGGCCTAGAAAGGGCAACTCCAGGGCCAAGCGCTGCTTTTCACTTTCCGGCAGCTCCCGGCCCTGCCGCAGCAGCACGGTGTGCTCCACGTGCACCGGAATCTGGTTTTCATTGTTGAAGTTGAACTCCTCCGCCACCGTCAGCTCGTAGGCCTGCAAAAACGGGGTGAGCTGGCCCAAATCGCAGCCGCCCTTAAGTAGCACCCGCAGCTTGTCGGCCGTAGGTTTGGCGGTTGGTTGGGCTGCCGCCGCTGCTTCCGACTCAGTTTGCACGCTAATCCAGTCGGGCTGGTCGATAGTGTTGAGCGCAGTTGCTACTTCGCCCTGCACTTCCAAAGCCGGGAAACCCAGCCAGGCGTAGGTGAACTGCTCGACGCCCAAATGCAGAATCCGGCAGGAAAACACGAGCTGGACCAGGCGGTTCTCGGTCCGGTTTACTGCGTACACGCCCACCAGGCCGTAGTCGCCGAACCGGTCCTGGACCCGCACGGTGCCCCAGCGCTGCTGCGGGTCGCGCAGGTCGGCAGCCAGAGTGTCCTTGCTGACGCGCTGCTTGGTGAAGTTCAGCTGGTTGGAGCGGTTAATCAGCTCCTCAATCCGGTCCAGGTCGGGCCACACCCGGGCACCTTCCCGGAACTCGATGCGCACCTGGGAGTCGCGCAGGAAGGCCAGGTTGTCCTGGTAGCCGGAGCGGGCCTGCTGCTGCCGCTCCAGCAGCTTGTACTGCTCCAGGCGGCTGAAGGTGGGGTCTGGCTTGCCGCTGGCCCGCAGCCGGGGCGCCAGGTGGGGCAGGTCGGCGGGGTCGGCTACTTGTAACTGGGGGTTGTAGTACTGGGCCTCGGCCCGGTTGATGGGGTTGTCGTCCAAAAACAGGGCGTTGGGGGCTCGCAGCTGCATCTTTTCGAGCAGCTCCTTGATAATCGGACCCTTGGGCTGCCAGCTGATCTGGGGAAAGACGAACAGGTCCCGGATTCCGAGCTCAATGAGCTTGGTCTCGGCCAGGGCGAAGTCGTTTTTGGAAACGATGGTGTGCACGATGCCGCGGGCCGCCGTGGCGCGCACCAAGGCCAGATTTTCTTCCAGCTCCTCCACGGCCCCTTCCGAGAGGGTACCCCGCCAAAACGTGTCGTCCAGGTCCCAGATAACGACCTTGATGGGCTCGGAAACTGGATTTTCGGGGCTGATTGTTGGTTTTTCGCTCATGCAATTGGCCCGGCTGCGGGGTATTTCGAGGGCTGAGGTCCGAGAATCTGACGCCGGCGGTCAAAAACGAAAACCTGACCACCAACAACCAAGCCCCGACAAAAGTACGGAAGCTAGGCCGGGAATGCCTACTTTTGCCCTCCTTTCGCCCGCCCGTCGGGCGACAACGGCTTTCCTCTACTTATGAGCCTCGACTTAAATCATAAATCCATTCTGGTAACGGGTGGTACCGGTTCTTTCGGCAAAAAATTCGTGCAGACCGTCTTCGAGCAGTTTCCGCAGGTCAAGCGCCTGGTGGTGTACTCCCGCGACGAGCTGAAGCAGTACGAAATGTCGCAGGTGTTTCCCCATTCGAAATACCCGGCCATCCGCTACTTCATCGGCGACGTGCGCGACGGGGAGCGGCTCAAGCGCGCCTGCGAGGGCATCGACGTTATTGTGCACGCGGCGGCCCTCAAGCAGGTGCCGGCAGCCGAGTACAACCCGATGGAATGCATCAAGACCAACATTTTCGGGGCTGAAAACGTCATTACGGCCGCCCTCGACTGCGGCGTGAAAGACGTGGTGGCCCTGAGCACCGATAAGGCCGCCGCCCCCATCAACCTCTACGGGGCCACCAAGCTCTGCTCGGATAAGCTCTTCGTGGCCGCCAACAACATGAAGGGTTCCCGGGATTTGCGCTTTTCGGTGGTGCGCTACGGCAACGTAATCGGCTCCCGGGGCTCGGTAGTGCCGTTTTTCCTGCAGCGCCGCCATACCGGCGTGCTGCCCATTACCCACCCCGACATGACCCGCTTCAACATCTCCCTGGAGCAGGGCGTGGACCTCGTGCTGTACGCCCTGGAGCACGCCTGGGGCGGGGAAATCTTTGTGCCCAAGATTCCTTCCTACAAAATTACGGAAGTGGCCAAAGCCATCGGCCCCGAGTGCAAGCAGGAAATTGTGGGCATCCGCCCCGGCGAGAAGCTGCACGAGGCCATGATTACCGAAACCGACGCGCTGAGCACCGTGGAGCTGCAGAAATACTACGTAATTCTGCCCTTCACCCCGCGCTGGGACGTGGAGGAGTTTATCCAGCACTTCCACGGTAAGCGCGTGCCCGACGGCTTCTACTACGACTCGGCCAACAACGAGGAATGGCTGACTGCCGAGCAGATTCGCGAAGAAATCCGCCTGCACGTGGATGCCGAGTTTGAAGCGTAACCACTGTTTTTTACCAAAAAAGGCTCTGCCATACGGCAGAGCCTTTTTTGTTGGCTAATGGCGAAGCTATTCCACCACCAGCTTCTTGCTCGCGCTGCCGGCCGGGCTGCTGATGCGCAATGTGTATACGCCTTTGGCAACTCCGGCTAGGGCTAGGCGCATTGTGCCATCCGGGCCGGTGGCGGGCACCGCCTGCCGAAGCACCGTTTGGCCAAGCGCGTTTACCAGGCTCAGGGCGCTACCAGGCTGGCGCAGAAGGGCCGGCAAGGTGACCGTAACTTCCCGCTGAGCAGGATTCGGGTACAAGGCTACTTGGGTACTAAGCTGGGCCGTAAAGCTAGCCAACACCTGCTGGGGGCTGAATACCAGCGTGAAGCGGGTGGTCGTGTACAGCGGGGCGCCAGTGCTGAAGGCATATTCCGGCTGCTGCTGCAGGTTTACCAGAGCTCCGGTTTGCGCGTCACGCAAGTACACCGTTACGCCGGCGGGCAGGTTGAGCAGTTGGGTTGCGGCCAGGGCATAATTGCCAGCTTTGGGGACGTATACGCTCAGGGGCACCGTCACTTGACCGGCCGCCAGGGTATTAGGTAACCCACTGATGGACAGTACCTCGGCACCGGCTTGCACCGAGAGGGCGGCTACCTCGCCGGCCGTGATTTTGTAGGCGTCGTAGGCGGCATCGAAGCCGGCAGTGGCACCTTGTTCGAAGTAAACGTAGGCAGCATCGTGCCGCTCGCCGCTCACCAGATCCAGTTGCACCAGGGGCCGAGCTTCAGTGGTAGCGGGACGACTAAAGTCAGGGCTCAGATAGGTCGTGAGGCGGGCCGAGTTGGTAAAATCCAGACTACCAACGAGGTTAGGGGCTGCCACGCGCACGAAGAACGCCTGCCCGGAAGCAATGTAGCGGGCTTCCCCTACACCATTGACGTAGCTGACGTAGCTACCGTCATACTGCCCCGAGGACTTAAACACGTAGACGGAATTCAGCAGGTTAGTTGCCCCCGTGAACGTCTGGCGCCAGTCGATAGGTGCCGGATACGGGTTACCCAGTAGGTGCCAGCCGCCGTCGGCCTCCTCGTTGCGGGCCAGATTACTGCGGCTAATCGGACCGTTGTTGAGAGGGCCGTCAAACTCCAGCAGCTTGCCTGGGGCAATATTGAAGGTATAGCCCACGCCGACGCCCATCGTGTTGGTAGCTGCGCTGGGGGAATACCAGCCCGCGTTGAAGCCACTGTTGCCGGGGCTTGCGGCCGTCACGAGCCGCTGCTGATCATAGCCGTAGACAGTTGGGAAGGGCGTAACCGTGCCGGGGTAAGCCGCCGAGTTGTAGGCAGGGTTGACCACCGCGGAATAGCCCTGGTAAATAAAGCTGTCGAAGGAAACATTGCTCACCGGGCTGGAATAATGCCGGTAGCCTAGCCCGGGGTTAAGGCCAGGCGCGATATAACGCTGCACTACTGCCCGGCCAACAACGGCAAAATTGCCGTTATTGACAACCATAGCCGTGCCATTGGCGCTCGAGGCCAGCACAACGGCAGCCCGGGGCGTGTTCAGGTTTGCATTCAGCGTCAGCATACCGGTCACGAAGGTGGCCACGTTGAGCTGGGTGGTGGCCCCGGTGGCCAGCGTCAGGTTGCGGATGCTGGGCACCCGGGTACCATCAATGGTGTGGGTGCCCGTGGTAGTCATCTGCACTTCTCCGGCCCCGCTGAATGAGCCATCATTCCGAATACTTCCGGTTACGGTAAATGTGCCATCAACCGTCATCGAGGCCCCGGCATCCACCGTGAAGCTATGCACCGAGGCGCTAGTGCTGAGCACCGGCATACGCGTAGCCGTGGCCTTAATGGTCACGTCGTCGGTGCTGCCGGGTACGAAGCCCGCGCTCCAGTTGGCGGCGTCGGTGTATACGGTGCTAACCGCGCCGGTCCATTCATTGGCGAGTGGGGCAAAGGCGTTGGGAAAATTGGGCAGGCCCAGCTGACTAAGCCGGCCTCCCAAGGCGGGACCAGAATTGCTGTAGTTGCAATCAGTTCCTAAACTATTGGGGTTGTTTATTACCCCCAAGGTGAGACTGTTATAGAGCGCTGCGTAGATTTTGCCGTCCGAAGCCAACTGCAAAGCGCCGATGTAAGCCGACGCGGGCGTGCTAGTCCCAACTAAGGTAGCAGAAGCGGCAATTTCCGTTGCAGAGCCGGCCAGGACATTGAACTGGTAGATGCGGTTACCATTCAGCGTGGAGCCATACAGGCGGGAGCCGTCGGGCGAGAATTCCACCCCGTAGCTCCGAAAGTTTTGCGGCAGCGGCACGTAGTTGGAGAGCATGCCAGTAGCATTGTTGAAGTCAAACAGCTCAAAATTACCGTCTCGAATGGCCAGGGCCAGCTTGTTGCCCGCCGCAGAAGCTTTCATATACCCTACGCCATTGGCATTGTCGGTATTGCCGCCCCCTCCGCTGTGGACAGCCCCAATACTGGTAGTGACGGGCGTAGAACTGATACCGCTGGCGGTAAGCAAATAAGCATAAAAGGTGTTCGTATTCCAGCCGTGGACAACAATCCAGGTATCCTTACCATTGGCATGCCGCACGGCCGTCAGCTTCTCCGTCACTTGTACCGTCGAGAGCTGGGTAGCCCGCGCCGTAACCCCGCCCAGCCCCCCTTGCTGGGTCATGTCAACGAGCGAGTATTTTAAGCCGCCGACCAAGTAATTGTCGCAGCCATCGACGACGAACAGGTAATACTGGGAAGCATTGGCGGGGTTACGCACAATCAAAGCTCCTTGCGTAGCCGATTCATGCCCGCCCAGGTTCTGGCCGTTGGGCATCAGCTGATGGTTACGATTCCAGACGTTGACGCAGTTTGTGTAGAAGAGCAGATTGCCGGCCGGATCCGAAATAGCCGCCGCCGCCTCGTAGGTTACCATGCTGCTCGCGGTGATGGCAGTAGGTAGGCCAGTGGCAAAGCTTAACCCGGCGTTGTTACCAAAAAACCAGTTTTGCGTTTCTTTTTGCGCATAGGCAGAGCTATGCAGTAACCAAAAAAGTACGACAAGTCCCGTAAAGAGTCTTTTCATAGTATGGTGAATGTGCGAGAATAGGTGCGGACCTCAGAACAGTCCAGAGCGAATAGTATCCTACTTAGGTAAAGATAGTACAAAACGGCCCTTGCTACCGTTCTCCACGGGTTATTTGTGAGTGGGCAGGCCGCCGCAACCGTTGACCACTGGCTATATTTGCAGCCGGCCCGGCTAGTGCCCGCTCAGTGTCAGCCTTTCACTTCAGTTTCGCCTTTTCCATGCCTTTCCAGCCCAACCACCCGATTCCTTATGGGCGTCAGCACATCACCGACTCCGACATTCAGGCCGTCACCGAGACGCTTCGCTCCGATTTTCTGACGCAGGGACCGAAGGTGGGCGAGTTTGAGGAAAAGTTTGCCGCATATATAGGGGCCCGTTACGCCGTAGCCGTCAGCAACGGCACGGCGGCGCTGCACCTGTGCACCCTGGCCCTGGGCGTACAGCCCGGCCAGCGGGTCATCACGACTCCCATCACCTTTGCCGCTTCGGCCAACTGCGTGCGTTACTGCGGCGGCGAAGTGTACTTCGCCGATATTGACCCCGCCACGGCCCTGATTGATTTGGTCAAGGTTCGGGCTTTGCTGGAAGCACACCCCAAGGGATATTTTCACGGCCTCATCCCGGTCGATTTTGCCGGCTTGCCGGTAAACCTGGAAGAAGCCCGCCAGCTGGCCGACGAGTTTGGCCTCTGGATTATTGAAGACGCCTGCCACGCGCCCGGGGGCTTTTTCACTGACCGCCAGGGCCGGCAGCAACGCTGCGGCAACGGGCAGCTGGCCGACCTAGCTATTTTCTCCTTTCACCCCGTCAAGCACATTGCTACCGGCGAAGGCGGGATGGTAACCACCAACAGCCCGGAGCTCTACGAAAAGCTGCTGACGCTGCGCACCCACGGCATCACGAAGGACCCGGCCAAGATGCACCGCCACGACGGGGGCTGGTACATGGAAATGCAGACTCTGGGCTACAACTACCGGATTCCGGATATGCTCTGCGCTCTGGGGGTCAGTCAACTCGAGCGGGCCGATGCGGGCCTGGCCCGCCGCCGGGATCTGGCCGCCCGCTACGACGAGGCCTTTGCCGATATGCCCGCAGTTACTCCGCTGGCTACGGCGGCCGGGCATGCCTACCACCTGTATATTATTCAGGTAGTGGACCGCAAAGGACTGTATGACTTTCTGCGCACGAAGCAGATTTTTGCCCAGGTCCACTACATTCCGGTCCATACCATGCCCTATTACCAGGAGCTGGGCTGGAAAAATGGGGACTTCCCGCTGGCTGAGCAGTATTACGCCCACTGCCTGAGCATTCCGATGTTCCCGACTCTGACGGATGAAGAGCAGCAGTACGTAATTGCCAGCATTCGGGAGTTTGTGGCATGAGCAAAGTCGGCATCATCTCTCAGGCCCGCATGGGCAGCACCCGGTTGCCGGGCAAAGTGTTGCTGACGGCCCGGGGCCGCAGCATGCTGGACTTCCACATTACCCGCCTGCAAGCCAGCGGGTTACCGGTGTATCTGGCCACTACCACCGGCCCGGAAGATGACGTGCTGGAGCAGTGGGCCGGGCAGCACCGGGTGCCCTGCTACCGCGGCAGCTCGGCCGACGTGCTGAGCCGCTACTACGAAACGGCCACCCAGTTTGGCCTCGATACCATCGTACGCGTCACCTCCGACTGCCCACTGATTGACGGGGAGCTGATTGGCGGGGCCGTGCAACGCTACGAGGCCGCCGCCAACCCGCAGCTGTATATGAGCAACGGTCTGCAGCGTACCTTTCCCCGGGGCCTCGACTTTGAGGTTTTCTCTTACCAACTACTCACTCAGGCCCAGCAGAATGCCCGAAGCGAATCGGACCGGGAACATGTGACGCCCTATATTCATCAGAATCGGTCGGGTAAGGTGGAGTTTGCCCACGTGCTGCACCCCACCGATGCCAGCCGCTTCCGCATCACGCTGGACACGCCCGAAGACTGGGAGCTGATCAGGGTACTGCTGGAGCAGTACCAGGCTGATTCTCTGCCCACTGAAGCTCTGATTCAGCTGCTGGATACGCACCCGGAACTGGTAGCCCTGAATGCGGCTATTGAGCAGAAGAAATACGATTTTACAAAGTAGGCCCTGTTCCCACCTCCGCCACGCCACTCCTCACTGCATGCGCCTGATTTTCCGCGCCGACGGCAACTCCACAATTGGGCTGGGCCACGTAGTTCGTTCCCTGGCTTTAGCCGATATGGTCCGGGCGGTGGCCCCGTGCTGGTTTGCCATCCAGAACCCGTCGGCGGCCATCCGGGAGTTGCTCCACCAGGCCCAGGTGACGCTGCTGGAGCTGCCCACCCAGCCTACTGCCGAGGAAGCCGCGTACCTGGCCGCCCAGGTGCAACCCGATGACGTGCTGGTGCTGGACGGCTACGCATTTGATACGGCTTACCAAGCCACACTCCGGCACCGCGGCTGCCGGCTGGTCGTCATCGACGACTTGCGGGCCTGGCCTTCGGAAGCGGACTTAATCATCAACCACTCGCCGGGCGTGACGCCGGCTATGTACCAGGCCCGGCCCCACGCACGCTTTTGCCTGGGCCCCGAGTACTCGTTGCTGCGGGCTCCTTTTCTGACCAGCTTCCGCCTGCCCGCGCCGCCCGCGCCCATTGCCAAGGTCCTGCTATGCTTTGGCGGCGCCGACCCGCAGCAGCTGACCCGCCGGTTTCTGGCCGCGCTGCTGCCCCTGGAATCCGTGCGGGAAGTCGGCGTCATTACCGGCAGCGCCTTTCCTTACACCCCGCAGCTGCAGGAGCTGGCCGCCCAACATCCGGCGAAGCGGGTGGCCTTTTATCAGAATGCAGCGGCCCCGGAAATGGTGGCTTTGCTCCAAGGCCACGATGCCGTGGTGTGTCCGGCCAGTACGATTCTGATTGAAAGCCTGTTTTTGGGCAAGGCGGTGGTGACCGGGTATTACGTGGAAAATCAGCGGCACCTGGCTGCCTACGTGCAGGAGCATGAGCAGGCATTTTCCCTGGGTGACTTAAATACTATTGCCGCCGACGACTTACAAGCTACTCTTGCTCAGGTGCTCCAGCGGGCAGCGCACCAGCCGCGTCAACCCTACGTGCTGGCGCCTGGCCCCGAGCGGCTGCAGGCCGAGTTCCGTCGTTTATTGCCCGCCGGCCCCGAAATAGTGCCGTAGATTCCGAACTCGGTTATCTTTACCCAATGGAAGAAACAGCCCTGATTCACCTGAGCAAGCCCTATGTCTCGGAGCGCCTGCTGTTGCGCAGCCTCAAGCCCTCGGATATCGACGACGCTTTCCTGAGCTGGTTTCAGGATGAGGACCTGATGCGGTTTTATACCAACTCCCGCCAAACCCACACCCGGGAGTCGCTGTTACAGAGCATCGAGCAGGGTATTGCTTCCGGCACGGTCTACGTGTTTGCCATCATCGACCGGGAAACCAACGCCTGCATCGGGACCATCAAAGTGGGCCCTATCAACCGGGACCACAAGATTTCGGACCTGGTGGTGCTCATCGGCGACCGGCGCTTTCACGGCAAGGGCCTCGCCATTGAGGCCATCCGGCTGGGCAACGCCATTGCCTTCGAGGAGTTTGGTATTCGCAAGCTCTTCGGGGGCATGTTCGAAACCAACCAAAGCTCTTTTAAGGCCTATACCCGGGCCGGCTGGGTGGAGGAAGGTCGCCTCAAAGGCCATTACTTAGTGGATAACGAGCCCGTCGACCGAATCTTGGTGGCCTGCTTCAATCCCGCATTTTTCCCGGCTTCCGCCTAGGCGGGAACTCCCTTTTGTTTCGCAACGCATGTCTACTGTTTCGATAGGTGGCCGCCTCGTTGGCCCCGACCAGCCCCCGTTTATCATTGCCGAGCTCAGCGGCAACCACAACCAGTCCCTGGACCGGGGCCTGGCCATTGTGGACGCCATGGCCGCGGCCGGCGCCCACGCCATTAAGCTCCAAACCTACACCGCCGACACGATGACCTTGCCCGGCGTGCACCGCATCGAGGACCCCAACTCGCTGTGGTACGGGCGGGAGCTGCACGAGCTCTACCAGGAAGCTCACACGCCCTGGGACTGGCACCAGGTGCTCTTCGACCGGGCCAAGTCCCACGGCATGCTGGCCTTCAGCTCGCCCTTCGACGAAACGGCCGTCGACTTTCTGGAAACCCTCGACGTGCCGGCGTACAAGATTGCCTCGTTTGAAAACACCGACTGGCCCCTGCTGCGCCGGGTGGCCGCCACTGGCAAGCCCGTTATTATGAGCACCGGGGCCAGCACCCTGGCCGAAGTGGCCGAGGCCGTGGCCGTGCTCCAGGAAGCCGGCTGCCGGGAGTTGGTACTGCTCAAGTGCACCAGCACCTACCCCGCCACGCCCGAGAATACCAACCTGCGCACCATTGCCCACCTGACCCAGCTGTTTCCCGACTACCCCATCGGCCTCTCCGACCACACGATGGGCGTGGGCGCGGCCGTCGCGGCCGTAGCCCTGGGCGCCAGCGTGGTTGAAAAGCACGTGACCCTGCGCCGGGCCGACGGCGGCGTGGACTCCGCTTTTTCCCTCGAACCCGAGGAAGTGGCTTTGCTGGTAACCGAAACCGAGCGGGCCTGGCAGGCCTTGGGCCAGATTCAGTACGGCGTGCAGCGAGCCGAGAAAAACAGCCGCCTCTACAAACGCTCCCTGTACGTAGCCCAGAATATCCGGGCCGGCGAGGCCTTTACCAAGGAAAATCTACGGGTAGTGCGCCCCGGCGACGGGCTGCCCCCGCGCTACTACGACCAGCTGCTGGGCAAACCCGCCCGGCAAGACCTGGCCGCTGGTACGCCCCTAACCTGGGAGGCCCTTTAACGGCGGCGTATGACCTTGCTGGCCGCCGCCGTAGCCCGGACTCGCGACATGCTGCAGCTGCGGTTCACGGACCTGTTTGCCTCGTTGCCGGCCCGGACGCTGGCTCCCATTTCCCCGCCCAGCCCCCTGCGTCGCCTGCTCAAAGTGGCCGGCTACGCAGCTTTGCGCCTGGTAGGCAACGTATTTCGGCCCATCCGCAACCCCGAGCGGCTGCAGGGCGCGGTGTGGCTCTACGTAGTGAGCCAGAACAATTACGAGGCCCTGCACTTCCTCCGCGAGGCCCGGGCCGACAGCGTGCTGGTGGCGGGTCAGAGCAAGGAAATCGGGCGCTACAACGCGGTAGTCAACCGGCTGTCGTTGCGGCGGAAGCTGCTGTACTACTGGCAATTTCCTTTTGTCCTGGCGGGCTTGGCTAAGACCGAAGGAAGCCGGGCCTGGCGCTTTTTTGACCTGGTCTTCAACGCCATTGGCTACTACGAAGTCTACGTGCGGGCTTTGCGCCACTACCGGCCCCGGGCCATTGTGCTGGCCAACGACCACAACGACGACGCCCGGGCGCTGCTGCTGGCCGCCCGGGCCTGCGGGGTGCCCACGGCCTACGTCCAGCACGCCAGCGTGAGCACCAATTTCCCGCCCCTGGGCTTTGATCTAAGCTTATTGGAGGGCCAGGACGCGCTGGACAAGTATCGGCAGTGCGGACCCGTGCAAGGGCGCGTCGAGCTGGTGGGCATGCCCAAAGCCGATGCCTTTCTGGCCCGGAAAAACCAGCAGCCGGCCGTGCAGCGGGTGGGAATTGCCATCAACACCCTGGATGAAACCCAGGCCGTAACGGCCGCCGTGGAGTACTTGCTCCGGGAGTTTCCGGACCTGACCTTCACCCTGCGCCCCCACCCCGGCGACCGGCGCGACTTTGGCTTCCTGGCCCAGCAGCATCCCCAGCTGCGCTTTTCCAATGCCCGGGAGCAGAACGTCTTCGAGTTCCTGGGGGAACAGGACGCCCTGATTGCCGCCGACACCAGCACCCACCTCGAAGCCACTTTGCTCAACGTAGTCAGCCTCTACTTCCGCTTCGGCACCCACGGCGTGGCCGACGACTACTACGGCTACGCGGCCCACGGCCTGGTGGAGCGGGCCGAGACGCTGCCGGCACTGGCCGAGCTGCTGCGCCGCTACCAGCAGCACAAATCCCCGGACCTCTACCGCCGTGCCGCCTACTACAACGCCACCCTGGGCACCCCCGACGAAGGCCGCAGCCAGCAACGAGCAGTACGGCTACTAAACGAGTGGCTGGATTCCTGAACGATACTGCGCCCTCTGCGAAAACCACTGCGAACCTCTGCGGGAAACGCTACCAGAACGAGAAACCATGCTGCCCCCCCTGCCTACTACCGCCCCTGTATCTGCCGAAACCCGCCTGAGCTACGTGCTGGAGCACTTCCGGCGGGCGTATGCTGATGTCCCCGCCGTGGAAATTGGCTCCGTCGGCTCGTCCGCGGCGGTGCAGGTGGCGCCAGGCAGCGGAGAGTTCTTCGCCCACACCCAACCCTACCCGCCGGCGCCCAACTACCGCCCGTGGCTGGGCCAGTCGATTCCCTTTTTCTTCGACGCGGCCCCGGATAAGCCCCTGCTGGAGCTGCTCCCCGACCAGCGCGTCATCATCCACGCCGACGTTATCAGCGCGGCCTTTTATTTGCTCAGCGGCTGGCAGGAGTTTTACGGTGAGGAGCGGGACCAGCACGGCCGCTTCCCGTACGCGGCCAGCGTGCAGCACCGCTACAATTTCGTGACGGTGCCGGTGGTCAACTACTACTTCGACGTGCTCAAAACGGCCGTGGAACACGCCTCGGGCCAACAGCTCCAGCTCCGCCGGTGGCCCGCGGAAGCCCGCTGGGCCGCCTTCGTCACCCACGACATCGACAACCTCTACAGCGCCTGGAAACAGCCGGCCAAGGCAGCCCTGCGCGCCGGCAACCTGCTAGGTTTTGGGCGGCACGTCTGGCAACATCTTACCAAGCCCGACGCCTGGGACAACCTGGCCCAGGTACAAGCGGCAGTAGCTTCCTACGGGGCCCAAAGCACGTTTTTCTTTTTGCCCGCGCACCGCCCCGGGGCCAACGGCACGCCCAACGCCGACTACGAGCTAGCCAAAGTCTGGGCGAAGCTGGCCCCGGTCATCGACGGGGCGGCGGTGGGGCTGCACGCCAGCATCGGCAGGGCGACGCACGAGGCTGACCTGCGGCAGGAAGCCCAGCGGGTGCAGCACTGCGCGCCGCGGGAGCCGGTGAGGGGCATCCGGTTTCACTACCTGAGCTGGGAGCCCCGCCTGACGCCCACCCTGCTCGATGCCGTGGGCTTTGCCTACGACACGACCCTGGGCTTTGCCGAGCACTTCGGCTTCCGCAACTCCTACTGCCACCCCTTTCACCTCTTCGACTTCCACACCGGGCAGGCCCACCGCTTCCTCGAAATCCCGCTCCAGGTGATGGATGCCACCTTGCACCACCCCAACTACCTGCGCCTGGCCCCCGACGAAATCCTGCCGGCCCTGCGGCCGATGCTCCAGGATATCGAGCGGTTCGGCGGGGTCTTTACCCTGCTCTGGCACAACGAAAACTTCGACCCGGCCAACCAGCACAACGGCCCGCAGCAGTTCCACGCCATCATGGACTACCTTCGCAGCCGCACCGTGGCCTTCGTCAACGGCGGAGAAATGGTGAATGAGTGAGGTAGTGAATGAGTGAGTTGTCGTTCTATTTGCGCATACCCGCGCAGCCTGAACATCGAACTCACCAGTTCACCAGCTCACTAGTTCACCATCTCACAACTCACTCATTCACTACCTCACTCATTCACAGCTTGGGTATCGTTCAGCGGCAGGGGCTGCGCAACACGGTTATATCGTACTTTGGGCTGGCCCTGGGCTTTGTGAATACGGCCTTCGTGCTGCCGCGCCTGCTGGCGCCCGCGCAGCTGGGCCTGACCACCCTGCTCGTCTCCATTGCTACGGTGTACGCGCAGTTTGCCGCCTTTGGCTTCGCCAGCGTCGGGATTCGGTTCTTTCCCTACTTCCGCAACCGCGAGGCGGGGCACCACGGCTTCCTGCCCTTCCTGCTGGGCGTGCCGCTGCTGGGCTTCGTGGTCATTACGGCCGTGTACCTGCTTGGCAAGCCCCTAATTCTGGCCCAGTACGACCCCGACGACGTGGCCCTGCTCCAGCCGTTCTACGCCTGGGCCGCCTTGCTGGCCTTGTTTACCCTGCTCTACTCCCTGCAGGATGCCTACCTCAAAGGGCTCTACCACACTGCCTTCTCATCCTTTCTGCAGGACATTATCCTGCGCGTGCTCATTGCCGGGCTGGCGCTGTTGTATGGGAAAGGCCTGCTCACGTTTCCCGAGTTCGTGCTTTGCTACATTGGGCTCTACGGGGCCATTGCCTTGCTGCTGACTGGCTACCTGGCTTTCATCGGGGAGCTGCACCTGCGGCCGACTACGGCGGCGTTGCGGGTGCGGCCTGTGGGCGAGATTGTGCGCTTCGGGGCGTTTGCCCTGCTTTCCAGCCTCTCGGGTAGCATTCTGGGCTTTATCGACTCCTGGATGGTGGGGGCGCAGATTAGCCTGGCGGCGGCGGGCGTCTATGGCATTGCCTACAACATCAGCACGGCCCTGACCATCCCCGCCCGCTCGCTCAACAAGATTGCCTTCCCCCTGCTGGCCCAGTACTGGAAAGACCAGGACCTGCCCCGCATGGCCGACTTCTACCGCGACACGACCCGGCTCAATACCATCCTGGGCTGCTACCTGGCCCTGGGTATCGGGCTCAATCTGGACTTCATTTACTCCCTCATCAAGAACCCGGTGTACGCCACCGGCACCACGGCCGTGCTCCTGCTGCTGGCCGGCCGCCTCTACGACGGCATCACCGGCGTCAACGGCCTGATTGTGGTGACCTCGCCCCGCTACCGCTTCGACTTGATTTTCAACCTGTCCTTGGCCGGCATCACGGTAGTGCTCAACCGCCTGCTGATTCCGCGCCTGGGTATTACCGGCTCGGCCCTGGCTACGCTCTTTGCCATTGTGGCCATCAACACGGCCCGCACCTGGTTTGTGTGGTACAGCTACCGGCTCCAGCCCTTCACCTGGCGCATTCCGGTGGTGCTGGCCGTGGCCGCCGGCTCGGGCCTGCTGGTGTGGCTCGTGCCCGCCCTGCCCTCCCCGCTGCTCACCATGCTGCTGCGGGGCTCCCTGCTCACGGGGCTCTACGGCGGCACCTTGCTCGGGCTGGGTCTGGTGCCCGAAGCCCAGCCCTTGCTGAAGAAACTGCTGCGCCGCTAGCCCTCCCGCACAATGTAGAGACGCATACTTGCGTCTCAATCGTTGATGATGTTGTATCTCACAGCTTCAATAGCACGTTGCGCATCGTTCAACGATGAGACGCAAATATGCGTCTCTACACCCAACGACTGGTTACCTGTTCTTCACACGTGAATGGTAGCTCCGAAGTGCTTAGAAGGCACCCTTCACGCGTGAAGAACGCTTGTCAAGACCTTCGGAGGCACCCCGCACGTGTGCGGGGCCACTAAAAAGGGCTTGGGAGGCTATCCGCACGCGTGCGGATAGCCTCCCAAGCCCTCAACAATGATTTTGCACGCGTGCGGAAGGCATCCTAAGACCTTGACAAGCGTTCCGCACGCGTGCGGAGGCCGTCCCAAGCTCTTAACAGGCGTTCCGCACGCGTGCGGATAGGCTTTTACCCCCTCAACATGGCCTTACGCCGCGCCTTGCTCCCGGCGCAGCTTGCTGTGCTTCTTGCCGTAGCCGTAGTAGATGGCTAGTCCGATGGCCAGCCACACGAAGAGGCGCAGCCAGGTATCCAGGGGCAGGGAAACCATCATCAGCACGCAGGTTAGGATGCCTAGGATGGGCACCACCGGCACCCAGGGCGTGCGGAAGCCGCGCGGGGCGTTGGGCTCCTTCTTGCGCATGATGAGCACGCCCAGGCACACCATCACGAAGGCCAGCAGGGTGCCGATGCTGGTCATCTCGCCTACCACGGAGATGGGCACGAAGCCGGCAAAGAGGCTAATGAATACGCCCAGCAGCAGGTTGGACTTGTGCGGGGTGCTGAAGGTGGGGTGCACCTCGGCAAACACTTTCGGCAGCAGCCCGTCCTTGGACATGGAGAAGAACACCCGGCTCTGCCCCATCAAATCAACGAGGATAACCGAGGTGTAGCCAATGAGAATGGCAATGATGATGGCCGAGGACAGCCAGCCGTAGGGCGTCTTCTCGATGGCAATGGCCACCGGGGCGGCACTGTCCTTGAACTCCTTGTAGTTGGCCACGCCCGTCAGCACGTGCCCGAAGAGAATGAACAGCACCGTGCACACCAGCAAGGACCCGATGATGCCGATGGGCATGTTGCGCTGCGGATTCTTGGTTTCCTGCGCCATCGTGGCCACGATATCGAAGCCGATGAAGACGAAGAACACGACCCCGGCCCCGCGCAGGATGCCGCTCCAGCCAAACTCCCCGAACACGCCCGTGTTTTGGGGGATGTAGGGCTGGTAGTTGGCAGGGTCGATGTATTGCCAGCCCAAGGCAATGAACACGAGCACGACGGCGACCTTCAGCGTGACCACCAAAGCGTTGAACCACGCCGAGCCCGAGGTGCCCCGGATGATAATGGCCGTAATGGCCAGCACGATGAGCATGGCCGGCACGTTGACCACCCCCGACACCACGCCCCCATCGGCCAGGGTGGCCTTTTCGAAGGGCGACATCACCAGCTGGGGCGGAATGTGGAGGTTGAACTTGTCGAGCACCTTGACCAGGTACTGCGACCAGCTGATGGCCACCGTGGCCGCCCCGACGGAGTACTCCAGAATCAGGTCCCAGCCGATAATCCAGGCGAAGAGCTCCCCCATCGTGGCGTAGGAATAGGTGTAGGCCGAGCCGGCTACGGGCACCATGGAGGCAAACTCGGCGTAGCACAAGGCCGAGAAGGCGCAGCCCACGGCCGCCACCAGGAAGGACAAGGTCACGGCCGGACCGGCGTTGTTGGCCGCCGCGATGCCAGTGAGCGAGAACAAACCCGCCCCGATGATAACGCCAATGCCGATGGCCACGAGGCTAAAGCCGCCCAAACTACGCTTGAGCGTACCCGCCCCCGTTTCGGCTGCTTCGGCGCGAAGCAGCTCCAGTGATTTTTTAAGCATACAAAGTAGTAGGAACCCGCCGCGGCGGGCTCAGAAGTGAAGAGGATTCCGGCTGCGGCCTACGCGCTGCTGCAACAACGACTGGCCCGCGCAACGGCGCCGGGCCCGGCCGCAACCGGAAATAGAAAAGAGTACGAGGAAAGGGCTCCGCAGACGCGGGAGCCGGGCGGCATCTAGGCCGCAGGGGCCAGCGCCCGGTGCTTTAGCAACAGCAACAACACCGGCCCATACCGGCTACGGCCACAACGGGCACAGGCAGCACAATCACAAACGGGCAGGCGGGGGAAGCGGTCCACGGCAACTTGTTTTTATATGGGCAGGAATTGGCACCGTTCCGCCAGGGGGCGGGGGGTTGCCGGCGCTTCGCGGAGCCTGTCTCTCAGCGCCTCTGTATAAAAACAATCCTTTGGGCAAAAGAATTGATGGCGCAAAGGTAGCGCGGGCCGGGCCGGATTTGCAACCGGGGCCGTAAATTCGCCGCCACGGGCCGGTCATGATGGGTTGGCAAGCCATAAGAACGTCCTGCGGAACAGCGCACGAGCCCTGGCGAATAGAACGTCATGCTGAGCGGAGCAACGCGCAGCCGAAGCATCTCTACCGCCAAAGTAAATAGGATTACCATTGCAGTAGAGATGCTTCGGCAGGCTCAGCATGACGGTTACTAGTGCCCGCGAGATGTCTCGCCTTGCTCGACATAACGTTCTTTTTGCATCATCAACGCCGCTCGGGCTGGTTGCGGCCCGTCCAGTCCACTTGGCGCCCAGCTCAACCTAATGCAGGTAAAAGCAGTAGGTGTCGGTACGGCTTCGGCGCCGGCGTGCGGCCTGCCCTGACGGCTTAACTTCCTCCCTTCTCCTTACCGGCCGGGTGGCCGACGGCTTTGTAGGCCGCTAGGCACTCGTAGAACCCAGCCCGGCCCTTCCCCACCCTATGCACCCCGGAGTAAAAACCGCCCTGAAAGTAACCGGCTACACCCTTGGCTCCCTCGTGGGCATTGCCGGCCTCTACGTCGCCTCCTCGTTTGCCCTGTCGCGCATTCCGGTCAACGCCCAGGACCAGGACCCGGCCGAAGACGTGGACATCTACATCCTTTCCAACGGCGTGCACACCGACATCGTGACGCCGGTGCGCACCCGCTACATCGACTGGACCGAGCTGGTGCCCATCGACAACACGCCGGCCCGCGACGCGTCGGCGCAGTTCGTGGGCTTCGGCTGGGGCGACAAGGGCTTTTACCTCGACACGCCCACCTGGGCCGAGCTCAAGCCCAGCACCGCCTTCAAGGCCATGTTCCACCTGAGCTCCTCGGCCATGCACGTCACCTTCCACCGCACCATGCGGGAATCGGAGAGCTGCGTCAAAATCCGCATCAGCCAAGAAGAGTACCAGCGGCTCATTGCCTACATCAAGGCCAGCTTCGACTACGACGCCCAGGGCCGCCCCTACTACATTCAGGGCCACAGCTACGGCCAGCACGACTCCTTCTACGAGGCCCAGCGTACCTACAGCTTCCTCTACACCTGCAACACCTGGGCGAATAACGGCCTGAAGGCCAGCGGGCAGAAAGCCTGCTTCTGGACCGCCTTCGACTCGGGTATCTTCTACCAGTACCGCCGCAAAGGCCCCAACGTGGTGCGGGAAGCGGCCAAGTCGGTGGCCTGGCACAGCTACGCGGCGGCCAGACCCAGGCGCAGCCGGTAGCAGTTCATGGCCGTGGTGCTGAGCTGCTGCATGAGCTTGTAATTGGCCACCGCCCCCACCGCCGCCCCAATGACGGGCACGAGCTGGGCCAGCTTGGCCAGGTCGATATAGTCGCGGTATTCCTGCTGAAACGTGCGCCAGTCGAAGGCCTGCGGGTCGGTGGGCAGGGTCTGGCGGTAAGCGGCCCAGTCGGCCACCCGGCGGTACACCTCGTTGCGGCTATGCTGGCTGGAAAAGGCCAGCTGAAACACGTGCAGCAGGTACAGCCGCTCGGTGTAGTCGTGGGCATCGAAGCCGTAAAGGGCCGCCACTTCAAACAAGAACTTGAGCTTGAGGCCCAGCAGCAAGGGGAAGTCGGCCAGGCCCAGCAGGATGCCGCCGGCCCCGGTTACGGCCCCTTCGGCGGCGGCCGTGGTGCGGTAGTACTGCAGGTGGCGGCGCACGGCGTCTTCGCGCGCCTGCAGCGTGCCCTCGGCTACTGGCCGGCGGCTCGTGTAGCGCGAGCCCAGCAGCACGCCCCGCACCATCTGCTTAATAGCCGCCGTAATGGCCTGATGGACCTTTTCGGGCAGCAGGTTGTTGAGCCGGATCTGGATTTGGCGGGCAAAGCGGTTCAGGTACGACGGGGCCCGCTGCATCCGCTGCTGCCACTGCCGTAGTTCTTCCTTGGCCTGCTCTTCGTAGGTGCTCATGGCCCCAAGGTAGCGCGAACTTTGTAGTTCGCGCCTCCGCGCCGTTAGAGTCGTTCTGGTGCACGAGCTACAACCGAAAGCCGGCGCAGCCAAAGTTCGCGCTACGGCACTAGTAGTTATAAGAAACGCCCACCGACACGCCCGTCGACCGGCCCAGGTTGCGGCCCGACACGTACTGGCTGGCACCCAGCACCACGCCCACGCCCTTCGTAATGGGCCGGAACACGCTGGCCCCGATGCGGGCATAGTTGACGCGGGTAGCGGGGAAGTACAAGTCGAAGCCGGGCTGCAGGATGTCGGTGCCCTTGCTACTCGACTGCTGGAACGAGGCCCAGGCCTCACCGTAGAACTTCAGGCCGGCGTAGCCCACCTTGGCGTCGGCAATAAAGGCGTTGGGCACCCGGCCGGTGCGCAGGCTGTAGCCGGCCTGCCCCGTCAGGAATACGCCCGAAGCCGTTTTGAGGTGGGCAATGCCCAGGGTGTTGAATTTGGTGGCCCGGTTGCCGATGGCAATGATGTACTCCAGGCCCTTGTTCGACTGGTAGTTGCTGGCCGGCGTCGTGACGCCCACCACGCCCAGCAGATCCAGCACGCTGTTGCCGACGGTTGTGGAGTAGGTCTTGAACTTGAGCAACCCCGAAATGTCCTGCAGGCCGCTGCGGCTATTGGTATAGCCCTGCCCGTTGCCCTGCCCCTCCGACTTGATGTACGGCAGGCTGAGCACGGCTTCAACTTTGTCACTGATACCGTAGTTAGCGTACACGCTCACCGAGGAAACCTTGATTTCCCGGAAAATCGGCACCTCCCCCACGGTTTCGGGCACCAGGTACACGCTCTTATAACGCTCGGCCGTGCCGGTAAACGAAACGGAGCCGTGGCCCTTGCCCACCATGAAGCCACTGACCAGGCTTTGGGCTTGCGCCTGGGAGCCGAACAACAGGGCGGCCGAGAGCAGAAGAGAAAACGAGTAGATTTTGTGCATACAGACAGAAAAAGGCAAAAAGGGGCGGGAAGATGTGCGCGGCCCCGGAAAAACAATACTAAGCCAATATTGTTCAGCTTGCCGGAGGCCGCAAATTTACGCGGCCGGTTTGCCGCCGGATTTCCCAGCCCGGGAATTATTTTTAGGGTATTCCCAACCCGGGAAATCCAGTGGCGGAGCCGGCTCGTTTGTATGCCCTACCAAATCCCGTATCCTCGCTCTTTTACAGCCGGCTGTTGCCCATGAAATACTCTCTACCCTCCCTTACTGCCGTGCTTTTTGCCACGGCCCTCACTTTCTCCGGCTGCTCCAAGAACACCGAGGCCGACCCCTCCATTGCCGGCATTGCCGTAGCCAACGACGACTTCAGCGTGCTCGAGGACGCAGCCATTCGCGGGGGCGTGGTCGAGGTATTGTCCAATAAAAACCCGGCGGACCCCCAGGGCAATTACACCGTTTTTGCACCTAATAACGCCGCCTTTGCCCGCCTGGGTTTGCGGCAGGCCACCGATTTGCAGGCCCTGCAAACCAGCTTTCTGACCAGCACCCTGCTTTACCACGTCACGGGTGGCACCCTGGCGGGCAGCGCCCTGCAGGCTGGTTCGTCGTCGGCCTCGGCCCTAGGGCCGGTGCGCCGCATTGTGAACCGCAACGGCAGCCGCTACGTGAATGGCTCCCGCATTGTGGCCACCGACGTGAAGGCCTCCAACGGCACGGTCCACGTCATCGACAAAGTGCTGCTGGCCACCGGCGCCGACGTAGTGCAGTCGGCCGTGGCCGTCAGTACGGGTAAGGTATTCGTCAAGCCCGACCTGCAGTACCTGGTCTACGCCGTGGTGTACTGCGGCTTGGCCGGGGCCCTGTCGGAAGGCAGCCCCCAGCTTACGGTGTTTGCCCCCAACGACCAGGCTTTCAAGGACCTCTACAAGCAGTTTGGCATTACGCTTACCGAGCCCAAGGACCTGGAAAAGCTACCCAACGCCAAGGAAACCCTGACCAAAGTGCTGCTGGGCCACGTGGTGCTCGGCTCCCAGGGCGGGCAATTCACCCAGTTTACCAGTGAACTACCCGCCAATGCCACGTTGCCTACGCTGGGCGGCGGCAGCCTATTTTTCGGCGACTTTAACGGCGGCCTGCTGCCTGTGCAGGGCGAGGGCAACGGCACCGCACAGGCTAGCATGACCATTCCCGATATCCTCTGCACCAACGGCGTGGTTCACATCATCGACCGAGTTCTGCTGCCGAAGTGATAAACTGAAGTAATATTCCTACTTTTGCGGCTATATTTCACAGGTATAGCCCTATAGATCAGAAGGCCAGCCTGTTCCGTTTCCCAGTTCCTTGCTCTGCCTGCTCTCCTATTGTCACTAGGGCTATGCTTCATTCCTGAGCGTGCCGTCCCTGCTTACTTCTTTTACATGAGTAACAAATTTGCCGGCTTGCTGTGGAGCTGGCTCCTTCTGCTCGCTTTCTCGATCGGAGCCCACGCCCAGGATCAACCCCCAACCCCGGCCGCGGTGCCGGCTCCGGCCGCTCAACCCGCTCCCTCCCCGGCAGCCGCGGCGGCGGCCCCCAAAATTGTACTGGATGGGCAGTGGAAAGGCGAGCTGCCGGTTCCCGGGGGCAGCTTACCCGTCGTTATTACGGTTACGGATCTGGCGGGCGGCGGCTATTTTGCCGTGCTCGACGTGCCGGCCCAGCGCATCAGTCACGCTATTCTGAACGTGGAGCAGCGCGCCGACACGCTGCTCTTCAGCTCCGATGAGCTGGGGTGCCGCTTCACCAGCCTGCGTTCGGCCGATGGCAAGCAGCTGGTCGGCCTCTGGAAGCTCCAAACGTATCAGACTCCGCTTACCTTGGTGTTTTCGGCCAAATCGGGCCCGTCGAAAAACTTCAAGTTTCCGCCGCCTTACCGGGTCGAAGAAGTATCCTTTACCAACCCGCAGGACAATATTCGGCTGAGTGGCACGCTGAGCGTACCGCCCGGGGAAGGTCCTTTTCCGGGTGTGGTGCTCCTCAGCGACATGGGCCCCCAGGACCGCGACGCAACGCAGGGTGAATTCAAAATGTTTGGCGCCCTGGCCGACTTCATGGCCCGCCACGGAGTTGCCGTTCTGCGCCTCGACGACCGGGGCGTGGGCCAGTCGCAGGGCGACTACACGACGGCAACTACCGCCGACCTGGTACGGGATGCGCAGCTGAGCCTGAATTATCTGCGGACCCGACCCCTGATTGACTTCGGGAAGCTGGGCCTGATCGGGCACGGCGAAGGTGGCAACGTAGCGCTGCTGGCCGCGGCTCAGCCCTTGCCCCCAGCCTTCGTAGTAACGCTGGCCGCTTCGGGCGTGGCGGGAAAGGATGTACTCAGCCAACAGGCCGCGGGCTTTTTGAAGGCCGGCGAAGCGGATACGGCCCAGGCCGCGCTGGTAAAAAAGCAGTTGCTCGACCAGTGGCTGCTCGACCAGAAAATTAAGCAGCTGCGAGCCAAGGGAGCTAATTCGGCCCAAATCCAGACCCTGGAAATTCAGCACAACATGCGCAAGCGCGAAGAAAGCAAGAAGCTGCAGGAGGCTATTGCCAAGAATCAGCGGGCGGTGCTGGACGTTATTCAGCAAACCACGGACAACACCCAGGCCCAGCCGATTGTGGCTAACATGCTGGCACAGTCGAACCCCGGCCTGGATGCTCCCCAGATCCAGACGCTCACGAACGTGCTGATCAGCCGCTGGTACCGCTCCTACCTTAATTTCGATCCGCAGCTGGAGTTGGGCAAAGTGAAGAGCCCGGTGCTGCTGCTGCACGGCACGGATGACCTCCAGGTAAACGTCAACAACCTGTCGTTGTTGGAGAAAGGCCTCAAAAGCAAGGGCAATAAGCTCGTGGAAGCCCGTCGTTTGCCGGGTATCAACCACCAGTTTCAGCCCCCGGCAACGGAATGGCCGCTGATGGGCGGGGAGCCCAAGCCCGTACTTTCGCCCCTGGTGCAGCAAACCATTCTCGACTGGATCAACCTTAAAGTGGCCAAATAGGCACCTGTCCGGTCTACCTCCGAAGCTCCCGGCCCGGCGGCCAGCTCGTTCCTCGTGTGGAACCAGCCGGCCGCCGGGCCGGGAGCTTTTTCGTGCCGGGGCGGCAGGCTACTTCAGGCTGTAAATACGCTCGATAATTTCTACCACTTTCAGGCCTTCCAAGGCGTTGGTGGTGGCAAAGCCCCGCTTTTGCACGGTATCCACCACGTTTTCAATCACCTGCACGTGGTTGGCGGCGCTGCCCTGGTAGGGACCATAGTCGTTGGCGGGGTTGGTGGGCGGCAGCGCGGGCAGCTGGTAGTCGCGCAGGTGGCAGTACTCCACCTTGTCCATGTACTGCCCCCCAATGCGCAGGCTGCCGTGCTCGGCCACCACGGTCAGGGAGCTTTCCAGGTTCCGGTCCCACACGGCGGTGCTGTACTGCAACGTGCCGCTGCCACCCCGCACCAAATCGAAGGTAACCAGGCCACTGTCCTCAAACTCGGTGACCTGCTGGTGGTTGAAGTCGCGGAAGCGGGCCGAAATGTTGGTGATGTCGCCGAAAACCCAGTAGAGCAAGTCGACGAAGTGGCTGAACTGGGTGAAGAGCGTGCCGCCATCCTGGGCCAGGGTGCCCTTCCAGCCACCGGCCTGGTAGTAGCGCGCGTCGCGGTTCCAGAAGCAGTTGATCTGGACCAGGTAAATCTGCCCCAGCCGGCCCTGCTCGTAGATTTGCTTGAGCCAGGAGGCGGGTGGCGAGTACCGGTTTTGCATGACCCCAAATACCAGCCGGCCGGTTTGCAGGGCCGTGTGCACAATGTCTTCGGCGTCGGCTTTGCGCAGGGCAATGGGCTTTTCAATCACCACGTGCAGGCCGCGGCGCAGGCCGGCAATGGCCTGGGGCGCGTGCAGGTGGTTGGGCGTGGCCACGGTCAGCACGTCGGCCAGCGGGCCCTGGGCAAGGTAGTCGGTGAGGGAGGTAAAGAAGGGCACGCCGGGAAACTCGGTGCTCAGCCGCTCCTGCAGCTCGGGCCGCGCGTCAATCAGGGCCACCAGTTCGGCCGCAGAGTGGGCTTGCACGAAGGAAGCGTGGCGGCGGCCAATATGACCCACTCCACAGATAACAAAACGAACGGGGGCAGCAGCAGTAGTACTCACAGACTGCGAATGTAGCGGAATGCACCGCGTGGCAGCTAGCCCAGCCCGAAAAAGTCCCTATCCTTCGCTCGGCCGCCTAGTTGCTCAGCCAGCAAACCCGAGCTTTCAGTATCCGGCCGCCGCCATTCAGCCAGCCGGCCTGTTTGGTAGTCAGCCTGAAAATAAGTTTGGAAAGTCGTGGAGCGCCTTAGTAGTGCGCCTCACGCTGGTACTTCGGCTTTCTGCTCCTGACTCATGCCTATCCGCCACGTTTTTGCGCTGCTACAATTCCTGCTGTTAGCCCTGGCTTGCCTGGGTGGGGCCTACGCGTTTAGCCGCCACACTCCGAGTCCGGCACCCCGCCAGGCTGCTCTTGCCCTTACGTACTCGCTCGGGGCCGCTGCTACGGCCGAGTAAAGCCATCGGCTCTGGGCGCGACGATGCCCAGCGGCAGCCTCTGGCCCCAGTGCCATCAGGAGGAACGGCCGGCAAAAAACGCTCGTACGGCCGCTGCAATGTAACCCTGTTGCTCCGGCATGAGCGAGGGGTGAATAGGCAAGGACAGCACCGTGCGGCACAGCGCTTCAGCCACCGGAAACTGCCCGGCCTGGTAGCCCAGGTACTGATACGCCGGCTGCAAGTGCGTGGGCACCGGATAATACACCACGCTGGGCACGCCCTGCTCCCGCAGAAACGCCTGCAGGGCGTCGCGCTGTCCGGCTTCTACCGTAACGGTATACTGGTGAAACACGTGGGTGCTGCGCGGGTCCCGCACCGGTAGCTGCACGCCCGGCACGGCGCCCAGGGCCTCATCATAATGCGCCGCGCCGCGCTGACGGGCCGCCGTCCAAACGGGCAGATGGCGGAGCTTGACTTGCAGCACGGCGGCCTGCAGGGTGTCGAGGCGGGAATTGAGCCCGATATGCTCGTGGTAATACTTGCGGGTTTGGCCGTGGTTGGCCAGCTGCCGCAAATACGTGGCCCGGGCTGCGTCGCGGGTAAACAACGCCCCCCCGTCGCCGAGTGCGCCCAGGTTTTTCGACGGAAAAAACGACGTGGTGCCTACTTCGCCCACCGTGCCGGCAAATGCAGCCTTTCCTTCGGTGAGCTGCCAGGTGGCGCCAATGGCCTGGGCGTTGTCTTCAATCAAGGCCAGCTGGTGCTGCCGGGCCAGCGCGGTGAGGGCCGTCAGGTCGGCGCACTGCCCGAACAGGTGGACGGCAATGATGGCGCCGGTGCGGGGCGTAATGGCCGCCGCCACGGCTGCCGGATCCAGGTTGAAAGTGTCGGGCAGCACGTCGGCGCACACGGGCCGCAGCCCCAGAATGGCCACGGCTTCCATGGTAGCCACGTAGGTGAAGGCGGGCACAATGACCTCGGCCCCGGCCGGCAGCCGCAGACTCATCAGGGCCAGCTGCAGAGCGTCGGTGCCGTTGCCGCAGGGAATTACCTGGGCCCCACCCAGGTAGGCGCCCAGCTCCTGGGCAAATTCGCCCACGGCCGGGCCCTGGATGAAGGCCGCTTGGCGGAGTACCTGCTGCAGGGCGGCGTCTAGCTCGGGTTGAATGGCAGCGTGCTGGGCGGCTAAGTCCAGCAGGTGAATGGGGGCAGTAGGCGTCGGCAACGGCGGAAGGAAAAGCGGGTTCTGGTCAAAGATAAAGCCTGCCATCAAACCAGGCTGGAAAAGCTCGGCGTGCAACCTCCGCCGGAAGCCTTGCGTTAAGCGGGCCAAGCGGCTGTATTAAAAGCCCGCTATATACTTCTCCCACCAACCGTTCCCTGCCATGTTCAAGAAGCACCTATCCATACACGCCCTCTCCGCCTTTCTGCTGCTTGGTGGGGCCACGTTCACCCAAACCAGCTGCTCCCAGGCCGATAAGAAAGAGGTTTCCCAGGACAGCAACCAGGCCTACGAAGACTTTAAAACCTTCGTCACCAGCGCCGAAACCAAGGCCGACAACGTAGCCGACCAGGCCGAAGCCGATTACGAGCGGGAAACGGCCGAAATGAAAAGCGAATTCGACGCCAAAGTAACGGCCGTGGATAAGTATGCCGACCAGTACGACGATACCCGCCGCCAGGAAATCGAGCAGCTGCGCACCCGCTACACCACGGCCTTCGACAAGCGCGACATGGCCTGGAAAAACCGGCCCAACGCGGTAGCCGGCACCGCTACGGGCGGCACCACCACGCGGCTCTATGAGCCGGCGGCCGGCAAGTACGGCGCCCTGACGGCAGCCAACATCCGCGGCACCTACGAGGCTTTTACGGCCCAGATCAAGGAAAATGAAAACCGCTACGGCATTGAGGACTGGCGCGCGGTAAATGCCGACTGGAAAGCCCTCGACGAGCGGTACGACCAAATCAAGAAGGACGTCAGCACCGCCGACCGGGCCGAAATTGCCAAGGAAAAGCTCAAGTACGCTGCCTTCAAGTCGTATGACAAAACCGAAGCCCGCGTGGCCCAGGGTGCCGATGCCGTGAGCGGCGAAGCCAAGGAAGTATCGGCCGACACCCGCGACGAGCGGCAGGCTGTGGGCACGGCCGCGTCCAATACGGCCACCGATGTGAAGGACGCCGGTAAAACCGTCGGTCAGAAAATTGGCAACGCGGCTAAGAAAGTCGGCGAAAAAACCAAGGAAGGCTACAAGGAAGTGAAGTCGGAGGTAAAGAACACCGATAACGACTAACCGCCCTTAACCCCTGATGAAAAAGCCCGTCTGCTTAGTGCAGGCGGGCTTTTTTGCGCTCTACTGGCTGGCCTAGCTCCTGCAGCAGCCAGTGCAGCTTCAGCAAGTCGAAGCGGCGCAGGTCAGGGCGGGCCGAGAGTAAGTTGCGACGCAGCGCGGGCAGCAGCAGGTGCACCGAGGCCTGCACAAATTTGCAGAGCTTGGTGCGGCGCACTTGCAGGGCCAGGCGCATCAGGCGGGTGTCGGCGCCGAGCTGCTCGTGCTGGTAGAGCAAGGCCAGGTTGCGCACGGCTTGGTGGCTTTTCTCCAAAAACACGGCGGCTGGCTCCAGCCCGTCGTGCAGTACGGGGTTGTCGAGGTGGCGCACCGGCACCTGGGCCTGGCGCAGCAGCCAGCCAAACTTGGTGTCTTCGTGGCCGTAGCGGGTCAGGTTTTCATCAAGGCCAAACTGCCGGAACACGGCCGCCTGAATCAGCAGGTTGTTGAGCGTAAGCTGGGCGTAGGGCTCTTTTTGCCGCTGCCGGGCCGGTCGGGCTTCCCGGGCGCGACCGTAGCGCCAGCGCAGGCGCAGCTCAGGCTCGGCCGGGGGCAGCGGGTCGTAGGTAGTGCCCCCCACCAGCACCGGCGCCAGGGCGCGGGCCTGGGCGTAGCGGGCCAGAAACTGGTCGTCGGGCAAGAGGCTGTCGTTGTCGAGCAGCAGCAGCCAGGGGTAGCGGGCGGCGGCGGCCAGCTGGTTGCGAATGGCCGAGCGGCCCACGTTACGGGGCAGCTCCTGGTAGCGCACGGCGGGCCACACGGTCAGCAGGCGGTTGAGCTCCTGGTAGTCGGGCGAAGAAGCATCGTCCAGGCACACGATTTCGGCGGGGCCGCCCCAGTCGGGCAACTGCTCCAGCAGCGTGCTGACCAGCGTCGTTACGTTGCGGTTATATACCGGAATCAGCACGGAAAGACCGGACTCTGGCATTGGTTATTCGGGCAAAGTCACCGTGGCGCGGGCCGAGTCGAGCAGCTGCCCATTCTCGCACTTGAGAATCCGCTTCGGGTACTGGCGGATAATCTGGTAGTTGTGCGTGGCCATGAGCACAGCCGTGCCGGCGTTGTTGATTTCCACGAACAGGCGCATGATACTGTCGGCCACGTCGGGGTCGAGGTTGCCGGTGGGCTCGTCGGCCAGCAGCAGCACCGGCTCGTTGAGCAGGGCCCGGGCAATGACCACGCGCTGCTGCTCGCCGCCGCTGAGCTGGTGGGGCATTTTGCTGGCGGCCCCGGCCAGGCCCACGCGCATGAGCACCTCGGAAATGCGCTGCTGAATCTTGGCCTTGCCACTCCAGCCGGTGGCCTTGAGCACGAACAGCAGGTTTTCGGCTACCGTCCGGTCGAAGAGCAGCTGAAAATCCTGGAAGATGATACCCAGCTTGCGGCGCAGGTAGGGCACCTTGTCGGAGCCCAGCTTCTGCAGGCCGTAGCCGGCCACGGTGCCCACGCCGCCGCCCATGGGCAGATCGGCGTAGAGCGTTTTGAGCAGGGAGCTTTTGCCCGAGCCCGTGCGCCCCACCAGGTAAGCAAACTCACCCTTGTCGAGCGTGAACGAGACCTTTTGCAGAATGGTGTTGACATCCTGCATCACGTACACATCGTGGAGCTCAATAACGGGCGCGGAGGAAGTGGGCATTCTGTGGTTAAAACGTAGAGCAAAGAAGTTAGGGCGGAGAACATAGGCGACTGGGACGTAGCCGTTTTGCCGGCCTTCGCCAGCGGCGTTTAGGCCAGCTCCAGCTTCTGCAGCTTACCGAACGAGAGGCCCTCAATCACGGCGGCCAGCGCCTCTTCCTTGCCTTCCAGCCCGTAGCGGTGCAAATCCTTCAGCGGCCGGTCGGCCCGGAAATAGGCAATGAGCACGAAGTTCTCGTCGCGCAACTGAATATAATCCGGAATCTTGGCCTTGCCCTTTACTTTGATGATGTACATCTCTCTAATGTGCTAATGTGAGCAATGTGCTAATGTGTTAGAATGAATTAAGCCACGCAAGCAGGTAGTGCATAGGACGCCTAGCTTATTAGCCCATTCACCCCACATTAGCACATCAGCACATTAATTAGGAATTGACCCGCTTGTGGTCGGCTAGGAAGGTGGCTAGGCCGTTGTCGGTGAGCGGGTGCTTGAGCAGGCCGGTGATGACGTTCAAGGGGCAGGTCACCACGTCGGCGCCCAGCTCAGCGCACTGAATCAGGTGGGGCACGTGGCGCACCGAGGCGGCCAGCACCTGGGTGGGGTAGCCGTAGTTGCTGAAGATATCCACGATTTGCTGCACCAGCAGCAGGCCGTCGTGCCCGATGTCGTCGAGGCGGCCCACGAAGGGCGACACGTACGTGGCGCCGGCTTTAGCAGCCAGCAGGGCCTGCCCAGCCGAGAAAATCAGGGTGCAGTTGGTTTTGATGCCTTTTTCGGAGAAGTACTTGATGGCCTTCACCCCGTCGCGGGTCATGGGCACCTTCACCACGATGTTGGGGTGCAAATCGGCCAGCATCTCCCCTTCCCGCACCATTTCTGCGAAGTCTACGGCAATGACCTCGGCCGATACGTCGCCATCCACGATTTCGCAGATCTGCTTGTAGTGAGCCATAACGTTGTCGGTGCCCTTGATGCCTTCTTTGGCCATCAACGACGGATTGGTGGTCACGCCGTCGAGTACGCCGAGGTCCACGGCATCTTGAATATCCTTGAGGTTGGCGGTGTCGATGAAGAATTTCATGCGGGAATTGGGTTAAAAAAGAATGCCCCAAAGCTAACCGTTTGCCGGCAAATGCGGCTACGCGGAAGCGTTGGGGACAGGACAAAAAAATAGCGAGCCAAAATCGCACCGCTCAACCACTTACCCTTGCTACCTTCCGGTCCTGGGGGAGTTCAGCAGGAGCTGGTCGTTCTGACTCGCCGCTGCAAATATACGCGGCTTATTTTCCAGAAAGCACAAATGGCGTCAAGATTTTTGTCTCGACGCCATTTACTGCCAGATACTCAGGCTATTTATTTTTCCCAAAAGCCGGTTTTTAGTTCTTCCAGGCCTTGTTGGCGGCCTTGCTTTGCTTCTTGAGCTGCTTCTGGTAATTCTCAATCGGGTCGAGGCGGAAGGTTGTGGGGTGCAGCGTATTGATGGGAAGCTGCATTTCCTGGTAACCCGCGTAGCTGGCCCGCAGCACCGGCGTGGCCGCCGTCGACTGAATCATGAACTGTCCGTCGGCGTTGGTAGTAATGACTTCGCCCTTCTCGGAAATGACCGTGGCGCCGGCCAGCGGCTTGCCTTCTTCGTTGAGTACGTAGCCCGTGAGGGTTTTAACGGCGTTTTTAGCGGGAGCAGCAGACTTTTTCACTACTTCCGCAGTGCTCGGGGCCGGGGCTACGGCGGCTACTTGCTCGGCCCCCGACTTGGCTTGGGCGGGCGCGGCTTTGGGTGCCGATTGAGCGGCTACGACCAGGGGAAAAACAACGCAGGCAAGGCTGCCAACAGTACGGATCAGGTATTTCATTCAGACTGGGGTAAGATGAAAAATACTCGCCACCCGGCTGGACCGGCCGGCAAATGACGCTCTTGTACGGTAATTCAGAAACTTTGGCGGGCTGGACCGCAGATAAAATTCGGGCGTAGGCCGGCGGGGAATAAACGTCCAAAAGCCCGCGGCCGGTATGGCCGCGGGCTTTTGAGAAATACAGACGGTGGCAATCAGCTAGTGGCGGCTGCTTTTTTCCAGCTTCTTGCGGTTGGCAGCCGGGAGCAGCTGCACGCTGGCGGGCAAGAAGTTGCTGGCTTTCAGCTGCTGATCTTCGTAGCCAGCGTAACTGAAGGTGAGCGTGTGTACCCCCGTGGGGGCTTCGAGGCGGTATTCGCCCTTGGCGTCGGTGCTGGCAAAGGCCGCGGCATCCTTGATAAAGACGACCACGCCGGCCAGGGGCTTCTGGTTCTCGTCCAGAACCCGGCCCGTGAGCGTAGCCATTTCAACTGCCGGAGCGGCGCTGTCGGCGGCGGGAGTAGCGGCCGGCTCCTCCTCGGTTGTGACGGGAGCTTCCGGGGTGGCTTCGGCGGCGGGCACGGGGCGCGGGGCAGCCTGCTTTTCTACCTGGGCCGCAATCAGCGAGGCGTTGGAATTCGTCGTCTGGGCCAGGGCCGTAACGGCGGGCCCGAGCAGGCAGAAAAGCCCAAATACGCGGAGAGTGTGGGACATGGGAGAGTTTTTTTAACCGAAAATATGCTCAAAGATGCGTCAACAGCCCGGCCCAGAAAAGGCTAAACCATTGGTAGCTGTGATGTTGACAATACGGATATTACATAGTAAAAAACCTATTTTAAGCTCGGTTTTGGGCTGTTTCCGGGTCGTTTGCCGTACCCAGACTAGTGAATTGTGACATTAATATTTCAGAGCCGCTATGTTAAGCTACCGGTGAAATGATAACACCCGAGCGTTTTGCGCACGTGGCGCCGGTCCGTACCTTTGCGCATGCCTCAACAGATTTTAATTCTCGATTTCGGCTCCCAGTACACCCAGCTCATTGCCCGACGCATTCGGGAATTGAACGTTTACTGCGAGATTCATCCGTTTACCCACGCCCCGGACCTCACTGAGGATATCCGGGGCGTTGTGCTTTCAGGAAGCCCCTGCTCGGTGCGCGACCCGGAAGCGCCCAACCCCGATTTGAGCCGCTACCTGGGCAAGGTGCCGGTACTGGGCGTGTGCTACGGCGCCCAGCTGCTGGCCAACCAGAACGGCGGCGAGGTGCTGCCGGCCACCATCCGGGAGTACGGCCGGGCCCGCCTCAGCCACCTCGACAGCACCAATCCGCTGATGCGGGAACTGACCGGCGGCTCCCAGGTCTGGATGTCGCACGGCGACACAATTAAGTCCCTACCCGCGGGCTTCGAAATCATTGCCAGCACCCCGGAAGTGGACGTGGCCGCTTACCACGTGCAAGGCCAGCCGACCTACGGCATCCAGTTTCACCCCGAGGTGACGCACTCCACCGAGGGCAAGCTGCTGATGCGCAACTTCGTGGTCGACATCTGCGGCTGCGACCAAAGCTGGACGCCCGAGCACTTCGTGGATAGCATGGTGCTGGCGTTGCAAAATACCATTGGCCCCGACGACAAGGTGATTCTGGGCCTTTCGGGCGGCGTCGATTCCTCGGTGGCGGCCCTGCTGCTGCACCGGGCCATTGGGCCGCGGCTGCACGGCATTTTCGTCAATAACGGGCTGCTGCGCAAGGACGAGTTTGAGAGCGTACTGCACTCCTATAAGGACCTGGGCCTGAACGTGCGCGGGGTGGATGCCTCCGCGGAGTTTTACGCCGCTTTGGCCGGTATCAGTGACCCGGAGGGCAAGCGCAAGGCCATTGGCCGCACTTTCGTGGAAATATTCGACCAGGAAGCTCAGAAAGTAGAGGGTGCCCGGTGGCTGGCCCAGGGCACGATTTATCCGGACGTCATTGAGTCGGTGTCGGTGAAAGGGCCGGCCGTGACCATCAAGAGCCACCACAACGTGGGCGGTTTGCCGGAGAAGATGAACCTGAAAATCGTGGAGCCGTTGCGGGCCTTGTTCAAGGACGAGGTGCGGCAGGTGGGCGACGCGCTGGAGCTGCCCCACAACATTCTGCACCGTCACCCCTTCCCCGGCCCCGGCCTGGGCATCCGAATTTTGGGCGACGTGACCCCGCACAAAGTGGACTTGCTGCAGCGGGCCGACGCTATTTTCATCGACGGCCTGCGCGAGTTTGGCCTCTACGAGCAGGTGTGGCAGGCCGGCGTGATGCTGCTGCCGATTCAGAGCGTGGGCGTGATGGGCGACGAGCGGACCTACGAGCAGGTAGTAGCCCTGCGCGCCGTAACCAGCGTGGACGGTATGACGGCCGACTGGGCCCACCTCCCCTACGACTTCCTGGCCCACGTGTCGAACAAAATCATCAACCAGGTGCGCGGCATCAACCGCGTGGTGTACGACATCAGCTCCAAACCCCCAGCGACGATTGAGTGGGAATAGCGGTGAATTGGTGAGCTAGTGAAATAGTGAGTTGATTCTATTGTCCGCAAAAAGGCTGTCCTGGGGTTCCAGGGCAGCCTTTTTCTATGAACTACCGGCCCCGAAAGCCGGGTATTGGTGGCGCGCTTACCTTTGCAGGTCACCTACATCTGGACGCTGATGCTCTTTATTGCCCTGCTGGTTGGTTTGGTAAGCTTGTGGATGGCCTGGCCGGGCTTGCGGCGGACGGCCGGCACTTCGCCCGTAAGCTACGCCCTGCGCTGGGGGCTGTTTGGCCTGCTACTGGGCAGCACGCTGTTTCTGCTGTACCTGTTCTACGGGCTGAAAACCGGGGCCGGAACGCACTAGCGCGAAGCCAGCGTTACTTCGTTAGCTCCAGTAATGCCTGGCCCCGGTATTCAAATGCAGTGCTGTCCTGCCTGGTTTGACGCATCAAGTAATTCAGATAGAGATGCAGCACCGCTTGGTTTCCCCGGGCCGTGAGGGATAATTCCGAGGGCGGAAGCGGTACACCCTCGACGTTATTCTCCGTATTCTTAGCATGTTGCCGCGCCAGCGAATCGGCCAGGGCTCCGACGGGCGCAGTCAGCAGCAACTGCCACTGGCCATTGCCTTGGAGCTTTTCCAGCCGCAGTTGCCGCTGCCCGCCCGTGCTGCGAAGGCGAAAAGAGCCTTCCGCCAACTGGTATAGGCCGAGCGTATCGTTGTTGTTTTGGGGGTAGTGCTCCAGCGCGCTCAACCAATAGCGCCCTTGGCCCAGTGCCTGGGCCGTGCGCTGCTCGCTATAAAAGGAGGCTATAGTTATGCTGTTATTCGTGTCCTCGTCGCCGTAGTAAAAGCGGCTTGCCCGCTCAAGGTGGCTGAGGGCAAACAGGCGGTCAGTCTGCCAGTTTTCCTGCTCGTGACGGCTCTGCTTGAGCACGGAGTCGGGCAGCTGCAGGGAAGCGGTGAAAAAGGGCTGGAGCTGGTCCACGGCCTGCCGGTCCGTAAAAAACTCGAAGATGGATGTAAGCCGCTTCCGGGCCGCCAGCGGCAGCTTGGGTACCCGCACTCCGGCCGAATCCAGCTTGCCGTTCTGCAGCAGCTTGTACTGCGCGGCCAGGCGCAACAGTTCGTGCTGCTGGCTGCGTTCGGCCACGGCCGAGGCGCTCCAGGGCCCCAGCAGGGTAAGCAAAGCCACTACCGCCAGGGACGCCGGAATCCAGATGATGCCCCGCCCCTGTCGCCAGAGAAAATACCCCAGCATGAGGGCCAGCCACCCGGCCAGCACCAGCACGTAGTACCGCTCCTCGGTGATGCCGTAGGCCCGGATTCGGGTGTTGATGGCCACCACCAACAAGCCCAGCAGCGGCAGCAACGCCCGGTAAAACCAGCGGGAGAAAGTCCGGATCCAGGTATTTTCGGCCGCGTCGCGGATGGGGTGAATGAGCAGCAAAGCAAAGATACCGGCTACTGAAAAGGCCAGAATCAGCAACGAAACCCAGCCTTTGGGCAACTCCCACTGCACCAGAATCCGGGCCAGGTACGCGTAGAGAATTCCCAGGTACAGCACCACCAGCGGCAGGAGCACAAACTGGGTAAAAACCTTCAGGCCCTTGGGATACGGTGCTTCCTGTTCCAGGGCGGCAAAGTCCTGGGGCACGCCGGCCAGGAAAAACCAGGTGTTGAACACCGTGGCCAGCACCGTAAATAAGTAGCCGTAGATGTTGTGGGGAAGCCTGACTTCAAACAAGTTCTGGATAGCCACCAGCGCCAGGGCACAACCGGCGTACAGCACGCCCGAGTAGAGGCCGGCGGTGAGAATACGCAGAAACAGGGTTTCGTTGTAGCGCCAGAAGCCGGGCGTATCGGCCTCGCGGCGCAGCTCAGGCAGGTAGGGCACCACGGCTACCAGCAGGTGCAAGGCCACCAGCAGCACGAACAGCCGCAGCCCCCACACCAGGTCGGGCTGGGGCGGGCAGGTGGCGTACCACAGCCCCAGCAGGCTCACCGCTCCCAGCAGGGCCGCCCGCTTGCCGGGCGTGGTCCAGCGGTAACGCTCGGCGGCCAGCGCCGTGCTGAGCGTCAGCGTCAGGCCCAGCCCGGCCGTGGAGAAAAGCGGGAATAGCCAGTCGAGTTTTTGCTCCTCCCGATAATCGAGGCTGATGGTAAAGATACCCGCCCCGCACAAAACCAGGGCGCAGAGCAACGTGAGCGGAAAACGGCGCACCACCCGGTCCGCTTCGGTCACCAGGTGTTGCAGGGAAGGCAGTTTCATAGGATATACTGAATATAGGCGGCAAGAAACGGCTTTCTGCTGAGTAAACTGGACCGTGGCACCGGCTCAACGGCCTTTATTTCCGAATTGCCCAACTGGCTAGGTCTGAACTCCCGCCGGGGCGTATCTTTGCCATGGTGCCGCTTATTGGCAATCCCCCGTTGTCCCTTCTGACAAATGCTTGTGAACCCGCTCCGGGTTGGGCCCCGCGCCATTCTTACCGCGTTGCTCCTCATCTGCTGCCTTGCCACCCAAGCCCAGCACCTCTACTCCCCCGCTGCCAGCCCCACTCCCGACCGGCCCAGCACCCACGGCATGCTGATCTTCGGCACCCAGCAGGTGTTTGCCTCTCACCTACCCATGTTTCACAGTCCGCACAACTACCAGGTGGTGCTGGAACTGGAGCTCGGCGACTCGGCCCAAACGTCGTACCGGGCCAGCCGCCAGCTTTTTCCCCAGGAAACGGTGTACACCCTGGAGCCCGAGCCGTTTGTATTGCCCGAGCTGGTGCAGCAGCCCCGGCCGTTTCGGGCCACGCTCTACCGCGGGCATTTCGAGCGGGGCGGCACGCCCATTGCCCGCCAGCTTACGGTGCGCATCAAGCAGGTGCTCTACTTCGAGCAGCTCAATCCCAAGGCCCACCCCCGGCCGGCTCTGCTGCTGCTGGGCCAGGGCTTCGAGCAGTTTGTGGTACACCGCGTGGCCGGCCGGCCCGATTTCGACCAGGTAGTGCAGCTGCGGGAACAAAGCCGGGTGGGCATCCTGGGCCGGCCCGAGCCGCCGTTGCAGGTATTTTTCATAAAAGCGGCCAAGCTCCCCCTCCAAGCCGGGCAGGAACTGCGGCTGCGGCCCGCCGCGGGCGGAAAACCAAGCTCCCGCCGGGTTAGCCACAGCCTTTACCTCGAACACGACGACCTGCGCTAGCCATGCGAATTCACTGTTACCAGCACGCGGCTTTCGAAACGCCGGGCATCCTGCTCGACTGGGCGGCCCGCCACGGCCACCCCTGGACCTACACCCGCCTTTACGAGCCCGACCCACAGTTTCCCGCCCCGGCCGACTACGACTGGCTGCTGGTGCTGGGTGGGGTGATGGGCGTGCACGAGGAAGCCGAGTATGCGTGGCTACGGGCCGAAAAAGCGGGCATCCGGGCGGCTATTGGGGCGGGCAAGGTGGTGCTGGGCATCTGCCTGGGCGCCCAGCTGCTGGCCGAGGCCCTGGGCGCAACGGTGTACCGTAATCCGGACCTGGAAATCGGGTTCTGGCCCCTGGCCCCCGACCCGGCCGCTACACGGCAGCCCCTGTTCAGCCATTTCACCCAGCCCCTGACCGTGCTGCACTGGCACGGCGACACCTTCGAGCTGCCGGCGGGTGCGGGGCCCCTGGGTTCGTCGGCGGCCTGCGCCCGGCAAGGTTTCGGGTTCGACAACCGGGTGGTGGGCCTGCAGTTCCACCCCGAACTCACGCCCGACATACTGGCTCAGATGCTGCACCACGACGGCCACGAGCTGCTGCCCGGCCCTTGGGTGCAGCCGGCGGCCGAATTGCAGCGGCGCAGCGCGGAGCTGGCGGCCGGCAACGCCTTTCTCCTAGAGCTGGTGGATAAGCTGGCAGCCTTGAATCGGTAAATCAGAGCCCGGCGGAGGCTATTCGGCCGGCGTGGTGCTCAGGCGGCCCATCAGGCGCACGGTGCTGTAGCCGATGAGTAGAAAGACGCCGAAGAGCAGCGTCACGCCCCAGGTGCGCGGGTGGGCGGCCGGGTGCAGCACCCGGTTCAGAATGTCGTAGAAGAGCGTGAGCGGGTTAGTCACAATGTCCCAGCTGTTGAAGCGCAGAAACCGGCCCAGGTAGATACCGAAGCTGCTCAGCAGCAACGCCACCACCACGAACACCCAGCTGGCGGCCGCGCCCAGGCGGCGCTGCACCAGGTTTTGCATGTCGAGCAGGGAGGCGTAGGCCAGCATCAGCCCGTTCCAGGCGCAGGTCAGAATCAGGGCCAGGTCGTACCAGTAAGGCACGCCGGCCCGGGGTTCGAGGTGGAATAAGTCGGTGAGGATGTAGGGCGCGTTGGGAAAAAACAGCAGCCACACGGCCCCCACCGGCAGCAGCACCCGGGCCCGCACCGGCCCGGCGGCCAGCCCCAGCATGGTGCTCAGCCCGAAGGGCACCAAGGCCAGAAACAGGTTCCAGAGCAGGAATACGAAATATACCTGGTGGGTCAGGAACACGCGGAACACGACCAGCACCACGCTCAGCGTGAGTGAGGCACCCAGCACCAGCAGCAGGTTGAGGCGCTGGCGGAGCTCGGGTTGGGAAAAAGCAGCGGCGGAAGTAGACATACGGCTCGTAACGAAAAGGCAGGGGCGGCAGTATGGGCCGGCCGCCGATAAGGCGGGTAAAATACAACCCAAATCGGACTCCTACATCTTCCCGCCCGATCCTACGTACCTTTGCCCGAATGTTGCCGGCCGAGGGTTTGGCCGGCAGCTCCCCTTCGAACTAATTCCCCGGCCCTCTGCTATGAGGCATCTTGTTGCTTTTCGGCTGGCAGCCACGCTGCTGCTCTCTTCTTTCTACTGCGCCGCGCTGGCCCAACAGCCAACGCCCAAGCCCACCGCGCCGCGCCCAACCAGCACCGCCCCAGCCGCTAAAAAGCCGGTAGCCACCCCCGGCAAAGTCCCGGGTGCCACGCCGGCCGCCACGCCGGGCAAAACCCCGGCCACCACCACTGCTGGCCCGGCCAAGCCCGGTACCGCTACTCCGGCCAAAACCCCGGCTTCGACCACCAAACCGGCGGCCCCGACGACACCCCCCGCCGCGCCTAAGCCGGCGCCGGTAGCCCCGCCGAAGCCCCAGGTGCCGCTACCGGCCAACATGGGCTCCGCCGACCCCAAGGTGCGCTACCAAAACGGCAAAACCCTCATTGCCCAGGCCCGCTACGACCTGGCCATGCAGGAGCTGGAGCCCATTACGCCGCCCGCCGCCCGGTTCGACCGGGGCCCGGAAGCCGCTTACCTGTATGCCGTGGCCGCCACCCGGGCCAAGAAATGGGCCGAGGCCGAGCAGATGCTCAACCTGCTGCGCAACGAGTATCCTACCTGGCCCACTATTGCCGAAGCCTTTTTCCTGCAGGGCCAGGTTTCCTTCGAGCTCGGCGAGGCCGACAACGCCCTGAAAGTGCTCAGCCAGATTCCGGCCGATAAGCTCCCGGCTGAGCGCGAAGCCATGAAAGCCACCTACCTGCCCCGGGTCAAGGACAAGGTGCTGTTTCAGACCCTGCTGCAGAATTACCCCCAGGATGCCGCCGTGGGCCGGGCCTACGCCGATAAGCTCGTGACGGGCGGCTGGTACACCGAGGCCGACAAAAGCACGCTCGACCAGCTCGTGACCCAGCTCGGCCTCGACCGGACCCGCTACACGCCCCGGCCCAAGGCCCAGAAGAAAAGCTCCTACAACGTGGCCGTGCTCCTGCCCTTCGAGTTTGACGACCCGAGCTGGGAAAAGCAGCGCAAAAACCAGTTCGTCACCGACCTCTACGCCGGCATGCGCCTGGCCCAGGACTCGCTGCAGCGCGAGGGCCGCCCCATTCAGCTCTACTCCTACGACACCGGCGCCGACACGCTCCAGCTCAAGCAAGTACTGGCTTTGCCCGAACTGGCCTCAATGGATATGATTATTGGCCCGATTTACAAGTCGGGCAGCAAGATTCTGGCCCGCTACGCCCAGCAGCGGCAGATTATCTGCATCAACCCCCTCTCCCAGGACGCCGATTTGGTGCAGGACAACGGCTGGCACTACCTCTTCGAGCCCAGCACCGTGACCCAGGCCAAGCAGGCCGCCCAGTTTGCCATTACCCGCTTCGCCAGCCGCACGGCCGTGGTGCTCTACGAGGACACCAAGGACGAGGCCGCCTTTGGGCAGGCTTACAAAACGGCCTACGAAGCCCTCGGCGGCAAGGTCCTGCAATTGCGCCGCGTCAACTCCGACGTGGAAGAATCCCTGGGCGCGGGCTTCGCCGGCCTCGACCTCAAAACGGTGGGCCACCTCGTCGTGGCTTCCGACCACCGCAAGGCCGGGCCCTACACCCTGGGCGTCCTGCAGGCCCAGGGCGCCCGGCTGCCCTTGCTGACCTACGCTTCCTGGCTCGACAACTCCCGCATCAGCCTGGGCCAGCTCGACTCCCGGGACGTGTTTTTCGTGCACCCCAAGTACCTCGACAAGCTCAACCCCGGGGTGCGGCGCTTCCGCCAGCTCTACATCCAGCGCCAGAACCTGCCGCCCTCGGTGTTTGCCTTCACCGGCTTCGAGCTGCTCTACTACTTCGGCTCCCAGCTCCACCAGAACGGCCCGGGCTTCCAGCAGAACCTGGCTTCCTCGGGCCCCATTTCGGGCGCCGTGTTCCAGGGCATCGGCTACCCCGCCGGCGCCCACGACAACCAGTACGTGCCCTTTACCAAGCTCGAGCGCCTCGAAGTGGAAGTCCAGAACCCAGTTGGCTTCCGCTAGGTTATAGTACAGACCGTCATTCCGAGCAGAGCGAGGAATCTCGCGTGCTGACGTTGCAATAGTAACTGTCATGCTGAGCGAAGTCGAAGCATCTCTCCCGCCAAAGTAAACTGATTACTACTGCGGGAGAGATGCTTCGACTTCGCTCAGCATGACGTTCTTTCTACTCGTTTTTCCCTCCTTCTCTTCCCTCCGCTGCCCATGGCCCACGATTCAGCTTTGACCACCGACCTCAACCTCTCCACTTCCGACGCGCTGTTTACCCGCGCCAAAGACCACATTCCCGGCGGCGTCAACTCGCCGGTGCGGGCCTTCCGCGCCGTGGGCGGCCACCCCGTGTTCATGCAGTCGGCGAAGGGTGCCTGGCTGACCGACGTGGACGGCAACCGCTACATGGACTTCATCAACTCCTGGGGGCCTATGATTCTGGGTCACGCCCCCGACGTGGTGCTGGAAGCCGTGCAGCAGGCCATTCCTGCTTCGCTCTCGTTTGGGGCGCCCACCCGCCGCGAGGTCGAAATGGCCGAGCTGATCAAGAAAATGGTGCCCAGCATCGAGAAAGTGCGGCTGGTGAATTCGGGTACCGAGGCCTGCATGTCGGCCATCCGGGTGGCCCGCGGCTACACGGGGCGCAACAAGATCATCAAGTTCGAGGGCTGCTACCACGGCCACGGCGACGCCTTCCTGATTGCGGCCGGCAGCGGGGCCCTCACCCTGGGCACCCCCGACTCGCCCGGCGTGACCGAGGGCGTGGCCCAGGACACAATCACGGTGGCCTACAACGATTTGGCCGCCACCCGCGCCGCCATCGAAGCCAACAAAGACCAGGTAGCGGCCCTGATTCTGGAGCCCGTGGTGGGCAACATGGGCCTGGTAGCTCCCGCCGAAGGCTACCTGCAGGGCCTGCGCGAGCTGTGCACCGAGCACGGCATCGTGCTCATTTTCGACGAGGTCATGACCGGCTTCCGCCTGGCCCGCGGCGGCGCCCAGGAGCTCTACGGCATCACCCCCGACATGACCACGCTGGGCAAAATCATCGGCGGCGGCATGCCCGTGGGCGCCTACGGGGGCCGCCAGGACATCATGGACTGCGTGGCCCCGGCCGGCAAAGTCTACCAGGCCGGCACGCTCTCCGGCAACCCCATTGCCACCGCCGCCGGCATTGCCCAGCTCACCTACCTGCAGGACCACCCCGAGCTCTACACCGAGCTGGAGCGCATTACCACCCGCATTGCCGACGGCACCCGCCAGATTGCCGCCGAGCTGGGCCTCAACTACACCGTGAATCAGGTGGGCTCCATGTTCAGCGTGTTCTTTACCGACAAGCCGGTGCACAACCTGGAAGACGCCAAGCACTCCGACACCGAAGCCTTCGGCCGCTACTTCCGGGCCATGCTGCACCGCGGCATCTACCTGGCCCCCGCCCAGTACGAGGCCCTGTTCGTGTCCACGGCCATCACCGACGAGCTGGTAGACCAGTACCTGACCGCCTGCCGCGAGTCGATGCGCGAAGCCCACGGCCTGTAGCCCCGGCTTCAACGCCCGCCCCACCTCCCATAACACCGCGACCCTACCCAGGGCCGCGGCGTTTTGCTTAGCGCTAGTCGGGCCCGGAGCCCCGCATTACCCGCCGCGAGCCTCCGAAGCGCCACCGCTTCCCTCCGCAACCCCGGCAACTCCCTTCAAAGCCCGGCCGCGGGTGGCCGAAACGTCGGCAAGGGCGGTAAAAGGCGCGGCGCGAGCGGTAGGAACGTCGGCAACTGTGGTAGGAACCTCAGCGCGTGCATTCGAAACGTCGGCGCGAGCCTATGAAGCCTCGGCGCGTGCATTCTACACGTCCTCCGCTGCCTCCGACACCTTCCCGTGAGCTTTCCACACGTCGGCGCGAGCTTTCAACACCTCAGCGCGAGCCTCCTACACGTCAGCGCGTGCATTTTCCATCAGTGCGGGAGCAAGTAGCGGGGCTTGGGAAGGTCTGGAGCCAACCTTGGCGGGGCGAAAAGCAAGAGGAGCGGCCGGGCCGCCTCAGAAGCCGTCAGAACGATGTAGAGACGCAACCTTGCGTCTCGTCGTTGAACGACAATCGTTGTAACATCAGCAACGATTGAGACGCAACTATGCGTCTCTACACTCCTATGCAGCTTTCTGTTCTGAACCGCCTCCTTCCGTCTGTCATGCTGAGGCGGAGCCGAAGGACCTTCCTCACCTACCCCACTGCTGCCTGTACCAACGCAAAAAAGCCCTTTACTACGCCGGTAGTAAAGGGCTTTGTACAATTAATTAAGCGTGTCACTGAGGTGAGGAAGGTCCTTCGCTGGGCTCAGGATGACAGGCGCAACAACGGCCTACAGCTTGATGGTCTTCTGCGAAACCACTTGGCCGTTGACCGCCACCTTGGCGATGTAGACGCCGCCGGGCAGGCCGGCACCATTCACGGGCACGCTGTGGGAGCCGCTGCGGAAATTCTGCTCGGCTACCACGGTGCGGACTTTCTGACCCAGCTCGTTGAAGAGCTCCACGCTCACGTTGGAAGGGGCGGCCACGGCGAAGGATACCGTGAACTGGTCCTTGAACGGCACGGGGCTCAGCTGCAAACCAAGGCCGGGAGTGCCGGGCGTCTCGGCGCGGGCGCTGAGCAGGAGTTGCTCGAAGGTCGACAGGCCCAGGAAGTTGGCCATGATGCCGGTCAGGGCGGTGTTGTCGAGCAGGCCCTGGCCGCTGATGCGGGCGGCGTGGGAGTTGGTGTTGTCCTCGGCGCCTACCCAGATGTCCTGGGGCGTGTGGTTGCCGGGGGTGCCGCCCTGGGTAGTAGTCCCGTTGCTGGCCCGGGTGCCGTTGCCGTTGGTGAGCGGGTTGGAGCCGTACGCCACCACGATGCGGCGGCCCGTGGGCGAGGCCGGCGTGGGGTAGTCCTTGCCCTGGAAGCTGGTCATGACGTAGCTCGGGAACCAGCCCCCGGCCCCACCGTCGCCGCGCACCAGGTTGGTGGGCGTGGCGTAGCCGGCCTCGGTGGCCACCGACTTGGTAATCTGCCCCGAGTAGGTCCGGATTTTGGTACCGTTCTGCTGGGCGTCGGCCTCGTCGTGCAGGCCCGTGACGGCGAAGCCGCCGCACTCGTGGTCGGAGGTGCTGAAGATGAGGGTGCGGCCGTTACTGGCCGTGTTCATGAAGGCCCGCCCTTCGGCCACGGCGTAGTCGAAGGCCATTACTTCCTTAATCATGTAGTCGGAGGCGTACACGTTGCTGGTGCGGGCGGTGCTGGGCGTGGCGGTGTAGTTGGCCTCGCCGCCCCCCACGTAGGCGGGCTTGTCGGAATCCACGGTGTACTGGTTGCCGTTGGTGCCGGCCACCACGCTGATGCCGCCGGTGTTGGCGTGCTCCAGGTGGTCGATGCGGCCGGCTTCCACAATCAGGAAAAAGCCCTTACCGTTGCTCTTGGCCTGCAATACGCGGATGGCGGCCTGGGTCATTTCGGCCAACGAAGGCTCCCAGGGGGCGCTGGTCTGCCGGTCCTGCTCGTAGTTCACGTGCGAGGCGTTGAAGAGGCCCAGCAGCTTCTTGCCGTTGGCGCCCGAGTACTCGCTCAGATTGAGGCCATTCAGCGCGTCGCGGCTATTCACGAAGTTGTAGCCGCGCTGGGTTACGGCGTAGCTCACCAGGTCCACGTCGTCGGCCCGGCGGCCCCGGCCCAGGGTGGCGGGGGCGCTGGTAGCGGGGTCAGTAATGGGGTTGCCGGCCGCGTCCCGGATGATTTCGTAGGTGCTGGCCACGTTACGGGGCAGGAAGTGGCGGGAGCCGCCCCCGAGCACCACGTCCAGCTCCACGCCTACTTTGGGCGTGGGCAGGGCCCAGTCGCGGGCGGCGGTGTAGCGGAACGAGGCGGTGGGGCTGGAGTTGAAGATGGCCTCGTACTGGGTCTGGGAAGCGGCAATGTACTGGGCGGCAATGTAGTCTTCCAGGTCGCGGTACCAGATGTGGCTGGCAAAGGCGGCTGGGGTGGCGTGGGTAATGCGGGCCGTGCTGACGATGCCCACCGCGAAGCCCTGCTGCTTGGCCGCCTCCAGGATGGTTTCAATGGACTGGCCGGTGGCGGGGTCCAGGGAAATAACCTCGTTGTCCTGCTTGCCGCGCTTGCCGCAGGCGTACACCGAGGCGCCCGGGGCCGAGTCCGTAATCCAGGAGTTCAGCGAGTGGGTCGTGACGGTGGCGTTGTACTTAAGCTTATCCAGGGCCAGCACCTGGAAGTTGGCGTCGGTGTTGAACCGCTTGCCCGTGGAGCCCTGGCCCATGGCCATGCGGGCGGCCGTCTTGGGCGCCAGCCCGAACCCGTCGCCGATGTACATAATGACGTTGCTGGTCTGGGCCGTTTGGGCTAGAGCCGGGGCGGCCCCAGCCAGGGCCAGCAGCGCCGTGCTCAGTAGAAGTTTTGCTTTCATGGGGGATGAAAATGGGATTTGGTTGCGCTGCCGGAGGGCAGCGGTTGTGGCCGTAAAAGTGGGCGTCTGCTGTGAAGCCGAGGTTAGAGCAGTGTCACCTCTGCATTAAGGAATGCCCATATTCCCCGGTATTTGGTAACGCAATGATTACAAACAGCCTGGCCCGGGCACTCTACCTTTGGCCCCTGGTCTAGCCTGCTTGTCCCTGATGAATCCTGCCCCCATTTCCGCCCGCGTATTCCGCCCCCTGGCCCTTGGTCTGCTGCTCCTGCTGCTGACGGCGGCCCCGCCGCTGTGGGCCGGCCCGCCCCGGCGCTACGCCCTGGAAAGCCAGGAGCGGCCGGTGGCTCTGCTCAGCGCCGGCCGAACCACCTACCTTATTACCGAGCACAGCATCTACCAGCGCCAGGGCCGGCAGTTTGTGCGCCGCTACCAGAGCCCGGCCCTCATCCGCTGCGCCCTGGCCACCGATACGCTGCTGTGGCTGGGCACTCAGGAGGGTTTGCGGCAGCTGCCCACCGCTACCTGGCAGGCTCAGCCGTTGCCCGCCGCCGAAACGGCCGCCCAGGCGCCCATTACCACATTGGTGCAGGACGCGGCCGGCACCATCTGGGTGGGGGCGGCCGGCTACGGCGTGTTTCAGCTCCAGCACGGCCACCTGCTCAGCCAGCTCAGCATCCCAACCATCAACGCGGGCCTGGTCACGGCCGACAGCTCGGTGTGGCTGGCTACTAACCTGGGCCTGCACCGCTGGCAGCACCAGCGCTGGACGCGCTACAACGAGGAGGGCGTGGCCAACCACGAAATTCCCGACAACATCGTCGAGAAGCTTTTGCCCGACAACCGCGGCAACGTCTGGGTCGTCATGTCCTCGGGCATCAGCGTGTTTGCCCGTCCCGGCGCGGCCGAGGCCGGCGAGGAGCATCTGCCCACGGTGCGCTTTATCGGGCGGCCCGGCAACGATATTTACAGCGTGACCTACGTGCCCGGGCAGGGCCACGTGTTTGCCACGGCCATGGGCCTGCTGCTGCTGCCCGCCCAGCCCAGCGGGGAGCTGGCCGGCCTGGAACCCGCCACCACCACCGACAAGATTGAAACCCCGCAGCTGCTGCACGCCCTGACGCTGGCCGGCGCTGCCACGGCCCCGGGCCTGCTGCAGATGGATGCCCACCGCCACCTCTGGGTGGTGCAGGCCGGGGAAGTGAGCGAGTGGAGCACCAAGGCTTTTCGCAAGGCCACTCAGCCCGAAGGCAACGCCAGCTTCCGGCGCCCGGTAACGGCCGGGTTGAGCGCCCAGTAGCCCCGGCGCAAGATGCTGGTTTGCCTCTCAACAAGGGCTGCCGGGTCAAAATCCACAGTTTTTTCCCGGGTTTTCCGAACCACGGCGGCAACTGGTTACCTTTGCGGCGAATCTGCCTTGCCGCCATGCGCCCATTTCGCCTTCTGTTCTCCCTTGTTTTCCTGCTTGTCGCCTCCCTGGGCCCCTTGCATGCCCAGGTAGAAGCCCCGGCCGCGGCCAACAAGCGCCTCTTCGACCGTACCGTGGACGAGCTCAACTTCCGGACCATGGAAACGGTGTACGACAAGTCGTTTACCCGCAACAAGTTCCCGGTTACGCTGCGCAGCCACCAGGCTCGCAAGCAGTTCGACGGCTTCGGCGGCAACGCCAACCTGCGCAAGCTGTTTCTGAACTACAACGACGTGTCGGAGCGGTTCAAAAACCGCTTCGGCAAGGGCCGCACCGACCTGGCCGAGTTTGATAAGCAGCTCAACGCCCTGCTGATCGACAAAAACTTCGAGTTCTTTATCCGGGTCTTGCCCCGCGACGAGCGGGTGGCCCTGATTCGCTCCCTGCAGCGCAACATCAAGCAGGCCTCGGCCCAGTTCAACGCCTCCGAGGACCCCAACCCCGAGGACGTGGCCGTGGACGAAGCCGCCGTGCCGCCCGCCGACATCGACGCCATTCCCACCACGACTGCCACGGTAGCCGAAGACCCCACGCCCCAGCCCGAAACGCCAGTCGGCTCCCTGCGGGCGGCTGCCGGCCCCTCGGTGCGCCCCCTGGACATCTCCGTGCGCCACGACTGGGTCGACTACCTGGCCCTGCTGCTCTCGGCCGTGTCGACGCTGCTGCTGTTCCACATTATTGCCAACGTGCTGCCCGACCTGCGCGCCCGCCTCGACGGCCTGGCCGAGGAGCTGGAGGAGCGGCAGCCCACCGATGCCAGCCGCCCGCGCAAGCGCCCCGCCAACTCCCTACCCCAGGACCGCTACGGCGACGAAGACGACCCGGAGTAGGGCTGATTGTTAGTTGTTGATTGCTGGGAGTTGATTGTTGATTGCTCACGCCCCCGGCAGTCTTCCCTATTCGCCAATCATAACTGTCCAACAATCAACATTTAACAACCAGCAATCAACAACTTCCCCTTCCATGATTCTTACCGATCAGCAGATCCTGGCCGAGATTGAGCGCGGCAACATCGTTATTGAGCCCTACGACCCCAGCTGCCTGGGCACCAACTCCTACGATGTGCACCTGGGCCGCTACCTGGCCACCTACCGCGACAAAGTGCTGGATGCGCGCAAGCACAACGAAATCGACGTGTTCGAAATCCCGGCCGAGGAAGGCTTCGTGCTTCAGCCCGGCGTGCTGTATCTGGGCGTCACGGAAGAGTATACCGAAAGCCACGCCCAGGTGCCCTTCCTGGAAGGCAAGTCGAGCGTGGGCCGCCTCGGCATTGATATTCACGCCACCGCCGGCAAGGGCGACGTGGGCTTCTGCAACACCTGGACCCTGGAAATTTCCGTCACCCAGCAAGTGCGCGTCTACGCCGGCATGCCCATCGGCCAGCTCATTTACTTCGCCGTGCAGGGCGACGTGCAAACCTTCTACAACCGCAAGGCCAACGCCAAATACAACGACCGCACCGACAAGCCCGTGGAGTCGATGATGTGGAAAAACAGCTTCTAATGTGCTGAGGTGGAGAATGTGCTGATGCTTGGGGAATATGTCGTTGCGAAGCAATGCACCCTCGCCGCCGGTAGTCACAGCCTTTACCCAGAAAGCCCTTTCCTGTACCAAACAGGAAAGGGCTTTTCGCTTTAGGAGCCTCAGTACATTTCAAAGGACGGATTGCTTCGCAAGCTCGCCATGACACATTCCCCCTCATTCCTCACATTCAACCACATTCCCCACATTAGCCCCTGAGCACATTACCCCGAACTCCCTGGCATAGTTTTTCGTTAGTTAATGACATCTGCCGGGTGCTGGGGTGCTTGCTTCAGCCAGTTGGCAGCCTTTCATTTGTTAATCTAACCGCTTCTATACCATGAGAAATCAACTTGCCACCGCCGCGCTGATTCTGGCCGCTACGCTGGGAACTCAGGCTCAGAAGAAGCCCGCTATAGTGCAGCCGCAGGATCAAACCAAGCCTTCTGCCCGCCTCAACCCGGTGCAGGAGCGCGCCAAGCGCCTCTCCGACCAGATGGCCCGTGACCTGCGCCTGAACGGCTACCAGTCGACCCGCCTGCGGGCCATCAACGAGGACAAAGTGGCCAAGATGGCCGCCATTGAGCAGAAAAACGCCGGCAACCCCCGCCTCATCGATGAGCAGTGCGGGGCCGTGTGCCGGGAACGGGACCAGGAGTTGCGTGCCGTGCTGAGCAACTCCCAGTACAGTGCCTACTACGATTCCCGCGCCGACTTCTACAAGTACGACAAGGACTACGCCAAGCAAACCAATGCCGTGTTCGTCAAATCGGTGCAAAACCCGCTGCCGGCCAGCAGCCGCGGGGCCACCATCGGCCCGGCCCGGACTACGCCGGCCGAAACCGGCCGCTAGGTTTTGCCAGCTCCCAGGTATAGAAAAAGCCCCGCCGGATTTGTCCGGCGGGGCTTTTCTGTTATTTATTGAAACAGCATACTTGCGTCTCGTCGTTGAACGACATGTTCTCACGTCGCCTAAGTAAACAACGATTGAGACGCGAATACGCGTCTCTACATCGTTCAGGCTTAGCGCTGCTCGGCCTCCTGCTTGTTGAGGTAGTCGGTCAGCTCGCGGCAGAGGTTGCGGATCTTGGTGGCCATCTCCGTGTCGTTGGTAGCCGTTACCAGGCTTTCGGCCATGGAGCCCATGTTGTCGACGCAGAAGCGCTTCATTTCATCGACGGGCATTTCCTTGGTCCACAGGTCAATTTTCATCGTGCCCCGCTCGTCCCGGTCCCAGAGGGCAATGTTGATGGCCTTGGCAAAGTGAATATCAGGACCCGCGTCGGTAGCCGTCCAGCTGATGGCCTCGGGCACTTTCTTATCGTCGAGGGCAATGCTGAAGCGGATTTCAGATTTTTTCATCGGAAGGATGTTCTGGTAAAAAAGTGTGTCATCCTGAGCTTGCGAAGGACCTTATACCTGTTGAACGAGAGTCGTTAAACCGATTCGTTCTAGTGTGATAAGGTCCTTCGCAAGCTCAGGATGACAGATGATTTTGAGTTGGCAAATGTGAGAGGAATGTGCTGATGTGCTAATGTGGTTGAATGTGAGAAATGAATTAACTTATTCAGCACATTCCCCACATTAGCACAGCAGCACATTAATTACACGTAGTTGTTCAGCATCACCGGCATCACCAGCATCAGAATGCTCTCGTTGTCGTCGGCGACGGTGGGCATGAGCAGGCCGGCGCGGTTGGGAGTGCTCAGCTCCAGGGTGATTTCCTCGGAGTCGATGTTGGAGAGCATTTCGGCCAGGAAGCGGGCGTTGAAGCCGATTTCCATGTCCTCCCCCTCGTACTGGCAGGCCAGCCGCTCGTTGGCTTCGTTGCTGAAGTCGAGGTCTTCGGCCGAAATGGTTAGCTCGGAACCGGCCAGGCGCAGGCGTACCTGGTGGGTGGTCTTGTTCGAGTAGATCATGATGCGCTTCACCGAGTTGAGGAACTCGGCGCGGCTGATGATGAGCTTGTTGGGGTTGCTCACCGGAATTACGTTTTCGTAGTCGGGGTAGCGCTCATCAATCAGGCGGCACACGAGGCGCATCTGGTTGAAGCTGAAGAAGGCATTGGAATTGTTGAACTCGACGCGCACGGTAGTTGCCTCGGAGGGCAGGGCACCTTTCAGTAGATTAAAGGCCTTGCGCGGAATAATGAGGTTGGCCGTCTGGCCCGCGCCCACGTCGGAGCGGCGGTAGCGCAGCAGGCGGTGGCCGTCGGTGGCCACGAAGGTGACCTGGGCGTCGGCCAACTGCACGAGGATGCCGGTCATGGCCGGGCGCAGCTCGTCGGTGCTGACGGCGAAGATGGTCTTGTTGATGGCCCGCTGCAAGGACGAGGAGGGAATCTCAATCGGCGAGGAGCCTTTTACGACCGGCACGCGGGGGAAGTCGGTGGCATTTTCGCCGGCCAGCTTGTAGCGGCCGTTGGCCGAGGCAATTTCGATGGTATAGGTTTCCTCGTCCAGGGTGAAGGTCACGGGCTGGTCGGGCAGGTTCTTCAGGGTATCGAGCAGGATGCGGGCCGGGGCGGCAATGCGGCCACTCTCGCGGGCTTCCACGGGCAGCTCGGTAATCATGCTGGTCTCCAGGTCGGAGGCCGTAATCGTCAGCTTGCCATCTTCGATTTCAAAGAGAAAGTTCTCTAGAATCGGCACTACGGGGTTGTTGGTCACCACGCCGTTGATGCTCTGCAGCTGCTTGAGCAAGGCGGAAGACGATACGATAAACTTCATATAGGCGGGGTTGGCTGTCGGGTTTTGTAGAGGACAAAGATAGGAAACCCAAGCGGGGTTTTCTAGCGCCCTAGCCGGGCGGGTTTGCGGCTACTTTATCGGCTCAGGAGCCCGCCCGGCCACGGTGTGGGCCGGGGCCCGGCGTATTTTATTCCAGCTCAGCCATTGCGTGCCCGCCGGAAAGCTTTTTACTTACTTGCACTGAGCGTATTTGGATTTGCACCGCATGACTACTACCCCTCTCTACCACCTCGTTTACCAGAGCAACGTAACGGCCCCGCTGAGTGAAACCGAGCTCGAAGCCCTGCTCGTGCAGTCGCGGGCCTGGAACCACAGCCACGACCTGACGGGCGTGCTGCTCTACTGCGACGCGAACATCGTGCAAGTACTGGAAGGCCCGCAGGATGAGGTCGAGTACATTTTCGGCCGCATCGAGCGGGATTTGCGCCACTACGACGTGACCAAGCTGGCCGACGGCCCCATACAGCAGCGCAACTTCTCGCAGTGGTCTATGGGCTTCAAGTCGGTGCACCCCGAGGATTTCATGTACCTGACGGGCTACGTAAACCCAGCCGCTCCCTCCTACCCGGCCCAGCTGGTAGCCGAAACCAAGGCCTCGTCGCTGCACGAGCTGCTGGCCGCCTTTGTTACCGACCAGAAGATTCGCTACTAAGGCCGAGGGGCTTATATTCTGTAAGGTTAAAAAATAATGCGGGCCATAGTGAAACACATTTGCCTGAAACACTTTAGATTGTTTCAGGCAAATGTGTTTCAACGCGTTTTAGCTTTTTACTGATATATGGCTGATGAGATTCGGGCGAAACTGGGGCTTTCGCAACAAATGATGGGCAGTTGGCTGGGCATATCCCGCAACAGTGTAGCCTTGGCCGAGGGCGTGCACCGTTCCTGGCCACTGGGCACGGCTGGTCAACTGATTCGGCTTACCCTGGCCACGCTGGGGCTGGTGTACGACCCGGCCGGTAACCGGCCTGCTCCTCCACCGCTGCCTTTGCCCCCACCCGAACCGGAGCCGTTGCAGTCCCGCCTGGCCTACTGTGAGCACCACGCGGGCCGCCTGTGCTACGAGCTGAACCAGCTACGGCTGAAAGCGGCTCCCTATGAGGCCCGCCTCGCGGCCCTGCCCGCCCTGCGGGCCTTTACCGGCCCCGTGAAGCACCCCGCCCGCGAAGAAAACTGGTTGGCCCTGCTGGAGAGTGAGACGGAAACTGCCCTACTCTACGACTGTGGCCGGGGCCCGCAGAAGCTGCTGGAAGCGCGCATTGCCGGGCTGGAGCGGGAAGCCGAGGTGCTGCGGGAGTTGGTGGAAGAACCAGCTGAACCTACTCCCCATGCATGATCTTGCGGCCCTAGCTGCCCGGTGGCAGGCGGCCTCCCTCCAGCTGCCTGTCCCGGCCCCGGTGGAAGCACTAGAGGCATTCCGAGCCACGACCCAGCTAGTACTGCCGGATGATCTGGCCCACTATTTCCGGACGCTTAACGGGGCCGGCGCCCTGGCGGACGAGAACTTCTTTTCCTTCTACTCTCTGGAGCACTTTGAAAGTGTGGAAAGGAAGCTTGCGAACTGGCCCGACAGCTCCGGGTACCGCGACTTGCAGCACGTGCTTGTGCAGCCCCACACCTGCTACGTCTTTGCCGACTACTTTATTTCGCTGATGGAGTACGGCATCCGATTGTACCCTTACCCAACCGAGCACAATGAGATTTATACGCTGTGCGAGGGAAAATACAAAGTAGTGGCGCACTCCTTCTCTGAGTTCATCGGCCTCTACCTTGCCGACTTTGAGCAGCTATTACAATGAGTAGGGTGCTACAGTCATTTGGCTGTTACTTGATATAGCTGTGCCACAATACCCCCAGGAGCACCCAAAGCCCGCCTAGAACCCAGGCCGCCAGGAGTACAACCAATATTCCTCGTATGGCACTTTCGACCAGGGCTTTTCCCGCGTTGCCGTAGCTATTCTGGTACTCTTTCGCCAGCACCAGCCGCCACTTATCCTGCTCCCGGTAACGCAGCCGCAGATATAAGAAGCCTAAGGGCACCAGTACCACCGCCCTCCAGACAGGGCCCACAATATCTACAGGCCAAGACTCAAAGAAATCGGACATTAGGTGGGCTGGCTGGGGAAACGCTACGGGAAGGTGGGCAAGTTAGTATTTAGAACGACGCGTAGCGCCGCTTGCGGCGCCAGGCCCGCACGGCCCCGAACACGCCCAACAGCACCAACGGAGCCGCCAGGTTCAGCAGCTGCCAGCGGCTTTTCTGCTCGATGACCTTGAGCTTGTCTAAGGGGCGCAGGGTGATTTGCTTGCCGCGCACCGAAATCAGGCCGCTTTCGTCGAGCATGTAGTCCACGGCGTTGAGGACCAGCTCGCGGTTGGCGAATTCGGTGTTGGCGAGGCGGTCGAAGCCCAGGCGGTAGGGGTTGCCGGTTTTGGGGTCCAGCTCGGAGCGGATAAAGTCACCGTCGGAGATGACCAGCACTTTGGAAGGCTTGGCATTGGGCGAAGTGGCGGGCAGGAAGGTGCTGGTGCCGGGCTCGGCGCGGTTGGCGTAGAGCGACTTAAACTGGCCTTCGAGCAGGTAGCCAACCGGCTTGAAGCTTTCCTTGTAGAGCTTCTGGTTGGGCTCCAGGCGGGCGTCGTTGAAGTTGATGGGCACGGGCGCGGGCAGCACCCGGGTGTAGCGGGAAGTAAACAGCAGCGGCGTTTTGCGGATGCCGGCGGCTTTTACCGTATCAATCGTGCTGACGAACTTGGTGTACACCGCGTCGAGGTTGCGGGTGATGGGGTGCTTGCTGAAGGAGTTGATCAGCGGGTAAAACTGCCAGGGCATGGGCTCCACCTTGGGTTTGTCGCCCTCGGTGCCCGTCACCAGCGGAATGACGCCCGAGTTAAGGTCGAGCAGCAGGTCGGGGTTGACGCGCACGCCGTACTTGAAGAGCTGGTCTTCCAGGTTCAAATCCAGTGGGAAAGAGAGCATGCCGCCGCGGTTGGCGCTGTCCAGGTTCACGCGCATGGCATCCACGAAGAACAGCGCGTTGCCGCCCTGGGTAATGAACTGGTCGAGCTTGAACTTCTCGGGCTCGGTGTAGGCCGTGGCGGGCTTGGCCACGATGATGGCGCTGAGTGTGCGCAAATCCTGAGGCCGGGTTTTGCGCAAATCCACCCGAAATACGTCGTAGTACTGCTGCAAGGAGCCGATGATGTCGCCGGCTTCGGCGTTGCTCAGCTCCCCGTGGCCTTCGAGCACGCCGATGCGCTTGCGCTGGCCGGGGTTGAGCTTGCGCACGGCGCTGGCCAGCTCGTATTCCAGCCCCTCGATGCTTTGGTTGAGGCGCACGTCGGAGGGGGCGGCCTGGTTGCCGCGCAGCAACAGCACCTGCTCTTCCTTGCCGCCGGCCGCTACCGTGGCCCAGGGAAAGATGATTTTCTCAACCCGCTTGCCGTTCTCGTTGGCCCCGAGGTTGGTCGGCCGCAGCCCTTTCTTCAGCAGGGAAGCATAGTACTCATTGCGGGCCTTTTCAGTGCCAGCCGCCGAGGGGTCGACGAAGACGTAGTGCAGGTTCGTGCCGCCGTAGACCTGCATTTCATTCAGCGTTTCGCGCACGGCCTGCTGCAGGCGGCGGAAGCCGGGCGGAAAGTCGCCGTCGAGGTACACCGTCACCGTCACGGGCTGCTTCAGATTTTCGAGCAGCTGCTTGGTGGCCGGGGCCATGGTGTAGCGCTTTTCCTGGGTAAGGTCGAGGCGGAAAAAGAACTGCTGGCCCAGGAAGTTGAGCAGCAGCAGCGCCCCGACTACCGCCCCAAAACGGAGCAGGTCGCGGCGGCGGCGGGAAGCGGCGGGAGCAGAAATGTCGGGTGTAGCAGAAGCCATAGAGTGGCGGCTATTTTTTAGAGCTATTGGAGCTAGGAGAGCTAGCAGCTCCCCTCCTTCCTTTAAGGAGGGGTGGCCGAAGGCCGGGGTGGTTGGCTAGAGCTAGGGAATTAGAGTAGGTGTCGTTCGTTGAAACAACGACTGAACCACCCCGCCCTTCGGGCACCCCTCCTTAAAGGAAGGAGGGGAATTCGTTCTTACTTGGTTACCAGTTGCGGCTTTGGAGCACCAATCGGGTGGCTACGAGCAGGCCGGCAATCAGACTAAGGAAGTAGGTCAGGTCGCGGGAGTCGATGAGGCCCTTGCTGATGTCGCGGTAGTGGGCGGCAATGCCGAGCTGGCTGATGTAGTAGGCCGGGGCCCCATCAAAGACCGAGGCCAGGGAGTCGAAGCCGGAGTACACCAGAAAGCAGCCGACTACAGCTACCAGGAAGGCAATGATTTGGTCCCGGGTGATGGCCGAGGCAAAGATGCCGATGGCCGCAAACACCGCCGCCAGCAGCGCCAGGCCAATGTACGAGCCCACCGTAGCGGCCGAGTCGATGTTGCCGATGGGGTTGCCGAGCTGGTACACCGAGTAGTAGTAGAGCAGCGTGGGCACCAGGGCCAGCAAAGCCAGCAGCAGGCAGGCCAGGTACTTCCCGCCGATTATCTGCCCGTCGGTGAGCGGGCGGGTGAGCAGCAGCTCGATGGTGCCGGCCTTTTTCTCCTCGGCGAAGGTGCGCATGGTAATGGCCGGAATCAGGAACAGGAAAATCCAGGGGGCCATGTTGAACAGCGTCTGCAAATCGGCATAGCCGTAGTCCAGCACCGAACTGTCGGGAAAGACCCACACGAACAGGCCGGTAGCGACCAGGAACACCCCGATAACCACGTAGGCCACCGGGGAGCTAAGGAAGGCGTTGAATTCTTTGCGAAGGATGGCTAGCATCGGGGAATGTGCTGATTAAGTACTTCTGGTAAAAGTTGCCCGTCATGCCGAGCCTGCGAGGAATCTCGCGTGCAATGGTAATTAGATTGCTACTACAACCTCAGCACGCGAGATTCCTCGCTTGGGCTCGACATGACGTTCAGTAGAAATGCAGCATATCACTTCGTCAGCGACTGAAACACCTGCTCCAAAGACTGCTCTTCCTGCCGTAGGCCCAGCAATATCCAGTCCTGCTGAGCGGCCAGGCGGGAAATAGCGCCGCGCATATCCGTGCCCGCCGCGGCCCGGATTCGATAGCGGTTGCCGGCTTCGGCCTCCACGCCCAGAATACCGGGCAAGGCCCGCAGCGGCGCCACGTCAATGGCTTGCTCGAACTCAGCACGGATGATAGTTTCGCCGGCGGCCTTAGCGCCTAGCTCCGATACGGGCGAGTCGGCCACGAGCTGCCCGCGGTTGATGATGACCACCCGGCTGCACAGGGCCGTGACTTCGGGCAAAATATGCGTGCTGAAGATGACGGTCTTGTCCTGGCCCAGCTCCCGGATCAGGGTGCGGATTTCGCCAATCTGGTTGGGGTCCAGGCCGGTGGTGGGCTCGTCGAGAATCAGCACGCCGGGGTCGTGAATCAGAGCCTGGGCCAGCCCTACGCGCTGCCGGTAGCCTTTCGACAAGGCCCCGATAAGCTTGTTCTGCTCCCGGCCCAGCCCTACCCTATCCACCATCTGCTGCACCCGGGTGCGGCGCGGCTGGCCCTTGAGGCCGTGCACCGAGCCGATGAATTCGAGGTACTCGTGCACGTACATATCCAGGTAGAGCGGGTTGTGCTCGGGCAAGTAGCCCACCCGGCGGCGCACTTCCAGCGGGTCGGTCTGCACGTCGTAGCCTTCCAGCTTCACCGTGCCGTGGCTGGGTGGCAAATAGCCCGTGGCCATCTTCATCGTCGTGGACTTGCCCGCCCCGTTGGGACCTAGAAAGCCCAGGATTTCGCCCTTGCCCACGGAGAAGGAAATATCATTCACAGCGGCCTGGGCCCCGAAGATTTTGCTGAGCTGTTGTACTTCAACCATAGAATGAGCGTGTCATTGCGAGCAAAGCGAAGCAATCCGTCCTCTGAAATGCACCTAGCCTTCTATTCTGATACGCCCTACCACTTAGGACTGTCTGGGAGAAGAGCAGGTCGTACTGCGCAGAGGACGGATTGCTTCGTGGCACCTCCTCGCAATGACAATTCTTTATTTTTTTGGCTGCAAGGGGCGCATTTCAATGTCCACGAGGTGGAAGTTGAAGGGCGTTTCCAGCGCGTAAATGATGGTATCGGCAATATCTTGGGGCTGCATCATCGAGGCGTTGGCCTCGGTACCGGGAATATCGTCGAAGAAGTTGGTTTGCGTCGAGCCGGGATACAAACACGTGACCTTGATTCCATCGTTCCGCACTTCCTTGTACAACGACTGCGAAAAGCCCCGCACGGCAAACTTGGTGGCGCAGTAGCCGGCCATTTTCTCGATGCCGGTGGTGCCGGCAATGGAGCTGATGTTGATGATGTGGCCTTCCTGCTGCAGTTTCATCTGGGGCAGCACGGCCCGAGTGCAGTAGAAAGTGCCGTGCACGTTGGTGTCGAACATGAGCTTCCAGTCGGCGGACGAAAACCCGTCGACGTCCCCCGCAATGCCCAGGCCGGCGTTGTTGACCAGCACGTGAATTTCGGCCCCCAGCTCCCGGCGGGTATTCACGTAGGCTTCCTGCACGGCCACTTCGTCGCGCACGTCGCACTCGAAAAACTGGAACCGCTCGTGGGTCAGGCCTTCGGGCGCAGTGCGGCCCCAGCCGGCCACGATGGCGCCCTTGGCCAGCAGGGCCTCGGCCGTAGCCCGGCCTATTCCTTTGCTGACGCCCGTCAGAATGGCTATCTTGCCCGTCAGGTTCATAGCGTAAAGATGTTTCGAAGTACCATTTGGCCGCAAGTTAAGCGCCCCTGCCGGGTTTTACGTGTTGGGGCCTTTGCCGCCGGGGCCCTATTGCTGGGCGGCTGCGGGGAAGGCCACGAAACGGACTGCCTCAAAAGCACCGGCAAGGTGGTAACCGAGCGGCGGGAGCTGGCCTCCTTCGAGGTTATAACGGCCTACGACAACGTGGACGTAACGTTGGTGCAGGACGCGGAAACCTACGCCGAGGTGCGGGCCGGCAAAAATCTGCAGGAAGACATTAAGCTGCGCGTGGAGCACGGGGAGCTGGTTATTCGCAATACCAGCCGCTGCAACTGGGTGCGCACCTACGACACGCCCCGGGAAGTGACCCTGCACCTGCCCCGCATCCACGACCTGTTTGTGCGCGGCTACGGTAACCTGCGCACGGCTGGCAACTTCCGCGCCGACACGCTGTTCTGCCACCTCGTGGGCGCCGGCGACATCGACCTGGACATTACCAGCCAGTACCTGAACATGGACATGTACGAGCTCGGCGACTTCCGCCTGCGGGGCCGGGCCGACGATTTTCACCTGCTCATCGGCGGCAACGGCAGCCTCTACGCCAGCGGCCTGCAGAGCCGGGAGTGCTACTTCACCTTCAACCACGACAGCAACGGCGACGCCCACGTGACGACCACCAACTACCTCGGCGGTACGCACGCGGGCACCGGCACGCTGTTCTACCAGGGCACCCCACTTAGCACCGGTATCAGCCTCACCGGCAAGGGCAAAGTGGTGAACAACTAGACATTTAACAATTACCATTTATCATTTAACACTCCCTAGCCGCCCGGTTTGGTGCTCCTTGTTAAATGATAAATGGTAATTGTTAATTGTCAAATGTCCCCGAGTTGGGGCCGGATCAGCAGCTCTTCGATGACGGCCTGGGGCGAGAGGGAATAAGCCCCGAATACGGCTTCGGCCACGTCTTCGGCTTTGATGAACCGCTCGGCGGGCAAGTCCACCCCTTCCCAGCTGGCGGTGAGCGTGGCCCCGGGCAAAATGGCCGTCACGCGCAAATTATGCTCTTTGAGCTCCTCGCGCAGGCCCTTGGTCAGGCCCAGCAAGGCAAACTTGGCAATGCTGTAGGAGCCGCCGTTGGGGTACGCCATGATGCTGGCCGTGGAGCACATGTTGAAAATATGCCCCCGGCGCCGCGCTATCATCTCCGGCAGCAGGGCCCGGGTCACGTCGTAGGCGCTGTAGAGGTTCACGTCTATCATGTGGCGCAGCTGGGAGCCGTCGGCGGGCTCATCCTGCAACCGGCCCGGGATGAAAGCTCCCGTATTGTTGACCAGCACCTCCACGGGTACGCCCAGGCTTAGCACAAAATCGGTGAAGCGCCGCGTGTGGGCGGCCTGGCTCAGGTCGGCGGCCAAGGTGTGGAGCACGGCGCCGGGAACATCCTGCTGCACAGCGGTTGTAAGAGCCTGCAGGTCCTGTCCGGAACGGGCGCAGGTAATGACGCCAAAACCGGCCTGGGCAAAGCGCCGGACAATGGCGCGGCCAATTCCTTTCGTGCCACCCGTGACAACGATATATTTTTGCATTCCTTTGATTGACGTTTTCGTTTTTACGTAAGGTAGCCCGGGCCTAAGCTGGGCGCTGGGCGTACTGCGCCCGGCGGCGCAAGTTTGAGCTTTTATCTTTTCTCCTCCTCTTTTTATGGTTAAAACCTTCGGTGAATTTCTGCTCTTCATGCAAAGCATGCTGGTGCGGAAGGAACGGCTGGGTACGCTCTGGCAACGCACCCTCGATGAAGCCATTCTCATCGGCATCGACTCCGTCTTTATCGTGGCCATCGTTTCGGCCTTTATCGGGGCCGTTACCTGCGTCCAGATTGCCTATAACCTGGTTAATCCCCTGATTCCCAAGTCCACCATCGGCTTCATGGTGCGCGAAATGACGATTCTGGAGCTGGCTCCCACCATTACCAGCATCGTGCTGGCCGGCAAAGTCGGCTCCAGCATTGCCGGCGGCCTGGGCACGATGCGCATCACCGAGCAGGTCGATGCGCTGGAAGTAATGGGCATCAACTCGGCTTCTTACCTGGTGTTGCCCAAGATTGTGGCCGCCATGCTCATGTTTCCGCTGCTGGTTATTCTGGCCATGGTTCTCTCCATTATGGGCGGTTACCTGGCCGGCACCTTGTCGGGCGCCATGTCGGCCCAGGAGTACGTGGAAGGCATCCGCACCGACTTTGTGCCTTACAACATTGTCTTCGCCCTGATTAAATCAGTAGTTTTTGCCTTCCTCGTGTCGGCCATTTCCTCGTACAAGGGCTATTATACCAAGGGCGGCGCCCTGGAAGTAGGCGCGGCCAGCACCGGCGCCGTTACCAATTCCATCATTGCCATCCTGCTGGCCGACTACGTGCTGGCGGCCGTCCTTCTTTAGTTAATGTGCTACTGTGTAGATGTGCTGAAGTGCTAATGAACTGTTCATTAGAACCAATTGAGTCAGCACGTTAATTATTAGCACATTCAACCACATTAGCATTTGAGCACATTAGCATGATTGAAGTTCATAACGTTCAGAAGTCGTTCAACGGCAACCCCGTGCTGAAGGGCATTACCTGCACCTTCGAGACGGGCAAGTGTAACCTGCTGCTCGGGGGTTCGGGCACGGGCAAAAGCGTGCTGCTACAGTGCATCGTGGGCTTGATGAAGCCCGACTTGGGCAGCATCACCTTCGACGGGCTGGTGTTTACCAACAACAAGGTGGACATCAAGCAGGAAATCCGGCGCAAAATCGGGATGCTGTTTCAGGGCGGGGCGTTGTTCGACTCGATGACGGTGTTCGAAAACACCGAGTTTCCGCTCAAGATGCTCACCCCCGAAATGAGCAAGGAAGAACGGCGCGACCGGGTCGAGTTCTGCCTCAAGCGCGTAGGCCTGGAAAATGCCGGCAACAAGATGCCCTCCGAAATTTCGGGGGGCATGAAAAAGCGCGTCGGCATTGCCCGCGCCATTGCCCCCAACTGCACCTACCTGTTCTGCGACGAGCCCAACTCCGGCCTCGACCCGGCCACCAGCATCAAGATTGACGAGCTCATCTACGAAATTACCCACGAGTATAAAATCACCACCGTCGTCATCACCCACGACATGAACTCGGTGGTCGAAATCGGGGACCATATCATCTACCTGCACCAGGGCCGCAAGCTCTGGGACGGCAACAAGGATGAAATCCTGAACACCACGGTGCCCGAGCTCAAGGAGTTTATTTTCAGCAGCAGCCTGGTGCGGGCCGCCAAGAAGGTGGACGAGGAAACCGAAGGCGGCCTGGCCGCCGCCACCGCCGACGACGCCTACAATATCTAAGCCTGGTTGGGTTAAAGTGTAAAAGGCCGGTTCACGCGCGTGAACCGGCCTTTTGCATGGTCGTCAAGTAAGTTAGTTAAAACCCTTCCCGCCGCCGCAGCTCGGTAATGTGGGCCAAATGGTGCTGCCCGTGCCAGGCGTAGGTGGCCAAAGCATGGTCCAAGCTGATATCACGCTTGGACTCCGGGTGGTGAAAGGTGCGCAGCCACTGCGCGTCGGTAAGTTGGCGCAGCAAGATGGTCCAGCGGATGTGCAGTGCCTCCAGCAGCGCCAACGACACGGCCACGGGCGTAGCCGTCACGTCGGGCAGCTCCGCCCACGCCTGCTCATCGTAGGGACGAATAGTTGGGTTTTCCTCGGTCAGGGCCAGCCGCATCCGGGTGTAGGCGTTCAGGTGGGAGTCGGGCAAGTGGTGAATAACTTGGCGCACCGTCCAGCCCCCGGGCCGGTAGGGCGTATCGAGCTGGGCGGGCGTCAGGCCGGTAACGGCGGCCCGCACCTGGTCGGGCAGCACGGCAATGCGGGCAATCAGGGCCAGGCGCGTGCCCTGGCTCAGGGGCTCGTCGGGCAGCTGAACGTGGCCAATCGGGTAGCGAAGGTCGGGGGCGGTGGTGGTTTCCATTAGCGCGGTTTGCTTGAAAGCGGCAAGGTACTAAAACCCGTTTGCCCGGCCGCTGCTCCGCCAGTCTCCGCCGCCCGACGGGCGCTGTCACCACCCGGGCCGGTCAAAATCCATGGGCCGCAGGGGCTCGGGCCCCCGCACTTTCAGCGGCAGATAATCCTGGTTCTGCTCCCGGGGCAGCGGGTCCAGCTCCACGGAAAAATTGTTGTGGCGAATCCGTTCCTCCTTGGAGGTGGCTTTGGGAGTGCGGTGGTCAGCCGACAGGTGTTTGCGTTTCATAGCTCAGAGCATTAAGGTTGGAAAGGAATGGACACCCCAGTTCCCCAGGGCTCCTTTTCAAACGCAGATAACTCGACGGAGTCTAGCAAAACGGCCTGCAGAGCCTATAAATGCGTATTTTCCAGGAGCACTTTATCGTAGAACTACGCAGCTGCCAGCGGCCAGTACGAAGGACTGAAGCCCCCCAATCCTGCTCCTTACTGCTCCTTGTGGTGTAGCGAGGGCACAAAAAAAGGCTCCTCCGTGCTGGAGAAGCCTTTCATAATGAGGCCAAACCTTAGCCGTTGCGCTTGTTGAGTTCGTCGCGGATTTTGGCGGCCTTTTCGTAATCTTCTTTTTCCAGGGCCTGGGCCAGCATCTTGGTCAGCTCGTCCAGCGAAACCTGCCCGCTGGGGTCCCGGGGCGTGGGCTCCGGCTTGGGCGTGCCGGCACTGTCGTCATCCTCGTCCTCGTCATCCTCGTCGGCATCGTCATCAGCGTTTTCGTCGAGGTCACTGAGGATGATACCGGCTTCGCTCAGCACGCTTTCCACCGTGAAAATCGGGACGCCGAAGCGCAGCCCGATGGCAATGGCGTCGCTGGGGCGGGCATCCAGCTCGAAGGTCGTGGCCCCGTCGGTGCACACAATCTTGGAGTAGAACACGCCTTCCTTCAGATCCGAAATCAGCACTTCCAGCACGGCCACGTGCACGTGCTCGGCAAACGACTTGAACAGGTCGTGCGTGAGCGGCCGGTTGGGGTTGATTTTCTCAATCTGAATGGCAATGCTTTGCGCCTCAAACATGCCGATGATGATGGGCAAACGCCGGTTACCGGTCTTCTCGCCCAGAATCAGGGCAAAAGAGCCGGACTGCGACTGGCTGGAGGAAAGGCCCAGAATTTCGAGCTGTATTTTTTTCAAGGTATCTAGGAGCTTAGGGTCTTGGGAGCTTGGGGTCTTGGACGCGTCAGAAGGACAAAGCTAGGCTTTCTCGTTTCTGAAACCCAAGACCCCAAGACCCTAATTCAATTCCTTAACGGCCTGGGTGAGTTTGGGCAGAACTTCGAAAACGTCGCCTACGATGCCATAATCAGCAGCCTTGAAGAACGGCGCTTCCGGATCTTTGTTGATTACGACAATCACTTTCGAGGAGTTGACCCCCGCCAGGTGCTGAATAGCACCCGAAATACCGCAGGCAATATACAGGTTGGGCGAAACCGTGATACCCGTCTGACCCACGTGCTCGTGGTGAGGGCGCCAGTCGACGTCCGACACGGGCTTGGAGCAGGCCGTAGCCGCACCCAGGGCCTTGGCCAGGTCCTCAATCAGGTGCCAGTTTTCGGGGCCTTTCATGCCCCGGCCACCCGATACCACACGGTCAGCCTCGGGCAGCAGCACGCCGCCGGCCTGATCCTGCATCACCACCTGCTTGGGCGCGTCGGCGAAATCGGCATCCGAGAGGCTGGCCGAGAAGGCCTCTACTTGGGCGGTTTTGCCGGCTTCGTGCAGGGCCTCAATTGAGTTTTTCTTTACGGCCAGAATTTTCCGGTCGCCGGTCAGCACCACGTCGGCAAAGGCTTTGCCCGAGAAGGCGCCGCGCTTCACGGTGAAGCTGCCGCCGTCGTTTTTGGGCAGTTCTACTACGTTGGTGGCCAGGCTGGCCTTCAGCCGCACCGACAGGCGCGAGCCCACGGCGGCGCCAATGTTGGAGTTAGCCAGCACAATTACCTGGGCGCCTTCCTTCTCGGCGGCGGCGGCAATGAGCTTAGTGTAAGCGCCATTGACGAAATCTTTCAACCGGGGCTCCGCGTCATACAGCACCTTGCTGATACCCTGCTCGCCGAGCTGGGCCAGGTTGGCTTCGGTGGCCTCCCCTACGGCTACGGCCGTGGCCGTGGTGCCGAGCATCTGGGCTACCTGGCTCCCGTAGGAAGCCACTTCCAACGACGACTTTTTAACCTCGCCGCCATCACATTCAACTACTACTAGAACGGACATTTCTTTGGTTTTTTGAGTTTGGTTTTTGGTTTCTTGGTGTTCAACGAGCTGATTTCTTGCTAATTTGACCTAAGCCAAAAGCAAAAAACCAACGACCAAAAACCAATTAAATCACCTTGGCTTCGTTGCGGAGCAGCTTGATCAAATCCCCGGCCGACTCGGCGGGAATGAGCTTCACGCCCTGCTTCTTGGGGGGCAGCGCGTACTCGGCTACCGCGGTGCGGGCACCTTCACCTACGGGCTCCACTACTTTCAGGGGCTTGGTGCGGGCCGTCATGATGCCGCGCATGTTGGGGATGCGGGGCTCGCACATGGGCTGCTGGCAGGAAGCCACGAAAGGCGTATTTACCTCCACGATTTCCTTGCCACCCTCGATTTCGCGCTCCAGCGTGGCGGTGTTGCCGCTCATATCGAGCTTCATGGCCGGGGCCACGGTCGGGATGCCGAGCAGTTCGCCCACCATGCCGTGTACTTGGAAGCCGTTGTAGTCAATGCTTTCCTTGCCCATCAGAATCACGTCGTAGGCGCCTTCTTTGGCAATGGCAGCAATCTGCTGGGCCACGAAGTAGGCGTCCGTGGGCGCGGCGTTGACGCGGATAGCGTCGTCGGCGCCGATGGCCAGGGCTTTACGAATGTTGGGCTCGGTGTCGGCTTCGCCAACGTTGAGGACGGTTACGGTGCCGCTGCCCTGGGCTTCTTTGAGCTCAATGGCGCGGGTCAGGGCGTATTCGTCCCAGGGATTAATCACGAACTGCACCCCGGCCTTGTTGAACTCCTTGTTATCGGGCGTGAAGGTGATTTTGGTGGTCGTGTCGGGAACGTTGCTGATGCAAACGAGAAACTTCATCTACGGCTGCTTGTGGATGGGAGATAAACTACGGGAAAGCCCCTAATTTCGGGCGAAGATACAGAAAACTCCCTCCCGATGGACACTACGCCGACCCGCCTGCAGCAGCTGCTGACCTTTTACAACGAAGACCCGAACGACCCGTTCATCATCTACGCCCTGGCCACTGAGTATCGGACGACGGAGCCCCAACGGGCTATGGAGTATTACCAGAAACTTCTGGATGAGCACCCGGACTACGTGGGTACGTACTACCACGCGGGCAAGATGCTGGAGCACTTACAAAATCCAGAAGAAGCCGAAAAGGTTTACCGGCGCGGGCTGCAGGTCAGCCGCAAAGCGGGCCAGATGCACGCCGCCAGTGAAATCCAGCAGGCCCTGAACTCGCTGCTCGGCCTCGACTACGAAGACGAGTAAGCGGCCGGGGCCTTTCCGGCACCGGGCGAAAGTCAGGGAACAGTGGCGGGCATGAGGCGGAACAACAGAAAATGGGTGAGTAACAGGCGCGGGGCGAGCCACCGGGCCCGTTCCTGATCCGGAACGGGCGGGTAGTTCGCTCCGCAAAATACGCTGCATGCCGAGCATTTTCAAGCAAAAGGCTGGAATAATTGTAACCTGTTAAGAGAAATTGCGTTTTAACGAGGCTTTATAGCCGTATTCGAACGATAAAGCGGTGGCGGGTGTCAACTGGGCATGCGTAAGACCACTCTGCTGACTACCGCCGCGCTGCTGCTCGGTGGCGCCGCCCGCACCCTGGCCCAGACCACTGACCCCAGCCTCGGCAACGAAGACACGCCCTTTGTGCGCAACATTCGCCCCGACCGGCCCGGGCAGACCATTACCACCAATATGCTCAACCCGGGCCAGTTTCAGCTCGAAACCGGCATTAGCAGCCAGCCCGACCCGTTTAGCCCCGGCAGCGCCACCAGCCGCAGTTTGAGTACCGGCCTGCTCCGGGTGGGCTTCTTCAACAACATTGAGTTGCGGGTGGCCCAGCGTTATCTGGCTCCGCTGCCCCCAGCCCTGGCCACCGAGCCTGGCAGTACGGAGGTGCGGCGTCCCAGCGGCTTGACGGCCACGACGGTGGGCGCCAAGTTTCTGGCCTCGACCACGCCCAATGCCCGCTCCCAGGTGGTGGTGCTGGCCGAAATGACCCTGCGCAACGGGGACCCATCTTTGCAGCCGACCCAGTACGAGCCGGCGGCCCGTCTGCTGGTGTCGCAGCAACTCGGGGAGCGGTTTGGCCTGGAAGCCAACTTTGGCTTTCGGCAGCGGGGCTTCAAGGCCGCCGATACCAAACTGGGCACCTACTTGGGGACGCTGGCCCTGAACGGCCCGTTGACCAAGTCAGTCGGGTTCTTTGCCGAAACTTACGCCACCTGGCAGCAGCAAAGCACCCTGGCCCCCGGCGTAACCTCGGGCCTGTACTGGCGGCCCTGGCCGGGCCTGCGCCTGGACGTAAATGCGGGCAAAGCCTTTTCCGGCGCCTACAGCGGCACCACGGTAGGCGCCGGCCTGAGCTTACGGGTCGGCCGCTAAGCCTTTCCCCGAATACTATTTATTAAGACACAAAGAATTGCTGAGCCTCGACAGCAATTCTTTGTGTCTTATTATTTGGTACTAATAATAGATTTTATTATACTTGTTTTATACAAACGATTTTCCTTCTGCTATATGAAAAACTACTACGCTCCCACTTTCGGCTTTTTTCTCCTCGTCCTGACTTCAGCCCCTGCGCAGGCCCAGATTGCGCCGGACAGCAACGGCCACTACCGGCCGGCCCGTGGTTTGAGCGACCCGGAGCAGCCGGATCCACGGTATGCCGGCGCGCTGGAGGTCAGCGAGTTGAAGGAGCAAATAAAGCTGCTTACCGACGCCTACGCCCAGCTCGTGGAGCAGCACAACCAGCAAGCCGACCGCCTCCAGGCGTTGGAGCAGCTCACGCGCACGGCCGGGCCGCCTGCTCCCCGGGAGCTACCAGCTACTATTATTTCCATCCGCAAGCTGTAGCCTGCCGTTGCCGTAACCGCTTGAAAAAAACGACTTAGCCCGTATGCCTCTCTAAAGCAGAAGCCCTGACCAGCAGTTGTTGGTCAGGGCTTCTGCTTTGGGGGCCGGCCGCGCTTAGGGCCGCTGCCCCACGGCTTCGGGGTTGATGCGGGTGGGCGTCTGCTGGCCCGACACGATGCCGGCCGAGCTGCGGGCAATGGCGGTAATGACGGCCGTCATATTGGGCAGGTCCAAACTTTCAATTTCGTCGTCGACGGTGTGGTAGCGCTTATCGGTCGGAATCTGGTCGGTGCTGATGGTGTGGGCCGGTACGCCCAGGCGGGCCAGGGTAGCGTTGTCGGAGCGGTAAAACAGGTTTTGCTCGGGGTACGGGTCGGGCTCGAAGCGGAAGGGCGTGCCGGTGAGGTTGCGCTGCAGCAGCTTGCCGAAGTCCGACTTATCGAAGCCGGTAATGAAGGCCGTGTTTGGACCGAACTTGGCCTGCTTGCCAATCATTTCGATGTTGAACATGGCCGTAATCTGCTTGGCGTCGAGCTGGCGGGAGAAGTACTGGGAACCAAAGCCCCCAATTTCCTCGGCCGTGAAAGCGGCAAAAACCAGGGTGCGGGCGTTGTCGTTCTTCTTCTTAAAATACTCAGCCAGGGCCACCACGGCCGTCGTACCACTAGCGTCGTCGTCGGCGCCATTGGCAATATTGTCGCCGGCCACGGGCTCAATCAGCCCCAGATGGTCGTAGTGGGAGGAGAAAACCACCATTTCGGCGGTCCGGTCCTTGTCTTTGCCCGGCAGCACGCCCACCACGTTGCGAATCTCAATGGGGCGCACGGTAGTGTTAGCGGCCACGCGAAACTTGATGCCGGCATTCGGGGTCGTCATCAGGGCCACTACGCAGGAGTACGGGCCGGGCTTGTCGGCCGAGAGTCGGCCGCGCTTGGTGTAGTTGACCAGGCGCTGAAAATCTTCGGCCCGGGCCGGATCCAGAATTACAATCAGGTTTTCGGTGGGCTGCAGAATCTGCTGAAATACCTGCCGGGGCATGGCTTGGGCGCTAATTACCATGACGCGGGCGGCGGGGTCGTCCTCGCTGGTCCAGTTGAGCTGGGGCTGCCCCGAGATGAGCAGGGTTTTATCGGCTGGCACGTTGGTGCCGTTGATAGTCACGTAGAGGGCGGCCGTTTTGGCTTCGTACACCGGAAACACTTGCTCGTAGCCCTTCACGCCCGGTAACGACTCCAGACCAAGGCGCTGGAACTCGGCGGCCAGAAACTGGGCGGCTTTCAGGCCGCCTGCCTGGGTGGAAGCCCGCCCCTGCATGTCGTCATCGGCCAGCGCCCGGGCCACCCGTTCTACCGTCGCAGCGGCAACTCCTGGCGTGGTAGTTGTCGAGGCTGGCTTTTTTTGCGCAATAAGTGGAACCGAAAGCAGAGCGAGAAATAAGACGATGGGAGGGAATTTTTGCATAACGCAAATTAAGCCTTTTGGCAACTCATCCCGGAATGCTTGGCGGCTTTTTGGCATTTTTTCTACCATTTTCACGGTTTTCGAACCGTTTATTTCGTTTTCGAACATGATTAAGCGACTATTGCCCCTATCCAGTGCAATTCTGATTTCGTTGCTGACTGGTTGCCGGGCCTCGGCGCCAGCGCCCCTGAGCCAGGCTGCTGAGGCGACTATACCGACGGCCGAACTGCGCAACACCCGCTGGGTACTACGCTCACTACAGAATCGTGCCATACTGACTCCGACCAACGGCGAGGCGTATTTGCTGCTCCGCAACGACGAGCAGCGGGCTGAGGGCAACGCGGGCTGCAACCGGTTTCGGGGCACCTTCACAGGAGCTCAAGCCGGTCAACTGCAATTTGGCCCGCTGCTGAGCACCCGCATGGCTTGCCTCTCGGAGCAGGATAACGCTACGGAAAAAGATTTTCTGGCCGCGTTAGCCGCTACCCGCACCTACCAGATTAGCGGCGACACCCTGCGCCTGTACAGTGCTGAAGCCAGCCAGCCCCAGGCCGTGCTGCACGCAGTGTATCTGCATTAACCCAGCTTATTTAACAACACGAAAAAGCCGGTTTGCTGCTGCAAACCGGCTTTTTTTCAGGTCAGGACCATTGGCTAGGCCAGAGTCAGCACCAAGTCGTCAGCGTTGACCAGGGTGCCCTCGGGGAGCTGCACGCCCTGCACGGTGGTATCGTCGGGGGCGGTGATGGTGGTTTCCATCTTCATGGCCTCGATGATGAAGAGCGGGGTGTTGCGTTTGACCTGCTGCCCGCTTTCGACCAGCACTTTAGAAAGCATGCCCTGCAGTGGAGCGCCTACCTGGCGGGGGTTGGCCTTGTCAATCTTCTGGTTGCGCACCGTCTTGACTTCCACCGACTTGTCGCGCACTTCCAGGTTGCGGGTCTGCCCGTTGAAGGAGAAGAACACCGTGCGGCAGCCGTCGTCGTTGACCTCGCCTATTGAACGAAGCTTGACAATGACCGACTTGCCGCGGGCAATGTCGATGATGGTTTCCTGACCGGGCTTGAGGCCGTAGAAAAACACCCGGGTGGGCACCAACGATACGTCGCCGTACTGCTGGAAGTGGGCCCAGTATTGCTCGAACACCTTGGGGTAGAGCAGGTAGCTCAGCAGGTCGGTGAACTTGACGCCTTCGCCGAACTTCTCCTCGAACTTCTTCCACTCCTTCTTGAAGTCGATGGGCTTGAGATGCTCGTTGGGCCGGTCAGTAAACGGCTTTTCGTCCTTGAGAATCAGCTTTTGCAATTCCCGAGGCCAGCCGCCCTCGGGCTGCCCAATGTCGCCGCGGAACAGGCTTTGCACCGACTCGGGGAAGCTCAGCGAATGGCCTTTTTCGAGCACGTCGGTCGTGGTCAGGTTATTGGACACCATGAACAGGGCCATGTCGCCGACGACTTTCGAGGAGGGCGTCACCTTGACGATGTCGCCGAACAGCTCGTTGACCTCAGCAAAGGTCTTTTTCACCTGCTCGAACTTGTCGCCGAGGCCCAGGGCGGCGGCCTGGGGGCGCAGGTTGGAGTACTGCCCGCCGGGAATTTCGTGCTGGAATACTTCTGAGGTGCCGGCCTTCAGGCCCGACTCGAACGGATAGTAGTACTCGCGCACGGTTTCCCAGTAGTTGGAGAAGTCGTTGAGGCTGTCCTGGTCGAACTCCCGGTGCCGGGGCGTGCCGCGGAACATTTCCACCACCGAGTTGAAGTTGGGCTGCGAAGTCAGGCCCGACAAGGAGCCCATGGCCACGTCGATGACGTCGACACCGGCTTCCACGGCCTTGAGGTAGGTGGCGGGCTGCAACGACGAGGTGTCGTGGGTGTGCAGGTGAATCGGAATCTTGACCGTGTCGCGCAGGGCCGTGATGAGCTCAGTAGCGGCGTAGGGCTTGAGCAGGCCGGCCATATCCTTGATGCAGAGGATGTGGGCGCCGGCGTCTTCGATTTGCTTGGCTAGGCGCAGGTAGTAGTCGAGCGAGTATTTCTGGTTGCGCTTGGGGTCCAGAATGTCGCCCGTGTAGCAGATGCTGGCTTCGGCTAAGCCCTTGGTTTTCTTGCGCACGAAGTTGATGCAGGACTCCATGCCCGGCATCCAGTTGAGCGAGTCGAAGATGCGGAACACGTCGACGCCGGTTTCCCAAGCCTGCTGCACAAACCGCTCGGTCAGGTTGTCCGGATAGGCCTTGTAGCCCACCCCGTTGGCCCCGCGAATCAGCATCTGGAGCAAGATATTGGGCACGGCCTCCCGGATTTTGGCCAGCCGCTCCCAGGGGTCTTCGTGCAAAAAGCGCAGGGCCACGTCGAAGGTAGCGCCACCCCAGACTTCCATCGAAAACGTCTGGGGGTGCATTTTGGCGTAGCGCTCCGCCACTTTCAGCATGTCGAAGGTGCGCATGCGGGTGGCCAGCAGGCTTTGGTGGGCGTCGCGGAAGGTGGTGTCGGTGTAGTGCACCAGCGGGTCCTGGCGCAGCCACTGGGCAAAGCCTTCGGGGCCCAGCTCGGTGAGCTTGTTCTTGGTGCCGGGCTGGTAGGCCGCGTCCTGGTCGAACCGGGGCAGAATGGGCTTGCGCAGTTCCTTTTTGGGGTCTATGAGTCCCTTCACGTCGGGGTTGCCGTTGACGATGATGTCGCCGACGAAACCCAGGATTTTGGTGCCGCGGTCCTGTCGGGGCTTGAACTTGAAGAGCTCCTGGTGGTCCTTGATAAAGTCCACGTTGGCCTGCCCGCTCACGAAAGTCGGGTTGGCAATGATATTCTGCAGAAACTGGATGTTGGTGCGCACCCCGCGGATGCGGAACTCGTCCAGGGTCCGGGCCATCTTGGAGGCGGCCCCTTCCAGCGTGGGCGCATGGGCCGACACTTTCACCAGCAGTGAGTCGAAAAACGGCGAAATCTTGGCGCCCTGGTACACCGAACCCTGGTCGAGGCGGATGCCGAAGCCGCCGGCCGAGCGGTAGGCCACGATGGTGCCGTAATCGGGCTTGAAGTCGTTTTCGGGGTCTTCGGTGGTAATGCGGCACTGAATGGCGTAGCCGTTTTTCATCGGCTTCCCTCCCACTTCCAGCCCGATTTCGGGGTCGGAGAGCCGGGCGCCGTCGGCAATGTAGATCTGGGTTTTAATCAGGTCGATGCCGGTAATCATTTCCGTCACGGTGTGCTCCACCTGGATGCGCGGATTCACCTCGATAAAGTAAATCCGGTCCATTTCGGGGTTCACCAGAAATTCGACGGTGCCTACGTTGTTGTAGTTCACGGCCCGGCCCAGGCGCAGCGCGTACTCATATAATAAGTGGCGCATGTGGTCGGGCAAATTCAGCGAAGGCGCCACTTCCACCACTTTCTGGTAGCGGCGCTGCACCGAGCAGTCCCGCTCGTAGAGGTGCACGATGTTGCCGTGGGTATCGGCCACGAGCTGCACTTCGATGTGCTTGGGGTTCTCGACAAACTTCTCCAGAAACACCGTGTCGTCGCCGAAGGCTTTCAGGGCCTCGTTGCGGGCCTCGAAGAAGCCGCGCTCCAGCTGCTCATCGTCGCGGATGACGCGCATGCCCCGGCCCCCGCCCCCACTGGCCGCTTTCAACATCACCGGGTAGCCGATGCGGCTGGCTTCGCGCTGGGCCGTTTCGAAGTCGTTGAGGTCCTCGATGCTGCTTTCGATGATGGGTACCTGGCACTGCACGGCCACTTTTTTGGCGGCTACTTTGTCGCCGAGGGCTTCCATGACTTCCGGGCGGGGGCCGACGAAGATGATGCCTTCCTCCCCGCAGCGCCGGGCCAGCGTCGCGTTTTCCGACAGGAAGCCGTAGCCGGGGTGAATGGCATCCACGCCGTTGGCCTTGGCTACGCGCAAAATACCTTCAATGTCCAGATACGGCTTCAGCGGGTCGTCGTCGCGGCCAATCTGGTAGGCTTCATCGGCTTTGTAGCGGTGCAGCGAGTAGCGGTCCTCGTAGGTGTAGATGGCCACGGTGGGAATGCCCAGCTCGGTGGCGGCCCGTAATACGCGGATGGCAATTTCGCCCCGGTTGGCGACCAGCAGTTTGCGGATGTTCATAGACGACGGTAGACGGATTTGGCAGTGGAAAGAGCGTTGCGGACGGAAAGCTAGGAAAAAGGCAGGTAAACCCTAGAATTCTGCAGCGAATTTTTGCTAACTGCTGCAATTCGCAAACAAACATTCGTTATTCTGGGCATTAAGGTTACAAGATATAAACCTTGGGCAGCCGGCTCAGTTGTCAGTAGCACAACCTCGGCATTACTCCACCCATGAATTTTTCAGAGAAGAACATTCTGCTCGTCGGCGCTTCCTCGGGCATTGGCCTGGCCACGGCCCACCTGCTGCACTCCCTTGAAGCCAAGCTCTTTACCATTTCCCGCCACCTTTCGCCCGAGCTGGCCGCGCTGAACACCACTCATCTGGAAGCCGACGCCACCCAGCCCCTGCCGGCCGAGCTACTGGCCCAGCTGCCCGAAACCTTGCACGGCGTAGTCTATTGCCCCGGCAGCATCAAGCTGCGGCCCTTCGAGCGAATTCCGCTGGACGACTTCCGCGCTGACTTCGAGCTGAACGTGCTGGGCGCGGTGCAAATCCTGCAGGCCACGATGAAGAAGCTCAAAAAGGCCGAAGGCGCCTCGGTGGTACTCTTTAGCACCGTGGCCGCCACCACCGGCATGAGCTTTCATACCAGCATTGCCACGGCCAAAGCCGCCGTGGAAGGCCTCACCCGGGCCCTGGCCGCCGAGTATGCCGCCAGCAACGTCCGCGTCAACGCCATTGCCCCGTCCCTGACCAACACGCCCCTGGCCGCGCCCCTGCTCAACTCACCCGAGAAGCTTGAAGCCGGGGCCAAGCGCCACCCGCTGCAGCGCATCGGACAGCCCGAGGACCTGGCCTACATGGCGTCGTTCCTGCTTTCCGACCACAGCGGCTTTATCACCGGGCAGGTAATGCCCGTGGACGGCGGAATGGGCCGGCTGAAGTAGTGTTTTTAGTTGGTAGTTGTTGGTTGTCAGTTGTTAGTTCGTTCTGACAACTGACAACCAACAACTACCAACTAGCAATTGACAACTGTATGAAAATCGTTCTGTTCTGGCACCGGCGCGACTTACGGCAGCACGACAATGCGGGCCTGACGGCGGCTTTGCAAAGTGGCCATCCGGTGGTGCCGCTGTTTATCTACGACCGGGAAATCCTGGATTTGCTGCCTGGCCGCCGCGACGCCCGCGTCACGTTTATTTACGACGAAGTAGAACGCCTGGCTGGGCAGACCGAGCAGGCCGGCGGTACGTTTCTGGCCTTTTACGGCAAGCCGCTGGAGGTCTTTGCCCAGCTGACGCAGCACTATGACGTGGCGGCTGTATACACCAATGAGGACTACGAGCCCTACGCCGCCGTGCGCGACGGGGCCGTGGCGGAGCTGCTCCGGGCTGGCGGCACCGACTTCAAGGCGTATAAGGACCAGGTAATTTTCGCCAAGAATGAAATCCTGAGCAAGTCCGGGACGCCGCCGAAGGTCTTTGGGGCCTACAGCAAAGCCTGGCTGGCGGCCCTGCGCGACGAGCATCTGGCGCCGTTTCCTTCCCGGGAATTGTTTACCAATGCTAACCTGGCGCAACTGCCCGACGCTGCGCCGCGGCCGACGCTGGAGCAGATGGGTTTTGTGCGGTTTGAGCAAGAGGTACCCGCCGCCGAGCTGCCCGCCGAAGAGCTGGTGCGCAACTACCACAACACCCGCGACAAACCCGGCTTGGTGAACAGCAGCACGCGCCGCTCGGTGCATCTGCGGTTTGGCACCCTGAGCGTGCGGGAGCTGATGCGGCAGGCCCGGGAGCTGAACCCCAAGCTACTGAACGAGCTGATCTGGCGGGACTTCTTCATGATGCTGCTCTGGCACTTCCCCTACACCGCCACCGAAAGCTACGATCCGCGCCTGCGCCAGGTGCCCTACCGCAACAACGAGGCGGAATTCCAGGCCTGGTGCGAGGGCCGTACGGGCTACCCGCTGGTGGATGCCGGCATGCGGGAGCTGAACCAGACCGGCTACCTGCCCAACCGCGCCCGGATTGCCGCCGCCGGCTTTCTGGTCAAGCACCTGCTCATCGACTGGCGCTGGGGTGACCGGTACTTTGCCGACAAGCTACTCGACTACGACATGGCCCAGAACGTGGGCAACTGGCAGTGGATGGCCGGCACCGGGGCCGTGGCCGCGCCCTGGTTCCGGGTGTATAGCCCCCAGAGCCAGCAGGAGCAGTACGACCCCACCTTTGCCTACGTCTGGCAGTGGATTCCCGAGTTTGGCACCTGTGAGTATCCCAAGCCCATTGTCGAGCATAAGTTTGCCCGGGAACGGGCCATTGCCACGTTTCGGGCCGCGTATCAGGCCCGGGAATAAGAGCCGCTGGCCCGGGCAATTAATCCACTCCAAAAGCAACTTACCAGCTCCGAAACGGTTATAGAACCATGGATAAGGACCGCATTAAACAGGCTTACCTCGACTACGTACTGCGCAAGGGCACTCCGCCGGCGTCGGTGTACAAGCTCACCAGCAAGCTGAACATTCCGGAAGCGGAATTCTACCAGTACTACGCCAATTTCAACGCCATTGACCGGGAAATCTGGGCCGACTTTGCCCGCCAGGCCCGGCAGCGCGCCGCCACCGAGCCGGTGTGGGAGCAGTACGGGGCCCGCGAAAAGCTGTTGGGCTTCTACTACACCCTGCTGGAGCTGCTCAAGCAGAACCGCAGCTACGCCCTGAACTCGCTGCGCCGCTCCCTGCACCGCATGCCCGGCCTCACCCCGCGCGTGCTCGACGACTTCCGCCAGGACTTCGAGCAGTTCGTGCAGGATATTCTGCAGGAAGGCAAGCGCACGGAGGAAGTCGCCGTGCGCCCGTTGGTGCAGGATCAGTACCCGCGTTTGTTCTGGCAGCAGGCCCTGTTCGTGCTGGGCTTCTTTGCCAAAGACGAATCCCTGAACTTCGAGCGCACCGACGCGGCCATCGAAAAGGCCGTGACCCTGAGCTTCGACCTGGTGGGCCGCAACACCCTAGACTCGGCCCTGGACCTGGCCCGCTTTCTGGTACACCGCCGCTAATGAGCAACGAAACCTTGAAGCCCGACCCGACGGACCAAGAGCCCGCCGAGAGCCGGCAGCTGGCTTCTCTGCCCACTACGAAAGTGGCCCGGGCGGCTCGTTTTGCCAAAACCGGCCTGAAAGTCGGGGCCAACTACGTGAAGCACTACGCCAAGCGCGCGGCCGGCGTCACGAGTGAAACCCAGGACCTGCACGCGGCCAACGCCGCCGAGCTGTACGGGGCCCTGAGCGAAATGAAAGGCTCGGTGCTGAAGGTAGCCCAGATGCTGGCCATGGAGAAAAACATGCTCCCCACGGCCTATTCCGACCTGTTTGCCCAGGCCCAGTACCAGAGTCCGCCGCTGTCGGGCCCGCTGGTAACCAAGGTGCTGCGCGACGCCTTCGGCCGCTCGCCCTTCGAGGTGTTCGACGAGTTTGGTATCAACGCCCGGCAGGCAGCCAGCATCGGGCAGGTGCATCTGGCCCGCAAAAACGGTCTGCAACTGGCCGTGAAGGTGCAGTACCCCGGCGTGGCCGACAGTATTCAATCCGACATCCGGCTGGTGAAGCCCATTGCCCTGCGCGTGTTGGGCCTGGATGAGGCTACCGTACGGCCCTACCTGGAAGAAGTGGAAGCCCGTTTGCTGGAGGAAACCAACTACGCTCTGGAATTGCAGCGCGGCACTGAAATAGCCACCGAGTGCGCCCACCTGGCCCATTTGGAGTTCCCCAAATACTACCCCGAGCTGTCGACCAACCGGGTGCTGACCATGGACTGGCTCAGCGGGCAGCATCTCAATGAGTTCCTGGCCACCAACCCCAGCCAGCAGGTACGTAACCAGCTCGGTCAGGCCTTGTGGGACTTCTACGCCTTTCAGCTCCACACCCTGCACCGCGTCCACGCCGACCCGCACCCGGGCAACTTCCTGCTGCGCGCCGACCACGGCGGCACCGTGGGCGTGCTGGATTTTGGCTGCGTCAAGGAAATTCCGGCCGACGTCTACGCCCTGTTTACGGCTTTGCTCACGCCCGAAACCCTAGCCGACGAAGCCTGCCTGGCTGATTTGCTGACCCAGGCCGGCGTGCTGCGGCCCGAGGATTCCCCGGCCCGCCGGGCGTTTTACCTGCAAACCATGCAGGCCTCGCTGGAGTTGGTGGGCCGCCCTTTCCGCCAGTCCACCTTTGACTTTGGCGACCCGGCCTACCTGGCGGCGCTCTACCAGCTCGGCGACGAGCTAATGCAGGAGCCCGAGCTGCGCAAGCAGCGGGAGCCCCGCGGCTCGGAGCACTTTATCTACCTCAACCGTACCTACGTGGGCCTCTACGCGTTGCTCACCGAGCTGCGCGCTGCGGTACAGACCGGGGCACTCGTTGGAGCATAGGCTGAAAACCATTTTCCAGCCCGGCAGTTCTTAGCTTCCACAGTGGCTTTTCGCGCTTCGTTGTTCTGAAAAGCCACTTTTTTATCCTCCACACTTCCCCTACCGTTCTGCTCCATGAAAAAATTATGGACTCTGTGCGCTGCCTTGCTCAGCGTGGTTTCCGTGGCTTCGGCCCAGGTAAGCCCCAGCCCGGCCAAGCTCACGTGCTGCTCTCGCCCTTCGGCCGGCGCCAATGCCACCGAAGCCTTTGCCATGCTGGCTACCAACGAAGACTTCAGCGGCGGCCACGACGCACCTCTCCCTTACGCCTACGAGGGCCAGGGCGAAATGATTGAGTTCAAGACCACCGACGGCCAGACGGCCAAGGCTTTTGAAATTAAGAGCAACGTGCGCTCCGACAAGTACCTGTTCGTGATTCACGAGTGGTGGGGCCTCAACGACTACATCAAGAAGGAAGCCGCCACCTACGCCAATGAGCTGAAGGGCGTCAACGTCATTGCCCTCGACCTCTACGACGGGCAGGTAGCCACTACCGCCGACGAGGCCGGCAAGCTGATGCAGGCCGTGAAAACTGAACGGGCCGAAGCCATTATCAAAGGGGCACTGCTGTATGCTGGTCCCAATGCCAAGGTTTCGTCCATCGGCTGGTGCTTCGGCGGCGGCTGGTCGTTGCAGACGGCTTTGCTGGCCGGCCCCAAGGCCGTGGGCTGCGTGATGTACTACGGCATGCCCGAAAAGGACGTGGCCAAGCTCAAGACGCTGAACACCGACGTGCTGGGCATCTTCGCTAGCCAGGACAAGTGGATTAACCCCGAAGTGGTGGCCCAGTTCCAGAAAGACATGGCCGCTGCTAAGAAGAAGGTGACCATCAAAAGCTACGATGCCGACCACGCCTTTGCCAACCCTTCGAACCCCAAATACAGCCAGAAGTATTCGGCCGACGCCCATGCCGCGGCCCTGGAATACCTGCGCAAGAACTTCAAGCTGAAAGGCTAAGCAGATCTTCACTAGGCTCGACAACAGAAAAGCCACTCCCCGGGGAGTGGCTTTTCTGTCGTCGAGCTTACGCTGCACGTGGGGTCCTTCACACCGGCTGCAGTTCCCAGCCGCTCGACAAAATGGCGGCCAGTTCGGCCACGCTTTCAGTGAGTTGTTCCCAGCCGTTGAGCACGAAGTAGTGGTCCTGAAGCTGGGCCTCGCTGTAGGGCGTGTGCAGCACCGTGGCCAGGTCGAAGGGCTGACGGTTGCCCTCATCGGCAATGCAATGGTGGATTTCGCCCGACGAGGACAGCAAACCGGCGCCGTACATGCGGGTGGCGCCGTCTTCCTGTACCAGCCCAAACTGCACCGTGAAGCCGTAGAGGCGCTCCAGACGCTGCAGGGCCGGGGCATCGTGCAGGTGCTGGGCGGCTACCCGGCCCAAAAAGTGCAGAAAATCGGCGAAGGCCTGATCCATCAGCAGCGGCACGTGGCCGAAGACGCCGTGGAACAGGTCGGGCTCCTGCACGAAGTCAAACTGGGCCATGGACCGAATCCAGACCGTGGCCGGGAACTTGCGCTCGGCCAGCAACCCGAAGAAAGTAGCGTCGTCGAGCATGCCGGTGACGGGCTCCAGCTGCCAACCGGTGGCTTTCTGCAGCCGCTTGCTGACTTCCTCGAAGCGCGGCAGAGCCTGGCGGTGCAAACCGGCCTTGGTGAGGCCCTGCTCAAATACCGTGGCGGCGCGTTTGTGCAGCAAGGCCGTTTGGCGGTCAAACAAAACCTTCCAAACCAAGTGGTCCTGGGCAGTGTACTGGTCGTAGTGCTGAGTTACCATGACGAGAGGCATAAAAAAAGCCCGGCTCCTGGGGCGGAGTCGGGCTTTTGCGATTTTCAGAGGGTTAGTAGCATGAGCTTCTAGCTTCCGTTCCGGCAAAATGGCCCGACTCCGTCCACCACGGGACGAATATTTAGGCAGAAGCATTTCGCGGTTTGGTTCATCATACTGAATGCAAATATATAGAAGAATAAAAACAACTTGTGTACCTAAGGGCTATATTTTTTTAAGTCATTTCTCAATAACTCAACTATAATTACAACTACACCCCCTATTTCGAAAGGCCTATAATCATACTTACATACGTTCTTATCCTTTTATACCGTAAAATTCAAGGTATACTTATCCACAAACAGACTCTCTTGCCGGATAATGGCCTTCCGGCAGAAACCGAAGCTTTATTTGCTGAACAAGTAGGTATTCCTGGTTATAAAGGCATAACCAGGCCCATAGCTAATTTCTTTTTTGACAGACACTTGCCTGGCCATAAGCTGTAGAGTCTTACGAATCAGACAGCTTTTCCCGTTGTCTTGCCCCTCACCTTCTAGTACCAATTGCCGGCTCTGGTCGGGGAGCACCGTATTTTGCCGAACCCGCAACGCTACTCCATCCCAGGTCACGGTCTGCCCATCAGCCGACAGCTCCAGCGTATCTGCGCCCGAGACCTGCTGGCCGTTGGGTTCCTCATAGGTGAAAGCCAGCGTCAGCTGCCGGGCCCCCGACTGCCGGCCGCTCAGCTTCGTGGGGAGCGTGACGGACTGCTGGGAGCGGTAATCGAGGTAGGTGAGCGTCCCACTCCAGGGCTGGGCCAACAGCTGCAGTTGCGGCCAGGTTACCGGTTCCGGTGGGTTTTGGGCCTGTACCGGGGTTGCGGCGGCTAGAAAGAGTCCGGCAAGAAGCGCCACAGTGGCTGCGGGGCGCCATGCTGGAGTAGTCCGGGCAGGGCGGGTCAGCCAATAGTCCAGGGAGTAGCGGCCCCCGCCCAGAGCCGCAGCCAGCACAAAGGCCCAGAACAACAGCTGCTGATAATACATACCCAGCACGGGCTCGGGCTTCTCGTACCAGAGGAAAGCCACCACAAAAAACTGAAACGCCAGCTGCAAGGCATTCAGTCGGGTGAGTAAACCCAAGGCCAACAGCAGGCCGCCCCCAAATTCGCCCCATACCGCCAGCGTGGCCCAGAGGTAGGGCGAGGGAAACGTGAAGCCCAATCCGGCCACTTGCTGCACAAACCAGTCGGGGGCCGCCCCGGCGGTACCGGTAAGCTTGGCCGCTTCCGTGGCCGTGTACAGCCCCACTAGCTTCGACCAGCCGGCGCCAAGGGCAATAGACAAGCCCAGGTGCAGGCGAAACAGCAGCCAAGCAACGTCGGCGGCGCGCGTGGGCAGGGCCGCAGCGCCAAACAGTACCTTTTTCATATTCAGAAACATGGGCCGGTTACTGTTGACCGGTGGGCTCATAGTCCATGCGCAGATTCGTGTCGCCGGTAATGCGCAGCCGCACGTTGGCGGTCTGGCCCGAGCCGTTGAGCAGCACGGCCGTGGAGCCAGCTAGGTAGCGCAGCGTAGCCGTCTGCCCCGGCTGCAGGGTAGTCCGGCCGAAAATACCGCCGTTGCGAGGCCGTTCCTTGAACTCGACGGCCACGTTGCCTACGTTGCGGGCCGTTACTTTAAAAGCGCCGGGCTGCCCGCCACCCAGGGCGAATTGCTTGCCGGGCTCGATGAACAGGTCGGAGTTGAGGCTGGCTTGGCAGAGGGTGAAAGTGCCGCTGAGCGTGAGCAGCAAGGCCAGCGCCGACACAGGCCGCAGGATAGAGTAGTAACGCATAGGAATGGGGTTGAAGTGAAACGATGTTCCAAAGCAACGCCCCCGGGCAGCCCCAAACGCCCCGATTTACGGCCTGGGACGTCCCAATGTATAGTTTGCTACTACCTCCCTCCTACTTCGGCCGGGGTACTTCGCCGGGGGTAGTGCCGCGCAGCTTTTTGAAAACCCGGTTGAAAGTCGACTTCGAGTTGAACCCGGCATCTAGGGCTACGGCCAGCAGCGTGTAGTGCCGGAAGCGCGGGTTCTGCAGCCGGACTTCGGCTTCGCGCACCCGGTACTCGTTGATGAAGTCGTTGAAATTCTGCCCGCAGCCCGTGTTAATAACCCGCGACAACCAGGAGGTATTGGTGCGCAGCTGGGCGGCCAGCTCACCCAGCGTCAGCTCGGGGGCTAGGTAGGGCCGGGCCGTTTGCATGTGCGTGAGCAGGCGGGCAGTCCAGCGCGTGAGCTCAGCCTCGGCCTCTGGCGCGGCGGGTGTCTGGGCGGCCATAGCAGCGGAAACTGCCGGCTCGGGCGCGGCTCCAGCCAGAATGGGTAACTCGGGTTCCGGCACCAGCTCCGGCTCATAAAGCGTGTCAGGCTCGGAGTCGGGTTCGGGCTCCGGGGCCAGACTTTCGGTGGTGGGCTGAAAGCGCAGTCCGGCCAGCTGGTGGCCGGTGAGCAGGCCGGCAATGCTCAGGTAGTAAATCAGCAGGCCGGTAAACAGATAATCGTACCAGGCCTGGTAGTAGCTGAGCGGGGTTACGAAGCTGTTAATCACCCCAAACCCCAGCGTGACGCCCGTGCCGATGAGCACGGCCACCAGCACATTGCGCAGCCACCGAAACCGAATTTGGTCGGTATCGGAGAAGTTGTCGTTGAGGTAGCGGGCATAGGCGCGGTATTCGCGCAGGGTGCGCCCAGCGTAGATTCCGATGGACAGGTAGCTGGCCACGTCCACGACGTAGTGCAGCGGCAGCTGGTCCAGCGCGGCCGCCCACGGACCCTTGGTGCCGAAGTGCGCCGGCAAGGGCTGGCCGCGCAGGCCATACCACCAGGCTACGTCGTACAAAAAAACAACCAGGTGCCCGGCCAGCAACAGCAGCACCGGCGCGAAATGCCACCAATGCCGCTGCTCAAACCGAAACTCCTGGTTGGTCAGGCTACGGAAATAAAAGTACAGCGCGGGCCCCACCGCCAGCCAGTTGCTGAACGGAAAGTAGAACATGAAGGTCGAAAACGCGTCGTGCGAGTCGTACCAGCCCGCGAAGCCCAGCATCCACTGGGCCAGCCGTAGCGTGTGCAGCACCAGTAGCAACGCCAGCCAGGCGTCAGCGGCCGTGCCGAGGCGCCGGCTCCGCCCCAGCAGCACCCCGCTCACCACCACGCCCTGCACGAAGAACGGCAGCAGCAAGCCGCTGTAGACGCTGAAGGTGAAGGGCATGGTGGTTAGTTATTAGTTGTTGGTTGTCAGTTGTTAGAAAGCAAGAGAGCCGCGTACTAAAGGTAGCGGCTCTAGTTGCTCCAATTCATCAGGCATAAGAAAGAAGGGCGCAAAAAATATGCGCCCCTCCTGACAACTAACAACTGCCAACTGACAACTGACAACTAAATTACTCCAGCTCCTGGCGCAGGGCGTAAACTTTGCGCAGGTTGCGGATCAGACGCTCCGACTCCTGGAAGTTCAGGGTCTGGGCGCCGTCGGAGGCGGCTTCTTCGGGCTTCTCGTGGGCTTCGTAGAGAATGCCGTCGGCGCCGGCCATTACGCCGGCCAGGGCCATGGTGGGCACGTAGTCCCGGATACCGATACCGTGCGAGGGGTCGACTACCACCGGCAGGTGGGTTTTCTCCTTCAGAATGGGCACGGCGTTCAAATCCAGAGTGTTGCGCGAGGCCGTTTCGAAGGTCCGGATGCCCCGCTCGCAAAGAATCAGTTTCTCGTTGCCACCCGAAAACACGTATTCGGCCGAGGATAGCAGTTCCTCAATCGTGCCCGAAATGCCGCGCTTGATGAGCACCGGCTTATCGACGCCGCCCAGGGCATCGAGTAGATTGAAGTTCTGGGTGTTGCGGGCCCCCACCTGGAACACGTCCACGTAGTCGTGCATTTCCTCCACCTGCGACACCTGCATGACCTCCGTCACGATTTTGATGCCGCGGGCCCGGGCCATTTGGTGAAACAGCTTGAGACCATCCATGCCCAGGCCGCGGAACGAGTAAGGCGACGAGCGGGGCTTAAACACGCCCCCGCGCATCAGGCGCACATCGTTGTCGACGAGGTGCTGCATGATTTTCTCCATCTGGGCCTCACTCTCGATGCTGCACGGGCCGGCGGCAATACTCAACGAGCCTTCCCCGATGCGGACTCCGTCGCCGAGGTCGAGCACGGTGGGGCGCACCCGCCACTTGCGGCTCACCAGCTTGTACTCGTCCGAGACGCGGTGAATGTCCAGAATACCGGGCAGCTGGCCCAGGGTGCGCAGGTCCACTTCGGCCTTGCCGGTACCCACCAGGTAGCTGGCGCGCTGGGTATCCACTTCCGTGACTTTGAACTTGGCGTCCTTGACGTGGGCAATGATGTCGGCTTTCTGTTCGGCCGAAATGTTCTTTTCGAGTTGAATTATCATGGGGGCGGGGTTATTTCTATGCTGTCATCCTGAGCTTGCGAAGGACCTTCCTCATCTATCCCACTGAAGTTGATTCACTATGAGGAAGGCCTTTGCGCAGGGCAACAGAGAGCCTGGTCACGTTGAATAAGCTTTTGTCACTTATCGAAGGAAGGTCCTTGGCAAGCTCAGGATGACAGACGAAAAAATACAGGCGAAGAAAAAATCAGTTGAGAATGGAGGCAACGAACTGACGGGCCGCGGCTGGCGCGTCGGGCGCGTCTTCCAGGGCCCGAATAAAGGCCGAGCCGATGATGGCGCCGTGGGCGTGGCCGGCGGCCTTTTGGAACGAATCCTTATTGCCGATGCCGAAGCCGATGAGGCGGGGGTTGCGCAGGTTCATGCCCGCAATCCGCTCGAAGTAAGCTTCCTGCACGCCCTCAGCCTGGGTGTTGGCCCCGCCCGTGGTGCCGGGGCCCGACACCAAATACAGGAAAGCATCCGTCAGCGTGTCCATGTGCCGGATTCGCTCGGGCGCCGTCTGGGGCGTAATCAGGAAGACGGGCTGCAGGCCGTACTTTTTGAAAATAGCCTGGTACTCTTCCTCGTACTCGGCCAGGGGCAGGTCGGGCAGAATCAGGCCGTCGACGCCGGCTTCGGCCGCGGCCTGGCAGAATTTCTCCATGCCGAACTGCATAATCGGGTTCAAATAGCCCATGAGCAGCAGCGGGGTGTCGGGCACTTTGGCGCGCACTTCCCGGAGCTGCTCAAACAGCACGTAGAGGTTCATGCCGTTGGCCAGGGCCACCGAGCTGCTCTGCTGAATCACGGGGCCGTCGGCCAGCGGGTCGGAGAAGGGCATACCGATTTCGATGAGGTCGGCACCGGCTTCGGTCAGGGCCTCAATCAGGGGTACGGTGTCGTGCAGCTTGGGGTAGCCGGCCGTGAAGTACACGTTGAGCAGGTTCTGGCCTTTCTTGGCAAAGGCTTGTTGGATACGGTTTTGCATCTGTTTTTGTCTGTCATCCTGAGCTTTGCGAAGGACCTTTCCACGCTAGCACAAGTCGTTCTAAACCTGTCGTTCCTATCCTATAAGGTCCTTCGCAAAGCTCAGGATGACAGGATTGACAGGCGGGAAATAGTTACTTGAGCTTGTCGGCGTACTTCATGTAGGTTTCCAGGTCCTTGTCGCCGCGGCCGGAGAGGTTGATAACCACCACGTCGTCGGGACCCGCGCCGAGCTGGCCCAGGGCGGCCAGGGCGTGGGCCGTTTCCAGGGCCGGAATGATGCCTTCCAACCGGCTGCACTCGGCCACGGCCGTCAGCGCGTCTTCGTCCTCGATGCTGATAAACCGCGCCCGGCCCGAAGCGCCCAAATAGGCGTGCAACGGCCCGATGCCGGGGTAGTCGAGGCCGGCGGAAATGGAGTATGGCTCGGTAATCTGCCCGTGCTCGTCCTGCATCAGCAAGGTGCGGCTGCCGTGAATAATGCCTGGCGTGCCCAGCACCGAGGTAGCCGCCGAGTGGCCCGAGTGAATCCCGTGCCCGGCTGCTTCTACCGCCACCAGCTGCACCGAAGGCTCATCGAGGAAATGGTAGAAAGCCCCGGCCGCATTAGAGCCCCCGCCCACGCAGGCCACCACGTAATCGGGCAGCTCCCGGCCGACTTTCTCCAGCAGCTGCTTGCGCATTTCCTCGCTGATTACCGACTGCAGCCGGGCCACCAAATCCGGGTACGGGTGCGGGCCGACTACCGAGCCGATGATGTAGTGCGTGTCGACAGGGTTGCTGATCCAGTCCCGGATGGCCTCGTTGGTGGCGTCCTTCAGCGTCTGGCTGCCACTGGTGACGGCCACTACTTTGGCGCCCAGCAGGCGCATGCGCTCCACGTTGGGTTTCTGCCGCTCGGTGTCGGTTTTGCCCATGTAGACGATGCACTCCATGCCCATCAGGGCGCACACGGTGGCCGTGGCCACGCCGTGCTGCCCGGCGCCGGTTTCGGCAATGATGCGGGTTTTGCCCAGGCGCTGGGCCAGCAGAATCTGCCCCACGGTGTTATTCACCTTGTGGGCGCCGGTGTGGCAGAGGTCCTCGCGCTTCAGATAAATGCGGGTGTTGTAGCGCGCCGACAGCCGCTTGGCCTCAAACAGCGGCGTGGGCCGGCCCACGTAGTCGCGCAGGAGCTGCTGGTACTCGGCCTGGAACGCGGGGTCGGCCAGAATTTGCAGGTACTGGTCGCGCAGCTCTTCCACGTTGGGGTAGAGCATTTCGGGGATAAAGGCCCCGCCGAACTCACCGTAGTAGCCGCGGGCGTTGGGTTGAAATTGGGAAGTCATGGTCTGGGATTTCACGCAGGGTTTCGCAGTGGGTGGCGCAGGGTCTCGCAGTGGTCTACGGCCGTTGGTAAGTAAGGAGATAAAGTCAGGGCCGCAGGCGTTGGAACATGCGGGCCAGCTTGAGGTCGTCTTTCAGGCCGGGCTTTAGCTCAAACCGGCTGTTCAAATCCACGGCGTAGAGGCCCGGTAGCTTGAGCTGGGCCAAGGCCTCGGCGTGCTGCTCATCGAGGCCACCGGCCAGGAAGTAGGGTACGTCGAGGGGGTAATCTTGCAGCAGCTGCCAGTCGAAAGTAGTGCCGTTGCCGCCCGGCTGCTCGCCTTTCGTGTCGAAGAGGAAGTAGGTGCAGTAAGGCGCGTAGGGCCGCAGGGTTTCGAAGTCAACGTTTGCATCGAAGGAAAAAGCCTTAATAACCGGCACGCCCGCGGCTTGCAGCTCCGCGCATTGCCGGGGCGTTTCGTGGCCGTGCAGCTGCACCAAATCCAGGCCGTAGCGGGTTACCTGCTGCTGGATTACCGCCGAGGTTTCATCCACGAACACCCCTACTTTGCGGCAGCTTTCGGGCAAGCTTTTCAGCTGCCCGGCATCCAGCGAGTCGGCCACGAAGCGCCCAGACTTCGGGTAGAAGATGAAGCCCAGAAAGTCGGGCTGCAGGGCCGCCACGGCTGCCACATTAGCCACCTCCCGCATGCCGCACACTTTGATGCGCAGCGCCGGGGCAGTGTCGGAGGCTTCAATAGGTGTGGAACTGGTCATACTTGAGGAAGATTCGAATGTCATGTCGAGCCCTAGCGAGACATCTCGCGTGCCCTGGTAATCAAATCACTCTGGCAACATCAGCACGCGGAATGTCTCCTGCTGGTCGACATGACAAACGGCGCGCTTCAGCCTAAATCAGCGTAATGGGCTCGGTGGCGTGCAGCTCCTGCACAAAGGAGTAGCAGGCTTTTTCGGGGCGGCTGTTGCGCATAAATGCCTCGCCGATGAGGAAGCCGCGGTAACCAGCCTCGCGCAGCATGAGGATGTCGGCCGCCGACGTCAGCCCGCTTTCCGTCACCTTCACAAACTCCTGGGGAATCTGCTCGGCCAGCTCTTTGCTGGTGTCGAGGCTGAGGCTGAAATCGTGCAGGTTGCGGTTGTTGACGCCCACCAGATTCACCGCGTCGGGGTGCAGGGTGCGGGTCAGCTCCTCGGCGTTGTGCACTTCGAGCAGCACTTCCAAGCCCAGGCTGCGGGCCAATTGGCCGAAGCGCAGCACTTCCTCGGCCGTCAGCACGGCGGCAATGAGCAGAATGGCGTCGGCGCCGATGCTCTTGGCTTCCAGAATCTGGTACTCGTCCACCACGAAGTCCTTGCGCAGAATCGGGCAGTAGTTGAAGCGCCGGGCAATGGTCAGGTCCTCGTTCTTGCCGCCGAAAAACTCCCCGTCCGTCAGCACCGACAAAGCCGAGGCCCCGGCCTGCATGTAGCCCAGCGTGGTGCGCTCCACCGGGGCGTGCTGGTTGATCCAGCCCTTGCTCGGCGACTTGCGCTTGAACTCGGCAATAATCCCGCTCAAATCGTCGCGCAGCAGGTATTTGCGCAGCGACAAGGGCTGGTTGTGAAAATACAGGCTGCGCTCGAGCAGCGTGGCGGGCACCAGGCTCTGGCGTTCGGCCACCTCGCGGCGCTTGTGGGCCACAATTTTGTCGAGAATGGTACCGGTCGTGGGGGAAGTACTCATAATAGAAGAAGGGCGCCGGTGATTACGCGGCCAAAAGTGAATCAGAGAAAGTAGAACCGCCGAGCAGGCAAAAAGGTACCCGGCAACCTTTTATAGAGGGCTTGAAACTTGTCACACTATTGATTTTTCTGCTGAAAAATGTGACAACTGCCGTCACCTGATGGGCAGTTTTTGAAAACGTGTGACAACTCCCCTACCCCAGCAACTTGCCGAACGCCTGCCGGGCCCGGCCCGAGTCCAGCGACTCGCGGGCTTCGGCCAGGGCGTCGGCAAACGTGAGTTCGGGCCGCAGACACTGGATGCCCAGAGCCGCGTTGGCCGTCACCACGTCGCGCTGGGCGGCGGTGGCCTGGCCGTCGAGGATGCTGCGGAACAACGCCGCCGACTCGGCTACGGTGCTCCCGCCGGCCAGCTCCCGCGGGTCGTAGGTGGTCAGGCCCAGGTCTTCGGCCGTCACGAACTGCTCGCCGCGGGCGGAGCTCAGCTTGGCCGCGCCGGTCAGGCTGAGCTCGTCGTAACCGTCCAGGGCGTGGACCACGGCGTAGCTCGTGCCGCTTTGCTGAAAGAGGTAATTATACAGGCGCAGCAATTCCAGGCTGAACACGCCCGCCAGCTGGGCCGTGGGCCGGGCCGGGTTTACCAAGGGGCCCAGGATGTTGAAGAACGTGCGGACGCCCAGCTCCCGGCGCACTGGTCCGGCGTGGCGCATGGCCGGGTGAAAGGCCGGGGCGTGCAGAAAGCAGATGTTGGCCTCGTCGAGCTGCCGCCGCAACGTGTCCGACGACGCCTCGAAGTCGTAGCCAAAGTGCGCCAGAATATTCGACGAGCCACAGATGCTCGACACGCCGATGTTGCCGTGCTTGGCCACCTTGTAGCCCGCCCCAGCCACTACGAAGCAGGCCAGCGTGGAGATGTTGAACGTGTCTTTGCCGTCGCCGCCGGTACCCACGATGTCGAGCACCTCGCGGGTGCCCAGCTGCGGGTCGCGGCAGAGGTCGAGCAACGCGTCGCGGAAGCCGGCCAGCTCGGGCACCGTAATGGGCCGCATGCGGTACACGGTCATGAAAGCGGCGGTTTCGGCCGGGTTGGCCGCCCCTTGCCCCAGCTGCGACAAGGCCTCGTGGGCTTGGTCCCGACTCAGGGTTTGCTGCTCAAACAGGGTGGTGAGAAACTTTTTCAAGGGAGGATGTCTGGAAAAGAAGGATATGCAACTCCCCTCCTTGCTTCAAAGAGGGGTGCCCGAAGGGCGGGGTGGTTACTCGTTGCTGATGTCGTTTGTGCGAGACTGATTCTTCAGCGGAGCGCGAAATGATATTCTGCTGAGTCGTTCTGACGGGGTCAACCACCCCGCCCTTCGGGCACCCCTCCTCATCTGAGGAGGGAAATTTTCGTTCTGTTCTACCCTTCGAGCCAGTTTTTGAGCATCTGGTGGCCGTGCTCAGTCAGGATGGACTCGGGGTGGAACTGCACGCCGCGCACGTCATATTTCCGGTGGCGGAAGGCCAGAATCTGGCCGTTGGTGTCGCGGGCCGTTATTTCCAGCTCTTCGGGAAATCCTTCCGGCGTTACAACCCAGGAGTGGTAGCGGCCCACTTTGAACCGCTCGGGCAGCCCGTGGAAGAGCCGGTCTTCGCCGGCCACGATGTCGGCGTCGGTGGCAATGCCGTGGAGCACGGCCGGCAGGTTGTAGAGCTGCCCGCCAAACGACTCGGCAATGCCCTGGTGGCCCAAACACACGCCTAGCATCCGCTTGGTAGGCGCGTAGCGCCGGATTACCTCCGGCATCAGCCCCGCCTCCGACGGCACGCCCGGCCCCGGCGACAACATGATGGCGTCGTACTGCTCAATGTCGTCGAGGTTGATTTTGTCGTTGCGCACCACGTCGGTGCTGTCCCCGTAGCCCAGCTCGCGCAGCAGCTGCACGAGGTTGTAGGTAAAGGAGTCGTAGTTATCGAGAACCAGGATTTTCATGGCGGTTGGTGTTTATTCGTTTAAACCGTGGCCGTGAGCTTCTCGCCTACTGCTTCGGCGGCTTCCAGGGCTTTGCGCAGGGCGGCCAGCTTGTGGTGCACCTCGTTGAGCTCCGAATTGATGTCGGAAGCGGCGACTACGCCGGCGCCGGCTTGGTAGTAGAGCTGGTTGCCGGTGCTCAGAAAGGAGCGAATCATGATGGCGTGGTTGAAGTCGCCGTTGAAACCCAGGTGACCCAGGCAGCCGCCGTAGTAGCCGCGGCCCGTTGGTTCAAGCTGGTCGATGAGCTGCATGGCCCGGTGCTTGGGCGCGCCCGAGAGCGTGCCGGCCGGGAAGGTATCGGCCACCACCTGCAGGGAAGCCGCGTTGGGCGCCAGCTTGGCATTCACCTCACTCACGAGGTGAATGACGTGGGAGTAGAACTGGATTTCGCGGAACACCTTGACTTTCACCTCGTCGCCGTGGCGGGCCAGGTCGTTGCGGGCCAGGTCTACCAGCATCACGTGCTCGGCGTTTTCCTTGGGGTCGGCGGCCAGCTTCTGGGCCAGCTCGGCGTCCTGGGCATCGTGGCCGGTGCGGCGGAAGGTGCCGGCAATGGGGAACAAGCTGGCTTGGCGCCCCTTAATCAGCAGCTGGGTTTCGGGCGAGGAGCCGAAAATCTTGAAGTTGCCGTAGTCGAAGTAAAACAGGTAGGGCGAAGGATTCACGGAGCGCAGAGCGCGGTACACGTTGAACTCATCCCCCACAAAACCCTGCTGGAAGCGGCGCGACAACACAATCTGAAATACGTCGCCGCGGCGGCAGTGCTGCTGGCCGGCTGCCAGCCGGGTCAGGAATTCCTCGTCGGTCTGGTTGGTTTGCTCCTCGCCCACCAGCCCAAAGCCAAACTCGGGCAAACTCGGGTTGCGGATCAGGTTTACCAAACGGGTCAGGCCGTCGTGGTCGGTGGGCTCGTCGGTAGGCGTGTGCTCGAAGACGAACAGCTCGTTGCGAAAGTGGTTGATAGCAATGACGTAGCGGTAGGTGCCGTAGATAATGTCCGGAATCTGGCCGGCCGCTACCTTCTCCTCGTTCAGCGTCAAGTCTTCGAAGTACTGCACGCCCTCGTAGCCGATGTAGCCAAACAGGCCGCCGGTGATGAAATCGAACTCCAGCTTCTCGGTTTGAAACGAGTCGGCAAACTCCTGCAGGCGGGTCAGGGCCAGGCGGGGCTGGGCCAGCGTTTCGGTGGTCACCGAGCCGTCGACCAGCGTCTGGCGCAGCTCCCCGCGGCTCACTTCAAAGCGGGCCAGGGGCTCGAAGGCCAGGTAGCTGAAGGCGTTTTGCTGGCCGTGGTAGTCGGAGCTTTCCAGCAGCAGGCAGTTGGTGTACTGGTCGCGCAGGCGCAGATACAGGCCCACGGGCGTCACGGTATCGGCGAGCAGGCGGACGTGGCGGGTTTTGAGGTGTACTGGTTTCATCAGCGGTTCCCGCGGCGGCGGGCTGGGTTTTGAGAAGTGAAACAGAAGCGGCTGACGCGGGCGGAAATAAAAAAAGCCCGGCGGGCGGCCGGGCTTTCCTTTGATATGCTTGATGCGAGGTGGAGTAAACTACGACCTTACCGCACGCACAGGTTTTCCCGTCCGGAGTTTCGGAGAGGCCACCACCATGCTTGCTGGGTTACGTGAAAGGTCATTGTCGATAGTGTTGAGCTTTTTTGTTGGGCTCTAACGCTGCAAAGATAGAAGCGGAATTCGGACTTGCGCAACAACTTTTTGGTTTTTCTCTTGCTGAATCCGCAACCCGTCTCCTTACAAGCTATTAATTCGGCAGTAAACCCTTCGTGCCATTGCCAACTTTACTCCTTTAGTAACGCCTGACTACCCTGCTGCTTACCCGCCGTCAGCCGGAGAAAGTAGGCACCCTTGGCCAGCTTGCTTACGTCCACGGTCTGTCCGGCGCGCACCTTGCCTTTGAGTACCACCCGGCCCGTCGAGTCCAGCACTTCCAGCTTGGCTTCTTTCACCGTTTCGGGCAGCTGCACGCTCACGGCCTCCTTAGCCGGCACCGGGTAGGCGCTGAAGGCCAGGGCCGTGTGCGGAGCCTTGGCGGCCGTAACCGTAGCCGCCGGCAGCAGCCATTGGTAAGCCGCCGCAAACTCCCGTTTCCAGAACCACTCGGCGTGCTGCCCGTCGGCGCGGGTGTTGAAGCTCAGGTTGGCGGCCGGCACCCCACCGCTCTGCAGGGCGTCGCGCATCTGCTGCATCAGGGGCACCATAGTCTGGCTTTCCTGGGCGCCGCTGACGAAGTAAAACCGGGTGGCGGGGTTGGCCGGGTGCTGCTGCACGTACTGAAACAGCGGCTGCTCAGCAAACCAAAAGGCCGGCGAAAACACGCCCACTTTGCTGTATACGGCCGGGTACTTCAGGGCGGCATACACCGAAATCAACCCGCCCATGCTGCTGCCGGCAATGCTGGTGTACTCCCGGCCGGTGAGGGTGCGGTAGTTGGCGTCGATGTAGGGCTTCAGGGTCTGGACCAGAAAATCCACGTACTGGTCGCCCTGCCCACCGCCGTACTGGGGGTTGTTCCAGGGTGAATACTCGTTCAGGCGCTGTTGCCCGTCGTTGTCGACGGCCACTACGATGCTGCCGGTAGCGTCGAGGCCCTGCTGCTGAAGCTGACTCAGGGTTTCATCCACGCCCCACTCGCCCGAGAAGCTGGTGCAGTTGTCGAACACGTTCTGCCCGTCGTGCATATACAGTACCGGATAGCGCTTGGTAGTAGTGCTGGCGTAGTCGTTGGGCAAATACAGCCATACGCGCCGGGTGCGCCCGAGCTGCGGAATAGCAAAGCTGGTGGCCATTACCCGCACATTCGGGCTCAGGGCCGACGAGCTGCAGCTGCTGCCCCCGGCCAGGTCTTCCCAGTTCAGGATGGCGTGGGTGACGGTAGCCGGGCCGCTGCCGAAGGTGTAGCTGCGGTTGGGTACGGAGCCATTGGTGGCGTTGGTTTCGACCGACGACCAAGCCCCGCGGGTAAACTTATACTCGATGGTGCCCGTGGCCTGGGGCAGGGTAATCTGGTAGCTGCCGTCCAGGTTTTTGGTCAGGGTGTGGGCCGCGCTGCCGGGATTCCAGCCGTTAAAAGAGCCGGCCATATAGAGTGTGGCGTTGGCCGGCGTATTGGCCGGTACGCTGGTCAGCTGGAAGGTGACCTGGGCCTGGGCCGCTAGGCAGGGTAGCAGAACCAGCAGAGCGAGGAAATATTTCATGCCCTAAAGTACCAGAATTAGCGCCCAAAAGCAGCTAAGAACTTGGGGCGGGCCGCGGACTTACGCGCTTAAGAGCCTAGCCTTCTTACCGATACGACGTTATCGTAACTGGCTAAAAAAAGCCGGGAACGAATTGTATTCCAACTCCGCCGCGACGAAAGTAAGTTTTCGGGCACGATTTCCTGGTTTTTCGGGGGATAAAATACACTTGTTATTTAGGACGAATTTAAGGTTTGCGTTTTGCCTCCCGAGCCTCTCTCACGGGTAGTAGGTGACTGCGCACTCACTGAATTCACAGATTTGATTAGGTCCAAGCAAAATGAATAGGGCTTATTTCGGGGTTTTAGGCAGTATACAGGAGCGGTAATCGGGCTGTTTTAGCCTGTGCAAACCTTTGCACTAGAAATAGGCTGAAAACTATTTCTACGCGAACCACGCCCCGTCTTGTATTTGTGAAATTCAAAACTTTATCTTGCGTAGTTTATTAACGAGAAAGGTGATGTTGGGCAGAGCTAAAACCAGACAAAATCGTGTTCCACGAACCCGACCACATGGTCCCCTGCCCCGCCCAGCCTTAGCCCGCCGCTGGTGTATCCAGTTAAAAAATTCCCTCTCCTAACCCATTTTCAATGAAACACACTTACCTAGCGAAACTACTGTTTCTGCTACTGTTCGTTTGTGCTGGTTTCACCAGCGCATTCGCCCAAACCGGGGCCGTGAGTGGCCGCGTCTTGGACGAGAAGAGCCAAGGGGTACCAGGCGCCACCGTGCTGATTGAAGGCACCACGCTGGGTAGCTCCACCAACTCCGATGGTACGTACCTGATTCAGAACGTACCGGCCGGGGCCCAGACGCTGGTAACCTCGTTTGTGGGGTACAATGCCAAGCGGCAGGCGGTAACCGTAACGGCTGGGCAGACAACCGCCCTGCCCGACATTTCGCTGGCCGAAAACACGACCTTGCTCAGTGAGGCCGTTGTCGTTGGGTATGGTACCCAGCGGCGGCAGGACGTGACGGGCTCCATTGCCACGATTTCGGAAAAGCAGTTTGTGCAGGGCCAGGTAACCAACCCCGAGCAGCTGATTCAGGGCAAAGTGGCCGGCGTACAAATCACCTCCGGTGGTGGTGCTCCCGGGGCCGGCTCCCAGATCCGCATCCGGGGCGGTTCCTCGCTGAACGCCAACAACGACCCGCTGATCGTAATCGACGGCGTGCCCGTTGACAACTCCGAGAACAAAGGTGTGTCGAACCCGCTCACGCTGGTTAACCCCAATGATATCGAAACCTTTACGGTTCTGAAGGATGCCTCAGCGACGGCCATCTACGGTTCGCGCGCTTCGAACGGCGTTATTCTGATTACGACCAAGAAAGGACTCTCGGGCGAGAAGCTGCGGGTAAACTTCAATTCGCAAGCCTCGATTTCGCAGAAGACCAAAAGCATCAAGGTCCTGTCGGCCGACGAGTTCCGTAACCTTGTTAATACCTACGGCAACGCCTCGCAAAAGGCCCTGTTGGGCAACAGCAACACGAACTGGCAGGAGGAAATCTTCCGCAAAGCCTACACCTTCGACAACAACCTGAGCCTGATTGGCTCGGTGGGCAAAGTCCCGATTCGCGCCTCGGTGGGCAACACGATGCAGGAAGGTATTCTGCTAACCAACAAGCTGAGCCGCAACACCGGCTCAATCAGCATCACTCCCACCCTGCTCGATAACCACCTGCGCATCGACATCAACGCCAAGGGTAGCTGGGTGGATAACACCTTCGCCGACGCTGGCGCAATCGGTAACGCCGCTCGTTTTGATCCTACGCAATCGATTACGACCGGTGACGACAGCCGTTTTGGCGGCTACTACGAGTGGCTCAACGGCGACAAGACCCTGAACACGAACGGCACCCGCAACCCGGTGGCCCAGCTCAATCAGAAGCGTGACCGCAGCACCGCCAAACGGGCCATCGGTAACATTCAGTTTGACTACAAGTTCCACTTCCTGCCCGAGCTGCGCGCCAACCTGAACCTAGGTTACGACCTGCTCCGCAGCAACGGCACGACCTTCGTACCCGCTTACTCGGCCCTCGAATTTTCGAACAAAGGCGCCAACAACATCTACTCCCAGAAGAAGGACAACAAACTGCTGGACTTCTACCTCGAGTACGCCAAGCAGTTCGGTGAGCACCGCCTGACGGTGCTGGGCGGCTACTCCTACCAGGATTTTATCCGCGACCAGCCCCTGGACTCGTACCAGGCTTCGGCCGACGGCACCATCATCAAGCCGGCTTTCCCCTTCAAGACCCAGAACACGCTCGTCTCGTTCTTCGGCCGCGTGAACTACAACTTCAAGGACCGCTACTCCCTGACCGCCACGCTGCGGGAAGATGGCTCGTCGCGCTTCCCGACCGGCAACAAGTTCGGCACCTTCCCCGCCATCGGCCTGGCCTGGCGCCTGAAGGAAGAAGACTTCCTGAAGAGCTCCAGCTTGTTCTCCGACCTGAAACTGCGCGTGGGCTACGGCATCACTGGGCAGCAGGACATTGAAAGCGCCGCCGGCAACTTCCCCTACCTGGCCCGCTACACCGTGGGTGAGGCTTCGGCTTCGTACCAGTTTGGTGACCAGTTCATCAACACGCTGCGTCCTGAAGGCTACAACACCAAGCTGAAGTGGGAAGAAACCACGACCTACAACGCGGGTCTGGACTACGGCTTCCTCGACGGCCGCATCAGCGGTTCGGTAGACGTGTACCTGCGCAAAACCGACGACCTGCTGGCCAAGATTGCCCCCTCAGCCCTGACCAACTTGACCAACGAGATTATTACCAACATTGGTAGCCTCGAAAACAAGGGTATCGAGTTTGCGCTGAACACCAACCCGGTGCGCACCAACGACCTGAACTGGAACCTGAACTTCAACGCGGCCTACAACGAGAACAAAATCACCGACTTGGGTAACACCCTGCCCGACTTCACCGGCTACGCCGTAGGCGGCATCGGTGGTGGCGTGGGCAACAACATCCAGATCAACTCGGTGGGCTACTCGGCCAACTCGTTCTACGTGCAGAAGCAGGTGTACGACGCCAACGGCCGCCCGATTCAGGGCCTGTATGCCGACTTGAACGGCGACGGCAAAGTAACCATCGACGACCGGTACCGCTACAAGACGCCCGCTCCGAAAGTAACCATGGGCCTGGGCTCGAACGCCTCCTATAAGAAGCTGGACCTGGCCTTCACGCTGCGCGCCAACCTGGGCAACTACGCCTACAACAACATCAACTCCCAGCAGGCCGCCCTGGCCGGCCTGTCGACCAATGGCTTCCTGCAGAACCTGACGCCGGACATCTACAACACCAACTTTACAACCTACCAGCTGTTCTCCGATTACTACATCGAGAATGCCTCGTTCCTGCGCATGGATAACGTGACGCTGGGGTATAACCTGCGGCCGGTAGCGGAAGGAAAAACGAGTGTTCGGGTAACGCTGGCGGTGCAGAATGTGTTTACTGTTACCAAGTACTCGGGCCTGGATCCGGAAATCAACACCGGCACGTCGACTGGTATCGACAACAACTTCTACCCCCGCCCCCGCACCTTCACGCTGGGTCTCAATCTAGGTTTCTAAATCGTACGTACGTACTGCCAAAATGAAAAAGACGTTTGTAAGAGGTTTCGCTACCGTATCGGTGGCCGCTTCTCTACTGGCCCTTGCTACTTCCTGCGTTGGAGACCTCGACCGTGAGCCATTCAACGAAGTTACTTCCGAGGTAGTGTATTCCGATCCGGCCAACTATAAGCCCATCCTGGCCAAGCTTTACGCGGGCCTGGCACTGAGCGGACAGACGGGCCCGTCCGGCAAACCCGACTTGTCGGGGGTCGACGAAGGTTTCTCGAACTATATCCGCCAGTACTGGTCGATTCAGGAGCTGCCCACCGACGAGGCCGTTATTGCCTGGGGCGACGATGGCCTGCAGGACTATCACCTGATGAACTGGACGTCGAACAACCCCTTCATCCGGGCTATGTACAACCGGTTGGCCTACCAGATTTCGGCCTGCAACGAGTACATCCGCGAAACCAAGGACGACAAGCTCAGCGGCCGCAACATCACTGGTGCTAACCTGGACAATATCAAGCGCTACCGCGCCGAAGCCCGCTTCCTGCGCGCTTTGAGCTACTTCCACTCCATGGACCTGTTTGGCAACCCGCCCTTTGCCGACGAGAACTTCCTCGTGGGCTCGGGCCAGCCCAATCAGATTTCGCGCGCCGACCTGTTCAATTATATCGAGTCGGAGCTCAAGGCCATCGATACGGAGCTGGTTGATGCTCGCAAAAACGAGTACGGCCGCGTGGATAAGGCCGCCGCATGGATGCTGCTGAGTAAGATGTACCTGAATGCCGAAGTGTATACCGGTACGCCCCGCTACGCCGATGCCATTACCTACGCCAACAAGGTGATTGGGGCCGGCTACGCCCTGCAGACCCAGAACTCGTCGAAGTTTTCGGCTTACACCCGCAACTTCCTGGCCGACAACAACACGTCGCCCGAGATTATCTTCCCCGTTACCTTCGACGGTGACTTCACCAAGGGCTACGGCGGCACGACCTTCATCATCCACGCTGGCGTGGGTGGCGACATGCCCGCTGCTTCCTTCGGCATCGATGGCGGCTGGGGCGGCACCCGTACTACCAAGCAACTGGTAGCCCTGTTCCCCGACACCGCCGCCGACAAGCGCGGCCGGTTCTACACGGCCGGTCAGAAGCTGGAAATCGACAACCTGACTGAGTTTAAGGACGGCTACGCCGTGGTGAAATACCGCAACCTGAAGTCGGACGGCAAAGTGGGCAAGAACATTACCTTCCCCGACACCGACTTCCCCATGTTCCGCTTGGCGGACGCCTACCTGATGTACGCCGAAGCTACCCTGCGTGGTGGGGCCGGCGGTAACCGGGCCACTGCTCTGGGCTACGTGAACCAGCTGCGTGAGCGGGCCTACGGCAACACCGGCGGCAACATTTCCGATTCGGAACTCACCCTGGACTTCATCCTGGATGAGCGCGCTCGGGAGCTGCACTGGGAAGGTCATCGTCGTACCGACTTGATCCGCTTTAAGAAGTTCACCACGAGCTCCTACCTGTGGGCTTGGAAGGGGGGCGTGAAACCCGGTCAGGCAGTAGCGGACACACGGAATATTTTCCCAATTCCGTCTACGGATTTGGTGGCCAACCCCAATCTGAAGCAGAACGCTGGCTACTAGTAAACTTTTTTAGGCTGGTTTCCCTTTCGGGGAAACCAGCCATTTAAAGCCTCATAATTCCCGCCTTTATGAAAAATAAATTCTCACTTTTGGCCGCCGCGGCTTTTTCGCTGCTCGCCCTCGGCTCTTGCGAAAAAGACGAGGACCAGCTGGTAGCTACGATCAGCCCGGCTCCGACGCTGACGGCCAGCACGGCTAATGCTGGTGTGCTGGCTAGCCCCGACGCAACCAAGGATGCCGTGACCTACACCTGGACGCCGGTAACCTTCGCCTTCTCCGACGGCAGCAAGAATACCGTTCCCGTGACCTACACGCTGGAGTTTGCTAAAACCGGCACCAACTTCGCCACGATTGGCACGGTGCCCGCCGGCGAAAACACCAGCAGCATTACGGTAAAGGTAGCTGACCTGAACACGGCCCTGGTGAAAGCCGGCCTCACGCCTACCGTATCGGGCACGGCGGATGTGCGCCTGCGCGCTACTTACGCCGGTAACCAAACCGAGATGCTGAGCCCCGCGTCGAAAATTACGGCCACGGCTTACTCGCGCGACCTGTTCGTGTTTGGCACCAGCATCGGTGCCTTGGGCACGGGCTCGCCCTACGTGCGGGAAATAGCCGGCAAGCCAGCCCAGTATGAAGGCTATATCTGGGTTCCGGCTGCCTCGAACACGTTCAAGCTTTCGAATACGAATACGGCTTCGGGGACGATCTTCGGCAACGCCGGCGGCAACAACACGATTTCCTCGACCGGCACCACCACCGAGTTTACCCTGGCTGGTCCGAAGATGTACCGCGTACAAATCAACTTGAGCGCCGGTACCTTTAAAGCCGACGTCACGGAGTGGGGTATCGTAGGTGCCGCTACCACTAACAACGGCGACGGCTGGAGCAAATCTGTTCCAATGACGTACGACACCAAAGACAAAGTATGGAAGCTGACGGGCGTAACCCTGCCCGGCGAGGCGGGTGGCAACCTGGAGTTCAAGTTCCGCGCTAACGACGCCTGGGACATCAACTTCGGCGGTGTAGACGGCAAGTCTGGTGAGCTCAGCTACGGCGGTTCTAACCTGAAAACCTCCGGCAGCGGCAAATACGACGTGACGCTGAACCTGAACGACCCCGAGAAGTACACGTACTCGATTGCCAAGAAGTAGTGCCTGGCCGCAAGCCTAACTACACAAAAAAAGCCTCTCCACACCGGAGGGGCTTTTTTGTGTTCTTCCCCTACCCCGCCTGTACCACGGCCCCAGCCACCAACCAATCCTCACCACTCTGCAGCCGAGCTAGGCTTCATCCAAGGTGCCTTGTAGCTGACAAGGTGGCCCCACCGCAAGCAACTCGTCTGGCGCTATCTGCTGCTGCCAGCTGCCTTATAGCAGTTAACGAAGGTCCGAGGGCGCAGCCCGACCGGTGGCTTGGCAAGCGCCCATTACCGTGTAAAACTTCTTCCCTTAGCTCAGCAAAAAAGCGCAGCTGCAAATGGTGTCGTCATTAGCGGGCACAAAAAAAGGCGAACCATAAGGTTCGCCTTTTTTGCGGGAAAGCCAGAAAGCTTACTCGACTACAACTTTACGGCTGGTCAGCTGCCCACCTACTTCGAGCTTCACCAGATAAGCACCGGCGGAGAGGTTGGCCAACTTGTATTCATGGTCGCCGGCGGTTTGCTTCTCTGCTGCTACCGAGCGCACCAGCTGGCCCATGCTGTTGTATACGGCCAAAGACACGTCCTGCAAGCCGCCCTGCACGTTGTAAGCCACCGTGGTGTTGGCTTTGGCAGGGTTGGGATACACTTGGAAGTTGAGGGCTTGCGCCACTTGGTTGCGGCCGGCCAGCACGCCGGTGCCCACTACGTAGGTAGCGTTCTGGGAGCCAGGCGAGGTAGTGGCGGCGAAGTTAGGCGACGAGCCCAGGTCGGCAGTTTGCCCTACGATTTGCGGAATAACGTCGGAGCTGAAAACGCCACCGTCTTTCACGTAGGCAGCCATCAGATTGATGCGGCTGCCGGTGGTGATGCCCAGCGCGGTCATATCCAGTTCCATTTCCAAACCCGAGCCGGCCGTAGCGGCGGCCGTCACGGTAGCCGAGCTCAGGTAGGCAAACTTGGCACCCAGTACCGGGCCGCTAGTAGCCGAAGCCGTCAGTGGAGCCCCGGTTTTGGTGCTGGAGCCCTGGTAGGTATCCGGCACGGGAGCCGTGTTGCCGTTGGTGTAATCTACGTAGCTGTAGTATACATCGGCCGAGGCTGAAGGCGAAGTGGTAGCGCGGAAGCCATAGTCGGTTTCCATGTCCATAGTCGGCGTGTGCTTCAGGGGGCTGTCGCCGGCGACGCCGCCCTTCAGCTGGGTGCCGGCGGCTACGCCGGTTTTGTTGGGCACGTTCAGATACACCACGATGCCGGGATAATCGGTGGCCGATTCGGCCGAGCCCACCACCATGATGTAGAGCTTGGTTGCCGAGGTACCAATGTACAACGACTGCAGCCCCTTGGTAGCCACCGAGTGCGTGCCGGTGTAGGTGCCGGCCAGCTGGTATTTGCCGGTTCCCGTACCAATTTCAGCGGCCGTTACTTTACCGTCAACCGTAATCTGGGCCTGGGCTTCGAAAGCCAGGGAGGAAAGCAGTCCAAGCGTTGCGAGAGTAAAGAGTTTCTTCATGGGGGGTTGGTGAGAAATGGAAGGGTATGGGAGAAATGAATGATTGGGCAACGTCTGCCAAGCCCTCGGGGGTTGGTTGGAAGTAAATATACTACGCAAATTATAAAATAAAATCAGCGTGAGTTATTACTTACTATTTGCCGAAATTCTATTCAAAAAAAGCGCAACTAAGCTTCAAAATCACCGTTTCGCCCAACTCTACGCCTGGTTACGGCGGAGCTTACCAGCCCCGGCACTCCGATTAAGTTGCCCGCTACTGCCGTCGGTTTCGGCGAACCTGCTAGCTTCGCAACCGAATAGCTTGCGCGTGGTCTGGGCCACGGGGCCTGCTAGGGGCTGAAATCAGGGTGGGCGTCTTGCGGGGCGGCTCCTGGCTCAGCTACTTTCTCCACATACCATTTCTACCTACCGTATGATTCTCATTGCCGACGGCGGCTCGACCAAGAGCAGCTGGTGTCAGCTCGACGAGACTGGCAACCGGGTGTACTTCAACACTGAGGGTTACAACCCCGACTTCATGCAAACGGCCGCCATTGCCGCTTCGCTCGACAAAAACCTACCCGAGACGCTGGAGCGCGGGGCCGTGCGCGAAGTGCACTACTACGGCGCGGGCGTTTCGTCCTCGAAGAAAGCCGATGTCATTGCCCAGGCCATGCGGCAGATTTTCCCCAATGCCAACGTCGACGTGGACCACGACCTGCTGGCCTCGGCCCGGGCCCTGCTGGGCCACAAGCCCGGCTTTGCCGCCATCCTGGGCACGGGCACGAACTCCTGCCTCTACGACGGCGAGAAAATCACCTATAACGTGGATTCGCTGGGGTATTTTCTCGGCGACGAAGGCTCGGGCTCGTTCATCGGTAAGCGCCTGATGCGCGACTACCTGCGCGGCCTGCTGCCCGACGGCCTGCAGGACATTTTCCGGGAGGAGTACAAGCTCACCCGCGAGGATATCCTGGACCGGCTCTACAACCAGCCCCTGCCCAACCGGTTTCTGGCCAGCTTCGGCAAGTTTGCCTACGACCACAACAACATCAGCTACTGCCGCGAAATCGTGCTGCAGGGCTTTGAGACGTTCTTCGAGAACATTGTGCTGCACTACCCCAACTACCAGGACTACACCTTCAACTGCGTGGGCTCGGTGGCCTACAACTTCCGCGACGCCCTGTTTCAGGTGGCCCGCAGCCACGGCATGGAAGTCGGCAAAATCATCCGCTCCCCTATCGACGACCTGGTGAGCTACCACGAGGAGCAGGTGTAGCAGTGGTGCAGTGGTGAGTTCTTACGCTAGGCTTAGCAGTACTTCCCACTAGCCACCACCGGATACGAAAAGAGGCCAATTCCTTGCGGAATTGGCCTCTTGCCTTTTTACGAACTTAGGCGGAGTTCTGAGTGCTAAGCTCTTGACTTAGTGCTGCACCACCAAGCGGGTGGTCTGGGTCAGCTGGCCGGTGCTGAGGCGGATGAGGTAGATACCGTTGGCCAAATCCTGCACGGGCAGGCTGAGCTGGTAGGCACCGGTGGGCTGCTTGCTGCCCGAGCTAACGGTGCGCACGGTGGCGCCCAGCAGGTTTTGCACGGTCACGGTGACGGTGGCGGGGGTGGTCAGCTCGTAGCGGACCTGGGCCGTGCTGCTCGTCGGGTTCGGAGCGGCCGTCAGGCGCAGGGCCTCGGTGGCGCGCAGCTTGGTGCTGAGCACGGTGGCCTTCTTGAGGCGCTTCGAGGTGTAGACGGCGTACTGGCCGGGCTGCAGCGTGAGCGGGGCCGTGGTGCTCGACACCGTGATGGAGTCGTCGGTCATGTAGTTGTACCACTTGCCGGTTTGCTGAAACTCGGGGTTGATGGGCTGGGCCGTCACGTCAAAGTTGCCGAGTACCGTTACTTTGAGGTTGGCGTCGGAGAGGTGAATCGACTTGGTGGCCCCGCTCAGCTGCTGGGTGTAAGTGCCGGTTTTGAACACCGCCTGGGTTTTCTTCAGCGCAATCAGCTCCCGGTAGGTGTTGTAGAGCTTGCGGCGGTTGGCATTCTGGTAGTACTCCCAGCGGATCGGCTTATTGCCCACGCGGCCGTTTTCATCGATGCTCACGTCGTAGCCCATTTCGCCAAACTGCCAGATCATCTTCGGGCCGGGCACGGTGAAGAAGAAGGCCGCGGCGGCTTCGTTGCGGGCCAGGGCCGTGTTCAGGTCGCGCACGTTGTGGGCGGGGTTGGCCTGGTTGCCGTAGGCCAGATTCTTGAACATGAGGCGCTCCTCGTCGTGGCTTTCCATGTAGGTCACCAGGTTGGGATTCTGCCAGCCCCGGGCCCCGAAGTAGCCCGAGCTGAAGTCGGAAGTGCTGACGTAGCCCATGGTGGCCTCGTTGTAGTTGTAGTTCAGGTTGCCCCACAGCATCATGCCGTAGTCGGCCAGCACTTTCTCCTCGGAATTGTCGGCGAAGTGCTCCAGGATGCAGTACACGTTCGGGTCCACGCTCTTCATGAAGTCGTAGTAATCCTTCCAGATGTCGATGCGCGACTGGTCGTAGGCGCCCCAGGCTCCCACGTTGGTGGGGTTGTTGCGCTGGGTAAAGCCTTTGGATAAGTCGAAGCGGTAGCCATCCACCTTGTATTCCTGGAGCCAGAACTCCATCACGCGCTTGGCGAAGTACTTGGTGAACGGGCTTTCGTGGTTGAAGTCGTAGCCCACGTTGAAGGGGTGGGTAGCGTCCTGGTTGAACCAGGGGCTGTTGGCGGCGGGCTTGTCGTTCTGGAAGTAGAGCTGCACCATCGGCGACTGGCCAAATGAGTGGTTCAGAACCATGTCCAGCACCACGGCAATACCGCGGCGGTGGCACTCATCGACAAGACGCTTGAGCTCATTCTTGGGGCCGTAGTACTTATCGGGGGCAAAGTAGAACGAGGGGTTGTAGCCCCAGCTTTCGTTGCCTTCAAACTCGTTGATGGGCATCAGCTCCACGGTATTCACGCCCAGGCGCTGCAGGTAGTTGAGCGTGTCGCGCAGGGTCTGGTAGTCGTGGTAGGCCAGGAAGTCGCGCAGGTGCAGCTCGTACACCACCATATCGGTGCGGGCCGGGCGGGCGAAGGTGCTGGTTTGCCACTGGTAGGCGGCCTGGTTGGTTTGCAGCACCGACACGATGCCGGTCGTTTTGCCCGTGGGGTAAGCCTTCAGGTTGGGATACGTGCGGGCCGGAATGCCCGGGTCATTGCTGGGGTCCAGCACTTTTTCCGAGTAAGGGTCGGCCACGCGCAGGTTGCCATCCACCAAATACTGGTAGGCATATTCCTGGCCGGGGGTCAGGCCGTCGAGCTGCACCCACCAGTTGTTGCCGTCGGGGGTCTGCTTCATGTAGTTGGCCTCCACGGGCTGGAAGTTGTTGAACTCACCCAGCACGTAGGCAAACTGCTTGTTGGGCGCGGTCAGCTTCAGAATCACCGAGGTGCCGCCGTTGAGGTAGGTAATACCATCTTTAGCCCCGGCGGGCAGCGCGGCTACCGTTACGGTTGGCCGGATGATGACGATGATGGAGTCGGCAACCGTGGTGCCGCCGGCGGTAGCCGTCAACCGGATGACGTTGCGGCCGAGCTGGGTCGGCGTTACCACGCCGTTGAGCGAAGTGGTGTTGGCTTGCTGGGTAATCAGGGTTTTGTTCAGGTACAGGGCCATCAGGGAGCTGGCCGAAGCCGTGCCACCCGCATTGAGCTGGCTGCCGGCAGTCACGAACAGCGGATTGCCACCGCCGGGCGTGGCCGGGGCCTGCAGCCGCACCGACAGGGCCGAGCCCTGGGTTACGTCCACGAAAATGTCGCCGCCGCCGGTAGCCCGACCGACTACGGAACCGTCGCCATTCTTGAAAATCATGGCCAGCTTCAGAATCTGGTCGGTAGCGGGCACGCCGTAGAAGGTCCGGGGCGTGAAGGTGATGGTGTACAGGTTGGCGTTGGTGGTGCTGCGCGTGAGCAGGGCCGCCGGGTCGGGCGTGTTAAACGACGGGCTCTTCACGTACTTCCAGTCCGAGTTGGAAGTGCTCTTGTCGGTAATCACGCCGGTCCAGATGTAGACCGGGCCCGTGAAGCCGGCCAGGGCACCGTTGCCCTGAGTGGCGTCGAAGGTGAGCGTGACTTGATCCGTGTCGCGGAAAAAAGTGGGCTGGGTGGTCACGACCTGGGCCTGGACCGCCGTAATTCCGCCACTCAGGAGCAACATCAGCCCCAGCAATAGTCGAAGTATTTTCATTGAAAATGTGGGAATTGGTGGAAGTTTTCGAGTCAGGAAAAGATGAAAATATTACGCAAGTTAAACACCGGATTGCCGTGGTCAAAGGGCTTTCCAATTATACTCACCCCGGCTCCACCGAAGCCGGGGCCGGGCTTTTGTGCGTAGCTTTGCCGCGCCGCTTTTTTGGCCCGCCGGATTTTCCTGAATGAGCCTGTTCTTTCGTTTGTGCGCTGCCCTGGGCGGCCGGCTACTGCCGGTATTGCTGCTGGGCGTCAGCCTGCGGGCTTCGGCTCAACAGCCCACCGGCCTGCCCACCACGGCCCCACCCGACTCCGCGGCCCGCTTTTCCGCCGGGCGCCTGCCCATTCTGGCCGGCGGACTGGTCGTGAGCTACACCGGGGCTATGTATTTGCTGAGCCAGGGCTGGTACACGGGGCCGCGCAGCCAGTTTCACTGGTTCAACGACCTGCCCGAGTGGAAGCAAATGGACAAGGCCGGGCACTTCTGGGGGGCCTTCCACGAAAGCCGGGGCGCGGTAGACATGCTGCGCTGGGCCGGCGTGCCCGACCGGCGTGCCACCTGGTACGGGGGCTTCGTGGGGTTTCTGCTGCAGAGCCCCATCGAGCTGCTCGACGGGCGTGACCCGGCCTACGGGGCTTCGGCTACCGATTTGGCGGCCAACTTCCTGGGCTCGGCCGGCCTGCTCGGGCAGCAGCTGGCCTGGAACGAGGTGCGTATCATGCCCAAGTACTCGTTTCACACCACGCGCTACGCCCCGCTGCGGCCCAACGTGCTGGGCAAAAGCCTGGGTGAACAGTACCTGAAGGACTACAACGGGCAGACCTACTGGCTCTGCGCCGACCTGGCCGCCTGGCTGCGGCCCGAAAGCAAGTGGCCTAAGTGGCTGCAGCCCGCCGTGGGCTACGGAGCCCAGGAAATGGTGTACAACGACCCCGACGCCAACGCCGCCCTGGGCCTGCACTCCTACCGCCAGTACTACCTCAGCCTCGACGTGAACCTGCGCCGCATCCCGACCCGCAGCAAGCTGCTGAAGCGCGTATTCTACGTGGCCAGCATCTTCCACCTGCCCGCCCCGGCCCTGGAGTACAACTCCCGCCGCGGCGTGGTGCTGCACGGGCTGTATTATTAGTTGTTCGTTGATTGTTGTCAGTTGTTAGGCAGGTTAATGGTCATGTCGACTAGCGGGCGGCATCTCGCGTGCCATGGTAATCAGAGAACTATTCCACCGTCAGCCGAGCGAGGTGTCTCGCTGCGCTCGACATGACGTTCTTTTCTCTGACAATCAACAACCAGCAAATTACGGGGCAAGGGCATGGGCGCAGCTGTTGCTTTAGCCGTAAAAGGCTGCCGGGGCAATTGTGCGTACCTTGCGCGCCTACTCCTCTGGACGCCCTTGCAACTGGCCGTTGTCAATTTGCTACTAACCCAAGTAACAATGGACCAACACCAGTCCGCTTCCAACACTCAACCACCCCGCAACTAACCTTTCCGATATGAACGTAGGAGACCGGGTCCGTTTACTAACCGGCCGCGAAGAAGGCATCATCACCCGCCTGCTCGATAGTGAGCTGGTGGAAGTAGCCATTGACAACGACTTTACCATTCCCGTGCTGCGCCGCGAAGTCGTGGTGGTAGCTGCTGAGGAAACCAAAACCTTTGGCCTAAGCGCCAGCGCTGCCGCCGCCGAGAAAAAAGCGGCTTCCAGCGGGGCTTCCCGCGCGGCCAAAGCCGCCGGCGTATCTGCGCCGGCCGCCCCCGCCAAGCAAACCGAAGGCCCCGCCGCCCCGCCCGCGCCGAAGGCCGCCCCGGTGCAGAAAGGCCTGTATTTGGCCCTGGTGCACCAGTCGCCCGAGCTGCTGGCCTTGCACATTATCAACCACACCGACCGGGACGTGCTCTTCACCTACGGCGAGGAAACGGCCGGCAAGTACCGCGCCCTGTACGCCGACAAGCTCAAGGCCAAGTCGGTAAGCACGCCGCTGGGCCACTGGCACCTCAAGGACTTCGACAAGTGGCCCGCCCCGGTGATTCAGCTGCTGCCCCACCTGCTGAACGACACCACCGCCTACGAGCTGCTCACCAAGCGGGTGCAGTTCAAGGCCAACAGCTTCTACACCAGTCGGCAAACCAACGTGCCCGTATTGCAGCGCGAGGCCTACCTGTTTCAGCTCGACGAAAAGCCCGCGGCCCCGGTAGCCGTGGCGCCCGAGAAGCTGGCCGAAACCCTGCAGCAGCAGCTCAGCGGCAACGCCCCGGCCAAGCCCGCCGCCGTGGCCCCCGCTCCCGAGCCCGCCCAGGCCCTGGTGGCCCCGCCCCACGAGGTGGATCTGCACCTGGAAGCCCTGGACCCCGAAGCCGCCAAAGCCGAGCCCCCACTCAGCAACACGGCCATTCTCAAGCTCCAGCTCGAAGCCTTCGAGGACACGCTGAGCCGGGCCCTGGCGACCAACATGCACGAAATCATCTACATCCACGGCTCCGGCAACGGCACCCTGCGCAAGGAGCTCCACAAGTTGCTGAGCCGTAACAAGGACATCAAGTTCTTTGAAGATTCGCAAAAGGAGAAATTCGGCTACGGTGCCACGCTGGTGCGCCTGAAGTAGGCTCCTGCTTTTTGTCTGTCATCCTGAGCCTTGGCGAAGGACCTTATTACCGCAGAACGAGTCGTAGCCACGATTTTCGTTCTAATCCCATAAGGTCCTTCGCTAAGCTCAGGATGACAGATATTTTTTAGCTACGTCTCTAATGCCCGCCGTTTTTGCCCAATCCACGCTCGTCACCCTGCCCGACCAGCGCCGTTTGGAAATAATCCGCTACGGTGACCCGGCGCACTGGCCGGTGCTGTTTCACCATGGCTACGCGTCCTCGGGCCTGAGCATTCCGCCCAGCCCCGAGCTGCTACACGAGCTGGAATTGCAGATTCTGGCCCCCAACCGGCCCGGCTCCGGCCAGTCCGACGTGCACCGTACGATGACGCTGGAATCCTTTGCCGCCGACACGCTTTTTGCCGTGGAAGCCCTGGGCATCCGCGGGCCGCTGACGGTGCTGGGCTGGTCGGCGGGCGGCCTCTATGCCCAGGCCCAGGCGGCGCTGTATACCAGCCGCGTGGCGGCTCTGCATTTGCTCAACACCTGCCTGCCGCTGGGCGAGCCCGAAACCTACCGAAACTTGCCGCCGCGCTGGAAAACCATCAAGTTTCTTAACGATTACGCCGCCGGCCTGGCCAAACCGGCTTTCCGCCGCCTCAGCCGGCAGTGGACCCGGGAGCCCGACCGGATGATTGACCGGTTTATGAACCTGCTGGGCCCGGCCGAGCAGCAGGAAGCCGGCAACCCCGTCTCGCGCATTGTCCTGCGCGACGCGGCCCAGCACGGCTTCACCCACCAGGGCCAGGGCGTGTACTACGACGGCCAGGCCCTGTGCCGCCGCCCCGAATTTACGCTGGCCGCCATCCGGGCCCCCACCACCATCTGGCACGGCACCGCCGACTTTATCTGGCACCCCGCGCCCATCTATTACCTGGCCTCCCGCCTGCCCCACGCCACCCTGCGCATGCTCCCCAATGAAGGCCACATGCTGTTTCTCAAGTACTGGCGCCAGATTCTGGAGCAGGTGCACCGGGAGTTGCGCTAGCGGGGATTACGCCTGTCATCCTGAATGAAACGAAGTGGAATGAAGGACCTTCCTCACCTACCCCACAGAGGATTTTGCCAACCTTACACAGCCTTTCTTCCCGCTTGACAAAGGGCTTCGTACGTTGCTCAGGGTCTGTCACTGAGGCGAGGAAGGTCCTTCGCAAAGCTCAGGATGACAGCTATACGTTTGCTTCTACTTCTAACTCTATGTACGACCTGATCGGTGACATTCACGGCCACGCCGACGAGCTGCGCCGCCTGTTGGCCAAACTCGGCTACGCCGAACAACAGGGCGTGTACCGCCACCCCACCCGGCAGGTAATCTTCGTGGGCGACTTCGTGGACCGGGGCCCCTACATCCGGGAAACCCTGCGTATTGTGCGGGCTATGGTGGACGGGGGCGCGGCCCTGGCCGTGATGGGCAACCACGAGTACAACGCCATCTGCTTCTATGAAAAACACCCGCAAGGCGGCCACCTGCGGCCCCACACCCCGCGCAACATTCTCCAGCACCTGCGCACCCTGGAGGAGTTCAACGGCCGGGAGCTGTACCAGGAGTGGCAGGACTACATTCAGTGGTTTAAAACCCTGCCCCTGTTTCTGGATCTGGGCGCGCTGCGCGTGGTCCACGCCTGCTGGGACCCGCGCCACATCAGCTTTCTGAATTCCATCCTCGTCGATGGCCGCCTCACCGACGCCGTGCTGCTGCGCGCCGCCGACCGGAGCACGCCCGAGTACCTGGCCATCGAGGAAACCCTCAAGGGCAAGGAAATAACCCTGCCGCCGGGCCTGAGCTTCCACGACAAAGACCAGAACGAGCGGACCAAAATGCGGGTGCGCTGGTGGTGCAACCCCCAAAGCTGCACCTACGCCGACTACTACCTGGAAAGTATTCCCAGCCTCGACCCGCACCCGGTGGACCCCGCCGCCCTGCCCGATGCCTACCACTACGCCGAGGAAACTCCGGTCTTCTTCGGGCACTACTGGCTGCGCGGCACTCCCCAGATTCTGCGCCCCCACGCCGTCTGCCTCGATTACAGCGTGGCCCGGGGCGGGCAGCTGGTGGCCTACCGCTGGAGCGGGGAGCAAACGTTGCTGGCCGACAACCTGGTGACGGCCTAGAGCCGTTGTCACAACTTTTCTGTCGGCCATTCTTTTTGTGACAAGCTGGTGTCACACTTTTTTTCATTCGCGGAAAGTTTGTGACAGTGGCTTGCTCATCCATTCTTCACGCAGCCCCCGGCCGAACCTCGTTACTTTGCAGTAACCTATTGCTCTTCTATGCCCTTTCCGCTTCCCCGCCTGCTGGCCTCGGCCGGCCTGCTGCTCATTTCCCTGCTGGCCTCGGCCCAAACGAGCCTGCCCGTTCCGCTCAGCCTGCAACGTACCTACGCCCAGGGCACCCGCGCCCAGAACGGACAGCCCGGCCCCAAGTACTGGCAGAACACGGCCGACTACGACCTCAAAGTCAGCTTCGACCCCAAAACGCGCCTGGTGGCTGGCACGGTCAATATCAGCTACGTCAACAACAGCCCCGACTCGCTGCAGCTGCTTTGGTTTAAGCTCTACCCCAACCTCTACCAGAAGGGCGCGCCCCGCTCCACGGCCTTCAAGCCCGAGGACCTGCACGACGGCGTGAAAATCTCGGCCCTGAGCGTCAACGGCCGCAGCGTGGACGTGAGCAAGCTGCGCATCGACGCCACTAATCTGCCCGTGCCGGTGAAGGCCATTGGCCCTAAGCAAACGGCCAAGGTGGCTATTACCTACTCCTACACGCTCAACAAAGGCTCCCACATGCGCACCGGCGAAATTGAGCCCGGCGCCGACTTCGTGGCCTACTTTTTCCCGCGCATTGCCGTTTACGACGACATTGACGGCTGGAACCGTTTTGCCTACAACGGCAGCCAGGAGTTCTACAACGACTTCGGCAACTTCAAGGCCGCCATTACCGTGCCCCGCAACTTCGTGGTGTGGGCCACCGGCGACCTGAAAAATGCCGACCAGGTGCTCACCAAAAAGTACGCTAAGCGCCTGGCCGACGCCGAGCAAAAGGACGCCGTGGTGCACATCATCGACGAGGGCGACCTGAAGCGCCAGGATATTACCGCCCCCAACGCCCAGAACACCTGGCTCTTTGAGGCCCGCAACGTGACGGACTTCGTCTTCGCCACCGCCGACCATTACGTCTGGCAAGCCACGAGCTTAGTAGTAGACCCGGCTACCAAGCGCCGCACCCGCGTGGATGCCGTCTATAACACCAAGCACCACGACTACAAGGAAGTTATCCACTTTGCCCGCCGCACGGTGGAGGCCATGAGCTACACGTTTCCGAAGTGGCCCTTCCCCTACGCCCACGAAACCATCTTCGACGGCCTCGACCAGATGGAATACCCGATGATGGTCAACGACAACCCCGTGGACTCGCGCGAGGACGCCATTACGCTCACCGACCACGAGATTTTCCACACGATGTTCCCGTTTTATCTGGGCATCAACGAAACCAAGTACGGCTGGATGGACGAGGGCTGGGCCACCATCGGCGAGTGGGTTATCAGCAACATCATCGACCCCAAGCTGGTGGATGAATACGGCGTGGAACCCTACGCCCGCGCCGCCGACTCCGAAAACGATTTGCCCATCATCACGCTCAGCACCCAGCAAAACGGCACGCCCTTTTTCCTTAACTCCTACCCCAAGCCCGCCATGGGCTACTACTACGTGCGGGATTTGCTCGGCGACGAGCTCTTCACCAAAGCCCTGCACAACTACATCCGGACCTGGAACGGCAAGCACCCGATGCCCTACGACTTCTTCAACTCGATGAACGAGGGTGCGGGCCAAAACCTGAACTGGTTCTGGCAGCGCTGGTTTTTCGACGGCGGCTACCCCGACCAGGCCCTGCAAAGCGTGACCAAGGAAAGCATTGTGGTGGAAGCCAAAGGCAGCAAGCCCATGCCCGTGGATTTGCTGGTCACCTACGCCGACAACACCACCCAGAAGCTGCACCGCACCATTGCCGTGTGGCAGGACGGCAGCAAGACCGTCACGGTGCCCCTGGACGGTAAGAAAGCCGTGAAGAAAGTGGTACTGGGCAGCACCTACACCCCGGATAACAGCCGCAGCAACAACGTGTGGGAGGCCCGGTAAATGCCCCGATACCTTCCTCTTACGCTGATGTCGTTGCTGCTCACGTTAATTGAATTGACGGCGTGCAGTACCGAGACTACCAGGGTAAAACCGAGCCGGGAAGCAACACTAGTACTTGCGTACGGCGCCCCAGCGGGGCGAAACGTCGGTAGTTATAGAAGCGCAGAAAGTACCCCAGCCCCAGCGGGGCGACACACTTAAGCGCAACGAGTTGTGTCGCCCCGCTGGGGCTTTGTCCTTCTTGAGCCATCTATTTCTACCGATATTCCGCCCCGCTGGGGCTTTATCCGTCAGGTTCATTACTTTACTACCGCTATCCTCTATTTCTATGGCTAATACTTACACTCAAATCCACCTGCATATCGTGTTTGCGGTGCAGAGCCGGGCGGCGCTTATTCCGACTCACCACGCCGATACTATTTACCGCTACATTACCGGCATTATCACCCAGCAGGGGCAGAAATTGCTAGCCATTAACGGAATGCCGGATCATCTGCACCTACTCATTGGCCTGCGCCCGGATAAAGCCCTGTCCGATTTGATGCGGGAGGTGAAGGCCAGCTCATCGAAGTTTATCAACGAGCAACCATGGATGACCACAAAATTTGCTTGGCAGGCTGGGTTTGGCGCTTTCTCGTATGGAGCCTCCCAATTACCGGCTGTTGTAAGGTATATCGAGCGGCAGCAGGAGCACCACGCTACGCGCACTTTTAGCGAAGAATACCGCTTGCTATTGGAACAATTTGGAGTGGACTATAATCCGCACTACCTGTTCCGGGCAGAATGAGGCACCACGCCCTATATTCTCTAATTCTGCTGCCCCGGGTTACTTCCACCGCTTCAGCCGCATAAACGCAGCACTCACCCCCCGCCGCCATGCGTCACCTGCTCACCTGTTTTGCCCTCGGTCTGCTACTCACCAGCTGCGACGGTCCGGCGGCCCGCTTCGATACGTTTGCCGTAACCCGGCCCATAAACCTGGCGCGGCAGCTAGGCTCCGAAGTAACCCTGCTGGGCCTCCAGGACACCCTGCAGCTGCGGCTCAACTTTGACCCGGGCAGCGGCACCACGCTGGTTACCCGCGCCCAGGACAGTACGGTAGTGCTCGAAGCCCGCATTTTCGCCCGGCGCGGCCTGTATTATGCCGTCGAAGACCTTAAATCGGGCTGCTGGGTGCACGCCCTACGCATCGGCAAAGGTCAGGTTCAGGGCCTGGCTACCGGCTACAAGCAAATGGAGGACCTCTCCACGCTGGTGCAGCACGGCAGCTTTCCGGAGCTGGTGCGCTACCGCAGCCTCAGCGACGACAGTATCCGCCTGCGCTTCGAGGCCCGGCCCCTGCGCCGCTTCTACCTCGCCGAGTTGGATAGTTTCCCCACGTACCGCCTGGCCCCTGCGTCGTCTGCGGTAGCGGCGGCCAAAGCTACTGCCGCCACGGCCGAACCAGACCGCCCCAGCCTCTACCCTAACCCGGCGGCCACAACGACCACGCTGCGCTGCGCCACCGCCGCCCCCCGCACCGTGCGGGTTTACAACCATACCGGCCAACTTGTTCACACTGTTGCTGCCCTAGAAGCTTACACCACGATTCCGGTACAGGACTTGCCGGCCGGGACGTATGTAGTGCGCGTAACGCAACCCGCGCAGCCAGCTTATACGACCCGGCTGCTGGTGCAGCATTAAGGTGAGTTTCGATTCAAAAAACAAAAAAGGCCCATCTGAAGCAGAAGGGCCTTTTTTACTATGGAAGCTACTTAAATTCTTACAGGTGGGCAATGGGGTCAGCGTTGCCGTCGGGGTCGTTTTTGACGGTGCCGCTGGTCGTGAAGGCTTTACCCTTCAGCAGCAGTACGCCCGCCATGTGCGGCGTGGCCATCGAGGTGCCGCTGATGGTGTTGTAGCCTCCGCTCAGCCAGGTCGATTGAATGTTGACGCCGGGCATGCAGTAGTCTACCGGCGGGTTACCAAAGTTGGAGAATGAGGCCCAGCTGTCGGTGCTGTTCATGGCCGAGATGGTGAAGATGTTAGCGCCATTCACCCGGGCCGGCGAGTGGTTGTTGGCGTTGTCGGTTTCGTTGCCGGCCGCCAGGGCGAAAAGTACGCCGCCCGCGGAAGCCCGGAGCACGGCATCATCCAGGGCCTGCGACACGCCGCCGCCCAGACTCATGTTGGCTACGTCGCCGGCTTTGCCGTTGGCGCCCACGTAGTCGACGCCGGCAATAACGCCGGAGTTGGAGCCGCTGCCCCGGGCATTGAGCACCCGCACCGCCACTACCGAAGCGTTGGCGGCCACGCCTACCACGCCAATCGTGTTGTTTTTGGCAGCAATGGTACCCGCCACGTGGGTGCCGTGCCCGTTACCGTCGTTGGGGTTGGTGTAATCGGCACCGCTGGTCAAAAACGACTTGCTGCGGGCTACGTCCACGTTCAGGTCGGGGTGGGTCAGGTCGATGCCCGTGTCAATAATCCAGGCGGTGCGGCCGGTGCCGTCACCGGTGCCCACGCGGGCAATACCGTAGGGCGTTACCTGGGCGGGCTGGGTGGTGGTGCCCCCGCCACCGGCCGTGGCCCCGGGCTTACCCAGGGAAATAACCTGGTCCTGCTCTACGTAAGCCACCCGCTCATCGGCGCGCAGCGCATTGGCTTCGGCCGCCGAGAGGGAGGCCGAGAAGCCTTTCAGGGCGTGGCCATAGGCGTAGCCCAGGGCCTCGGCGCGGGCCCCGCGCGACTTCAGGATGCCCTGGCCTACTTCCTTCACCTTCTTTACTTTTTCCGAGTAAGATTCCCCGGCGCTTAGCTCTACGGCTCCGTCCTTGAGCACCACGATGTACTGCCCGGGAATCGCGCCTTCCTCCGCTTTGGCGTCGGCAGCGGCAACGGCGCCGCTTTGGGCTACTCCCGCTTCGGCGGGCTGGGCTTCCTCTTTCGAGCAGGCGGTAAACATCGTGCTGGCGGCCAGGGCCGAAGCACTCACTAACCAAGCAAACCGGGCATTGTGTTGTTTCTTCTGCATTCTACTGGGGGTAAAAGGTGGAAAAGAAAAGAAGGCGAAGCGGTAGTAGCGGCCCAAGGGAGGTTAACACCCCAACTCAGGTAAGTTATATTCCTGCCCGCTGCTACCGATTTGCGGATTGTACGGGGCTAACTGGGTTTTGTCACAAAGGATTCCCTGGTTCATTGAAAAATTCGCAACGATATAGGACCTAAGTAGGTACGCATATCAATAAAACCACTGATTATCTGCTATAAAGCTGGCTAAGGAGATGTTTGTATATAATTATGTCAATAGGTTAAATTATATATCAGGATACAACAAAACCCTGACCTACGTACTTGACTAGGACGGTTTAGTTCTATTACCCAAGTGTAGCCGGATACAGCCCTACCCCGGCCCAAAAGTCCGGACGGCAAGCCCTGGTACGAATTCAGTATTGGGCTTCGGCCTAGTCCCAATCCCAATCCCAGTCCCAGTCTCAGTTGGGGTATGGAAAAGCAAACTCTTGCGCGGGGTTCCGTTCTCAGGCCGCTTCCCGACTCCCTGGTTAGGCTGGCAGCCCGGGAAGTTCTACCTTTGCCCGCAGTGATGGGTCGCCCCACCGCGGCAACGGAGGCAACTCCGGCGACGAGGAAAGTCCGGGCAACGCAGAGCACCCTGCTTCCTAACGGGAAGGACTGGCGCGCGTAAAGCAACCCAGGACAGCCAGTGCCACAGAAAAGTACCGCCAGATGGCGAAGTTGTCAGTTGCTCGTTGTTAGTTGTTAGCTCGTTCTAGCAACCGAATAACGGACAACTATAAACTGACAACTTCACCTTTGGTAAGGGTGAAAAGGTGCGGTAAGAGCGCACCAGCGGCTGGGTGACCAGGCCGGCTGGGTAAACCTCAGGGGTTGAAAGACCAAATAAGCTGGTACGCACGTCCTTCGGGAGGTGCACCGGGCGGCTCGTCCGGCGCCAGCGGGTAGGTTGATGGAGCCTTTCCGCGAGGACTGGCCTAGATAAATGGTGGGGCCGCTTCTGCTCGCAGGGGCGGACAAAACCCGGCTTACAGACTCATCACCGGCTTCACAAACGGCCGCCGCAGCTTCGGGTGCGGCGGCCGTTTTGGCGTTCGGGCCCGGCCAATCAATTCCTCACGGTCTTCCAACGATTGTTTTTAAGCCCTGAGGAATCCTCCCGGTCCGCAAACAATCGTTGGAAGACCGTGAGGATTCCTCAAGGCCTATATTTTTTTGTTTTTGCCCTGTGAGGATTCCTCAGGGCCTATATTTTTTTGTTTTTGGGCCGTGAGGATTCCTCACGGCTCGAAACCAATCGTTGGAAGACGGTGAGGATTCCTCACGGCTTAAAAACAAATGGTTTCGGGCAGGGAGAATATTGCCGGCCCGGTACTACACGAGCCAGCAGCGCTACGGGGCGCTACGGTCCCTTCCTACCGTTTTTCCCGTACGTCTACACTGTGCGGCTCACTCTTTTCGTTACATTCGCTCCCCTACACCTCTTTCAACCCCATGCCCAGAATCCTGATAATTGACGACGAGAAAGCCATCCGGAACACGCTGAAGGAGATTCTGGAGTACGAGAGCTACACCGTCGACCAGGCCGAGGACGGCCCTACCGGCCTCGATATGCTCATCAAGAACAAGTACGACGTGGTGCTCTGCGACATCAAGATGCCCAAAATGGACGGCATCGAGGTGCTGGAGCGGGCCCAGATTGCCGCCCCCGACGCCGCCTTTATCATGGTTTCGGCCCACGGCAACATCGATACCGCCGTGGATGCCACCAAGAAGGGCGCGTTCGACTTCATCCAGAAGCCGCCGGACCTGAACCGCCTGCTGGTGACCGTGCGCAACGCCCTGGACCGCACCAAGCTGGTGACCGAAACCAAGACCCTCAAGAAGAAGATTGCCAAAAGCTCGGAAATGGTGGGCTCCTCGCCCGAGCTCGAAGCCGTGCGCAAGCAGATTGCTAAAGTAGCCCCCACCGACGCCCGCGTGCTGATTACGGGGCCCAACGGCGCCGGCAAGGAAATGGTAGCCCGGCAGCTGCACGAGCTCAGCAACCGGGCCTCGGGGCCGATGGTGGAAGTCAACTGCGCCGCCATTCCGTCGGAGCTGATTGAGAGTGAGCTGTTCGGCCACGAGAAAGGCTCGTTCACCTCGGCCGTGAAGCAGCGCATCGGCAAGTTTGAGCAGGCCGATGGTGGCACGCTCTTCCTCGATGAAATCGGCGACATGAGCCTCTCGGCCCAGGCCAAGGTGCTGCGCGCCCTGCAGGAAAACAAGATTACCCGGGTGGGCGGCGAAAAGGAAATTTCGGTGAACGTGCGCGTTATTGCGGCCACCAACAAGGATTTGCAGCAGGAAATTGCCGACCGCAACTTCCGGGAAGACCTCTACCACCGCCTCTCGGTTATCCTGATCAAAGTGCCGGCCCTCAACGACCGGCGCGACGACATCGGCGACCTGGTGCAGCGCTTCCTGCAGGATATTGCCCGCGACTACGGCGACAAGCCCAAGAAAATCGACGACAAGGCCCTGGCCTACCTCAAGGGCCTCGACTGGCGCGGCAACATCCGGGAGTTGCGCAACGTGGTGGAGCGCCTCATCATCATGAGCGACGACACCATCACCGAAGCCGACGCCAAAGCCTTTGCCGGCAAGTAACTAGTTTTTCAACCTCTGATTGTGAGCTACCGACCTTGCTTTGCAGCAGGTTAGTAGCTCACAATTTTATGTAGGCGGGTTGCCCGCTCTCGATGGATAGAGCTTCGAAAGCTTCGTTGGTACTCCGCTACCATTGGCTGCTGTTTGCCTTTCTACTTCTTGCCGGGATTGTAGGGCAGCTAATCAGGTATCCGTCTTCCCTCACTGACCACAGAAACAGGTATGTATTCATGGGAATACACGGGGCGGTATTCCTCCTGTTTGTGGCGGCTACCTACCTGCGAAAAAAGGAGCTTTGGTACGTAGTTATCAGCGTTATACTAGTGAAAATTATCCGCCTGTATATGTTCTTTATAATGAATAAGGATGACGTAATGTACTGGCCGTTTCATAATGAGCATTACGCTAGCTTGCTGAAGCTAGCAGGTAAGTGGGGCTACTTACTGAGTGAGCTTTTCTTTGGCAACAACATTATCAGCCTCATTTTTCTGTCGGTGCTCTACGTCTATTGGCTAAGTGGCTGTCATCTAGCGTTAGTCGACTTGGCCGAGGCCTCGCCCCGGGTTTTTGTGGGCAGCAAGACGCACCCCGACAGCTAAGACACGCGGAATTTATTTACGCAAAAGCCCCCTCCTACCGCGTGTAGGAGGGGGCTTTTGCGTAGGGAGTTCTTGCTTGTTCCTTCAGTTACAAAACTCCTTTTACTTCATAAACTTCCGGGCCAGCTCGGGGGTCATCAGCCAGCACTCGGTGGCCTGGCCCAGCAGGCGGTAGCGGTTGTTGGCCACGAGGGTGTAGCAGGCGTCACGCAGGGCCCGGGGCAGCACTACGCCCAGACTCAGCAGCTTCCAGGGGAAACCCAGCTCCCAGCCGATGCGCATCACGGCATCCGACTTGGTCCAGGCCTGCAGCTCGTCATCCACCAGCACGATGGTCGACAGCGCGGCCGGGGCCAGGCCGTGGTGGCCCAGCAGGCGCTGCCCGGTTTCGGACTGCAGCGTGGCAAAGGTGAACTGGTTGGCCGCGTCGTGCCGGATGACAAACTGCACGAAGCCATTGCAGAGGTTACAAACTCCATCGAACAGAATAACCATAGTCGGGCGCTGAAGAGGTGAGAAAATGCGGCTGAAGCTCCTGCTGCTCGGGGCTAACCGCCGCACAGCTCAGCGGCCTACCAGCCCGAGCGGGTTGGGGCTGCCGCCGCGAAAAGAGCGGTTAGGCGCTTTACCTAAAGCAACATTACATTCTTTAGTGCCGCCCGCACAGATTATTACACCAAGGCGGACTTTCTAAGGACCAACCCCCACTCTTCGGGTCTGCCGCCGGGGCTACACCATCTGGTTGCAGCCGCGCACATCCGAATTGTCGAGGCGGCCCAGCACCTCGAACGAGCCATCCGGGTACTGGCGGGCCAAATCCTTGGTTTCGATAAAGGCGCAGGAATCAACGTTGGCCAGGTCGATGACGTTGATGGCACCGTCGGGGCGGGTGGCCGATACGGCGAACGGGTCGGCGGGGTCGCGCAGCAGCACGCGCAACGGGGCGGGACAGTGGAAGCGGCCGTTACCAAGGCTGTAGGCCTGGGACAGCAGCTCGGTCATGCCGTACTCGGAGTGAATACCGGCCGGCCCGAAGGCCTGCTGCAGCTCGGCGTGCAGCTCCTCCCGAATCATTTCGCGGCGCCGGCCCTTCATGCCCCCGGTTTCGAGCACCGTCAGGCCCTGCAGCTCGGGCGCGGAACCGTACTCGGCCGCCAAGTCCAGCAGGGCATACGACACGCCAATGAGCATGACGCGGCGCGTAGGATCCTGTTTGGCCGCGGCCAGCGCCTGTAGCAGGGCGGCGTGGTCGTGCAGAAAAAAGGCGGGCTGCGCCTGGCCCGACTCCCGGGCAAAGTACTCCACCATGGCCACCAGCGACGAATGCCCCTGTTCGAGGTAGGACGGCAGCAGGGCCAGAAACGTCCACTCCCGCAGGGGCCGGCCGTACACCTGCTCGAAGATGCGGGCGGCATTGCGGCGGTAGAGCTGCGGGTCGCGCAGCAAGTGGCGGCTGCGCTGCTGCTGGGTGGTTCCGCTGCTCAGGAACACTTCCCGGGGCTCCCACTCGGCCGGCGCGGTGCGCACCTCGTGGGTTTTGAAGAACTCGATGGGCAGGAAGGGAATGTCGGTGAGGCGGGTAATGGCTTCGGGCTGGCGGCCCAGGCTCTGCAGCCACTGCTGGTAGGGCGGGCAGTGCTGGGCTTGGTGGCGAAACAGCCGCAGGGCCGCCGCCTCAAACGTGGCAGCCGTCAAGGTCGGCAGCGTCAGGATAAATTCGTCGCGGAAACTCATTGGGCGGCGGTGTGGTTAGCGAAATAGTATAACAAACCCGGCGGCACTTCGTTGAGAAGTTGTACCTTCCTGCCCTGGGTACGCCCCTCGTTTTGGACCTCTACTGCTGCTTTCTATGACCATGTTTCGTACGCTGAAAATTGGCGCTGCCGCTGCGGCAGCAGGCACCGCCGGCTTGCTGACATCTTGCTTGCAGGCGCCGGACTACCCCACCACGCCGCACATTGATTTCAAGGAGGTGCAGGCCAAGCGCTACACGTTCGGGGGGGGCCAAACGCCGGTCGATACGGTGCGCATCACGATTGACTTTACCGACGGCGACGGGGACCTGGGTCTGAGCCCCGACGAAAAGCAGGCACCTTATAACCCGGCCGACGCCAACGGCAATTATAACCGCACCACCGACAACTACTTCATTACGGCCTACAAGCGCAGCAATGCCAACCTGCCCTTCGAGCCCGTAGTGACGGGCAGCGCCCAGGGCTACAACAGCCGCTTTCCGAAGCTCTTTAGTACCGATGCCAAGCCCGGGCCCCTCAAAGGTAGCCTCACCCTGACGCTGCCCTTCTTTCTGGGGAGCCCCTTCCGCCCCGGCGACGAGGTCCGCTTCGACGTAAGCATTATGGACCGCGCCCTGAATGAGAGCAACAAGATTACCACTTCCAGCTACGTGGTCCAGAAGCCCTAACGGCGCTTGATACCCCTACAAAAAAGCCGGCCGGACGCTCAGCATCCGGCCGGCTTTTTGGTTTGCCGGGATTAGTAAATGGCCGGAAAACGCTTGGGGTCGGCCTCGTGCATGAGCTCGTAGACGGCGTCGAACACGTCTTCGGCGTTGGGTTTGCTGAAATAGTCGCCGTCGGAGCCGTAGGGAGGGCGGTGGGCCTGGGCCGCGAGGCAGCGGGGCTGGGAGTCGAGGAAGCGGTAGGCCTGCTGCTCGTCGAGCACGTGCTGCATCATGTAGGCCGTGGCCCCGCCGGGTACGTCTTCGTCGGCAAACAGCACCCGGTTGGTTTTGCGCAGGCTGTCGGCAATGACGTGGTCAATGTCGAAGGGCAGCAGGGACTGCACGTCGATAATTTCCACCGAGATACCCACTTCGGCCAGCTGCCGGGCCGCGTCCTGCACAATGCGGCACATCGAGCCGTAAGTGACGATGGTAATATCAGAGCCTTCCTGCAGGATTTCGGGCACGCCCAGGGGCAGGGTAAATTCGCCCACGTTCTGCGGAATCCGCTCCTTGAGGCGGTAACCGTTCAGGCACTCAATTACCAGGGCCGGCTCGTCGGAGCGTAGCAGCGTGTTGTAGAAGCCCGCGGCCTGGGTCATGTCGCGCGGTACCAGCACGTGCATACCCCGGATGCTACTCAGAATCATGCCAATGGGCGAGCCGGAGTGCCACACGCCCTCGAGCCGGTGGCCGCGGGTGCGCACAATCAGCGGGGCCTTCTGCCCGCCCTTGGTGCGGTACTGCAGGCAGGCCACATCGTCCGACAAAATCTGGATGGCGTAGAGCAGATAGTCCAGGTACTGAATTTCGGTGATGGGCCGCAGGCCGCGCAACGCGGCCCCAATGCCCTGCCCCACGATGGTGCACTCCCGAATCCCGGTATCCGTCACGCGCAGCTCGCCGAATTTGTCCTGCAAGCCGGCAAAGGCCTGGTTTACGTCCCCGATTTTGCCCACGTCCTCGCCGATGGCAAAGATGGTCGGGTCGCGGCGGAAATTGGCCTCAAAGCAAGCCTGCAGCACTTCCCGGCCGTCGACCTGGGGCGCATCGGGGGCAAATACGGCGGGCACGGCTCCCATATTGAGGGCCGCCTGCTCACTCTGGCTGTAAAGGTAGGAGTTGTAGCGGTCGGCGTTTTCGGCCAGGGCCTGCTCCAGGTGGTTTTGCAGGCTGCGGCGGGCTCCGCTGCGGGTGTCGCGCACCAGGCGCAGGGCCCGCTTGATGGTACGCACAATGTCGGCGCGGATGGGCGTGGGGTTGTGGCGCAGCTGCTCCACCATCTCGTGGAGGCGGTTTTCCTCCCCGGTTTCGGCCACCAGCTTTTCCAGCAGGGCCACGGCTTCGTCGCGCTCCTGCTTGATGGGGTTGAAGAAAGCATCCCAGGCGGCCACGCGGGCCTTTTTCACCACATCCTTGGTTTCGTTCTCAATCTGGTCGAGCTCCTCAGCCGTGGCGTGGCCTTCGCTGAGTAGCCACTCGCGCATCTTGAGCAGGCAGTCGTGGGCTTCTTCCCAGCTCAGGCGCTCCTTGCTCTTGTACCGCTCGTGGGAGCCGGAAGTGGAGTGGCCCTGGGGCTGGGTAACTTCCGTGACGTGAATCAGCACGGGCACATGCTCGCGGCGGCACACCTCGGCGGCCCGCAGGTACGTGTCGACCAAAGCCGGGTAGTCCCAGCCTTTGACCACGAAAATCTCGAAGCCCTGCTCGCCGGGGGCGTTGCGCTGGAAGCCGGCCAGAATTTCGCTGATGCTTTGCTTGGTGGTCTGGTACTCGGCGGGCACCGAAATGCCGTAGTGGTCGTCCCAAACCGAAATCAGCATCGGAATCTGGAGCACGCCGGCGGCGTTGATGGCCTCGAAGAACATGCCCTCCGAGGTGCTGGCGTTGCCGATGGTGCCGAAGGCAACTTCGTTGCCGTTCACCGAAAACTGGGTCAGTTCGCGCAGCTCGGGGTTTTGGCGGTAGAGCTTGGAGGCGTAGGCCAGGCCCACGAGGCGGGGCATCTGGCCGGCGGTGGGCGAAATATCGGCCGAGGAATTTTTGAGCTCCGCCAGGTTTTTGAAGTTGCCGTCCTCGTCGAGCAGACGGGTGGCGAAGTGGCCGTTCATGGCGCGGCCAGCGGTAGCGGGCTCGGCTTCCACGTCGGGGTTGGCGTAGAGTTGGGCAAAGTACTCCTGCAGGCTCAGCTCACCGGCAGCCAGCATGAAGGTCTGGTCGCGGTAGTAGCCCGAGCGGAAGTCGCCGGGCTGAAAGGCGCGGGCCATGGCCAGCTGGGGCAGCTCTTTGCCGTCGCCGAAGATGCCGAACTTGGCTTTGCCCATGAACACTTCCTTACGACCGGCCAGGGAGGCCTGCCGGCTTTCCCAGCCCAGCCGGTAGTCGCGGAGCAATTCTTCTTTGCTTAGGGCGGCGGCGGCCGCTACGAGGGGTTCAGCAGTGGGCATAGGAAAAGGAAGTAGGCGGGAATTGGAGGCAAAAAATCGGGGTGGGAACGAAGGCCGGCCGGAGCAGGCGCACAAAAGTACGGATTTGGGCGCGAGCTTTCACGAGGCAGCTTGCTGGCACCCCTACGAATCAGGCGCGTTTTTGTCTATCTTTGGCTGACGGGCCGCTCCGGTAGCCGCCCGTTTTGGCCTCGACTATACCTTACCTGCCTTACCTATGAAAAACCTCGCCTCCTTTTTCCTGGCTCTGGTGCTGGGAGCTGCCAGCTTCGGGGCCCGCGCCCAGGGCGTGATGACCTTCGAGAAAGACGCCCACGACTTCGGTAACGTGGCCGAGGGCACTATGGCCACCTACGAGTTCAAGTTTAAAAACACCGGCAACCAACCCATCGTCATTGCCAACGTGCAGGCCAGCTGCGGCTGCACCACCCCCGACTGGACCAAGACGCCGGTACTGCCCGGCAAGAGCGGCATCATCAAGGCCATGTACAGCAGCGCCGGCCGGCCCGGGATTTTTAACAAAACGGTAACCGTAACCAGCAACGCCACCACGCCCAGCACGGTGCTCAGCATCAAGGGCAACGTGCTGAACAAAGACCAGGTGAAGGCCACGCTGACCCCGGCCCAGCTGGCCCAGTCGCCCCGCCTGGTGCTGGACCGCGCCTCCCACGACTTCGGCAAGATTGAGGCCGGGCAGCAGCCCGTGGCCAAATTTACGGTGCGCAACACCGGCAAGCAGGATCTGCAGCTGGGCACCCTGACCTCATCGTGCAACTGCGTAGGCTACAAAGCCACCCCAGCGGCCATCAAGCCCGGGCAGAGCGCCACGGTGGAACTGATTTACGCCCAGCGCACCGTGGGCAATATGAGCGACGTGGTAACCATCGGCTCGAACGACCTTAACGGCGACACCAGGCTGACGCTGAAAGCCAACGTGGTGCGCGACCTGAACGCGGCCAGCATGGTCAAGGAAAGCGGCGTGGCCGTACCCTTCAAGTAGAACCGAATCTGTCGTCCTGAGACGCAGCCGAAGAGCCCTCCTCGGTTACCCCACTACGGGTTGTACCAACACGAAAAGCCCTTTACCGCACAATCGGTGAAGGGCTTTTTCGTGTTGCAGAAAGTTTGCTACTCAGGTGAGGAAGAGGCTTCACTGCGCTGCGCTCCGTTCGGGAGGAAAGTCGAGCAAAACGGTCCAAAACCGGAATAGCTGCAACCCGGCGGAACCTTCCTTGTCAATAGCCGCATTTTACACCCACGAAGCCGGCTTCTTTTGTATCTTTGCGGCCGTTTTCAGCTAGTATTTCTCCCTCCACCCACTCTTTAGCTCCTGCCATGATCATCGGCGTACCGAAAGAAATCAAAAACAACGAAAACCGTGTTGGCCTCACCCCCGCTGGCGTGGCTGAATTCCGCAAGCACGGCCACGACGTGTACGTGCAGGCTACGGCCGGCGAAGGCAGCGGTTTTCAGGATGCCGAGTACGAACAGGCCGGCGCTACCATCCTGCCCACCATTGCGGCCGTCTACGAAAAGGCCGAAATGATTGTGAAGGTAAAAGAGCCGATTAAGGAGGAATACAACCTGATCAAGGAAGGCCAGCTGCTGTTCACCTACTTCCACTTTGCCTCGGGCGAGGAGCTGACCCACGCCATGATTGAGCGCAAAGCCGTGTGCCTGGCCTACGAAACCGTGGAGCTGCCCTCGCGCGCCCTGCCCCTGCTCATCCCGATGAGCGAAGTAGCCGGCCGCATGGCGCCCCAGGAAGGCGCTAAGTACCTGGAGAAACCCCTGAAAGGCCGCGGCATTCTGCTCGGCGGCGTGCCCGGCGTGAAGCCCGCCCACGTGCTGGTGCTCGGCGGCGGTATCGTGGGTACCCAGGCCGCTAAAGTAGCCGCCGGCCTCGGCGCCCAGGTGACCATCATGGACATCAGCCTGAACCGTCTGCGCGAGCTCGACGACTTCATGCCCAAGAACGTGGTGACGCAGTACTCGAACGAGTACAACATCCGCGAAGCCATCAAAACCGCCGACCTCGTGGTGGGTGCCGTACTGATTCCCGGCGCCAAGGCCCCTCACCTCATCACCCGCGAAATGCTCAAGACCATGCGCCCCGGTACGGTGCTCGTGGACGTGGCCGTGGACCAGGGTGGCTGCATCGAGACCTGCGTGCCCACGACCCACGAAAACCCGACCTTCATCATCGACGACATCGTGCACTACTGCGTGGCCAACATGCCCGGCGCGGTGCCCTACACCTCGACCCTGGCTTTGACCAACGCCACGCTGCCCTACGCCGTGAAGCTGGCCAACCTGGGCTGGCAGGAAGCCTGCCGCCGCGACGCCTCGCTGCGCCTGGGCCTGAACGTGGTACACGGCGAAGTAGTGTACCCCGGCGTAGCCGAAGCCTGGAATCTGCCGCTGGTAAGCGTGGATACCGTGCTGGAAGGCGCTACGGCTTAAGCTTGTTCTTACCTGAAAAAAGCCTTCCTGACCTGACCGTCGGGAAGGCTTTTTTTCTGTAGCGCGACGCTCCAGCCTCGCGCTTCGTTGCACCAATTTCGGAGGCTCCCCGTTGAGATTCCGACGACTCAGGAAGCTGGAGCTTCGCGCTATTTTCATGAAAGGAATTCTGTATACCGGCTCCGAGCTGACCGATTTGGTAAGCTTTGCCCGCCTTCCCTCCTACTTGCAGGCGTTTTTGCGCGAGCAAAACGGCGTGGTAGCCTACTTCGGTGGGCTGCACCTGCGCGGCTGCGTACAAGAGCCGACCTGGCACGCCCTGCACACGGCCTGGCAGAGCGAAACGGCTTTCTGGCGCACCTACGCCCACGTACTGGAAACCGACATTCCCTTTGGCCAGGACTGCGTGGGCAACCAGTTCCTGCTGCGCGGCGACGCGGTGCTGTTTCTGGACACCGAAACCGGGGAGCTGGCTGATCTGGAAGTTGACTTCAAACATTTCCTATTTGGGGTCGAGAAGTTTCCCTTGGACGCCCTGGGCATGGAGCCGCTGCGCGCGTTTCAGCAGCGGGGCGGCAAGCTCGAGCCGGGCCAGTTGCTGAGCGTGGTGCCCCCCTTGTGCATCAAGTCGGAGGTGAAGCCGACGCTCAAGCCCGAGCCGGCGGCCGAGCGGCTGCGCTTTCTGGCCGGTTTCTACCAGCAGATCAAGGACTTGCCCGACGGCCAGAATATTCACCTCAAGCCCAGCCAGGACTAACGCCGTTGACTGCCCGCATGATTTCCCCGCTGTTGCGTTTGATGCTGCGCCGCCTGCTGCTGCTCATGGGTGCCTACGTATTGCTGCGCCTGGGCTTTTACTGGGCCAACCGGGCAGCTTTTCAGGAGGCTGGCACCGAGCAGGTACTCTGGGCGTTCTGGCACGGCTTCCGGTTCGATATTTCGGCTATTCTGCTCCAGAACGTGCCGTTTCTGCTGCTCTCCCTGGTCCCAGCTTTCGGCCGGGGCTGGCAACGGTTTCTGCGCGGGGTGTACCTGGTGCTGAATGCTCCGGCCCTGGCCGTGAACATCATCGACAGCGTCTACTTCAAATTCATCGGGCGCCGCACCTCCGATGAGCTCTTTACCATTACCGGCGACATCGAGCGGCAGGCCGGGCAGCTGGTGGGCCACTACTGGTTTCTGCTGCTGCCCTTCGGCGCGCTGTTTGGGCTTTTGTGGTACTTCTACCCCCTGCCCACGGCCCGGGACGCCGAATTTTACGCCCGGGAGCCGCGCACCATCCGCCGCTTTGGCCGCGTGGTCCTGGAAGTGGTGCTGTTGGCCGCCTTTACCGTGCTCGGCATCCGGGGCGGACTGCAGCTCAAGCCCCTGCGCACCGGCCACGCCTTTATGCAAACCTCGCCGCCCATTCTGGGCCACGTGGCGCTGAACAGCACGTTCACGTTCCAGAAAAGCTTTGGCTACGAGCCCGTGGAGCGGCGCAACTACTTCGCCACGCCGGCCGCGCTGCAGCAGGCCCTGGCCGTGCATAAGCCCAAGCCGCGGCCCGGAGCCCCGCGCGACAACGTGGTAATTCTGCTTATCGAAAGCTTTGCCTCCGAGTACAACGGCATTGAAAACGGCGGAAAAGGCTACACGCCGTTCTTTGACTCCCTGGCTACCCAAGGCCTGCTGTTTCGGGACCATTACGCCAACGGCCGCCGCTCCATTGAGTCGTTGCCGGCGGTGCTGGCGGGCCTGCCGGGTTTGATGGAAAGCCCGTTCATCACCTCCAACTTTCAGACCGACGAGCTGCACGGCCTGGGCGAGCTGCTGGGCCGCCACGGCTACTCGACTTCCGTCTTTCACGGGGCCGAGAATGGCACCATGGGCTTTAATACCTTCAGCGGCATTGCCGGCATGCAGCGCTACTACGGCCTAAATGAATACCCCGGCGGCGCCAAAAGCCCCGATTACGACGGCCACTGGGGCATTTTCGACGAGCCCTATCTGCAGTATTTTGCCCAACAGCTAGGCCAGCAGAAGGAGCCGTTTTTGTCTACCGTCTTTACCCTGACTTCGCACGAGCCGTTTCCGGTGCCAGCCAAGTACAAGGGCAAGTTCGCGCCCGGCGAGCTGCCGATTCACGCCTCCATTGGCTACACTGACTTTGCCCTGCGCCAATTTTTTAAGGCCGCCAGTAAGCAGCCCTGGTTCAACCGCACGCTGTTCATCATCCTGGCCGACCACACTTCCCAAACCCTGCGCCCGGAGTACCAAAACGTGCTGGGCTCGTTCAAAACGCCGCTGCTGCTCTACCACCCCGGCGGCCCGCTGCCGGCTGCCGACGTGCACCGCATCACCCAGCAGGCCGACGTAACGCCCACCGTCATCGACTACCTGGGCATTCCGGCCGACAAGCAGCTGCTGCCTTTCGGCTACTCGGTGTTCGACTCGACTACTACCGGCCGGGCCATTTTCCTGCGCGACAATTCCCATTTCCTCGTGCACCGCGACTTTGTGACCGAGCTGACGGCCACCAACCAGCTGCGGCTCTATCCCTACCTTACCCACAGCATGCCCGCCGAGCCCATCAGGAACCCGGACCCGCAGAAGCTCAAGCAGTACGGCGACGAGCTCAAAGCCTGCCTGCAGCTCTTTACCAACGGCTTGCTCGACAACTCCCTCTACCGTACTCAGTAAGCCAGCCTCATTCGGCACCGGGCCCGGCCAGGGCCAGCAGCTCCAGGGCCTCGGCGTAGGTCGGGATAAACGACAAGGCCTGGTTGGTGCGGTTCACCGAGTGCACCCGCCAGCAGTAGTGCTGCACGCCGTTGGTGACCAGTAGCAGCGGGGCCCCGATGGTTTGGTTGTAGGTCCCGATCTGCATGGCTACGGCGCTGGTCAGGGGCACCGATGGCCGCTTGCACTCCACCAGCAGCAGGGGCTTGCCCGTGGCGTCGAAGGCGCAGAGGTCGGTGCGCTTCTGGCGCTTGTTGTAAGCGTGACCCCGCTCGAGGCTGAGCAGACTTTTGGGATAGCCCAGGTGGTCAATCAGATAATGCACCACGTGCTGGCGCACCCATTCCTCGGGCGTCAGCACCACCTGTTTGCGGCGCAGAATATCCCAGATTAGCAAATTTTCGCCGGATTGGGTAACTTTGTACTCGAAAGGCGGCAGATTCAGTTCTTGCATCACCTACAAAGGTACGGCCCGGAGCCTCTGCTACAGCTTTTCATCCGGGTACCGTCGTACAGTTGTTCGACGGTTTTTTTGTACCCGAGCGGTGAGGTGGTGAAATGGTGAAATAGTGAGTTGCAGTTGAATTTGCGCCACTAAAACATCAACTCACCATTTCACCACCTCACCATTTCACCATATTCCTCCCATATGAAAACCAAAGCCGACATTGTCGAGAACTGGCTGCCCCGCTACACCGGCGTGCCCCTGAACGAGTTTGGCCAGTATATTCTGCTGACCAACTTTATCAACTACGTCACGATGTTCGCCGAGCAGTTCGGCGTTGAAATCCGGGGTATCGACAAACCCATGCAGACGGCCACGGCCAACAACATCACCATCATCAACTTCGGCATGGGCTCCCCCATGGCCGCTACCGTGATGGACTTGCTGGGGGCCATTAAGCCCAAAGCGGCGCTGTTTTTGGGCAAGTGCGGCGGGTTGAAAAACAAGACCAAGCTCGGGGATTTGATCCTGCCCATCGCCGCCATCCGGGGCGAGGGTACTTCCGATGACTACCTGCCGGCCGAAATTCCGGCTCTCCCCTCCTTCCGTTTGCAGCGGGCCGTGTCGTCGATGATTAAAAAGCACGAGAAAGACTACTGGACCGGCACGGTGTACACCACCAACCGCCGCGTGTGGGAGCACGACGAGAACTTTAAGGACTACCTGCGCCAGATCCGGGCCATGGCCGTGGACATGGAAACGGCCACGATTTTCACCGTGGGCTTCGTCAATGAAATTCCCCACGGCGCCCTGCTGCTGGTATCCGACAACCCGATGACGCCCGAGGGCGTGAAAACTTCGGAAAGTGACAAAAAGGTAACCTCCGACTACGTGACTTCTCACCTGCAAATCGGCATTGATTCGCTGATTGAGCTGCAGAATTCGGGCGAATCGGTGAAGCACATGCGCTTTGAGTAGTAGAAATACTCTATTTTCTATCTTGGGTTAAGTCCGCACAAATCCCCGGTACCGTAGGCACGGTACCGGGGATTTTTCGTAATCTGCGGCTTCAAATCCGCTTCTTCTCCCTTCTTTCCCGCACAGACTCGTTCCGATTATGGCCCTATTCTCTACCGCGTATCTGGAAATTACCTACGATGCCGACCGGCACGTGCTGGTGGCGAAATGGCTGCGCGGGGTGATGCCCTTCGAACTGCACCGCGGCTACCACGCCCTGCTCGAAGCGGCCGTTGAGCACGACTGCCGCTTCTGGCTGCTCGACGTGCGCCGCCGCGCCGGCATCGACTCGGCCGACATTCTCTGGACCCTCAACGACTTTCTGCCCCTGGTGCAGCCCCGCCTGAAGCGCACCACCTACCTGGCCTTCCTGATGCTGCCCCACCACCTGGCCGGCGACCTGTCGGATGGCCGCGTGCCCGACTCGGCGTACTACGACAACCGCCCCTACCGCAACGAGCGGTTTACGGACGCAGAGCCGGCCCTGGAGTGGTTGCAGCACTGCCAGAAGCACGAAACCGTGGCCCGCTAACGACTAGGCGGGAACGGCGGCCGGTGCGTACCTTCGCCGCATGACTTCCATTCGCCGCCTCGCGCTGCTGCTGCCCCTGCTGGGCGCGGTGGCCACCTCCTGCTCCACCTCCTCCCGCCAGCCCGCCGATTTGCTGGTTTACAACGCTACGGTTTATACCGTGGACTCCGCTTTTACCAAAGCTCAGGCCTTTGCCGTGCAGGACGGCAAGTTTGTGGCCGTGGGCTCGGCCGACGAGCTGCGCCAGAAGTTTCAGGCCACGCAGGAAGTCGATGCGCAGGGTCAGTTCGTGTACCCGGGCTTCTACGACGCCCACTGCCACTTCTACCGCTACGCCCTGGGCCTGCGCGACGCCAACCTGGTGGGCACCACTTCCTGGGACGACGTGCTGCAAAAGCTCCGGCAGCACCGGCAGCAGTACCCGCAGGCCGCCTGGCTCACCGGCCGCGGCTGGGACCAGAACGACTGGCCCACCAAGCAGTTCCCGACTAAAGACGAGCTGGACCGGCTGTTTCCCGACGTACCGGTGTTCCTGACCCGGGTCGACGGACACGCGGCCCTGGTCAACCAGAAAGCCCTGGACTTGGCCGGCGTCACGGCCGCTACGCCCATCAGCGGGGGCACGATTACGCGGGATGCCCAGGGCAAGCTTACGGGCTTGCTGGTAGATAATGCTACTCGACTGGTTAGCGCCAAGATTCCGGAGCCGACGCCCGCCGAGGCCGACGCCGCCCTGCTGCAGGCCCAGCAGCTGTGCGTGGCCGTGGGCCTCACCAGCCTTGCCGACGCCGGCCTCGACAAAGCCAATATCGACCGGATGGCAGCCCTGCAGCAGCAGAACAAGCTTAAGCTGCGCCTCTACGCCATGCTCAACCCGACGGCCGCCAACAAGGAGTTCTACTTCAAGAACGGCCCCGTGTTCCAGGACCGCCTCACGGTAACGTCCTTTAAAGTGTACGCCGACGGGGCCCTGGGCTCCCGCGGGGCCTGCCTGGTGGAGCCCTACGCCGACCGGCCCAAGGAAACGGGCTTTCTGCTGTCAACTGAGAAAGAATACCGGCAGTTGGCCAAGGACATTGCCGCCAGCAAGTTCCAGATGAACACCCACGCCATCGGCGACTCGGCCAACCGCATCATTCTCAACATCTACGGCGAGGCTTTGAAGGGCCAGAAAGACCGGCGCTGGCGCATCGAGCACGCCCAGGTCATCACCCCGGCCGACATGCCCAAGTTCGGGCAGTTTGGCATCGTGCCCTCGGTGCAGCCCACGCACGCTACGTCGGATATGTACTGGGCCGGCGGGCGGCTGGGTAAGGAGCGCCTGAAAACCGCCTACGCCTACCAGGAGCTGCGCAAGCAGTACGGCCAGGTGGCCCTGGGCTCCGATTTCCCCGTGGAAGACATCAATCCGCTCTTCGGCTTCCACTCGGCCGTGGCCCGGCAGGATGCCAAGAACTACCCCAGCGGCGGCTTTCAGATGGAAAACGCCCTAAGCCGCCCCGACGCCCTGCGCGGCATGACCACCTGGGCCGCCCACGCCGCCTTCGAGGATAAGCAGAAAGGCAGCATCACGCCCGGCATGGCCGCCGACTTCGTCATTCTCAACAAGGACCTGCTGCAAGCCCCCGCCACCGAGCTGCGCGGCGCCCAGGTGCAACAAACCTGGATTGGCGGTGAACAGGTGTATAAAAGGTAATGTGCTCAAGTGCTAATGTGAGCAATGTGCTATGTTTAATGTGGTTGAATATGGGAAATGAGAATAATGTGTCATTGCCAGGAAGCATGATATTGCGCGCTTCAAGCGGCGTCAATCCGTCCTCTGAAATGTACTCCGCCCTTTAAAGTGAAAGCCCTTTATCGAACTACCGATAAAGGGCTTTCTAGTAAAAGAACGAGTCGTACTGCGCAGAGGAAGGATGGCTTCGGCTATGCCTCGCAAGGACACATTCGCCCCCATTCAACCACATTTAACACATTCCTCACATTAGCACATTAACCATTAGCACATTACTTCGCCGGGCCTTCGTCGGCGGAGCTGCCGTAGATGGCGGGCACGGGAATGTCGAGCAGGCGCAGGTAGACGCTGAGCTGGCCGCGGTGGTGAATCAGGTGGTTCAGGACCAGGGTGCGGGCCACGGCGGCGCGGGGCAGCTGCATGATGGTTTGCTCGCCGCGGCGCATGGTCCACAGGGCATGGAAGGTTTCGTCATCCACGTCGCCGAGGGCCTTGTGCAGGTTCTCGCCGTTGAGGTCGAAGCGGCGCAGCACCTCGTCGGTATCGGTCGGCGACGGGGGCGCCTGCCGGGTCAGCATGTCGGTTTCGGGGCCCTGCAATGACATTTCCAGGAAGCCGACCAGGTTGGCCATGTGGGAAGCCAGGGTGCCCAGCTTCATGGACTTGGGGTGGGGCTGCCAGCCAAACTGCTCGGTGGGCACCCGCTCGAGCAGGCGGCGGGTGAGCAGCAGTTCGCGCTTGAGCTCCTGGCTCAGGGCGGCTTGCAGGGAAGGTTGGGTGGTGGCTGTCGACATACGCGTGGGGGTTTGGTGAGCGTGAGAAGTGAACTGATAAGTGAAACGCCGGCTAAAAGTTATTCCTCTCCCCTCTTTTGCACGCAAAAGCCCTGCACAGCGGCAGGGCTTTCGACAAAGTTACTTCACCGAAGCGGGCATGCCCACGTTGGGCGTGGCCGGCGGGGGGGCCAGCGTAGCATCGGCGTCCGGGGAGCCTTCCCGCAGCTTACGGCCTCGTAGCTGCAGCAGGAATATCAGTCCCAGAACGAAGAATACAATCAGGGCCAGGATGCTATAGCGCATATTGCCGTCCATAAGCTGGGATATACCGCCGAATACGATTAGCCCGATGACGATACCAACCTTCTCGGTCACGTCGAAGAAGCTGAAGTAGGCCGCCGAGTTAGGCGTATTCTCGGGAATAATCTTGGAATACGTGGAGCGCGACAAGCTCTGGACCGCCCCCATCGTCAGGCCAATGATGGCGGCCAGCAGGTAGAAGCTCCAACCAGCCTGCACGTAGTAGCCGGCTATACAAATCAGCATCCAGATAAACACGGCCCAGCTCAGGGCCCGGGTGTTGCCGATACGCTCCGAAAGCTTGGCAAACAGATAAGCACCCAGGATGCCGACAATCTGGAGCAGCAGAATGGTAATGATGAGCGACTTGCTATCCAGGTGCAGCTCTTCGTCGCCGAAGAGAGTAGCCACGTACATCACCGTTTGAACACCCATGTTGTAGGTGAAGTACGCCAGCAGGAAGCGCTTCAGATTAGGCTGCTTCTTGGTTTCTTCCCACACCTTGCCTAGCTCCCGGAAGCCGTTGAGCAGCCAGCCCGACTCGACGGCCGCCCCGGCGGGACGGCCCCGGTCGGCGGGCAGGGTAAAGAAGGGAATCTGGGCGAAACCAGCCCACCAGATGCCCGTGAGCAGGAAACTGTAGCGGGTAGCCTCGCCAGCCGTCAGCCCAAACATAGGCGTGCCCGACAGCGTGGGGCCCTGAATCAGCATCAGGCACAGGATCAGCAGCAGCACCGACCCGATATAGCCCATGGAGAACCCCCGGGCCGACAACGAGTCGAACTTTTCCTCCGAGGAAATATCCGGCAGGTAAGAGTTGTAAAACACAATGGAGCCGGAGAAGCCTACCGTCGCCATAATAAAGACAAACACGCTGATGGTGAACGTGCTGGGCTCGAAGAAGTAGAGTCCGGCGCAGGACAAGGCGCCGATGTAGCAGAAGATTTGCAGGAAGAGCTTCTTCCGGCCTGAGAAGTCGGCCAGGGCAGTGAGCAGGGGGCTAATCAGGGCAATGATGAGGAAGGCCGCCGATACGGAATAGTTCTGCAGGGAAGTGCCCGGAACGTGCATGCCCAGAAACTCAACCGGCGTTTTGCCGCTGTCAGTATTCGTAACGGCTTTTACCATAGAGCCCCAGTAAATAGGGAAGATGGAGCTGGTAATCACCAGCGGATACACCGAGTTGGCCCAGTCGTAGAAGGTCCAGCCGCGGGTAATGCGCTTGTCGTCCTTGGGAATAGCGGAGAAGGAAGCATCGGGCGCGGCGGCCGGAGCAGAGGAAACGGTCGTCATGAAAGCTAGGGGTTGGCGGTGTGGTGCTGGGCAAGATAACGGGAATTCCGGGGTGTCGTTGCCGAGCTTGCCGTTTAATGCCGGGCGAGGTGGCCCGGCCCCAAAAATAACGGGCCTGCCGGGATGCAAACTCTCAGGGGCTTTCTTTCGTGACATAGGTATGTCACCGAGGTGACATACCTATGTCACGGGCATGACATCAGGATGTCACGGTAGCCTTCTGCCGGGAGCTGTAGCAAAGCAGTAGCGCGAACTTTGTAGTTCGCGTACCAGAACGACCCTCGGCAGGGCGACTTGTTCTGGCACGCGAACTACAAAGTTCGCGCTACGGTAGTGGCGGGCCAGTAAGCTCTAGGCTCCCTTGCGCGAGGACGCTTTGACCTTGGTATTGGCCAATACGGTAGATACCCGCCGCAGGTCGGCGCCCTGCATAGCCGAGGCGAAGAGCTTACCGGGGCGGAATACCACCTTCACGTTGTCGATGAGGGCGGAGTTAAACTCCTTTTCGGAGGCGGCCCCCTGGCCTTGCAGGCTCACGGAGAAGGAGCCGAAGTCGCCGAAGCGCACGATGCGGCCGGCGGCCAGCTCCCGGGGCACGGTCTGGAAAAAGGCTTCGAGCACGGCCATCACGTCGACGGTGCTCACGGTACTCATCTCATTAATGCGGCCGGCCATGTCGCGCACACTGGTGTCGCCCTGGGAGCGGGCCACGGGATAAAACTTTTTAGCCTCGTTGGGCTTGGCGGGGTTGCCGCGCTCGGCCAGGGAATATTCGATAGGCATACTAGAATGGGTTAAGGATGAGGAAGTAATATAGTGGAGCTTGTTAACAAACTCGTTGTATTATGCTCTTTATTTTCAAATATTTATAATACCTATACAAGGCCGCCCGCACGCTGTAGAGACGCAACTTTGCGTCTCCTCGTTGAACGATTTTAGAACGATTACCTGTAAAAACGGCCCTAGCGGCGCGGACGATGAGACGCAAATATGCGTCTCTACAGCGTGCGGGCGGCGGCTAGTAGAGCCGCGTACTGCTCTGGCGTGTCCACGTCCACGGCGGCTTCGGCGAAGGGCACGGCGGCAACTAGCTCGGGGAAGCGGCGCAGCAGCTGAGCAGCCCCGGCGGCCGGGGGCAGGGCGCGCAGCATGGGCAGGGCGGCCTGGGCAAACAACACCGGTACGCCCCGCACCCCGTCGTACTCGGTGGCCACGATGGGCTGGCCGGTAGCGGTGTGCGTGGCGTGGAGCTGCCGCAGTAACTCGGGCGTCACGTGGGGCTGGTCGCAGAGCAGAATCGTGACGGAAAGCAACGGGCTGGCCGTTTCCAGGGCGCTCAGGCCGCAGTGCAGCGAGGCGCCCATGCCCTGCTCCCACTCCGGGCAGCGCACCGCCTGCACCGACAAGCCGGCTAGCTCGGGCAGCAGCTCCTCGTGCAAAGCCCCGGTCACGACGACGACCGGGGCGCCCTGGGCGGCGGCTACGGCGGTTTCGGCGGCCCGGCGCAGCAGGGTTTGGCCCTGGTAGGGCAAGAGCTGCTTGGGCCGGCCCAGGCGGGTGGAGGCGCCGGCGGCCAACACCAGCAGGGCGGGCCGGGGCAAACCGGCGGGCAGGGCTAGAGGCTGCACGAGGGGTCGGCGGCGCCTTCCACCACCAGCGGGGCGTTGGAATGCAGGGGCGGGTGAATCGGGTGGGGCGAGTCGCGCAGGAAGCCCGCGGGCCGCCCGGCCAGCACCGCCTGGATTTCGGCCACGATGGAGAGGGCAATTTCCTCGGGCGTTTCGGCGCCCAGGTTCAGGCCAATCGGGCTGTAGAGCCGGCCCCGGAGCTGGGCGGCGGCATCGGGCACGTCCTGCTCAAGGTCTTCCAGCAGCCGGTCGTACTTCTTGCGCGGGCCCAGCAAGCCGATGTAGCGGGTGGGGGCGGGCAGCAAGTGGCGCAGCACGGCCAAATCGTAGTAATAGTTGTGGGTCATGAGTAGGGCAAAGCTGCCGTCGTGCGGCTCGTCCGGCACCTGGGCCAGGGGTAGTACCCGCACGGCTTCGGCCTCGGGAAAGCGCGAAGCCTGGGCCTGGTTGGGCCGCCCATCCACGACCTGCACCCGCCAGCCCAGGCCGGCGGCCAGGCGCACCAGTGGCTGCACGTCGTTGCCGGCCCCGTACACGGTCAGGCGCACCGGGGGCCGCAGCAGCTCCAGACTCACCCGCACCGTGCCGGCCGGGGCGGGGTAGTGCCGGGTGGCGGGCTGTCCGGCGGCCAAAGCCGCCCGGGCATCGGTCAGAATAGCGTCGTACAGCTCCGAATCGGCGGGCAGACTTCCTTCTACGCTTCCCTCAGCGGTAAGCAGCAGCCGCTCGCCCATTTGAGCCGCCGCCCCGGTACCGGCCATGCTGAACACGGTGGCCACCACGGCGGGGGCCGCCACGCCCTGGGCCCAGCGCCGCAGCAGCTCCAGGGGGTTGTCGGGGTTGGCGAAGTCGAGCGGTTCGAGCAGAATCTGTACTACGCCCTGGCAGCCCAGGGCGGCCCCGAACTGCAGGTCGTCGTCGGGGTCGGTGGAGTCGTAGGTTACCACCGTGGGGCGGCCCTGCTGTATGGTTTGCCGGGCCCGGCGGCGGGCGTCGCCTTCGAGGCAGCCCCCACTGATGGCCCCGGTCAGCTGGCCTTCCTCCGTCACGAGCATGCGGGCCCCGGGTCGGCGGTAGGCCGAGCCGGCCACGTCCACCACCGAGGCCAGGGCGCAGGCCCGCCCGGCGGCGCGGTGCTCATCGTAGGCAAGAATCAGGCGTTGTAATTCAGTCATTGCAAATAAGGCGTAGCAGCTAGGTAGTACGCAGCCGAAGCCGCTGAGGGTACGTGGGCAGTGGTTAGGGCTAAGGTGCTAGGAAGCTTAGGTGTTAGGGTTAGAAAGCTTAGGTATCGGGACTAGGAAGCTAGTTCCCCTCCTTCCTTCAAGGAGGGGTGCCCGAAGGGCGGGGTGGTCTAATCGTTGAACGTCCTAAAAGAACATCACAAAAAGAACGTCATGCTGAGCTTGCCGAAGCATCTCTACCGCAATGGTAATTAGTTATTGTAGCAACGAAGCGGTAGAGATGCTTCGACTTCGCTCAGCATGACAACGACATCGTTCAACGATTGAACCACCCCTAGCCCCTCCTCATCTGAGGAGGGAACTAGCCTTCTAGTCCTGATTTCTAACTCCCCTGCCGCTTAGCTTCTGGTAAAACACCCTAAACGGCCAGGCTGTTCATCACCTTATCCGGGGTAATGGGCAGGCTGCGAATCCGCTTGCCGGTGGCGTGAAATACGGCGTTGGCCACGGCGGCGGCCACGCCCACCATCGATATTTCCCCGATGCCCTTCACGCCCATAGCATTAATATACGGGTCGTGCTCCTCAATGAACTCCACGGTCATGTTGGGAATGTCGGCGTTGACCGGAATGTGGTACTCGCCCAGGCTGGCGTTGGTGTAGCGGGCCAGGTTCGGGTCACGGAAGGTTTCCTCCATCAGGGCCGCGCCGATGCCGAAGATGCTGCCGCCGATAATCTGGCTGCGGGCCGTCTTGGCATTCAGAATCCGGCCGGCCGCGTGCACGCTCACCCAGCGCGTGACGCGCACGGTGCCCACCTCGGGGTCGACGCGCACCTCGCAGAAGTGGGCGCCAAACGAGTGCATGGAGTGGCCGGCCATATCGTCCTGGTGGCCGGAGTCGGCGGGCCCGGCCGCCAGGCCCGACTCGTAGCCGGCCCCGTACTTGCCATTACCCATGCCCTCGATGTCGGCCATTTCGTTGCGCTTCATCAGGGCCATGAAGTCCTCCCCTTTCGTCTTGTCGGCCTTGAGCACCAGGCGGTTCTTGTCCACCACCACGTCGGCCGGCTTGGCCCGGTACAGCGGCGACTTTTTATCCTGAGTCGCCAGCTTGGTCAGCTTCTGCCACACGTCCTGGGCCGCCATGTAGATAGACGACGACACGGTGCCGGCCGCCACCGAGCCGCCCGAGTTGGGAGCCGTGGGCAGGTTGGTGTCGCCCAGCTCAAAGCGGACTTTATCGGGCGCCAGGCCCAGCGAATCGGCCGCTACCTGGGTCATGACGGTGTAGGTGCCCGTGCCTAGGTCGGTAGCCCCGGTTTGCACCACGGCGTGGCCGTCGGCGTAGAGGCGCACCCGGGCCGTGCCCTGGTTGTTGTGCACCGGGTAAGAGGCCGTAGCCATGCCGTAGCCCACCAGGTAGCGCCCGTCGCGGGTGGCACCGGCCTTGGGGTTGCGCTTGCTCCAGCCGAAGAGCTCGGCGCCGCGGGCGTAGCACTGCTTCAGGCTTTTGCTGCTCCAGGGCTTGCCGTTGCTGGGGTCCTTGTCGGCGTAGTTCAGCAGCCGGACCTGGAGCGGGTCGAGACCGAGCTGGGCGGCCAGGTCGTCCATCGAGCACTCAATGGCGAAGGAACCCGGGGCCTCGCCGGGGGCCCGGGTAAAGGTGCTGGTCATCACGTTGGCCCGCCCCAGCTGGTAGGTCGATTCGAAGGCGGGACAGGCGTAGAGCAGGTTGATGATGCGGCTGTTGGGCTCGGCGTAGTTGTCCCAGGGTGAGGTCGTGGAGGTCTTCTCGTGGATCAGGGCCGTGAGCTTGCCGTCCCGGGTGGCACCCAGCTTGAGGGTCTGATGCTGGTCTTCGCGGTGGCCCATGCTGGTAAACTGCTGGGGCCGGGTGAGCGAGAGGCGCACGGGCCGGCCCACGGCCTTGGCGGCCTGCACCGTCAGGATGGTGTGGGGCCAGGTGGAGCCCTTGCAGCCGAAGCCGCCGCCGAGGTACTTGGTTATCACCCGCACCTGCTCGGTGGGCAGGCCCAGCATGGTGCTCAGCGCCTTTTGGGTGCGGGTCACGCCCTGGGTCGACTCGTAGACCGTCACCCGGTCGGGGCCTTCCCACACGGCGGTGGTGGCCCCGGGCTCCATGGGGTTGTGGTGGTTGATGGCATGCTCGTAGGTAGCGGTGAGTTGCACGGGCGAGGCGGCAAAGGCTTCCTGGGGGTTGCCGCGGCGGGTGTGGCCGGGCGTTTTGCCGTCCTGCACCTTCTCGGGGTCAAAGAGCTTGGCCTGGGGGTCCAGAAACGAGGTAAAGGGCTTTTCCACCGCGTACTGCACCTTCACCAGGGAAGCCGCGTGCACGGCCCGATCGTAGGTATCGGCCACGACCAAGGCTACGGGTTGCCCGGCGTAGTGCACCTGGTCGGAAGTGAGCGGCAGAAAGCCCATGGGCGCCCCAATGGCCTTTTTGCCTTCCGGGTCGTTGGGCGTCTTGGCCAGCTTGGGCAGGTTCAGGTGGGTCAGGATGGCAATAACGCCGGGCTCCTTGGCCGCCGCGCTGGTGTCGATGCTCTGGATTTTGCCCCGGGCAATTTCACTGGTCCGCAGCACGCCGTAGGTCAGGCCCGGCAGCTTATACTCGGCCGAGTACTTGGCCTGCCCGGTCACCTTGGCAAAGCCGTCGACCCTGTCGAGCGGCTGGCCCACTACCCCACCCGTACCGGGCCCGTTGGTTTCGAAGAAAGCTGGTTCGTTATCCATAGATACTGGGGTGTAAAGGCGCGGATTCGCGTCTCAATCGTAACTGACGCTGTACTAACCGGGTCGTTTATTTGTAAGTCGTTCATTAATAGCAACGCCAATTCGCGCCCCTATTCGCAGTTATCAAGCAACCAGCTCCTGCAGGGCCTGCACCAGGGTTTTCTGGGCCATTTCCACCTTGAAGCGGTTGTGCTCCCGGGGCTGGGCCCCGCGCACGGCCAGGGCGGCAGCGGCCCGGAAGTTCTCCTCCGTCGCAGCCTTCCCAACCAACAGCTTTTCCGCCTCCTGGGCCCGCCAGGGTTTGGTGCCCACGCCGCCCAGGGCAATCCGGGCCGCCCGGATGGTGCCGCCCTGCACGTCGAGCCCCACCGCCGCCGATACCAGGGCAAAGGCGTAGGAGGCCCGGTCGCGCACCTTCACGTAGTGCGACTTGCGGGCGTGGGCCGCGGCGGGAATGGTCACGGCCACGATAAGCTCGTCGGCCTCGATGATGGTTTCGCGCTGGGGCGTGGTGCCGGGCAGCAGGTGAAACTCGAGCAGCGGCACCCGGCGCTGCTTGCCCTTGGCGTTTTCGAGCACCACCACCGCGTCCAGAGCGACCAGGGCCACGGCCAGGTCGCCGGGGTTGGTGGCAATGCAGGCGTCACTGGTGCCCAGAATGGCCAGGTTGCGGTTGTCGCCGGTTTGGGCGGGGCAGCCCGAGCCGGGGTTGCGCTTGTTGCAGGGAAAGGCCGGGTCGCGAAAGTAGCCGCAGCGGGTGCGCTGCAGCAGATTGCCGCCAATGCTGGCCATGTTGCGCAGTTGGGGCGAGGCGCTCAGCAGCAACGCCTGGGAAACCGCCGGGTACTGCTGCACCACCAGCGCGTTTTCGCCCACGTCGCTCATCCGCTCCATAGCCCCGATGCGCAGCCCGTCACTGGTCTCCTGAATCCCCGTGAAGGGCAGCATATTGATGTCGACCAGCTGCGGATGCTGCTCCACGTTGGCCTTCATCAGGTCGAGCAGCGTGGTGCCGCCGGCAATAAAGGCCACGTCTGGTTTATCCTTGCGAATTCCACTGGCCTCTTTGGCAGTCGAGGCTTGAGTATAGCTAAAGTTATTCATTTGGTTGAGAGCTTAGAAGAGAGAACTCAGAACTTAGAAGCAAATAAGAAGAGCAGAACTTCTCAGTTCTAAGCTCTTGGTTCTGAGCTCTAACTCTTGCCTGCTACCTCGCGCACGGCGGCTACGATGTTGGGGTAGGCGCCGCAGCGGCAGAGGTTGCCGCTCATCCATTCCCGGGTCTGGTCGTCGGTGGTGGCGTGGCCTTCCCGCACGCAGGCCACGCCCGACATAATCTGGCCGGGGGTGCAGTAGCCGCACTGAAATCCGTCGTGCTTGATGAAGGCGGCCTGCATCGGGTGCAGCTCCTCGCCTTTCGCCAGGCCTTCGATGGTGGTTATTTCCTTACCCTGGTTCATGATGGCCAGGGTCAGGCAGGAGTTGACGCGGCGGCCGTCCACGAGCACCGTGCAGGCCCCGCACTGCCCATGGTCACAGCCTTTCTTGGTGCCGGTCAGGTCCAGATTTTCGCGCAGGGCGTCAAGCAGGCTCACCCGGGGCTCAGCTTGCAGGGTGCGGACCGTGCCGTTCACTTTCAGGCTCATGCTGGTCACGCCTTCCACCGTTTTGGAAAACTTCGTGAGCCGCTCAGCCTGGCTGAGCAGCGGCGGGGCCAGGGCTAACCCCAGAATGCCGCCGGCCTGCTTGATAAAGGAGCGGCGGGTGCCGTCTTCCGGGGTAGCGGCTGAATCAGCCGTAAGATCTTGACTCATAACAAACCTACATTCGAATGACCAACGGGATACATATACACGGTAGCAGGCGCACCACCACCAAGGCTCGGCACGACAAGAAACGCCTCATACAAGGCTCCGAATCAGCAGTACTTCGTTACGCTAACCACCAACTGCACGGCAGGTTTGCAGCCGCCTTCGTTTCGGCGCTGCGGCCTGCCCTACTCCAACCGGTAGCTTACGCCAGGGTACGGCTCAGGTTACGAACTCCGCAGTAAAAGCCCTAGCGGCTTGCTCACTTTGGCCGGCGGCAACTCCCTGCTGTCCAGCTAGCCTGAATAAAGCAAAAAGGGGCGCAGCTGCTCGCTACGCCCCTTTATCAGGCCTTACTGGGTATTTAAACGCCCGGCGGCAGCTCCGAAGAATCGGCGTACACCACCAGCGGCTTATGAGTAAACGGATTGATAATGATGCGCATCGAGAGGCCAAATACTTCCTCCAGCGTCTGCTCGTCCAGCTCACCGGGGTGAGGCAAGGTGCGGTGCACCCGGCCCTGGCGAATGAACACGAGCTTGTCGGCGTAGGCCAGGGCCAGGTTGATATCGTGGAGCACGGCCACCACAATGGTCTGCTGCCGGGAAAAGTCGCGGGCAATCTGCAGCAGCTGGTGCTGGTAGCGCAAGTCGAGGCTGGAGACGGGCTCATCGAGCAGTAGCACCCGGGTGCCGTGCGCGGGGGCTTCCCAGATCTGGGCCAGCACCCGGGCCATCTGCACCTTCTGCGCCTCGCCGCCCGACAACGTGGAATAGTCCCGGTCGGCGAAGTCGCTCATGCCCAGCTGGGCCAGGGTGAGGCGGGCAATATCCTGGTCCTGGGCCGAGGGGCTGCGCTGAAAGTGCGGGTAGCGGCCCATCAGCACCACGTCGGCCACGCTGAGCGGGAAGGCCAGCTGGATTTCCTGGGACAGCACCGCCCGGGACTTGGCCAGCTCGGCCGCCGAAAACGTGCTCAGCGGCTTGTCGTGGTAGAGGACCCGGCCCGCCGAGGGTTGGTACAACCCGGCTAGCAGGCGCAGCAAAGTCGTTTTGCCCGCCCCGTTGGGCCCCATGAGCACCGTAAACTCGCCCGGGCGGCATTCCACCGAAGCTTCGCTCAGCAGCACCTTATCCTGTACCCGGAAGCTGACGTTATCGGCTTTAAGCATAAAATCCGCCCCGCTGGTTGAGTTGCTGGTAGTGGGAAAGCATCCACAGAAAGACTGGCGCCCCGATAAAGGCCGTCAGCACGCCAATGGGCAGCTCGGCCGGGGCAATAATGGTGCGGGCCACGGTGTCGGAAATTATCATCAGAATGGCGCCCAGCAGGCTGGAGCCCAGAATCAGCAGGCGGTTGTCGGCAAAGCGCACCAGCCGCAGCAGGTGGGGCACCACCAGGCCCACAAACCCGATGACGCCGACGGTAGACGTAGCCACGGCCACCAGCAAGGTGTTGAGCAGCAGAATCCGGGTTTGGAGCTGCCGGGTGTTCACGCCCAGGTATTGGGCTTCGTTTTCGCCGAGCTGCAGGGCATTCAGCGCCTTGGCGAAGCGCAGGGCCAGCCCCACTCCTACTACCGTCACGGTAAGGACCATATAAAACGAGGGCCAGTCGGCGCTGCTGAAGCTGCCCAGGTTCCAGAAGGTGATGGAGCGGGCCTGCGGGTCGCGGGCAATGTAGGCCAGAAAGCCCGTGCCGCCGGCCGCCAGGGCATTGACGGCAATACCAGCCAGCAGCATCGAGGCCACCGTAACCCGGCCCTGCACCCGCGAGAGGCGGTAGACGAGGCCGGTAGCGGCCAAAGCGCCCACAAAGGCGGCCGCCGGCAGCACGAAATTGCCCAGGAAGGTCGAATTCACCCAGCTCATCGAAGCGCCGAGCACGAAAATAACGGCCGCGCCCAGCGCCGCCCCGGCGGAAGTGCCAATCAGCCCCGGCTCCACGATGGGGTTGCGGAACAAGGCCTGCATCAGGGTGCCGGATACCGACAACGCCGCGCCCACCACGGCGCAGAGCAGCACCCGCGGCAGGCGAATCTGGAAGAACACGCCCTCGTGCAGGGCCGCCGTGGGGTCGGTGCTGGCGGCGCTTAGGCCCACGCTCTGGGCCAGGTAGCCCCCGATTTCGCCGAAAGTCAGCACCACCGCGCCCAGCCGAGCCGACACGATGATGCAGACTACCAGCAGGGCCAGCAGCAGCCCAAAGTACGCCCGGACCCGGCCCGCGCTCAGCCTCACAGCTGGGGTGCGGGCTGGTGAATCAGCTCCATGAGGTGCAGCACGTTCTTGCCCGTGCGCGGCCCGAGGTACACCATATCGTGCTCCTCGACGCGGTAGATACGGTTGTTCTTGGCCGCCGGCGTCAGGGCCACGCCGGGCAGGGTCTTGAACTTCTCCAAACCGCCCATCCGGTCGTAGCCGAAGTCAGTGGCCAGGATTACGTCGGGCTGGGCGGCAGCAATCAGCTCGGGGCTGATGGGCTTCATGCCTTCGGTAGCGTCGATGGAATTGACGCCCCCGGCCCACTCCAGCATCTGGGTGCCCGTGCTTTTCTGGCCCATGGCCAGGTAAATGTTTTTCTGCAGGCCGTAGTGAATGATAACCACCTTCACGGGCTGGTCGCCAAACTGCTTGCGCTTCTCGGCGGCCGTGGCCATGTCGGCCGTCAGCTGCTGGGCCAGGCTGTCGGCGGCTTTGCGCCGGCCGAACCCGTCGCCGAGCTGCTGGAGCAGTTGGCAGGCCTCCTCGATGGTCTTGGTTTGCTTGAACTCCTTGATGGGAATTCCCACTTTTTGAAGCTGGGTCATGACGGCCGCCGGGGCCACGTTGCCGTCGGAATACACCACGGTGGGCTTCAAGGACACAATGCCTTCGGAGTTGAGCAACCGGTGGTAGCCCACGGTGGGCAGCTTTTTGGCCTCGGCCGGGAACGTGCTGCTCAAATCCACGCCCACGAGCTTGTCGCCGGCGCCGAGGGCAAAAATCATTTCCGTGAGCTGCTTCGACACCGACACAATCCGCTCCTTGCCCGGGGCGTCGGCGGCAGTTTTATCTTCGTTGCGGAACCGGTTGCAGGCCACCGAAGCCAACAACAGGGTTGCGTACAGGACTTTTTTCATTGCTTGGAAGTCTTAGAAAACGTCAAAGGAAAACAGAACGTCATTCCGCGCGGGGCGCGAAATGACGTTCTGCCTACATGCTACATTTTGAACTTCTAGAAAGTGTAGCTCAGGTTAGCGCCGCTGTACCAGTTGCGGGGCATGCCGGGGTTGTAGAAGGTCGGGGCCTTCACGGGCGTGGCCTGGTTGAGGGCAATAGACACGGCGTAGTGCTCGTCGGTGATGTTGTCGAGGCCGGCAAAGACGTCGTAGCTCAGGTGGCCGGCAACCTTACCGCGGGCCCCTACTTTGCTGTTGAACAGCCAGTAAGAACCGGCGAAGCGGTTGTTGCTGTCGGCCATTGGCGTTTTGTCGGTGTACTGCGAGGTCAGGTTCAGGTACACGCCCACCTTGGTTTCGAGGTCGAGGCCGCCGGTAAAGAGGTTCTTGAACGTGCCGGGCACCTGCTTGCCGCTGAAGTCGTTGGCGGCCAGCTGGTAGGATTTGAACTCGGCATCGGTGTAGGTGTAGCTCACGAAGGGCCGCACCTGAGTTAGCACGCCGGCTTTGTCGGCATCCACCAGGTTGCCCGACAAGGCCACTTCCACGCCCTTGTACTCCGATTCGCCCGAGTTGACGAAGTAGGTCACTTTATCGGCGTTGGTCTGCGACACCAGGCCGTTTTTGACCTGCATGCGGAAGGCCGTCACGTCGTAGTTGAGCTTGTTGCCCAGGATGCTGCCGCGGGAGCCCAGCTCGAGGTTGTTGTTGCGCTCGGGCTTCAGGTCAGGGTTAATCGGGCCGGTCGACAACGAAATCTGGCTGCTGATGGGCGGCGAGAAGCCGGTGCTGTACTGGGCAAACACCGAGAACTGGTCGTTAAAGGTGTGAATCAAGGCCACCCGGGGCGTGTGCACGGGCTTGAACTGCTTGTAGCCGGTCAGGCTCAGGGCCGGGGCCGTCTTGGGAATCAGGTCCTGAATGTCGTAGGTCACCACGTTGTAGCTGTCGCCCACGGTCAGGGTCGTGTGCTCCGTAATCGACACCTCGGCCTGGGCGAAGGTGTTGAGCTGGGTCGCGCGGATTTCCTGGTCGGAAGTAATGGCCGTCGAGGCGCCCAGGGCCGTAATGCCGTAGCGCTTGTTGTTGTCCTGGTTGGAAATGTACTCGGTGCCCACGGCAAAGCGCGTCTGCAAACCGCCCAGCTCGGGCGAGTAGGTAAACACGCTGCGCACGCCACGCTTGCCGCGCTGGGTGTGGGCAAAGTTAGGCTCCACCGGGCTCAGCGAGTACGAGGTGCTCATAAACAAGGTCGTGGTGTTCACGAAGTTACCAGTGAAGCGGTAGGTATGCGTCAGGCCCAGGCGGGTAATTTCAGCATCCACGCCCACGTCCTTCAGCTTGTAGGCCGGGGCCAGCTTGGTGTAGTTGGTGAAAAAGTCAGTGCTGTCCAGCTCCCCGGCGTAATTGTCGTGCTGGTTGGTGTAGGTGCCCAGCACGCTCACCGTCTGCTTATCACTCACGTAAAAGTCGCCGGCTACGGTCACGAAATCCTTGCGGCTGTTGGAGTGGTCTTCCCGGAAGCCGCGGGTTTCCTGGTGGCCGTAGTTCACCAGCAGGTTCACCTTATCGGTCCCGATGCCGATGCCGGTATTGGTCCGGAACAGGCCGTATTTGCCCACCACGGTGCCCAGGTTGATGCTGGTGCCGGGCGCGGCCTTGCGGGTCTGGAATGACACGACGCCGCCCAGGGTAGCCCCGTAGATGCTCGAAGCCGGGCCTTTAATAACGTCCATCCGGCCAATCGTGGTGAAATCCAGGTCGTCGAGCGAAGTCGTTCCATCGGCTTCCGACAGCGGAATACCGTTCTGATACAGCTTGATGCCGCGGATACTGAAGCGCCCGTAGGTGCTGCCGATACCGCGAATCACCAGGTTGGACTGGGAGGCGGCGCTGCGCACGTTCATCCGCACGCCGGGCACCTGGTTCAGGGTGTTCTGCAGGAAGATGGAGTTGTTGCGCTGAATGTCCTTTTCGGTTACCACGCTCAAAGCCACGGGCGTTTCGAGGAGCTTTTTCTCGGTAGCGTAGCCCACCACCTGCACTTCGCTCAGGCCCGTATTCGAGGGTTCCAAAGCAATGGTCAGGGCGTTGGTAGTACCGGCTTTAATGGTCACGTCCTGGGCCAGGTAGCCCAGGTACTGCACCTTCACGGTGCGCAGCTCTTCGGTGGAAGTCAGCTGAAACCGACCGTCCTTATCAGTGGTGGCGGCCGTAGCGGTGCTGGCCGCTACCACGGCGCCCACCAGGGGCTGGCGGGTCTGCTGGTCAACGACGGTGCCCGACGTAGTGAATTGCGCAAACGCGCTGGTGCTCAGAAAGAGGGCGCCCCAGAACAGGAGTACCCGGAATAAAAGTGGTTTCATGAAATGCGAATAGGTTGTGGCCCTGCGTTGAGTGGGGCCATGGGTTAGCTCCCTCCAGGCTAAGGCCGGCGGGGCAGGTGTCATGATGGAAAAAATGCCGCGGCTACTAGCCCGACTGCATAGTCGGCCAGTGGCGGAGCGAGGGGCTGACTGCCGCAGCCCGCCGAGTAGGCAGTAACAAACCTGACGCGCCATTCTTCAGCCGCCGGATTCGGGTCGTCTACCTACTATACTATAATGAGTGCTCCAGCACTGCAGCTCGGGTTTGTTGCGGTAGCTAAACCGGCAAAAACACCCGCCCCAGCGCCGGAGCGCCTCCGGCCCGCTCCGGCGGGGGCTGCACTACGGCGGCGGGCAAGACGGGCAGCGGGGCCCGCAGCGGCTGATAGCGCCGTTGCATCGGGAGCAGCGTGGCTACGAGCGTCGGGTAAGAGTCCGAGCTAAGCAAGGCCAGCTTAAAAAGGTGGTCGAAGAGTTTTTTAGCCGTTTTTCCGGCCGAGGCATCCGGATGAGTCAGCTGCTCTACGTGCTCCTGCAAGCCCGCCAGCAGCTTTTCCTCGCCCTGGTCGTGCCAGCACAGATAGGTAATGCTGTCGGGGGCCGCGTGCTGGCGCACCACGTCGTAGAGCTGCCCGCGCCAGCGGAATTCGTGCTCGTCCTGCCACTGTAGCGCCGGGGTAGTGGCGCTGTGCCGAGCCACCCGCACCTGCACCAGAGCGTGGTCGGGCAGCTGGGCCCGGCGCTGGTGTTCGGCCTGCTTCCGAAACTGGTGCTGCCGCCAGGTATACGCCGGATAGAATCCTACCAGGTTATACGCAAACAAGCACAGGAGCACAAGGGAAGTAAGCTGCTTCAAGGAGCAAATGGGGCCGGTTGTAAAAACAAAAATACCGCAAAAGCCCTCACCCGACCTAGCATTTTTTTAATACCACTTTAATAATAGAGAGCCCAGCCCCTGCGCCCCCACCAAAGCGCCCCGCGGCCCCTTATTCACGGGCTTCCCGGTTTTTGGCATCCAAGTTGTAAAAGTGCTACCCACCCGCCCCCGGGGGCGGGCTACTCCTCTTTCTTTCCGCAACTTCAACTTTACTGACATGCATAAGACCCTCATGCTGCTGGCCGCGTTTTCCCTGACGATAGGCGCTGCCACGGCCCAATCCACGGTGAAAAAAGCCAAAGTAAAAACCGAAGCCGCCAAGCCCAAGCACGCGCCCAAAACGCCCGAGCAGCAGGCCGACCACTTCGCCCAGCACCTGACCCAGAAGCTAGCCCTATCCGCCGACCAGACCCAGCAGGTGCGGCAGCTTAGCCTGGCTTACCATTAGGAAGAGCAGGCGCTGAAAGCCAAGTACGGCACCACCCCAAAAAGCCCGGCCAAGCACCAGGAAGTGAAAGCCGCCCGGGCCCGGTTCGAAACCCAGCTTAAGCAGGTGCTCAGCGCCGACCAAGCCGCCAAGTATGCCCAACTGCGCGAGGAAAAAATGCAGAAGCACGACAAAGGCAAAGCTAAGCTCAAGGCCAAAGGCTAGTTCACCCTAACCTTTACCAAAACAGCCCCGGCCAAAAGTCGGGGCTGTTTTTTGATACTACTGGCAGTATTATTCGAAATTATTACCAGCGTAAAACTACCTATTGCTGCCTTCCCCAGTCAACGGGCAGTGGCTGACTGCCCCAATTGTTAACTAAAGCTTATCGCGCCGCCGCTAATATCACACCGGGGGAATCCTGCGGGGCCTTCCGTTCTCACTTGCAACTTGCGTAGTTTTGCGGCTCACTAGCTACGGAAGCGTATGTCGGCTGCTACTATTGCTCCCTGGATTGCCCGTGCCCAGCAACTACCCCAGCCTAATCAGCGGGTGCTCGTTTACGTGCCTACGGCTTGGCTAGAAATAACTGTGGCCGTCTATAAGCCCAGCAACGCCTCCAAATCCGCGCATATGTTTGTCACGCCGGATCCGCACGGCGTCGACCGGTACGTGAAGGGCGTCACGCACTGGATGCCCCTGCCCGCCCCTCCACTAGCGACCTAAGGCAACCTAACAGCCGTAGCGGCGTATATAGGGCCCGCTTCCTGCCGGTACTCTATTGACCGGACGGGAGGCCACCATCACAAGGCAGAAATCCTGGCTTATGAGCGTCACAGGGCCTAAACTGTCCTGGCAGAACCGCTGATTTCCCACACTGGTTAGACAACTGAATTGCAGTTTTACTAGTCGCTAGTGCCATAATACCAGGAAATACTCCGTCTGGCCCCTCAAATTGGTCAATACAGTATCATAAGTGGCAAAGATAGTAGTGGAAATCTCTGCGCCAGCCCCCTACCTTAGTATTATAGAACAACGCACAAAAACACTGCTGCTGGGTTCTCTAGTTTGATAACCGCTCAGCTCAAATGGAGCTTTGGGATTCGGACTACATACAATACAGAAGTAACCCGTGGCACAACCGGTTTCCGGAAGCTGCTCACGGTACATTGATAAAGGATCGGACTGGCGTTGGGTGGGAATTTTCGCCGGTCACGATTCATTGAAAGGGCGTTCCGGGTGGGGCGCCTTTTTTTGTGCCCTTACTTTTTTGGCGGCTTCCTGTAGTTCTCAGCTCTGAATGACCTAGTAGCCTTTATTCTAGCAGTCCTTACCCACCAACTATGCCCTATGCGCTGACAAGCATCAGCTTAGTGGGCCGCTGGTTTTCCGGCCTCTTGCAGCTTTGGCCTACCTGATGCGCAATAGTCACTCAGCTACCTACGAGCTGGATAAAAAAACCGGCCGAACCAGTGGAACACCGGTTCGGCCGACTACAAATTTTGGGATACCGATAAGTCAACTTGCTGAGTGGGAGAGCCGGTTGATTTCTCAGTAGTACTCGCCAGATGGGGTGGGGTTCACCTGGTAAACAGAGTGTGGGAATTTTAATTATCAGCTGGCCGGGGGGATTAGCCGGCTGATAACTGGGACAATATTAAGCAAGAGGTTTTATAGTTGCACTATCGCGCTTAAAATTTTTAGTAAGTGCTTACTCACCTTTTAAGTACCGCCTTGATTTACAATATTTTACTGTTGTCTCTAAAAATAACTAAAGAAAGCAGCTTGGCTTTGGGAAAGGCCAAGCGGGCAGAAAGCCTTGGGAGCAGAGCGCCACGAAGGCTCAATTTTCAAGTTACAGCCTAAAGAAACGCCTCGTAGTTTAAGAACTTGAGCTGGTAACCGAGGGCAAAACGGGTAACCTAGATTTAGCATCCCTACCAGACCATTCTCAAGTCATCGGCCCGCAACGACGCTACCGCCAGCCTGAAACGCACGCAGTAGGGCAGTAGATAGTGAATTGTGAAGTCCTGTTAAGGCGAGCAAGGCGAAGTAATCCGGCCTCTGCCAGTGGCCAATGCCCTATTACCAGCAAGCCCTCAACCGTACCACCGATTGAGGGCTTTTCAGTTTAGGGGACTGAGCTCATTTCAGCAGAAGGGTGACTGCGCTGCATCATTTTGCCTTGCCACGATGGAGCTTTAAACACTTCTGACGTCAGCCGAACATCAACTCACCAGTTCACAATTTCACCATTTCGCCTTTCCAGACCGGGGCGCGCTGCTCCTGGGCCATAAGCAGCAGGTAGACCGCGCCCGAAACGAAGAAGCCGACAAACCAGGCGTAGTCGTAGAGTGCAATAAGGCCCGACCAGACGGCCCGCTTGTCGAGCACGCCGATGGCGGCCAGAAAGCCGGGAATGTTGGGCAGGATACCGATGATGAGGGCGGCCACCGCCCGCAGGTTATAGCCGTTGCGGTAGGCGTACTGCCCCCGGTACTGGTAGAGCTCGGGCACGTCGAGGTGCTCTTTGCGCAGCAGGTAGTAGTCGGCCAGCATGATGCCGCCGATGGGCCCGAGCAGGCCGGAGTAGCCCACGAGCCAGGTGAAAATATAGCCCGAGGGGTCGGCAATGAGCTTCCAGGGGAAAATCAGCAGGCCTAGCACTCCGGTAATGTAGCCGCCGGTCTTGAACGAAATCCGCTCCGGCGACACGTTAGCAAAGTCGTTGGCGGGGCTCACGATGTTGGCCGCAATGTTGGTAGCCAGCGTGGACAGGGCCACGGCCAGCATGGCTACGCTCACCAGCAGCTTGCTGTCGAACTTACCGGCCAGCACCACCGGGTCCCAGATGGTTTTGCCGTAAATCACGAAGGTCGCCGAAGTTACGACCACGCCCACGAAGGAAAAGACCGTCATGGAAGAAGGTAAGCCCAGGGCCTGGCCCAGCAGCTGGGCCCGCTGGCTCACGGCGTAGCGGGTGAAGTCGGGAATGTTCAACGAGAGCGTGGCCCAGAAACCGACCATGCCGGTGAGCGAGGGGAAGAAAAACGCCCAAAACGCCGCGCTGGACGTGAACTTCGAGGGTTGAGCCAGAATCGGACCCAGGCCGTGGCCGGCCGAAATGGCCCACCACAGCAGGGCCAAGGCCGCCACGGGCAGGAAAAAGGCCTTGAACACGAGCAGTTTACGAATGCTCTCCACGCCCAGGTGCACCACGTACATATTCAGCAGCCAGAACAGCACGAACGTAATGGCTGGCCCCGTGGCCAGCCCCCAGGAGGCCGGAAACACGGCCGGCAGCGTGGCCAAGCCCGGCAGCCAGAGTATACCCATCTGGTATAAGGCGTAGCCGCCAATCCAGGTTTGGATGCCAAACCAGCCGCAGGCAATCAGGGCCCGGAGCAGGGCCGGAATGTTGGCTCCCCGCACCCCAAAACTAGCCCGGGCCAGCACCGGGAACGGAATACCGTACTTGGCCCCCGCCCGGCCGTTGAGCAGCATGGGCACCAGCACGATGGTGTTGCCCAGGAAAATCGTCAGCAAGGCCTGCCACCAGTTCATGCCGCCCTCAATCAGGGAACTGGCCAGCATGTAGGTCGGGATGCACAGGCTCATGCTGATCCAGAGGGCGGCGTAATTGCCGGTTCCCCAACGGCGCTCGGCCGGCGCTATCGGGGCCAGATCTTCACTGCTGAGGCCGGGGGCGGCGCTGGGTAGAGGGCTAGTCATGGGTGGTGCGTTGTGAAATAACGTTGCTCCCACTGCCGTAATAGGCAGCGTTTTCCCCTTAAAGCTAGAAGAATTAGGCACTTGCCCGCACTCCCAACCCACTTTTTACAACATCATACCGGCTCCCGGCCGGCTGGCCCCGCGGAGCACTTACGGCACGAAGGAGCTGGTGAAGCTTTTGGCCACCAGCGCCGGCTCGGGCTGGCGCACGGAGGAGTTGCGCACCAGCAACTCGGGCCGGAGCGCCACCTGCCGGGGCGTAAACAAGGCGCCGTCGGCCGCAATGACCTCCAGCAGCAGGCGCACGGCAGCCTGGCCCATTTCCTCGCAGCGCTGGTCGATGGTGGTCATGGCCGGCTCGGTGATAAGGGTAAAGGTCTCGTTGCTGAACCCGGCAATAGCCACGTCCTGGGGCACGCGCAAGCCCTGGCGGCGGGCTTCCTGCATGGCCCCGAGGGCGCCGTAGTCGCCGGCGGCAAAGACGGCGTCGGGCGGCTCGGGCAGGGCCAGCAGCTGGCGCATGGCCGCGCTGCCCTGCTCCTGGCTCATATCGGCGTAGTAAATCAGCGACTCGTCCTCGGCAATGCCGGCCTCGCGCAGGGCATCGAGGTAGCCCTGGCGGCGATTTTTGTAGATATTCAAATGCTGGGGGCCGGCCAGGTGGGCAATGCGGCGGCAGCCCTGGCTTAGCAAGTGCCGGGTCGAAACGTAGCCGCCCTCCTGGTCGTTGAGCACCACGGCATTCACGTTGTCACCCTCCACAATCCGGTCGAAAAATACCAGCGGCAGACCGCGGCTGCGCACTTTCTCGAAGTGGCGCACGTCGAGCGTGGTGCGCGACAACGAGACGAGAATCCCGGCGACTTGGGCGCTGAGCAGGATTTCGAGGTTGCGCCGCTCCTGGGCCACGTCCTCGTTCGACTGGCAGATAATTACGTTGTAGCCCGCCTTGCTGGCCGCCGTTTCGATGCCGTGGACCACCGAGGGGAAAAACCGCCCCTCGATGTAGGGCACGATAATGCCGATAAGCTGACTTTTGCCCTTGCGCAGGGCCGAAGCCAGGCGGTTGGGCTGGTAGTTGTACTTCTTGGCCAGCTTGAGCACCTTCTGCTTCATGGCCGGCCCGATGCTGTGATGGTCGCTCAGGGCCCGCGAAATCGTCGTCATCGACACGCCCAGCTCCCGGGCCAGGTCGGCCATGGATACGGGCGTGGTGGGAATTTGGGCCGGGGCTTGTTTTTTTCGGGGCGCCATAGAGGAAGTATACTACACAATGCTTTGTGTAAAGATAGTATTATATAGTATCCGGCAACACGAAAAGGCGTTTGGGGCGTGCATTTCCCGAATTTGGGGCTGCTAAAACCTCTTATCAACTAACTACCGGGAACCATGCTCGTCCGGCTTTACAGGAAATTTTCCTCCCAAAGCAGCGCATGTTGCGAATTTCCTATTACTTTACACAAACGATTGTGCAGAACCTTTGCGTACTCTCGCCTTGCTGGCCAAGAGTAGCCGTTGGTAGCGGCTTTTCCTCTCCTTCTGCTGGCTTTCGCAGGGGCCCGCATTTTCTTCGCTCACTTCACTCCTCCCTCCCATGCCCACCTCTTCCCCCTCCCGAATCGTACGGTTCGCCAGCAGCGTAGCGCTTAGCGCACTGGGCTTAGCCCCCGCCCTGGCCCAAACCCAGCCCACGGCCGCCACTACGCTTACCGTGCAGGTCAACAAGCCCGGGGCGCCCGTGTCTAAGAACATGTACGGCCTGTTTTTCGAGGACATCAACTTTGCCGCCGACGGCGGGCTCTACCCCGAACTGGTCAAGAATAAGTCGTTTGAGATTCCCGGGCAGCACTTTATCGGCTGGAACGCCATTGGCGGGGCTGCGGCCCTGGCGGCTTACACGGTCAGCAGCGAAAAGCCGATTAGTGCCACCAACAACCATTTCGTGCGCCTGACGGCTGCTACGGCCAGCCCCGACGCGGGCCTGATCAACGAAGGATTCCGGGGCATGGGTATCAAGCAGGACGCGGAATACACCTTTTCGGTGTACCTGCGCCGCGGCCCGGGCAGCGTGAGTGGCCTGCAGGTCACGCTGGAAGAGGAAGCTCGCCGCGGCGCCGGCCCCGAAGTCGCGCCCTCGGGCCGGGTGCTGGCCCAAACCACGATTACGGGTCTGACCGGGGAGTGGAAAAAGTATACGGCCGTACTCAAGGCCTCCGGCACCGCGCCCAAGGCCCGGCTCAAGCTCACGCTGGAAGGCGCCGGCACCCTGGATATGGACGTGGTGACGCTGTTTCCGAAGGATACCTGGAACAAGCGCGAAAACGGCCTGCGCACCGACTTAGTGCAGCTGCTCAAGGACATGAACCCAGGCTTTCTGCGCTTTCCCGGCGGCTGCATCGTGGAGGGCCGCACCCTGACGGAGCGCTACCAGTGGAAGGAAACCATCGGCGAGGTGAACTCGCGCGTGCCGCTGGTCAACCGCTGGAACATGGAGTTTCGCCACCGCTCCACCCCGGACTATTTCCAGTCGTTTGGCCTGGGCTTTTTCGAGTACTTCCAGCTTTCCGAGGATATTGGCGCCGAGCCCGTCCCGATTCTGAACGTGGGCATGGCCTGCCAGTTCAACTCCGCCGAGCTGGCCCCGATTACGGCCGCCGGGGGGCCCAGCGTCAGCGAGGCCACCGGTCATAACCACGCCGACGACGACCCGACGCTGGAAACCTTTATTCAGGATGCCCTGGACCTAGTGGAGTTTGCCAATGGCCCGGCCAGCAGCCCCTGGGGCGCCAAGCGCGTGGCCATGGGCCACCCGGCTCCGTTCAACCTGAAGTACATCGGCATCGGCAACGAGCAGTGGGGCCCGCAGTATTTGGAGCGCTACGAGCCGTTTGCCAAGGCCGTGAAAGCCAAATACCCGGGCATCAACATCGTGAGCAGCGCCGGCCCGGCCCCGGCCGGCGACCTGTTCGACAAAGCCACGGCCCGCCTGCGGGAGCTCAAGGCCGAGGTAATTGATGAGCACTACTACGCCAGCCCCGAGTGGTTTCGCCAGAACGTGGGCCGCTACGACAACTACCCGACCACCGGCTCCAAGATTTTTGCCGGGGAGTATGCCGCCCAAACCGTGGGCATTGCCAGCCCCGACAACAAGAACAGCTGGGATACGGCTATTTCCGAAGCGGCCTTTATGACCGGGCTGGAGCGCAACGCCGATAAAGTAGTTATGGCCTCCTACGCGCCCATGCTGGCCCACGTGGACGCCTGGCAGTGGACGCCCAACATGATCTGGTTTGACAACCTGCGCTCCTACGGCACGCCCAACTACTACGTGCAAAAGCTCTACGCCCTGAACAAAGGCACCACCATGCTGCCCGTGCAACGCGCCGACAACGGCAAGAACGGGCAGGACAACCTGTTTAGCAGCGCCGTGGCCGACGATAAAACCGGGGAAATCGTGGTGAAGCTGGTGAACTACTCCCCGCAGGCCCGGCCGGTGACGGTGAACCTGCAGGGCGTGAAAAAGCTGGGCAAAACCGGCAAGGCTACCGTGCTGGCCAGCAATGACCTGAACGCCGTGAACAGCCTGGACCAGCCCCGCAACGTAGCGCCCAAGGATGAGTCGTTCAAGGTGGGCTCAGCGGCGGTGGTGACGTACACGCTGGCCCCGAATTCCTTCACGGTGCTGCGCATTCCCGGCAAGCATTAAGCTTCGACAGCCATGACGATACGCAAGAACCTACTGCCTGGCTTATTGCTGGCCGCCGTTCCGGCTCTGCTGCCGCTAACGGCGCGGGCCCAGGCCCGGCCCGAGCCCGTGGCCGGCAACCCCATTATCAAAGACAAATACACCACCGACCCCGCCGCCTTGGTCCACAACGGTACGGTGTACCTTTACACCGGCCACGACGAAGCCCCGGCCCGGCAGGAACGCTACGTGATGCACGAGTGGCTCTGCTACTCCTCGCGGGACATGGTACACTGGCGGGAGCACCCGGCGCCGCTGAACGTCAAGGCTTTTGCCTGGGCCAAGGACGACGCCTGGGCTTCGCAGGTAGTGGAGCGGGGCGGCAAGTTCTACTGGTACGCCGCCGTGGAGCACGGCTCGATTCCGGGCAAGGCCATTGGTGTGGCCGTGGCCGACAGTCCCACCGGCCCGTTCAAGGATGCCCGGGGCTCGGCCCTGATTACCAACGACATGACCACCGAGGCCAAAATCAGCTGGGACGACATTGACCCCACGGTGATTATGGATGACAAGGGTCAGGCCTATTTGTACTGGGGCAACACGATTTGCTACTGGGCCAAGCTCAAGCCCAACATGACCGAACTCGACGGGCCCATCCACAAGGTGACCACGCTGCCCCGATTCACCGAGGCGCCCTGGGTGCACAAGCACAAGGACTGGTATTACCTGTCGTACGCCTACCAGTTTCCCGAGAAAATTGCCTACGCCATGAGCCGCAGCATCGAGGGCCCCTGGGAGTTTAAGGGCATTCTGAACGAGGTGGCCGGCAACTCCAACACCAACCACCAGGCCATCATCGACTTCAAGGGCCAGTCCTACTTCATCTACCACAACGGCAGCATTCCCGCCGACGGAGGCTCGTTTCGCCGCTCGGTCTGCATCGACAAGCTCGAATACAACAAGGATGGCACCATGAAGCGCGTCGTGATGACCACCGAAGGCGTGCAACCGGCGCAGTAATCCCTCTTCCCCACCCTTACACACAATCGTTTATGTTTTTGAACTGGCGGCAAGGGCTCCTGCTGCTGAGCTGTTGGCTGGCAACCCGTCAGACCGAAGCCCAGACGCCCACCCCGGCCCTGATTCCGGCCCACGACCCGGTCATGATCCGGCAAAACGGCACGTACTACATGTTCGGCACCGGGCCGGGCATTGCGGTGTGGTCGTCCCGGGACCGGCAACACTGGACGCCGGAAAAGCCCGTGTTTGCCCAGGCGCCGGCCTGGGCCGTGCAGGCCGTCCCGGGCTTCAAAAACCACATCTGGGCGCCCGATATTTCCTTGCACGACGGCGTGTACTCGCTGTTTTACTCGGTGTCGGCCTTCGGCAAAAACACCTCCTGCATCGGGCTGGCTACCAATAAAACCCTGGACCCCAAGTCGCCCGACTACCGGTGGGTCGACCACGGGCGGGTGGTGCAGTCGGTGCCGGGGCGGGATATGTGGAACGCCATCGACCCCAACCTGATTCGGGACGAGGCCGGCACGCCCTGGCTCACGTTTGGCTCGTTCTGGGAAGGCATCAAGCTAGTCAAGCTGCGGCCCGACCTGACGGCGCCGGCCCAGCCCGAGCAGTGGCGCACCCTGGCCCGCCGCCCCCGGGACCCGCAGCTGAACGACTCCTTGCCCGGCGACGGCGCCATCGAAGCCCCGTTTATTTTCCGCAAAAACGGCTTTTACTACCTCTTCACCTCCTTCGACTACTGCTGCCGCGGCCCGCAGAGCACCTACCGCATCGTGGTGGGCCGGGCCAAGAGCGTGACGGGTCCCTACGTGGATCAAGCCGGCGTGGCCCTGGACCAGGGCGGCGGCACGTCCGTGTTGAGCGGCGACAAAAACTGGTTCGGCCTGGGCCACAACTCGGTGTATAGCTTCGACAACCAGGACTACCTCGTCTTTCACGGCTACGATGCCGCCGACAAGGGCCACTCCAAACTGCGGGTGGAAAAGCTGACCTGGAACGCCGCCGGCTGGCCGCTGGTGCAGCCGTAAGCGAAGTGGAACGAAGCCCGTTGCCGTAGCTTTAGCGCACACTAAGCCCGAAAAAGCCCGACCGTGACTACCACGGCCGGGCTTTTTCAGGCCTAAACAAACTCGTTACTTGCCCACCGTTACCGGTTGGGGCTGGCGCGAAATCAGGTCCACGTCGGTGAGCTGCTGGGGAAACCAGACGGTCATTTCGCCCTTGCCGCGGTTGGCCCAGGCGTAGTACGGAATGGCCGTCAGCATCTGGCGGGTGGTGCTGACAGAGGAATTGGCCGCGTCGAGCTGCACGGCGGGCACGGTGGCCTGGAGCTGCATAATGCCGTTGAGCAGCTCGGGCCGGAAGCTGGCCGTGAAGGTCGTGGCAGCGGGTACCAGCAGGTTGCTGGCCTTGCCCTGGTTGTCCTTCCACTCGGCGCAGTATACCACCGGACCGCGCTGCAGGGCCACTTTGCCCAGGTCGTCCGCCACATTGGGGTTGGCCAGCACCTGGCGCACGTCCATGGGCAGCAGCACTTCTACCACGTCGTTTTTGCGCCACTTGCGGCTGAGCACCGCGTAGCCGTTGCGGGTGGTATACTCCGTCGGCTTACCATTCACGCGGATGCTGATTTTGGGCTCGGCAGCCGGAGCAAAGTGGTACAGATCCGACGGCACGGCCTCGCCCCGGGCCCAGCCGGGCAGGCGCACGAGCAGGTTAAAATCCGCAGTAGCGGCCGAATTGACGGTGAATTTCAGCTCGCCCTGCCAGGGGTAGTTGTTGAGCTGGGTGATGCGCACCGGCTTGCTGTTGACCAGTAAGTCCGTGGTGCCGCTGATAAAGAGGTTGGCGTACACGTCGCGGCCGTTCTGGGCGTACACGTAGCCCGGCAAGGACGGCATGAGGCGGGCCAGGTTGGTGGGGCAGCACGAGCAGTCAAACCAGCCGGCGCGCTGGGGCTCGGTCTGGGGGAAGCTGGCGCTGTTCTTTATCTGCAGGGCGTTGGAGTAAAAAAACGACTTCCCATCGAGGCCCACGCCCGCAATCAGGCCGTTGTAGAGCACCTTTTCCAGCACGTCGATGTACTTGGCCTCGCCGTGGAGCTGGAACATGCGCTGGTTCCAGTACACGTTGGCCACCGCGGCGCAGGTTTCGTTGTAGGCCGTGGTGTTGGGCAGCTCGTAATTCTGGCCAAACCGCTCCCCACCCGGCACCGCGCCCGTGCCGCCGGTCACGTAGAGCTTCTTGCTGACCATGTTCTGCCAGATACTGTCCACGGCGGCCAGCAGCTGCCGGTCGCCGGTGAGGGCGGCCACGTCGGCCATGGCCGAGTAGAGGTATTCGGCCCGCACGGCGTGGCCCACGGCCTCTTTCTGGGCTACCACGGGCTTATGGTCCTGCCAGTAGGAGCCGTTGCGCCACGGGTCGTTGCTCTTGGGGTCGTACTTAAATTGACCGCGCTGGTCGAGGAAAAACTTGGCCGTGCTCAAATACTCCGGCTTGCCCGTGACGCGGTAGAGCTTGACCAAACCCATTTCCACGATTTCGTGCCCCGGCGCCACGGCCCGCTTGCCCGGCCCAAAGACGGAGCATACCAAATCGGCATTTTTGAGGGCAACGTTGAGCAGGTTTTTCTGGCCGGTGGCTTCGTAATGGGCCACGGCGGCTTCGTAGAGGTGGCCCGCGTTGTAGAGCTCGTGGCTCAGCTCCCGCTCCTTCACCCACCGCTCGGGGCCGGCCCAGTCGTGGGGGTGGGCCGGGTCGATGGTGCGGGCCGTGTAGAGGTAGCCGTCGGGCTCCTGGGCGGCGGCCACTTTGCGGATCAGCTCGTCCAGGTACTGGTTTAGCTGCGGGTCGGGGTAAAGCTTGAGCGAGTACGAGGCCCCTTCGATGGTTTTGTAGATGTCCGTGTCGTCGAAGGGAAAGATGGTGGCAAACTTACCCTGCCGGGCAGCGGCCATTTCGAAGTTCTTGACCCGGTTAGTGGCCTCGCAGCGCTGAAACGAGGCCGGAATGGTCACGTCGGTGTTGGTCTTGAGCCGGGGCAGCCAGAAGTTGTCGGCCAGCTTCACGCGGGTAAACGACACGGCCTGAATCGGGTAATCCGAGCGTTTGGCGGTTTGAGCCCGGGCTGGCACAGCCAGCAACCCAACGGCGGCAAGGGAAACGAGAAAGTATTTCATGGCAAAGGCAAGAGTTGATAACTACAATCAGAGCTAGCTCAAAATTTTTCCTTCTTCGGCAGCAAGGAACACCGTCGGCAGGCTTAGGTTCCGGCAACTAAAAAGGCGGGCTGGTACATACCGGCCACGTACTTCAAACCACTTTTACTTCTATATTTGGCCGGGCAGGCAGCCGGAGGCCTCGGCCCTTTCCCAGCCCCAGGCCTACCGGCAGATTCACCGCTGCAGCGCTTTGCACGACGCTACGGCGGCTAGCTCCGCAACACCCGCAAGCACCAAAGCCGCAAACAGTCACTAGGTAAAAACTTAGTCGAAACGTTGCAGATTCCGAGCCTTTTGTTGCGGACCAAAACCGGCGAATACTGGAAAACCCTTCCGCAACAGCCTGGCTTCAGCCCGCAACGCTTATCTACTGCAGCACAATTTTCTGGCTGTAGCTGCCCTGAGTGCTACTCACACTGAGCAGGTAAAGCCCCGTGCGCAACCCGGTTTCCACGGGTATGGCTACTCCCCCCGCGCTGCCGCGGCTATACACCGTCCGACCCTGGGTGTCGGTCAGGGTAATGGTTACGGGCGTGTTGCGGAACTCCTCGCTGAGGTCCAGGACGAAGCGGCCCTGCTCGGCCGGGTTGGGAAACACGGAAACGTTGCGGAGTGCGGTAGTCTGGGCCGCCAGCACGCCCCGGGCCGCTGGGGCCGGCACAATACCCCACTTCTGGCAGTTATTGGCCAGATAGTCGTACAAAGCCAGCTGCACGCCGGCCGTGGCGGAGCAGCCCGGCACTTCCACCACCCGGCCCCCGTTCACCGACGATACCACGTAGCTGCCCGCGTTGGTCCGCTCAATTTTGAAGCGCTGCCCGGCAATGCCGCTGTAGGCGTAGAGCTGCAGCTTGGCGCCGTTGCCGGGGTTGTTATTGACCACGTCGGCGGCTAGGCCCGCACCCACGGCCGAGGTGATTTTGTACTCGCCGTTGTTGTCGGGCGTCAGGTTCCACTGCTGGCAGGCCAGACCGGCGCTGTAGCTGCCCTGGGCAATGGCCTGACCCGAGGCCCCGGTGCAGCCCCAGGCATCCCAGACCAGGTTGCTGCTTTGGTTGCGGAGCGTGTAGCGGCCGGCGGCCAGCCAGTCGCGGGTGAGGAAGGGCCAATTGGCGCCGTCCCAGCCCATATTACCCACGCTCAGGCGGGCCCGGCCGTTCTGGTTGCTGTCGTAGTAGTGGTGGGTGAAGTAGTTGGCCCCGTTTTCCTGGTACAGGCCCACGTGCCCGGGCCCCACGTACTTGCCCTGGGTGGCCAGCAGGGTCGTGCCGCCGTTGCGGTTCAAATCCACCCCGTTTTTGTCGACGTAAGGGCCGGTGATGCTGGTGGAGCGGCCCACCTGGATGTAGTAGGTGCTGCTCGAGCCGTTGCAGCAGGCGCCCTTGTTGATAAACAGGTAGTAGTAGCTGCCGTTGCGCACGATGTAGGGCGCCTCGCTGCCGCTGTTGCTGCGGCTCACCCCATCGGCGGCCACGTTGCCGGCCAGCCAGGTGAAGCTCGTGCCGGACCGTTTGCCGGTGCTGCCATCGAGCCGGATCAGGCCGATGCCCTTGAAAAACGAGCCGTAGCTCATCCACAGCCCGCCGCTGGCATCCGTCACTACGGCCGGGTCAATGGCGTTGCAAGCGCTGCCCGCGCCGCTCGACACCACTTCGCCCTGGTCCACCCACTGGTAGCTCGGGCTCGTGGGGTCTAGCGTCACGTTGGTGGCCAGGCCGATAGTCGACACGCTGGAGCCAAAGGTCGAGACGGAGTAGTAGAGGTAGAATTTGCCGTTGCGAAACACGCACTCCGGGGCCCAGAAGTCGCCGGTGAAGCCGGGCACTTTGGTCTTGATCCAGCTTGGGTAGGCGCCGGCCGCAAACACCGGCCGCGGACCCGACTCCCACTTCACCAAATCGGTGGAGTACATGCCGTAGATGCCGGTGCCGGTGGTAAAAATCCAGTATTTGCTGCCGTCCTTGACGATGCTCGACGGGTCGTGGCAGTTGTCGTTGCCCTGCAAAGCCCAAGCGTCAGGACTCAACCCGAGCAAGCCGATTAGCAGCAGAAGCAGCAGGCGCAGCGGGCGGCCCCCGGAGTGGGCAAAGCCGGCAAAGCGCCCGACGTGTAAATCAGGCCGGAGGGTGGTAGTAAGCGTGTTTTTCATGGTTGTGGGAATTGGTTGGAAAGAAGGAAGAGCGAGGGAGCAGAAGCCAGGACGGGGACGCGAATCCTGTTCACGTCCCCGTCTTGGTGGAATCAGCGGCAACTCTAGGAGTTGCGCAGCAAGCTGGTTTTCAGCAGTTCAGCAGGCAATAGGCACTAGTGGCCGCTACCAGAACCGCACGTACAAAGCCGTGAGCAGCAGCATGGTCACCACGATGAGCGACATCGTCTGCTGGCTCACTCGGAACATGCCCGCCGGCAGGCTGATGGCGCGGGGGTTGAGTGCCGGCCCGGCCAGACTCACTCCCACCATCAGCACCATGGTCATGGCAAATGAGAGGCCCATGCAAATCAAAAAGGGTATTTCGTAGACGCCGGCGCTGTTGCGGAAAGCCGTGTAGAGCACGGTTTCGGGCCCGAGCACGGCCGGGGCGTAGTTGTTGAAGAACACCGACAAGGCAAAGCCGGCCAGAATGCCCACGATGCCAGCCGTGGCCGTGGTGCGCTTCCAAAACATGCCCAGCAGGAAAATGGCCAGGATGCCGGGCGAAATGAAGCCGGTGTACTTCTGAATAAACTGGAAGCCCCCTTCCCCCCCGATGCCCAGCAAATCCTTCCAGGTGAAGGCCACGCTGAGCACCACGGCCGCCAAGATGGTGAGGCGGCCCACCCAGACCTGCTTTTGCTCGGTGGCGGCCGGGTTGAGGTAGCGCTTGTAGATGTCGAGGGTAAAAATGGTCGAAATCGAGTTGACCTTGCCCGCCAACGAGGCCACAATGGCCGCCGTGAGAGCCGCCATGCTCAGCCCTTTCAGGCCGTTGGGCAAAAAGGTCAGGATGGCCGAGTAGGCGTTGTCGGAGTTGAAGGCGCCGGTGCTCGACATTTCGGCCTGCAGCCCGCCGTTCTTATAGAGCACGTAGGCCGCTATGCCGGGCAGCATCACGATGACCGGCATCATGAGCTTGAGCAGGCCGGCAAACAGGATGCCGGTGCGGGCCGTGTGCAGATCGGCGCCCAGGGCGCGCTGGGTGATATACTGGTTGCAGCCCCAGTAGTTGAGGTTCACAATCCACTGGCCGGCGAAGTACATGGCAATGCCGGGCAGGGCCAGGTACTTATCGACTTCCACCTGCGGAGTATTGGCCGTCGGCTTGTCGAAAATCATGTGGAAGTGGTCCGGGGCCTTGTCCATCAACGCATTGAAGCCCGCCAGCGCCCCGCCGCCCAGGCCAAACTGCTCACTGACCAGCGTCAGGGCAATGTAAGTCGTGACCAGGCCGCCCACTACCAGCACCACCACTTGCACCACGTCGGTGTAGCCCACCACCTTCATGCCCCCGATGGAAATCAGCAATGAGAAAATGGCCAGCAGTACGATGATGAGGTGGAAACTGTCGCCGCCGATGAGGTTGCTCAAGGCCAGGGCCCCGAGGTAGAGAATCGAGGTCAGGTTGACCAGCACGTAGAGAAACAGCCAGAAAATGCTCATAATCAGGCTGAGCGTGCTGTTGTAGCGCTGCTCCAGAAACTGGGGCATCGTGAAGATGTGGTTCTTCAGGTACACCGGCATAAAGAACACGGCCACGATGATGAGCACCACGGCCGCCACCCACTCGTAGGCCGCCACGGCCACGCCCACCTTAAAGCCCGAGCCCGACATGCCAATGAACTGCTCAGCCGAAATGTTGGAGGCAATCATCGAGGCTCCAATGGCCCACCAGGTCAGGGAGCCTTCGGCCAGGAAGTAGTCTTTGGTGCTTTGCTCGGCCTTTTGCTTGCTCCGGTAGATATAGAAACCGTAGGCCGAAACCCCGATTAGGTACACGAAGAAGACCAGCAGGTCGAGCGTAGTCAGGTTATTACGCATGAAAGTGGGCGGGGAATTTGGAGGTAAAGAAGCGGGTGTAAAAGGAATTCCGGGCAAAAAAGAACGTCATGCAGAGGCGTAGCCGAAGCATCTCGCTCGAATCGTTGCAGTAGTAATCAGGTTATCATTGCAACGTCAGCACGCGAGATGTCTCGCAGGGCTCGACATGACGTTCTGGTTGGTTTAGAGCAGCATAAGCCAGTCTTACCGGCCACCGAAGGCCACGTCGTTGTAGCGGAGCTCGTTTTTGAAGGTGCGCAGCTTGGTTTCGTCGTCGATGATGACGTACTCGATGCCGGCCATTTCGGCGAAGTCTTCGAGGTATTCGGCGGTCAGGTTCTGGCTGTAGCCGGTGTGGTGGGCCCCACCGGCCAGAATCCAGGCCGCCGCGCCCACGCTCAGGCTGGGCTTCACCTGCCAGAGCACCCGGGCCACGGGCAGCTTGGGCAAGTCCTGCTCGGGGGCCACGGCTTCCACTTCGTTGACCACCAGCCGGAAACGGTGCCCAAGATCCACGATGGTGGCATTCAGGGCCGGGCCGGCGGGGCAGTTGAACACCAGGCGGGCCGGGTCGGCCTTGCCACCGATGCCCAGCGGGTGCACTTCCACCCGGGGCTTGCCCTGGGCAATGGTCGGGCAGATTTCCAGCATGTGGGAGCCCAGCACCAGCTCGTTGCCGGGCTGGAAGTGGTAGGTGTAGTCTTCCATAAAGGAGTTGCCCCCGGGCAGGCCGGCGCCCATTACCTTCATGGCCCGCACCAGGGCCGAGGTTTTCCAGTCGCCCTCGCCGCCGAAGCCGTAGCCCTCGGCCATCAGGCGCTGGGTAGCAATGCCGGGCAGCTGGGCCATGCCGTGCAAATCCTCGAAGGTGTCGGTGAAGCCGATGGCCTTGGTGTCCTGCAGAAACTGCCGCAGGCCCACCTCAATCCGGGCCGCCTCGCGCAGACTCTCCCGCTGCTCCCCGCCTTCCTTGAGCGAGTCACCCAGCTCGTATTCCTGCTCGTAGGTGGCCAGCAACTCGTTTACCTGCTCGTCGGTGGCGGCGTTAATCACGGCCACCAAATCCCCGATGCCGTAGGTGTTGACCGAGTAGCCAAACTTGAGCTCGGCTTCCACTTTGTCGCCTTCCGTAACGGCCACGTAGCGCATGTTGTCGCCGAAGCGCACGATGCGGGCTCCCTGCCAGTCGGCCCAGGCGCAGGCGGCGCGGGCCCAAATGCTCAGCCGCTCGTGCACGTCGGGGCTCTGCCAATGACCTACCACTACCTTGCGCTTCAGCTTCAAGCGGGCCCCGATGAAACCAAACTCCCGGTCGCCGTGGGCCGACTGGTTGGTGTTCATGAAGTCCATGTCGATGTCCTGCCAGGGAATGTCGCGGTTGAACTGGGTGTGCAAATGGGCCAGGGGCTTCTGCAGAATCTTCAGCCCGTTGATCCACATTTTGGCCGGTGAGAAGGTGTGCATCCAGGCAATCAGACCCACGCAGTTGGGCGTCGTATTGGCTTCCTGAATCAGCTTGGTAATAGCGTCGGGGCCGGTCAGTACGTCTTTGTACACGATTTTAATCGGCAGGGCCGAGCCCAGGGCCTCAGCAATCTGCTGGGAGTGCCGGGCTACCTGCTCCAGGGTTTCGGGGCCGTAGAGGTGCTGGCTGCCGGTGATAAACCAGGCTTCGTAGGTGGAAATGTCAATCATGGTATCGGAGGTGAAAACCTTGGGTGGTTTAGAGTTATGATGGGAGTTGGCCAGCTAGAAAGCTAGTCGAGTTCCCCTCCTTCCTTCAAGGAGGGGTGCCCGAAGGGCGGGGTGGTCAGCTAGAGCTAGAAAATCGTTGGGTGAGTTGGAAGGATTAGAGCTAGTGCTTAAAAGTCGTTCAGTCGTATCAACCACCCCGCCCTTCGGGCACCCCTCCTCATCTGAGGAGGGGAACTCGACTAACTCTAAAATTCTATTTCCTAGCTCTGGCCGTAGTAGGAATGCAGGCCGTGCTTGCGCTCGTAGTGCTTCTGAATTAAAGCCTGCTTGAGGCGGGGCACGTCGGGGCGCAGGGTGCAGCTGAGGTAGGCCATGCGGGCCACTTCTTCGAGTACGGCGCTGTTGTACACGGCTTTTTCCACGGTTTTGCCCCAGGTAAAGGGCGCGTGGTTGCTGAGCAGCACCATTTCCACTTCCTCCGGCGAGAAGCCGCGGCGCTGAAACTCGTTGATGATCTGCCAGCCGGTCTGGTGCTCGTAGTCGCCGGCTATCATCTGGTCGTCCATGGGCGGGGCGCAGGGAATATCGGCCGTGAGGTGGTCGGCGTGGGTGGTACCCAGAATCGGGATGTCGAGCTGGGCCTGGGCCCAGGCCGTGGCGTAGGTGCTGTGGGTGTGCACGATGCCCCCGATATGCTCCCAGTGGGCATACAGCACGGCGTGGGTTTTGGTATCCGACGAGGGCCGCTTCTCCCCTTCCACTACCTTGCCGCTGAAATCGACGATGACAATGTCCTCGGCCTTGAGCGTGGCGTAGGGCACCCCGCTGGGCTTGATGGCAAACACCCGGTTCTGGCGGTCCACGACGCTGGCGTTGCCGAAGGTGAAGAGCACCAGCCCCAGTTCGGGCAGCTGCATGTTGGCCGCGTAGCAGGCCTGTTTAAGTTCTTGGTAGTGGCTCATAGCACTGATTTATAGCCGTTCTGGTAGGCTCAGTAGCCGGTTTATCCGGATTGACTAGGCTAGGGAGGTTGTCGGAATGACCATTTCGGTGATTCGAATCACTGTTTTGGCGATTTAAATCACCGAAATGGTCATTCGAATCGGTGTTTTGGCGATTTAAATCACCATTTCGGTCATTCCGATCGGTATTTTGGTCATTCGGATGACCATTTTGGTGATTCCGATCGGTGTTTTGCTGATTCGGATGACCGAAATGGTCATTCGAATCGGTGTTTTGGCGGTTTAAAGCACCAAAACAGTCTTTGCGAAGAACGTTTGAGGGCTTTACCGCGCTTGGCGGCGGGTGCAGCTCACCGGCTAGGCCGATACTTCGGCTTCTACCGGCTCACGTAGCGTGGCTTGCTCCACGTACTGCCCGAAGGCCTGATACTGCTCGTAGCGGCGCTGGTAATCGGCCACGCGGGCGGGGTTGGGCTCGTAGCTTTCGGCAAAGCCGTTGCCCATTGCCTTCTGTGCCGAAACCACATCGGGGTGCACGCCAGCCGCTACGGCTGCGTACATGGCCGCGCCCAGGGCCGGGGCCTGGTCCGACTCGGCTACTTTGATGGGGCGGTTGAGCACGTCGGCCAGGGTTTGCATCATGAAAGCCGATTTCTTGGCCACCCCGCCCAGCCCGATTACTTGCTTGATGGGCACGCCATTCTGCTCGAAGCGCTCCACGATTTGCTTGGAGCCGTAGCAGATGGCTTCTACCAGGGCCCGGAAAATGTGCGGGGCCGTGGTGCCCATCGTCAGATTCATCAGGGCGCCTTTCAGGGCCTGGTTGGCGTCGGGCGTGCGGCGGCCGTTTACCCAGTCGAGGGCCAGCACGGTGGTTTCGGCCGGGTCGATGGCCGCGGCGGCCTTGGTGAGCTCCACCAGCAGATTGTCGTTCATTTCCTGGCGCAGGGCCTGCTGCATGGCCGGGCTCAGCACTTTCGAGGAAGCCAGCATGGTGCTCAGCGGCCACTCAATGACCTGCCGGAACCAGGCCAGCAAATCACCCACCGCCGACTGCCCCGCTTCCAGGCCCAGCATGCCCGGAATCACCGAGCCGTCGACCTGCCCGCAGATGCCGGGCACGAGCTTGTCGCCGACTTCATCCATGGGAGCCACCACGATGTCGCAGGTGCTGGTGCCCATTACTTTCACCATCGAGTAGGCCTCGATTTCGCCGGCTACGGCCCCGGCGTGGGCGTCGAAAGTACCCACGGCCACCACGGTTTTGGTGGTGAGGCCCAGGCGGGTGGCCCATTCCTCGGAGAGGTGGCCGGCTACTTCGTCGGCCGTAAACGTGTCCTGGTACAAGTGGCCGCGCAGCAGGGTGAGCTTGGGTTCGAGCTCCACGATAAACTGCTCCATCGGCAGGCCGCCCCAGTTGTGGTGCCACATGGCCTTGTGGCCGGCGGCGCAGCGGCTGCGCTTGAAGGTGTGTAAATCGGCGCCGGTGAGCAGCAGCGTGAGCCAGTCGCAGTGCTCCATCCAGGAGTAGGCGGCCTGGGCCACGGCAGCATCCTGGCGGGTCACGTGCATGATTTTGGCCCAGAACCACTCCGAGGAGTAGATACCGCCCTCGTAGCGGGTGTAGTCGTCGCCGCCCCAGGTGCGGGCCTTCTGGTTGATTTCGGCCGCCTCGGCCAGGGCAGTGTGGTCTTTCCAGAGCACGAACATGGCGTTGGGATTCTCGGCAAATTCGGGCAGCAAAGCCAGGGCCACGCCCTGCTCGTTCACGGGGCCGGGCGTCGAGCCGGTAGTGTCCACGGCCAAACCCACGATTTGCTCGGCGGGCACGTGACTAGCGACCTGACGCACGGTGGCTTCCAGGCCTTCGATATGGTCGAGAGGGTGCTGGCGAAACTGATTTTGGGCCGCGTTGCAGTAGCGCTGCTCTTTCCAGCGGGCGTACGGGTGCACGGCCTGGGCAATTTCGGCGCCGGTGCGGGCATTCACCAGCAGGGCCCGCACGGAGTCGGTGCCGTAGTCGATGCCAATAACGTAGGAGTCGGAGGTTTGCATAGTAGGGGCGCCTGGCAGGCACCCGACATTAAGTGGATGAAATACGAAGACCGGCCCTGTGCCCGCCGCGCCCGGAAATGAGGCAGGAGTATTACTAATTCCCCTCTTCCAAGGTTGGTCTGGGGTTGCGGAAGCTTACTGCCGAAATAGGCGGCTCCTTGCAGCGGCGGGGACGGGCAACAACGCTCGGCTACGTGGTTATGGACAGGAAAAACAACGACCCGGCGCGGGCAACGCGCCCCTACCAGGAAAACCTGTAGCTGGTAGTCGACTGCAGAGTCTGGCCGGGCTGCAGCGTGGTGCTGGGGAATGTGGGCTGGTTGGGCGAATCGGGGAAGTGCTGGGTTTCGAGGCAGAAGCCCGCGTGCTTACCGTAGACCGTGCCGCCCTTGCCCGTGAGCGTGCCGGCCAGGAAGTTGCCGGTGTAGAACTGGATGCCGGGCTCGGTGGTCGTTACCGTCATGGTGCGGCCCGAGGTGGGCTCGTGCACCGTGGCCGCCGGGTGCATCCCGGTGGGTTGGTTCAGGACCCAGTTGTGGTCGTAGCCACCGGGCACCTGCGCAATCCGCTCCCCAATGGCGTGGGGCGTAGTAAAGTCGAAAGGCGTCCCCTTCACGGCGCGCAGCTCCCCGGTCGGAATCAGGTCGGCATCCACAACGGTGTATTTGTCGGCGGCCAGGCGCACTTGGTGGCCTAGCACGTCTTTGCTCTGGCCGGCGCTGAGGTTGAAGTAGCTGTGGTTGGTCAAATTGACGGGCGTGGCTTTGTCGGTGGTGGCGGTGTAGTCGATGCGCAGCTCGTCGGTCGTGGTCAGCGTGTAGGTCACCGTCACACGCAGGTTGCCGGGGTAGCCTTCTTCCCCGTCCTTGCTCAGGTAGGTCAGCTTCAGGCTCTGGCCCTGGGCCGAGGTGCCGGGCTCGGCCTGCCAGATAACCTTGTCGAAGCCCTTGAGCCCGCCGTGCAGGTGGTTGGGCCCGTTGTTCTTGGCCAGCGTATATTGCTGGCCCTCCAGGGTAAACTGCCCCTTGGCAATGCGGTTGCCGTAGCGCCCGATCAACGCGCCGAAGTAGGGCCCGGCTTTCTGGTACTCGGGGCTCTGGTAGCCACTCACGTTGTCGAAACCCAGCACGACGTCGCCGAGCGTACCGGCCTTGTCGGGCACGAGCAGGCTGGTCACGATGCCGCCGTAGGTGCTGATGGTGGCTTTCAGGCCGTGGGCGTTGGTCAGCGTGTAGAGCTGCACCTCGGTCCCGTCCGAAGTTTTGCCGAATGATGCGGAAGTGGGAGCCGCCGGTGGCGTAGCCGTCGAGTCGGCCGCGGGGGTAGACGCACCAGCGGCCGGCTGCTCGGAAGAAGTAGTTTGGTTGCAGGCGGCCAGGGTCAGCAATCCGGTCACGGCAATCATGCCCCCGAGCATTCGGCCGGCCGTATTTTTAGCGTTAGTCATGAGTGGGGAAAAAGGTAGAGCGGAAACAGAACCATGAAAACGAGCACTAGTACTCCTTAGGGACATTATTCAAAACAAAGGATTGTGCAACCCTTACCCGCGTATATCATCTTCACAGACAACACACTGCACCAACCAAAGGCTTTTCACCGGTGCGCTGTTCCGGGTTGGTGCAGCGTGATTAGGTGCGTAAAGTAGATAAAGTTTTCGGATTCACACAATCGTTTGTGCGAGTATTGTGTTCCGTCATTCTGCCTCCTTCTCTGCGGCCAGTCATCTAGTTACTGCACCATCACTTTCTGCGTTGCCGTGCGGCCGCCGCGCTCCACGCGCACTACATACAAACCAGCCGGCAAGGCCGCGGCCACCGTCAGCCGTTGCTGCTGGGCCCCAAACTCGCCCTGGTACAGAATGCGCCCCGCCACATCGGCTACGCTCACGCGCGTGGGGCCGGCTTCCGTGGTGGCCAGCGCAATGGTGAAGCCCGAACGCGGGGCCGGCACCGGGTACAGGCTCACGCCGGACAGCTGCTGGCTGCCGGCCGTAGCCAGGGTGCCGCCCACGGCCGTCAGGCTCCAGTGCTGGCAGGCGCAGCCGTTGTAATCCCACAACCCCAGCTGCTGCCCGGCCGTGGTAGCCGCGTTGGGCACCTCCACTACCCGGTTGCCGTTGGCCGAGGCCAGCACCAGGGTACCATCGTTGGCCCGGTCGATGCGGAAACGCTGGCAGTTGGCCCCGCTGTAGGCAAAGAGCTGGAGCTTGGCCCCGGCCACGGCCGAGCAGCCGGCCACGTCGGCGGCCAGCCCGCCCAGGGCATTAGTAATTTTGTACTCGCCGTTGCCCAGGGCCGTGAAGTCCCAGCGCTGGCAGTCGAGCCCGGCCGGGGTGCCCTGGGCAATCATCTGGCCCGAAGCGCCGGTGCAGCCCCAGGCGTCCCAGATCAGGTTGCTGTTCTGGTTCTTGATTTCGTAGCGGCCCGCCGTCACCCAGTCGCGGCTGACTACGGGCCAGCCGGCCGCGCTCCATGTGAGCCGGGCCAGGCTGAGCTTGGGGGCGCCGTTATCGTCGCCGTCGTAGTAGTGGTGGGAAAAGTAGCTGACGCCGCCCTCGGTGAAGATGCCCGCGTGGCCGGGTCCGATGTAGCGGCCCCCGCTGCCCAGCACCAGGGTGCCGCCGTTACTGTTCAAATCGACGCCACTCTGGTCCACAAACGGCCCGGTAACGCTACTGGAGCGGCCCACCCGAATGTGGTAGGTGCTGTTGAGGCCATTGCAGCAGGCTCCGCGGTTGATAAAGAGGTAGTAAAAAGCGCCTTGCTTGGTCAGGCAGGCGGCTTCCACGTCGCCGTTGGCCAGCGCGTAGGTGGTGGTGCCCAGGGGCTTGCCGGTGGTGGCGTGGAGCTGAGTGCTGCGCAGGCCCCCGAAAAACGAGCCGTAGGTTAGCCACACGTCCCCGTTGGAATCCTGGAAAACGGCCGGGTCAATGGCGTTGGCGGCGCTGCTGGAAGTAGAGGAAACGACCTCGCCCTGGTCTTCCCAGCGGTAGTTGGGGCTGGTGGGGTCCAGCGTCACGTTGGTAGCCAGCCCGATGGCCGACACCTTGGAGCCGAACGTGGAGCAGGAATAGTAGAGGTAGTACTTGCCGTTGCGAAACACGCACTCCGGGGCCCAGAAATTGCCGGTAAAGCCCGGCACCTTGGTGTTGATCCAGCTCGGGTAGGCGTTGTTCACGAACACGGCCCGCGGCCCGGGCGTCCAGTTGACCAAGTCGGTGGAGTACATGCTGTAAATGCCCTGCCCGGTGGCAAAAACCCAGTATTTGTTGCCTTCCTTGACGATGGTCGACGGGTCGTGGACGCCGGTGAGGCCCTGCAGAGCCCGGGCCTGGGGCCGGGCCAGCAGGGTGAGCAGCACGATAAGAAAAGTCAGCGCCCGGCCGGTATGCGGGCGAAATCGGAGTAGGGGAAAAAGCATAGCCAGTGGGAATTTGGGGAGAGGAAAAGGAAGCGGGTCGGGCGGCGGGGTTATTCGCCGCCGGGCTTGGGCAGGGCCGTGTTGATGGGCGCGGGCACGCCGAAGTTGGGGGTACCGTCGGGGTTCCAGGTAAACTTCTGCATGCGCGGGTTGCGCTTTTCCACGCAGCCCTCGTTGGGGTTGGAGTTGGCGTGGTAAATAATCCAGTCTTCAAGCCCGTCCTTCGACTTGAAGAACGAGTTGTGGCCCGTGGCGTAGGCCCGGGCGGCGGGGCTCTGGGCAAACACCGGCTTGGCCGACTTCGTCCAGGAGGCGGGCCGCAGCGGGTCGGCGGTGGCGGCGGCCGTGAGCATGCCCAGCGCGTACTGGTCGGTGCCGCAGAAGCTGGCCGAGTACACCAGAAAGGTTTTGTCGCCGTGCTTGAGGATTTCGGGGCCTTCATTGACGAAGGGCGGGCCCACATTTTCCCAGCTGTACTCCGGGTGCGAGAGTTCTACGCGCGGCCCGGTGAGCGTCCAGGGGTTGCTCATTTCGGAGATGTAGATGCGCTGCACGCCGTCCTGCCCGTTGTGGCCCGACCAGATGAAGTAGCGTCGGCCATTCTGCTCGAGTACCGTCCCGTCGATGGCCCAGAAGTCGGCCGCGGGGCTGAACAGGCGGCCTTTGTCGGTCCAGGTGCCGGTGGTGGGGTCGGCGGCCGGGTTTTCCAGCACCCAGGTCCGCTGCTGGCCCAGGTCGGGCCCGGCGGGGCCGGCCGAGTAGTAGATGTACCACTTGCCGTCCAGGAAGTGCAACTCGGGGGCCCAGAGGTTGCCCGAGGCCGGTCCGCTGGGCGGCGGGGCCCAGGCCTGCACGCTGGAAGTCTGGCCCAGGTCCGACATCTTGGCCGTTTTCCAGATGCGCAGGCTGGTATTGGTCGTGTGCAGGTAGTAGTAAAAGCCGTCTTTCTGGTACACCCAGGGGTCGGGGCCGGAGGGCAGCAGCGGGTTGGTAAAGGTGGAGGCCGTAGCCGGGGGCGGCGTGGGGCCCGAAGCAGGAGCTTCCCCGCTTGTGCAGCCCAGTCCCAGCAGCAGCAGCGCCGGCAGCAGCCGCCCCGGGTTCAGGTTCAGATTTATCATTGGCAGCAACTGGTCAGATCCATAATTCTTGTGCGCCGGCACCGGGCCCCGAAGCACGACAGCCGCTCCCAGCGCGGGGGCAGCGGCTGTCGGCCGGTGGGGTTATAGCCTCACTTGGTTAGTAGCCCGGGTTCTGCTTCACGCTGGGGTCAATGTCCAGGTCGCGCTGCGGAATGGGCAGCAGCTTGGAGATACCCAGACGGAAGTTGGTGAAGTCCGGGTCCCGGCCCTTGAGCTCGTCGATGCCGGCCTGGTTGTCCAGCAAGCCCCAGCGCAGAATGTCGAACCAGCGGGTGCCCTCGCCGGCCAGCTCCTTGGCCCGCTCACTGCGAATCAGGGGCCGCAACGATTCCCGGGTGTACGTGCCGGTCAGCGGGGCCAGGTTTACGGAAGCCCGTTGCCGCACCCGGTTCACCAACGGCAGCGCGTCCTGGGGCCGGCCCAGCTCGTTGAGAGCCTCAGCCTGCATCAGCAGCACGTCGGCGAAGCGAATCACGCGGTGGTTGATGCCGGAGGTAAAGTTCTCGTCGGTGCGGGTCCGGTCGTTGAGGTACTTGCGCCAGTACTGCTGGCTGGGGTTCCAGTTCCACTCGGCGAAGGTCTTGCCGTAGAAGCGGCCCGGGTTGCCGGCGTGAATCAGGCTGATGTCGCGGCGGGGGTCAATCAGGTGCTTGGTGCTGCTGCCGGGCGCCAGCGCCACGGTCGAGTCCTTGTACTCGTCGAGCAGCCAGCGGCGGGGCTGCACGTCGGCGAAAGTGGGGCCGGGAGGACCGAAAAAGTTGGGCCGGTCGTGGCTTTCCGAGGAGGAAGCATTGTCCTGCCCCTGCCCTACTTCCAGCACGGCGCCCGTAAACTGCACCTCGAACACCGATTCGCGGTTATTTTCGTTGGCGTCGGTGAAGTTGTCGAGGTAATTGGGCACCAAATCGTACTGCCCCGAGCTCATTATCTGGGCAAACAGGGCCGAAGCCTCGGTGTACTTGTGCTGCTGCATGTACACCTTGGCCAGCAGGGCCTGGGCCGCCCCGCGGGTGGCGCGGCCCTTCTCCGCGTCGGAGTACGACACCGGCAGGCTTGGAATGGCGGCCTGCAGGTCGGCAATAATCTGGGCCTCTACCTGCTCCGGCGGGGCCTGCGGGGCGCGGGTCGTCACGGTGGGCTCGGTCAGAATCAGCGGAATGTTGCCGAAGAAATACACCAAATCGAAGTACGACAAGGCCCGCACGAAGCGCGCCTCGCCCAGCAGCTGCTGCTTGAGCGTCTCGTCCATCGGAATTTCCGGCACGTGAGTCAGCACCTGATTCGTGCGGAAAATGGTCCGGTAATAGTCGTTCCAGGCAAAGGACGAAATGAAAAAGTTATTGTCGGGGGTAATGAAGCGGGTGAAGTTGGCCAGCTCCACGAAGGGGCTCTGGCTGTAGGACTCGTCGGAGCGGTGGGCCATAAAGTGCCAGCTGCGGTAGTAGCAGGCAAACTGCTGCAGGCCCGAGTAGCAGGCGTACACGCTTTTCACGGCATCGTCCTGGGTTTTCCAGAACTGGGCCGTCGATGGGGCGTTGGGGTTGGTTTTATCGAGCAAATCCTTTTCGCAGCCAGTGGCCACGAGCAGGCTGCCGGTGAGCAGCAGCGCGGGTAGTTTGGGGAATTTCATACGAAAGGCGAAGAAAAGTCGGGTGAGCCGGGACCGGGGGTCCCGAACAGTTTAGAAGTTGACCTGCAGGCCGCCGGTGAAGCTGCGCACGTTCGGGTAGGCGCTGTTGTCCACGCCGCGGCTGTAGAAGCCCGTGCCGGTCGTTTCCGGGTCGAAGCCGGTGTACTTGGTGAAGGTCACCACGTTGCGGCCCGTCACGTAGAGGCGCACACTGCCCAGGCCCGAGACCTTGCTGGTCAGGCTCTGGGGCAAAGTGTAGCCCAGCTGAATGTTTTTCAGGCGCAGGTAGGAGCCGTCTTCCAGCCACCGCGTCGAGTTGAAGCGGGCATTGGAGGCGGCGGCCACACCCAGGTCACCGAGGCCCCCACCCTGCAGCAGGCGGGGCGTGGTGGAGCTCGGGTTCGAGGGGCTCCAGGGCGTCACGTCGGCGTTGTAGTTGTTGGGCCCGTTGTAGCTTTCCAGGAATACCCGGGCCGTGTTATACACCTTATTGCCGGTGGCACTCTGCAAAAACAGCGAGAAGTCGAAGCCCTTGTAGGCCGCGGTCAGGTTCAGGCCCATCTGCAGCTTGGGAATGGCCGAGCCCACGTAGGTGCGGTCGGCGTTGTCAATCTTGCCGTCGTTGTTCACGTCGCGGTAGCGCACGTCGCCGGGCGAGGCGTAGGGCTGAATCACGGTGCCAGTGGCGCTCTTGTAGTTCAGCACTTCCTCTTTCGACTGGAAAATGCCCTCGAAGGGAATCAGGAAAAACTCGCCCAACGACGTGCCCAGCTCGGAGCGGGTCACACCCTCGCCGCCCTCGAAGGCGGTGCCTTTCACCGGCACGGCCGTTACCCGGTTGCGGATGGTGGTCAGGGTAAAGTCGGCGCCGTAGGTGAAGGCCTGGCGGTTTTCGTGGTAGCCCAGGGCCAGCTCAAAGCCCCGGTTTTCGATGTTACCGGCGTTCTGGTACAGAATGTCGCCGAAGTGACCCAGGTAGGTTGGCACCTGCACCGGGGCCAGGGCCTTGCGGGTTTCGGCCACGTAGTAGTCGGCCGACACGCTCAGGCGGTTGTCCAGCACGCTCAGGTCCAGGCCCGCATTCTTGGTGTAGCGCTCCTCCCACTGCAGGTCGGGGCTGGCCAGGGCCAGCTGGGTCGAGCCGTTGACGATGCGCTGGTCGGTGCCAATGACGTAGTTCACATTCTGCCCGATGATGGGCGTGGTCAGGTAGTTGCCGCCGTAGGAGCCAAACAGGGCGTCGTTGCCGTTGCCGCCGTAGCTGGCGCGCAGCTTCAGGTTGTTGACCATCGGCAGGGCGTTCTTGAAGAAGTCTTCCTCGCTGATGCGCCAGCCCAGGGAAGCCGCCCCGAAGTTGCCCCAGCGGTTTTCCGACCGGAAGCGCGACGACCCATCGCGCCGCCCGCTGAGCGAAAACAGGTAGCGGTTCTTGAAGTCGTACGTGGCCTGGGCAAAGAAGGACCGCTTGGAGTTTTCCGTCGACGTGCCGTTGATAATGCCTTTGTCGCGGCCGGCGCTGAGTTCGAAGTAGTACTGCGGCACGCTGGTAAAGCCCTGGGTGCCGGCCTGCACGTTGTGCTGCAGGTAGCGCTGCTCGGAGTAGCCCAGCACCACATTCACGTGGTGGTCGCCGAAGGCCCGGTTGAAGTTGAGCGTGTTTTCGGCCATCAAAAACACGTCGTAGCCCAGAAACTCGTTGAGCGAGGAGGTGTTGATGCGGGTATTCTGCCGGATAATGCCCGACTGCTGGGCGTCGGCGTTGCTGTAGGTGTGGCCGTCCATGGCCGCGTTGAGCCGGTAGCTCAGAAAGTCGAAGATGGACACGTCGGCGCTGACGTTGCCGGCCAGCCGGTTGTCCGACTGGGTGCGGCGCAGCAGCTGCTGGGCCCCGATGGGATTGGTGGCGAAGGTGTTGAGCGTGGGCGAGCCAATTCCGAAGCCGCCCTCGTTGGCCGGGTCATACACCGGAATGCTGGGCAGCATCGTCAGCACGTCGATAAACGGCACCCCGTTGAGCAGGGTCACGCCCAGGTGGGTGAACTGCGCGTTTTCCTGGAATTTGAACCGGCCGCGGGTCAGCCCCGAGTTCAGGCGCAGGCTGTAGCGCTTGAAGTCGGGCCCCTGCACAATGCCTTCCTGGTGGAAATAGTCGCCCGAAATCAGAAAATTGCTGGCGCTTTTATCGGCGCTGGAGCCGCCCGAAAACGTCAGGTTGTAGTCCTCGATTTTACCGGTCTGGAAAAACTCCTGTTGCCAGTCGGTGTCAATTGCGGGGTTGAAAGCTCCGCCCGGCCCCTTCACGGCCCCGGCCAGGCTGTTCTGCCCGTTGTTGAGCGGGTCCAGGCCGGCGTTCTGGTAGGCCTGCACGGCCCGGTCGGCCCAGTCGCTGGCGTTGGTCAGGTTGTAGCGCTTGTACACCTGTTCCACGCCGGTGTAGCCGTTAAAGCTAATGGAAGGCCGGCCCGATTTGCCCTTTTTGGTCGTAATCAGCACCACGCCGTTGGCCCCGCTCGACCCGTACACGGCCGTGGAGGAGGCATCCTTGAGCACGGTCAGGGTTTCGATGTCGTTGGGGTTCAGGTCCCGGATGTTGCCCGTCCACAGCCCGTCAATGACGTAGAGCGGGCCGCTGCCGGCCGCGCCCAGCGTGCCAATGCCGCGAATGGTCACCACGGGCGCGTCGCCGGGGCCGCCGGAGCTCTGCACTTGCACCCCCGACACCCGGCCCTGGATGCCCTGGGTGATGGTAGCCACCGGGGCCTTCACAGTTTCCTTCACGTCGAGGCTGCTCACGGCGCTGGTCACGTTCTGCCGGTCCTGGGTCAGATACCCCACCACCACCACTTCCGACAGGCTTTTCGCGTCGGGCACCAGACTCACGCTCAGCGGCGCCGATCCGCTGATGGGCACTTCCCGGGCCGCGTAGCCCACGAAGGAGAAAACCAACGTGCCCGTGTCGGGGGCCGTCAGGCTGAAGCGGCCGTCGGCATCGGTTTGGGTACCAATGGCGGTGCCCTTGACCAGCACGTTTACCCCGGGCAAACCCGCGCCGTTTTCATCCACCACGCGGCCGGTCACGGGAATATCCGCCGCGGCCGTTACGGCGCGGGCGGCGGGCAGAACTACCCCGGCCGCTTCTGCCAGGGCAGCGTGCAGGGGTAGGCAGCAGAGCAAAGCCGGAAGGGTAATCCGACCCATTTTGGGTACTGGCTTTTTCATAGAAAAAAGAGTGTGGGAATTGGAGAGATAGTAACACAATCGTTTGTGCGTAAATCAATTTCACAAACGATTGTGTAAAGAGGCAAAAAAAAGAGTGATGTTAGAAAACCCGTTCCTGAGCTCAGCAGAGGCCTTTTTGCTCCGCCAGAGCCGCCATCAGCCGATGCGCCGCCGAAGATTGCTGAGTAAGGTTACTGAAATCATAGCAAATAACCAACAAATTGTTGCCGCTACTTTATCCTCCTTTGGCGTCGAAGCAGCTGGCGACAACGCTGCTGGCCCTGCCGTTGCCAAGGGCGTAAACGGCAGCCGCGGGCATGAGCTACCCTACCCGCGGTTGGTACGCTTGGTGGCCGGGCCCCACTGCCCAGCTCACATTGGCGGCCGCCGCAACAAGAGTAGGAAATAACCATTTTCCTATTATATTAGACTTTACATATACTTACCCGATTCGCTTGATACCTCCTTATGAATAGCCTGCTTATTCCCAGTAATGAATCGGCCCGGCTCCGGGCCGTGGCCCGCTACCGCTGCCTGGGCAACCTGCACGAGCAGGTTTTCGACGAACTCGTGGCCCTGGCCGCCTCCCTGTGCCGGGTTCCCATTTCCTTTCTGTCCCTGGTCGAGGCCGAATCGGTGTGGTTTCGCAACACGGCGGGCTGGACCGGGGCCGAGCACCTGCCCCGTGACTACAGCCTGTGCTCGGTGGCCATTCTGCAGGACGAAGCCACGGTGTTTGAAGATCTGCGAAAGGAGCCCTGCCAGTTGATTCAATCGGCGGAAATCGAGCTGCTCAACCTGCAGTTTTTCGTCGGCATTCCGCTTAAGACTGCTGATGGCTTCAACATCGGCGTGCTGGCCATTGCCGATCATTGCCCCCAGGCGCCCAAGCCTGAAGATCAGCGGTTGCTCGAAGCCTACTCCCGCCTCACGGTCAGCCTGCTGGAACTCAACCGGGCCGAAAATCAGAGCGCGCCCATTGCCTCCGGGGTATACGAGGCCGTCGAGGATGCCATCCGCTGGATGCAAACCCTGAGCGCCACCCTGCTGCGAACCACCCTGCCTACCGTGGCCGAGGTAAGCCGGGTAAAGCAGATTATCGGGCAGGAAGCCGACGACACGGCCCGGCGCGTGCAGGATTTGCTGGGTCCCTGGCATACCTCGCCGGGAGCGGCCTAGGGCGGCCCGCCGCCTAGCTGGGCTCCACGCCGGGACGGGCATCCTGCAGCTCCACGTTCAGGTGGGCAATCAGGCGTTGCAGCACGTGGCTGGTGCGGTCAATCAGGGGCGTGAGCTGGGCCTGGTCGAAGGCGCCGCGCCAGGTATCGAGCTGCTGCACTACGGGCAGCAGCAAGTGCACCTGCAGGTGTTCCAGGCTAGGCTTGAGCTTGTGGGTGGTGGCCCGCAGCAATTCCACGTTCTGGGTTTGCTGGGCCTGGCGCAAGTCGCGCACCGCTTCTTCGGCCCCCTCGATAAAGGATTCGAGCATGAGCACCGTAAAGTCGGGGTCGCCCTGCCCAATCTGGTAAATCAGAGCCAAGTTGTAGAGCGGGGCCGTCAGGGCCGGGGCGCCCGGCTCCTGCGCGGTATTGCCCACCAGGGGCTCGCCCAGGGTCCAGTAGCTGATGACTTTGAGCAGGTCATCTTCCTGGAAGGGCTTGGACAGGTAGTCGTTCATGCCGGCCCGCAGGCATTTTTCCCGCTCCCCTTTAATGGCGTTGGCCGTCAGGGCAATAATGGGCGTGGTCAGGCCCAGCTCCTCGCGCAGCTGGGCCGTGGCCTCCAGCCCGTTCATGACCGGCATCTGCACGTCCATCAGAATCAGGTCGAAGCTTTGCTGGCGGGCCAGTTCCACGGCCACGGCGCCGTTTTCGGCTTCGGTCACGAGCAGGGCCGCGTTTTGCAGAAAACCCTTGGCAATCTGCCGGTTGAAGGCGTTATCCTCGGTGAGTAGCACCCGCTTGCCGCGCAGCCGCTCCCGGATGTCGGCGGTAATGGGGGCCTTCTGGGGCATGTCCTTTTCCGAGCCGATGGCGAGCCGCAGCGTAAACGAGCTGCGGGTGCCTTCGTTTTTGCGGCTCACAATGTCAATTTCCCCACCCATCAGGTTCACCAGGCTGCGGCTGATGCTCAGGCCCAGGCCGGTGCCCCCAAACTTGCGGGTCACCGACGAGTCTTCCTGGCTGAACTCCTGGAAGATGTTGCCCAAAAAGTCGGCGTCGATGCCGATGCCGGTGTCGGCCACGGTGAAGCGCAGCTCCACGTGCTCCGGAGTGTGGCCGACCAGCTCACAGATGATGGACACCTGCCCTTTTTCGGTGAACTTGATGGAGTTGCCGGCCAGGTTGAGCAGCACCTGGGTGATGCGGTACGGGTCGCCGAGCAGCACCGGGGGCAGGCCGGTATCGGCCTGAATCAGGAAGCGCAGGCTTTTTTCCTCGGCTTTGAAGTGCAGGCTCTTCTCAATCTGTTGGAGCAGGGCCGTCAGGCTGAAGCCGATTCGCTCGATAAAGAGCTGGCTGGCCCCGATTTTGGACAAGTCCAGAATGTCGTTGATGATGACCAGCAGGTTTTCGCCGGAGGTGGCAATGGCCCGCAGGTAGTTTTGCTGCTCGGCGTCGAGCGGAGTTTTGGCCAGCAGCTGCCCCATGCCCAGAATGGCATTCATGGGCGTGCGGATTTCGTGGCTCATGTTGGCCAGAAACAGCTCCTTGCTGCGCGCCGACTCCTCGGCGGCCTCCTTGGCCCGGCGCAGGTTGTGCTCCAGCTCCTTGCGGTCGGTGATATCGAGGGTGATGCCAATGGAGCCGTACACTTCCCGGGCGTCGTTGTAAACCGGGGCCGCACTGATCAGCAGCCACTTGCGCTGCCCGCTCTTGCTGGTAATAGTCAGCTCGTAAGTGTCGGAAATACCCTGGGCCCGGTCGGCATTCTTCTGGGTGAGCAGCTGCAGGTTATCGGGGCTGACCACGCGCTGCATAGCCTGCTGGTGCAAAAACTCGTCGAAGTCGTAGCCGGTAATATCGCAGAACGCCTGGTTGACGTAGGTAATAACCCCGTCCATGCTCGTCTCGACCAGGCCCAGCTTCATGTACTCGATGATGCTGCGGTACTTTTCCTCGCGGCGGCGCAGCTTGTCTTCGCTAATCTGCCGCTCGGTGATGTCCTGAAACTTCCACAGGTAGCCGATGTACTGCGCGTCGATGTGGATGGGCACAAAGTCGCCCTGCAGCACGCGGCCGTCCTTGAGCACGAAAGTTTCGCCCGTGGCGAGCTGCTGCTGCTGAATCAGCCGTTGGTAGCGGGCCACAAACTCCTGCTCGTCGCGGAGGCGGTTTTTGGCCTGCTCCCCAAACTGCCGGGCGTCGAGGCCCACCAGCTCCGGGCCAGTGATGGTGCTGTTGAACAGCCGGCAAATGGCCTCGTTGGCCAGCATCACCCGGTGGTCCTCATCAACCAGCAGAATACCCTCCTGGAAGTTGGCAATGGTGGTCGACAGGCGCAGGCGCGAGGCTTCCACGGCGGCATTAGCGGCCTTGATGGCCGAAATATCGGTGTGGACCCCGGTCATGATCAGAGGCTTACCCTCAGCATCGGATTTGGTGACCAGGCCGCGGGTCAGCACCCATTTGTACTCACCGTTGCGGCAGCGCAGGCGGCGCTCCACGGAGTAAATTGGCTCCCGGCCGCTTAGGTAGGCGTCGGAGGCCTGCAAGCTGACGGCAACGTCGTCGGGGTGCACGTGGGTTAGCCAGCTTTGGTGCTCCCGGGCAAATTCGGCTTCCTCGTAGCCCAGCATGGCCTGGTAGGCGGCCGAGAAATACTCCTCCCCGGTTTGATAATTAAACTCCCAGGCTCCGTCGCCGAACCGCTCCATGGCCAGCTGCCAGCGCTGCTCGTTGGCTCGCAATGCTTCTTCGGCCTGCTTCAGGGCCGTAACGTCGACCAGAATACCGCTGTGCAGGCTGCCTTCAGCATCGGAGAGGGAGCGAATGGCCGTGCCCCGAAACCAGCGCAGGGGCTGGCCCGGCACCAGCAGGCGCCCCTCGAAAGCCCAGCTGCCATCCTCCTTACCGGCTTGCTGCAGGGCAGCTTTCCAGCGCGGCCGGTCGTCAGGGTGAATAAACTCCTCGAGCTGCTTGTCGTTGTCGAGCACGATGCCGAACAGCTCCCGCAGGCGCGGACTGATGTAGACCAGGCCCGAGGGTGTGGTGTGGTTGTGGCGCCACTGAAACAATACGCCCGGCACGTGCTCGGTCAGGTAGCGAAACCGCACCTCATTTTCGGCCAGGGCCTGCTGGGTGGCGCTGGAATCGGTGAGCAGCTCCACCAGGGCCACAAAGCGGCCGGGCGCGGCCGAGGCCGGCAAGGGCTGCACCCGCACGCGCACCCACTGGGCGGAGGTATTGGAATGCTGCAGCAGCGCCTCGTAGCGGAAGGCAGCTTCGGCCCGCAGCTGCGCCTGCACGTAGGTTGCCGTCACCTGTCCGGCCCCGCTGCCGCCCAGTACCGCCCAGACGGTGCGCTGCCGCAGCTCGGCCGGCGGCTGGCCCACCAGGCTGGTCAGGCCGTCATTGCCCCACAGAATATGGCCCTGCGGGTCCAGCACGGCCACCGCGTCGAATACCTGCTGCACCAACTGCACGTCCTTCTCCCAGGGGTTGGTGGAGTTAATAGAATAGTGCTCGTTCACAACAATCGACGAATGGGAGGTGTAAGGGCAAGTAGCATAATTTTCCGGAACCCTAGGCAACGCAGCATTCAGCCCGGCGGCAGCCCTACCCCGCCGAGCTGCCCCAGCTAGGGCCCCAGCATAGTTTGCACCCGGCCCACCGCGGCAGCAACTCGTTACAGCTCAGCTCTTCCGCAAATTTACAACTAACGCTCAAAATTGGCTAAATCCGGCCTGGCCCGGCCCCGCGCTGCCCCTACTTTCGGGCCCTAAATGCGCACCGGCTTGCAACCTTTGGGCGGCGGCCTTCCTCTTCCCAGGGAACCTGCTTAGCTACTAGCTATGAAAACTTCGCTACTTAAGTTGCTGATCAGCCCGCTGCTCCTGCTGGGCGCCGCGGCCTGTGAGAAAGAATCGGCTGGGCCGGAAGTGGTGCCCGAGTTTTACGTCCGGGCCCAGAAGAACGACCAGGCCTGGGTGGTGGAAGGCACGGGCGTGTATGAGCGCGCCACCAAGAAATTCTACGTATTTGGCTACCAGAGTCAGCCCGAGGCCTACTTGCGGCTGCATTTCGACGCTCCCACCCAGAGTCCCGCGGGCCCAGCCGAGGCGGGTTGGTCGGATCTGGTGGGTGGCGACGTGCTCGTCAACAGCTATTCCTCGACCGGCGTAGCCGAGCTGCCCAGTGTGGAAATCACCCAGCTCGATACCGTGCAGCGCATTGTGGAAGGCCGCTTCCAGACCACGCTGCGCCGCGACCAGCGCTGGAGCCAGCAGGGCGAGCTGCTGCAGTTTCGCAACGGCTCCTTCCGCGTCCGGTACACCATCCCGCGCTAAGCCCGGCGCAGCCTGAGTGCTTCCTCGAAGCCCGATTCCCGGCCGGAATCGGGCTTCGGCATTTGGCCCTTTTCGTCGGCCGGTACTTAGCCGCACAGGAACAAACTCATAACGGACAGCCTTTCAGCAGTTGATTGGGGCGGGCCTAAGCTCGGGGAGCCATATTAATACCGTTCTTCGGCGCGCACTGAACTAAGCTCGATCAGATACTCGCAGGCCCGGCGAAATTTATCACCCTCGTCGGGCGACTTTCTACTGACCATGTGATAGGCGTTTGCCTGGTGGGCTTCGAGCAGCCATTGGGCCCCATCTAGCACAAAGGCGGGCTGACAACTCGGCAGCTGCCAGAACTGGGCCTGGGTCAGCAAATTTTGAAAGGCCTGGACCTGCTGCGCCGTCAGGCGGCTTGTGGTTTCTTCGGCCACTACTTGTCGGGCCCGCCGCTTCGCCTCCGCTACTTGGGCCTGGAAGGCCGAGTCCGCCATTGTTTCCTCATAGAATTTCTGGGCGCGGGCCCTTTGTTGGGGCGTAGCATCCGCCGCTAGCTGGTCGGGGTGAAATACAGTTAGCGTGTGAAAACCCGGATACTTATCCAGGAGCTGGGTGCGGAGCGTGGCCCCGTGCGCATCTTGCCGCAGCGTCAGGAGCACGGGCCGATGAAAGGAGCGCAGCCACAGGAAGCGGTAGATGTCGGCGTCCAGGTAATAATTCGACAGCACGGGCGCGTCAAAATACGTCAGGCAATACGACGCGCTTACTAACTCCGCGGTACAGTTTTCCACACGCTCATCCATAACATACTCCGCGGGCCGCTGGGCTTTGGGAATGTAGGTAGCATGCAGGGAGTCGGCGGCCGGAAAGTAAAAGACGGTGGTGTCCCGGGGACTCCCCTGCCGATCCGACAGCGCGGGATTTTGGGGATATGGCCCTTGCTGATTTTTCGGCTTCGCGCAAGCCAGTAGGGCAAGCAGCACAAGGCACCAGTTCTTCATCCCAATGTAATTCATAGCAATACGTAGGCCTACCGACTGCTACCGCTACAAGCAACGCAAGAAGCCCAGGGGCTCAATTTACTGGATTATTTCCCTGCTTTATTATTTCGCCCGGGCGGCTAACCCAGCAGCTTCTGCACCAGCGGCTACGGCCGGCGGCCGGCGCCGCGAGTTTGGGCCGGAGCCGGGCGCCACTAACCACGCGCCCACTTATGCACCTCGAAAAAGCAAAAACCCCGTTTGCGGGGTGCAAACGGGGTTTAGTGCAGAGAGGATGGGATTCGAACCCACGATGACCTTTTGGGCCATACACACTTTCCAGGCGTGCTCCTTCGACCACTCGGACACCTCTCTGGGTCGGTAATCGGGTGCAAAGTAACGGCCCTTTTTCCGGATACACAAGCCCCGGCAACTTGGAATTAGCCTAAAGATATTTCGCCCCGTAGGTCCTGGGCCAGCAAACGGGCCGTTTCGTGGGGAGCGAGGCCCAGGCCCAGCACAAACATGAGCTTGGTAATGGCAGCCTCGGCCGTGATGTCCTCGCCACCAATGACGCCCAGGTCAGTGAGTTGGGAGCTGGTTTCGTACTGGCCCTGAATTACGCGGCCCTCCTCGCACTGGCTCACGTTGAGAATCTGTACGCCGCGGGCGTGGGCGTCGCCGAGGCAGCGCAAAAACCAGGGCGCGGTGGGCGCATTGCCCGAGCCGTAGGTTTCGAGCACGCAACCGCGCAGGCCTTCCACCTCCAGCACGGCCCGCACCACCCGCTCGGTAATGCCGGGAAAGAGCTTCAGAATCACGACCTGCTCGTCGAGGTGGCGGTGTACGCGCAGGCGGGCCGAGGGCAGGTGGCGTACCTGCTGGTCGTTGAACTCGACCTCGATGCCGGCCCGGGCCAGGGGCGGGTAATTTTCGCTACGGAAGGCGTTGTACTGCTGGCTTTCCACCTTTTTGGCCCGGTTGCCCCGAATCAGCAGGTCGTTGAAGAACACGCACACTTCGGGCACGCGCACGGTGCCGGCTTTGGGGTGGCGGGCGGCGGCAATGTCGAGGGCCGTGAGCAGGTTGCGGCGGGCGTCGGTGCGGATGCGGCCCACGGGCACCTGGGAGCCGGTAAAGACGACCGGCTTGCCCAGGTTTTCGAGCAAGTAGCTCAGGGCCGCCGCCGAGTAGGCCATGGTATCGGTGCCATGCAGCACCACAAATCCGTCGTACTGCGCGTAGTTTTCCTCGATAATAGCGGCCAGCCCCAGCCAGTCGGAGGCCGTGACGTTAGACGAGTCGATAATCTGGGGCAGGCTCAGCACCGAGAGGTTCATGTTGAGCTGCCGCAGCTCGGGCATCTTCTTGCGGATTCGCTCAAACTTCATGGGCACCAGCTCCCCGCGCCGGTTGTACTCCATGCCCACCGTGCCGCCGGTGTAGATGACCAGCACCGACGTAGCGGGCCGGGCGCCGTGGCCGGCCGGCGTAATATCAACAAGGGGCAGCGTGACGGACATATTGGTTAATGTGGAGAGTGTGCGGAATGTGGGAAATGAGTCCTGGCGAGGCCTAGCCGTGGCAACCGAAGGACAGCGTAGCTAATCCGTCCTCTGCGAAGGTAGGTACACCCTTTGACCAGCAAGCTCTTTTACTTCACAACGCGTCAGGCTTGTCAAGAAGGTAGAAGGCTGAGCCCGTTTCAGAGGACGGATTGCGTTGTTTCTCGCAATGACACGCATGTTGCCCCTGCCGAACAGCAAGTTTACCATTTCACAACTTAAACAGCGCCTGGGCGTTGCGGGTGGTGGCTTCGGCAATTTCCGCGGGGTCTTTGCGCAGCAGCTCGGCTACGCGGCGGGCAATCAGGGGCAGGTAGGACGGCTCGTTGCGCTTGCCGCGGTGGGGCACCGGGGCCAGGTAAGGGCAGTCGGTTTCGAGCAGCAGGTGCTCCAGGGCAATGTCGGGCAGAAACTTGTCGGCCCCGCCGTTTTTGAAGGTGGCCACCCCACCAATGCCCAGCTTAAAGCCCAGCCGCAGCACCCGGGCCGCTTCTTCCGGGCTGCCCGAGAAGCAGTGAAACACGCCGGTGAGCGTGCCGTCCTGGGCCGCCTCGATGATATCGGCCGTTTCCTGGAAGGCGTCCCGGGTGTGGAGCACGAGCGGTAAGCCGTGCTTTTTGGCCAGCGCCACCTGCACCCGCAGGGCCTCCTGCTGCTGGGCCAGCGTGGTTTTGTCCCAGTACAGGTCGATACCGCACTCCCCTACTGCCGCAAACGGGCGCTTGCCCAGCCATTCTTCCACCAGGTATAGCTCCCGCTCGAAGTCCTTGCCCACCGAGCACGGGTGCAGGCCCATCATCGAGAAGCACTGCTGGGGAAAGCGGGCTTCGGTTTCGAGCATACCGTCGATGCTGGTGTGGTCGATGTTGGGCATAACGATGGTCGTGACGCCGGCCTCGTAGGCGCGGTGCAGGGCTTCGTCCCGGTCGGTTTTGAACTGCTCGGAGTAGATATGGGCGTGGGAATCGGTGAGCTGCATGTAGTTGTTCGTTGTTCGTTGCTAGTTGTCAGTTATTCGTTTATTGACAACCGACGGTTTTTACGCGGTAGGAAAGCTTACTTATACGCCCGGCCTTTCCAGTCGAAGGACAGCGGCAACAAGCGGAATACGCTCAGGCCGACGGTGAGGGCAATGGTGTAGAGCTCAAAGGCGGGCAGCAGGTGCCAGGACAGGCGGCGGCCGGCGCGGTGGTAGCAGGCGGCAGCCAGCAGGCCCTGGAGTAGCATTTTGCCCACCAGTACGCTTAGGGCGGCCAGCGGGCTGGCTACCCAGGCCAGCACCAGCAGCAACGGGTAAAAGCCGGCGTAGAACAGCAGCCCGCCCTGCAGCCACCACGGCAGGGCCTCCACACCCCGCAGCCAGCGCCGCCGCTGGTGCAGCAGCCGGGCCGGCGTGCTGATGGGCAGCGAAACAGCCAGCACTTCGGGCCGAAACACGTTGCGAAACGTGAAGCCCCGCCGTAGCACGGCCTCAAACAAGGCGTAGTCCTCGGTGACCGAAAACGGCAGCTGCTCGTAGCCCCCGGTGGCCTCGTAGGCCGCCCGCGTGACGAGCATGTTATTACCCATGGCCGTGACGGGCCGCCCGAAGTCGGACACGACCTGCACCAGACCCAACGACTGCAGCCAGTCGAGGCCCTGAAGCTGGTCGAACAGGCGCGGGCCCTCCACCACGGTCAGGCCCGTGACGGTGCCGACGCCGGGCTGGGCAAAGGGCAGCAGACCCTGAATCCAGCCGGTGGGCACGGCAATATCGGCGTCGGTGATACAGAAATACTCGGTGGTGGCGGCCCGGGCCAGGTGGGCCAGCACGTTGGCCTTGCCCCGGGCCAGGCCCAGCGGCTCGGTGATGGTAAGGCAGCGAAACTGGCCGGCGTAGCCCTGCATTGCGGCCTGGGCCACGGCCCGGGTCTGGTCGGTGGAGGCGTCGTCGCCGAGCAGCACCTCCACCAGCTCCGCCGGGTAGCTCAGCTGCCGGATGGCTTGCAGGCAGCGGCCAATGGCGGCTTCTTCGTTGCGGGCCGCAATGAGGATGCTGACCCGGGGCCAGGGCTGGGGCAAGGGGGCCGGAGCCGGGCGCCGCCGCACCCAGAACAGCAGCGCGGAGGCGGCCAGAACCAGAAACCAGAGGGTAAAATAGGCGGTGAGCAACAGCATTGGGGCGGGACTACAGCAGCTCGAACTGGTAGCCCTGCTCGGCAAAGTGGGCCAGGTAGCGCGGCAGCACGTAGCGCATATTGCGGCTGGCCTTGATACTGTCGTGAAACACCACCACCGAACCGGGCCGCGTCAGGCGCAGGGCGTCGCGCAGGCACTTTTCGGGGGCGTAGTCCTTGTCGTAGTCGCAGGTCAGCAAATCCCACATTACGATGCGGTACTTAGGCTCCAGCTGCCGGTTGAGGCCCGGGGTGAGGCGGCCGTAGGGCGGCCGAAAAAAGCGCGGGGCGGCTTCGTCCAGCACCGCGTCGAGGGCCTGCTGGCAGTGGGCAATGTCGGCGTGGTAGTCGGCCGCCGGAGTGCTCCAGCCGCTGAGGTGGTGAAAGGTATGGTTGCCGAGCTGATGACCGGCGGCCAGAGCCGCGCGGGCAATGTCGGGGTGGCGCTGCAGGTTGTCGCCGACGCAGAAAAACAGGGCTTTGGCGTTGAACTGGGCCAGCTGTTCCAACACCCAGGGAGTTTCCTCCGGAATCGGCCCGTCGTCAAAAGTCAGGTAGAGCGTCTTGGGCCCGCCCTGGGCGTGCGGCCCCCGCCAGATGGTATTGGGCAGCCAGCGGTGCATTACTTCGGGCAAACGGTGAAGATGCATGCGGGGACGGTGAAATGGTGAAGTGGTGAAATAGTGAGGGTTCTACCGGTTTAGCTGGCCGGCGGTGACTTCAACAATATTCTGCCAGATTTGCTCCGCGCTGCGCACCCAGGAAAAGCGCTGCACGTTGGCCAGGCCTTTCTGCACCAGCTCGGCGCGCAGCCCGGCATCGGCTTCCAGGCGGGTCAGGCCCGCGGTAATGGAAGGCACCGACAGCGGGTCGACGAGCAGGGCTGCCTCGCCGGCCACCTCGGGCATGGAGCTGCAGTTGGAAGTCAAGACCGGGGAGGCGCAGGCCTGGGCCTCGATGATGGGAATGCCGAAGCCCTCGAAGTAGGGTACGTACACCGTGGCCCGGGCCGCCGCGTAGAGCTGCACCAGCTCCACATCCGTTACGCGGCCGGTGAGGTGCACGGCCCCACGGTGCTGCATCTGCTGGTAGGCGTCGAACATGGCTCCGGCTTTCCAGGCCGTGCGGCCCACGATGAGCAGCTTGGCCCCCGAGCCGGTGCGGGTTTTGAACTCGTCGAAAGCCCGCAGCAGGTTGACCAAATTTTTGCGCGGCTGCAGGGCGCCCACAAATAGAAAGTAGGGCTTGCCGGCGCTGAACCGGTCCCGCACGTCCTGCTGCTCCTCAGCTCCCAACGGCCGAAAATGGGCGTCGGCGGCGTTGTACACCACCCGGATTTTGTCGGCCGGGGTACCGTAGGTCTTTACCAGATCCTGCCGGGTGGCTTCCGACACGGCCACGATGCGCGCCGAGGCCCGCACGAATTTCGGGGTAAAATAGTGGTAGTACTTGCGCTGCAGCCAGTCCACGTCCTGGGGGAAATGCTCGAAGGCCAAATCGTGAACCACCGTCAGGCGGGGCACTTTGGTGCGTAGCGTGGTAAAGCCGTCGGGGCTCAGAAACACGGCCGGGCGGTGCTTGCTGAGCCACGCCGCCACGGCGCCCTCAAACCAGGCCACGAACAGAAACGGGTGGCGGGCCGGGGGCAGCAGCACGTGGGGCACCACGTTGTCGGCAAACAAATAGCGCGGGTCGTAGGCCCTATCGAAGAGGAAGTGAAAGGTGTGCTCGGGGTGCTGCCGTACCAGGCGGCTGAGCGTTTCGAAGGTGAAACGGCCTATGCCTTCGAGCTTGTCGCCGGGCAGCAGGAAACGGACGTTAACGGCAATATTCAACGGCAGCGGTAGGTTCGGAGGCGCTAAGATGCCCGTTTTTTGAAAAAGATTCCGGCTCAGCGGCGCAGGGCCTTGAGCTCAGCCACCCGCACGATGCCGGTGCCAAACAAGATGACCACGAAGGCCAGCCCCGCCCCTACGGCCTCCAGCAGCCACTGATTCAGCAGCAACTGCAGGCCCCAGAACACGCCGCACAGCAGTCCAAACGCCAGCAGCAGCCGTACAATAGTAGCCCAGGGAATGGCCACGCCCGCCCGCCGGCTCACCAGCCACAGGTAACCGCCCGAGACGAAGACCACGCACAGCAGCGTGTTCAGGGCAGCGGCGGCGGCCCCGTAGCGCGGCAGCAGCACCACGTTGAGCAGCACGTTGAGCCCGATGCTGCCGGCCACGAGCCAGCTCACCGGCTTTTCGTGGTTGGTACTGGTGAGCAACGTGCTGTAGATGGCAAAAAAGGCGTGCACCAGCACGTTGACAAACAATATCTTCAAGCTGAGCGTCATCTGGCTGAGCTCCTGAGCCGAGCTGTGGGTAAACTGCCAGAACAGCACTTCCCCCCGAAACAGCACGAAGGCGCACACAAACAGCAGCGGCACCGTCACGACGCGCTGCCCGAACCAGAGCAGCTCCTGCTGCTCCTCTCGCCGGCCGGTGGCAAAGGCAAACTTGGCAAAAAACAGCGGCAGCACCGTCCAGAGGTACATCATAATGGCGTCGACCCAGCGGTAGGCCGCCGCGTAGTAGCCGGCCTGGGCCGGGGAAGCCAGTCGCTCCAGCATCAGCATGTCGACCCGCTCGTTGAGGCCGTAGACCAGCGTAATCAGGGCCAGGGGCAGACTGGCCCGGAGCAGGCGGCGGGCGTGGTCCCACCGCAGCCGGTAGCGCACCCGCCCGTAGAGCCGCGTCACCAGGGCGTAGAGCACCACGAAGGTAAAGAGCACCGCCACGGCCCGGGCGCCTACGTAGCGGTCCAGGGTAATGCCCACCGGCAGCAGGGCCAGCACCAGCCCCAGCAGCAGAGCCTTTTCCAGCACCGACAGCACCGCATCGGTGTTGAAGCGCTGGTGGGCCTGCAGGGTGCCGCGCAAAAACTGGGTGTACTGCGTTACCAATAAGGAGGCCCCGGTGAGGGCCAGCAGCGTGAGCGTGTGGCCGTGGTAGCCCAGCAGCCAACCGCTGCCCACCATTATGACCAAAAACAGCACCGACAGCCAGCCTTTCAACGGCAGCAGGGTGGGAAAGTACTCGGCCAGGAACTCCGGGGTGGCCGCTACCCGCTTGGTGGTGAGCTGAGTAGTACCGAGGTCCGACACCGAGGCCACAATCAGCGTCCAGTTGAACAAGGCCGTGAACGTGCCGAAGGCGGCGTGGCCCAGCCGGTCCTGCACCAGGTTTTCGATGACCACCCAGCCCGGCTTCACCAGCAGGTTTAGCAAGACGACAAAACTGATATTTCCGAAAAACTTTTTGATACAGCCAGGGCCTAGATGGAGGCCAAAATTACGCAAAAACCGCCGTCCGCGGCCGGTCAGCGGGCCTGGGTACGGCAATAACTGGTTTTTGCCCGATTAAACCGGTGAATTCCGCTGCCAGTCGGACGGGCAATAGCGTCGGGCTAGTTTTCGTTGGTTTCGGCGCGAAGCCGCCTGTTCAATGCGCAGAATTTGGAGTAGCTTTGCCCCAATGCAGTGTGCCGAAAACCGGTGGAACCTGCCCCAGTCGTCCTTTTACCCTTTGCATGTCATCCCGCTCTTATTCGCTACTGGGCTTGTGGCCCGTTATTAACCGGTGGAAATATTTAGTAGCTGCCGCCGTGGCGTTAGCGCTGATTATCAGCGTAGTGGTAAGCCTGGCCCTGCCGAATATCTACAAGTCGACCGCCGTATTCTACCCCACCAACCCCAACACCACCGACCCCGACCGAATTGTGTCGGACGGGGGCAAACTGGAGCTGGGCGGCCGGGCCGAAGACCTGGACCGCGTGATTACCATCGGCGAGTCGCAAACCCTGGCTGAGCTCATTATCAAGCGATTCGACCTGCACGAGCACTACAAGACCGGGGCCGCCGGCGACGATGCCGCCGATCAGGGCGCCCTGGACGAGTTCAACAGCAACTTCACCATCGTCCACAACGACCGAGACGCTATTGAAGTCAACTTCCAGGACCGCGACAAGGTGCTGGCCGCCAAGGTGGCCAACGCCATTGTGCAGGCCATCGACTCGATTAACCAGCAGCTGACGTTCGAAAACCGCCGCAAAATCATTGACCTCTACCAGGGCCGCAAGGAGTTTCTGGAGCGCGAGTACACCGCCGCCCACGACTCGCTGCTGGCCGGCCGCCGCCGCTACGGCATCTACGGCATGGAGAATGAGTCGCGCTACCTGGGCCGGGCCATTATCGAAACCGAAACCAAGCTGCGCCAGGCCGAAGGCGAGGGCAACAGCAGCAAGGCCGCCGGTTACCGCAAGGCCCTGCGCGGCCTCACCCAGGCCGAGGGCGGCAACGTGCTCAACCTGGAAAACTACGTCAAGGGCACCGACCGGATGGCCACCGCCTACGCCCGCTTCGCCGACATTCAGGGCCGCCTGATTGGGGCCCGCAATGCCTACGAAACGGCCAAGCTGGCCATCAGTGGCAAGATTTCCTCGATTTACGTGGTCCAGAAGGCCTTCCCGGCCACCAAGAAGACCAAGCCCGTGCGCTGGCTGATTGTGGTTTCGTCGGTGGTCGTGACCCTGGCGCTGTCCATTATTCTCATCACCCTGCTCGAACTCTACCGCGGCAACCTGAGCGTGGGGCGCCCGGGCTCGGAGCCGCAGTTTTAATCCGTTCTGCTAATGGCCGCTGTTGCTTCCCTTCTGGCGCGCCTGCGTCCCCAAGATTCGGCCCAGCGCCTGTTTATCGGCTTTATTCTGCTGCTGCTGCTCAGTGGCTCGGCCGCGCTCCTGCTCCAGACCCCACTGTGGCTAGCCCTGCCCTTTGCCGGCGTGGGCGTGGCCGTACTGCTCGTCGATTGGCGCTGGGTGTATTACTTACTGCTGCTCACGCTGGCCTTTTCGCGGGAAATTCCCCTGCCCGGCGGCCTGAGCATGGACGTGCCCTCCGAGCCGCTGATGCTGGTTCTGCTGGGCTGCTTCGGGGTGAGCGTGCTGCTGGGCCGCACCCAGCTCACGGCCCGCATCTGGACCCATCCGCTGGTGATTATCATGGGCCTGGCCCTGCTCTGGTCCACGGTGTCGATGCTGTTTTCGGTGAACACCATGAAGTCGGTCAAGTACCTGCTGGCCAAGACCTGGTACATCGTGCCCTTCGTGTTCGTGACGGCCTCCATCGTGCGGCGCCCGGCCGACGTGTGGCGGCTGGCGGCTTTTTACGTGGTGGGCGCCACCATTACGGTGGTGTATACCACCCTGCGGCACGCTACCAAGGGCCTGAGCTTCGACTCGATTAACTGGGCCATTCAGCCGTTTTACATCAACCACGTTATCTACGCCGTGGTGCAGGCCCTGCTGGTGCCCTACGCCTTTTACGCGGCCAAGGACAGCCAGGGCACCAAGCGCCTGCTGTGGCGCGTGGCCCTGGCGGTGCTCGTGTTCGGGGTGCTGCTGTCCTACACCCGGGCTTCCATTATTGCGCTGCCCATTGCCGGCCTGTTCTACCTGGCCGTGCGTCTGCGCCTGACCCGCCTGATTCTGGGCGCGGGGGCCATTGCGGCGGCGTGTGGTGCTTTCTACTTCATGCACCAGAACAACTACATGCTCTACGCCCCCGACTTTGAGAAGACGGTCTTCAACGGCCACAACTTCGAAAAGCACCTGGAGGCTACCTACAAGCTGGAGGACGTGTCGGGCATGGAGCGGGTGTACCGCTGGGTGGCCGCGGCCCGCATGATCAGCGAGAAGCCCATTACCGGCAGCGGCCCCAGTACCTTTTACCCCGAATATAAGCGCTTCACGGTGAAAAGCTTCCGCACCTACGTGAGCGACAACCCGGAGAAGTCCACAACCCACAACTACTTTCTGCTGCAGCTGGCCGAGCAGGGCTTTCCGGGCTTTCTGCTGTTCGTCATTCTCTTCGGCACGGCCCTGGTGATGGTGGAAAACCTCTACCACCGCAGCCGCTCAGCCCAGAACCGGCGCGTGGTGCTGGCCGCGGGCCTGTCCCTGGTCATCATCGTCTTCCACCTGCTGCTCAACGAGCTGGTCGAAGTCGACAAGGTCGGCTCCTTCTTCTACATTGCCCTGGCCCTGCTCATGCGCGCCGAAGGCTGGATAGACAGTGAGGTGGTGAAATCGTGAACTGGTGAGTTGACGGTCGGCTGGCGCGAACGGTGCGTTGCATTTGTCCTTGCGAGGAAGCATGACATTCCGCGCATTAAACGGCATCAATCCGTCCGCTGAAAGGGACTAAGCCTTCTACTATCAAAAAGCCCTTTCCCGTAACAACGAGAAAGGGCTTTCTGATAAAAGATTGTTTGGTGCTAGCAGAGGACGGATGGCTTCGGCTGCGCCTCGCAATGACGGAACTCGCCAGTCGCACCAGCCGAACGTCAACTCACCAGTTCACGATTTCACCATTTCACTTAAACCGGCAGCTGAGGATGGTGATGTCGTCGGCGAAGTGGTTTTTGGTGACGCTGAACTCCTCGATTTCGCGCA